>NZ_QBKT01000003.1 GCF_003054265.1 Kordia periserrulae | reverse complement strand
ATTTTTAATTCTGAGCGCAAATAGTGTACTTAAGTTCGGCTCTTTTTTAAACTTAAATATAAATATACAAGTCTAAAGGAGCGCAGTCGAGAACAGCTAAGAAAGTCTATATTTCTATTGAATCTCGAGAGCGATGCTCGGTATCTACGATAATGCTCGATTTGACACTTTCATAACTGTTTGAAAATCATTATTGTAAATCAAATTTTAAATCAAACTCAGGTAATTAGCACCCTAATGCCTACATCTTTTTCATAGCTTTCTTTAACTACTCCAGCGTCACACTGCGAAGTAATTCACTGATAATAATTCACACAAAAACGCCAATTGTCTTCATTTTTTTCTTACCTTGAAGTATTATTAACTACAAAATAATACACCATGAAAAAAAGAGAACTTAAAAATTTAATCTTAAACAAAACGTCTATCAGCAATTTAGACGAGTCTATTAAAGGTGGTGCGCTTCCGCACTCGGAAAAAGATTGTGCTAACGACACAGGTTGTATTGGTCCTGTAAAAGAAACTTGCGGTATCATCAACTGTCAATTACTCAGTGATATAGGTTGTGAGGAAGCCTAATTACTTCACTTTGAAATGATAAGATTTAATAACACAAACTTTATATTATGAAAAAAAGAGAATTTAAAAATTTAGTATTGAACAAAAAGTCTATTTCTGACCTTGAAAACAAAAAAGGTGGTGCGGTAGATACGATTATTGGTTGTGCTAACACAGGTTGTGTAGGCGAGCCAAAACATACATGCGGAATCATCAATTGTGATTTGACCGTAGATTGGGAAGTTTAAGCCAACTACTTCGGGGTAAGCCCACGAAGCATCTAGCAGAAACTATTAAAACATTTCGACGCAAGCGTCGGAGCATTTTTAAGCTCGATTATTGAGTAAACACAGCGGGAGCAATCCCGCTTTTTCTTTTTAGTTCCTTTACTTCACTCCTATTCTTACTTCATCTTTTATTTTACGGAAAAACGTTTCGCATAAAGATTAATTTTAAATATCTTGCGACTTTAGTGTGATTTGTATTTTACTCGCGAAAATATTCCGAGTTTATGGACTATAAACAAGCAATCCCTGAATGGCAAAGAAAAAAACCGTAAAAAAAACGAAAAAAGCTCCTAGAGTCTCGAAATTCAAAAAACCTGATTTTACGTTTACCCGACAGCATCAAATTATTTTGGGTAGTTTACTGATGTTATTGGCGGTTGCGCTATTTATTGCCTTTGCTTCGTATTTCTTTACAGGCGAAGTCGATCAAAGTGTGCTCGACAGTTCTGATAGCTCAGTAAAAACACAAAACTGGATGCAACGTTTTGGCGCGAGTATCAGCGACTTTTTTATCTACAGAGGTTTTGGAATTGCGTCGTTTATTTTTGCTAGTTTATTGTTATGGACAGGATTACACTTGTTGTTGGATACCAAAAAGAAGTTATTTAACCGATGGTTTTGGGGAAGTATCATTGTCATTTGGCTGTCTATCTTCTTAGGCTTCTTCTTTAACTCGGCGCCTATTTTGGGTGGAACGATTGGATATGAAATCAATTCGTATTTGCAAGTGTATATTGGTAAAATCGGTGTTGGATTGCTATTAGTTTTTGGTGCGATTTTGTATGCGGTGTTACGTTTAAAGCTTACGCCAGAACACGTATCAGCCTATATTCAAAAGCGAAAATCAGATATAAAAGAAGACTTTACTACGGAAGAAACTTCTAGCGAAACAACTACAGAAGCTACCCAAACAGAAGAAACTGAAACTTCTACTGCTACAGAAGCACAGACAGAAACCAACGAAGAAGAAACCGCAGCTACAGAAAAAGTAAAAAAATCAGAATTTGAATTATCGGTTGAAAATTTACAACCAACCATCAAAAATCATTCTGGAACAAGCACAGAAAAGAAAGATACCCAAATAAAAGATACCTCTTTCGAAGTAGAAATTGCCAAAGAGGAAGACGAAACCGAAATTCAAGTCGAAAAAATAGTTGAAGAAAAAACTGTCACCGAAAACTTATCGGATAAACTCGTGAAAGAACACGGCGAATTTGACCCAACACTCGAATTGGGAAATTTCCGTTTTCCAACCATCGATTTACTAAAAGATTATACCAACGGAAGTTCTATCACCATCAATCAAGAAGAACTTGAAGAAAATAAAAACCAAATCGTTACCACGCTTCGCAATTACAAAATAGAAATTGCTAGTATTAAAGCAACAGTGGGTCCAACGGTTACATTATATGAAATCATTCCAGAAGCAGGTGTGCGTATTTCTAAAATTAAAAACTTAGAAGACGATATTGCACTTTCGCTAGCTGCATTGGGAATTCGTATCATTGCGCCCATGCCAGGAAAAGGTACGATTGGAATTGAAGTGCCAAACAAAAAACCTGCCATCGTTTCCATGCGTTCTGCCATTGCTTCTAAAAAGTTTCAAGAAGCAGAAATGCAGTTGCCAATTGCCTTCGGAAAAACTATTAGCAACGAAACATTGGTAGTCGATTTGGCAAAAATGCCACACTTGTTAATGGCTGGTGCCACGGGACAAGGAAAGTCGGTAGGACTGAATTGTATTTTGACTTCAATTCTCTACAAAAAACATCCTGCGGAAGTAAAATTTGTATTGGTCGATCCGAAAAAAGTAGAATTGACGCTTTTCAACAAAATAGAACGTCATTATTTAGCAAAACTTCCCGATTCAGAAGAAGCCATTATCACAGACAATTCGAAAGTAATCAACACGTTGAATTCGCTCTGTATTGAAATGGATCAACGATATGACATGCTGAAAAATGCGATGTGTCGTAACATTGTCGAATACAACGCTAAATTCAAAGCGCGTAAACTCAATCCGAACGACGGTTATAAATATCTACCGTATATTGTGTTAGTGGTGGATGAATTTGCCGATTTAATCATGACTGCAGGAAAAGAAGTCGAAACACCTATTGCGCGTTTGGCACAGTTGGCACGTGCGATTGGAATTCACCTCATCATCGCAACACAACGTCCGTCTGTAAATGTAATTACGGGAATGATTAAAGCGAATTTCCCTGCCAGAGTTGCCTTCCGTGTGATGTCGAAAATAGATTCGCGCACCATTTTAGACAACTCAGGAGCCGATCAATTAATTGGTCGTGGAGACATGTTATACACGCAAGGAAACGATTTAATCCGTATACAATGTGCCTTTGTAGACACGCCAGAAGTTGAAAAAATTACAGACTTTATTGGCGCACAAAAAGCCTATCCAGATGCTTTTATGCTACCAGAATATGTAGGTGAAGAAAGTGGCACAAGTCTTGATATAGACATCGCAGATAGAGATAAACTATTCCAAGAAGCGGCTGAAATCATTGTCGTAGCACAACAAGGTTCGGCTTCGTTATTGCAACGTAAGCTAAAACTTGGGTACAACCGTGCTGGAAGAATTATAGACCAATTAGAAGCTGCTGGAATTGTAGGTCCCTTCGAAGGAAGCAAAGCACGACAAGTGTTGGTTCCTGACATTATAGCTTTAGAACAATTATTAGAAAACGAAAAAAATGGATAACATGAAAAAACTAGTTTTAGTGTTGGTATTAGGCATATTCACATGCACTGTAAATGCGCAAAATACAGCAAAAGCAAAAAAACTATTAGATGAAGTTTCTGCCAAAGTCAACAGTTATGAAAACATTCAAATTGACTTTAAATACGAATTGAACAACAAAGAAGCCAATACCAAGCAAGAATCCAAAGGAAATGTCACTTTGGAAGGCGAAAAATATTACCTAAACTTCTTAGGGTTTACCAAATTATACGACACTAAAAAAGTGTACACCATTGTTCCTGCCAACGAAGAAGTAACCATTTCAGATGTTGAAGATGACGAAACAGGCTTGTCGCCTTCTGAAATGTTGACATTCTACAAAAAAGGCTATACCTACGCGTGGGACATTTTACAAAACGTACGCGGTAGAAAAATTCAATACATCAAGTTAACACCAACGAGTCCAACATCAGACATTAAAAATGTATTGTTGGGAATTGACGAAAAAACAAAACACATCTACAATCTCATTGAAACAGGAAAAAACGGTACAATTACTACATTAACTGTTAATTCTTTTAAAACGAATCAGCCATTATCAAAAAGCTTATTTATATTTGACGAATCGAAATACGAGGATTATTATATAGATAAAAACTAGGCTACTTGAAAATACTTGATAGATATATACTTAAGAGTTACTTCTTAACGTTTCTTACCGTGTTTGTAATATTTATGTTCATATTTATATTACAAACCGTTTGGCTTTTTATAGGTGAATTGGCTGGAAAAGGATTGGACGTTAGCATCATTTTAAAATTCTTGCTGTACACCGCTCCCAAGCTGATTCCATTAGTATTGCCGTTAAGTATTTTAGTATCTTCCATTATGACTTTTGGTCGCTTTGCGGAAAGCTATGAATTTGCCGCGATGAAATCAACAGGAATCTCCTTGCAACGCGCCATGCGAAGCTGTATTGTTTTTATTTTTTTATTGGGAATCGGAACGTTTTTCTTTAGCAACAACGTCATTCCTTGGTCAGAATTTAAGCAATACAATCTGCGAAAAAATCTAGCGAAGAAAAAGCCTGCCTTGGCAATTGGCGAAGGTGTTTTTAACGATATTGCCGATATTAATATTAAGGTTGATAAAAAATACGGTGATAACGATCAATTGTTGGATAAAGTTATTATTCACCAAAAATCCAACGACAGAAGAAATCGGATTGTCATCAAATCGAAAAACGGCGAACTCAAAAGCAGTCCCGATTCTGACATTCTACAAATGGTCTTGTTTGATGGAAATCGCTACGAAGACGTCAAATCAACCGACCCAAAAGACGCCTTGCGTGAGCAACACGCCAAAGTATCGTTTGAAAAATACATTATGAACGTAGATTTGCGCGAAATCAATGATGTCGATTTGGACGCTACCGATTACAACACGTACAAAATGTTCAATGTGCAACAGCTCTATGATACCATTATTAAATTTGAGCAGAAATACGATCAAGAAAAAATTGGTTTTGGAGAAAACATGTTCAAACGTACTGGAATAGTTATTATTGAAAAAGATTCCACCAATCGTGTTCCCTTAGATTCTATCAACAAGTCAGATAATGTTTTAGAATTACTATCGCTCAAAAATCAAAAACGTGCGTTAGACATTTCCATTACCAACATCAAAGGTCGTCGCACAACGCTTGAAAACACCGAAAATCGCTTCAAGCGCATGGAGAAAAAAATCAATCATCAAAAAATATACATGCACGACAAGTTCGCTGTTGCTATTGCGTGCATTATTCTGTTCTTTGTAGGTGCGCCGTTAGGAGCCATCATTCGCAAAGGAGGAATCGGTTTGCCAATGGTCATTGCTGTATGTCTATTTTTAGTCTATCACTTTATCGGAATTTTTGGAAAAAACAGTGCCGAAGACGGTAGTATTCCACCATGGCTAGGAACGTGGTTGTCTACCATGATTATGTTTCCGCTGAGTATCTACTTTACCAAACGCGCTACTTCCGACCAAGGCTTGTTTAGTTTCTCTTTAAAAGGCTTATTTGTCAAACTTAGAGAGGAAGAAGAGGAAGAAACTGAGGTACTTCCTAAGTTGGCTGAGATTACGGAATCTGATAGAGAAAGTACCGAGAAATTCAAAGCCTTAAGTGATGTAGGATTGATGAATGTTGTAAAAAAATATCGTCAGTTCCATTATACTGAAGGCGAACGCAGTTTGGCTATTAATATTTTAGAAGAACGTGGTATTTCGCAACGTAGACTCAAAGTATTAGGCTTTTTTGAGAATAGACAGTATGAAAAAGCAACAACGAGTCTTTCAAAATTTTCTAAAGCTTCTAAAAAAACATTCTTATATTACGTTATATCCTCAATATTTAGTGTTGCAACACCTGTTTTACTAAACAACGTAGCGCTGGATGATTGGATTTTTACTATGCTATTCATTATTTCCATTGCTTCCTTGCTATTCTATTTCTACTACTTTATAAAATCACTTATCCATTTAAGTGATTTTTCAAAAGCTTTAGGAGAGAAATCTGGAATCAGCAATACTGTCTATTTGATATATTTCTTTGGAATTCCACTCTATTTTATTACGTATTTCTTTATCAAAAATAGAATCAAACAAGAACTTGAAAGTGTTGAATAAATAAACGCAAAATACAAACGCTATTCTATCTTATAGTACTTCTATGAATCTTTACCTTTCTTTATTTTAATTTTTCCCGTGAGAATGATTATTTTTGCGATTAAATACTGAAAAACATGACAACGTCAACTACAAAAGTGAAACCTGATACACAATTAAATAACATTCACGAAGCTATTGAAGATATCCGTCAAGGAAAAGTAATTATTGTAGTGGACGATGAAAATCGTGAAAATGAAGGTGATTTTTTAGCTGCGGCTGAAATGGTCACGCCAGAAATGATCAACTTTATGGCAACACACGGTCGTGGACTCATCTGCGCACCGTTGACCGAAAATCGCTGTAAAGAATTGCAATTGGGCATGATGGTGAGCAACAATACCGACCCAATGGAAACCGCGTTTACCATTTCGGTAGATTTGAAAGGAAACGGCGTTACTACAGGAATCTCTGCTTCTGACCGTGCAAAAACCATTCTAGCATTAATTGACAAAAACACACGTCCGTTCGATTTGGCACGTCCTGGACATATATTTCCACTCAAAGCAAAAGAAGGTGGCGTATTGCGTAGAACAGGTCATACCGAAGCGGCGATTGACTTTGCGCGCTTGGCAGGATTACAACCTGCAGGAGTGATTGTAGAAATCATGAACGAAGACGGAACAATGGCGCGTTTGCCACAATTGCTGGAAGTCGCTAAAATTTTTGACTTAAAAATTGTGTCTATTGAAGATTTGGTTGCCTACCGAATGGAGCACGATTCTTTGATTGAAAAGAAAGAAGATTTCAATGTACAAACACGTTTCGGAGATTTCCGCATGCGTGCCTATTTACAAACAACCAACAATCGCGTACACATTGCATTGACAAAAGGAAGTTGGTCTGCCGACGAACCTGTATTGACGCGCATCAATTCAACATTGGTCAATGATGACATTTTAGGAACGTTGACCAACAACGCCGATAAAAAACTAGATGATATGTTTCGTTTGGTGAATGAAGAAGGAAAAGGCGCGATTGTATTCATCAATCAAGATCATAGTTCGTTGAATTTATTACACAGAATCAAAGAATTAAAAGCATTACAAAACGACGGCGAACACAAAGCTCCTAAAATTAAAATGGACTCGAAAGACTTCGGAATTGGAGCGCAAATTCTACACGATATCAATATCAGTAAAATTCGTTTAGTTACCAATACACATCAAGAAAAACGTGTCGGAATGATTGGGTATGGTTTGGAGATTGTAGACTACGTATCTTATTAGATTTTTAGATTTTAGACCGCTTCGCTGTTAGATTTGTTGTTTGTTGTTCGTTATTCGTTATTCGTTATTCGTTAATTTATCTTAGCTCTTACCTCTTACCTCTTGACTCTTGACTCTTGGCTCTTGGCTCTTGGCTCTTGGCTCTTGGCTCTTGGCTCTTGGCTCTTGGCTCTTGGCTCTTGGCTCTTAAAAAGTACCTTTTATATTTCAAACATAGAAGAAAAAATCAAAGAATACATCTTCAAATCAAAGCATTTTCAAATTATCAAATTAAAAAACATTGATACACTGCTATATGAGTACATTGATATATTAATTTACAGCTCCTAAAATCACCTCGCGCATTTTTGCAGCTCTGCTTCTCACCTCTTCTTCTGTCCACGACATTTTAATCAAACACGAAATGTTTCGCGCAATATACTGATCGGATTGCTCAAAGGTTTTGGTTTCCAAATATTGCATTCCGTCGCGGACTTCTTTTGAAATTGGATATAAGGATTTTAATTCTTTTAAATGTTCCCACTTGCGAATGTAATGCCAATTGTTATCGTAGTAATGAAAACATACATCAATACCATTTTCTTTAAAACCTGCCATTACCTTTCGAGCAATATCCAAATCGGGTAAGAAGAAATTGAGAAAGGCACAACTTTCCACACCGCCTTCTGGAACCGTTCTAAAAGTCACTTGCGGAATGTCTTCCAAAGCTTCTCGAAGTATGTTGTAATGCTTTTCCTGAATGTCTAAGAATTCTGGTAAACGTCGTACTTGTGCGAGTCCGACTGCCGCGTTGAGTTCCGAAATACGGAAATTGTATCCTAAAAACGGATGCGTTTCTGCACCTCTGTCATTTCCAACATGGTCATGTCCGTGATCGCTGTAATGGTCTGCATTGGTGTAAAAATCACTGTTATTGGTAATGATTGCACCACCTTCGCCACAGGTCATCGTTTTTACAAAATCGAACGAAAAACAACCTACGTCACCAATAGTTCCGAGTGCTTTTCCGTTATACGTTCCGCCGATGGCTTGGCAAGCATCTTCTACCAAAATCAAATTATGCTCGTCACAAATCGCTTTGATTTCGTCTAGGTTTGCCATGCTTCCGCACATGTGCACAGGCATGATGGCTTTGGTTTTAGGTGTAATTGCTTTTCGAATTGCGGTTGGATCTAGCGTAAGTGTATCGTCAATATCGACTAAGACAGGAATTGCGCCCAACATCATTATCGCTTCAAAACTAGCTACAAAGGTGAATGTAGGCATAATGACCTCATCTCCTGCGCCAATGCCTGTAATTGCTAATGCGACTGAAACGGCAGCCGTTCCGCTAGAAACCAATTGTGCATGTTTTACATCAAATTGTGTTTGCAGAGCTTGCTCTAATTCTTTTGCTTTCCAGTGTCCGTTGCGCATTCCGTCAAATCCGTAGCGCATTAACACACCAGTATCTAATACGTCATTTACTTCTTTACGTTCGGCATCACCAAATAATTCAAATCCAGGCATATTTTATTTTTTTAGTACACAAAACAACGGACAGTTTATCTTTTTTTGCCTCTCTTTTATGCAGTGTAGCGATATGAGTACATTAAAAATTTCTGAAACCTTGATAGAAATTTAGTGCTCGTAGCGCGGTTTTAGTTCTTTGCTTAAAAAAGAACTAAAAACACCTCATAAAAGTGCCTTTTCTTTTGGTTCATTTTCTTTGGGCATGCAAAGAAAAGAACAAAAAATATTCAATAGGAACTTCAATATTTAGTTTCCTTCTGAATCGTTGTTACATGATAGATTTTATTTTAAAGAAAAACCTCTTTTCTAACTACAAAAGTATAGAAAAGAGGTTGTTTTTAAGAGTTTCGTATTAATAGTTTTTTAATATTTTTTCAAGAAACTTGTAATGACGTTTGGTGTCGCGCATCATATTATACGACATGATGTTGTCAAGTTCTTTTCCTTTGTGATTTACCGCCACAATATTTGGAAACTTACCTTGTTTGTTGTATTCCTGTAATAATTTTATGTTGGCCTGACGTTGTTCTGGCGTGATGATATCTACACGTCTTGGCAAATCAGCCATTACCAACACGAAGTCCTTCGATTTTTCTTGAAATTTTTTGGTGTAAAAGAAATCTTCTTTCAGCATTTTACACGGCGGACACCAATCGCTTCCCGTAAAATAAATAAGGATAGGCTTTTTTTCTTTTTTTGAAATTTTCTTCGCTTCCTCAAAATCGGTAAGCCAATTGATTTTGATATCTTCTTGCGCTGCAGCGGAAAATCCGATAAAAAAGACCGCTAGTAAAAGGAATTTCTTCATGTGTTTAGGTGTTACAACGTAAAACAAATATATGTGTTTCTGCTTTTAAAACAACAATCCTGCCAAAATATTATAACTCTAATACACTTTCAGCTACAGACTTACGAACTTTATTCATATCAGAAAACATATCATCTTCAGCTCTGTAGCCAACTGGCAATACCAATACTGAGGAAAGTCCGTGTGCTTCCAAACCTAAAATTTCGTCGTATTTTTCTGGAATGAATCCTTCCATTGGGCATGCGTCAATTTTTTCCAAACCACACACTGTCAATAAGTTTCCTAGCGCAATATAGGCTTGTTTGGATGCCCATGTTTTTAATTCTTCGTCAGATTTTTTTGAGAATGTATCAATCATAAACTCTTTAAACGGCGCTACAATTTCATCAGGTGTATTGCGAATGTCTTTTACACGTTGAAAATAGTTTTCCACAGTTTCACGATTCACTTTGTTTTCAATACACAACACCAACACGTGCGATGCATCTACAACTTGGCGTTGATTCCATGAGTGTTCCACTAATTTTTCTTGCAGTTCTTTGTTTTGAATCACTACCAAACGAATCGGTTGCAAACCATACGACGTTGCTGTAAGATTGAAGGCTTCTTTTAAAATTGCTATCTGATTGTCATCTAAAAAACGATTGGCGTCAAACTTTTTTGTGGCATATCGCCATTTGAGGCTTTCTATTATTTGCATATACGCTATCTTTGAGTTGAAAATTTATTTTATCAAAAATACACAATACCGTAGAAGGAATGTAAGTCTTTACGATAAAATAAATTAATGGCTACATCATAAAATCCATCATCCATGACTTCACAACTAAAAAAACGAATTGAAAACTCTGAAACACATATTTTTAAAGCGGTTTTTCCAAATACGACCAATCATTACGATACCTTATTTGGTGGCACCGCATTGCAATTGATGGATGAAGCGTCGTTTATTTGCGCCACGCGTTTTAGCAGAAAAAAAGTAGTGACCGTTTCTACTGATAAAATTGATTTTACCGAACCCATTCCGCAAGGTACCTTGGTAGAATTGATTGCCAAAGTGGTCAAAGTCGGAACGACCAGTTGTGTCGTACAAGTAGATATCTTTATGGAGAACATGTACGAAGAAGGAAGAACCAAAGTAGTGACTGGCTTTTTCACCTTTGTTGCGATTGATGATGCTAAAAATCCTGTGAAGATTGTGGATTCAATAGAGTAAGAGCTTCCGTGTAGACTATCGTTCTCGGCAAAAAATCTGATTTTCTAGACTTCTTCACAAATACTACTGTCAACCATGCTGACACCAAAAAAACAAAACCCTTGCAAACAGTGCGTTTACAAGGGTTATAGCGGAGAAAGAGGGATTCGAACCCCCGGACCTGTTACAGTCAACAGTTTTCAAGACTGCCGCATTCGACCACTCTGCCATTTCTCCGAGTGTCTCATCGGGTATTTCCCGATTGCGGATGCAAATATAGAAAGCTTTTTTTATTCTGAAAATTATTTTTATGGTTTTTTTGAGACTTTTTTTGTCAGGTGTTGGATGTTAGGTCTTAGCCTTTGGGTATTAGGTTGCTACGCTTTTTTTATTGTTCGTTTTTTGTCTATTCGTGGATTTGTCGATTTGTAAATTCGTCTTGAATCATGATTCTTGATTCCTAATTCCAGATTCATGACGTTCAGTTCTTTCTAAAACCAAAAAAACATACTTCCTGCAGGCAAATTTTATTTGACATTCACAAAAGTTAGTTGATTTTCAAAAACTTTCTTTTAAAAAAACCACTGCTACATTGCTACATTAATTAAAAACACGTCCACGTACGCACACGCACCTATTTTGACAGTTTTTTCATGCTGAATACCCAATAAATTTCTAGTTTTATCCCATTAACATTTAAAACAGAGTATTATGAAAAAGCAACCGTTAAAAGCGTTACAGCTGAACAAAAAAGCAATTTCTACGTTACACACTATCAAAGTCAAAGGCGGAAGTTATTCGCATTCCAATGCACAACATGGAACACAAGAGCATTGTTGTTATCCGTTGTAACGTGCGAGGACTAATTTCAGAGCATTACCAACTCTGATATTATGAACCAAAGCGAACTTCAATATGGAGTTCGCTTTTTTATTTTGTACGACAAAAGCTACTGCGAACAACGGATAACCATGTGAAGGTAGTTTTGATGCCAAATAAAAATGTTAAATCGTCCATAGCTGTCAATTGTTTTTGTTATTTTAGGTAACTATTAACCAACCATTTATGAATCGGACAGCACTCTTGATACACATTCTTGAGAAATCAAGCATGTATTTATTGATTTTAAACCCAAAAGGTGTCATACAAGAGTTTCACTGTGGCACTACTTCTTCTTTAGGATGGAACGATTCATGGATAGGCAACTCACTTCAAAACTATGTCTTAGATACTTGCAAAGACTTATTGCATGAAATTATAGAAAGCGTTGGCAACGGTGAAACACTACAAAATCAGCAATTGCAGTTTCCTACTAAAAGCTCTAAAGGCATTGTAAGCTTGCGACTCGATTTTTCACTTGTAGATGGATTTATTTACGCAACAGGAATTGATGTTACTGAAGAAAATAAAGAACACCAAGCATTGAGCGCGGTTTCTAAATTGGGAAAAATTGCTGCTTGGTATTACAATCCTGTCACGAAAGAGCTTTTTTGGTCAAAAGAATGCTATAAGATGCATGGCATTGATCCAGATGATACCGAACGCGACCAAAAAGGGTTTTACAATTATGAAGAAGCTATTAGAGAACGTGCAAAAGAATACTTGTACAAACTGTTAGAAACGAAAGAGCCTTACGCGTATATTGAAACGGTTACGCAAAAAGAAGGTGTTACCTATTTGCATATTACGGCAGAACCTGTGTTGCACAACGGAAACGTCGTTTTTGTGAATGGAACGGTTGCCAATATTACAGAGCGACAAGAGTATTTACAGAAATTAGAATATAGTGAAGAAACCAAACGTTTAGCACTGAAAGGAATTCGTTCAGGTTTGTTTGATCATGATATTGAAACCAATTTGGTGTATTACAGTCCGTCGTTTAAACGCATGCTGGGACTTTCTATTAAAGACGATTTTGTCCCTGAAGAAACGTTTCGTAAAATGATTCATCCAGATGATGTAGACGAGGCTTTGCAACGACACTTGGATAATTTAGATAAAGAAACCGCGTATTATTTCAATCATTACCGTTTGCGCCATTTGGATGGACAGTATCGCTATTATGAAGTGTATGGTTTTTGCAAGAAGAATGAAAGCGGAACTACCGAACGTTTGATTGGTAATTTAATCGATGTGAACGAACGAAAGCTAAACGAGCAAATGGTATTGACCAATCAACGTCGCATGCGCGCTATGATTAATAATGGTTTTGTATATACATTTTTACTCGATACTGAAGGAAAAATTTTATTGACCGATGAAGCGTCTGCCGCCATTATTGAACAAGATTTTGGTGTGAATCCGCTAGAAACTACGGTACAATTCATTAAAGTATTGCCACTCAATTTTAAGCATACGTTTGCCGATTCGTTTAATGAAGCGTTGAAAGGAACTATCACTCGAAAAGAAATAGAACGCGTATTGCATCAAGGCAATTCGCAGTGGTTGGAAATTAAATATACGCCTATTACCAACGAACTAGAAGAAGTTACTTCGGTTTTGATTACGGGACTGGATATTACAGAACGAAAAATTGCTGATATAGCTATTAAAGAAGCTCATATTAAAGAACAAGAACTTCACAGTTTAAAGACCAATATTCTTGCCAATTTTAGTCACGAAATCAGAACGCCACTCAACGGAATTATGGCGATTAGCGATTTGTTACTTACGGAAAAAGACGAGGAAGAACGCGCTAATTTGATGGTGTATTTAAAAGAAAGCAAAGATCGTTTGCTGGAAACGTTGAATAATTTATCAGAATTTAGCGAGTTAGAAGCTATCAGAGCCAATTTGGATTGCTCAGAACACGATTTGAATTTTACCGTAGAAAGTTCCTTTAGAGAATACGATCATTTGGCAGAATTGAAATCGCTTGCGTATAATTTGGTTTTAGACAACACATCGCCCAAAGTCATCATTGACGAACAATTGTTTAGAACTGCGTTGAATAATATCATTCACAACGCTATTAAATATACACCTACAGGCAATATCACCATTACGATTGCTTCTGATGCTACCAATAACAAAGCAACCGTTTCTGTAAAAGACTCAGGTATCGGAATTGCAAAGGAGAATCTTCATAAAATATTTGATCCTTTTGTACAAGAAAGCATCGGCATGAGTCGCAAATACGAAGGTACAGGCATCGGATTGAGCTTGTCTAAACGCTATATTGAAATTTTGAAAGGCAGCATTACCGTGCAAAGCGAAGTAGGCAAAGGTTCTGAATTTATCATTACGCTTCCTATCAAACAATAAAAATTCTTTTTGGAAGAATTCACCAAAACCTAACAAACTCATTTTCAATACTTACTAGCACTTTTACGGGAAAACCGTAGCCAACTTTAGGTACTTCTTTTTATCTTAACTTTCTTAAAAGCAATCACTATGAAAAAAAGAAATCTAGACAAACTAAGCTTACACAAAAAAGTAATTTCTTCTTTAAAATATTCAAAAATTACGGGAGGAGAAACCCAACGAACGGATTGTACCATGTGCTGCTGGATTGACAAAACCTATCCTTGCGATTCGTACATGAGTTGTTAAAAACATTTAGAAAACTTAATACTTTGATCATGAAAAAAAAGAATCTTAAAAGCTTACGCTTACAAAAATCGAAAGTTTCCCATTTGAATCAACATGTGGTTTCAGGTGGCGATATCATTATTATTATTCCTTCGTATCGTCGTATATGTCCTGAACCACAACAAACGGTAACTACGTGTTCAGGAGCAGCAGAATGCGATTCTATGCAAATTTGTACTGCCAATATTTGTAAAACCAATGAATTGGATACGAATACGCTTCCAATTTGCTAATGAATACTAGTAGAAAAAATTATCAAATCATTTTAAAATTACAATCATGAAAAAAAAGAATCTTACAAATTTAAGCGTAAAGAAATCTACCATTTCTAATTTGAACAAAGGTGGACTCTCAGTTCCACAAACAGATTATCGCGTATGCGGAACCGGACCTGAAACAATTTATTACTGTGTGACAAAATATTGTTCTCTTTTATCGCCATGTGATTACAATTCTGTAAATCGCTGTAAAACCATAGAAGTAGACGGAAATACACTTCCTATTTGTTAAAAGAACTATTTACCAGATAAAGAGAGTAAACTGTAAAGGTTTGCTCTCTTTTTTTGGTGTTGGGTTTTGGGTGTTGGGTTTTGTCATTTTTTTAATACCAACTTCTTAATAATCACATCTCAATACTCACTACTAATTCCTAGAAAATAATCCGTACTTTTATCGCTTAAATTAAATAGTCATTTCTACCGCTATAACACATACCATTTTAGAAGTTGCTTCACTTTGTATTGGCTATCAAGAGAAAGCGAATCGGAAAGTGATTGCCGAAGCGATTGATTTTAAGATTTCGAAAGGAAAACTCGTCGCGTTGGTGGGCGCGAATGGTATTGGAAAATCTACCTTGTTGCGCACATTAGCGAAGATTCAAGTGCCACTTTCTGGAGAAATTTTATTGCAAAATAAGTCGCTTCACGCCTACTCTAATGCGGAATTGGCGAAGGAAATCAGTTTGGTATTGACGGAACAAATTCCTTCCAAAAACTTAACCGTAGTCGAATTGATTGCGCTTGGTCGTCAACCGTACACCAATTGGATTGGGAATCTTTCTAAAAACGATTATGCCATTATTGAAAATGCCTTGCAGCGAACCAATTTACTCGATTTGAAACATCGCAAATGCTATACCTTGAGTGATGGACAGTTGCAAAAAGTGATGATTGCACGCGCCTTAGCGCAAGATACTTCCATGATTATTTTGGATGAGCCAACCACACATTTAGATATGTATCACAAAGCGTATGTATTGAATTTACTCAAAAAATTAGCGCACGATACCCACAAAACCATGCTCTTTTCAACACATGAAATCGATTTGGCAATTCAGTTGTGTGATGAAATGATTGTCATGAACAACGGCAAGGTCTTTTCAGGAACACCTTGTGAACTGATTGAAAAAGGCATTTTTGAACAATTATTCCCCAACGATTTGATTGCTTTTGACGCAAGTTCGGGCAGTTTTAAAGTCAAAAATAATACGCCATAAAAAAACGCTCTATCCAAGCGGATAAAGCGTCTTTATAAAAACTAACCAACCAAAAAAATGTAGTACGACTCTCTTTACGCAAGTAACCAACTCTTTGTACTGTCATCATCGTAATACACATTGTATAAGACAATATCTGTGCCAAAACGTTACAGCAATTCTTAAAAAGCGATGTTTTTCTGTTAAACAATGTGAAAATAAATCGCATAAAAAATGCCTCACAAGTGCGAGGCATTTTTTTTACTAAACTAACCAACCAAAATTGTATTAAGACTCGTGATAGGCAAGTAACCAACTCTTTCTACCGTCAACATCTAAATACAATAACTATAAACCAATTTCTGTGCCAAATATTGTGCAGCGACAAAAAATCTAACACTTTTTTAGCATTTGTTCGTCTTTTGAATTGATTAGCACAAAACTTCACCAAAAAATCAGCAATACTATGTGTGTTTTTGTGGAAAAGTTTCTTTTGTGAGTTAAATGACTAACCATTTACTGTACAGCCACACTCCGTAAGTCGCAAGGATACACAATCGATATCGTTAGTAGGACAATATGCCCAGTAAGAAGTAAATGTTTTGGTATCTCCTCCACCTGGTTTGTTTCCTCCTTTTACAGTTGCAATTGCCTTTTTGTTAAGTTGTAGCGATTTAATTTGTTGTTTTTTCATGAGTTTAGAATTTTAAGTGTAATGAATTTAGTTTCTTGAAGGACGCGTTGTTGCATTCGTTTTGTCATCCGATGATGTATCGCCTCCTGCGGGTGCTGGCTCGCCTGCATGATCTTCATCCGGATCATTATTAGGGTCGGTAATTCCACCGAGAATCTGTAGTGCTGCTCGATGGTTCAACATGTTGAATTGTTGTTTTTTCATGTTTTTAAAAGTTTTAGTTAACAATTCAAATGTAGATTTCTGAAAAAACAAAATGCTGTATTTACAAGGCTTTGTGACCGTTTACCCTAAAAATAGTGACGAATAAAAAGTACGATGTGACGAAATGAAGAATTTTTGGGATGATTTTTTTTTCTCGATAATCGAGCTTTACGATGCTCCGACGCTCGCGTAGTTTTTTTAGTTTTCCTTTTGAATACTTCTCCTAAAAAGTAGTTGACTAAAAGATTAATTTTTGCAATTCATCCACATACGAATTGCTCACAGGGATTTTGTGTCCTTGCACGGTGACTTCTTTTGTGTTTTTTTCTTCCACTTTGTCAATCCGAACGATATACGAACGATGAATCCGAAGGTATTCTAGCGAATCGGGCATCAAATTGATAAACTCACCTATTTTCGTGCGAATGGTGTAGTTTTTTTGCTCCGTTACGACTTCTACATAGTTTCCTGCCGATTTTACATATAAAATTGTATCTGTTTTAATGCGAATTTCTTTTCCTGCTTCTTTGAATGAGAAGTAACGCTCTTTGCGCTTGATTTTCTTCATCAACAAACGCAGCAATTCACCAATAATATGTTGGTTGTAGGATAAAATTCGATATTTAAAAAATAGGTAAATCAAGGCAATCACTGTTAAAATAACCGAAATCACAAACCACGTTTGTTTCCAAAACGGTGCGTGAATGTGCACTGGAATTTCTATAAAATTGAAGGCTTCTTTGTCAGAAGTCGTTGCTGCTACTTTAAAGGTATAATTTCCGTATGGTAAAGCCGAATACGAGATTTTTCTATTTTTTGTGGTGTATAATTTCGTGTCCAATCCTTCCATTTGATAGGTATAGACGATATCTTTTGTGTTTTTAAAAGAAATTGCTTCCACCCAAAAATCAATTCTATTTTCTTTGTGTGACAATTTTGTGAGATTGCTAAACTCGTAGATAGAATCGTTTACATAACTCGCGTTGACTTGTAAGAAGTTCGGCGGTGCAATTTTAGACGTTTCAAAGAAACTTTTTGACACATAGGTAAGTCCTTTTATAGAGGCAATCCAAACGGTATCATTTGTAATTTCCACATCGTTGATGCCATCGTTTAATAAGCCTTTAGAGCTTTTGAGTCCTGAAATATGAAGGCTACCATCTGCTTTAAACGTTATTTTATCCACACCGTGATTGGTACACACCCAAAGTTCGTTGTTATTAACTATTTTCAATTCGTTGACGATATTGCTTGATAAACCTTGCGAAGCATCAATATTCTTGACGTTTCCTGTTGTTGGATGATAGATGATAATTCCTTTTCCCAACGTAGCAAAATACACTTCTTGACGAGCTTCGTTTATATCAATATCTTCTATTCTGTATGTAAAAATTGGATGATGTACGGACAATGCAGTTGTTTGTCCATTTTGCATGGTAAATGCTCCTAACGGCGTTCCTATATAATAAGTGTCGTCCAAAAAAGCGACATCATGTACGCGTTGCGGCATTATATTTTTTTTGATAGACATAGAATCTACTACTACAAACCCTGTTTGATTGGATGCTATGATTTTATGATGTGTTGGTTCAGACAACTTTATAAAATAACTTCTCGAAATGGAGTCTGGAAAGTATGTCTTTTGGTCGTGAATGTTTTTGGTATAAAAGTTATCATCCAACTTTACATACAACAATTCAGATACAGTATCATACATTACCAATGCTTCTGTTTCTATTTCTGAACTCGCTTCACGAAACAATTTTCGATGTTGGTCTAATTTCAAAACGTCTCCTGTGCGGTAGCCGATATATAACTCGTCTTTATTTGTTTTCGTTAGGCTCATTACTGGACTTTTCAATCCAGTTTCAAACAGTTTTATATGGGGTTCTTTCACATAAAAAACGCCTGAATACAAGGTAGAAAACCAATAACCACCTTCATGATCTATTAAAAAATCGGTAACAGATTCGTTGGGTAAAAAATGAGCCTTGCTATTTCCGTTGATATCCATGATAACGCCTCCGCCAAACTCAAATCCCACAAAAAACGTCGTCGGGCTCAATGCCTTTAGAACTATAGGAAGTGTTTCTGTTGCTATACGATTGATTTCCTTTCCATTTGCATCTAAAATTGCCAAATTATTACCATCATTGTACACGATGTAATTGGCATCATTTAAAACTATCACTTCTTTATCCTGCGCATGTTCAATCTTAGACCGTATCGTATTGTTATTGCTAACTATTGAATCATTATCAAACGAAAAAAAGAGTGTTTGGTCATCTATCTTTTCGAGTTTCATCCAAATAGTTGGCAATCCTGGCTCCCATTTTTTTGAGGGTTGTTTTAAAATTTCTCCTTCTTTTGAAATGATTAATTTTCCGTACATGTATTCGCAAGCAATGTGTACATTTTCTTCCGCATCTATATACACATTCATAATATGTTGCTTGAATTCTAGTTTTTCTCGAAGAATATCGTTGTATTTATAAGCAACAAAACCTCTGAATACTTCATCAAAATAAAATAACTGATTGTTGAATGTAGCTGCGTAAATAGTGCCGTTAGACTGCGGAAAAAGATCTAGTACAACCGCATTGGAAATGCTATTTTCAAAATCGAAACGCTTCATTTCGTAGCCATTTGTATACACCAAACCTCTGTCGGTGGCAAACCAAATAAAGCCACTTTTATCTTGATGCATTCCATGAACTTCCAAACTTGGCAAACCATCGTTGATTCCAAATTCTTCATAAATGTATTGCTGAGAAAATAAAAAGCTGCAAAAGCAAAGAAAGAAACACAAAGCTAGGTTGGTTTTCATAAATGGCAATCGGTTTTAGTTTTAGAAGAAAAGCGAATATATTAAAAACTTCTCAAGATGCTATATCCCAAAAAAGAAGAAACACTCCGCAAGTGCGAAGTGTTTCTCTAAAACTAACTAACCAACCAAAAATTGTAATCACGACTCTTTTACAGTGAGTAACCAGCTCGTTGCAATGTCATTGCCGTGTTACGCTTTACATAAACCAAGTATTGTGCCAAAATGATTTTTTAATTGTTTTTTATTTGTGTTTTAATTCGATAATTTTACTCGATAACCAAGATGAAATGTGCGAAGGTTTGCCTGTTGTAGTTACATGAATTCTTTTCAATACCTTTTGAAATACGCAAAGGGTAATTGATTTTTTAATAGTTGTGTTTTGAAAACAATACTAGAAACCGAACGCTTGCGATTGCGCGAGTTTTCATTAGAAGATGCCGAATTTATACTAGCATTAGTAAACACTCCCGCGTGGATTCAATATATTGGCGATCGGAACATAAAAACGCCTGGAGTTGCCGAAGAATACATTCAGGAAACCCTTCAAAAAAGCTATGCTAAAAATGGTTTTGGATTGTGGCTGATGGAACGAAAAGAAGACGAAGAATCGATAGGAATGTGCGGATTGGTCAAACGGCAAAGTTTGGAACATGTAGACATTGGCTTTGCCTTGCTGCCTGAATACGGACGACAAGGCTACACGCTCGAAGCAGCAAAAGCCACACTACAATACTCCAAAGAAAAACTAAAACTCAACACCATCGTTGCGATTACCGACCCAGAAAATATAGCTTCTATCGGATTGCTGCACAAATTGGGAATGCAGTTTGACAAAAAATTACAACTTTCCGAAGATAATACCGTACTTTTATTTTCTGAATAATTTCCATCATGAAAAAAGAATTATTACTGCTTGTCGGTATTCTACTTGCCGCGTTTCTATTAACCGCTACCCTTTTTGGTTTTGAAAACTTACTACCAAATGCCACGTTTAATATCAATATTTACGACACGTACTTTGTGTTTCCGTCACGATATGCACTTATTGGTTTTATGATTCTGCTTATCACTGCAGCATATTTTGTCAGAATATTGTTTGCCCGTTTTCAAATTCAGTTTGCCAATATAGCCTTTTTGGTTTTCAATATCATGTTACTAATTTGTTTTGTGCTGACTTTGGATTTGTTAGCCGAATTTGAAGAAGTTGTTCGAGAAAAAATGGCAAAAACGACCTCACAAAAAATGTCATCATCTTCCAACAAAGTGGTTGCAAACTTGATAGAATCTGTATATTTCATGATAGCGCTAGCAGTTTTTGTAAAGCTTTTGGTAATTTTTAAAATGAGAAATGCTCAAAATAGAAATCGCTAATTTGATGTAAACCTTTTACTATGAAAAAAGAACTCATTTTTATACTAATTATAATGCTATTATTCTTTGCCATTCATGGTTTTCAGATAAATACAACCTCCATTTTGCAAGAAGCTACTATTGACATCAATGTGCACGATACGTATTTCGTAATTCCGAAAGTGTATTATTGGACATACACGCTTCTTTTCCTGTTTTCAATATGTTACTTGATTCGCGTTCTTCTTTTAAAATTTGCGAACCGACTTGCCAATTATATATATGTAATCGTAAATGCCTTGTTGATTGTGTGGCTGATATTTGAAATACATACTTTGAATCTCTTGCTTAGCGATTTTCAAAAAAATTCCATTGAGGTAGACCAACTCTTTTATCACTTCTTTTACTTTATCACTACTGCTTTGATTTTCTCCGTAATTTTTGAGGTGTATGTTTTGTACAAAGTATGGAATCAAAAACAGGAAACTTCAAAAATTCACACAAAATAGTATCTTTACGCAAAAACTAATTCATGTCAGACATCGTCATCTATATTATACTTATTGTTGTTTTTTTAGCGGTTGGAATTTTCTTGGGAATGTACATCGGAAACCTGAAAACAAAAGCACAACAAGAAGGGTTGCAAGAACGCAATCGCCAATTGCAATCACAGTTTGACGATTTGAAACTACAAATACATGCTGAAAATGAGAAACAAAACGAGTCGTTTCAACAGCAATTGCAAGCCTACAAAGAAAGTTTAGACAAAACCGAACAAGAACGCGAAGATATTAGACGTGAAAAAGATAATTTAAACATTGAACTCGCGCGAAAAAACTCCGAATTTGAAAGTCTGCACGAAAAATTTAGAGAACGCGACGAAACCATTAAAGTTCAGCAAGAACAATTGCGCAAAGATTTTGAATTGCTCGCCAATAAAATTCTCGAAGAAAAATCGACTAAATTTACAGAACAGAATAAAGAAAATATTAAAAACATTTTAACGCCGCTTCAAGAGAAAATTCAGCATTTTGAAAAAAAGGTAGAAGATTCTCAGAAGGAAAATATCAGCATTCACTCCGCTTTGCGCGAAAAATTATCCGAACTCAGCAAAGCCAATCTGCAAATCAGTCAAGAAGCTGTCAACTTAACGAAAGCATTGAAAGGCGATAGCAAAATGCAAGGAAATTGGGGGGAATTGGTACTAGAACGCGTCTTAGAAAAAAGTGGTTTGGAAAAAGATCGCGAATATGTGGTACAGCAAAATTTTACGCTAGCAGACGGTTCACGCGTGTTACCAGATGTCATTATCAATTTGCCAAATAACAAAAAAATGGTGATTGATTCCAAAGTATCGCTCACCGCATACGAACGTTTCGTAAATAGCGAAGACGAAGAAAAAGAAAGCAACTTAAAAGAGCATTTGACTTCTATCAAACGCCATGTAGACCAATTATCTGACAAAAAATATGAAGATTTGTACGAAATTGAAAGTCCCGATTTCGTGTTGATGTTTATTCCGATTGAACCTGCCTTTGCCATTGCCGTCAACGAAGATTCGACGTTATATAGCAAAGCGTTTGAGAAAAATATCGTCATTGTAACGCCTACAACGCTTTTGGCAACCTTGCGCACTATTGATACGATGTGGAACAATGAAAAACAGCAACAAAATGCCATTGAAATTGCGCGACAAGCTGGTGCATTGTACGATAAGTTTGAAGGTTTTATGAGCGATTTAATCGGAATTGGGAAAAAGATTGACGCCACTAAATCCGACTATTCTGCCGCGATGAATAAACTTTTTGAAGGACGTGGAAACATCATTAAAAGCATTGAAAAAATTAAGAAAATGGGCGCGAAAGCCAAAAAATCGCTTCCAGAATCTATTTTAAAACGTGCAGAAACGGAGTTGGAAACAGATGACATGGAAGGAAACGAAGAACCAAAGAAGCTTTTTTAGGTGTTGGGTGTTGGGTGTTAGGTTTTAGGTGTTGGGTTTTAGGTGTTGGGTGTTGGGTTATAAGTCTTGACTCCTGACTCCTGACTCTTGACTCTTGATTCTTGGTTCTTGGCTCTTGATTCTTGATTCTTGGTTCTAAAAAAATAAGTATGTTGGAAAACACACAAATTAGCATATTGGGTTGTGGTTGGTTGGGTTTCCCGCTTGCCAAACATTTTATTGCAGAAAAAAGTACTGTAAAAGGTTCTACGACTTCTGCCGATAAAGTTGCTGATTTGAAAAACGCTGGAATTCAACCGTATGTGTTTACGCTTGGTGCGAACAACAATGCTGATGTGTATCGCAATTTTGTAGCCGAAAGCGATGTTCTTATTATCAACTTTCCACCAAAAAGAGTCGAACATATTGAAACGCTATACCCAGCGCAAATACAAGAAATTGCATCACATATTCGTTTCCGACAAAAGGTGATTTTTATAAGTTCTACCTCTGTGTATCAAAATACAAACGATTGGGTTACAGAAGATTTGGTGAATCAACCTGAGAAAGCATCAGGAAAAGCGATACTTGCTGCTGAAAATATACTTCGTGAAAAACTTCAAAACAGACTCACCATTTTACGCTTTGCGGGACTTTTTGGTTATGACAGAGCACCAGGACGTTTTTTAGCTAACAAAAAAGAACTTTCCAGTGCCAATGCGCCTATCAACATGATTCATCAAGATGATTGTATTCGCTTAATTTCTGCAGTGATACGAAAAAATGTGTGGGGAGAAATCATCAACGGTTGTGCTGACGTCCATCCAATTCGCAAAAGATTCTACATTCTTGCCGCAAAAAAATTAGGTCTTCAACCTCCAGAATTCAAAGAAGAAACGACTGTTTCATTTAAAAAAATATCAAATCTTAAAAGCAAAATGCTACTACAATCGACGTATAAATACCCGAATCCGTTGGTGTTTGTGTTATAGGTTTCTTTTTGTTGTTTGTTGTTTGTTGTTTGTTGTTTGTTGTTAACTGCTAGTTAGTTTATTGATTTCCTGTGAATTTATTTTCAAACGCCCTGTTTATAAGGACTTACACTTGTTTTCTTAAAATCCTATTTTTCTTGATTTTTATAAGAGTACCGCCAAAGAGTACCGTTTTACTATTTTTTTAATCTTCAAATATATCTAATTCTTTGATCGCTTTGTCTACGATTCGCTCATCAATATAGTGCTTTTTCAGTACTGTATCTGTTGCGTGCGAAGATAGACGTTTTGCATCTCCTTTCAAAGTGGATGACAGATAGGTCAAGTATGTTTTTCTTAAACATTTAAACTTCAATTCTCGTCCCGTATTAAGCTGATTGTAAAAATGTGAAAAGCCTAATGATATTGCTTCATTCATTGATTTCGTAGACGAAACTGTTCTTTTATCTGGATTTAATAGATATCTATCCTTTCCTTTGTTCATATCATATCCTAAGCGATATAGGATACTTTTTAGACTTTTCGTTACGGGAATAATCTTCGGTGGAACATCAACATCAAAACGAGTTCCTTTTTTCCTTTTTACTTTTTACTTTTAAATTAGGAACTTCTATGTAGACTGGTTCGCCATCCTTTTCGCGAATCATATTCCATTTGAGTCCTACTACTTCTTCACGTCTTCCGCCTGTATGTAATGCTAGTTCTAAAGCATCTTTTAAATACAGCTTGTATCTGTTTCGTTTGTATTTTCTTTGAATTTCTATTCCATTTTCGGGTTTTATGATTTTTAATAGGTTTTTAAATTCTTCTTTTGTGATTGTATCACGTTTGACCATGACAGGAATCTTTCTAACCTTTTCAAAAGGGTTTTTCATGTTTATGTTATACCGATCAATTGCCCAGCTTACAAACGTCTTTAAAACGCTCATTTTACCGTTGTAGGTGTTTCCTTTGTAATTCTTATCCACTAATAAGTAATCATGGAATAAACCAACGTGCATATCGCTAATACGATTGATTAGCAATAGCTTTTTATTGATGTGGTGCTTTGTGAGTGATTCATTAAATTTCCTTAAACAATTTATAATTTCATTTTTACGCTGATTGGACAGCGTGTTTTTTTGATGTTCGGGAACATCTATATTATCTAAAAAGTCAATATACTGTAATTGTACATCAAATAGATATTGTCGATTCCTGATTTCAATAGGTTGTCCCCAACCTTGTAATTCAGCTTTGAATTCTTTTTCAAAGTCAATTGCCTCAATTACAGCATCTGCATAATTGGTAGCATCATGTGTTTTACTTGCTTTGCGTCCTTCGCTTCCTGGAACGTGTAAGCGTGATTTGTACCGATGCTTTTCAAAATATTTACAGGTAGAATAATTTTTCCCTGATTCTCCACAAGTAGGTTCTTCTTTTACTTTTTTGGTATTTTTCAAGACTGTTTTTCTAGTCCATGAGAAATGTTTTTTACAGACATGACAGTAAATAAAGAGTCCTTTGTGTTTGTTATTAGGCATGTGCTTTCGTTTTGCCATTCAATCTCCTCCTTCTTTTTTTAATTTTAATTGCGTTATTAAATTCTTTTTGGGAATAGGAAGTAATTCACATATTATCTTTTCAAATGTGTAATTACCATGCTAATCACTTCTTGCTGATACTCTCTAAAGCATCACGGGAGTAAAGATTTGCATTAATTTTGAAAAATCATTTGTTAAATTTTGTGCCATACACACAAAAAGTAAGAAGAAATTGTAAGAATATTGATAATGAAAGATTTTTCCTTTATTTAAAGAGGTCTAATTATAGTAATTTTATCAAAATATTCATGAAAAAAAATTTATTTAACACGTATTTTACGATTTGAACTTTTACATATAAATATTCATTAAAACGCTTATATTTAATTAATTAACTACTTTCACTTATTTTTTTGTTTAGATTTTTTTAAAATTTTCAGTTTCGATTTTTCCATGATTACGTCGAGTGATACTCTTGAAGAAGTCTTTTATATGTAAATACAAATTAGTTCATGAAATTAGACCTTATTCAAGTCTTTGGATTACATAGACAATGAAAGATTAAACCACTTGTTCGTTACATCTAAAAAATGACAAATGAAATACCTAGAAACGATCTACTAATTTCCTTTGAATTTTGATATTGCGACGCATCAGTTATTTGAAACAAAAAAATTAATCATTATCTAATCTTAAGGCTTAGCGATTAGTTTGTAATATGTTCTTGAAAAATTGCTCATCATTAGCGGTGAGCAAAAAAATCGATGAAAAAACAACTTTCCACTTAGCAGTAAGTCTGTAATATGTTCTTGAAAAATTTACTCATCACATAGCGGTGAGTAAAAAAATGTATGAAAAAACAGCTTCCCGCTTAGTGGTGAGTTTGTAATATGTTTTTGAAAATTTACTCATCACTTAGCGATTAGTGGAAAAATCGAACTTATCGTTTAGCAATTAGTAGGCTATAACTTAAACTGTGTAAATTAAGTTTCATCTTCATTCAACTTGTTGAAAATTTGATCTTTTAATTTTTGAAATTGTGTTTTTTCTTCGTCTATCAATTTTTCAATTTCATCGAAAATATAGTTGAGTCTTTTTTCTCTACTTACACTTTTTTTTAGGATAATCATTCATATCAACTACGCCAGATGAAAAATCAATTTCTGCCATTGAATTTAGATGCCTTATTAATTCTTTTTCTTCACCAGATAAAAATTCTTCATGATTTTCAAGCCATTCATTATCTTTTAGTAATAATTCTTTATGTAAATTGGCTTCCATAGAATGGTAAAAAATCTTTTCTGAATTGTTTTTAACCTTTTCAACAAAATTTGACCAAGGACTATCACCTGAAATTGGAAACTAACTAATTCTTTGTATTTACTAGAGATTAACTATTTTCTGAATGTTCAAAATAAGTATCTAATTCAAAAGATTTTAACTTTTCAATCACTTTTATCAAAGGAAAATGTGAATCCAAAAAAATATGTTTTATTTTATTTTTAGTTTGTTAGCGGGTTTCTCCCTTCCAAAGCTATAATTGTATTTACCACAAGATATGGTGACATATTGTTTACAGGTACTGCATTTCCTGTATTTGTAATAGTGCCAGAAAATGAAATTGTTCCATTGACAAGTACATTATTAGCAGCCATAGTCTTATCGTTTGTCATAGAATTATAGAGCATGGGATCTGAACTACCACCAGTAGCAATACTAAAATTTTGTAATTGCGGATCATTAGATTCTCCGTCTTCTTCATTTGCTAATACGGTACCTGTTAAATTGTGTGTTATCTCTAAATTTCCAATATCATGAGTATGAGCTGGTAATTGATTTTCTGTAAGCGTATTTTCTTTTTTTCCTCCTGCTTGTCCAAGTGAATAACTAGAATCATTATGAATCATGGTTTTTCCTTGTAAGTTAGGCAGCGCAAATGTAGTCGTTCCATCACCTCCATAAATAGTTCCAATTAAATTAAATAAGGTAGTATGTTCTGAAATATTAAGTAATTGTCCATCGCATTTTGCCCAACCATTAGGAACAGAAGGAAAACTAACCGTTTTTATTTCTCCAATAAAAGGAGTATTCAAACTATCTATTAAATCTTCAAACTGTTGTTGTGTTGGTTTGTCGCCTGTTTCAAAATATGTTTTTAGTGTTTCTTTGCTTTGCGTTGCCATAATTTATTTTTTTAATTTTATCTAATAATATTTGTACTTTCAATAATCATATCCCCAATACCCTCGTTTTGAGCAACGGTATCTGTTCTAGGAATTGTCAATATTTTTTCTTCTGTACTCATCATTCCTGCTGAGTTTTCAGACATTACTTTAAAATGATGGTATTTTGAGTCTCCTTCTGCATTTTTAGTAGATAGCGTTCCACTTTGTAAAGAAGTATCTGTTAAGAGTAATTGTATAGAATCTGCATTAGAAATAAGCACGTGTATTCTGAACCAATTTCCTTGAGAATTCATTTTATACAAATAGTATTTACCATTGTGTACTTTTTTATCCCACTTCAGAATTATGTTATGCAGTAAAGAATTATCATCTGAATCGGTATCAAAGTTATATTCTAAACTTGGAGCATCTGGATTCGCATTTTCTACAATACTACTTATTAATAGTTTTGAGGGTTCTGAAGGGACATATTCGGTAACTTGAGGATGATTATCTTTTACAATATTACTTCCATCCACATATTGAATTTTTCTCAAAGCTGTTACTCTGTAATATAATGGATCTCCGTATGGTACATAAGTTAAATCCGTAAATTCATCTTTTAACTTCCATATATTATTCAAAAGTTGCTCATCAGCTTCTAAATCTATCGTTTTTACTAATTCCATAGTTCTAACCGATAGTGCCTTCTTAGGATTCAGAGTTCTGTATAGCTTAACTTGTTTTATGTTTTGAATTTTAGGATAGGCATTAATTTCAATCGAAATACCAGGTTCTATGTTTAAATTATTATTTTCTAGAATAGGCATTACTCTTTTTATATCTGGATTTTGTGGTGGTTTTGTATTTACCAATTTTACAGGACCTAATACAGGGCTATATTCCCCTAATTGCATTGTATTTCCTATTTCTCGTATTGCATAGAAATAAAGATTATTTGAGGTGCCGTCTAAGTTAAAATCTGTAAATAGAATACGCGTTTTGGCTTCTTCGATTTCACTAATAAATTGTGCTGACATTATTTTTGCCATTGGAGCCATGTCAAATTTAGGGTCTGATGGTGACAACAAATCACCATTATCATCACGAATTACTTGCTTTTTAGCTATGGGCGTATAACTTGATGGCTTTATGTATTGATACATTAAAGGAATTTCAGTAAGTGGCGTGAAGACATTAAATAGTACTGATTTTATATATTCTTTGAAGCTAACAGGTTCATCTATTCCTTCAGAGGGTAACGCTGGGATCACAATCTCCGTCAAGCTTAATGTACCTATTATTCCATTATCATTATCATCATTTGGATTTCCTAAATTAAGTAGCGGTTGGTTAACACCTTCATAATTATGATTTCTATATTCAAGAATATCATTTATAGATTTATATAGTTGATATTTATCTGGATTTGGAAAACGATATCCTGTTTCGTCCTCAGGATATAAAAAGAATGTGTTATCTGTTTGATATGTTTCTTCATATTCAAAATTAAATCCTACTAAATTTTGCCAACGTTTTACTAAGTGGAATTTTGGATCAAAATCTTCTTTTAATTTTTCTTTAATCTCTAAAACAGTTGCAGGACTATATAATGCATTTAAAATAGCATCATCATTACTTCTGTAAAATTGTAATCCGTGTGGTATATGCTTAAAACTAGGCGTTAATGAAAATGTCGATTTTCCAAAAGTATCGGGTCTTGTTGCATAAATAAAATCTTCTCCATTTGATAATAAAGGAGTTTCAGGACTTATAACTTCTTGTGCAAAGAATAAAGCTGGTTGACTTATTTTGGATTTGTACCAATCAGCACTGTTTGTAGCTTCTTCAGGATGATTTGGATCTACGGTTTGTAATCCTAAGATAGAATATCGTATTTCTTCTCCTGTATCGGGTAAAATAGCATCTTCTGTGAGATAATGCGCTGCATCATAATATAAATACATTTTATAATTAGGATAAAAGTTAACCTCTTGCTCACCAGTTAGTATTGGATCAAATCCGTCAACTTGATTGACATCCTCAACATTTACTGGATATTGCGGATCTATGGCATAAATTATTAAATCATCTTCGGTACTTCCTATATTTTCAATACTTACAACTTCTAAAATTTTACGTTTTTTAGTTGGATTGTTTTGTGTATGTATTCTAACAATTCCCTGATACCAATCAACATGATGCGAATCGAATTGCGGATGATGATTTAACTTATATCCTGGAAATGAAATTTTATACATTCCTACATGTGTGGGTTCTGCTATTATAATTTTATTACCGTCATTATCTAAAACATCATTACCATCATCATCCGTTTGGTAAATATTTTCCTTTGGTCTGAGCGCTTCTTCTATGATAGCGGTTTCCCATATTCCTCTAGATTTTTCTAGTATTTTTTCTGGAACACCACTAATACTTTCTTCTTCCAGTATTTCTCTATGGATATCATCTACTGAATCATACCCTACTTCAATTTGAAAACCTAATTTATTTACTGCTACTGATGTTCCTATTTGCCAATTACTTTCTGTAAGCATATTTTCAACAGTATTAAACATGGTCATACCATTTGGTTTTGGTAATTCTAAAGGTATTGTTGGATCGGGTTCTGTTCCAGTAAGCATTGCTTGTGAAATTAATTCTTTATAAACCGTGAATATTGGCCCTTCTCCAGTAACAGTTGATGCTGCTATTTCATGAATTATGTATTTTACATTGTTAAACATAAAAACACTCCCTACAAAATGTGATAATTGATTCACTGGAATATTTGGCACAATTTCTTCTCCTGTACTTGCCAATTGGTAGGCTTCTGTTCGTATAGTCGCCAATGTATTATTAGGATGTGCAGCTATACTTTTTATTTTTCCAGCTACAGTTTGAGGAGATCTATTTCTGAAGAAAATATTTATTTTATCTGCAAAAACCTCTTTACTATCTTTAAAAATAGCATTTTTATCTAAAGGATCTTCGTAAGTTCCCATTGATTCCTCATTAATCTGATATGTAATTCTGTCTTGATTAATATGGTGATCAAATGTGAGTCGTACCAACGTTTTATCATCATTTGATATGGATCTTAGTAAATCTTGCTCATGGGATGAAGAAAACATCAGCGGACTTTCTTCTACAATTAAACAGGCTTTTATGTTTGATGGCGGCAATAATCTATTTTTAGTTTTAAAACGAGTTTCAACATCCCAAAAAACGGTACTCCTTTGAGAACGACTAAACCAATTTATTCCATAAGAGCTGTATCTATGCCAGCCTTCTTCTCGTTCACGATGTAAAAATAGTGTTTCATTAGGCTCTGGAATTAAGATAGGAATAGTCTCATTATGTATGGATGTCTCATCCGTACTGAGTGTGAAATTCTTGTAATTAGAAGTGTTAGATAATTCCGGCTTTCGCCAAGATGAAGCATCTGGATTTAAAGGATCAAACAGTTTATACTCTAATCCGACATATACAGGAATGGTAGTTTCTGAAGTACTAAACTGGTCTGTATTTTCAAAGAAATTTATGTTAGTATCATTTTCAGGCAATTCTTTAGTTACTAAACTGATAAAGCGTTGTTTCCCATTTAATAAATACCCTTCTGCATCTATGGACTTGTTTATGTTTTCATTATCTAAATTGTTAGTTCCAAAAATTGGTTCTAATAAATCGACAGGCATAGGTAATCGCTCGTTTTCCATTGCTGTTGGTAATGACAGGTATAGATGTTGAATTTCTTCCGCATTTTCGCCTTGCTGCCCATTCTTTATATTGGCTACTGTAGTATATTCTGCTAGATAGATATATTTTTTATCTATCTGGCTTGTATTTATATCATTATCTATATGCCCAAGACCTAATATTCTTGCTACGTGGTAATCCATTGACGCTAGTTGAATCATAGTTAAGTTTGAGATATCTTGTACATCTTCTTCTTGTGAAACTACATCTTCTGGTAGTGGAGCACTGAATGGTATACTTTCTATCGCCATTGGATTGTTTATTTCTTCATCTGAAAGTTCTATGTATCGTTTTACAATGGTTTTTAAACGCCTATCATAGTATTCGTGGTATGCTGGATCTGTTTCGTATGCTTGTGTTTCTTGTCCATTCCAGCGATCAATGTAATTTTCTTTATTTACAGTTTCACCATCATTAAAACGAGGCCATACTCCATGAATTCTAGTAGAACCATTAGCTGATTCTAGTCTATTTTCAGCTTCTGTGTCATTTAGTGTCAGTGCAAAATCTCCAATTAATTTCCAATAGTTTCGTTCATGATTGTAAGCGAATGCATCTGCATATAATTCAAATTGGATTTGTGTTATATGATTTGCTTTGTATCGGACTGCTCGTATATTTTCTTCTTCAAATCGCCCTTGTCCTGTGAATTCTTTTCTTGCAGTTACGTACTTCGTAGCTGTCAAACTGTTTTGCTCCACAGATAATGTTTCTGCTTTAATTGGTATTGAGTCTGTATTTGCTCTTAAATGTACCGCAAAAGATAGTGCTGTTTTATGTTCAACTTCAATGAGTTCATTACCATAAGCCTGAATAAAGCCATAGCTATTTACCAAAGGGTTTATTGTCGCTTTAACTGAATTGTATTTTATTGTATTTTTAAAATATGTGTAAAATGTCACTTCATTAATGCGATATGTCCACAGATAGCGATTGTGATCTACAATATTTGGTGAACTGTTTTCAAAATTTAACGTAAGATATTGAGGAACATACGGAGCCCTGTATATACGCACAAAATCATCTGGTTTGTTAAAATGATGATTTTGTGTTGCATTATTTCCTTTAGGAAGGTGTGCATCTCCTAAATATCCTTTTAATAACCATCTTAAATGAATGCCTTTTACACTTCCATCGTTTCCTGTAGAACCAGCTGATTGTAGATATAAGTTTTTAGATTGTAAATGATAATTTTCAGAAATTACTAATACTTCTTCAATCTCAACACTAAATGCGACTTGAAAAGATTGTGGATTTAAGATTCCTGCAATTGCTATTTCTTGCGTAAAAGAACCTTCTCTAACAGGAAAACCGTTTATATGTATAGAAACATTAGCCTCTGTCCCATTTGGAGGTACTATAACCTGATAAGCAGTTGTAAACAAAATTCCATTTATAGAAGCAATTTGTGTACCTGCCATTATGGTATGGGTACTACTTTTATAATTTCTTACCTTAATGAAACCAACATAAACATTTACTACGAAATTATATAGATTTAAAACATTTACGCTGATATTATTTTCAATAATTTCTATATTACCACAGCCTACCTCTGAAGTAATTAATGTTTGTGACAAACCTGATAATGCATTTCCTAAATCTGTAAATTTTTGTTCTCCTGAATAACCAATGTAATCTGTAGTAAGTAAATCATTACTATTTACGCTCAAAATTGGTAGTCTTTCTAAAAAAGACTCTAAACAATCTTTAAGTAAATTTACATACTCTCCATTACTGTTTCTATAACCTCCTGATAGGATTCCATAGGTGAAAATATGAGACTGATTGTTAACATTTAGTATTCTATCCAATAATATTTGTACATTATTTACCTGTAAACCATCCGTAATAATAACTACAATGTCTGGGGTTATTTCTAAACTTTGTACGACCTCTAAACCTGATGCCCAATAATCTGCCTGAGCGCCAATACCTCTATTTCTATATGCAGTAATCCAACTATCAAAAGTAGCTTTAGTCGTTGGTGTAACTTGTTGATATTTTATATGATCTTCTCTATTATTAACATCACTTGGAGACATTCCTATGAGTGAAATATAAAAAGGTCCATTTAATTGAGTATCAATAAAATTTTGTAAGCCTGATCGTATTTGCGCAGCTTCTGTTTGATCTATTGAACCAGATTCGTCAATTACAAACGCAATATGAGCCTCGCAAGCAGCACTTACGGCTGTAAGATTTATGCTAGCAGAAGTACTGGCTTGTTGTCCATTGACAGTAAAAGATACCAATGCCACACCTCCAGAAGTAGCGCTTAGTGAAGCTGTATATGTACCATCTCCATTTTCGGTAGTTGTTGTTAGTGTACCCAAATTGGTTGAGATTACAACTGTTTCACCTCCAGTAGTAATATTAGTATTCGTAGTATTTTTAAGTTGCACTGTAATAAGTGAGGTATTGGTACCATTAGCAATAATGCTTGTCGGGTTCGCTTTTATGGTACTAGTATATAGATTTATTGTAGCTTCTTCACATTCTATATCTTTGCCTTCATCTGTAATAGTCCAACCAAAATTATTTATTATTTTAGTTCTTGCGACTTCCCCCAAGCAGAAATTTGCTGTAACTCCTAATACTACATTTCTTTGTAATGTTAATTTACTCCAAGCGATTAAAAGAGCATCATAATTTGCTGTAGAAAAACCATTATACCCATAATAACCTGCATGATAAAACATTTCATACATATCGGTTACGTTGCTAACATCCCAGTTACTGATGTCTTGGTTAAAGAGATATGGATTGTAGGGATCATTTAAATCAGTAGCCTTAACAATAGTAACGCTATCCGCCTTTCTATAACCTAATGATGGTGCTTCTTGAAAAAAGAGTCTTAGCATATTAGTTACATTGCTAACATCCCAGTTTTCTATGTTTGTATATATTTCTATTCTTGCTTTATAAAACATATAGCTCATATCTGTTACATCTGATAAGTCAGGTGTATCTTGAGCATTTAATTGAAAATGACCATTGGCAAAAGAATTTGCCATAGATTTCCATTTAATAGTTCCCCATTGTTCTACTGATACGAGTTGACCAATAGCATTATCTAAAACAAAATGAGGAAAATCTCCTGTAATTGTTATCGTATATATTCCAGCAGTACTGTAAAAATGTGTCGCATTCCCTGTAAAACCCGTTTCTATAGAACCATCTCCCCAATCTACTGAATAGTTATAACCGCCTCCTGTTGCAGGAATGGTAATTGACTCATTGTTGGTGTTAGTTTGCCATTTGGTTATAAAACTCATCCTTTTTTTAATTTTCTGTGTTAATGGTAATTTCTGCTTTAACAGAACTATTTGAGTCACTATTATATAAATCGTTTTCTATCGTGTAAGAGGAACCGTTCCAGTTTATATATCTAAAACGTATTGATATATTGGTGTCTATAATTTCCTTAGTGCTATGCATTATTATAACTTGTGAATAGTCTTTAGAGAATAGCATTTTGTAATTGGCGTCAGTACTTCCGTCTGGCTTTAGAATATCAATTGTTCCAAAAACTTCAATACTATCTGAGTCTTCATTTTCGTTCAAATTAATGATAGGATCAGTTCCGTTTATCACTTCCAAAGGAATTTTAGGATCATTAAATGGTTCTGGATTTCTAATTAATATTGCTACAGCATCATTCGTATTACGGTTTTTGATAATGTTGAACTCTGTAGTTACTGGCGGATCTAAAGGCTTTATTCTAAAAATACCTTCTATAATTCTGTCCAGAAGATCTATAAATTCTGTTTCTTGTGTATTGCTTGCTGCATTTGTCTCTGTTAGAATAGTATATGCTTCCTCAATTATTTGAGTGTTTATATTTAAATCAATAGTAAATATTGCCTTGACATTATTTTCAGCGTCAAGTATGTAGCTATGTATTTGCTCTTTAAAAGACTTATAACGAGAGGTTTGAAAACCAAAATCATGTACTCGCTTTCGTATGCCATTAAAAGCATTGGTTACAATGGCGGTATACATTTTTCGAGGTTTCAAATCGCCTCCAAAAGTTACAGTGGTATACTGCCTCGCGGGTATAATCTTGTCTCCTCCTACAAAGTCACAATTTCCTCCTTGTGCTTCTACAAAGTTTTGGATAAACTGTAGTTTCGGTGGTATTGGTGCATTTTCATCTGCTACCCATTCTTCTGTAGTTTGAGGAATTGTGGTAACATCTACCTCAGGGGGCATCGGATGTTCCATAATAACGTTTGATACGGGATCTTGTACAAAAACTTTAAAAGATTCTAATTGATTGCCCTCATTATCTATTGTTTCTATTTTTGGCAAAACTCCATACGTTTCCCATGTGTTTTTAAACATGTGCGCCACGTATGGTTTTATGTAAAACAATTGTAATTTCGCCTGTTCTCTACTATAAAACAAAGGCTTGGAACGCAATAAATTACCATCAGCATTCGGATATGAACGATTGTAATCTATATACTGTTTTAATGAAGTTAAAGGGTATTTTTCTGGTTTTAATAGTTTACCATCTGCGTTTCGTTCTCCTCCATAGCTTACATTAGGTGCATTGTGATAATGTCCTATGGTTCCTGCTGTTTTGAATCCATAATGATAGTGAAATGTACCTTCTGGTGTATCAACATCATCTACAATATCTTTTAGTGTAAAGGCTATATGATATTTTGTGTTAGGACGCCAAATAGGATCTACTACTTTGTTTACAGCATCAACTGTAGCCAAATAATCTTTTTGTATAGCTTCCTGACCTGGAATATTATCATTATATGTCCAATCTTCAACAGACAACCAACATATTTCGTGTAACAAAGTACCACATTGTGAATTAGCGTCATTACAAAGTCCTTTAACAATAGTAATAATATCTTGCGCCAATTCTTTTAGTCTAGCCTTATATTCAGCACACAATATAGGTTCTGAACATGTTTTTAATTGCGCTAAAACTAAATTGTATTCTGCAAACTCAGCTTTTATTGCCTGCGCTAATCTTTTATCTTTTATTGGCATGATATTTATTATTAACTTGTTATTTAAAAATCTTTATTAAGACAAACTATGCAGTTTTATGTAATTTAAAATTTAACACCTTTTAATAGCCTCTAATTCTATTATTTCATTTTAGAAATACGACTTTATCTAAAGTCTTATTTTTTTAGATTGTATCTTTTTAATTTTTTATTATACTTTACTATTCTTACCATATCTTTTTGTTTTTTAGATAAGTCAATAAAGTTTAAGAGTTCTTTTTTTCTTCCGATTATATTTACAAAATTTATAGATAGTCCAGAAAAAGAACACTTTTCAATTTCATTAAATTTTTCATTTAAGAATATTTCAATTTTTATATTTAAAATATTGTAAACATATACTCTCTTTATATGAGGTATAGAGGGATAATTGATTTCTTTATTTTTATTTAATTTGAAATATGGGTTTAGCCTTTCTAATATCTCTTCATGTACTATTATAACGTCTATATCATTTATCAAGACATCTTCTCCTAAATGCTTATAATCTGCTAAACTACCAGTAATCGCAAAATTATTTGCACCTAATAAATGATATAAAATACTTATAGCTGCTTTATAGTTATTAAACAACATCCTTAAGTAGCACTCACATTTTTAATACTATCTAATTGGTATTCTGTAGCGTTTTCTTCAGGTGGAATTCCAGTTGATGTATATACTGTTTCAAAAACAATTGAGTAAATTCCCCCAATTTCGCTCCAACTGACAGCAGTATCTAAGATATTAGCATTCTGCTTTATGATATTTATTATCGTGTTTTGATTAGTTGTACTAGATAAATTATATACTCCAGAAATATTAAATATTTCATCATCTAACTGCCTTACTCCATTTGTTGAATCGTATTCTATAGTCTCAAAGACTAGAGTAAAACTTGCTTGGTTTATATATTGACTTGATTCTATTTTGAAACGATTTCTCCCACTTAACGTCACATTAAAAAAAGTATTTCCCACTATTTCCGCAATATATGTTACTATAACATCATCAAAAGCTGTTATACCATTACTATCTGTAACGGTGCACCTAAAAGTATAACTACCTTCTGTAAGTCCTGTTATAGTTGTAGTAGCAGAATTAGGGTTTGTGATACTAATGGAGGCGTCTATGGACGTAGATATAGATGTAGGAGAATCCACACTTCCTAAAAGTTCCCAAAAATAACTTACAATAGTTCCGCCAAAACCAAAAGCTGTAGCTGTAACGGATGTATTATTAGATGATATATTTTGATCCAAACCTGCATTAACTGTTGGAGTTTGATTTGATGATCCACAGTTGCTAGATACTTTAAAACTAGACGCAAACCAATTACTCCAAAGATTTCCTGTATCCTGTATTCTAACCTCTAAATCATAGTCTCCAAGTACTGTAATATCTGGTGTTTTTGGATTACTTATGTCTATAACAAAAGGGGTCCATGCTCCTGTACTAGAGGCTAGTCTGTATTTTCCTTCTGCTGCTTGAAGCGTATCTCCATCAGCATCTGTATATTGTATTGCAAAATTTATTTGACACATATTTCTTAATTTTTATTTTTTGTTTTATATGAGTATTAACTCCTTTATATCTTAATCTATTTGAGTTACGACACCAGTTATATACTTCATAATGTCTTACGTTAAAACTTCCCTCAGAAACTTCATTCAATTTCAAGACGCACAATCGCTAGATACTTTAAAACTAGACGCATACCAATCACTCCAAAGATTTCCTGTATCCTGTATTCTAACTTCTAAGTCATAGTCTCCAAGAACTGTAATATCTGGTGTTTTTGGATCATTTATATCAATAACAAAAGAAGTCCATGCCCCTGTACTAGTAGCAAGTCTATATTTTCCTTCTGCTGCTTGAAGCGTATCTCCATCAGCATCTGCATATTGTATTGTAAAACTTATTTGACACATATTTTTTGATTTTTATTAATGTTTATTATTTGTTTTATATGAATATTAAATCCTTTATATCTTAATTTATTTGCTAAATACTAAATGCATTCGTCTACTTGAATTATGACACCATTTATATCTATTTTTACTATATAACTAGTTATTTTTAAATGATTAAAATTCGGATAAAAGTCCTGTGTATTAGTATTAGAGCTGAATCTATACCAATTATAATTCCCGTTAAAAGAATTTAATGTATTTCGAATAAAAACTTGATTTCCAATGGTTCTCCCATCTCCTATAACAGATACAGAATAGCCTTGTCCACTATAACTATTACAATTGTCAGCTTGCAAAGCTGTTTTAAAATCATTTGTAGTACATAAAGACATATTGGAAACTACACCATTGAGTCCTACAGAAAAACTTCTTTTGGAAACTCCAGAAGTTCCGCCAAAGTAATAGTTTTGATTAGGGCTTATATTTAATGGCATTATTAGTGAAGCATCTATATAAATGATATGCCCATTTTGGATATTATAATTTGAAACATAATATGTAAAGCTTGATCCAAGATTCTGAGTGCTACAAGTACCTTGTAATAAGGTTACTGCTAGTCCATTTGTTAGTGTGATTTCACAACAATTACCTTCAGGAAATGTGATTCCTGTTATTATTGGCGGTGATTCTATTACTTCTTTACAGCAATTCCCGTTAGGAAATGTAATTCCTGTTATTATGGGCGGTAATTCTATAATTTCTTCACAACAGTTTCCATTAGGAAATGCGATTCCTGTTATTACTGGCGGTGATTCTATTACTTCTTCACAACAGTTTCCATTAGGAAAGTTGATTCCTGTTATTACGGGCTGTAATTCTATAACTTCTTCACAGCAATTCCCGTTAGGAAATGTGATGCCTGTTATTATGGGCGGTGATTCTATTACTTCTTCACAGCATTTCCCGTTAGGAAAGTTGATTCCTGTTATTATGGGCGGTGATTCTATTACTTCTTCACAACAGTTTCCATTAGGAAATGTGATTCCTGTGATTATGGGCGGTGATTCTATTACTTCTTCACAACAGTTTCCATTAGGAAATGTGATTCCTGTTATTATTGGCGGTAACTCTACTACTTCTTCACAACAGTTTCCACTAGGAAATGTGATGCCTGTGATTATCGGCGGTAACTCTATAACTTCTTCACAACAGTTCCCATTAGGAAATGTGATTCCCGTTATTATTGGCAGTAACTCTACTACTTCTTCACAACAGTTTCCACTAGGAAATGTGATGCCTGTGATTATTGGTTTCGTATTTTTACCACAACTAGTAAGAAGTTCTATAAATTCATCAAAACAGGCCGTATGTTGATTGTCATCTAAAAAACAATTATTGTAATGATTTAAAAGGACTTGATGTAAACTGCATGGATCGCAAGAATCATCTATGATTAGAGGAGTACTGTCTTTTTCAATACAAGAATCTTCGGTTATTACGATATTATGATTTTGAAGAATCGTTTTTAAATCATTTATTTCATTCAAACATTCTTGCTTTTGGATGAAATATTGTATTCTCCTTGCGACTACTTCTTTTGTTTCATCGATGATATTAAAATACCATTTCCCATTAACTGTTTGTTTTATTAAAATACTTTCATCATTAGACAAGATATTGTTTATAGCTATTTCCACTTCTCTAATTGCAGCTTCTTTGCTGTGATATCTTGTACTGCTACTCAGTATGATTTTACAATCAAAATTATAAACTCTAAAACGATACTCATCAATACCATCATTATCAATTTCATTGTATATCTGACAATATATTTCACCACTATTTTTTGCTACTATTGGAGTTTTTCCAACTTCAAATACCCTTTCATCATAATTATCACTTTGTATTTGCATATTACCAATACCTTCTATTGGAATTGTAGCGTGACATCCTTTGTTCTGTAATATTTTTAATTCGTTTAGTAATCTGTAATATTCAGCAGTATTCAATGGCTCTTTAATATCCGCTCCTTGAGGTATATCATTTTGCAACTCCTCATAAGTTTCAGCAAATAAAGCTTCTATCTGCTCATAGATGGCATCTATCTGTGATTGATCTGCATGAATAGGATAAATTTTTATTTTACTAATAGGAGCTTCTTTACTCGTGTACGTAACTCCATCTTGATTCGTTAAGTCTGATGGTGTAAAATCTCTACTATCAATAGGTACATATTCCGTTAAAAAGCTTCCTTCAGGAATAAAAGACGTATAATAAATCACCTTGATTCCTTGTGCATTTGTACTTAGTTTTAAAGTAACTTCTTTAGATGGTTTGGGAAATTTAAACTCTAAAGCACTTGTATTAGGAAATTTTAAAGATTGAGGAAAACCAAAAATATTTGAATCATCCACAACTTTAGCAATGGAGTTCATCACAATTCCATTAACACTTGATGTTTGCCCTTGTGAAATATTAAAGAATACATTTTGATGCGTATGGTAATATGGAAAATTAGTTTTGGTATGATAATTTGTATCTAGCGGACTATGTAACCAATTAGCACAATCTGACTTTTTAATCGCTCCTGAACAGAAGAAAGAACTAGGAGTTAATCCTATTTGTTCAGGAACAAACCAATCAGGCTCTCCTTGCTCTGTGTATGAAAATGGTGAGCTTGCTAAAAGTCGAATTGCATTGTATTCTTTGTTAGATTTTTGCCAATGTCCAATACGCAACTCTCCAATTTTGGCATATTCTTCAGCATTTAAATTATCTCCTTTAACAACTGCTTCATAAGGATGATAATCTACCCAATGATTTGAACCATCTTCAGCTGCTTTAATTGAAATATCTGTAATTTGATAGCGATGTTTTACTTGGCGTAATTCATTCCCCTTAATTACTTTGACAGGAGGTATTATATCCTCATAATTCTCTGGAGGAGAATTGTAGCTCCCAATAATACCTGCAATATCACCAGGTAACAATGCTTTTTCAAACTTAATATCTACATACGTATCTAATGGGATGATAGCATCATTAAATAAGTGATCACTATTCGCATCAGGAGCAGAATCGCCAAAATTAATAAGTTCAAAAGTTTCTCCTGTAAGCATGTGAATTCCCTTCACAGCTTGATCTCTTGATGCTTCTGCAATAGGAGGAATAGGGTCTCTATTTACTTTACGACTTTTCTCCCACTTAATTTTAACCGTTGCACAAATTTTTATTCTTACAAATAAGAGTTTTATACGTCCACAAACTCGTATTTCTGCATAAATTAAAAATGGATTCGCTGCTTCTACAGAAAAATGCACATAGAATGACACGCCAACGGTAATGATTCCAAATAAATCGACTCGCGCACCAGCATCAACAGTCATATAACCGCCTATTTGAGGGCGTTCAAAACTTATAAAACCTCCTACTTCTGCAATTAAGTGCGCTTTAACACCAATAGGCCCAAAGCGTTCATTGATATCAAAAGAAACTTTAGCGCCTGCTTCAATACCACTTCCTGAAAGCATTAAGAAACTTTCCATTTCTACCAGAGATAATACTTTTGCCGTAATAGGATCTTCGCGAGTTCCCATATTTAAGTACCAACCAGATGGATTGTCCCAAAAGAAACCCGCTTGCATATATGCATGCAAATCAATAATACTTCCATTATTTTGTGGTAATTTAAAATCTACACCTGCGCCAATTTCTATACCATTATCAGCAAGAATCATAAAGGCAAAAAATGGTGGTTCTCCACTATCGTCTAATCCCCATTCTTTGCTTAAAATACTTGCCCTTCCATCAATCATCAACATATTAGGAATGGACAATAATACCATAACTCGAAGTGAAATAATGTTATTACTTCCCATAGTCGCTACAGTCATGCCAGCACCTAAACTAATAGGGTTTGAATAATTTTCGGTTTTATCTGGTCCATTAAATTTTGAAACATCTACACCTCGTGGTGGATGGGTATAATAATCATACCATGAATCATCGTGTGAGTGTAAACCTACTGCTTCTTTTTCAGCCACATATCTAAAGCCCATTAACCCTCTAAACCCTGTGATTCCTAAACCTGTTGCGGCAAGCGGAATTGGAATTGGAATGTCTAAGTATGCATCTATTAAAAATGCGGGTGGTTTTGGTTGTAAGCGCATATTGGCTCCACCTGCCATCTTCAATTTTGGTAATTTTAATGATACGCCTCCTGCATATTCTACTTCGTTGATAGATAACCAGCCTTTTATAATCGCTGTTGCAGAGCTTGCTGATGCGTTTCCTGGTATAGTTAAATCGACCTCAATGGTTTCTATTTTTATATACGAATGATGCTCTTTAGCTGGTATGTAATCATCATCTCCTTCATTACCTACAGCAGGTGCATCATCTACGGTATAGAAATATTTTACACCTTCACCACGTGCTTCAACACCAATACTCCCTAAACTGATACCTCCATCAAAACCAAAGAAATTATACTTTCGCAGTATTCCGTTATCATCTTCTTCTTGGAAAGAACCGAAATTGATACCTGTAACGGATATTTCTACAGGTCCTAAGTTTAATGTAAAATTGGTTGGTACTGCTATAGCTCCTCCAACAATTTCAAAACTCCCGTCACTATAGATCCGTAAACGTTCCACAACGATACGTTGATCTCCTATGAACTTTTTTATAATTGCATTCGTAAATACAATATCACAAGCGGTTCCAATGTAAAAAGGGGTATCATTACTTTCTCTACCCACTTCTAAAGAGTTAATGTGTAGTTCTAGTACATTAGGGATTATTATAGGTTGAAAACCATCTTGCTCAGATGCAGTCACGTTAAAACCACCATCATCATCTAAATGTCCAAAAATATCAATGTTAGCAATATTACCATTGGCATCTTTTAATCTTGGTATTTTTAAACCTCCTTGAATATCAGACTCTACGATGTGTCCTTGCTGGAATGTTATATCAAAACTTGTAAACCAGATTTCGAAGCCGTTGTTGCCTAGTTTTTTTATTAATTTTGGATCACTTGTTCCATCAATTACTTCAAGAGCCATAGTTCCAGAAATTCCACCCGTACCAACTAACAGATTATATCCAGCAAGTCTAGCTGTAGTATCTGGATGATTTTCTTCATTATTGAACCATTTTTTGGGGAGTATAATTGCAGTATAGTCTGTATATACACCCATAAATTCTGGTGGCCTACCATCTAAATCGGCTTCCAAAATATTTTCATCACGACTTAGGTCTATTTTAAGATTTTGGACATCTATAATTAATCCAGTATTACCTATTTGTGCTGGAACATTAGTATTTAATACCAATTCCATATTATATCCTAAACCTTTTTCTGTATCAGCATAAAATAGTGCTTCACCAAAACTTAATACAACTTTTGGATTACCGTCAGGATCTTCTGGAATGATATCGTAAGGAATATTTCCTGTAGATGAGCCATAGGAGCTATTTCCATTTTCGTCGTAAACAGGTTTCAATATATTTCTTGGAAATTCTATGCCTGTAGAGAGCTCTAATGTAACCCTAGCTTTAGGTATAAATAGTTCTCTTAAATATTCTTCAATGTCTTGGGGTATAAATATAGAGAAGATTTTATTTAATTTTTCCTTTTGCTCTACCGCATCACCTGTGAGGATATATAGAGATAATACTGATAAATATGCTGTTGCTCCAGCTTGCTGATTAATTTCAAATACTAATTCTTCTAATTCTGTTTCTGGATTTATAGGAATTGATATTGAAGTTCCATATAATGCGTTTACATCATTAACAAATTGCTCAAGCCTAGTCGTAGATGAATCAACAGGAACGACAAAAGTTCTGATAGCTGAATCGATAACCTGTAATTCACTTACTTCAAAAATATCTAAACTAAGATTAAATAAATCTTCTATAGAGAATGAGAAGTTGCTTAAATTGAAAAAGCGTTTATATGCCAATATTTTCCACTCCCAAAATACAGTAATAGGAAATGACGAAATATTAAAATCCTCTTGATCGGGATTAAGTACTAAAAAAATACCTGTTCCTGGTAGCTCAATTGATAATCGCTTTCTACTGACAATATCTAAACTATAGAACGCAGCATCTCCTTTTAAGCTTTTTGAATATTGTAAATCCTTGTAGTATATATTATCAAAAAACGATTGAATTCCATCTTTTATAAAGCTGAGAACATCTGGTAAATCATCTACACTTACGACATCAGATAAAGGCGGATAATATTTTGTAATTGGCATATTATAAATTTGTTAATTTAATTATCATCGATATCTTCCTCAAAAATTGGAAGTGGACTTTCTTTTGTTTCAAGAATTTCTCCAGTTTTCCCATCAAGTTTTACATGTTTACTTACGTTTTTAATGTATTCATTTTCTTCAATTTTGATATATATACCTTGTTCAATCTCTTTTTTTAATGCTTTAGTATCTATATTTTTTATCTTTTCAATTATTGGATACTCTATGTGCCAATAATATTTATCATCTGAAATTACCTGTTTCCAAATCTTTGTTCTATTTCCTTTATTCTTTTTTACCAGAGGAATACCTCTCTCCTCACAAAATTCAAATACTTGTTGATAAGTAAAATCAAAACCTTCATCATAATCTATTGTTTTGATAACATTCCCGTTCTCATCAAAATGATACCAAACGCCAATATCAAAACCAAACCAACAAACAACACCCTTTGTTTTAATATTTCCATTATTATGGAAGCTTTTATAAACAGGAAAAATCGGGTTAATAGAATAATCATAACCAGAAATATTCTCAACGGTTCCATCTTTTTTTAAATTTCCTGAGTAATAAACAAGCGTATTACGGTTTGCATCATGTTCAGAATATGAAGAACTCCTCTTATTTACATAAACAGTATCTATATTTTTATATTTTTTATTGACACTCAAAAATGATTCCTGTTTTTTAGAGAAAAGATTTAAATCTATTTTTTCGACTTTATTGTTTGTTTTTGGAATTTCCATTTTAGATATATTTTGTGATTTACAACTAAAAATCGTTATAATTATGGTTATTATATATGTATATTTCATTTTCATTATTTTAAGGCTCTACATCCGATGCGCTAAAAGCTATTCTTCCTTGCCAATCCCATAAGCTTATTCTGTCAAAATAAGATGGACTACCGTGTGAATAGTCTAGAATATTTTCAGTTAGTTTTGGCTCAAAAGTAAACTTTGCATATTTTGAAGCTTCATAAGCTGTAAAACTATGTTCAACATTTGCCGTATGTAAAAATTCATGAACAGGTGTTACTTCATTAGCTGTTACAAAATTAATAGTAGATAGAACATGTGATTTTGGATCTGTGAAACCATTTAAACCTATATAATTACCTCCAGAATCAATTTTCCCTCCACTTTCTTTAAAATAGAATAGTTTAAAATAATCATTAGGAGGGTACTCATTTGCAATAGTATTCGCTGTACCTGGAACATTTTGAGCAATTAAAAAATCTTGTAATTTACCTGTTGGTAATGCAGGGTTGCTAAGATCCTCTCTGATAATCTTATTTTGTCCGTTATGATTTGTAATATAATCAGAATTAAAAGTTGCATTACTTGATAGATCTAACTCAAATGTTTCTATAATTGGCGTAATCAAAATTTGCCTTAAAAACTTCTTTAACACTAATGCTTCATCTTCAAGCTCAGTATTAGTAAGGCTTTTTGATGCACTCCCATTAATATGAGTCTTTACTGGAATTATAACAACTCTTTTAGAAGCCCTTAATGCTTTACTATTAGGCTTTACTCTTAAAAGACCAACAATTTTGCCCATTGTATCTAAAACACCTGAAGAATCAGTATAATAAGCAACAACCTTAATTAGTTGCTCGATACTAAACTCTCTTAAAGAAGTAATAGTTATGTTTATCCACCTGTTTCCAGTATTCTTATTAATAACCAAAGGAGAAACATTTAATAAAGAAGAGTCATATTCAAATTCTAATATATCAGGTTCTTCTCTAATATTTATTCTTAATCTTAATTCAGCTACCCGATTAACATCATCATCATAAGGAGCCGTAAAAATTGCTTGTCTATCTAAGTCAGGAATAGGTGGAGTTGGAGAAATATATGGAGGGTAAATTGTAAGCAATGGCACAAAGTATTTTTCAATATCGTTGTTATTTTCAAATTGAATAGGGTAAGGGTTGTATTCAAATTCTAGTTTTTTATAGAGCTCATTGTGAATTTTAAAATGCCCCGAGTAACTATTTCTACTTAATACCACACTCGTATGCGCGGGATCGCTATATAGCTTACCAACATGATTAGAATAATCAATATCGCCATCAGCGAAAGTATCTCCAATTCTCATCCAATCAAAGCCAAATTCTCCAGAATAAGAAGATTTTAGCTTGAATTGAACTTTAGCTTTAGGTACTTCTTCATAGAATTCTTGATACATAGCATATTTTTCGGAAAAAAAAGTGAAATCATCTACGGTATAAACAAAAATATCCGTAGTTGGGAATTTAGTTGCTAAAGTCCCTGTGCTATCCTCATATTTTAAACCTAATTTAAACTTTCTATATATTTTAGAGGTTGGGACGGATGTATCCTCTTCTAAATGAAAGTAAACATTTGCAGGGTCATTAATAAATGGTATATATCCAGATGCTGAAGTATCTGGAATAGTCTCGCTATCATATACTAATTTATTATATTCTTTGGAGAGAACACCTAACTGTATAATCTTTCTTTTATTATTATAGTGATCTTCGTTAACTAAATGAAGAGTATCTATAATAGTACCTCCATCATCTAAAGTACCTTTGTATATTCTACAATTAGGGCTGTCAAAGAAAACTGAACCATAATTGCTTTTTTGAAGATTTTTTTCAAATGCAGAATTTAAGCCTCTTTGTGTATGGAAATCTTTATTTTCGTCAGTAACATTATTATATATAATTTGGTAAAGCTTTCTTTCCTCAATTGTTCCAGCAGAATTCTTCCCTAAATCAACTATCATTCTTGTGTTAACAGTTACATCCTTAATGTTAATTCCACTTAATTCGACGCTTTTATTCTGTATCTGACTAGACCAATGGCATAAATTACTAGCTCCTACAGGTAAAGTGAAAACCTCTTTGATATTCGTTTGCCATAAATCATCATAAAAATTTAAAAAATTAACTGGCTGATTTTCGTTTACTACAATTGACAATAAATTAGAAACTAAATTGAAATTTCCTGAAACACCAATGCTCTTGGCTGGTATTTTTTGAATTAATTTGCTTTGCCCACTACGAGTAGGAATATGTGGTCTAACATGATTAGGTGATCCTGGAAATGGATTAGTTGTTATTAAAAGTTGATTAGTTGTTATGAAATTTTCTGACCCCCAATTAGGGAATGAACAAAATGCAGACAAATAAATATCTGTGTAATGAATTGAAGCATCAATATTATAATGAAAACTAAATTGGAATTCTTTTATTTCAGTAGGATTTGGTGAAATAGTTTTAATCAAAATTGGCCAATCATCAGTTTTATAGTCAACCAAAGTAGAGGGGCTTGTGCCTTGTATATCTAAAGAGACCTGTCCGCTATTGGAATGATAGTTATAAGACCTTCCTCTTTCACCCTGAATGTAAAGATAGAGCTTGCTTTTAGTTTGATATTTACTAACAATACTACCATAAATATCATCAACATTAGTTTTGGGAACAGCGTCATTAAATAAAGTGATTTCACCAGCATCAATATGTGAACCCCAAAAAGCGGCAGCGTCAATAAACTGATGTATATGTTCTCTATATCGCTTTTGTTTTACTGCTCCTGTGACTGTAGTTATATCAAAAATATGCTGTTTTTTTCTGGCATACTCTAAATCTAGTTTAAATAACTGTTCTTCATAATCTAATTCATAGTCACCATAATCTAGAACAATATCTAAACCTATTTCTCCAGTAAAATTTCCTAAATATTCACCTTTGTTACATTTTGGAAGTTGAAAAAAGTCAATATTATTTTCAACATTAAAAAATATTGAACTAATTAATGTATCATCAGTTTGATTATCTGCTCCATACCCAATTAAAAAAGAAGGAAATGTTTCAGGAGGTGTATCAATAATTCCTGCGTCATATAATGGCTGATTAAAATCTATAAATTGTTGCCAAATTTTCTTTAAAAACAAAGGTTGATTCGGATCACTATCGTTAACTGCTTGTAAAATATTATTATTTATTAAATCCCCTTTATTTACTCCTCTATATATAAAATATTTTATTTTGAAAGGAGCATATGTCTCAGATGGTTTCAGAATAAAATTGACTTTAGTATCATCGCCTATTTGAGGCTGAATAAGTATGTGCCCATTACAAATAGCGAAAACTTTAGAAACTGTTGTTGGAGTAATTGTTCTAATTACAGATGTCGTTCTATACTTATTACTTTCATCCCCTTTAACTGGACCAAAAGAATCCGATGTTTTTATTGCTATATTTTCTGGTGTAGTATCATCCACTGTATCTTTAATTACAGAATGATCTACAAAAAAATGAGATTTAGGATTATAATTATTTATCGCCATAAATTATTATTTTCAATTATATTTTAACTTAGGCTAATTAATTACCTATATTAAAAACTAATAGTAATTATTCGCTCGATTATAAATATTCAACTGTATATCAAAATCTACATACAGTATTACTTCCCACAAAAGCATACAATTAAAACACTACTGTTTCAATAGCGATACAATTGTAGTACGTGAGTTAAACTTGATAGTATGTATAATTAGGAATCAGACACACATCAATAAGTATCAATCAAAAGGGAAATTTAGAAACATCAAAAAATCTGATGCTCATGAGGGAGTTGTTGAATTAAGTAAACACATAAAAGTCCTGTAATAAGTAAAAATGATTTTTAGGCTATTTATATCATTAAAACAAATGCTTTTACTTTTTGAATTTTAGTTAAAACATAGGAATAGGTACTTTTCTCAATCTGAAATTACTTTTCATAATAAGTGGTTTTAATTAATGTTAAAACGAATATAAGAAAAAAATAATAAACTTGTAGGAATATATATTATAAATTAATGTATTAAGCTACTTTAAAAAAAGTAAATACCTATATAATGTTATTTTTCAGGACTTTGTGAATCTAATCAGTTATAAAAAAAGATAATATTGATATTTGAATAGTCAGCCTTTGACAAACTACGTATTACAAGTACAATATTTGCTAGTGTATTTTAGCTAGATGAAAAAACAAAGACATAGCAACGAATGTTTTCTTCGATTTACCAGATGTATATAGAAGATATCAACCAAAAAGATTTTTGTGAGCGGGAAGATATCAAGTATCATACCTTTCAATATTTGTTGAATCATTATCGTCATAAGAACAAATTATATCAATCGGGCATAAAGCCCCGTTTTGAGCATAATTCAGATCAATTTATTCCCATAAATATTGAAGTTTCTATTGACAGTATTGACTAAGCAATTACCATTGTATATATTGATGAAGTTCCCTGTATTTATTTTTTTTAATAAACCAACAAAAAAGCAGTTTCCTTACAACAACTCTTCTCATGTTTGGATTAGGCGCTTCACAATAGAAAAAATAGTAATTTTAAAGCATTAAAAGAGTACCGTTTCAGAGTACCGAAAAGCATAGAAATCGACCCTTTTTCGAACTCCTTATTTCATAAACAACTGAAAATCAGGTGCGCAAAATTTAACCAACTGCGTGTTATTTGTTGTTTGTTGTTTGTTGTTTGTTTTTTGTTTTTTGTGAATTTGTCGATTTGTTACTCTTAACTATTCATGATTTTTGACGAATTTGATTTTTATAACTTCTTGTTAAAATATTTTGCTAGAATTACTTTTTGAGAATCTTTCGAACAGTGCCCGATAGTTTTAAAAAGTAAATTCCTGTTGGTAAAGTGCTTATGTTCATGATTCTACTTGACGTGAATTTAAAATTATGCAGTTCTTGACCTAAAGAATTATATAGTCTTACTTTGGAAGTATCTAGTTCAATGCCTTCAATTGTAATTTGATGAGTTGCCGGATTTGGGTAGATTTTAATCGAAGTGAATGACTCATCTTTTATACTTAATGTTGACGCATATTCAATGGCACCAATATCTGGATTACTGTCTCTTGTATTGTTGAAGAAATCAACGGTTGGAGCGTCTTGTAATGCTGTTGTAGGATCAATAGCTGGTGAAGTTGCTTGTAAATTAAAATCGAAATTAGCGGCATCTACAAACAACGGATCAACCATTTGCGTGTTGACTTGTAAGGAAGCAACATTTGCGTTTTCGCTAATAGCGCCTTCCGTTCCATAAATAATATTATCGCGTACAACCAAACCATCTGCAGCAGCGATAGGAGATGCAATCGCAGATTTACTCAAATTGGAATCAATGATACTAATGTTGTTTAAAATTTTGATATCTACGCCTCCATTGGCACTGATACCAATATTTCCGCCGTTACTGCTAGACGTGATTCCTTCTGTAATAGATTTTGTGTACGAATTGAAATAACAGGTATTATTGATAATGTCGATGCGGTTTCCGTCATTGCTGTGCACACCACTAAAGCCGTTGTAATAACAGATGTTGTTTTGCACCAAAATTCGTCCATTTTCCCAATTGACATCGATAGAACCGTCAGTGTTATATGTAGTTTGATTGCGCTGCAGCGAAATTCCTTTGCCTTCGTCAATATGAGGTGTAATGACCGTTTTAGTAGGTGCCCAAGAGTATTGTTCGTTAAAATTGTGATGCACTTTATTTCGTAAAATTCGAATTCTGTAGTCATCTCCAGTTCTTGTACTGGTGGCTTTGGTTATTACTAAACCGTGTGTTCCTGAGTAGGAACGCCTAGAACAATAGCTAATTTCATTTTCAATGATGTCAATGTCTTCACAGTCAGAAACACGCAATCCGCCACCAGGCATATAACGAATTGTATTGTTCCGAATGATGATATTTTCTACTTTACTAGCGTACAAACCTCTCGTATCTACATACGAAGGTCTTTTAATATTCATTCCGCTTAAATCAGAATAGATTTCGCCATCTACTACTGCGTTGGGCGTACAGTTACTCACACAGTCTTGGTCTCTGTATTTGATATCTGTGATGAGTGGCGCATTTTCGTTCGCAACCGTGTTTGTGTCTATGTAGACAAATTGTATGGCATTTGCAGTAGCTAATGGAATATTGATATTTCCTTCGATTGTGAGCTCTTCAATAATGACGTAGCTAGAATTTAATATTCTAAAAATATTACTTCCGTCGCCTTTTAAAATAGTATTGCTATCATATCCTTTGATAGTAATGTATTTGGCAGCTTGTCCATTTTGTGGTGGTGTTCCATGTAAATTATTGATTCTAATCGTATTTTCCGAATGCCACAAATGTGCATCGTTTGGCATATTGTACACATAACTTTCATCATAACTGGCATTTGTATATTCACCCATAATAAAAAGTGTATCGCCACCAGTCAGTAATCCGGTTAGGGTAGAATTTATTGTTTTAAAGGCTGTTACAGGAGATAAGCCGTCATTTGTATTGTTGCCATTTTGTTGATCTACGTAGTAGTTTGTCTGCGCGAAACCATTCAAGAAACATAGAAAAAATAGTAGGAATGATAATTTCATCTTCATCATCTTTTTATTTTGTTATGAAAAATAAATAAAAGTGGTAATTACGATAAAAATAATTGCTACACCAAAAATCTTAGCGTACTGCCATGGTGTAATGTCTACTTCTTGCGTAAATTTTTGTTCGTATGATTCTTCTCTCGGTTCCATTTTACCTATGATTAACATGATTAAAATATTCAAAACAAATAAGATTGCCATGATATGCAAGAAATGTGGATAGTTGTCTTTACCAAATACATAAGGTTCCAACACAAATTGACTGATGATATACAAAACTGCACCTGAAACGATAGCAATATTTGCCGCTTTTGCCGGCACACGTTTGGTAAGATATCCCACAATAATAATTGTTAGGATAGGAATGCTGTAACAACCGTTTACTTCTTGTAAATAGCCAAACAATCCATCTGGTGCGTATGCTATGAAAGGTGCTACCACCATTGCTAAGATTGCGAGTAAGATTCCAAAATATTTCCCTGCGTTGACAATTTGTTTTTCGGTAGCTTTTTTGTTGATGAATTCTTTGTAAATATCTACCCCAAAAAGGGTTACCGAACTGTTTAATGCACTGTTGAACGAACTCAAAATTGCGCCAAATAATACGGCGGCAAAGAAGCCAACTAGCGATACTGGCAATACTTTTGCTACCAATTCTGGATAGGCTTCATCTGCATTTGGCAGGTTTCCTTGAAAGATGTGATACGCAATAATCCCTGGAATAACGACGATTAATGGACCTAATATTTTGATAAATGAAGCGAAGATCAGTCCTTTTTGTCCTTCTTTTAAGTTTTTGGCTCCCAACGCACGCTGAATGATGGCTTGGTTGGTTCCCCAATAAAATAGCTGCACCAACATCATTCCTGTAAAAATTGTCGCAAAGGGTATGGACGATTCAGAATTTCCGATAGCATCAAACTTTTCAGGGTTTGCAGTCATTAAGGTTGAAATTCCTTCCGACAGACTTCCATCGCCAATGTAGCACAATCCAAAATACGGAATCATCAATCCGCCAATGAGCAAACCAACGGCATTGATAGTGTCTGAAACCGCTACCGCTTTTAATCCTCCAAAAATTGCATATATAGAACCTACAATTCCGATAAAGAAAACAGTAGACCACAAGGCAACAGTTTTTGAGACTCCTAACATTTCTGGCACATCAAACATACTGTTAATGGCTAATGCTCCTGAATACAATACGATTGGCAATAAAACCACTACGTATCCTGTTAAAAATAATCCTGAAGTTAATGCTTTGGTGGTTTTGTTATAGCGTCTTTCTAAAAAGGTAGGAATCGTAGCAATTCCGCCTTTTAAATACCGTGGTAATAAAAATATGGCAGTAATCACCATGGCAATGGCTGCTAAAGTTTCCCACGCCATGACTAAAATTCCTTCTTTATAGGCAGATCCGTTGAGTCCAACTATTTGTTCTGTGGAAAGATTTGTCAACAGTAAAGAACCTGCAATAACGATTCCTGTGAGACTTCTTCCGCCCAAAAAATAACCATCGGCAGAATTTTCATCTGTAGAACGCGTTGCTAGATACGAAATAATAGCTACTAAAGCGGTAAAACCAATAAAAGAGAGTATACCAAGCATGTAAATAAGATTTAGGATTAAAAAAATAGCAGAGACCCAATACTAAAAATCTCTGCTATGAAGGGCAATTAACTATCAGGTAATCAATTTTTAATGAGCTTTTTCACGGAAACTCCACCGTTTTCACTTGTCAATTTCACCATGTAAATTCCATTACGCAAGCTTGATGTATTGATTCTTTTACTGTTATTCGCTTCAAGTATACGTTGTCCTGTAATGTTGAATATTTCAACCTTTTGGATGTCATTTTCACTATTAATGAATAATTCATTCTTAACAGGATTTGGATACATCGTAAAGTTTGGTGTAGTTTCAAAAGATTCGTTGCTTAGTGTTGCATAGGTAAAGCTTGCTGTTACATTATCAAACATTACCACATCACCTGTTAAAGCATTAGACTGTGAGCGTACTTTTAAACGATATTGTATTTGGTGAAATGGGTCATTGATCACTTTATTAGTAGTCACTTCTTCCCAAGTGTCAGCTGCTGTGATTGTATAAGCACCCGTATTATTTCCTGTAATCTTCGTTCCTGCAGCATCAAATATATCATACGTTATTTGCACCTGTATTCCAGCTCTGCTAGAACGTACCCAAAATGTACTGTTAATTTCTTCTGGATTTACTTCCATACCAAAATCATAAATGGTGTTTTCTAAAAATTGATTGGATGTTTGATCTGCTGTAAAAGTCAATACGCCCGATTGCGAACCTTCTTGCGGACTCATCGTAGAAAAAGAAGCTGTTGTTTCTCCTCCAGATGCTGACCAGTCAGAAGAAGTTTCAAAATTAGGATTGGCAACCCACATATCTTCAACAATCGTATTTACAATCATAAATTGATCAATTTTTAAGGTTCCGGTCAAACCAAATGTATTTCCTTGTTTTGCTCTAATTCCTACCCTATCTAACGTTCCTCCATTATCAGGATTTACAGGAATAGCCAAGTCAAACGTTGTAAAACCGCTTCCCGCAGTTACAATAGGCATGGTAAAATCTAACTTTTCTCCTTGCCCTGCATTTTGATCTGCAGTATCGTAATTGATTACTTGCCAAATATCGTTATTAGTGGCATTTTCAACCACAATACGTAAAATAGCATAATCAGCTTCCACGAGATTTAAACCTTCTGGAGAGCGCACTTGTTGAAATCCTCCTGTCCAACCTGAACATTCTAATGAACCGCCAGGCGCTGGAACGTCAAAAGAACCAATTCCTCCTTGGGTAAATCCTTCTACATCGCCTGTAGTGTTAAAGTTATATACGATGTTTTGCGAAAACGCAAAAAATGGTAATAAAATTAAAAATAATGTAATTTTTTTCATAATGATTGTGCTTAGTTATTTTTTGATGATTATTTTTTGATATTGGCTCGAACGATCTGAAAATAACACTTTCAGTATGTATAAGCCATTGGTGTAATTGGATATTTGCAAAGGTGCTGTGTTCGTTGTCAGCAGCATTTTTCCTTCAAAGGTGTATAATTCGTATTGTAAGATTTGTTTTGTGGTTTGTATGTGTATAAAGTCGCGCGTAGGATTTGGGTAAATGACCAACGTATTTTCTGTTGATTCCTCTTGAATAGATAATACTTCTGGAATTGCTTCTGATACTTGAAAATCATCAAAGAAATAATCGCCTGTCTGTTTCCCAACCAACACTTGAAATTGCAACGTTGTTGTATTTGCAGGAACTGTATAGGAAAACTCAAAGTTTTCATAATCTGTTGATGATAAATCATACGTACTAGAGGCCGTTAGTTGTGAACTTCCATTCACCGTAGCTTTGACACGCATTTTGAATTGTTGCGTCGTTGTATTTGCCTTTGCTCTGCATGAAAACACGAATGTTTTTCCTATCAAAGAAGCATCTGTTACTGTTTGATTCCTTATGACAGCTTTTCCAAATCCGCTTCCAGCAGTCGAAACGGCTACTTTTAAAGAGGTACTATTGTTATAGTTTTCAGAAGCACTGGCATTCGCAATAGTGGCAGTTACCGCAGTATCTGTCCAAAGACTCCAATCGTTGTTATAGCCACATTCAATATCAGCATTGGAGATAATTCCAGAAGTCAAACAATCAATTCCCAACACGGCGTTTCTAACATCTGTCACCCAATTTCTGTTGGTAGCTTTGTAAATAGTTTTGTTCGATTTTTCTCCCGCATCCCACACCGTAAAAGCAAAACCTCTATTGATAGCTGCTTCAGCCAAATATTCATGATAGGCTACTCGCGAAGCATTATCAGGTCCGCCATAGGCTCCATACGTTTGATTGTAATAATCGTATCCGCCTTCATTATCAGCACCAAATTCGCCTAATAATACAGGAATGTTGTTGGCTTGCGACCACGTTTGTACATTGTCAAAATGTGTGTCGACAGTACTTTTATCCGACGTAGTTCCCCAAGAAAAGTTGTTGTGTTGCGGTTTAGAAGAACTTGTAAAGTTGAACGGTTTGTAATAATGAAAAGTTGCAATTAAATAATTGTCACTGTTTAGAAATGTACTTGACATTTGCAAAGGAGCCTGCCACGAGTTCAATCCGCCACCATTCACGATTACATTTCGGGTGGTATTAGTATTACGTATGATAGAAAGGATATCGGCATTGACAACATCGACCTCTGTGGCAGACATGCTAAAGTAGGCTTCGTTCATTATCTCAAAAAGGAGATTTTCTGACTTGTTTTGAAAACGCACCGAAATATCACGCCAAATTGCTCGAAAGCGATCTTCTGCCGCCAAACGGTCGTTTCCTGTTTTGTAATGCGAACTAGACGCATCGTAACTTTCCCAAAACCAATGATCGCCATGTACATCTATAATGGCTATCAAACCTCTGTCTAGCGCCCAGTCAACTACTTCTTCAATTCGGTCTAAGTAGGTTGTATTTACAGCATAATCATTAGCAGAACCTATGTAGTTTCCTGTATTAACATCTGTATACGTTACACTTGCTAAGGTTGTCGTTTGATTGTCAAAACGAATCGGAATACGAACCGTTTTAAAGCCCACGGCGGCAACATCATCAAAATAGCTTTCTTCTACTGCTGGCGCCCAGTTTCCTTCATACGGTGCACTGAGCACATTTCCTAAATTGATTCCTCTGTCCATACGAGCCACCATTTGCTGTGGTGTCGCTTGCGCAAGAATGCCTACAGGAAGTAGCAAAAAAAGCATATATATGTAACGATTAAAGTACATTTTAAAGTGCTACGTATTAGTTTTTATTTTGTTTGCGATAAGTACTTCTTGCTTTTCGTTGTTTTTTGGTCAACACATTTTTAGAAATTTCTTTCCCTGCTTCTTTGTTCAGTTCTTTTACTTTTTCTTTTAATTCATCTTTATCGCTAATCTCTTTACGCAAAGCTTTAATTGCTTTTGCCGTTTTAATCTCAATCGCAGTGATTTGCTCTTTTTGTGCGTCAGAAAGTGCTAACGAACTGTCAACGCTTGTAATTTGCGTATTGATTTTCTCAATCTTTTTTTCTGCTTTCGCGATCATTTTTTTATTCTGTGCAACAGCTGTCGTTGCGAAGCCTAATACGAAAAGGCAAATGAAGAGTAGTTTTTTCATAAGTAAGTGTGTTAAGTAATGCTTGTTTTTAAAGAGAGTTGACTTTTAGGTTATCAAAACGCCATCGGGTTCTGTAATTTGCTCCATCTATTGTTTGCGAAACTCGAATTGCGATGTAAAAGTTTCCTGTTGGACTGATGTTGAATTGTTGTTGTTTGTACGTATTGTTTCCAAATCCTTCGCCATTCATGTTTGCTGCCGTTTCAGTTCCCATCACGTTCCATTCAGATGCTATAAATGTTCCTGAACCATTGTAGGTTTGTGACCAATAATACGTTACTGTTGCTGAGTTTTGATTAAGAAAAGCGTAACTGTTATCAATGATAACTTCCATATTTCCTGACGCATTCATGATTGGAGATACCAATACATTGTCAAGCAATTCTGTGACTGTTGTTCCGCTTCCCGCATTGTAAAACATATTGAGTCCGTTATCTGACGTACCGTTTACATTATTCACGTCTGAAAAATTTCCGTTAGAGGTAATCAAACTTATGACTCTTGTAGGATCAACGGTTTGTCCGTTCAAAATATTTTCAAAACCAAGAGTCGCCAAATCTGTTCCTGATTCAAAATCTTCCACATAATTGAAAGCAACTGCATCGTTATCTGTAATCGTGATTGTTTGCTGTTGCAGATTGACACCAGCGTCCAATCCACCAGAAACATTTGTAATTTCTAGCGTCAGTATCTCGTCCATTTCTACAGTAGCATCATCTGTAATAGTGATTGCCACACTTCCTGTGCTACTTCCCGCAGGAATGGTAAAACTGTATGGATTTGCTGTGCTTCCGCCAAAATTAAAATCGCTCGCATCTGTTGTTCCAGAAGTGGTCAATTGTATCGTCGCAGCTGCTGTGGTTGTACCGCTAAGTGTAAAGTTTACTGTAATCGTTCCAGCATCTTCGTTGTAGGAAGTTGTATTTGAAGCATCAAAATCAATTAGGGGATTGGGAGGGGAATCGTCATTTTCAATGCTTACAGTGAGTTGGGGAATGGTTCCGATGCTAAGTCCGCCTGAAACTTCAGTAACTGTAAAAATAATGGATTTGTCTGCTTCAAAAACGGTATTATCAATGGCTTGTATGTCAAAACTTGCTGTGGTAGCATTCGCAGGAACTGTAAGTGTAAATGTAGTCGCTGTTTGTCCAACAATTGTGTAATCAGTTCCCAATACAGCATCACCTGTAGTTTCAATAGTTATTGTTCCGCCATTGGTAGTTTCTTGATCAAAAGGAATGTTTATCGTAGTTGCTGAAGTTGCATTTTCTTGAATTGCCAACGTTGCACTTTCAAAAGCGACAGCAGCTACCAACGGATCGTCATCTTCTAAAATTGTAAATGTAAGCGTAGCATTGTCACCAATTGTCAATGCGCCTGTTGCGTCCGTTAGTGTAATGGTTAATTGTTTGTTCGCTTCTATTGCGTCGTTGTCAATTGGTTGAATAGAAAAACTCGTTATCAATCCGCCTTGAGCGACATCTAATGTAAATGTATCACTTCCAGCACTTGTTTCGTAATCGGTTCCGTAAGTCGCACCTGAAATAGCGACAGAAATTGTTCCTCCTGCATGGTTAAAATTATCAATACCAATATTTATAGCTAATGCGCTTGTTGCGTTTTCAACTTCTTGAAGACTTGTTATTGAAAAGTTTGCCGTTCCTGTTCCTGAAAAATCTTCGTCATCTTCATTACATGAAAAAATAATGAGGATACAAAAAAATACCATATATAATTTGATAGATTTCATAATCTGCTGGTTAATTTGCATGGTGTAAAATTGATTAAAAAAATGTTTTTATAGGTTCGTTTATTGTCAGATAGCGTTTGATATTCGTGTATAATCGCCCTAAAATTAAGTATTTGACGGTTTTCAAGCATGTTTTTTATGAAATTCTCAAAAAGTTCCGAAAACGATGTAATTATTTTTGCAGGTATCTTTTTTTTGAAATTTTTCTTAATAGATTTTCCAAAAAACAAATGCTAAAGTCATCTATTTTACATTAACTTTTGTGATTTCACTTTCTTTGTAGCCAATTCGTTGTGCCATTGCATACACATATTGCCCTTCTTGTACACGAAATGGTTTGTAATACACCTTCCAGCCACTGTTGAGATTTGGTTTTTTGATAGGCGTGTCAGAAAGTATATACCCAATAGAAGCTCCTTTTGTGTTGGTTGTCAACGCTACTTTGTTTCCCGTTTCCGGTTCAAACGTAAAGGCGACTGTTTCTGTGATAGGTTGTTGAAAATTTGGCCACATTTCTTGAATCATGATTGATTCTGGCGTGAGACCGAAATCTTTCCGATTTAACTCATGATTAGCTAATTTCACTCGCATTTCAGCTAAAATCTGCTGATATTTCGGATTGTTTACCAAATTGTGTACGTTGTGCGGATCGTTTTTACAATCGTATAATTCTTCGTTAGTTTTGGTTTGAAACCACAGTTGTTGCGTTTCCGTAAGTTGATAATTGTCTTTCATTTCTAAAAATGGCAACATCATCGGAATGTTTTTTCGATAGGAAACATCTTTATATTTGGTCAATTCGGGAAAATCATTTCGCAAGTATAAATACCTTTTTGTGCGTACAGCGCGAATTCGATCTGTGAATTCGTCAAAACGATCGGAAGTTCCAATAATGTAATCGCGCGGTTGCGTTTTAAATTCGCCCAAAAATGCTTTTCCTTCCATATAGTTTGGTGGTTCAATTCCTGCCAAACTTAACATAGTTGGCGCTAGATCTACAAACGAAATCATACGATCGGTTCGCCCTTTTTCACCGTCAATTCCTTTAATCATAAACGGAACTTTCAACCCAGAATCATAGATTTCACGTTTTTGTCGCGGCAACGGTCCGCCATGATCGCTGTAAAAAAAGATGATTGTATTGTCGTACAAACCATCGTCTTTGAGTTGCTGAATAATTTCGCCAACTTCAGCGTCCATCAATTCAATATTGCTGTAATGACGCGCGATGGTATTTCGTGTTGCTTCGGTATCGGGTAAATACGGAGGAACTTTTACGTCTTTCGGATTCACCGTTAACGGCAAATTTTCCTTTTTCCACAGTTGACTTTCATGCGTTGTACCAATATTAAACACGGAAAAAAACGGTGTGTCTTTTGAACGATTTCGCCAGTGCGCTTTTTTATTGTTTTCATCCCAAGCAGTCACAGGCGCGGCAAATTGATAGTCTGTTTTCTGATTGTTGGTGCAGAAATAACCATTGATACGTAAGTATTCTGTATAGCATTTTACGTTTTCAGGAATCACTGCCGAATATTCTATGACTGGATTATTTTGCAAGTCTGTTTTTTGGGCTTCGTTGTTATACACGCGCTTTCCCCATGAATGTATGTCTTTTCCAGTACGCATGTGCATGGTGCCAATACTTGTAGGATACATTCCTGTGATGATTGAGGAACGACTTGGCCCACAAACGCCAACAACCGCGAAGGCATTGTCGTAAATCATACTTTCGTTTGCCAATGCCTCTAAATGTGGAGTTTTTGCAGTTTTATCTCCATAGAAAGATAGTGTGGGACTGATATCTTCGGTAACAATCCAGAGAATGTTGGGTTGTCTTTTTTCTATGGAATTGACTGTTTCTTTTGAAACTTTCGTCCCACAAGAAAACAGAAGAATGATGATTATGTAGTTGAGTTTTAGTTTCATTGTATTTTGGTGGCATTGTAATTACATCTCGACTGCGCTCGATGTGACATTCTTTTAATAGCGCAATTTGATAATTTGAAAATGTACCAATAGTTTGTCATTAACTTTTGAGAAAGTTTGCTTATAAATTTAAGATTTGAAAAAATCTCAATACTCACAACTCTATCAAAATTGTTCGTTTGCTTCTTGGTTTTACTTCAAATGTTCCTTTTACTACTTTTCCGTCTTCTACAAACGAGTATTCGTATTCGCCATAAAACCCACGTCCAACAAGAGTTCCATTTTTAGACGTTGTACTATTAAATTTTGTTTTCCACGCATCGTGGACTAAGGAAAAGAATGCTTTTCCCATGATTCCGATTTCGTTTTCTTTTGTGAAAATATCACACTTTCCGCGTCCGTCTTCTGTATTTCCCCAAAATAGAAACTCTACCACATTTGGGTGACTGAACGCTGCAATCATAAAATCGCGCGTGTATTGTTCTCTAATTTCCGCATCTTGAATGTCCATCGTAAATTCGGAAATACTGATTTGTTTTCCAAGTGTAGCATAAAAAGATAATATTTCTAATACACGTTCTGGCGGCGTGAGATCGCTTCCGATGTGCGACTGAATTCCGATGCCTTGCACCAAACCATTCGTGTTTTCGTCAATTCGTTTGATAAAGTCGTAATACCATTGTTGTTTTTGCGTGTCAATTCCGCCTTTACTGATAATCCCGTATTCGTTGGTAAAACGTCGTGCTTTTGGTTGTTTTTGTGCTGCTATTTGAAAAGCCTTGTATAGAATATCTTCGCTTCCCGTAATTTTTTGCAAATCTCTATTGGTATAGGCTTCATTGACAACATCCCAATGCGAAATTTTTTCGTTGGTTGCTTCTAGAATGCTTTTTACATGATTTTCTATGATCTGTATTACTTTCTCTGGATTTTCTGTATGATTTTTGATCGATGTTGGTAAATAATTGAAGCCTGGCCAAACCAACACATGTCCTTTTACAGGAAATCCTTCTTTTTGTAGTATTTCCAATGCTTTCAAGGTTGTTTCTCTTTTTTCTTTATTTTTCCAACGCTTGATTTTCAAATCATTTCCCAACACCAAACTGTTAAAGGCTTTTTTGAAGTTTTTGTAATCGTCGGTGTTGTTTACAATATCTTCTGCATGCATGCGTGCACCAAAGGGAAATAGGTGTTTTTTCAATTCAATTTTTACCACTTTTTCACTTACTGGTTTTCCATCTTTGGTAAATTGAACGGTAAAATTTCCTTTCCGAATCGATTCTATTCGCTGATTTGCCAATTTGCGCCATTCAGCATTCGCTTCCATGCCTTTGTAGGTTATTTTTGTTTTTGGGAGTTGTGCTAGTTGTGTCCCTTTTGGAAATACTTCAAATTTGATATTTTTTAGGAGAAAAGATTGTGGGCGAAAACCATATTGCATCACAATTCCTAAATCTTCTTTCGCAATAGGACGGTTGGCTTCAAAGGGAATGTAATAGGTTTGCCAATCAGAAGAGATACTTTGTGTAGACGCGATGTTTCCTTTGTAAGATGGTAATTGCTTGAATAACCATAGGAGTTTTGCTTCGCCAGTTTCCAAACTTGCTGTTACGGTTTTGGCATCGTACGAAAGTAAAAAAACTGTGCCTTTAGGATAACTTTTCTTTTCAATCGGAATGCTGGTAGCACAGTTATAAATGAATTTGGGTTCTTTGATTGTTTCTATCAAAAATGATACTGTTTCGTTTTCTTTGGAAGTTGTAATTTTAGAAAATTCGCCTTTGGTTTTTAGGTATTGTATTTTTTGATCATTTACCAAATTCTTGCCTTTTGGCAATTGTTGCGAAAAACCAAACGAAATACATCCTACAAAATATAGCACGAGTAGAATGAGCTGTTTTACTTTAAAAAGTAGATTTCCATGCGTGTAATTCATCTAGTAATTGTTTTGTGATGTTGGGTTTTTCTTGTGACAAATCAGTTGTTTCATACGGATCATTTTGTATATCGTACAATTCAACTCGGTTTTCTTTAAACCAATGAATGAGTTTGTAATTTCCTTTGCGAATGGCAGACGATTTGGTATCGCCCGTATTGACAGGTCGCGCTTTTTCCGAATGCCAAAATACGGTTCTGTCGTTCCACACTTCTTTGTTTTGTAATACAGGAAGAAAGCTTTTACCATCCGTTTCTAGAGATGTATTTGTGGTAATGTCTAGTAACGTTGGAAAAACATCCATTAACGTAATGATTGATTTTGAATTTGTTTTGGATTGCAATTTATTCCACTTGATGAAAAACGGTATTTTGATGCCGCCTTCATACAACCAACCTTTTCCCGCCCGAAGCGGAAAGTTCGACGTTGCCAGTTGTCGCTTTTTGGTACCGTCGTTAGACAATCCGCCGTGATCGGAAGAAAAAATAACGATGGTATTATCTTCGATATTTAAGTCTTTTAATGCATTTAATAGCTTTCCAATGTTTTCATCCATATTTTCTACCATTGCGGCGTATGTTGGATGATCTTGGCGCATTTTGGTACGTCCCGTTCCTTCTCGAATGTATTCGGGTTGATTGCCATAATCGAAAGCATGTATCTCTTTACGATTTCGCTGAATGTCTTCTTTTTTGGCTTCCAACGGTTGATGTACGGCGTACAATGAAAACATCGCTAGAAATGGTTTTGATTTGTCTGCCTTTTCAATGTAATCAATCACTTGATTGGTCATGACATCGGTGAGATAATCACCTTCTTTACTGACTTCGTCTACATCGGGAATGGGTGTTTTTTTGGTTTTTCCCTTGCCTTTTTTCTCGTTAAACGGATAAAGAAAGCTAATGGGCGAACCTGCATGACCTGAAGCAAAACTGTACTCAAAACCAAATTGTTGCAGACTGTTTTTATCTCCTAAATGCCATTTGCCAAAATACGCCGTTTGGTAGCCCGCGTTTTTAATGGTTTTGATAAAGTTTTTATTGTCTGAAATGTTTCCCATTTTAAAACCGTCATCGGGAACGCTTCCGTTTTGAATTGGATAATTTCCCGTCATCATGGCAAAACGCGAAGGCACACAACGTGGATAGTTTGCGTACGCATGGGTAAATACAACCGATTCTTTTCCCAACGCGTCAATGTTGGGCGTTTGGTATATTTGAGAACCGTTCATACTCAAATCGTGATAGCCCAAATCGTCTACATGAATGATGAGAATATTGGGTTTTTCAGTAATTGCCGTATTTTTTGTTTCAACAGCTTTTGTTTTGCAGCTTAAAAAAAGTACAACTAGAAATAGAATTGAGATGTTCGTGATTGCTTTCAAATATTTAAAGTTTTATGAGCTCTAACGATTGAATTTGTATTTCATCCCACAATTCATTTTTCTTTCCGCCTGTAAGCGTTAGTGTATTGATGCCTTTTGTGAGTTCTATTTCTCCCAGTTCAAATGATTGAAAATTTGTCAAGCCATTTGTATTTGGTAATTTTACATGTAATCGCTGTTTATTTTTCAGTGTTATGATATTTCCAGCAACTTTAGTAGCATAACGAAGATTTACTTTATACCTGCCTTTTTTAGCAACTTCAATTTTCCAGTGTGCTTTATTTCCTGTATTTTTTTTAGTTGTGGGAATACAGTTTTTCCAATTGGCAAAATACGGTTCATCGTTATGATATGCAACAAAAGGAATACAATCATATTGCGGTTTTATGGTGAGTAATGCATTGAGTGGTGTTAATTGTATGGTATTGTCTAAATTTGGTTTTACATAACCTTCATCAATCTGTAAAGACTCACTAATTTGAATTTTGATGACTGAAACTGCTTCATGTGGTGCTTTTTTTGGCAAATCAGAAATTCTAATTCCGTTAGCCGTATTTGTAACTGAAATAGTATTTTTTTGTCCTAAAATGCTAACAGAAGCTATGTTGTTTTTAATACCAAGTACGTCCAAAGTTCCATCTTTCGGCCATTCATAAACAAATAAATAAATACTGTGTTGACCATTTTCAGATTTTAATGCTGCTTCTCCAAAGGGTAGTTTGTAAAATGGACTCGCTTTTGTTTGGTAAATAGCTTCATTGTGAACTTCCATCCAATCTCCAATGTATTGTAAAGCTTCTATTGCTTGTTGCGGAAATGTTCCATCAGGTTTTGGTCCCACATTGAATAGAAAGTTTCCGCCTATCGAAACCATGTGTGTTAAGGTTTTTAAGAGAAACGCAGGTTCTTTCCAATTTGTGTCCGATGGTTTGTAACTCCACGATCGGTTTTGAGTTAGGCATAATTCGTTGTAATCTTCGGTTAAGATTCCCGGAATGACTTGCTCAAAGGTTTGAAAGTCTTTTTGTGAGGTTGGACTTAATCTTGGATTTACAATAATATTCGGTTGTAATTTGACCAATTCGCGCCCTATTTCGTTTGCGAGTTCTTTGTTTTGAACTTTTCGAGCAGAATCCCACCAAATTAAAGATATTTCGCCATAATTGCTGAATAATTCTGTGACATGTCCTTTGACGATCGTTTTAAAATAGGTGTCATAGTCACCTTCTTGCTGATTGTCCCAACGTTTTTTAGGTGTAAAACCACCTGGATGATACCAATCTTGTGCTTGTGAATAATACACTCCAAATTTGAGTCCGTATTTTTTGCAAGCGTCTGATAACTCTTTGATGACGTCACGCTTAAAAGGTGTTTGTGCAACAATATTATAATCGCTTGTTTCTGATTGAAAAAGTGCAAACCCATCGTGATGCTTCGTCGTCATCACAATGTATTTCATGCCTGTATCGTGTGCATATTTTACCCAAGTATCTGCATCAAATTCAGTCGGATTGAAATTCCCAACAACATCTTTTTTGTAATCTTTTACAGGAATTTTAAGGTTGAACATAATCCATTCGCCTAGTGCTCCTTTTTGTTTTTTACCTTTGTATTCGCCATCTAAAACACTATATGCGCCCCAATGAATAAACATTCCAAAACGTGCATCGGTATACCACTGCATACGCGCTGCTTTCTCAGCTTTGGTTTCTTTCTCATAAGCACCTGTTTGTCCAAAGTTATAGTGAATACAGACAAGCATAAGTACTATTACAAAGCGTAATTTTTTCATAGAGATTTAAGGCTATATAAATGTATTACTGTTTCTTCTTTTTATTCTTTTTATTTTTGTTGCGTTTTAATACATTGAGTCGTTCAGGTACGAGATATTCTTTTTTCCAATTTTTTAGCAATGCCAGCATTTCTTTTGCTTTTGCGGGTTCGGTGGTTGCTAAATTGTTTTCTTCTGAAATATCTTTTTTAAGATTGTATAATTCTATTTTATCTGTTCCCAAGAATTGTATGAGTTTGTAATCGCCTTTACGAACTACCGCAGCTTTGCTATCGCCTGTACTGTGCGGACGTGCTTTTCGCGAAATCCAATACACGGTTCTGTTTTCCCAAGATTCATTTCCTTTCAACACATTTGCATAGCTTTTTCCATCAACCTCAGCGACTTTTTTATCTAACGCAAGTTCTAAAAGCGTTGGAAATACGTCCATTCCCAAAATGATTGATTTTTCATCTACGCGCGGTTGCAACTGTTCGGTCCATCTAACGAATAACGGTACGCGAATCCCGCCTTCATATAAGTGTCCTTTTCCTGCTTTAAGCGGGATGTTTGTTGTTGCCAATTCACGTTCTTTTTTGTTCCCATCGTTGGATAATCCGCCATGATCGGACGAGAAAATAATAATGGTATTCTTATCAATATGTAAGTCTTTCAATGTTTGAAGAATTCGTCCCACATTTTCATCTACATTTTCTACCATTCCTGCATATCTAGGATCGTCTTGACGCATTTTTCTTCTGCCTTCGCCTTCTTTGATAAATTCTGGAGTATCGCCAAAATCAATGCCTTTCAATTGTTCTTTATTTCGTGCAATGTCTTCTGCTTTGGCTTCAATTGGCGTATGCACAGCATAGAATGCCAAGACTGCCAAAAATGGTTTGTCTTTTGGGTTTTCTTGAATGAATTTAATCGTAGCATCTGTTAATAAATCAGACGCATAGTCGCCTTCTTTTCCGTCTTCTTCTACATTTGGCACATGATATTTTCCTTTATTTCCATTCTTTTTTTCGTTAAATGGATAAAAGCGTGACGCAATACCGCCCGCTTCGCCAGCCGCATACGTATGTGCAAAACCGAATTTTTCTGGAGCACTATCCCCTTTTCCTAAATGCCACTTCCCCACATACGACGTGTTGTAACCCGCATTATTAAAAAGCTTGATGAAGTTTCGTTCTTTCGGAATTGCGCCTAAATGTCCTTTGTTTTCATTAACAGGATACATGCCAGTCATCATTCCGTAGCGCGACGGCGTACAACGTGGATAGCTACTGTAGGCATTGGTAAACGAAACGGATTCTTTTGCCAATTGATCTATGTTGTCAGTATTGTATAATTGCGAACCTGTAAAACTTAAATCGTGGTATCCTAAGTCATCTGTGTGAATGATAAGAATGTTTGGTTTTTCTTGAGAAAATCCACAAATTACGTACAATAGGATGATGATAAAAGATAGTTTTTTCATATTTAATAGTGTTTTTGTTTTTAGACTATTAAAATTCAATTTTGTTTAATGAAGTCATTTATTGTTTTGATAAATGTGCTTTTAATTTCGCTTTGAGTTCTTTTACAATCGCTGCATATTTAGCATCTTTTACCCAATTCTTAGTTTCTAATGGATCTGCTTCGTAATCATACAATTCGCGTCCTACAATGTTATTTCCGTTGTAGGCTTCGTAACTTCTATAATCATCATTGTGCCACTCTGTGTAACGATATCGATCTGTTCTAATGGAGTATCCCATACGTTTTCCTCTACGATATTGGTGATACGCATAGTCCATATCAATATTGGTTTTTGGATTGCTATCTAATAATGGAACTAATGATTTTCCGTCTGTTTGTGGATGCTGTGATACGTTTGCCAATTCAAACACTGTTGGGAATAAATCGACTAAATTCACCGGATGATCACTTTTCTGGTTTTTTGCCACTTTCGGACCTGCAAACATAAACGGAATTCGTGTGGCTTGCTCAAAGTTGGAATGTTTACACCATTCGGTATGATCGCCCAAATGCCAACCGTGATCGCCCCAAAGTACAATTACGGTATCTTCTAAAATTCCTCTGCGTTCTAAATCGTCCAGTAATTTTCCTAGTTGTGCATCAATGTACGAAATGCATGCCATGTAGCCGTGAATGAGTTCGCGTTGTTTGGCTTCGGGTACTTTATCGCCCACGCGTAAATCGTTATCAATATCACTAAATGCACGTAATTCACCGAAAGAATGGTATGCAAATTTTGGAGTTCCTTCTGCTACTTGTTGAAATTTTGCGAGTTCAATTTTATCTCTATCATATAAATCCCAGTATTTTTTGGGTGCAACAAATGGCAAGTGTGGTTTTTGATAGCCAACACCTAAAAACCAAGGTTTTCCGCTTTTTTCTAATACATCCAATTGTTGCAAAGCAGTTTGTGTATATAAACCGTCTTGATAGGCAGTATCACTTACATCAGCACTTTCGGTAGCAGGTTTTAAACGTTTGAATACATAGTTTCTAATTTTTCCACTTCGTGTAATTCCTTTTGCTTTGGCTTCTTCCGTAAGCTGCTCCATTTTACGCTTGGTTTCCGGATTTTGATAATATGAAAACGCAGCTTCTCCATACGCGGGATCGAAGTTGTTTGGCAATTGATGTGGCATGCTCCAGCTTTTTCCATCATGTCCTTTGGAAGAAGAGCCTTTGTGATATATTTTTCCCACGGCAGTGGTTTCATATCCTTGTGAGATTAAATATTCTGGCATGGACACCAAATTAGGAGCCGATTCTCTGAAATCTGTGTGTAAATCCCATACTTTGGTTTTGTCTGGGTTTGCGCCTGTCATTACACTGGCACGCGACGGACCACAAACCGCATATTGTACGTGCGCGTTTGTAAAAGTCATGCCCATTTTTGCCAAGCGATCAAAATTAGGAGTAATCATTTGTGTTTCTCCATAATTGGAAAGCAACGGTTTTAAATCGTCAATCGCGATGAAAAGTATATTTTTCTTTGCGTTGTTTGCTGTCTGTGATGTTTCCGTCATATTGGAATTGTTCACAGATTTTTGTGCATTGCATGCTGTTACAATAACAGCCGTTGTACACAATACAGATAGCAATAATTTTTTCATGTTATTTTTTATTCGTTAAAATGTCTTGAACCGACGTTTCATCATCTTTTTTATCTACAATCGAACCAAAATCTTTGTCCGTAATCATTCTAAAATCAGCCAATGACTTGTCATTTTCATACTTTTTCATTAGTTCTTTCAGTTCAGCTTTTAAATTCACAACTATGCTTGCGTACTGTGGATCGTTGATGATATTGTGCATTTGCTGCGGATCTTTTTCTAAATCGTACAATTCCCACACATCAATATTGTAATAGAAATGCGCCAACGTATATTTTTGCGTTCTGATACCATAATGCGGTTGTACGTGATGCCAATACGGAAATTCATAGTAATGATAGTACATGGCTTGTTTCCAATCTTTTGGTGTGTTTCCTTCCAAGATGGACTTAAAGCTTTTCCCTTGCATTTTTTGGGTTGTTTGAATATTCGCTAAATCTAATAAAGTAGGTGCAAAATCAATATTTGTGATCACATCTTCATTGACCGTGCCAGCTTTTATTTTTTTAGGATATTTTACCATAAAAGGCATACGAAGCGATTCTTCATAAATAAAACGCTTGTCAAAGAAACCGTGATCGCCTAAGTAAAAACCTTGATCGGACGTTAACACGATGATGGTATTTTCAGTTAAACCGTTTTTATCTAAATAGTCCAACACGCGACCAATATTGTCATCAACCGATTTTACACAGGCTAAATAATCTTTGATATACGTTTGATAACGCCATTTGCGACCTTCTTCGGCAGTCATTCCTTCTGGCTGTACAACTTCGCCTTTTTTTGCACCATAAAACGCCCATTTCAGTTTTTCTTTTCCTTTGAGGTGTGCAGGTTCTTCAAATTTCATATCGCGACGTGAAAAGTATTCCATCGTCATTTCTGTATCGCCTGCGGTCAATTCGCGACCTTTGTAATCGTCATTGAACGTTGCAGGATATGGCATTTCAATATCTTCCCACAATTGTTCGTATTTTTTGTCGGGTTGCCAAGGTCTGTGTGGTGCTTTGTATTGCAATACCATCATAAATGGTGCGTCCTTTTTACGCTCTTTTTCCAGCCAATTCATCGCAAAATTCGTACTTAAATTGGTAGCATAGCCTTTTTCCTTGACATTCGTACCGTTTTCGTTGTACGTCGGATTCCAGTAATGTCCTTGTTGTCCAGCAGAATTGTGATATTTGAATACATCAAAACCTTTCGGTTCTGTTCCTAAGTGCCATTTTCCAAAGAGTGAGGTTTGATATCCGTTTTTTTGAAATTCTTGTGGAAACGTCCATTGTGACGCGTCAAATTTTCCACCACTTTCATTTTTGTAATAGCCATTCAGATTGCTATAATTTCCAGTAAGAATGGCAGCACGTGACGGACCACAAATTGCATTCGTACACAACACATCTTGAAACAACATTCCTTCTTTGGCAATGCGGTCAATGTTTGGTGTTGGTGCAATGTCTTTGTAAATGCCTCCGTACGCGCTAATGGCTTGCGTTGTTAAATCATCTGCCATAATGTAGATGATGTTGGGTTGTTGAAATTCCGCAACTTCTGTCGTATTCAGCGCTTGTTCTTTGGGCTTTTCATCACATCCATAGAATGCTAAGACTCCAACTATAAGTATATATAGCGTTTTTCTCATCGTTCGTTGTTTTTATCTAACATGATTTTGCTATCGACAGAAATCATGGTTGTTTGTAAATTTTTATCTGCGGAAGAATTTCCAGTCATAATGGTGAATTCTCCAGGTTCTACTATAAAGTTGTAATCGCGGTCGTACATTGCTAAACTTTCTGCAGTAATGGTCAATTCCACCGTTTGAGTTTCTCCTGCTTTTACTAGTACTCGTTTGTATCCTTTGAGTTCTTTGACAGGACGCGTATACGAACTGATATTGTCTCTGATATAGAGTTGTAGGACTTCTTCACCATCTACGTTACTTGTATTTGTTACCTCAACCGTCACTTTGATTTCGTCTTCCAAACCTTCAAAAGTTGTTTTTGATACTGTTGGTGCTGAAAGTTTAAATTTTGAGTAGCTTAGTCCAAAACCAAATGGATGTAATGGTTTTTTCTTTTCGGTGTTGTACTTGTGAATGTATGCGGTCGGTTTGTGATTGTATACCATTTGCAATTGTCCTACACTGCGCGGAATGGTGAGTGGTAATTTTCCTGATGGATTTACTTCTCCAAATAAGATTTCAGCAGTAGCTTGTCCCGCGAAAGCGCCACTTTCCCACGTATTTAATACTGCTTTGGCTCGTTGCTCCAACCAAGGTTCTGCAATTGGACTTCCGCTTACGTACACGACTACAACTGGTTTTCCGAGTGACAACATTTTGTCTGCCAGCTTCATTTGATTTCCTGAAAGTTTCAGTGTGGCTCTGTCAATGTTTTCTCCTGTAGTTTTTCGTTTCCAATCATGACGGAAAGAGTTTTCACCTAGCACTAATACAATCACATCTGACGATTTTGCTTGTTGTGCCGCTTTGTCAATGTTTTCATCAGTAATTTCTTTGGAACGATCGCCTGAATCAAAATAGTTAATTTTGTATCCGTTTTTCGTTCCAATTTCGGTAATTCCTTCCACCATTGTGATGACGTTTTCTTCAGGTTGTGGAGAAACCCAATCGCCCAACGTTGTTTGATTGTCTGCATTTGGTCCAGTGATAAAGATGGTTTTTCCATTTCCATTTTCAGCGAATGGCAAGAAGTTGTTTTTGTTTTTTTGTAACACGATTGAACGTCTTGCTTGTTCTAGTGCTACTTTTTGGTGTGAATCAGCAAAATTGACTTCTTTGGCTTTTTCAACAGTTACAAAAGGATTTTCAAATAAGCCTAGTTTGAATTTTACTTCGAGTATTTTACGACAAGCTTCATTGACGCGTGCTTCGTCTACTTTTCCTTCGTTAACCAATTCGATTAAGAGTTTGTCAAAAATTGGTCCGTGCATGTTCATGTCCATTCCTGCATTGATAGAGAATTCAATGGATTGTTTGAAATCTTTTGCGACATGATGCCAAATATCAATTCGTGAAATATCGTTCCAGTCGCTCACATAGAATCCTTGAAAGTTCCAACGATCGCGCATGAGTTCTGTCATCATATATTTGTCCATGTGTCCTGGCATTCCTGCTACTTCATTGTGTGCTGCCATGATGGAAAATACGTTTGCTTCTTGCACAGCTCTACGATACGGAGGTAAAAAGATTTCAAAAAGTGTACGTTTGGAAACATCTGTTGGCGATGCGTTCAATCCGTTGATGGACGAACTTCCTGCAATGAGGTGTTTTGCACAAGCGATTACGTTGTTTTGTCCTGAAAAATCGTCTGACTGTAAGCCTTTTATGGTGGCAATTCCCATGTTTCCTACTAAAAACGGATCTTCTCCAAAGGTTTCTCCTGTACGTCCCCAACGCGGATCGCGCAATACGTCAATGTTTGGGGTAAATGACCAATGCATTCCGTTGGCGCGCATTTCCAACGCTGTTTGACGATTTCCTTCTTCTATTAAAGCGTCGTCAAACGTAGCGGCTTGACTGATTGGAGATGGATAGATGGTGGCGCCTTCTACCAAACCGTTTCCGTGAATGGCATCAATCCCAATTAATAATGGAATTTTTAACGGTGATTTTTGTGCGAGTTCTTGTAAATGATTCGCTTCTTCTGGCGTTACAACATGTAAAAAAGAACCTATTTTTCCCGCTTCTGCCAATCGAGCAACACTGTCACTTCGCATGCCTGGATAAAATCCTAAGGCATCATTTTTTTCGAGTTCTTCTGGTGAGATTTTAGATTCTGCCGCTTTCATGTGTTCCAATCCCACATATTGACACATTTGATAGACTTTGTCTTCAATGGTCATACGAGACATCAAATCATCTATTCGTTCTTCAACAGACGCAGAAGCGTTTAGATAGATTGGGTTTGTGTCATTTTTTAAATTGGTTGATTTTTCCATACATGCATAATACATACATATGAACACTGATAAAAAAAGTAAATATGTTTTCTTTTTCATTTTATAATTGCAATTAATATCCAGGGTTTTGGTCTGCTTGATTGATTTCTTGGTTGTTAGATATTTCCGTGGATGGAATTGGTAAGAGCATATTTTTTACGCTCACAGGATATATAAAGTCTGTATTTCCAAGGTTTGAAAAGTTGTTGTGATTTTCGATGACTTCTTGTAAAAAGTATTCGTATCCGCGACGACGCGTATCAAACCACTCGTGATTTTCTCCTAAGAGTTCATATTGGCGTTCGCGCATGATGCGTGTTCTGAATTCATCTTGCGTAAGTGTTGCCGAGAAATCTGCAGGTTCTGTAGCAGTTCCTGATGCTGTATTTCTGGCTCTTGCCAATACTTCGTTTACATAGCCTAAGGCTTCTGGCGTTGGTCCGTTGAGTTCATTGGTGATTTCTGCTAGCATTAGTAAAACATCCGCATAGCGTATTTTGATAAAATTTCTACTTGTTGTAGTACCGTTGAAATTTGGGTCAAAGTATTTTGTCAATACGGTATAGCCATCATTTCCATTTACTTGATTTGGATAGATGTTTTTTATCGAACCGTTAACTTTTGTGTACGAATCAACCAAATACATTGCGTCAATTCTAGGGTCGCCTGGATATTGTGCCAAATGTTGTTCGTAAGTTTCTTTGTTGGGACGAATTCGACCAAAAGTCGTATAAGAGAATAAGTCTTTTGGCGTATACGAGCGAACGACATCGGAATTTCTTACCGCTCCATTAGCTCCATATTGTAATTCAAAGATTGATTCTGTGGTGTTTTCGTTGTTAGGTTCAAAGAGTTCTGCATACGTTGGCGTTAAACTGTATTGTCCGTATACCTGAATGGCTTCGTTATACGCTTGTTGCCATAAAGCCATATCGTTATTTTCACTTGCCAATGTTAGGTATACTTTTGCCAAATAAGCGTTTGCGGCTGTTTTTACAGGGCGGCCTTCTAGATATTCGCCTACACCTGGCAACATGAGTTTTGCTTTTTCAAAATCAGCAATGATTAAATCATACACTTCTTGTTTGGAATTTCTCGGTAAAAATATATTATCTTCTGTGGCTGGTGTTGTGCGTATAGGAACACCACCAAAATAGCGCACCAAGTCAAAATACGTTGCCGCTCGGATAAAGTAAGCTTGTCCGAGCGCTATTTCTTTGTTTGCTAATTCGAGCGTCGTATTTTCTAAGTTGTCGATGATGGTATTTGCTACGTTGATTGTAGAGTACATTTGCGGCCATAAACGCGTAAGCCATGTATTGTTTGGCAAACAGTTTAAGCTTGTAGCATCTTGACTTGCTCCTTGGTTAGAGAAAAATTTCCCTGATAAAGGCGCAATAAGTCCGTGAATAGACGAGCCGTGATAACCTGGATCAGCAAAGCTTTGATACAATCCGTTGACGGCAGCTTCTACCCCATCTTCTGTGGCAAACACTTGTTCTTCACTAAAAAATGTTTCCGGTTCTTCTTCTAAAAAGTCTTGACAACTTACACAGAAAGTAGCCAATATAAAACTGATTATGATTTGATATTTTTTCATGTTGCTGTTGTTTAGAAAGTTAGGTTTACCGATAATGCATACGAACGTTGGTTTGGAAAAGAATTCCAATCAATCCCAACGCGCGTTGGATCGTATGAGAAACTGTTTACTTCTGGATCGAATCCACTATATTTTGTGAATAGCAGTAAGTTTTGACCTGATACTGAGATGTACGCGTTTTTGATGAATGCGTCTTTTTTGATTGGCACATTGTAGCCCAAAGCCACATTTGCTAAACGTAAAAAGCTTCCATCTTCTACAATTCGGTCGGTAAATGCGGTGTCGTCTACGAGGTCATAGCCCACTCTTGGGTAACTTCCGTTAGGATTGTCTACACTCCAAGCATTGTAATATGCTTCCGTGCGAACGTTGGTAAATAGATTGTCGGCATAGCCGCTTCTGAGGAGATTTCCGTTGGCAATATCATTTCCATACACACCGTTGAATAAGGCTGTTAACGAAAAGTTTTTGTATTCAATACTCGTCCCGAAACCATAAGTGAAATCTGGATTTGGATCTCCAATAATTGTTAAATCGTTTGCATCAATAATGCCATCGCCGTTTTGGTCAACTAAGTTTACATCGCCGAGTTGTGGTGCAATTCCGTTAAAACTTCCAGCATTGGCTAGTTCTTCATCTGTTGAGATAATTCCGTTTGTTGCATATCCGTAGAATAGTGCTGGTGCTTCTCCTTCAATGAAGATATTAGCTTCTGTTTTGAAGAAGTTTCCTCCTGAAATTTGCCTTCCTAAATAGGCACTGTATGTTTGTGTTCCAAAGGTAGACGGTGCAAATCCGATATCGCCTACTTCGTTGCGATTGATGGAGATGTTTCCATATACATTCCAACGGAAATCATCATTTTTAATCACATCCGCATTGATGCTAAATTCGATTCCTTTGTTGATTAAGTCACCTTGATTAGCGATGTAGTTTTCAAATCCGACTGAACCTGGCAAGGATACATTTAAGAGCAAGTCATAAATATTTTTGTAATAGACATCCACCGAACCTACGATACGATCTTCCATAAAGCCAAAGTCCAAACCAGCGTTGTATTGACTGGTGGTTTCCCAACTTAACCCTGTGTTTTTAAGGTTTTGTGGTACGATTGACGTTAATGATCCGCCTGAAGCGTCTGAGTATGGTGTTTGCGTTAGGTTGAATCGCGTTAAGGTACTAAAGTTTGGAATGGCTTGATTTCCTGTCATTCCCCAACCCAAGCGCAATTTCGCTTCTGAGATAAATTTGGATTTTCGCAAGAATTTTTCTTTGTTGATTTTCCACGCAAAAGCAAATGCTGGAAAGTAGCCCCACTTGTTGCCATCGGTAAATTTTGAGCTTCCGTCCGCTCTGAAGGTTCCTGTAAAGATGTATCTATTTTTATACGTGTAGTTGATTCTTCCTAAGTACGACAACAACGATTCTGGATTTTCATTGTAGAAAACAGGTTGCTGATTTTGTCCTGAAGAGATTCCGTCTGCGCGTAAATCTTGTAATGGAAAATTGGTTGCAGAGTTGGTTGTGTTCGTTGAAATTCGTTGATCAATAATAAAACCTAAGGTTCCATTAATTCGATGGTTTTTATTGAATTTGTGTTTAAATAATAAGGTATTATCAATATTGTATCGAAAGCGATCTAATGTACTGATTCCAGCTTCTCCATTGCTTTGATTCCCTCTGAACAATGCTGTTCCGTACCAAATTTGGCGTTTTTTATTGCGATAATCTACTCCAACCGTTGTTCGATAGGTGAAAGCATCTGAAATTTTATAATCCAATCGCAAGGAACCGAGCAATCGTAATTCTTTTGAAAGGTCGTCATAATCGCTAATCCAAGCTCTTGGTCCGTCAATGTTTTGATCGAACTGAAATCCTTCAAAATTATCTTCAAATTCTAAAATTGGTGCTGCTGAAATAATTTGACGAATGATATTGTTATTTGTTCCTCCTAAATTGTCCGTTCCTTTAGACGCTGAGTTTTTTGCAAAAGCAGCGGCTACTTTGGTAGAGAGTTTTAGTTTTTCGGATAATTGATAGGTAAGGTTTGCATTAAAATCTGCTCGTCTCACAAATGTTCGCGGCACTATTCCTTCATTATTTAAAAAACCTCCAGAAATGTAATAGGTATTGTTTTCGCCTCCACCTGCTGCAGAAATTCGATGATTTATTACCGTAGAAGCTTTGTATATATCATCACTCCAATCGACACCTTGTAAGCGCGCAATCGTTGCCGCATTGTCAATCATAAATTGTTCACTGTTTTGGAAGGTAGCTATACTTCCATCAGCATACGTGTAGTATCGCGGATTGAATCCTTGATTGGCACGAATATCATTTTGATATTGTACATATTCTGCCGTATTCAATACATCGATATTGTTGGTAATGGTTCCTACTCGCGTGCTCACGTTATAGGTAAATTCCGTTTTACCAGCTTTTCCTCTTTTTGTAGTGATTAATACTACTCCATTAGCTCCTCTGGAGCCATAAATTGCCGTTGCAGAAGCATCTTTTAAGATTTGAATGTCTTCAATATCTCTCGGATTGATTCCCGTAATTCCTCCTTGTGGTGCCAAGTAACTATTTCCTCCCGATAGTGGATCGGCGGTGTCTTCTGTGGCAGAATCGACAATAATTCCGTCAATAACATATAGAGGTTCGGTATTTCCTGTAAGACTGTTTAAACCACGTATTTTTATACTGATTGGCGCGCCAGGTTCAAAACCATTAGAACTTACTTGAACACCTGCGGCTCTACCTTGAATTAATTGTTCAACCGTTTGCGATTGTGCAACAATGTCTTCTTGCGGTTTTAGTGTTGAAACAGCTCCTGTTGCGTCTTTTTTGTTGACTTCTCCATACCCAATAATAATCACTTGCTCCAGCGCTTGTTCGTCTTTTTCAAGCGTTACATTTACGGTTTTTTGATTCGTAACTAAGACTTCTTTTGTTTTAAAGCCGATATAACTGAATAGCAATGTTGCAGGACTTTTTTGGATGGCAATTGTGTAGTTACCGTCAATATCTGCAATCGCTACTTTAGAAGTTTCTTTGACTACTATAGAAGCTCCAGGAAGTGGAAATCCTGTTTCATCAACAACTTTACCTGTGATTTCAGTTTGCGCCGATAACGTTATCGTAAAAAGGGAAACTAAAAAGCAGACAAACTTTAGGTGTTTCATAATTTTGATTCGTTTGTTTTGTGCTAAACTACTATTTTAATGTAATGAGAGGGTTTTAAAATACATCACAAAAGGTCTATTTATTGTCAAACCCTTTAAATATCAGCAATAAACAAGGGTGAATCTTATATATTTCTGAATTATGAAGTCTGTTTTTTGATGATTTTGGAATGGTTTTGCCACCGAAGAACTAACTTTTTAGCTGTTTTTGTAAGTTTATTTTAAACTCTCCAAGAAACCACTTGGTGTCATTTTGTAGAATTTTTTGAACGAGGTACTAAAGTATTTCGGATTGGAAAATCCAGAACTGTATGCCACTTCTTTAATCGTTTTATCACCTTTGATGAGTAATTCTTTTGCGTATTTGAGTTTGGTGTGAATGATGAAATCCTGCGGCGACAAATCGACTAAGTTTTTGAGTTTCATGTAGAGTGATGTTCTACTCATCCCAAAACTTGCCGAAAGATCGTGAACAGAAAAAGAGTCATTGTTTATATTTTCAATAATAGTTTGCTCTAGCTTCGTTAGAAATTCTTGATCACTTTTGTTTCTGAATACGGTAGCATTTTCTACATCGCTTTCATGCACGTATTTTTTATGCAGCTTTTTCTGAAATTTGAGTGTATTGATCATTTTGGCAAACAATATTTTCATATTGATGGGCTTTTCAATGTATTCTGAAATACCGCTTTCCAAACTTTCCAGTTTTTGAGTAGAATTCTGCAAAACTGTCATCATAAACACAGGAATATGATTGAGATTGATGTCTTTTTTGAGTTGTTGTGCCATTTGCATTCCGTCCATTTCAGGCATGATCAAATCTGTCAATATGATATCTGGAAATAGTTGATGCGCCGTTTCTAGTCCCGCTTTTCCATTACTAGCTTCAAACACTTGAAAATACATGCCTAGCGTATTTACCAAAAGCTTTCGGAGTTCGTCATTATCTTCTACGATGAGGATTTTGCTATCGCTAAATTCTTCTAGTTCTTCCTGTATTTCTAGCGTATTTGGTATGTCTTCAACTGCATCTTCTGTACTTGCTTTATGGTTGTGAAATTCTTTTACATAATCTGGCAACGTCACGGTAAATGTTGTTCCCTTATTTTCTTCACTCACAAAAGAAATAGTTCCTTTTGTTTTTTCTACCAAATTTTTAATCATAATGAGTCCCAATCCTGTTCCTGGACGTTGACTGTTGATGACATTTCGCGCACGATAATATCGATTGAGTATATATTTTTGTTGATCTTTCGGAATTCCAATTCCGTTGTCAATAACGTCTATTTTTAAGTGTTGATTGTTAGTATGCGCAAGTACTATTTTAATTTGACCATTATCGTGTGAATATTTAATGGCATTGGACAATAGATTGAGGACTATTTTTTCGAAAGCATCTGTATCAAAAAAGAAATTATCATGTACTAATTTTTCTGTATCAACCGTAATTTCAAGATTGCGTTCCGTTAATAATGGTTTAAAATCATTGATAATTTGTGTAATGTGTTTGCGGAGTTCAATTTTTTGAATGTCTTGTAACAGTGACTCTTGCGAAGTGACTTTGTGGAAATTCAGCATTTGCTCAAACAACGAATTGATGCGTTTTACGGTAGTCTTTATTTGATTTTTAGAGGCTTCTTGCGTGGTAGATTCATCCGTAACATTATCCAACGAAGAAATTAAAATCGTTAACGGTGTTTTAATTTCGTGTGTAATATTATTTAAGAAGTTGATTTGCTGGTCGGCATTGCGCTTTTTTACGAGTATGGAGATGTAATGATAAATGGTGTATGCAATGGCAATTCCTAACATAATGTAGAGCAGAATCGCCAAATTGCTTGCCCACCAAGCCGTACGAATGTGAATTTGTAAGGTGCGTTCTTGACCAAAATCACCATATTTTCCAGAAGCTTTTACGCGAAAGGTATAATTTCCAGCATTCAAATTGGTGTAAGTTGCAAAATCTGTAGCACTTGGCGTAGACCATTCTTCGTCAAAACCTTCCAACTTCCATGAATATTTGAGTTTGGACGACATTCCATGTGAAATTCCTGTAAAGCCAATTTCTATTGAGTTCTCATGACTTTTTAACGTGATTTTATCCGTAACATTGATATGCTTTTCAAGAATTGCTGAACCTGGCACTACCGCTTTGTTAAACAGTTTGAATTCGTCCAAAACCACTGTGGGACGATAGTTTTCTCCTTTTATTTTTGCTGGATTAAACAGTACAACGCCATCTACGCCTCCAAAAGCGAACAGGTTTTCAGTAAGTTTTGCAAAACTTCCATAGTTAAACTCAGTACTTGCCAAACCATCTTTTTTATCAAAAGTATTGATGATGGTATCTTTTTCAGAGATGTTAATTTGCGTCAAACCTTTGGTCGTACTTGCCCAAAATGTACTATCATTCATTACTAGAATACCTTGTACAATATCAGAAGGCATGCCTGAACTTACCGTAAGTTTTTGAATTTGATCATTTTTTGGATTGTAAAATAATATGCCTTCTCCATTAGTCGCTACGATGTACTTGTTATCTTCCGCAAATTGTACTGCATTGACCGTGGCAAATGCTAAGGTTTTTTCATTCGGTTTTAATGCTTCTATTAGTTTAAATTCTTTTAAAGCATCATTAATGACATATACACCATTTCTACCCGCAACAACAATATTGCCTTCTTTATCTGTCGTAATTGACTTTACATTGTTAATGGGATAATTGTCAATTTGTTCATTATTACGAAGCACTGCCAAGTATCCACCAATTCCACCAATCCAAATATTGTTATTGGCGTCTTTATAAATTGTATATACTTTTTTTAATAAGGCAGGATTGGTTTCAATTTTAGAAAAACGCTCGCTTTCCAGTGTGTTGCTGTGTACTTTGTAGAGTCCATTATTGTAGGTGCCAACCCACATATAGTCGCCATCTGCTTCTATCGCCAATACAATATCTTTTACGCCTTCTTTATTTTTAGAGAGTTTTTCAATATGTGTCCAAGTTTTGCTTTGTTGGTCATAAATACTGGTTCCTTTTTTAGTTCCAAACCACAATTTTCCATTGGCATCTTTTGCTATGGCGCGTGTAAAATTGACTAATAAGCTATTCTTTTTATTTAACTCGTGTGTAATGTTTTGAAACGGAAGTTGTTTTGAGTTAAAGTAATTTACGCCGCCACCGTACGAAGCAATCCATAAAATACCGTGTTTACCAAATTCCAAGTCGTAAATTCCATTGCTAGAAATTGAGGTAGGATTATCAGCGTCTTCTGTGTAATGATTTAGAATAGAAAAGTTTTGATTTACATAGTACAAACCATTTCCATCTGTTGCAATGTATATGTTTTCTTTGTCATCGAGAATAAAATCATTAATCGGACCTTTGAAGCTTTTGGAAAGTTGTACCGAATCAACATTGAAGGATTTTGTATGTACTGTAAAGATTGTTCCCGTTTTTGTTCCGACCATTAACTGATCTTTCAACAAAACAATGCTGCTGATATCTTGATTGTTGTCGCTAAGTTTAATTTTAGTGGCAGTTCCAAGTTTTTTATCAAAAGAAAATAATCCTTTACTTGTTCCGATGAAGATAACCTCATTTAATGCTAATAATGCTTGAATTGCATGACCTTCTAATGCATGTTCAAGTTGTCTGTTGCTATTGTTGGGCGTGTATTTCCACAATCCATTAAACCCTCCAATCCAAACGGTTTTGTTGGAATCTTCACAAAAAGCTTCTACCAAAGAAGGATTGATGCTTTTTTGATTGTCTATCAAACTGAATACATCTTGATTGGCATCATAAACACAAATTCCTTTTTCAGAGCCTGCCCAAATTCGCTGTTGTGAGTCGATAAAGATTTCTGTAATTCTATTGTTCAGCGACGTTGGCAATCCGTTATATGTATTGTAAAATTTGAATGTTTTACTGTTGTGTTTGGCGATGCCTTCTTCAGAAGCGATCCAAATATTCCCTATACTATCTTGTTTAATATCGTATACTATACTTTGCGAATATTCATCTTCGCCTGCCAATTGTGCAAAGGTAATTTCGTTTTGCGCGAATGATTTCCACACAAAAAGTACACAGATGTATAGGAATATGTTATAAGAAAACTTCAATTTATGAGTTGAATATGTATATTTGGTGCTAAATATAATTGTTTTTTAAATATCCCTTCAATATTTTCAAGAATATGAAATATAGCCTACAAACCATCGCTTTCTTTTTATGTATAGTTTGTGTTAGTTGCAAAGAAAAAACTAATTCCAACACTAATGCTGATAAAAGTAATTCTATTCTTAAAGAAAAACCTACCAATATGGAGGCGCCAGAAGGAATGGTTTGGGTTGCTGGAAAAACTTTTACGCAAGGAGCAAAAGATGCGGATCCTTTTGCTATGCCAAGAGAAAAGCCTGCACATAGCGTAACGGTAGACGGTTTTTTTATAGATATTCACGAAGTAACGAATAAAGAGTTCAAAAAATTTGTAGATGAAACTGGTTATATAACCGTTGCTGAACGACCTATTGATTGGGAAGTGATGAAGAAAGAATTGCCCGAAGGCACCCCAAAACCACACGATTCTATCCTACAACCTGGAAGCTTAATTTTTAATAAAGAGGTAAATGCTGTCGCCAATATGAACAACTATGCACAATGGTGGACATGGAAAGTGGGTGCCAATTGGAAGCAACCCGAAGGCAAAGGAAGTTCTATTGAAGGAAAAGATAACTATCCTGTGGTACACGTAGCGTATGAAGACGCATTAGCCTATTGCAAATGGGCAAACAGACGCTTACCAACCGAAGCCGAATGGGAAGCGGCAGCACAAGGAACGCAAACAGATGCCATATTTACTTGGGGAAATGACAATGCATTACTTAATCAAAAAGCGAATACTTGGCAAGGTACATTTCCGACTAAAAACTTATCATTAGATGGCTTTACCTATATAGCGCCTGTAGGTTCATTCGAACCAAATAGCATTGGAGTGTATGATATGCTAGGAAATGTGTGGGAATGGACTTCCGATGTATATAATATGAATTATTATAAAAGTTTAGACACTACAAAACCTGTTATAAATCCAAAAGGTGCTGAGAAATATTACAATCCGCAAAATCCGTATCAAGTAGAAATGATTATGAAAGGTGGTTCGTATTTGTGTCATGATTCGTATTGTGCCAGTTTCCGTATTTCTGCACGCATGTCTACTAGTAAAGATTCTGGCTCTGACCATTTAGGTTTTAGAACGGTTGCAACGCCAGCTATGCTTCTAACTAAATAGGCAAACATTTTTTTAATACAGTGCTCATAAAAAGCTTCATAAGAGTACCGTTTCAGAGTACCGAAAAGTATAAAAATCGACACTTTTTCGGACTCCTTATTTTGCAAATAACTGAAAATCAGGTATGAAAATTTTAACCACCTGCTGGTTGCTGGTTGCTGGTTGCTGGTTGCTGGTTGCTGATTGCTGATTGCTGATTAACTTGTTTACGCTATCTGTTATTTCAAAATTTAAACTCCTCAACTTATAAACATATAAACTTCGTATTGTCGATTGTCGTTTAAAGATACTTTTACATTTTACGGTTTTACATTTTAAATTTCGTTATTCGTTTTTTGTGAATTCGTTTATCTAGAATGCTGAGCTTGTCGAAGCATTGAATTTTTAAATTGAGCGAAGTGAATAAAAAAACACCTCATCCGTTTGTTTAGATAAGGTGTTTTTGTCACGCTCTTTTTGGTGGAATTTCCAACTCATATTACGCGTTTTTTACAGTGATGGCTACGGCTTTTCCTGGTGCGAATTCGTTGGTAACTTCTACTTTTTCTAATTGTTCCAATAAGTTTTGATCTTGTTTCCACTCGCCATTTTCATAAACCAATACTTCATAAATGGTTCCTTCTGTGGTCAATTTTACTTGCAATCCTTCAAAGTTTGCGTTGTATGCTTTTACGACACTTTCGTAGTTGGCTTTAAACCATAATTCCGCTTCTTTTGCTTTTTGGGCAATGTATGCTGGAGAAGATTCTCTTTTCTTTCTTGCTGCTTCCGCTTTTGCTAAGGCTTCTTTCAATTCCAATTCTGCTTTGGCAATACTGTCTGCTTTGCGTTGCGCTTCTGCCGCTTCCATCAATTTGATTTCATCTTGAATCTTCGCGTATGCAATGCAATCTTCCATCGCTTTTTCCTCAAATTGTGTTGTTGTTTGTACTGCTACCTTTTCTGTGTTTTGAAGCTCTTTTACGACTTCTACATTGTTTTCTTTCGTTTTTGTGTTGCAAGCTAAAAATGTAATTGCTGCTAATCCTAATACGGTGAATGTTGTACGTTTCATAATTGTTTGTTTTAATTGTTATACTTGATTTATACTTCAAATATCCAACGAAACACGCTCATAATTTGGGTAGCTTTAGTATTCGTTAGGAACTATCTAGAATTCGTTTGGTAATAGTAAAATTGTTTGTGTTTTTCAATGTTTTTCACACTTTCGTGTAGCTGATTCCGTTTACAATAACAGGCGAATATTCATGTTGGGCATCCTGTTTCATAATCGGTTGCATGACACATAAAACCGTCGTTTTCCCTTTGATGCATAACGTGTTGCCACGCACTTTGGTCAACCATCTAAATTTTTCTATCGGAATATTGAATGCTTGAATGGTACTGAGCAAATTTTCATCTTCTGAAATCCAATCGATGATTTCTTGTGTATTGCGAAAATTGGGAATGTCTGCGCTGTCTTCAAACTCAAATTCCCACTCCACAGGAATATTGAAACGATAGGTATACAAATCGCCAGGCAATTGTTCGGTTCTGGTTTTCAACACCGTTTCCCAAGCTACCTTCACATTTGGATACTTCGCTTGAAATTCCATTGCCAACGCTCTCGGACCTGGCGAATGAGCCGTTGGATAGTATCCGTAATAGGTTTTTGCCAAATAATGCGCAGCATACTTTCCTCCAAAAACATTGAAAAATTCAGAAGCGTATAACGGAATGTTTCTATCGTTTGTAAATGCTTTTTTCAAACATTGCAATAGCGCTCTATTGGCTCCCAAACCACAGGAATGAAAGACGATTTTTGTATCTTTTCGCAAGAATTTTTTGTCCAATGGCACAATTTCGTTCTGCTGTAAAGCATCTTCTAAAGTTGCTTTGGTGATTCGGTCACTTTCACTCGTTACTTTCAGCGACAAGCCGCGCCACGGATTGCTGTGACTTACAATATGAATATCTCCATATACATTCGCATCGTAATGCAACCGCAACCACACTAAGATTTCAGCCAAACTTTGCGCCGCTTCTACCACTTGAAAATGCTGATTGATAAAGTAGTTTTTCGCATTCGTATAATAACGATTATCGCCTTCGTCAAAACCTGCGATAAACACCAACGGTTGTCCTTTTTTCCTGTTTTGTAAAGTCGTGTCAGTTCCCGCGAAAGCGAGAACTGCACCACAAAAACACACTATAAAACATAGCTTCTTCATCTTATGCGTTTTTTAATGTAATAGTTACTTTTTGTCCAAAATGATACGCTTCGTTGACGTCTAACAAGTTGATGCGCTCTAACAATACTTCATTCAAAATCCAACTACCGTTGATGAGGATTTCTACTTTTACAATCGTGCCGTCTTTTGCTATTTCTACGCGAATTCCGTCATAGGTTTTTAAATACTTTTTGATAATTTTTGTATAGTTTTCACGAAACCAAACGGTTGCTTTTTCATTAAGATTTTTAGTATCTGCTTTCGCGATGGCAACACGCTTTTTTCGTTTTATAAAAGTTTTCCCTTTTACTGAAGCTGCTGCACCAACGGCACTATTGTTCACGTTTTTCGGCATTGGCAACGGTTGCTTTACTGTGATTTGCTTTCCGTTTTTGTTGACAACTTCATGATCAACTGCTACAAACGACGTGTATTGCGTCACCAAATTATACTGCAATCCCAACTTGATGACTTCTTGTTTGGTGTTGTCTCTAAAACGTCTTTTATAATCGTCCAAGCGTTCTATTTTTTTGCGCGCCCACAAGTATTTTAAAGCTTCGTTGTCTTTACTCAAAACACCATCCGAAATGTTGAATTCTTTTTGAAAAACACCATTTCCTGTGTGTCCCGTAATGGTCAGCCTTCCTTTGGCGTCTCCTTTGTATTTTCCAAAAACCAAAATCGGTCGCGATGCAAACACATCCGGAATGCTACTTGGCGTTACGTCATACGCGTTGAAACCGTCTGCTTTGATGCGAATTTGCGTCAATAAAGGCGATTTGATATAGTTTCTAAATTTTTCTGCGACAGCATCCGCTTCGTTCTTTTCGGTCGCAATGAACGACTCGCTATTGCTGACCTTTGCCATGCCTTCTATCAAATATCTATTCACGCCCGCACCAATTCCAAACGTAAATACATTGGCTTGTCCCAAGTTTGTTTCAATCATTTCAAAAGCTTCACGCTCTACACTCACGTAACCGTCTGTAATCACTATCATGGAGCGTGCGCTAGTTTCGTCCATTCGCGGCAACGCATACGCTTTTTTGAGTGCGTTTAACAAATTTGTGCCACCTCCACCACGAATATTGCTTAAAAAGTTGACGCCTTTTTGGATGTTTTCTGGAGTACATGGCAACGGTGTATTGGACAATGTGCTAGAACCGCCTGCAAAGAATAGAATGTTGTAATGATCAGTTTCTGGGAGATTTACCAATAGATTGCGCAATAATTTTTTTGAAACTTCCATCGGATATCCGTTCATGGAACCCGAAACGTCTACTACAAATAGGTATTCTTTTGCGGTAGTTTGCATGTTTACAGACGCTTTTGGCGGCTCCATCATGTAGGCGAAGAATTGTTCATCGTTTTCTTCATATAGTAATAATCCTGATTGAATTTCACGACCACGCATGCTGTAGCGTAAAATGAAATCGCGATTGGAAGGATTTTGATTTTTGCTTGTCAACGAAATTTCTGCTTTTCGTGTTATTGGATAGTGTACGTTGATGTCGTGCGTGTTGGAAGAAACATCTGCAATTGGAATTCCCGAATTGATTTGGACATTGATATCGTAGTCAAATGTATCTGCAATGCCTTTTTTTGTATATGGTTGATTGAAGTTTGTTTCTCCCGAAGTATTTTCGCCTGTATAACGCGGTCCGACCACACCTGGAAAGACAAATTCGTAGCTTCCAGCCAATGGCACTAGCATTTCAGTGTAATAAATATCTATTGTTACGAGGTCATTTTTCAAGATGTTTCCCACGTTCATTTGAAATACGTTTGGACGCTGTTGATCGAGTTTTGCGGCTCTTTTTCCTGCTTTAAGCGCTTTGTCATACACGCGTTGTGCTTCTTGTTTTTCAAAGATTTGTGCATTGATGGTACGATTGCCTATCGTCATTTGCATTTTGTGTACCGCAGCTTGTGTGGATAATGGAAATAGGTATTTTGCTTCAATTGGCGTGTTTCCTGTGTTTTGATAAGTTTGCGCAATATGTACATGTGCGATGTTTCCTGAAATTTTCACGTTCGCTTTGGTAGATTTTAATGGAATTACTGCATTTGGCGTAAGGATTTCTAGGTACGGACTTTCGGTTTTTTGTGCGAAGCTACTAATGGAAATTAGCAATAGTAAGAAGATACAAAAGTGTTTCATGATATTGGATTTTGATAGTTTTTGTGTGTTTGTGGTACCAAATATCCTTTGAAACTGCTGTAAAATTTAAGTTGTTTTAGTATTCGTTGTGAGCTATCTAGAATTCGTACTGCAACCTATTATTTCTCATGAAAGTGAAAAAAAGACATCACACTTCCCCTTTTCCACGTATTTTCACCTGATTTACAACACATTGCCATTCATTTTAACTGTTTTCATGTGTTTTTCAACTATATTTAATTGAAAGAAAACAAACCAACTTTAATTGATACACCATGAAACGTCTCCTTTTTTATTTTTTAATCGCTAGTATTGGATTGCAAACTTCCTGTAAAAAAGACAAAGAACCAATCGTCCTTTTTAAAACAACGTATAGTACTACAGAAGATTCACTTACGGTGATTGATGATGAAAATGCCTTACTGACGGTTTCTTTGGAAGACACAGATGCGTTTTCAAAATATACCTATACCATTAGTGACGAAGGAAAAACGCTTTACACCAATGATACGCTGCAACTTGCCAAAGAATTTGCTGTTGATATAAAAAAACTAGTCAAATTTAAAACGTTTTCCAACCAAGATGTGGACCTCAATGTAACGCTTTTGGGCGATGGAACCAGCAAAACAATTACACGCGATGTAGATTATATATATGACGCCACTTCGCCTATTCCGTATGTGGTGATTACTGTAAAAAATGGTGATTTTCCTGAAGACAGGACTCGCCTAGAAGCCGATTTTAAGTTTTATGACGTTCCGATGCCGAATGGTTGGTATAGCTTGTCTGGAGAACATCAATCAGCTTCTGGAACCATCCATGCGCGCGGTCAAGGAAGTATGGCATTTCCTAAAAAGAGTTTTTCATTAAATTTTGGAAAAGACAATCCACTGTCAATTATGGGCATGCCTGACAGTCATAAATGGGTAATGATTGCCAATTGGGTAGATACCTCGCAATTATGTAATAAAGTAGCGTATGACAGTTATGCGGAAATGGGGCATTACGGCGCACAAAGTAAACATGTACAAGTATTTTTAAATGGAGAATATTGGGGATTGTACACCTATGGTGAAAAAATTGAACGAGGAAAAAATCATGTAAATACGCCTAAAAAGAGTGATGGCGGATTTATCGTAAAAGAAGTTGACAATTCACCTGATTTTACAACCATTTCAGGAAGAACGTTTCAGTACGAATATCCTGATAGTGAAGATGCTACCGACAAACAAAAAGCGCATATTCAAGAAACGATTAATGCGTATGAAATTAAAGTAAAAAAAGGAGGAAACTGGGAAGCAAACGTCGCTGAAGAAGCGGAGATTGACTATTTTATCATGACCGATGTTTTTGCCAATCCTGATAGTTATTACAATGGAAAAAATGTGTTTTATTTCTTGAACCAAGAAAGCAAGCTAGAACCTGTAATTTGGGATTTTATTTGGGCATTTGGAACACCGTATTATGTGTGTTATGGCAACAATCCGTGGTGTTATATTTATTCGCCTGTAGGCGCGCAATATTGCAGAGCTGAAACGCCATGTTCTTCTTGGGTTGGTACTAGTATTTATAGTCCTGACAGCGAACTCATGTATGGAAATCCAAAATACAGAAATAAACTTGGATTCAACCGTTTTTTATTGATGGAAGAATATATGAAAACCGCTCAAAATGTCAATATGTTTAAAGACCGTTATTTTGAATGGAGAAACGGAACAAATGGCAAAAAGGCCGTTTTATCTGATGAAAACATTTTGGGAAGAACCGAAGAATTGATTCGAATTTTACGCTCTGGCGAAATTTATAAAAAAGACAGCCTACGTTGGTCTATAGATCCTGATTTTCAGAAAAAACGATTCTCTCCCGAAGACATTCGCAACAAAATTAAAGAGCGTTTAGAGTTTATGGATAATGCGGTAAAAGCGTTGAAAGTGCAATAATCACTACCACATACTACGATTTTAATGAAAGAAGCTGTATTTTTATAGTGTCTTCTAAAAAAAGCACTATGAGTATACATTATAAATCTGCGTCCGAATCGCGCGTGGCAATTTCAGAATTGATGTTGCCCTCCTATTCTAACTTTAACGGAAAAATTCACGGAGGTTATATTCTTTCATTGTTAGATCAAATTGCTTTTGCGTGCGCTTCTAAACATTCAAGAGCGTATTGCGTCACTGCTTCGGTAGATACGGTTGATTTCCTAAATCCGATTGAAGTGGGCGAATTGGTTACGATGAAAGCTTCTATCAATTACGTAGGACGTACTTCCATGGTTGTGGGTATTCGCGTTGAAGCGGAAAATATTCAAACTGGTGTCGTAAAACATTGTAATTCTTCCTATTTTACGATGGTGGCACGCGATGATGAAGGTAATGGTGTGGAAGTAGACGGCTTATTACTGGAAGACACTACTGCGATAAAACGCTTTTTAAAAGCTGTAAAACGTATTGAAACGAAACGCAAACGCAAAGAAGAATTTGACAGAGAAGATTTTGTTCCAAGCGACTACTTAGCTGATTTGGAAAAATATAAAGTGAAAGTTGGGTTTTAGGTGTTTGGTGTTTGGTTTTGGGTGTTGGGTGTTGGGTTTATATACTAATAAACTTCTAAACTCATAAACCTATAAACTAATAGAAATTACTTCTTTACAAAACGCTTGGTAATCGATTTTTTATCAGTGATGACTTTCACTAAATAAATACCTGATTTCCATGAAGAAATGTCAATTGCGTTGTGAATATTGGTTAATTTTCCTGTGTAGATTTTTCTTCCCAACAAATTATACACCTCTACGTCAGCATCTGTTTTTTGAGAAAGTCGAATGTTTAATTCGTTCACACCAGGATTAGGTGAAATGGTAAAAACCGTTTCCGTAGTTGAAGCAAACTCAGAAGTCGCAGTACTTTGGGCAACAGTTGCCGTACTGAAAGAAACTAGTAAAATAAGGAAAAGTAATGTTCGCTTCACTCGTTATAGATTTGGTGTATTCACAAATGTAATAATTATTTAGAAATATGACCTTTTTTTAACATTCATTCTCTAAAATTTAATATATCAGTAAAACTACGTGGTTCTATATTCGCGTGAAAATCTTCTATTTGTTCTTTTTTTTTAGCTGTTAATTTGTAAGTATCGTATTAATTCTCACAATGAAAAAACACAATGAATATAACTCCACAACTCCTCCAGCAAATCTATAGCTTATCGTTTTCCGTTAATTCTGCCTCTGGATTGTCTTGGTCTCAAACCGATTGTAAAAGTGGCATGATTGAAATGCAAAATTACGTCACCAAAGTCGCACATGACGTTCTTACAGAAACTACTACTATTATCGGGAATTGGAAAGCCATTTGGGGACCAATTGTGTACGCAAACAACGCAACTTCTCAGTCGGTTCACGCAGATAATACGATGGGAATGTATTATAACGAAACTGAAAATACCATTGTGATTGCTATTGCAGGCACCAATATCAATTCACCGTACGGTTGGTTGGCAGAAGATTTTTCGGTACATAAAAGTGTTTCTTGGGAATTAATTACAGGCGTTCCGAGTTCCGGAAATATTTCTACGGGAACGCATACTGGACTCAATATTTTACTAAACATGACCGACAAAGCAACCGATTCGTTACTCACTGCTTTGAAGAATTTTTTAAATACTCAAACTAGTTCTGAAAAGCTACAAATTGCGGTGGCTGGACACAGTTTGGGTGGAGCGCTCTCTCCTACACTTGCTATGTATTTAGTTGATACCAAAAGTGAATGGGATACCGCAAATAAAACAACTATTGGTGCATTTCCAACGGCAGGACCAACGCCTGGCGATGAAGGATTTGCTTCGTATTATGAAAAACAAATCAAAGCAAAAAATATATACTACTTGAGTCAGCTTAATGCCTTAGATATTGTGCCACATGCGTGGGAAAAGGGCAATTTGGCAAAAATCCCAACTATTTATGACCAATATATCAAACAACCAAATGACGCCAATCCTGCAGAAGTTTTAACAGGAACCTTAGCTACCGTTGCAGCGTTAAATGCCTTGTCTTCCAAAAATATAGCAGGCATTCCCGTGAATCGTTACAAGCAAATTTCACCCTCAAAAACCTTACAAGGCAAGTTTAATCACGATATTGACGACAAAATTTCCAAAAAATTAAAATACATCCGATTGGTATTGCCACTTGCGTTGGGAAAATATGCGGTATACTTGCGCAATTTGGTTCGATTTGCCGCTCAGGCAGGAACGCAGCATGTAACTGAATATTACAAGTTGCTGAATATTGAAGAATTTATGAACGCTTATAAAACGATTTTAGAAAACAATAAACCTACGACAGAAATCACGCCAGAACCGTACGAACAAGCGGTAAAATCGATTGCAAAAATTGATTTACAAAAAATTGATGAAGCTGCCATGCAGCTTGCGCAAGAAAATCACTAATTCTTTTTGAATGGTGATTTGCCAATCAGTTTATTTATTCATTTATTATTTATTGTTAAGAAAAATGTTTCCAACAAATCAGCTGATTTTGCGGAAACATTTTTTATATGAGTTGAAATGTGCTTTTATCTAGAAAAAATGCTTCCCAAATCCCGCAGAATCAATGGTAAACGCCGAACTGTTCTCAGAGCGATCTAACTTATTGTTGATGGTCAACGCCCACAAAATTAGTTCTTTACAGAAAATTTTGTCTTCATCGCTATAATCCGCCGCGTATTCTTTAATGATTTCGTTTAAAGGTGTTACCGCATTGATACTTGCGTAAAATTCTTCATCGGTATCTGTGTAGTTTAGCTCGATAAAATTATCTTCAAACCAATTCACAACGTCCGTATACGTGGTTTTTACGCCTTCTTTTTCGAGTTTGGGTACGCGTGGAAAGATGTCTTCAAACTGTGTCATAACTGCGTTGTCAATCAAGATTTTTGCCACTTCATCTGCGCCTTCTTGTTCACCTTCATATACCAATTCAATTTTTCCCGTGATGGAAGGAATAATCGAAACGAAATCCACTAAACGAATGGTGGTTTGCGCTGCTCCTGTTTCTATCAAACGTAATTTTGCGGCTGCCATCAAATTTTCCATCGCACTAATCGTTAAACGTGCACTTACACCACTTTTAGCATCTACATATTCGCTATTTCGCGCTGCAAACGCTACTTCTTCTAATAAATCTTTCGCCAAATTTGGAATTTTAATCGCTGATTTATCTTCCGCAGCAACCTTTGCTTCTTGTTCCGTAATTTTTCGCGCCAACGCAATGGACTTTGGATAATGTGTAAATATTTGCGAGCCGATTCTGTCTTTTAACGGCGTAACTATGCTTCCACGATTCGTGTAATCTTCAGGATTTGCCGTAAATACAAACTGAATATCCAACGGCATTCTGAGCTGAAAACCACGAATTTGCACATCGCCTTCTTGTAAAATATTGAATAACGACACTTGAATGCGCGCTTGTAAATCGGGCAATTCATTAATCACAAATATCGAACGATTCGCACGCGGAATCATGCCGTAATGCAACACGCGTTCGTCCGAATAGGGTAACTTCAACGTTGCTGCCTTTATCGGATCAATATCACCAATCAAATCTGAGACATTTACGTCTGGCGTTGCTAATTTTTCGTAAAAACGTTCTGAACGATGCACCCACGAAATCGGTGTTTCATCCCCGTGTTCTGCTAATACATCCTTCGCATATTTTGAAATAGGATGAAACGGGCTATCGTTGATTTCAGAACCTTTTACGACGGGCATGTATTCGTCTAACAAATCCACCATACTGCGCGCAATGCGTGTTTTGGCTTGTCCGCGCAATCCTAATAAATTGATGTGATGTCCTGCCAACAAAGCTTTTTTCAATTGTGGAATGACCGTGTCTTCATAGCCCAACAAACCTTCAAAAATAGGTTCATTGGCTTTGATTCGCGCAATGAGATTCGCTTGAATTTCCTCGCTGATGGTTTTGTCTTTGTAACCGGATTCTTTTAATTCTTTGAATGTGATTTCTTTTTGCATGCTTTTTTTATTCTTTTAAAACGTCATTCTGAACTTGATTCAGAATCTTCTACTTTTTTATTTGCTACTGTTTGTCTAAAGGAGCGCAGTCGAGAAAAGTTTGAAACTACATTTTAAACTACACAACAATCTCTGTAAAACAACTACCGTATTCTCCGTTTTCTATTTTTTTCGTAATCTTCAAAAATCATTTGTCCCAAACCTGACAGTCCTGTGAGGAATGCTTTTCCTTTGTTTTGTTCGGTAAAAATCTCTACAAAACGCCGCAAATACGGATCTTGCGCAATCATAAACGTGGTGATGGGAATTTTGAGTTTTCGCGCTTGTGCGGCTTTGGTTAAGCACTTCGATACGATGCGTTCGTCCAAGCCGAAACTGTTTTTGTAAAATTCGCCATTGGGCAAGGTTAAACAGCTTGGTTTTCCGTCGGTAATCATAAAGATTTGTTTGTTGGTATTTCGCTTACGGCGGAGAATGTCCATCGCCAGTTCCAATCCTGCAACAGTATTTGTATGATACGGTCCGACGTTTAAATACGGTAAATCTTTGATTTTAATCGGCCATGCTTCGTTTCCGAACACAATGACGTCAATCGAATCTTTTGGGTATTTTCTGTGAATTAGTTCCACCAACGCCATCGCGACTTTTTTGGCTGGTGTAATGCGATCTTCTCCGTACAGAATCATGGAATGACTGATGTCAATCATTAACACCGTACTCATTTGCGATTTGTGTTTGGTTTCTTCAACGATGAGGTCGTTTTCTGTGATGTGTAAATCGCCAATTCCGTTGTTTACTTGTGCATTTTTGATGCTTTCCGTCATGTTGATCATATTCAAATCGTCTCCAAACTGAAACGCTCTATGATCGCCTACTTTTTCATCGCCCACACCTTGTTTGGACGTTTTGTGATTTCCCAAACCGCTTTTTTTCAACTTCCCAAAAATCTGATCCAACGCGTACGAGCGCAAGGCTGCTTCTAGTTTGGCTGTTAGGAGCTTCTTCCCTTTTCCTTGTCCGTCAGCTTGATTTCCTTGTTGATTCGGGTCGATTTCTTCTTTGATGTAGCCGCGTTTTTTTAAGTCATTTTCAAAATCTTGCAGCGTATAGTCTTCGTTAAAAATGTCGTATTCTTTATCAAGCGTTTCAAGCCAATCGAACGCTTCGTCAATATCGCCTGAGGTATGTGTGAGAATGTCTTTAAAAATATCAAACACACGCTCAAAATGAGAGATTTCTTCGGGAATGTGTTTACTAAACGTAAAGCCTTTCCCATAGTTAAAATTCATAGTAGTCATTCGGTTTTCCTTTCGCTTTCTTGCCAGTAAAATGATGAAGAGTTTACCAGCGTTTCTTTTTTCTATAAAAATACGGAAAAGATTTGGGAAATGGTTGTTTGTTGTTTGTTGTTTGTTGTTTGTTGTTTGTTGTTTGTTGTTTGTTGTTTGTTGTTTGTTGTTTGTTGTTTGTTGTTTGTTGTTTGTTGTTTACTAAAATAATTTTTTATTCAAAGTTTTATTTTAAATTAGCATTTAAAATTTATAAAAATGCCGCTAATTAGAATAGACCTTACAGAAGGAAGATCAGAAAAGGAAATTAAAAATATAATGGATACTGTTCAAGATTGTTCTGTAGAGGCTTTTAAAGTTCCAGTAAGAGATCGATATCAAATAGTAACTGAGCATAAACCTGGAAGAATGATTTTACTTGATACTGGTTTGGATTTTGAGCGTAGTGAAAAAGCCATAGTTATTCAGGTCTTTACAAGTCCTAGAGCGACGATTAACAAAAATAAGTTCTACAAGTTACTATCTCAAAATTTACAAGCGAATTGTAACTTAGAACCTAAAGATTTACTAGTTTCAATTATGACCAATACTGACGTCGATTGGAGCTTTGGTTTTGGAGAAACCCAATATTTGTCGGGAGAGCTACCAAAAGAAGAAGAATCATAAGTAAATTTTACCGCTATATTTATTTTATATGCTTTAAAATTTTCTGAAATGGCTCTTTCATTTTTTTCAGATATGTTATAATTTGTTGATTTTTAAGCTTTAAAATTTTATTGGATATTACAAAGCAAGATTGAGTTGCTTGCCCATAACGTGTTCGTGTATGATTTCGTTGCGTGTTTAAGTAATAAAGTTAGCAAGATAGAAAGTCCGCGAGGACTTTCGTAAGTATAGGCTTTATTATTGCGATATGTTATTTAATGCAAATTTCGCCATCTCAATATTTCCATAAGTTGAGTTAGTGTCGAAAATTACACTAGTCAAAATCTTCGTAGCATTTTCAAGTTCACCATTTTCATTTAATGCTAATGCTTTATTGATTAATAACATTCCTTTAGTTTCCATATCAGGATTTTGTTCAAGTCCTTTTTCTATTGCTTTTAGTCTTTCCTGACCATCTAATAAACTTGAATATTCTTTCCAAGCTGGTGCAAAAGAAGGGAATTTTTCAACAAGTAATTTAATCATTTCTGATTTGTCGGTTTGATTGTCAATCCATTCAATATAAAGATAAGATTTATAAAGTCCTTTTTGTAAATCTCCTGTTTTTTCTCTCTCCAAAGTATGTAACGCTGTTTTTGAAGTGTAAAACCCTTTTGGTGCAATTTTGTCCGTTAGTTGATAGTATTTCAAAGCATTTTCATAATCATCTTGAAGTAGATAAGTATATGCTAAATCATAAAGTGGATATGGCCAATTAGGTGCTTCTTTGTTTGCTTGAGTTAATTTTTCAATCGCATTTTTGTAATCGCCAGTTTGTCCAAACTGTCTTGCTTGATTGTGTAAGGATTTTGCTAAATCAGAAACTCCTTCGATTCCGTAAATTTCGTAATTGAAAGTTCCAGTAGAATTTTCTAATTCTTCTTTTGATATTTTATTTCCGTTACTGTCTGTAAATTCTATTTTCATATTATTATCTGATTCGGATTTGTTTTCAATTTTTGCTTCATTTTTACAAGAGGATAAAAGTCCTAATGTCATTAAAAGTCCTACTATTTTATTTTTCATTCGATTGTTTTTTTCAGCTTGCACATAACGGTTGGTATATGAAGCGTAGCCTGCCGATAGGCGGCTATGATTTCATATACAGTGCTAGCTGTTTTTTATCTTTCGTTTCTTTAGAGAATCAGTTAAGAATTCAATTACCTCGATTAATGAGTTTTTCAATCCTTCTTCTTTGACTTCGATTAATTTTGAAACATTAATGATTAGTTTTTGAATCAATTCAGTTTCCCAATTATTTATTTTCTCAAAGGAGTAGTATGGTGGTTTGATATAATGAATTACATTCCCGACTAGATAATCGAGATACTCCACATTTTTAATTTCACCAAAAATCTTAATATATAGCTCGTCATCTAGCTCGTCATTTTTACAAAATAGAATTGGATCAGCTATTTCGTATAAATGAAACTCACTCCAATTCCCTATGTCAATCCTTAACTTTTTGGCCTCCAATTTGCTTAATTTGGTCAAAGACTTTTCCAAATAAGGCGTATGTTGATATTCCCATGAACCATCGCTGTCATTTCTATATCTAGAAATGTAGTCCTCAATTTGTTTGACAGTATTTAAGCAATTTTGTTCGGTCATAATTACAGCTAACGGTCTGGCTAAACTACGTTTTAATGCATTTTAGGTTTTGTTGGCAAATCGTTTTTAATTATCCCGCTCCGAACCTGAACCATTTTCCTTCTAAATGTTCCAAATAAGTAAGGTCTAGTTGGTTATTGTTTCCATTTATTAAGGTTGGTTGATTTACTTCTTCCTGCGAGAATTCTCCATGAACAAATCCCCACCCCTTTCCAACAACTCCATATCCACAGAAGAACACTTTGAAATCCCCTAAATTTCTATATTCTAAGATTCCAATATCTTTCATGTTATCCAATACAGATTCAGGAATCTCGTCAGGAGCATTTTCAATCTCAAATCCTTTGGTTTCTGAATTAGATTCAAAATATGAAATGATTGACTGAAATTTAGATTCTTCAAACTCAATCGAGTGTGGATTAGGTCCTGTTTGCATTGAAGGAAAACAAGAGGTCATAAGTAGGAACGAGATAAGTAATAAATTCTTCATTTTAATGTTTACCAACGGTCTGGCTATAAGGAGTAGCGCGCAAACCAGCTTTTTTTTTCGTTTTATTCAACAAATTTAGCAAATAAACTCCAACTTTCGATTTTCAAACCCAAACCTGAGCTATTGCTTATAGCTATTGTTGGTAAATCGTTTTTTTATTTCGGTTCATATTCTTTTCGGAATACGAATTCAATTGGTTTATTATTTTTTTTCATTCCATTGTATTCAAATAGCATTTCATTTGTTGGGTATTCTCCATTTTCTCCAAATAAGAATAAAATCGAATTCCGATTTGTTAAATCCTTATTTTTTAATTCCGTAATAAGTTCATCGAAAAAATATTCAGAGTCGAGCAGATCTTCCTTATATTCAGTCAGTTTATCCAATTCAAGTTTGTTAAACCACCAACTTTCCATAAAATCCTCATCAAAATATTCCAATTCAGCATCTTTTCCGAATTCAGATTCAGGCTCAACTTCGTTTTCATAGTCAAAATTTAGATAGTTTTTGTAGAGTTTATCTTCTAATTTAAAAGTTCCAATCCAAACACAAATTATTTTTTTAGTCATCGATTTCTAAATGTCTGCTAACGGTCTTGTATATGAAAAGTAGCGGGTTTATACACTGATTTTTCGGTTTAACAATGACCTCTAATTTATTCATTTTATTTCGATTAAGCGATTAAACCGCTATTTTTTATATACGTTGTTAGCTTGCGTTTTTTTGCAGTTGTTTTTTATTCGTCAATATTAAAATTCCTCCAATCACAAATCCGCTTATCAGTCCACCAAAATGAGCTGCATTATCAATTCCACCTAAAAATCCAAATAGTAAACTTACTCCTGCGTAAAGTCCTAATAGCATCCAAGTCATTCCTCTCATATAATTTGGATAAATTTTAAACACTGTAAAAGCTAAAATCAGTCCATAAAGTCCAAAAATTGCTCCAGATGCTCCAACACTAACTGTGTTTTCGTGCCAATAAATACTCGCTAAACTTGCGAGTATTCCGCAAATAATATAGATAATTATTAATTTTACTGAACCAAGTACATTTTCTAATAAGCTACTTCCAAGTCCAAGACCAATTAAGTTCATAAATAAATGTAATAGTCCACCGTGAATAAACATAGAAGAAAATAACCTCCAATATTCTCCATTCATTACCTCAAATCTTCTATTTCCTCCAATTTCGAGTAATTCTTTTGGTGTAGGCGAAACAATGTTTAATCCGTCAAAAACCATAATTAGAAAGAATGTGATATTTAGAAGTAATAATATTGCAGTAGCTTTATTTTCTCCCATTGGATTCAATAAGCTTAATACATCTTTTAAATCGTCCTCTTTTAAAGGTTTATTCTGCCTAAAATCTTTCAATTCCTTTTCGTCAATTTTTGGAATTAATACCATTGCTAAAAGAACTAAAGCCCCAATCCCAAAAGAACCAAAAATCCAAGGGAATGAATTACCAAGTCTATTTTCAAAAACATCTTTTTTGGGAACAAGTATTATTTGTTCTTTTTCGTTCAAGTCGGTATTTCTTTCTTTAATAGCCTCTATGAAACCATCTCTATCGTCAGAATAACCAAGTCGCTCAAAATATTGAACATCTTGAAAATTATATGTTTCAAACTCTTTTTCTGATTTTTTCAGAAAAGTTCTGTATTCTGAATTTTTCCTTTGCTCACTAATTCTGTTACTTAAATTCTTTTTATACTCAACTCCATACCAAATAGAGTTTGCTCCATCAAAAGGACAAGCCAGATACAGGTAAAAATTTAAATTATCATTATTTCGACCAGAAGTTCTTGCAGTTACATATGGAAGACTTGATTTTTGGTTAACATCAAAGGAAGTAACTCTAAAGTATTTTTCTTGTTTTAGTTCTCCTACTTCTGAAATTGAAGATATTTCGTTTAAGTCAAAAGAACTTTTTTCGATGTAGTTTTGACTAATAATTATTGGAACAGCCATTGCTGCTGCCATAGCAAACTGATAACCAAAATATCCGTTGTCTCTTTTACCCTTAATGTTTAAAATTCGAATTCTTATTCGTAACCAGATAAGTATAGGAATCCAAGGTAGAGCGAAAGGAATCCAAAAATTCAATAAGTTTTCCTTTAAGGGTAAAATTCCGAGTTTGATATCTAAAGTCCAACGGAATATATTGTAAAAAAGAATAGTTCCTATCGAAACTATTAAAAATGGAATATAAACTTCTTGAAATTTTGTCTTAATGTTATTCAAATCGCAATGTTGGTTTTAAATGCAAGCTAACGTACGTATAACAAGAATTCCTGTTTACATACCAAATCTGGTAAATAACAGGAACTCATTTTCCAACAACTTCCTCTTATTCTCCATAAATGTAAAACAAAACTCACACATATACAATGCGGTTTTCCGTAGTGTTTCCGATATAACACAAAAAGACATTCTTAACAGAGCTAAGAATGTCTTTTTTATAAAATTAGTAGGAGTATTTTTTAAACTCTTACATGTCCGTCACCAAAAACATAGTATTTATTGGTCACCAATTGCTTTAGTCCTAAAGGACCTCTGTGGTGAAGTTTGTCGGTACTGATTGCCAATTCTGCGCCAACGCCCATTTGTCCGCCATCTGTAAATCGCGTGGAAGCATTGTGATATACCGCAGCACTGTCTACATTTTGCATAAAATTCATGGCTTCGGTTTTGTCTTCTGTGATGATGGATGCTGAGTGTTTTCCGGAGAACTTATTGATGATGTCAACAGCCTCATCTAACGTGTTTACTTCGCCAATTAATAGTTTTAACGCTAAAAATTCTTCGTACCAAATATCCGTATCTTTAATTTTTTCTTTTTGAGAAAGAATATCAGAGACTTTGTCATCGACTAAAATTTCAACTTGATGCTTTTCAAGTTTTTCTTGAAGCATTTTCAGCTTGATTTCGTATTCTGGAAGGTTTTTGTTGATTAAAACTTTGTCCAATGCATTGCATCCCGATATTTTATCGGTTTTCGCATTGATGATGACGTTGACTGCTTTGCTCCAATCTGCATGTTCAGAAACATATAAAAAGTTATTTCCTCTACCACTAACGAGTACCGCACATGTAGCGTGTGTTTTTACAAAATTAATGAGTCGTTCACCACCGCGCGGAACGATTAAATCTAGCGGTTCAGTTGGGTTTCTTAAAAATTCTTGGGTTTCTTCACGTTTTAGGTGTAATAGTTGTATCCATTCTTTGGAAAGTCCATTCGCTTCTAAAGCTTCATGCCAGCATTTTTCTAAAATAACATTGCTGTTATAGGCTTCTTTTCCACCTTTTAACAAGATTTTGTTATTGGCTTTAAATGCTAATACTGCTGCTTCTATGGTCACATCTGGTCTGGATTCATAAATGATAAGAATGGTTCCAAAAGGTGCTGTCGTATTGACAATATTTAGATTGTTTTTTAAGGTTCTGTTCGATATTTCCTGACCAACTGGGTCGTCTTGACTCATCACATCCTTCACCGCCGTAATCATTTCATCTACTTTTTTGTCGTTAACGACCAATCTATCATAGAGTGCTTGATCTTCTCGTTGAAAAGCGTCTAAGTCCTTTTTATTTTCTGTAATTATAGTTTTTCGTTCGCGTTCTAAAATTTCAATCATGGATTTTAAAACGTTATTTTTTATAGCTGTTTTTAAAAGTTTCATTTACTCAATTTTTTTTAAGATTATTTTAGGCAGTTATAAATTTGGTGCCTACTTCTTTATCGTTTACAATATCTACAATGACATTTTCTCGTTTACCGTTGGCAATGTAGGTTGTAATGTCTTTATTGGCAGTTCCTTTGGCTACTTTTAATTTTGAAGCCATTCCACCACGTCCTTCACCTTCTACTTTTTCAGAAGATTGCACATATTTTTCCACATTTTCATGTGTTTTTACTTCGTTGATAATTTCAGAGTCATCATCATCTGGATGTCCTGTATACAAACCGTCAGTATCTGAAAGAATAATTAATCGGTCTGCATCCAAAAGTTCTGCAACCAAACTAGCCAATTCGTCATTATCTGAAAACATCGACATTGTGAGTGATACGGCATCATCTTCATTCGCAATTGGTATGATTCCTTCGGATAAAAGACCTTCGTAGCAGTTTATCATATTGTCACGGTGTTTCCCTGAATCAAAATCACGTTTAGTCGCCAAAACTTGGGCACATCGCAATCCGTAATCGTGCACTGTTTTGTAATAATGGTGCATCATACGTGGTTGTCCCACCGAAGAATACACTTGTCGCCTAATAGATTTATCTTTTATGGCGATATCACCCAATACTTCCTTTCCTGCTATCACAGAACCTGAAGATACAAGGATAACACTAATGTCCTCTTCGTGTAAAACCGCGATTTGTCGTACGAGTTCTCGCAGCACAGGACCTAATATTCGATTGTCTTTATTTGTCAGTACGTTGGTTCCTACTTTTACAACCACACGTTTTATATCTTTACTCATATTATTCATTTTCTTTTCCTAGTTCTACAGCTCTTTCAAAGGCAGCATACGCCGCTTCTTTAATGAGCTGATTTACATTATTATCTTCCATAGAGTCAATTGCTGCCTGTGTTGTACCGCCTTTTGAAGCAACACGATCAATCCATTTTTCTAGGGAAATATCCGATTGATTGAATAATTCGATAGCACCTTTAAAGGTATTCGCCACCAATACTTTAGAATCGTAATCGGAGAAGCCCATTTTTAAGGCAGCTTCTAACATGGATTGCATAAAATAAAATACATAGGCTGGCCCACTTCCTGAGATACCTGTGGATTTGTTGATAAAGGTTTCGTTTTCAACATGAATAGTTACGCCTGTAGAGTCTAGCAAATTTCGAATCATTACTTGTTCGATTTTAGAAACCTCACTTGTTTCTGTAAATGCAGTTACGCCTTTACTAACTTTTGCAGGAAGGTTAGGCATTGCTCTTACAGCTTTCTTTAAACCCGTTGCGCTAGTTATAAAATCCAGTGTTACACCAGCCATTAAGGATACGATAATTTGTTGTTCATTAAGATGCGGTTTCATTTCTTCAAATACTGCTTCACAGTGATGAGGTTTTACGGCAATAAAAATGATATGTGCTATTTTTACAGCATCTTCAAGATTGTCATACAGACGAAATCGTTTATCATCGCTGAGCGCATCTACAACATCTTTACTTTTATCATATACTAATAAATAGCCATCTTTGAGATATGGAGAAGAAACCATGCCTTCGGCAAAAGTAAGTCCCATATTACCGGCACCAATCATTAAAACTTTCATTTTGTTACGTTTGATTTATATAACCTATATGCCACAAGAACTATACGGAAGTCCGTATTTGAAGTATTCATTTATAAAATTATGATATCCTAAACGATACGTTTAAATAGTTAAGAGATTCAAAAAATTAACCGTAATCGTTAATGATGTGATAATTAGGCTACAAAGGTTTGCGACAACTTGTCAGTGTCAAAATGTAATAAAATCACTATTTTGTCTTGATTGTAAGCGAAGTTCATTTTAAAATTCTATAACGAGCACCAAAAGAAAGGTGCCTTTAAAAGTGCTAGGAATACCTTGTTTTTTGTGGAATCATTGGGTTGTGTAACGGTTACCGTTGTTGTGGTTAGTTATTTTTATCCGATTTTCGTTTTTTAATTCTTTAATTTTCAATATTCTATTCATTATAATTCCAACATATGAGGTGAGAATTATAATCAATGATAAAACGATTTGCCAAGGTTCAGATTTCAGGTCGGTAAATAATAACTCAAATTGAGGGATTTGTAACAAAGTCAAGATTATTATTAAAACTGAAAATATGAGTAATGATTTTAAATTCTGATTAGTTGATTTTGATTGATATCCGACTAATATTTCTTTTGTGTAGATTATCAGTAGTCCAACTGTCAAGATATTTGGTAAGAGTAAATTCCAAAATCCGTATTTCTCTTTAAATAGATTTCCGAATGTCAAGTATCCAAAGGTCAGCCAACCAAAAATATAGATTGTGGTTAAGGTCAGTCCTATCCACAATAACTTCAATAATATTTCTGGTTTCCATTTTTCCATTCAATGTTCTAATTGCACACATTGGTTTGCATATGGCTTGTGGCGGTTTCGAAGCACTTTCCTGTCCACCGAAACCAAACTTGGCTACGGAGCGAAAACCTTGTTGGCAGTCGTTCTCTCGCCATAAGCTATACACGTTTTGCCTGTTTCACAAGTCTAAGATATTGAATAATTGTGTATCTTATTGTATGCAAGGCAAGAAAATCTATCAAGAAAAATTATGCAACAATTTTCAGTTAAGCGATTGAATTTAGTCATTGCTTACAACTTTAAAAAGTATCTAAAATTCATTTCAACAACGGCAAAAAGTGGAGCAAGATTACTTGCTTTGGTCATTTTTAAAATAAAGTCACTATTTGGTCACTATAGCTGGATTGTAAGCGGTGTAAATTTTAGGATTCAATAAGGAAGCTCAAAAGAAAGGCACTCTTAAAAGTGTTAAGAATGCCTTGTTTTTTTGTAGAATTATTGATTTGTGGAACGGTTACCGTTGTTGTGTGCTGGCTTTTTTTCATTCCGATATGCTCTTAATTAAGTCGTTTTGTAAAAATTCATACTCCGATTTTTTCCAGAAATTCAAGTTAATTAGTCCTGTTGTACTGTCCTCAATCCATTTTCCGTTTTCATTAGATTCCACAGTCCATTTTATAGGTCGATTTCCTTTTTTTGTCAATTTCAGTCGGCAGTCTTTGGAAAGTCCGAACGCAAAGCAATTCAGAGCATCATTTTCGTTATCAAACTCCTCGTGCCAAAAGTCAAACGCAACCATAAATCCACCATTTCCATTGTCAGTCAGCGTGACTGGAAATCCATTGTCATTTTTCGGATTCACAGTTATCGATTCCGCATTTAATTCATAATCCGCTTCTGGATATTTTTTCAATCGGTTTACTATTTCGTTAATCGTTTTACTCATTTTTCAGCTTGCATACAACGTCTCGTATAAGAAACGTAAGGCAGGTGATAAGCGATACGTTTCGATTTGGTACTAAGCCAAATATAATATTTTGCTTTTATCTTTTTTATTGAAAATGCCAAATTTTATAGTTGGCGACTTTGCAAATAAATACAGACCTTCATAATTAAGCCTAAAACGCCCTATGTTTTCTTATACATTGTTAGCTATAGTAGTTTTTTAGGACTTTACTTGTATTCCGTTGGAATCATATAATTTTATTTCAAAATCTGTTTTAATGTCTTTTAGGTAATTATTAACTATAAATTTGGTTGTAAGATGATAAGAAGCCGAGAAATTTAAAAAATATCTTAAAAAAAGAATCAATATTGATGACTTGTCAGAAGAACTATAACTCACAAAAGCACTTTTAGGTACTGTTAGTCCTTTGTCTATAAAATATTTTCCTAAACTAGTTTCTCTTATAGCAGGAGAATAAGAAATTAAACCTTTATCCATACAAACTATAAGGTCAGGAATTTCTTCAAGTCCAAGTATTTTATCTTTTATCTTCTTTGTCATAAATTTTATAGTATTTTCTAGTTTTGATGATTTAGAAGAAAATATGACACAAGAATTTTATTATAATATTTAGGAGGTTCTTTTTCTCCTGTTAATTTCCATATTTCAATTCGTTGAGTTTCTCGAGAAAGGTTTTTAACCGATTTTATTTGAAGTAAACCTTTTAAAAACTCACTTTTTTCAGTAAGAGTTGCAATATCTGGTTTAACTTCAATTGCCGAAAAGACTCCTTCTGCTAAAACAACTTCTCTTTTCGGTGTTATAAGCTTTGGGTGATTAGGTGAAAGAACGACACAATCAATATTATTTGTTTCTTGCGTAAGTGAATAAATTTTACTTCTAAGTTTTATTTGAAAATCCGAAGGTAAATAACTTTCTATAAATTGATTTACTGTTACTTCTTTAGAATCCGAAGTGTTTGTTCTATCTTTTTTGAAAGCATCGACTGTTTCCTCATATATAATTTCAATTAATTTGAGATTTTCAATAATACTTCCGTGTACTGCATTCATTATTTTTATATAATTATTTGTTGTACGCTATTATAGCTAATGTTGAGATAAGCTAAGTGAGCATATCCGTTCAAATTGATTTCTAAAGTTACCGTTTCGCGATGAAATTAGCTCATAGCTCAGCTTGCTCATTGAGCTTATTGCTTGTTGTGTGTTAGTTTTTTATTCTTAAATATTTATAATTTCTAAATTTTGCTGGACAACTTGCTTTTCAGTCCGTCTTTCATTTTCTCTAATATCAATAACTTTAGCAAGTTTTTCCGTCAGTCCATTTTCACTTTCTTGAGATATAATTAAATGGATTTTCTTTTCGCCTTTTTTTCGGTTTTCAATCTCATTTAAATAGATTCTTAATAATTCAATCCGCCAACTTTCTTCCATCTGCTCAAATTCTTCCATAACAATTAGTGCATTATTCTCAGAAATCCAGTCCCAATGAAAATCCAAAATTTGGCTTCCATTGTAACTTTTAGCTTTGTACCAAGGTTCATAAAGTTTCTTCTTTTTTACAAAGTCATAGTACTCATCAAATAACTTCATATTTGAAGGAAAACGATACACTTCAAAATTCAAACCTACGATTAAATCATTAATAAAATTCCGCCTTTCAATTTCGGATTTCCCAATAATCAAAACGTGTTTTTTATTCAATATATTTTTGGTTTTCTCAATCATTTCTTAAATGACACACAACGGTCTCGTATAACCGTCAGTTACGGGTTTATATGCGTTAATTTTCGGTTTGGCACAGACGTTAGCAATTCCGAGTGGATTCGGACGTAGTCGAATCCGCCGTAATTGCGGTTATACATTGTTGTGCGTTCGTTTTTTATTTCCATTGCTTGTTTTTCAAGTTGGTTCTCTTTAATGAATATCCATCGTTAAAAAACAATTTTCCGTTATTCAAAACCATTATTTTATCAGTCAAAAATCTCGGAACAGCGTTTAAGTCCAAATCTCTCACAATAATTTCTATTTCGTTATAATTTGGATTGTCGATTTCTATTGTTTCTTTTTGTCCTAAATAATGATATGTAATTGTTTTTATTTTTTGAGTTTCCAATTCCGCAATTCCATTCACGTTTGCTGCTTTTCCAGCGTTTTGGTCATTCACTACAATGAACGCAGCTGCAAGAGGTAATTCCAAATCTCGGATTGTAATTTTGATATTCTCAATTCGGTCAGGATTTATTTTTCCGCTATAAGTCGTACTTGGATTTTTTGGTTGTTCAAATGTGTTCAGTTTTATACTGTCAGTAGATATTTGTTCCCAATTTCCTTTGACTACAGTTCCGCCACCAACATCCATAAAAATAAAATATTCAAATGTTTTGTCCGATTTCAGTTCAATTTGAGTGCAATCCAAATATTCATTTCCGCATTTTCCATATAACCCAATTACGGATTTATTCGTTGAGCACGAACTAAAAAAAAGTAAAATAAAAATCAGTTTAATGTATTTCACGGGTTTTTATTAAATGACGCACAACGTACGTATAACAGGAATTCCTGTTTACATCTAGTAAATAACAGAAACTAAATAATAAACAACTTCCCATTATTCCCCATAAATGTAAAACAAAACCCACACATACACAATGCAGTTTTCCGTAAAGCATTGTCATTTTAAATAAAAGACTTTAAAAAATGGGGAATTCCTTCCTGCTGACGCGCAACATGCTTTCCCCAACAAACAGAACTATCCTGCAGCCATGCGACAAGCTTCTGTCAAAAAAAGATAAGTATTTTCAAAAGCAAGAGGATTTTAAAATAATGGATTCCTACCCTACTTCGACAGACTCAGCATAAGACGCCGAAAATCAAAGATTCGATGAAGTCAATGACAGCGTACTAATTAATTTGAAAATGTGGCAATTTGAAAATGTAACAATGAACTTCATAAATTGTTTACCCAATAAAACAATCTCCTGAATTTCAAACAAAAATAGATTCCTGCCTACACAGGAATGACAGCGTGGAGTCAATTTGAAAATGTAACAATGAACTTCGTAAATTGTTTACCCAATAAAACAATCTCCTGAATTTCAAACAAAAATAGATTCCTGCCTACGCAGGAATGACAGTAAAGCAAATCCAAAGCGAAGCGATACCAACAGGCGAAGCCAATACTAAAACTCTAACAGCGAAGCAGTCTAACATCTAAGAGCAAAGCGAGTCTAAAAGCGAAGCGTATCTAAAAAATTCCTATCTTTGCATTTGATGAAATCGTTTCTAACACATATCTGCTCTGTAGCCTTGGCACTCTTAGTGCTATTCTCTACGTTTTCGTTTACCATTAATGAACATGTGTGTGGTGGCGTTAAAATGAGCTTTGCAATCGGTATTGCAGCTGATGATTGCGGTATGGAAATGGAAACGAAAACTACTGAGGAAACAACGATGCAACAAAAATCTTGCTGCGATGATGTATCTACCCTAATTCAAGGACAAGACGAATTGCCATCGAAACAAGAATTGGATGTTGCTACAATAGCATTCCTCAAAGCTTTTGTATATAGTTACATTTTTATCCTTCCTGCAACTGACGAGGAAAAAGCTGTGTACAAACCGTATGTGCCGCCACCATTGATACGCGACATACAGGTACTTCACGAAACCTACTTAATTTGATCTCATACGAATTCTACTGTTTTTCCTAATCAAAGACTTTTGGAAAACATTCGCGTATGCGAAATTTTAATTGTAGTAATCACGTATCATATCAAAATCTATGCTCAACAATAGCATCAAATTTATCATAGAACACAAACTAGTAGCCGCACTCCTACTCGCTGCTATGATTGGTTTCGGACTCAGCACAGCGCCATTCGATTGGAATTTGGGCGATTTCCCCAAGAATCCTGTCGCAGTGGACGCCATTCCTGATATTGGCGAAAACCAACAAATTGTGTTTACCAAATGGGAAGGTCGCTCCCCAAAAGATATTGAAGACCAAATTACCTATCCGCTCACGACAGCATTGATGGGAATTTCAGGTGTAAAAACGGTCCGCAGTTCGTCCATGTTCGGATTTTCTAGCATTTACATCATTTTCAACGATGAGGTGGATTTTTATTGGAGTCGCAGTCGTATCTTGGAAAAACTCAACGCGCTACCAAGTTCGTTACTTCCCGAAAATGTACAACCAACCTTAGGCCCTGATGCTACAGGTTTGGGACAAATATTTTGGTACACCTTAGAAGGTAGAGATGAAAACGGAAATGTAACAGGCGGCTGGGATTTGCGAGAACTTCGCAGCATTCAAGATTATTATGTAAAACCCGGATTGTCTAGCGCTGCCGATGTGTCGGAAGTGGCTTCTATTGGTGGATTTGTACAAGAATATCAAATTGACGTACAACCAGACGTACTGAAAAAGTACAATCTCACGCTGGCGCAAGTGGTCAATGCTGTCCGCAATACGAACAAAGAAATCGGCGCAAAAACCTTGGAGATCAATCGTGCGGAATATGTCGTACGTGGTTTGGGGTATATCAAATCCATTGCAGACATTGAAAACACACCAATCAAATCGGAAAGCTTTACGCCTGTATTGATAAAAGATGTGGCTAGCGTATATCTCGGTCCAGCAGAACGACGCGGTATTCTCGACAAAGAAGGTGCCGAAGTTGTCGGTGGTGTTGTCGTGGCTCGCTATGGCGCGAATCCGATGCAAGTCATCAACAATGTCAAAGAAAAAATAAACACCATTGCCAGCGGGTTGCCAACGAAAGTATTGAAAGACGGACGGACATCGCAATTGACCATTGTTCCGTTTTACGATCGTACCGAACTCATTCAAGAAACCTTACATACGCTTGAAGAAGCACTGTCGCTCGAAATTCTCATTACCTTGCTCATCATCATTATCATGGTGTACAACTTGCGCGCTTCATTTTTAATTGCAAGTATTTTACCTGTAGCGGTGTTGGTGGTTTTTGTGGCGATGAAACTAGGAAATGTAGACGCCAATATTGTGGCACTTTCAGGAATCGCGATTGCCATTGGTACGATGGTCGACATGGGAATTGTATTGGTGGAAAACATCACGCGGCATATAGAAGAAGACACCGAAAACACTGCTATCAATACAATTGTGTACAACGCAACTGCGGAAGTTTCAGGCGCCATTGTAACTGCTGTATTCACAACGATTGTTAGTTTTATTCCTGTATTTATGCTCGTTGGTGCTGAAGGAAAACTATTCAGTCCACTGGCTTTTACCAAAACGATGGCATTGGTAGCAGCAATTATCATAACATTGTTTGTATTGCCAGCTATAGCCGCATGGTTGTTTGGATGGAAATCGATGCGAAAACGCTCTTCGTTATTCTTGAATATAATCTTAATAGCAATCAGTAGCTACGCAATTTTTAACGGAATGTACTTAGGAATTGCGCTGTTTGTTTTTGGTGTTGTGAATGTGTTGGAAATACAAAAAATCATCACACCAAAAACCAAAAAACAACTGCATATTGTCACCGCAATTGTCACATTGTTGATACTACTCAGTTATTATTGGCGACCTTTGGGATACACAAATCACATCAGTCTTAATTTTGTTTTTGTAACCTTGATTTGCGGATTGGTCATTGGAAGTTTTCTAGTATTTATTCATTATTACGAGCGATTATTGCGCTGGGCATTGGCAAACAAGCTTGTGTTTTTAAGCATTCCGCTATTGATTTTAATTGCGGGAATTTCTATTTGGCGAAACACCGGAAAAGAATTCATGCCTGCACTTAATGAAGGCTCGTTTCTCTTAATGCCAACCTCGCTTCCACATGCGGGAATTGAGCAAAACAAACAAATTTTACAAAAGCTAGACATGGCAGTTGCCAACATTCCTGAGATTGAAACGGTAGTTGGAAAAGCGGGACGTGTAGAAAGTGCCCTCGATCCTGCGCCGCTGTCGATGTATGAAAATATCATCATTTACAAACCTGAATATATCCTAGATAAAAACGGCAAACCACAACGGTTTAAGGTGAATGATAAAGGAGAATTTATACTAAAAGACATCTCGACTGCGCTCGATGTGACAAACGATACAAATGTCAGTTCGAGCTTAGATGAGAACAACAAAGACATCTCGACTGCGCTCGATGTGACAAATAAAAACCAAACGTCAGTTCAAAAGGCGCAAGAAACGAGCAATGAAAACAACACGTCAGTTCGAGTGGCGCGAGGAACGAGCGTTGTATCGAAAACTGCTTCGAAACGAATCACCGCGAAAGATTTAATCCCCGACGAAAACGGAGCATTCTACCGCAATTGGCGACCGCATATCAACTCGCCTGATGATATTTGGAATGAAATCGTACAAAACACCAAAATACCAAGCGTTACGTCGGCGCCCAAATTACAACCGATTGAAACACGCCTCATCATGCTTCAAACAGGCATGCGTTCTCCAATGGGAATTAAAATAAAAGGTGCTGATTTGGCGGAAATTGAAGCGTTTGGATTGGAATTGGAAAAAATTCTAAAACAAGTACCCGAAGTCAAGCAAGAAACGGTTTTTGCCGAACGTTTGATTGGAAAACCGTATTTGATTCTCGATATCAATCGCGAAGAAATTGCGCGTTATGGATTGTCCATTCAAGCAGTGCAAGACATTTTGGAAGTGGCGATTGGTGGAAAAATGGTGACGCAAACTGTGGAAGGTCGCGAGCGTTACAACGTGCGTGTACGCTATCCAAGAGAATTGCGCGCCAATCCGAGCGATTTGGAGAACATTTACATTCCCTTGCCAAACGGTTCGGAAATCCTGTTAAAAGATGTGGTGACCATTCGATACGAAAAAGGACCGCAAATGATTAAAAGTGAAGATACATTTTTGGTCAGTTATGTGCTGTTCAATAAGCAATCAGACATCGCCGAAGTTACGTTGGTTGAACAATTACAACAACAGTTAAAAGAACGCATTGCAGACGGACGTTTGCAAGTACCAAAAGGAGTGAGCTACGAATTTTCAGGAACCTACGAACAACAAGTCCGCGCCGAAAAAACCCTGTCCATCATCATTCCAATTGTGTTGCTAGTTATCTTTTTGATTTTATATTTTCAATTCAGTTCCATTGCGACATCGCTCTTTATTTTTGGTGGAATTGCCGTAGCTTTTGCGGGTGGATTTATCATGATTTGGCTCTACGGACAATCGTGGTTTTTGAATTTTGATATTTTCGGAACGAATCTTAGACAATTATTTCAAATAGAAACCATCAATTTGAGTGTGGCGGTTTGGGTAGGATTTATCGCTTTATTCGGAATTGCCACAGATGATGGTGTGATTATGGCAACCTATCTAAAACAAAGTTTTGCAAAAAGAAAAGTAACGGACACAGCATCGATTCGAAATGCGGTGGTTGCCGCAGGAAAAAAGCGAATTCGACCGTGTTTGATGACTACTGCCACAACATTGTTAGCATTGTTACCAATTTTAACCTCTACAAGACGCGGAAGCGACATCATGATTCCGATGGCAATTCCGAGTTTTGGTGGTATGTTAATCGCGTTGATTACCTTATTTATAGTGCCCGTTTTATACAGTTGGCATCAAGAAATTCAATTAAAAAGAAATACTGATGAAGCGTAATTTTATATATATTATCGTTGGTTGGTGGTGCATTCAGTTTGCGAATGGACAAACTTTAGAGAGCTATCTGGCGGAAGCCGAAAAAAATAGTTCGGAAATTTTAGCCCAACAATTGCAATACGAAAGCACGTTGGAAAAAGTCAACGAAGTCGGAAGCTTGCCCAATACACAAGTAGGTGTTGGTGTGTTTGCACAAGAAGTAGAAACCAGAGTTGGACCGCAAAAAGCACGCTTCTCGGCGAGTCAACAAATTCCGTGGTTTGGTATCTTAAAAGCGAAAAAAGAAAACGCAAAATTACTCGCAACGGCAAAAGAAAGTGAAATTGATTTCCTAAAGCGTCAGTTGCGACTGAATGTTAAAATGGCGTATTACAATTTGTATACGTTGCAACAAAAATACAATATCACCCAACAACATATTGAGATTTTGGACACGTATGAAAAGTTAGCGCTGAACGAACTCGAAAACAATCGTAGCAATATGGTGGATGTGTTGCATATTAAGATGAAGAAAAACGAATTGCAACAACAGTTTCAAGAAATTTCAGAAACCATTCAAAGTGAAAAAGCGCAATTTAATGTGTTGCTTAACAGACCTATCACCGCAGAGGTTTTGGTATTGGATTCGCTTCAAATTCAAGAAAACACCATTCTTACAACAATGGAAATGCTTGAAAAGCATCCAAAGTTACAACAATTAGACGCCATGGAAGAGGTATTGCAGCAATCGGAAATTGTTGCCAAAAAAGAAGGAAATCCGAAAATTGGTTTCGGATTGGATTATGTGTTGGTTGCAGAGCGTTCGGGCGTTTCAATGCCTGATAACGGCAAGGACATTATCATGCCCATGGTGTCGGTTTCCATTCCGCTGTTCAACAAAAAACACGTTTCTAAACAAAAGCAATTGCAATTGGAGCAAGAAGCGATTGTTCAAAATAAAACGACGGTAAAAAATCAACTGCGCATTGCGTATGAACAAGCAAAAAATAAGTTGAAAAATGCTATGGAAAGCATTAAAATACAAGAAGAAAATATCACACAAGCCAATCAAGCCAAAGAAGTCATTTTAGCGGCGTATCAAACGGACAAAATGGATTTTGAGCAGTTATTGGCGCTCGATCAATTAAAATTGGGGTTTGAAATGAAGAAAATAAACGATTTCAACACCAGTTTGGCAAACACGGCTATCATCGAATTTTTAATCACAAACTAAAAAACATGAAACAAACATATCACATCAACGGAATGACCTGCAACGGCTGTAAAAGTAAGGTAGAAAATGTGCTCAACAGTTTTGACGAAGTGACGTCGGCTACGGTAAATTTAGAAGCTGGAACCGCAGAAATTGACACGTCTACTCCACTCGACGCAGCTGCGATTCAAGCTGCGTTACCCGAAAAATATACGGTTCAAACTGAAACAAAAAACATGTTTGAATCGGCAGAAGTCAATGAAAAAAGTGAACTCAAACAACTCTTTCCGCTGCTTCTTATTTTCTTTTACATTACAACGGCAAGCGTTTTATTACACGTAAAAAGTTGGTCCACAGAAGCGTTTATGCTTGACTTTATGGGACTATTTTACATCGTTTTTAGCTTCTTTAAGTTGCTAGATTACAAAGGGTTTCCAAATTCCTTTCAAATGTACGACCCGCTCGCAAAAGCCATTCCCGCGTATGCGTGGATGTATCCATTTATCGAAGTTGCGCTCGGACTCATGTTTTTGTTTCGCTTTGAAATTCCAATCGCGTTAATCGCAACCATCATCATTTTAGGAATTACAACCATTGGCGTAACGAAAGTTTTATTCGACAAAAAAAGCATTCAATGTGCGTGTTTGGGAACAGCGCTCAAATTGCCCATGACCAAAGCCACATTTATTGAAAACTCCATCATGCTCGTCATGGCGGTTTGGATGTTAATCAACTTATATGCTTAACCGATGAAAAAGTATCTCATTTATATCGTTTTTATTGTAATAGGCATTGTGATTGGGAAGTTTGCCCTTTCGGGAGAACAAAACACAGGACATGCACATACAGAAAAAGACACTACAGAAAATACCATGTGGACTTGTTCCATGCATCCGCAAATTATGCAGCCAGAAGCGGGCGATTGTCCTATTTGTGGCATGGATTTGATTCCTGCGGAAGAAGGTGCTTCAGGACTTGCTCCGAATCAATTTCGAATGACCGAAAACGCGCTAGCTTTGGCAAACATAGAAACCACCAAGGTTGGAACTGCTAGTGCTACGGAAACAAGCTTGAAACTGACGGGAACCATTGAACCCAACGAAAAAACCAACGCTATCCAAACCGCACATTTTGGCGGACGCATTGAAAAATTATTCGTTAATTTTACAGGAGAAGAAGTCCGAAAAGGACAAAAAATTGCCTTGATCTATTCTCCAGCATTGGTGACGACGCAACAGGAATTGCTAACCGCAATGCGCATGAAAAACTCGCAACCTGAGTTGTACAAAGCGGTTCGCAACAAATTAAAACTTTGGAAACTCTCCGAAGCACAGATTCAACAATTGGAAACCTCGCAAAAAGTAGCTACACAATTTCCTATATACGCTAGTGTTTCTGGCGTAGTCACAGAAAAACTAGTAGAAGAAGGCAATCATGTGATGGAAGGCGGTGCTTTGTTTAAAGTATCAAATTTAAACACGGTTTGGGCAAGTTTTGATGCGTACGAAAATCAAATTGGGCGTTTTCAAAAAGGCGATGCTATTCGTATTAAAACAAACGTAAATCCGAATGAGGAGATTCCCGCGAAAGTTACCTTTATCGATCCTGTGTTAAACACCAAAACGCGTACGGTTGCTGTAAAAGTAGCATTGAATAATCGTGACAATAGTTTAAAACCTGGCATGTTTGTCACAGGAATTTTAGACACCGAAGTTTCTTCTGAAAGCAACACGATGAGCATTCCCAAATCGGCGGTTTTGTGGACGGGAAAACGCTCCTTGGTATATGTGAAAAAAGAAAACGAGCCTGTATTTGAAGCGCGCGAAGTGATTTTAGGAAACGTAAACGGAGACAATTACGAAGTCGTTTCTGGATTGAATTCAGACGAAGAAATTGTGACAAATGGTGCCTTTACTGTAGATGCAGCGGCACAATTACAAGGAAAAACCTCTATGATGAATCGTGAAGAAACTAAAGAAATAGAAACACTCAACTTAGATGCGCGTACGGAAAAAGCATTGCAACCAAGTATCAAAGCGTATTTGGCACTCAAAGATGCGTTGGTGCAAAGTGATACCAAAGTAGCGGCTGCTAAGAGTGACGATTTTAGAAAAGTATTGGAAGCATTGAACAATTCGCAACGTAAAAAAATAGAGAACCAATGGGCTACCATGCACCAAGCTTCCAAAGGAATTAACAACAAGGTTTCTATTGAACAGCAACGCGAACATTTTCAAATCGTTTCAGACAATATGATTACAATTGTAAAAAGCTTTACTAGCTTTGAAATGCCTTTAACAATTCAATTTTGCCCAATGGCAGATGATAACAATGGTGCGTATTGGATAAGCGATGTACAAGAAATCAAAAATCCGTATTTTGGCGACATGATGCTTAGCTGTGGAAGTGTGGTTGAGAAACTAGGAACTAGGAATTAGGGATTAGAAATTTTAAATGTTGGATGTTGAATTTTGAATTAAAATAACTCACAACGAATAACGAATAACGAATAACGAATAACGAAACTAAAATTTTAAATGTTGGATTTTGAATTTTGAATGAAAAACAACAGACAACAAAAAACAAACAACAGAAAACAAATCGACGAATACACAAATTAACAAATAAAAAAACAGAAAAAATGAAAAAAGTAATTCTATCACTAGCAATCATCGCATCTTTAGCAGTTATTGGATGCAACGGAGAAACAAAAAAAGACACTTCGTCAAACACGGAAACAAAAACGACTACAGACACTACAAAAGCCAAAGAATTGTCTATGGCAACTTTTGGCGTTCGTGGAAATTGTGGCATGTGTAAGGCTACTATTGAAGAAGCCGCAAAAAGCGTGGAAGGTGTCGTTGAAGCTACATGGGACGTACAGAAAAAGAGTATTTCTATCGCGTATGATGAATATAAAATTAACGAAAATGTAGTTCATAAAGCAATCGCAGCAGCAGGTTATGATACCGATAAAATGACAGGCGATACAGGCGCATATAAAAATTTACCAAAATGCTGCCTTTACGATAGAGAGCAGCAGATGAATCAATAATTGACGTGAGTCCGACCTAAGAAATCACTATGTAATTCATAATTCATTGAAAAATAACTAATTGTTAGTTCGAGCGCAGTCGAGAACAGCTAAGAATTAATAACTTCAAAGGAATCTCGTGAGCTATGCTCGGTATCTACGATAATGCTCGATTTGACACTTATTATAAATAACTAAAAATCAATAAAGTATAAAATTACTTGTACCGAACTTACGTTAATTAAATAACTACCTTTGCACCATGGAAAAAATCGTATTATTGAGTGCGGCTTTGTATGGTGCATTGGGAATTATTTTTGGGGCGTTTGGCGCACATGCCTTGAAAAAAACCTTTACAGAAGACTTGCTCAAAAGCTTTGAAACAGGCGTAAAATATCAACTCTATCACGCCATTGTTTTATTGGCGATTGGATTTCAATTGCCCTTCACAAATTCACTAGAAAAAAGTGCTGCATGGTGTTTGATTGTGGGAACGTTTTTGTTCTCTTTTAGCATTTACGGCTTGTGTTTGAGCAGTGCCAAAGGTAAAAAACTTCGATTTTTAGGTCCCATCACGCCGCTTGGTGGTTTGTTGTTGGTGATTGGCTGGGTTTTGTTGGGTGTTTCTTTTCTTTAAGTTATAAAATTACCAAAGACGTTCTGAATAATTGACTTTAAATCTTGTTCCTACCCTTTCTATAGTTTGTGTTTTAGAGAAAGTTTCGTCTTTATAATTGATGATTTCAAGCTTGGGATTTCTGGGTACATAATATTCTAAAAAGAATGTATAATCTGGTAAAAAGCCGTCATAATAATACGCTAAGTTTATATTTTCGGCATCGTGGGGCAGTTTTGGAAACCATGTTTTTCTTGCAATTTCTAAATATTCCTCAGCGGTAAGATTTTTTATTGAATAGCCTTTAAAACTTATTGATGAAGTAACTAACTTTTTCAAAACACCCGCTCGAATATCTGCATTCGCTATTCGATTTAAATAAATATGATATCCATAACTTATATAATAAAAAGAACTTACGAGTAAGGTGATAATGATTGATACTTTTATTCTTTTTCGCAACGAATTAATTTTATACCTTCTAAAAATTGAAACTGTAATTCTCAACACAATTAACAGGAGAAGTGTGATACCAAATAATTGTAAAAATTCTAAAGGTCGTACATACGTATTGAATGTGAGTTCAAAATCATCTGTCCAAATCGCCAACATGACCGTGAGAACAAATAAGTTTCCGAAAACAATAAAAAAATATTTAACTGATTTTTTAAGCACACATTGAGGTATAAGTACGTTGCAACTCAGGCAATGATTGGTTGGGTTTTGTTGGGTGTTTCTTTTCTGAATTTGTAAAAGTGGCGTTACTTATCTAATTCATTATACTTTTGTATAAACTCCAACAGCTTTTCCTTATTGATTTTCAAGTTTTTCTGAAAAACATTTTCTTCTGCCAATGCAAAAATTAAATGATTTCGACCGATAATTTTTTTGTTTGAAAATGTTTTATCTACCATTTTAAAAGTGATGATACTAAACCATTTTCCCTTGTCATTTTTACGAATTTCACCTGTAATTAACTCATTCCCTTTTAAATCGAGAATAGCATAGTTATTTCCTTCTTTTCGGTAATCAAAAGCCTTTTTACCATTTAAAATGATTTTATCTTTCTCAAATTGTACTTCAGTAATATTTTTTTGAGCCATTACTAAATATGAAGACAGTAAGCATATCGTAAAGAGTACTATGCGGTTTTTTAACATGATGATATTATTTTGATTATTCATAAATACGGGTAAAAATATACATTAAATTTTAATAAATGTATTCTTGCTTCAACTCAGGCAACGTTTTATTCGTAGTTATCAATCCATTAATGAGATAGTTTCGTAAGTCTTCCAAATCGTTGTGTGGAATGTATGTTGCCCATTTGGTTGCTGTGGTGATATTTTTGATTTGTCGCAAGACTTTTCGCGTGTCGCCCGCAGTTCGTAGCACAAATTTGGAATCGTATGAAGGTTCATCTCTGTGAAAATAGGTGTACTTTTGTGTGAATTTATCTTGCTGGATAAAATACAACTTCTCTACTTCATTGTCTTTGTAAAAGCTTGTCCATTGGGCAAATCCGACTTTTGTACCATTTTTGGAAATTCCTGCTTCCGTTTGCAATCGCCAGCGACACGTAGCTGCGCGTCCCCAATGTGAGGAAACTCGATATACACCATCGTTCATATAAAAATACTGACTGCCTGAACGACTAACAAAATCAGGAGTTTTATTTTTTACAATCTGAAAATCAACGGCTTTAAAAACACAGTAGGTGTTTTTAAAAAAGTTTTGTTTATGAAAATTTAATTTCGTCACAACGTTGTAATGTGTATTTTTGCCAAAGTTACAAAACGCGTTACGATACTACGTACCAACAAAAAAAATAAAGTTTGGCACAATAAGTGAATAGTATTGCGTTAATAACAAAGAATAAAAACACCTAAATAATGAAGAGCATGAAAAAGATGATAGGTCTTCTCATCGTAACTTGTCTGTTTCAAGTAGCGGCACAAGCGCAAAATTTACCTTTTAAAGATGGAGAGAAGTTGGTATTTACCGCGTCATATAAAATGTCTGGTTTTTTAACCGACTTGGCGCAAGTGAGTATGGAAACTTCGCAAGTAAAAACATCTTCCAATACCTTATTACACTTTAAATGCAACGCCAATACATTTAGAAAATATGATTTTTTCTTTAAGATTCGTGATGTCTATGAATCGTATGTAAGCAAAAGTTCCTTATTGCCAGCTTTGTATAAGAGAGATATTAATGAAGGAAGCTATAAGAAGAAAATGAAGTATGTGTACAATCAGCGAACGAAAACTATCAAAAGTGAGCAAGTAAAACGCAGAGGCGACGGAACAGACTGGGTTGTAAATGAGGATTTTAAATTTAGTAATGGCGCTATGGACGTAATTTCAACGTTGTATAACGTACGTAATCTTCCTATTGAAAATGCACGTGTGGGCGATTCGAAAGTTTTTAAAATTATATTTGATAAAGAAGAAACGCCAATCACACTAAAATATATAGGTAAGGAAACGATTGATGCTGGAAATTTGGGACAAAAAGAATGTCACAAACTACAAATCATCACCAACGGAGATTTTCTAAAAGCCGCAACGCTTTGGATGACTGCCGATGCTAATAAAGTTCCTGTAAAAGCAGAGTTTACCATTCCTATTGGAAGCGGAATGTTACAACTTGACAGTGCTTCAGGACTTGCAAACTAATTACAATAACACCAAAAAGATAACACCATGAGAATTTTTAGTATCATCGTAGGAAGTATTGCTACAGTGTTGGCATTTTTACTTTCCTTCTTCGCAGACAATTTTGCGTATATTCCCGTGATTTTAGGACTTATTTTAGGCTTTACTGCATTGTATATTTCCAAACAAAACGGACTTCGCGAAAGTGTTCCAAAGTTGATTATTGCACTGTCGTTTCTGGCAGGAGCAATTACCACAATGAATTTGTTCAGAGAAAACGAAGTCGCTGACGATGGCAAAGAAACGATACACGAAAAGAAAGAACAAGAAAAAGAAGATATCAAAGAAATAGAAGAACTCGAAGGATTGGAATAATCACGAAAAAGAAAAAAGTCTATCAAAACAGAAATGATAGACTTTTTTTGTGCTTCAAATTGGCGATTACGATGTTTTTTTAAGAAATCTATAACAAAAACACGCATTGCTTTTCAATATCTTTGAGCATCCTAAAACCAATACTATAAATCTGTTAAAACAACAACGCCTACCAAACATTGTTCTGACAAATTAGATAGCAAACACTAATTAAAAAGATTCATGATGAAAAAAATCCTAGCGCTGGCGCTTTTAGCTACTATCGGATGCGGCACCAATTACAAAACAGCTGAAAAAAAAGCTGTTAAAAATCTCGATCCTGTTCCGTATGCAAACACCATTACAGAAGCTGAACTCAAAACACATTTGTACACCTATGCTTCTGACGAGTTTGAAGGAAGAAATACTGGAGAACCAGGGCAAAAGAAAGCGGTTGCCTATTTGAGAGATGAATACAAAAACTTAGCGATTCCTGCAGCACAACAAAATGGCGATTATTTTCAAAATGTACCTTTACAAAAAGGAGGCGATTTAGACGGCGAACTGACGATCAACGGCACTACCTTTACTTTTGGAGAAGACTTCTTAGCCTTTAGTCCGCAAGCCAACGGAACTACAGATATCACGGAAATTGTGTATGTAGGATTCGGAATTGACGATGAAAAATACTCTGACTATAAAAATGTAGATGTTGAAGGCAAAATCGTTTTATTTAAAATTGGTGAGCCAATGCAAGAAGATGGTACGTATTTGATTTCTGGAACAGACGAAAACTCTCGATGGGGAAATCGATTTAGAGGTGCCGCTGCAAAAATTACCGCAGCTAAAGAACACAAAGCAAAAGGCGCTTTTTTCTTTGCAGGAGAAACCTTCTCCATGTACAAAGCGCAATTAGCATACATGAAGCAAAACAGTCGCGTTTCTTTAAAAGAAGAAAAAAATCCATTCTTTTATTATGTGATTAATGAAAATATAGCTTCCAAAATGCATTCTAAGATTGCTGAAAGTGATGAAGCATCAAGCATACAACTTGCTGGAACACTTGTAAACAAAGACAAAACAAACGATGTTGCTTCGGAAAATGTAGTGGCTATCATTAAAGGCAATGAAAAACCAGAAGAATATATTGTCATTTCTGCACATTTAGACCACGAAGGTGTGAAAAATGGTGAAATATACAACGGTGCGGATGACGACGGTTCAGGAACGGTTGCTATTTTAGAAATTGCAGAAGCGTTTAAACAAGCACAAAAAGACGGAAATGGTCCAAAACGCTCTATCGTATTTTTACATGTTACTGGGGAAGAAAAAGGATTATTAGGTTCGAAATATTACACAGACAACCCAATTTTCCCGCTAGAAAATACCGTGTCGAATTTGAATATTGACATGATTGGTCGAATTGATCCAAAACGTACCGAAGGCGACCGTAATTATGTGTATTTAATTGGCTCTGACAAATTGAGCTCAGAATTGCACAACGTTTCCGAAGAAGTCAACAAAAAATACACAAATATTGAGTTAGACTATAAATACAACGACGAAAACGATCCCAATCGTTATTACTATCGTTCTGACCATTATAACTTTGCAAAAAACAATGTACCTGTAATTTTCTATTTTAACGGAACACACGACGATTACCACAAACCGTCAGACACGCCAGATAAAATCAACTACGATTTATTAACAAATCGTGCGCGTTTGGTATTTTACACAGCTTGGGAATTGGCAAACAGAGACGAGCGCGTGAAGCTTGATAGTGATATCGAAACGAAATAATAAGACATTTATATATAAGAAAAGGCTATCTGTAAAATAACAGATAGCCTTTTTTAAATCAGTTAGTTTTCACTTCAACACGAGTACGTAGAATTGCGTGTTTTGTAAAGATGCGTAATTGCGCGTACACTATTTATAACTTTTACAAGTACTTTTATATCATAACCAAAACCCTATCCTAATGATGAGCCTTCAAGTAAAAATTACCAACAATAGCGGAATAGCATCCACAGATGTACATTGGATTTGCTTCGGATTGAATAGCGATCCAGGAACCAGTTCACCCGATTGGTGTTACGTAGATGTAGATGCCAAAGGAAATGCTTCGCTAACAAAATTTACCAAAGGACAAGATTGTTCCAAACTTTTTAAAACTGTAGATGCATTAAGCTCCTTCAACAACTTACCAAAAATGTGGTCTGGACAGTTTTTATTCTCGTTTAAAAAATTACCCAATGTCTTTAATGTTGTAAAAGGTGGACAAAATGGTTTAGGTGTGCAAACCCCGCCATTTACGCCAGGAAGTGCCGATGCAGATACCTTATTTGTGGTTGTAGAATTTACCAATATTGGCTCCGAATTGTATGCCGATTGTACCATTGTAGACTACTTCTCTGCTCCAGTGTCTATTGAAGTGATTGGCGACACTACCAAAACAAATGGAATCCTAAAATCAACCAGTACACGTGCTTCTATTTTTGATGCGATGACAAATGTTGGAAAACCGTGGAGCGATTTGGTCATGCAAGATGCTTCTGGCAATAACATTCGTGTATTAGGTCCACAACACGGTGTACAAACGACAAATCCAAACTTGCTTTCGCCAAACATTTACGATGCCTACATCACAGCTTGCTGGAAAAATTTTACCACAAATACACTTACCGTAAACTGTCCGACATTCGGAACCTATACAGGAAAAGTAAACAGCAGCAACGAATTTGTATTTTCTCAAAAAGGAAAAACAGATGTAACCATTCAAAAGCCAGCAGCTGGCGATGCGTATGACATTTTCGGTTGCGTAGGAACCTTAAATGCTCCAAATAATACGCCTTTGGGCGAAATTGCTGCCATTTTAGGTGCTTCGCTCAACAGAACGACATTAAGTACTTCACAAAATGATACACAGCCAAACTGCGATGTGTCTGAATTTTACAAAGCACAAAACGGTGTCACTAACGAATATGCCAAAGTAGTACACGACAACTATAAATCAGGAATCTACGCGTTTCCATTTGATGATGTTTGTAATACAGACAATCCATTGATTCAAATTTCGGGCGCGACTAACTTTAACATTACACTCACTAGCTGGAGTTAATATCAATATTGTATTAGTTACAATTTAGTTTTACGAAGCGGACTGAGAAGTTCGCTTTTTTTATAATAAAATTGACTAAAAATGAGGTATTTATACGCTGTTTTGATATAAAGTTTATTGCTACTTTTGAAAAAACCATTAAAATTAATTCAACCATGGCAACACAATTGGAAGCAACTATGACCATTCCGAAAAACGGAAAAAACTTATGGACGGACATGATGCAAAATCCATCCAACTATAAAATCCCGCAAGGCATCACAGAAGGAAACTATTTGGCAGCCTCGTACGCAAAATTCTCGGACGGTGTTTTTGTATTTGGCGGTGTCGCCGTAGGAACAGCTGACTATAACTATCCGCTATTTATGGTGTTTGATAAAGATTACAATCAAATTGGTGGTTGGCCAATTGATCCTAGCGATTGGGAAGATTTTCAAGTCAACAGCATTGAATTTACACTCAATGACGACGAAGATCCTACGTATATTTTAAATATTGTAGAAGAGAAATAAAAAGTATCATCATACAGGTTTTATTTATAAAGCGAACTTTAGGTTCGCTTTTTTTAATGAAGTGTGTAAACTTTTTGTTTTGCAGCCATATGGAAAAGTTTCAATCACTTCAATAATTGAAACACTCAAAAACCAGATACTCTATAATTTTTCCTAATTTCGTACACCGTACAAAAATTACTATGCTTCGAGACGAAAAAGACATATTCAACATACTTTTAGATGCTGTTTCTGAAGGTGTGATTGTGGTAAATGCGCAACAAAAAATTGTAGATGTGAACAAAGCCGCTGCAGAAATGTTTGGCTACACACGCGAAGAACTTCTTAACAAATCTATTGAAGTGTTGATTCCTGTAAAGTATCACGCAGGACACGGAGCGCATTTTAATAATTTTATGAAACAGCGGGAAAGTCGCCAAATGGGACACGGACGCGATATTTACGGCGCTCGGAAAGATGGCAGTACATTTCCTGTAGAAGCTGGACTCAATCCGTTTACGGTACAAGATACACATTATGTGATGGCGTTGGTGATTGATATTTCTGTGCGAAAGCAACAAGAAGAAAAAATTCAGGAGTTGTATGCCGATTTGGAAGAAAAAGTGATTCAGCGTACGCAAGAATTACGAAAAACAATTGAAAAACTAGAAGCAGAAAACAAACTTCGACTGCAAGCGGAAAAAGAAGCGAAAATTGCGTTGAAGAAAGAACAAGAACTCAACGAACTGAAAACAAAGTTTTTATCGCTAGTTTCTCACGAATTTAAAACGCCGTTGAGTAGTATTTTAACTTCTTCGATGTTGTTGGGAAAATACAAATTGACCGAACAACAAAGCAAGCGCGACCGACACATCAAAATTATTTCAGACAAAGTACATTATCTGAACAATATTTTGAACGATTTCCTTTCCGTAGAAAAATTGGAAAAAGGAAAAGTGAATTACAAACTCAGTACGTTCACGGTGAGCAAAGTTGTCAATGAAGTTGTGTACAATGCCAATATGTTGTTAAAAGACGGACAACAAATCAATTACCCTGAAAATATTGATGGTTTTTCGATGTATCAAGATGAGAAAATTGTGGAATTGGCGTTGTCAAATCTGGTGAATAACGCCATTAAATATTCTTCTGAAAATTCAATCATCGATATCAGCATTACGCAAGATGACACCACAACCACGTTTAAAATAAAAGATAACGGTATTGGAATTCCCGAAAAGGAGCAAAAAAACATTTTCAATCGTTATTTTAGAGCTGAAAATGCCTTATTAGTACAAGGAACAGGCATCGGATTGAATATCGTAAAGAGCCATTTGGAAAACTTGCACGGAAGTATTTCTTTTGAAAGTACGGAAAATGTCGGTTCAACTTTTATCATGAAATTGCCGAATACCGCGCCACAAAACCAATTGTAATAAAAACCATAAAATTGCCCAATGAAGAAAGTATTATTAATTGAAGATGATACCATTTTAAGAGAAAACACCGCAGAATTGCTTGAACTTGCAAATTATGAAGTCATCACTGCACCCAATGGAAGAAAAGGTGTAGAAAGTGCCATACAGCATGCGCCTGATATTATTGTGTGTGATATTATGATGCCTGAATTGGACGGTTATGGCGTGTTGGAAACCTTGTCTACAAATGATACTACGAAATACATTCCGTTCATCTTTTTATCGGCTAAAACAGAACGGCAAGATGTGCGTAAAGGAATGGATTTGGGTGCAGACGATTATATTACCAAACCGTTTGAAGAAGAAGAATTGGTAAGCGCTATTGAAAGTCGCATCGCGAAAGCTGCTATTTTAAAAGAAGAACGCGAACAACATCGTCCGAAAGAAGACGAAGACCAATTGCGCGATTTGAACGATTTAAAAAATTTCTTTGACGATAATGGTGCTATTTTTAGGTTTTCTAAAGATGAAATCATTTATGAAGAAGGACACAGTTCTAATTATATTTACCTGATTATCAAAGGTGTGGTAAAATGTCACAAATTTGACGAACAAGGAAAAGAACTCACGACAGCCTTGCACAAAGACGACGATTTATTTGGCTATACGTCCTTTACACAAAATATGCCGTATCAAGAAACGGCTACAGCGATGAAAGACACCGAAGTGGTGGGACTTTCTAAAAGTGAATTAGTTGATGTGCTGGATAAAAATCATAAAGTAACGTTGGAATTGATTCAATTGTTGACCGATAACATTTCGGGCATCAAAGATCAGTTATTGCAAATGGCATACAGTTCGGTACATCGAAAAACAGCAACGACGATTTTAAAATTTGCCGAAAAACTCAATCGCAAACCTGAAGATCCAATCAAAATTTCACGAAACGATTTGGCAAGCGTTGCCGGAATTGCCACAGAAACCCTCATCCGAACACTCTCGCGCTTTAAAAAAGAAGGCATCATTGAAATTGAAGGTCGCAACATCAAAATTGTGGATTACAAGCAGTTGCAGGAGATGTATTAAAATAATTCAATTGCTAAAAAGTTAACTGAAAGGACTTTCTTTTTATGGTGAAACCGTAATCCTTTTCTTTCTTTATTGTGTACTTTAGAGTATTATTAATTAAAAAAATACTACCATGTTACAAAACATTAAAAATTTGGAAGGGGTGACGGCGATTCCTAAAAAACAACAGCAAAAATTAATTGCAGGAATGGTTATCGATGGATATAGTTGTCTTGGAGGAGAAATTATAAAAAATTGCAATTCTTCGAATCAAAATATGCATCCAGAAGGACATCCTTTTTGTTGCAATGGTGGTCTTTGGGTTGTTGAAGGACCATATATTGAAGGGGATTTTATACCTTAATAAAACTATATTATTCTTCACGTTTCATTTGTAAAAAATAAACTTTCTTTTAACCTGTTGTGTATTTATTATAAACATCTTGTAAAGTTGAAAACTGACTTTTAATATTTAATAGCAGAATTATTTACTAACAAATACTTAAAATATTCTTCATAAGTAGGAATACTTTTCCCTAAATGCACGACAGGTTAATTAATTTTTCAAATCTCATCGAAGTAGATAAAACATCAAACATGACCGAAATCATTTTTTGAAAAAGTCGGGCATGTTAGATTTGTTGGTAAATGTCATAGTACGCATGAAAAATATATTATTACCAACAGATTTTTCGCAAAATTCATGGAATGCCATTGCGTATGCGTTGCAGTTTTTAGAACATACAGCGTGTAATTTTTATCTGTTGCACGTAGTCAATGATGCGGATACGACTGACGTTAGCTCTTATTTTTCAGAACTTTGCACACAAATTTCGACATCATTTTTAAAACAACAGCATCATCACTTTTTTTCCATAGTGCGTCATTGTTCTTTTGTGGAATCGGTGCGTGACGAAGTAGCAGATAAAAAGATTGACATGATTATCATGGGCGCGAAAGGCGTTTCCAATACGCAGGCACATGTGGTGGGACATTACGCTGAAAATGTCATCACGAAAGTGAAATGCAAATTGTTAATCATTCCTGAAAATGCTACGTATAAAGTGTTTGACGAAGTTGCGTTTCCTACCGATTTTACACTCGCAACCGACATTCAAACTTTAGCGCCAATTGATACTATTTTGAACGATAAAACGACGTCGCTTCGCATTTTACACATTAACAAAGTTACCAACGAGTTGAATCAGCATCAACAAGCCAACAAAGCGTTATTGGAAGATTTTTTGGACGGTCGCGAATATAGTTTTCACTTTTTATCGAATACACATGTAGAAACTGCCGTAGAAAATTTCACCGAACGAAAAGACATCAATCTCATCATCATGGCGGCAAAAAATCTGAATTATTTTAAACAGATTTTATTTCACTCCAACGTAGACCACATCAGCTATCACCGAAAAATTCCATTTTTAATTCTGCACGAATAACTTGCCACTTAAAACCCTTACAAGCTGATATATATCATAGTTTTTAGCTCTTTTTTGCGATACTTTTAAACAAGAAATTAAAAACGTACCGCGATGAAAAAAATACTATTACCCACCGATTTTTCCGAGAACTCGTTGAATGCAATTCGTTACGCTGTTCAACTATATAAAGACCAAAAGTGTAATTTTATTTTACTCAATACGTATACGCCTGTGATTTATCATGTGCAATATATGGAAGTGGGCGCTGCGCAATTTGGATTGTTGGATGCGTTAAAAGAAAAGTCGCAAAACGGTTTGAAATCTGTGCAAGAAACCATTGAAAAAGAGTTTCCGAATCCGAAGCATTTTTTTTCGCGAATTTCTGCGTTTAACATGTTGATTTCAGAAATTGAGCAATTGTACGAGGAAAATACGATGGACATGATTATTATGGGAACACAAGGCGCTTCTGGCTTACAAGAAGTGTTGTTTGGCTCCAATATGGTGCATGTATTGAAAAACAGCAAATGTCCACTACTCGCTGTGCCAAGTGACTATAGCTATCAACATCCACATGAAATTTTATTTCCTTCCGATTATGGAGTCAATTTTGAAGAACGACACGTAGAAGATTTGAAACAAATTGCGTCGTTATTTGCCGCGCGAGTGAACATTTTACATGTGTCAAATGCAGATGAATTATCACCATCGCAAGAAGCGAATAAACAAAAACTTACAACGCTTTTAAAAGGAACTTCGCATTTGTTTCATATTGTACAGCATCACGATGTGGGAACGGCGATTCAAGAATTTCAATCACAATCGCGCATTGACTTTTTAACGATGCTAAACAATAAGCATTCGTTTTTTGAAAATTTATTCTTTGGCTCCAAAGTCAAGCACATCGGATTGCACTTAAACACCCCGTTTTTGATCATTCCTGCAAAAATATAATTCACACAACAAACAAATTTTACCTTAAACTTTAATTCAAACATTATGACCAATATTTTGTTGCCAACTGATTTTTCTGATAATGCCTGGAGTGCCATTATTTACACTTTAAAATTATATCAACACGAAACTTGCAAATTTTACTTATTAAACACTGAAAAAGTAGCTTCGTCTCGCATCTCAAGTTTTTCTAATAAATTATTAAAAACCATGCTTGACAATGCGCGAAAAGATGTTGAAAAGCTAAAAGAGCAAATTGAAGCCACCAACGCCAACAGCAATCACGAATTTGAAGCCATGGTTGTTTTGGGCGATTTGGACGATGTGATTGAAGACTTCGTACCAAAATATAATATTGACCTTATTGCGATGGGAACCAAAGGAGCTACAGGCGCTAAAGGAATTTTATTTGGAAGCAATACAGCTAAAATTTTTAAGAAAGTAAAAAACTGCCCAATTCTTGCCATTCCAAACGATTATGAATTTATAACGCCCAAACAAATTGCCTTTCCAACCGATTTGAATCGCTATTGCGATGCGAAGGAAATCCATCATTTACAGCAATTGGCAGATTTGTACAATGCTAAAATTAGAATCGTGCACATCAATGACAACGAGGCTTTAAGTGACAAACAAGAGAAGAATTTGAACGTTTTAAAAGAATATTTAAAAAATTTCGAACTCAGCGTACACATCGTTCCAAGCTATGCGAGCAAGGAAACTAGTATTCACGATTTTATTGACGAATTGGATATTGACATTCTCGCGATGGTGTATTATTCGCACAGTTTTATTGATGGAATTTTGCGAGAACCTGTTGTGAAAAAAATTGCGTTCAACCTAAAAGTACCGTTTTTAGTCATTCCAGAATAAGCTGATATTTATCATAGTAATTCTGTAATGTGCAACGTACTTTTAATACTGTAATTAATACCGTAAAACTCATGAAAACAATACAAACTACGCCAAAATATATTGAATGGATTAGTGCTGAAGATATGCACACAGATTCATTGCATTGGTTATCACAACTGAATTTTATAAAAGACGAACATTTCTTTTTTGAAGATTTGATTTCTACGTTTTCTTCTCAGTTAAAAAAACTGGATGTTTTTTCGAGCGATAAAGAAATTATTGATGTCATTACACGCTCGTATCGACGCACAGAACAACTTATAAGCATGGTAAAAAAGCATGAAAAAGAGTTGGAAATTATGCTCGATGGCGTTGACCAAATTGAAGATGAAAAACAATACAAAGAAACGCACCGAAATTTATCCAAAGAAATGGAAGACTTTCTTAAAGAATATCGTGGGTTGAAAGTGCAATTATTCAACATCATCAAAGACATCAAAAAAGAAGAAAAATTACAATCTTCTCTCGACAAAAAACTTTAATACTATCCTTATGAAACGTATTTTCTATTTCGTGTGTGTAAGCGTGTTGCTTTTTCCAGCCTGTACCTCAACACAGTTGGTAGACCAGTGGAAAAATCCTGATATTGATGTGTACGAACCACAAAAAGTATTGGTTGTCGGATTGACGTCTAACGTGGAAGCACGTCAAAAATTTGAACAAAAACTCAAAGAAGAACTAGAAGCACGTGGTAGTGAAGCTGTAACGAGTCTTACCATATTCAATCCGTCCATGCAACCAGAAAAGCTCACTAAAGATGAACTGAAAGCTATAGAAAATACGCTTATTGAAGATGGTTTTGATACTATTTTGCTTACTAAAATTATTGGTGTAGAAGATAAAATTGCCTACAAAAATAATTATGACGATTACGATGCAACCTATCGTAAATTTAGAAGTGAATATTTAATGTATCAAGATATTTACTACAATCCTGATTATTACAACGAATACACAGTGTATCATTCGGAAACGTCCATGTATTGTATTTGTCCGACGAAAGATAGAGAGTTGCTTTGGAAAGGATATATAGACATTGTTGATCCTTCTTCCATTGAAAAATCGGTTACAGATTATGTGTACATGGCAATTGCGGTATTGGAAAACGAACAGCTCATCAAACCAAAAACAACTCGCAAAAAAGAGAACTCAGACGAATTGATTAACTAATCACAAATGAAAAAAATTACGCTATACATCATTACGCTTTTAATGGTAAGTTGTGCTTCCATTCAACGAGGTGAACATTGGAAAAATCCTGAAGTGACCGAATTCAATCCAAAAAATGTATTGGTAGTTGGTGTTACACCCGATTTTGATGCGCGCAGTAACTTTGAATTTGTATTGGTGCAAGAACTCAACAAACGCAATATCAACGCCATACAAAGCACGGTGGTTTTTGAAAAACTATTTCAAGATGCTACCAAAACCGAAGCGGACATTGAAGCTAAAATCAACACGCTGCTTACAGAAGGTTTTGAAACAGTTTTGGTTTCTGCGGTAAAAGGAGTGCAAGAAAACGAATCGCGAAGTGGCGCTTCTCCCCGATTTGATTATAGTTTGCAACGTTTTTTAGGCGGTTATTTAGCTTCTCGCGATGATTATTTCAGTCAGGAAGACTATAAAAAGTACCAAGTGTTTTATGTAGAAACCACCATTTACCGATTGCAAAAAGATGAAGAAAAATCACTGGTTTGGTTAGATTCTTACAATATCATCAATCCTGAAAATATTGCGGCTATGACGGATGATTATGTCAAAAAAATCATCAAATCGATGGAAAAAGAAAAACTCATTCCGAAGAAAAAAGCATTACAATAACTACTATTTTACAGCTTTATAGTACCACAATTCAGAAAATGTTTTAGAAAAACATCCTGTATTGTGGTATTTTGTATATTTAACTGAAATATTCCCAAATAGCAATAACACATTGCTGTAACAAAAAGAAATATACAGTTTGCCTAAAACGTGATAGCATCTAGTCATTATTTCGCTTTTGTGCCAACAAAACAATAGAATAATATCCTATAACTTTAAAAAAGTATAGATTTATAACGTACATGAAAAAATATTACAAATTGATATACTGTGTATTGCTATGCGGCTTGCATACAATGCTCGGACAAAACGAAGGGAATAATTGGTACTTCGGAACCAATGCTGGCTTGGATTTTAGCACAACTCCACCAACCGCTTCACTCAACGGTGCTTTGACGACCAACGAAGGCGTGGCAACCATTTCTGACGGTAGCGGACAATTGCTTTTTTATACCGACGGAAGTACTGTGTATGATAAAAATCATCAAATTACACCAAACGGTACAGGCTTAACAGGAAATAACTCCAGTACTCAATCGGCAGTGATTGTTCCCAAGCCTGGCAATCCGTTGATTTACTATATTTTTACCGTAGATGAAGGCGCAGGACCTGACGGACTTCGCTATTCGGAGTTCGATTTGTCGTTAAATAATGGCAATGGTGATGTTACCACACTTAAAAATGTGTTGCTTTCTACGCCAACTACCGAAAAAATTACCGCAGTACAAAAAACCAACGGAACCGATTTTTGGGTGCTAAGCCACTCATGGCAAAACGATACATTTTTAATCTATGAAGTCACTGCAGCAGGCGTAAACGAAACTGCTATTACACAAAATATTGGCTCTGTACACAGTGGCGGTTCTGCGGAATCTATTGGCTATTTCAAAGCATCTTCCAACGGAGAACGACTCGCCATCGCACAATGGGGCTCCAACAGTTTTGTAGAACTTTTTGACTTTAATGCAGATACAGGTGTCATTTCCAACCCGATAAAACTAGAAAATGTATTCTTTAACGGTTCAGGTTCTGGCGCGTATGGTGTAGAGTTTTCTCCAGATGTGCAATTGTTATATGTGTCCGATTTGAATTTTGACGACCCAAGCAGTCCTGACAACGGACGCGTACATCAATTTGATTTAACCGCTGGAAATGCAACGGATATTATAAACTCTGACGTCATCGTGTATCAAGGAGGTGATTTTATTGGTGCTATTCAAATTGCCAATGATGAACGCTTATATTTAGCAAACTCTGGCAGTCAATTTGTGGATGTTATTGAAAATCCAAACGTGGTCGGAACGGGTGCTACCTATGTAATAGATGCTATTGATTTGCAAGGGCGCACGTGCAGATTGGGACTTCCGACGTTTATACAATCCTTTTTTGGTGCGACCATTCAGCTTGAAAATTTCTGCTTAGGCGATGTCACAAATTTTTCGCTAAATACTACCGAACCGCCGGTGTCTGTCAATTGGGATTTTGGTGATGGCACTACTTCTACGAGTCTAGCACCTTCGCATACGTACGCGAGTGTGGGAACATACACCGTATCAGCAGACATTAATTTTGGTACCGAAATACGCCAAACGAGCAAAGAAGTTACCATTTATGAAATTCCTGTTGCAAGTGCTGTGAGCGATTTTTTATTGTGTGATGATAGCACTAACAACGAAATTGAAAGTTTTGATTTAAGCACTAAAATTACCGAAATCTTAGGTTCGCAGTCCAATCTAACCTATGATGTGGCTTTTTATACTTCTTTAGAAGATGCCGAAAATGACCTTAATCGGTTGCCATTAACATATTCCAACACGACCAACAATCAAGAAATTTTTGCACGTATTTACAATTTGGGACAAGGCAATTGTTTTGATATTACCAGTTTTATGCTCATCGTAAATCCGTTTCCTTTAGCAAATACGGTTGCCGATATTGATATTTGCGACGACCAAAGTAATGACGGTTCGGAAATGGTGAATCTCAATCAATTTAACAGCGAAGTATTGCTCAACCAAACTGCGGAAGACTTTGAAATTACCTATCACCTTACACAAGACGACGCCGATAACGACATCAGTGCATTGCCTACAAATTTTCAAACTCTAGACAATCCCCAACCGTTATTTGTACGAATTGAAGCTGTGGGAAATCCCTTGTGTTTTGATACGACCAATTTTGAAATCAACATTACGCCAGCTATTATTGCCAATGAAATAAACGATTTGTTTGAATGTAGTTTTTTGGACGATGCAAATGCGGCGACATTCAATCTAGCTTCTCAAAATGACGACATTATAAATGGACTTACAGGAAATTATGAAATCACCTTTCATCTCAGCGAACAAAATGCTATGATGGATGTAGAGTCGATTAGCAGTACGTTTACCAATACGACCAATCCGCAGCAAATCTACGCACGTGTGGAAGATACAACGAATGCTAGCTGTTTTGATATTGTCGATTTTCAAATTACAGCACTAGCCACACCCATCATCAACGAAACCGAAACCGTGTATTTGTGTACCGACGGAACTGTCATGTTATCTGCTGACGTTACCGCCGATTTTTACAATTGGTCTACAAACGAAATTACCGAAAGTATTGTTGTTGATACGCCAGGAACTTATACGGTTGACATTGGAAATAGTTATACTGCTTTGGGCGAACAAATTAATTGCAGCAATACCAAAACATTTACTGTCATAGAATCTGGTCCAACACTAAGTATTGACGTGAGCATTACCGATTGGACAAACTTTCAAAACACCATTTTAGTCACGGCAGAAGGTTTGGGCGATTATGAATATTCGTTAGATGGCATTAATTATACCGATGACAACTTTTTTGAAAACTTACTTTCGGGCGAATATACTGTGTATGTACGAGATAAAAACGGCTGCGGAGTTGTTACAGAACCTGCGTATCTTCTAAATTATCCACGATTTTTCACACCAAACAACGACGGCATTAACGACAATTGGCAAATCATTGCCGCTGCCAGCGACCCGACGCTTCAAATCTTTATTTTTGATAGATATGGAAAACGACTCACTACGCTAAACCCAACCACAGAAGGCTGGAACGGCAACTACAACGGGCGACCAATGCCTTCAGGCGATTATTGGTTTAAAGTAGAACGCCCAATGACAGGAAATGTATATACAGGACATTTTACGTTGAAGCGATAGTTTTTTATATCATCAAAATACGCAACTCTACGTATTGCCAATCTTCTCAAAAAAATAAAAATTAGCGATACTATTTAGATTTCTGTCGCATGCAAAAACAACTAACTCAAAAAGACCGTAAAAAATTAAAAGGAAAACTGTGGCTTGGAGCACTTTTTGCCCTAATTGTTTTGGCCTTTTTTTATGGAATGTATCTATTTATACTTCGTGATGCCTTTATAAAAACAGACAATTTTGGAGCAGTTCCGCTTGTTATATTTGGCATTTTCGCATTGTTCTTTTTTGGAGTGATTGGCTATATGATTTCGCTGTTCCTAAAAGACTTAAATAGTGGCGTGAAAAATTGCATCGAAGGTGTGGTGGAAGACAAACAATTGAGCATCAATAAATCTACCTCACACAGTACAGGAACTGGAGCTCGAAGCGGTCGTTCTTCCAAAACAAGCACACAACGCTATTATTATATGACCGTAAACGGCGAACAGCACAAAATTGAATATGCCATGTATTCAAAAATTAGAGTGGGCGATACTGTTTATTTTGAAATTACACCAAGCTCCAAAACAATTTTATCATTTGATATACGCGAAAGTGCTGCTGATGCCGCGGTCGATCCTCAAAAAATATTTCATAAAAGCAGCTATCCAACTTCTAGAATTCGACAAGCGCCTTTGACACAAGAAGACCGCGAAATCATTCATGAATATTATAGCAAACAGTTAAAAAGACGTCTTACCTACATAGCGCTTTTTGGATTGCCTGTTGTGGGTTTGCTCATCAATAGTTTAGAAGGAATTTTGCTGCTCATTTTTCCCATACCACTCATTCTATTGTATCAAATCTACAAAACAATACGATTGTACTTCAATTATGAAAAATCAACTAAAAACGGCAGAAAAGAGCTTGTTACCACGCATGTTATAGACAAATTATTTACGACAATTACGCATAACGGAAGACAACGCGTCAAATATACCCTAAAAACGACGTATCGAAACGTTTTAATTCCTGAAGAATATTACCAAGAATTCAATGCTGGTGATGAAATTATTGCGCACAAAGCCATGAATTTGCCCGTAGTTCTTGGTATTGCTAAAGATGACTATTACTATCCGTTTTAAAGTTTTGCATCACAAAAATCTTTAGCTTGGAACGATACAAAACGCTTGCCTTAACTTCTGCGCATTCTTCCTGTGATTTCATCAATTCGAATTAGAAAAATTACAGGAAAATCATCTTTGTAAATTTTACTTGAAAATTCGTTGATAAAGTCTAGTTTTCGTTGTTCTTTTCGAATGATTAAATCCTTTACACCCAAAGAGAAATCGTGCAAATAGGCTTTCGCAGTGCTTCCTTCCAGTTCTTCATATTCGCCGTGAACCACAATCGTATTCCAATGGTTTACAGAATCAATCTCAGCAACTTCCATAGCTACGTTATTGACTTTACGCATCGCTTTGATTTTATGTCCTTCCGCAGAATAGCCAATAATGATATTGCGTTCTTTGTCAAAATAATACGTAATTGGCGCAATAAACGGTCTATTTTGATAGATGTACGCCAAATGACCAATATAATTTTCTGCTAAGATTTTTTGGCGTTCTGCTGGATTCAATACTTTAATCATGATACTTAATTTAGGTTCTATACTAAAGTATAGATAACTCGGTAACTAAAACATGATTTTGGTCAGTTGCACATTTCTATTTCAGTCTTATGAAGCTTCATAGCGAAGCAATCGCAATGCATTCAGGACAACGACAATGGTGGAACCTTCGTGCAATAATACGGCAACACCAATATTGGTCAAGCCTAAAATCGTAATCGGCACTAAAAAAAACACCATTCCAAGACTTATGTAAATGTTTTGCTTGATAATTTTTTTAGAAGCATTACTCAATCCAAATACGAAAGGAAGATTTTCAATTTTGTCAGACATCAATGCTACATCGGCAACTTCTAAGGTAACATCGCTTCCTGCCGCGCCCATCGCGACACTTACGGTACTTAGTGCCATTGCAGGCGCATCGTTAACGCCATCGCCTACCATCGCAACTTTTTTATGCGATTGCAACAGCTTTTCAATTTCTGTAACTTTAGCTTCGGGAAGTAGATTTCCCCGAGCTTCCGAAAGTCCTATTTGTTGTGCAATAGCGTCGCCTACATGTTGATGATCGCCTGTAAGCATCACCATAAACTTTACACCAATTTCTCGCAATCGTTCAATGGTGCTTTTGGCTGTTTTTCTGGGAATGTCCATCACGCTTATCATTCCAATCAATTGACTTTGAAACGCTACCAACATCACGGTTTCACCTTTTTGCAACAGCGTTTTCATGCTAGTATGAATCGAATCATCAACTGGTATTCCTTCACTTTCCATCATCACGACATTTCCAATACATATTTTGTCGTTTTGATACATTGCCGTAATTCCTTTTCCTTGAATTGCTTCTACATCGGTAGCTTTGTCTGTTGCTTCTAGTTGATAGCGTTTTTGAATGTCCTTTGCAATGGCTTTTGCCAATGGATGATTGCTTAAACTTTCAACTTCCAGTACCAATTCGGCTAGTTTTTGTTCGTCAAAATCATGAAGCGGAATGATATTTTTGAGCGATGGTTTTCCTTCTGTTAATGTTCCTGTTTTGTCAAACGCAATCGCTTTGATACTTCCTAAATCTTCTAGTGCTTTTCCGCCTTTAATCAACACACCTTTTTGTGCAGCTCTCGCAATACCACTTAATACAGCACTTGGTGTAGAAATTGCCAACGCACACGGACTTGCCGCTACCAAAACGGTAATGGCTCTGTACAGACTTTCGTCAAATGTTTCATTTATCACAAGATATCCAAAACACAACAAAAACACGACAATTAAAACTATAGGAACATACCATTTTTCAAACTTTTTAGTGAGTCGCTGTGTGGGTGATTTTTGCGTTTCTACTTCACTCACCATATCAATCAATCGTGCTACGGTAGAATCTTTACTGAGTTTGAGCACTTGCACTTCAATACTGTGGTCACCATTGATAGTTCCTGCAAATACCGTATGTTTTTTGTCTATTTCGCTAAATGCTGGTAAATTTTCTGTTGACGGAATTTCGACTTTATCCACAGGAATACTTTCGCCTGTAATTGGTGCTTGATTCACACTTGAGTGTCCTGTAATGATGACACCATCTGCCGCGATTTTTGTATTGGGTTTTACCACAATAACATCGTTTATTTGTAAATCTTCTATAGGAATTTCGTGAAGTGTTGCATTTCGTTTCACCAAAGCCGTTTTGGGCGATAAATTTCCCAACGCTTCTATCGATTTTTTAGCTTTGTGCATCGCGTAATGTTCTAACGCATGTCCCAAACTGAACAAGAATAACAGCAATGCACCTTCTGCCCAACTGTCAATATACATCGCGCCAAGCGCCGCTGCTATCATTAAAAAGTCAATGTCAAATTCGCCTTTCGGAATTTTTTTAACAGCTTCCAAACTCACAAAATAACCACCGAAAAGATACGCAAACACATACACCGTTTTCCAAACAGAAGTTGGGATTTCCGTTAGTCTTTCCAACAAAAAACCTACTACTAAAAAGAAACCGCACAACAGCGCAAAATACAGTTCTGTGTTTTTACCTAAAATACCGTGATGTGCATGTTGATGAGCTGTGGAAGTCGCCATGAATGTTTGTTATGTATCTGACTTTTCTTTGAATTCGATGCTTAATTTTCCAAGTAAAATCAATTCTGACTTGTTGACATCTGAAAAACTACCCGCAATTTTTCCTGCAATTTTCAAAATGGCTTTTTTGATTTCAGCAGTAAATAACGATTCGTTATTGTTTTTGTACTTGATAAATTCTTCGTAACAATCTTCCGAAGTGGCTTTGTCAAAATACAGTATTTTAAATGTGGAAGTTATTTGGTGTTCAATATCAATTTCGGCATCTGTAATTTTTACATGTTCGCTCATGCTTAATAGCGAAATTTCTTTTCGCATCGCTTCAAACTCTTCTTTTTTTATGTTGGCATCTGCCAAAGCAATCGCATAAAAAAGCTTTCCCAAGTGTTGGTAAAATACGACAGCAGCTTGTGTGGTTAGGTTCATATTGATGCGTTTCTTACAAAGTTACATTATTTCTGCGGTTTACCAATGACATTCCTCAGTTACCAAATATGACCTATATCATGTTTTTTGAGCTTGTATTCTAGTAGTTTTGTTAGGGTGTAAAAACATTCAACTATTAAATTTTTAAAATTATGAAAATAAATATTCAATTTCTCCACATGGCAACGAGTGAAGCTATGGAAAGTTATGTGACTGAAAAATTAAATCATCTGGCAAATAAGTATGACATGATTATTCACGTAGATGTACTTTTTAAAAGTGAAAAAGATCCAAAAGGAAAGGGAAATATTTGTGAGATGGAAGCAAGTTTGTCCGGGCCGCGAATTTTTGCTTCTTCCAATGAAGAGAATTACGAAGTAGCTGTAAAACATACCATTAAAGATTTGGAAAAGCAATTAGAGAAACGCAAAAGCACACTAAAACCCTATTTGTAAAAGTACAGGTATTCTAACATTATTTCTTGGTATTTATAGAAAAATACGTCATGACACAAAGCGACTTCAATATTGTGAAATCTTCAGGAGAAAAAGTAAAGTTTTCACTGCATAAACTTCGCGCTTCATTAAAACGAACTGGTGCGGATGAAAACTTTATCAATCAGATTTTAGATAAAGTACGCGACGAGTTGTATCAAGGCATTTCTACCAAAGAAATTTACAACAGAGCCTTTGCCCTTTTAAAACGAAAGAAAAGTTACTTTGCATCCAAATACAAACTGAAAAAAGCCATTTACGAATTAGGTCCCACAGGATTTCCTTTTGAACGTTTTGTAAGTGCTATTTTGACGTATTCGGGCTACGATACGGATGTTGGAAAAATTATGCAAGGAACCTGTGTTTCACATGAAATTGACGTCATTGCTAATAAAAACGGAGAAACGACGGTGATTGAGTGTAAGTTTCACAGCGAACAAGGAATTGCCTGCAATGTTAAAGTGCCGTTGTACATTCATTCGCGTTATAATGATGTAAAATCGCATTGGAATGGCAATGCTAAAAGAAGTACGAAATTGACCAAAGGTTGGGTAGTCACCAACACCCGATTTACCAAAGATGCCTTAACGTATGGAAATTGCGTAGGTTTGTATTTGCTCAGTTGGGATTATCCTGAAAATGAAAGTTTAAAAGATAGAATTGACCGATTGGGTTTGTATCCAATTACGGTTTCTACATTGCTTACAAAACGCGAAAAGCAGTTTTTATTGAGTAGAGATATTGTGTTGTGTCGCGAATTGCTTCATGATAAATTTTTCCTAGACCATTTGAACATTTCGGAAACACGACAAGAAAAAATTTTACGTGAAATTACATTATTGTGCAATCTTTCAAACGAAACAACATGAGCGAGTTTGTAAAAATCAATTTTTTAGGTGCCGCTGGCGTGGTTACAGGTTCTAAGTTTTTACTGGAAACTGCTGAAAAACATATCATGATTGATTGCGGCATGTTTCAAGGATTGAAAGAACTCCGCGAACTCAATTGGTGCGATTTGCCTGTGAATGTTCCTGCTATTGATATTGTATTGTTAACGCACGGACATTTAGACCATGTAGGCTATTTACCGCGATTGGTAAAACAAGGATTTACAGGAAAAATAGTAGGCACTGCTCCTACGCTTGCCATTGCGGAAATTATTTTGAAAGATAGTGCCAAAATTCACGAAGAAGAAGCCGAAAAAGCCAATAAAGAAAACTATTCCAAACACCAACCTGCGTTGCCTTTTTACACCAAAAAAGAAGCCGAAGCAACCATTCAATTGTTTCAGGTGGAAATGGAAGCTACTTGGATACCACTTTCCGAGCATATCAGCTATCGTTTTCAGTACAACGGACATATTATTGGTTCCACGTTTATTGAATTGGACATTCACGGGAAACGCTTTGTGTTTTCGGGAGATATTGGACGACAAAACGATTATTTGCTAGACGCTCCAAAAACGCCTGAGTGGGCAGATTTTCTCTTTATAGAAAGTACATATGGCGACAAGTTACATCCTGAAGAAGATGTTGAGGAAATTTTGGCTGACACCATTAACGAAACCATTCGCAACAAAGGAAACCTCATCATTCCGAGTTTTGCCGTGGAGCGTTTGCAGACGCTGATGTACATTTTATGGAAATTGTACCAAAAAAATAAGATTCCGAATATTCCAATTTTCATTGACAGTCCGATGGGCAGCAATGTGTTGGATGTTTTTAAGCGATTTCCGAAATGGCATAAGCTTTCACCAGAAGAGTACCAAGCGATGTGCAATCATGTAACTATTATTGAATCCTACCGAGAAACTTGGGAAACGATTGATGATACGCGTTCTAAAATCATTGTCGCAGGAAGTGGCATGGTTACGGGCGGAAGAGTGCTCACCTATTTGCAACAACTTATTGATGAGCCTTCTACCACAGTATTATTGATTGGCTATCAAGCAGAAGGAACTCGCGGAAGAGCCTTGAAAGAAGGTGTGCACGAAGTACGCTTTTTCGGAAAGTATTATCCTGTAAAGGCAACCATTAAAAGTATAGAAAGTTTGTCTGCGCATGCCGATCAAAGTGGATTGTTACAATGGATTTCAACCATTAAAAACATTCCAGAAAAAGTGTATTTGATACACGGAGAAGCTTCTTCGCTAAATGCGTTTAGAGTGAAAATCAAAGACGTACATAACTGGAATGTTATTGTTCCGAAATTGACTACGGTGGAGGAAGTTAGGGTGTAATTTTTTCGTAGCGTAATCTTGGTAACACTATTGTATATTCTTTTTCTTCGTTTTTATCATACCAATAGACTAAATATTCTACAGTACCATTCATTAGTTTATAAGCATCTTTTTCAAAAACACCGTGCTTATCTTTTAAAAAATCTTTGGAAAATAGTAGAATATTTTCACCCTTCAAATTTGCTAATCCTAAAGCGTCATTAGTTTTAAATTGTACTACGTCTTTTTGTAACTGACCGCCAGAAATTAATTTTGAAATTCTATAGGGTATATTTCCAAATTTTATGGAACTCAAATTGATTTCTTTATGATTTAAGACAATTTCAAAAGATGAAGGTTGGTGTGTAGTTCCTTTAAATAAAATGGTTTCGAATGCATCATTTTTAAACTCATCAAAGAAATTACTATTACAATGTAATTGCAAACTAAGTTTTGCGCGCGAACAACCTACATATAATACACGCTTTGCTTCTGCTGTATCAAATTTATAAGTATCCAGTAACATGTATACATGATCAAACTCTTTCCCTTTTGCTTTGTGAATTGTAGCTATTAGAATTACATTGCTATGTATATTCACGGCATCTTGCATGTTAATTTCACGAATATACTCATACCAATCTATCAACAGTTTATAGTCTGGATAACTTTTTTCAAATCTAGAAATGATTGCATAGCACGTTTCTAAATGAATACTTTCTCTATGCGTTTCTGTCAAAACTTCCTTTGCTTCTTTCCAAATGGAATCTAAAATAAAACCTGTTTCTTTTTTGTTGTTTTTTAGATATTCTGTAAAAGTTCGTATTTCATACAAATCGGAAAGTCGAAAACCATCCAATCCAGCAATTAATTTCGTTTTTTGTCCTGCACTTTTTAGGAATGTTTGTATCATCAACGCTTGTTTATTGGTTCTTACCAACACAGCTCTAGTTCCTGCATAATCATCGGAAATAAGTTTGTTTACTAGTGATTGTTCCAAGTAGTTTGAGGTATATCGTATGAGCTTCACATTTTCAACTAATGTATCATCTGCAGGCACTAATGTTTTAGTTTTAATTCGATTCTCTATATTTTTTAATATTTCATTATTAAAAGTTACAATTTGCGTGCTACTTCTATAATTTCTAATTAAGGTATACGGTTTAGCCTTATAATTTTTGTAAAAGTCAATCATGTGTGTGTTTGATGAACCACGAAATTCATATATATTTTGATCGTCATCACCTACGGCAATTACTCTGATATTTCCTGCCTTTTTAATAATAATTTGTATCAACTCCCATTCATCCGCACTTACATCTTGAAACTCATCTAATAGCAAAACACTTTTATTTTCTATGGCTGTGATGTCTATTTCTTCGTTTTTAATCGCTTTTACACAATCTTTTATAATGTTTTGCGACTTTTCTAAATCGCCCAATTGTCCTAGCAATTGAAAGCAAAAACCATGAAATGTTGTTATTTTGATAAATCGCGCGTATTCTGGCACTAATTTCGTCGCCCTGTCTTTAAATTCTAGTGAAGCAGCTTTGGAAAATGTCAACATTAAAAATTGCTCTGGTTTGATATCTTCTAACAATAATAAGCTTGCTATTTTATGCACTAAAACTCTAGTTTTTCCACTTCCTGGACCTGCAAGTACTAAAATAGTATCGGAATCTCCATCGTTTACTATTTCTAACTGATCCGTATCTAACTCCCCAAATATTTGCTTGAAGCGTTTTGTGCTTATCGCTCTTTCTAACTGAACTCTTTGATTTCTTTTTGGAAAATATTTTCTCAGAAAATCTTCATAAGGTAAACTGAAATAATCACTCACAAATAGCAACGCTGATTTGTAGTTTTGCAATCTGCGCTTTGCATATTCGCCCACAATATGTATTTGTTGTGTTTTATGCTGATAATGAAGCCTTATTTTTTCATAATTCTCATTTGTAAAAACACGAATAGAGTCTTTGATGTCTCTAATGTTTAACCGATTGTAAAACACCATAAAACCTCCTTCTAACTGTATAGATTTTATTTGATTGAGATATAATAATGTGCGCTCGTATTGCTTTATCTCATGGTTTTTATCTACACTAAAAAGTCCTGAACCTTCATTTTTAGCTTTCAACTCTAGCATAGAAAAACCTACTGGTAAATCTCGTTTGCCATCATTAGGAAGCTTCCCTTTTTGATTTTTATAAAGAATTATGAGGATTTCAAGTGTATCCGCTGCCAACTCATGTCTCCATTCAATATCTTTTATTAAAGAGTCATAATCTTTTATTTTGATACTGTATCTTTCTGTTTCTCTATGAATCCGTTTTTTTGAGATGAAATTTCGAATCTCCCAATAATTTAGAATATTCTTTATATCACTAATTGAAGTCTGCTCAACGTTTGCATTAATCATATTCTGATTCAATTCACGCAGAGAAATTTTTACATCTTTTTGCAGAAACTGAATCAGTGCTTTTTCAAGAACTACATATCGTTGTAATATATTTTTTGAACCATTTCTCGATTGTACCAAACTGATAAACGCTGTCAAATCTCTAGCATCACCCAAAATTTTTAGTGTTCTTAAAGTAGTAACCGTATTTTGAACTTCTTTAATACTCATTCCTGTGCGTTCAGCGATATAATCAATTCGACATTCTTTGTCTGTAATGATTCGTTGTAAAACTCTTGAACAATTCGTCATTTGTTGTTCTGTTACAATAGGACTTTTTTTGAGTTTTTCCAAGGCATTACTAAGTTTAGGAACTAATAAACTATCCGCAAAGACACGTGGCGAATTTTGTTTTCGTTGTAAAAACCCTTGATCTTCCAAGGCAGCAATGGAAGTTTTTACTTTGGTTTCTAAATCTTTAATTTCAGTATCCCAACCTGCTTTTTGTGCTATTTCAAGTGCGGAATTGCTAATGTTGTTAGTTTTTTTTCTAGCCAAATATTTCAATGCTTGCCATACTTGCTGAATTTCTTTATGATTAATTTTTGTTTGTTGTAATAAACTGAAATGTTTGTTTAAATCATCTTCATTAAACAACACATAACATTTTGCTTTAATTTTTTCATCTCTTCCTGCACGACCAGCTTCTTGTACATAGTTTTCTAAAGAATCAGAAATATTATAGTGAATAACAGATTTCACATCGTCTTTGTCAACTCCCATTCCAAAAGCAGAAGTTGCCACAATGATTTCCTTATCATCATTCATAAAAGCATCCATATGAAGCTTCTTCACGTCCTTATCTAATTTTCCATGAAAATAGGTTGCATTGTATCCTTTTTCGGTTATCTTCTCATGAATTTCTTCTACTCTTTTGGTTCGGGAAGCATAGATGATAGCAGGCTTTTCACAATCTTCTAGGAGTAAAAGCAATTTACGTATTTTCTTGTCCGTATCTTTTATATCAATTACTTCATATTCTAAATTGACACGATTGGCTCTTGTGACAAATTCTTTTAGTTGAACGCTTAATTTAGATAGAAAATATGCTTTAATATCTTCAATTACTTTTGGTTTTGCCGTTGCTGTAAAGCAAGAAACAGGAATATTTCTTGAAATTTCTTTGGATTGTAATTCCTTTATAAACTCACCAATATATAAATAATCGACTCTAAAATCTTGTCCCCAAGAAGAAAAACAATGTGCTTCATCTATCACAAACCGTGCTATAGAACGCTGCTGTAAGATTCGTAAAATAGTAGGCGAACGCAACGACTCCGGAGAAATGTATAACAATTTTGCATCTCCCTTTTCAACACGTTCAATAGCATCTTGTCGCTCTAAAGGAGATAATAAACCATTAATAGCAACCGCTTTGATAATATTAAACTTTCGTTCCAAATTATCTACCTGATCTTTCATTAAAGATACTAACGGAGAAATGACAACTGTTAGCTGCCGTGACAAATCACCTTTCATCAAAGCAGGTAATTGAAAAGTGAGCGATTTTCCGCCTCCTGTTGGAAATACTGCTACAAATGATGTGTCTTTTAATCCTGCTCTTACAGTTTGTTCTTGTAAACTTACTATTTCATTTACATCAAAACTTCTGAAATTGTAATAACCAAAATATGTTTGTAATGCGCTACGTGGATGCAGTTTAGAATTACAATAGTGACAGCTTTCATTTCCGCAGTATTGGAAACGAATTGTATCTAAAATTTGCTGTGTCTTCGGATGGTTTTTACGAACCCAATTGGGTAAAATAGAATTTTCATTTGCCGTAATTAATGCTATTACGTATGCTAATTCAACAGGGTGTTCTCGTACTATCTTTTCAATATCAGACTGATTACATATACTATCTTTTAAAAATTGATGTAGAAATTCATTTGAAACTATACGGTTTGGTTGAAAATCTACTAATTGTAAAAAATCTTTATACGCTTCTGATTTTGAGAGTAAACTTGCGTATATATGTTTCAACTCCGCAGAAAGAGAAGAGAAAGCGTTTTGTTCATTATTTAATAATTCTTCCGTAAGGATACAATCTGAAAGCGGATTATTATATTCGCTATCATTAACAATTTTATATCCTTTTACAAGTTTATGATAAGGATTCTCATTAAAAAGAATTGGAGACCACAATAAAGTATCTACAATTTTTTTATGCTGAAAGATTTCACTCCCAAGTACTTTTGCTAATAAAGGAATATCATGAGCTATAATATTGTGTCCGCAAATATACTCGGCAGTATTAATAAAAGGTTTCAATGCTTGTACAGAAGACGTGTGTAATTTTCGATTGCCAAGCAACGCGCCCACATCTTTTATCTGACCTTGTTGTGTGGTTTCAATATCTATATACAAAAGTTTCGTATTCATATAGTATGTGTAGTACAAAGCGCTATAGCTTTGTACTGCAAACTATCCTGCCTAGGATTGACATGAGGGAATTGATAGCGTGTTTTTTGGTTTATTATTTTACATATTCTAAGCCAATTTACTAAAAAGAAGCTAATCTTTTATGTATAGTGAAGAAATTTTATACAATATTCATAATGTATACGCTTGTAAAATTTTTAATCCAAAATATTGTATTCTAGAAATAAATATCAGTGTGATTGATTCCAATTTGAGTAAATCTGCAATTGCTTCTCCTATCGCTGCTGCAGATGGTTTGATAATAATATTATCGATGGAACGGATGGTCCTATTAGCGAAAACGCAAATGTTGCTTCCCGACAAGTCAACACGCAAATAGTTGATTTATTATTTGTAAATGCAGAAAAATTTGATTTTACTTTGCAAGCGACTTCTAAGGCCAGAAATCCTTCTACAGCATTGCAAGATGCACCTACAATTGATTTCTTTAACACAACAAGAGATCGTAATCCTGATATTGGTGCTATCGAATATACGGTTACATTACACATAGAAAATGAAGAAGTAGCAACGATAAAAATCTATCCAACTCCAGCAACTCATCAAATCACGATTGAAGGCATTAAATATGATCTTTCAAAAAAAAAATTGTATGATATGTTGGGAAGAGAAATAAATACTATCAAGTTCATTTCCAATACAGTCATTGATATAAGCAACTTGTCGTCAGGAATGTATCTGTTGAATTTTGAAGGAAGTGCCAAAAAGTTTTAAAAAAACTAAACCACCATCTACGCTAAGTTGTAAGATTTACTCCATTAATACCACTAAAAATCTAAAAAAAATCGATTTTGATATGTGTACGGACTACTTTTTAAGAAGTTCAGAGAGAATATTAATATTATTAGGCAACCTACCCACATTTTGAAGTTTTAACGCAGCCAATTGTAAAGCAATATGCAAGCAGTCTTCAATAGATTTTTCTTTGAGATACGCAAATAAAAATCCTGACCAAAACGCATCGCCTGCACCTGTAGCATCCATAACTTTATTAATCTTTATGGCAGGCATTAGAACTAAGTCTTTCCCTTTTTGAGAGAGTTTTACGCCGTGTTTTCCCAAAGTCAAGCATACAATGTCAACGCCTAATGAATGGAAGAAATCAAATACCGCATCATGTGAAGTTTCTGTACCGAACAGGCGCGCAATATCGTCTTCGCTGATTTTTACCAAAGGATTGTAACTACAATATTTTTTGATAATCTCAAGCGCGTTTGCTTTGTCGCTCCAAATTTTTTCGGAATAATTAATATCGATACTGAGCCTACAACCCAACGCAAAAGCTTCTGCTGCTTTTTGAATAATAGTTTCTTGCGCCGGATTTTTACTCAACGCAAAGCACGTAGTGTGAAATATGCTTGCTTGTTGTAATAATTCTGAAGGGAGTTGCTCTTCGGTGATTAGAAAATCGGCACTTCTGTAAGGAATAAAATCGGGTGTATCTTTGGAACGCGACACAAATATGACCGATGTAGGATGCGTTTTTGTTTGTTTGATATGTGTTGTATCAATATTGATTTCGTTTAATCGCTCTACAATATAACTTCCCAAACCATCATTTCCAATGGTTGCTACTAAAGTAGATTGCAAGCCCAAACGTGCTGTATTCATAGCGACATTTGTAGGCGAACCGCCCAAATACCTGTGATAATCGCGCGTATCACTTATGAGTACACCATCTTGATGTCCGATAAAATCAACCAATGCTTCGCCAACGCAAAGTATATCTATTTGTTTATTTGTAATCACACTATTAATCTTTTTCCGTTTATATATTGTGTTAGCAATAATTCCCCAGCGGCACTCCATGTACATTGCGGAACTCCAATTGCTTTTCCTGTTTTGGTATTGAAATTTTCGTAAAATCCGTAATTTTCTTTCGCGTTTAATTGTTGAATTGCGGCAAGTACTTGCTTCGGATTTTCTACATAATTTTGTTGCACCAAACTCATTCCATAAAAACCATTCACCATTTGCCACGTACCGCCATTATGAAACTCGTAAGGAAAATTTCTAAATTCATATTTACAGTTATTTACGAGCAATTTCCAATCGTCATCATCTTCTTTAATAGGTTTCCAAAATGCAGGTACTAATTTTAAAGGCAAGCTTTCTCGTAAGGTTTCGGCATACCGTATTCCTCTTTTTTGAAACGTAGCATCTCCCAATTGTAGCAATTGCGCAATGGAATTTCCAAAGGCATCAAACATCGTTTGATATCCTGACGGATTCACCGAAGCCACCCAGTACGATGTATCTTCTAATTGGTTGTACGCTTTGGGGTGAAATGGTGTTTGATAATTTGTTTTTCTATAATTTCCGTTCAGTTTTTCGGTAATTCGCTCAATTTTTGATTGAAAAGCTTCTGACGGACGTACTTTTTGCACACATCGTAATGCCCATAATCGCAACACTTGATCGTAAAATGTATGTCCTTCCGTAATGTATTCATCTGCCCAATTTCCCGAGCGTGGCACATATAGCAAATCGTTATTGTTAAATTCCCAAGCTTCTAACAACTTTAAGCCTTTTTCGATGTTGGGAAATACATCCGATAAAAATTCGTCATCTTTCGTTATCGACACATAATTGCAAACTCCAATAATGAACCAAGAAACGGTGTCGACTCGTCCTGCCAATCCGCCAAAACTCAATTCGACTTCATTTGTTGCTTTAAAATAGACATTGGAAGGAATTTGTCCCAACTCGTGCTGATGATTCGCTAGGGTTTGTAAGGTATTTTTAAAAGTTTGAATCAGTTCCGCATCACCATCAAGCAATGCAGATAATCCACAAATAACACCATCGCGCGCCCAAATACGTTTGTAATTGGTAATATTTTCAGCACTTGCTAAAAATCCTTTTTCCGAACGTGCTTTAAAGAGTAATTCTTTTGCTTTTATGTACGATGAATTCATCATGTTGTGGCGACTTTTTGTGTTGTTTTCGATTTGATAAGTAACGTACAAACTACACTAATCAACAGTAAAACGCCTGCAAACGTTATGGCATTTCGCGGATCGTTTCCTAAAAAGTGTTCTAAAACATACCCAAATGATAATGTTTGAAGAATCATCGGAATCACAATCATCATGTTGATAATGCCCATATACACACCATATCGTTCTTTCGGAATGTCGTGAACAACCATTAAATACGGAATTCCCATAATACTTGCCCAGCCAATTCCGAATCCAGTAATGGCGAAGAATAGCAAGTTTTTATCTTCAATATGCGGAAATACTAAAAATCCTATGGCGGCAAGCAATAAACAACCTGCATGCACCATTTTAGGACTGTATTTTTTAGCAAAACCAACCAACGCAAACGCAACTAAAAAGGTAACAGCATTGTACCAACCGTTCACCAAACCTGTCCAACTTGCCGCTTGTTCATACGCTTGCGGATCGCTCTTTGGCGTGGCATTCCATACCGAAAGTGCTACACTTTTTGATGAATTTTGCCAATAACAAAACAATGCATACCATTGAAATAGATAAACGAGCGCCAATTGCCACATTACTTTGGGCATGTCGCCAATAGCTTCATAAATTTCAATGAATGGTTGAAAAACACTGCGCTTTTCACTTCGTAAGGCTTCTAATTCTTCGGGTGTTGGTGGAATTTCGGGAGTCGTTTTCATCGTCCACAAAATAGAACCGATAGAACAAATAGCTCCTAAAAAGAAAGAAGCATACACCCACGTTGGTAACGAACCTGTCATTCCTATAAAAATCATCGGAAATATAAAGAGCGAAACGTTTGATAATACTTGTCCCAACCCTGTAAAAAAGCTTTGCATTTGAAAACCAAGCGGTTGCTGTTCTTTGTCAAGTTTGTCCGCAATAAACGCGCGATAGGGTTCCATAGCAGTATTGTTTCCCACATCTAAAATCCAGAGTAAGCCTGCTGCCATCCACAACGAACTGCTAAATGGAAAAGCTAACAAACATACGCTACAAATTAATGCGCCTACAAAGAAATACGGTTTTCTTCTTCCAAGTTTAGGATGCCATGTTTTGTCACTCAACGCGCCAATGATAGGTTGTACCAACAAACCTGTTACAGGTCCTGCCAAGTGCAAAATAGGAATATCGGCAGGATCGGCGCCTAAAAAATCATAAATTGGCGTTACCGCACTTTGTTGCAATCCGAAGCTGTATTGAATTCCGAAGAAGCCAATATTCATGTTCCAAATTTGCCAAAAACTTAGCTTGGGTTTCTTGAATTTCATGCTATTCTAGTATTTTTTTAAGAAATTCTTCAAAAGGTTCACTATTGGTAAAAATTTCTCCATCTTTATCAATCACAGGCAAACTCAAATTGGACGTCGATATGTTCGCCTTTCGCAATTTAAACAACATTTCCTTGAGTTTTTCTTCGTTCACATCCACATCATAATAGACAAACGTAACCTTTTTATCTTTTAAAAATTGTTTCGTATCTACACAAAAATGGCAGGTATCACTTCCATATACAATAATGGTTTTTGTTATTGTGTGTTTGCTTTTATCATCCTCACCAATATTTTTTACAACAGCTGAATAGGCAAAAGAGATACAAAATATAGCAATAAGTAGGTTTTTCATGCTCTTGTTTTTATGAGAAAAAGAGCCAATATCAATATTGACATTAGCTCTTTTAAACTAATTAAAAAACTTATGGTATTCAAATAAATAATTAAAACTGGTATTGTAATGTAAGAGAGATAGATCTTCCTGGAAGCGGTCTTGCTCTTACAATGTTTGTTTGTCCTTCTACAATACTACCTTCTTCTGATTCTGTAATTCCTAAAGAATCAAAAATGTTATTTGCCGCTAGGTTTACGTTTAACGATTTTGTAATGCCTACGTTGATGAAACTGTTTACGATTAAGAATCCAGGCATTACCAATTCGTTGTTGTCTTGTGCATATGCTTTTGATTGTCCGATGAAGCTCAATCCTACCGAATTTTGACGTTCTTTTCCAAAATCGTATGCTGGAATGAGGTTATAGATGAAATCTGGTTGTCTTCTTGGTGTGTTTCCTTCGTTAACTCCTGAATCAACTTCTGCATCTGTCCACGTTACAGCTCCGCGTAAGCTAAAATCATTAAATCTGTAGAAACCTTCTACTTCAATACCTAACGATTTGTAATCATTTTCGATGATGCTGTTGGTGGATGCTTCAAATCCACCTTCTTCTTCTGTTTTTGCGTAAAATGCCGTTGCGTAAATCGCTCCGTTTTCAAAACCACGCTTATACCCTATTTCTGCCTGATTGATAAAGTCTAATGCGTTGATACGATCGCCGTTTAAGTAATCCAATCCAGAGAATAAGATACGATCTGCTTTGGCAGAAGCACCGCGACTGTAACGTCCGAAAATGGCTTGTGCATCGTTTAATTTATAGTTTAAACCTAATGAGTACGAAACATAGTCATAATCATAATCAACTGCTGTTGGATTTGCATTATCAATAGTTGAAACACTTTGTTCTGGTGCTGAAATCACTCCGTCATTATTTACGTCAAATACTGTTTGTACGCTGTTGGTAAACGAACCTGAAACGCGTCCTTTGTCGTAACGCAAACTCGCATCAATGGTAAAGTTTTCGTTAGCTTCAAGCGTTACATTCATATAAGGTGCCGATACATTGTATTGCGTATCATAGTTACGCTGACAGCAATTTCCCCAAAAAGGAACACCGTACGCGTACAATCCATTTTCGCTCAATGCGCCACCAGTTGCATCAAATACATTGATTAAGCGTGCATTGTCGTCGTTTACTTCTTGCAGATATGAATTCCACAACCATGACATTGAAATATCTTGAATCGATTTAAAGTATCCAACTGTCACGTCAACATTGTCAAACGATTTTGAAAGTTTTAAATCGTTCATAAAGTTGTTAAAGTTATCTAATTCCACATCAAACATGTGTACTCTGGCTACTAGACTGCTTCCTGCTACGGCAGATCCGTCTGTAAATTGTAAGGTAGAACCTGTTCCGAAAGAATCTGCAATAGCAGATGCTGAAGCTACTTCCGCTGGAAATGGTGATACAAACGCACCACGATTGGATGAAAAACGTCCGTTATTGCTAACTTTCCAATCGTCTCCCAAGTTAAAGTTTGCTTGAATTCCTACTGAAGTTGATATTGGATTCATTCCATTGGTTACATCGCCGCGACGACGTTGTCCATCAGCTCCTAAGCCTAAAGTTTGTGTCAAATTTGCACTATGAAGTGAACCTCTTGTTGCGTCAAAATTTGGTGCATCGCTCCAATCTGGATCGCTGTTGGTTCCCGTTACCTGAATTGGCATTGGCAAATACGCTGCTGCTCTATCGTTTAGGTATTTTGCATATACACGAACCGAACCACTTTCAAACTCTTTTGTTAAGCTTAGTTTTAGTTGTCCTCCATTGTTTGCCGTAAATCCTGTTTCTCTGATTCCTTCACCTGCACGGTAAAATCCTCCCGTATGAAAATACAATCCGTCACCTATTTTAGATCCGTAATCAAAATCTGTTCTGAACGAATTGAAATCCACACCAAACGTAGTTCCGATAGCGCCGCCTTCATTTTTTCCAGTTTTGCTAATGATGTTGATAATACCACCCGGACCGTTAGATGTTAAGGTAGATGCCGAACCTCCACGAATGGCTTCAATGCGTTTTACATTGTAATCAAATCGTGTAAAAATATCTGCTGTTCCAAAAGCAATGTCACCAAATAACAATACTGGCAAACCATCTTCTTGCAGTTGCACATATTTTGATCCACCTGAAGAAATTGGCACACCACGTACTGCAATGTTTGCGTTACCTTCTCCACCCGAAGATTCTGAACGAATTCCTGGAATGGTTCTAAAGATTTCCGCTGTTGTTCTCGGTGCTGATTGCTTAATCGTTGCAGGCTGCATGCTCGTTACCGAAATACTCGATTCTATTTTTGAGCGCGGATTTACAACTCCTGTAATAATTACTTGGTCTAGCGATTCTGTATCTTCTGCCAAGGTAATTTTTAAAACAACATCACTTCCTGCTGCCGTAATAGATTGTGTGTAGTTTGCATATCCAATAGAAGATGCTTTTAATGTATACGTTCCATCTTCTACATTATCGATAGAAAATTTTCCATCAAAATCGGTTACTGCTCCTTTTGTTGTACCTTCCAGTACCACATTTACACCAGGAATTGGCATTCCTTTTTGGTCATTAACAGTACCTGAAACCTTGGTTTGAGCAAATGACATTGCTGCTGTTAAAAAAAGCAACCATGTACAAAGTCTCTTTAAGTTCGTATAGTTTTTCATTGTAGTATTAATAGTTTTTGGATTAATTTTTAGCTAATTTATATTTCTTGGTATATGATTTTGCATTTTTTTCATCGAAAACGTTTTCGATTTTACCGAAAACGTTTTCGATTTTGTATTTTGCACTTTTTTAAATTAGAAAATTACGTTCGTTTTTATGAAGCCAGCTACTTTAAAAGATATTGCCGAGCATTTAGGAATTTCGGTCACTACTGTTTCTAAAGCATTGAAAGATTATCCAGATGTGAGTAAAAAAACCAAAGCGCTGGTGAAGGAATTGGCGCAAACGCTAAATTACAAACCGAATGCGTTTGCGGTTAATTTACGTATGGAAACTTCTAATACGATCGGATTGATTATTCCTGAGATTGTGCATCATTTTTTTTCGAGCGTGATTAAAGGGATTATCAGTCAAGCTGAAAAGAAAGGCTATTTGGTCATTATTCTGCAATCCAACGAATCATACGAATTGGAAAAGAAGCAAATAGATTTGTTGATGAGTAAACGCGTAGACGGAATTTTGATTTCTTTGGCGAATGGCACTGCCGATTTTAAACATTTGAACGATGTGATTGAACAAGGTAAACCGTTGGTGATGTTTGATAAGATTGCGAAACTTGTCAATTGTTCAAAAGTGATTATTGATGACCGAAAAGCTGCTTATAATGCTACACAACATTTAATTGATACAGGCTGTAAACGCATCGCGCATTTTCGCGGGCCGCTGTTGCCACAAAATTCTATTGATCGGTTTTTGGGGTATAAAAAAGCCTTGGAAGACAACGGAATGAGCTATGATCCTTCGTTGGTGTATATTTTTGACAATATGACCTTTGAAGTTGGGGAAATGTTTGCGCAAAAAATTCTTAGAGAACATCCTGATGTGGACGGAATTTTTGTAAATACCGATTTGGTTGCCATTGGTGCGATTACAGAATTTAATAGAAATGGAGTCAAAATCCCTGAAGATATTTCTATTGTAGGATTTAGCAATTGGTTTATGTCTTCGGCAATTACACCTTCGCTGACAACGATTGACCAACCAGGTTTTGAAATGGGAAAAATGGCGTTTAAGCAGTTATTTAAAGAATTGAAAGCCAAAAAGAAAAAGAAACCTATTGTACCAAAAATTATAGAACTTGAAACTAGTTTGGTAAAAAGAGATTCTACGAAATGATGTAGGATTAAAAGAATTGCTAAAAATTAACGATTTCAAAAGTGGGAATCGCTTCTTGGCTAGTGCTTATTAAAAAATATCTAAAAGTAGTATTAAAAAGGGAGCAACTGAAGTTTGTGTTTTTATAATTTTTAATGCTTTTGTCATGTGACCTTCTACAGTTTTGACAGAAATATTCAAATCTTCAGCGATGTCTTTATATTTCTTTTTGTCAAGTTTTGCCTGTATAAAAACTTCTTTGCATTTCGGAGGCAATAATTTGAGTACACTTTCAAGTTTATTGGCATATTCTTTTTGAAAATCTTCATTGTCATACATTTCAAAAATAGTTTCCACTCGCAATTTTTCTAAGAAATCGGTTTTAACTTTCTGCTTCCGTAAGTACTGTAAATATTCATTGTGACACGATCTGAAAAGATAGCTTTTAATGGAGCTTTTTATATGTAACGATTCTCTATTAAGCCAAATTCTTAAAAAAACTTCTTGTACAATATCTTCCGATAAGTAATAGTCATGACTCAACTTGTAGATATAATTACAAAGCCACTCGTGATGGTTGAAATATACCAACTTATACGTTTCTTGACTTCCTGTTTTCAAGCTATTTACAATCTCCTCAGTTGTCATATTAATGGTAAACTTATTAATAAATTAAGAAATATTAAAAAAAAGCAAGGGTTTTTTATGTTTTCCTCATCTTATATATAAAAACAACTATTACACGTTACTTTAAATGATTGAAAAAAGAAAGTTACTAAAAAAATTAGTCAACAACACGATTACAGCTGAAGAGAAAGCAGCATTGGAATCTTGGGTTTTAGAAAAAGAGGAAAATTTAGTATGGTTTAAAGATGAACTTCAAGAAATTGAATCTGCTACTACCAAAAGTTTTGACACGGAAAAATCGTATGCTCAACTTATTCAAAAGATTCAACAACGAGAACGTTTTTCCATTAAAATGTTTTATAAATATGCGGCAGCGGTTTTGATTCTTATATCGGTTTCTTACCTAGTATTTACTAATATGAAAGATGAGGAAACCACTGTAGTGGTGAAAGAACAAGTAGACTCGCTCAATGATGCGACTAAAAATGAAATAATCATTACATTGGCTGACGGAACCCAAAAAACGCTGAAAGAAAGCACAAAAGAAGCTATTAAAGATAAGCATGGTAATATTGTTGCGAGTGGAGATGGAACTACCCTAAATTTCACAGAAGATTCAAAAGTACTGGAATTGGTATACAATACCATTACCATTCCCAGAGGGAGAACGTTACAATTGAATTTATCAGACGGATCAAAGGTGTGGCTGAATGCTGGAACCGAGTTTAGATTCCCTCAAAATTTTAATGCAGAAAAAGATCATAGAACGGTGTTCTTGAAAGGAGAAGCTTTTTTTGATGTAGAAAGCGACAAGAACAAACCTTTTATTGTCAACAGTAACGAAATACAGGTAGAAGTATTAGGTACACAGTTCAATGTTTCCTCTTATGATAATGAAAACAAGTTAACCACTACTTTGGTAGAAGGTTCGATAGCTATTGCTGAAAAAGACAACACAAATACAACTATACTTACTCCAAGTCATCAAGCTGTTTTTGATAAAAAAGGCAAAACACTACATACTAAAAAAGTCAATACCAAGATTTATACAAGCTGGATGGACAATGTGTTGATTATTGACAACTACACATTTTCAGAAATATTGAAAAGACTCGAACGAAAATTTGATGTCAAAATTGTGAATGCATCTTCTATTGAAAATGAAAGCGGTAATTACAAAGGAGAATTTAGCTATAACGACACTATTGAAGATATTTTATATACAATCTCTCTGAGCAAACCATTTAAATACACAAAAACAAATGAAACAATTACTATTTCAGATCCGTGATTTTTTCCCAGATTAACTTCTGGCAATAACTAGATGTATTTATTCTATAAAAAAAGGGAATGCTGCAACATTCCCTCATTAGAATAGATCATCAATACATAAATATTAATGACTAAAAACAATCAAAATTATGAAAAAACCTTTAACAATAGGTGGTTATTGGGTTAATAATCTCCTAAAGTTTAATAATCTAAAAATGAGAGTAAGCTTCTTTTTGCTGATTTTTACCTTTTGTCAACTACATTCAAAAAGTTTGTTTTCGCAAAATGAAATCATTTTAAATTATCAAAACACTCCTATTAAAACTGTCTTTAATGAAATTAAAGCGCAAACAGGCTATTCTTTCTTTTATGATTTGAACGAAATTGACGAAACTAAAAAAGTAGACATCAAAGTTCGTAAAAGTAATTTGCAAACGGTGTTGGCAACATTAGCTAAGCTTGCAAATTTTGAATATAAAATTTTCAACAAACAAATTGTAATTACTAAAAAGAAGCCTTCAGAAAATTCTTCAAAAGAAATTAAAAAACCGGAAAGAGTCATTAATGGAATTGTAAAAGACAGCAAAGGAATTCCCTTAAGTGGCGCTAATGTCGTCGTCAAAGGAACCACCATAGGTGCTCAAGCTAACTTTGATGGAGAGTTTACAATCACTGTTCCCGACGATCAAAATATCCTTGTAATTTCCTTTGTAGGCTACGTTACCAAAGAAGTTAATATAGAAGGTAAAGAAAGTATCGAAATTGTATTAGAAGATGATACCGCAGCTTTAGACGCAGTATTGCTGGTAGGATCTCGCGGTAAAGCAAGAGTGGATGTAGACAGAGCTGTTCCAGTAGATGTACTAGAAGCTCGAGACCTTGCTTCGACTGGACAAACGGATTTAGGACAGCAAATTCAATTTACCTCACCGTCATTCAATTCTGCCAAATATGGAGTCAACGGAACTACAAACTATGCAGATCCTGCAACTTTAAAAGGAATGTCGCCTGACCAAGCATTGGTGTTGATTAATGGAAAAAGACGGCATCAATTTTCGACCTTAAACCTGAATGTAGCACCAGGACTTGGAACAATTGTTACCGATTTAAACTCTATCCCAACAGGCGCTATCAAACGTGTAGAAGTATTAAGAGATGGTGCCGCAGCACAGTACGGATCGGATGCAATTGCAGGTATTATCAATTTATCGTTAAATAATTCTACAGGAGAACTGACATACAACGGAACTGCGGGTATTCATAAAGAAGGCGATGGAGCTACTTTTAAACACAGCTTTAATTATGGTTTTGGTTTAGGAAAAGAAGATAGTTTTTTCAATTTTACCTTAGAAACATTCCGATTTGAAGGCACCAATAGATCTGATCCGTATACAGGACGTATCTACCCTACTTTTGAAGAATTTAATGATCCTAATGGACCGTGGGTACAAGATGTAGATCAAGTTTGGCCATATGCGACGGAAAATCCTAGAGCCGATAGAAATGTGTATCCGCAAGAAGATTTTGTGGTTGGAAATTATGGCGCGAATGAAAATAATACCTATCAGGCATTTTACAACAGTGCTTTCCCTATTAGTGATGAATGGAGCCTCTATAGTTTTGGAGGTGTTTCACGTAAAGATATTTTCGCTTACGGATTCTTCAGAAATCCTTCCCGATACAGTAGAGCTTCGCTGTCCATTTTCCCAGACGGATATGTTCCTGTGTTGCCGGGAACTTCATTTGACGTATCAACCGTTGTAGGTGTGAATCGTAAAACCGAAACAGGATGGAAATATGACTTAAGTTATGGTTATGGTAGAAACTACTTGGATTTATGGGCAAATAACACTGTTAACCCTTCTCTTGGAGCAGCTTCTCCTACAGAATTTAAAGTTGGTCGATATGAATTCAAACAAACGATTGGAGAATTTAATATTTCTAAGCAAGTAAGTGAAACGTTAAGCTTAGCTTTTGGAACACAGTTAAGAAGTGATAATTTTATTCTTCATTCTGGTTCACCAGAATCGTATGAGGTAGGACCTTTAGCTTCTATCGGAAAAGATGTAGGTTCTAGTGCGCGACCAGGAATTGCAGATGTGGATGAAAATGATTTAAAACGATCTAATTTTGCAGTTTATGCAGATGCAGAGAAAGACTTTTCAGAAAAATTCCTCTTAACTGCTGCATTGCGTTATGAGAATTATAGTGACTTTGGAAGCAATCTTTCAGGGAAATTAGCTGCGCGTTATAAATTATCTGAAAAATTAGCAGTGAGAGGATCGTATAACAGAGGTTTTAGAGCGCCTTCTGTTGCACAAATTGGAAACAGGGTAAATACGTCTACTGTACAAAACGGACAAATATTTATCACCAAACAAGTATCGAGTGATGATCCAAGATTGGCACAACTCGGAATTGAAGATCCAGAAGCTGAAATTTCAAATAATTACAACATAGGTTTTACCGCAAAACTTTTAGACGGAAATCTACTTTTTACTGTAGATGCTTTTCAAATTGATATTGATGATCGTATCGTGATTTCGGAACGACTCAGAACAGCAAATTTCCCTAATGTAGCCACACTGTTCCCTGAAGCGAGAGAAATTCGTTTCTTCACAAATCATATCAGTACGCGAACTACAGGTTTGGATATTGTTACTACTTATAAAAAGACTTTTGCGAATGAGAGTAAGTTAAATCTAAGTTTGGCTTTTACCCTCAATAAGACCGAAGTACGAAGTCAAAAAGACACGCCAGATCAAATATTAGAAGGAGCTGCTCCAGAATTTCAAGACACTAAATTATTAGGAGCTGTAGCTACTGAACTTATAGAAGTGTCACAACCTAGAAATAAATTATTACTCTCAGCTACCTACAATATTGGAAAATTTGATTTTATGACAAGAGTTACAAATTTTGGTGAAGTAAGAGCTTCAAGTGCAGGATTATCATTAGACGATTCCAATGTTGTCGCTGGTGCAGGTGCAAATAATGTGCAAATATTTTCTGCAAAAGCGATTACAGATTTTAGCATTAGCTATAAGTTCAATCCAAAATATAAAATAACATTTGGAGCCAACAACATTTTTGATGTGTATCCAGATAAGTACAATAACACAGCTGACGGATTTGTAGGTCAAGCAAGCTCCTATGCCAATGGTCAAATTCCGTATTCACGTAATTCAAACCAATTTGGGTTCAACGGAGCATATTATTTTATGGGAATGAATATCAGCCTATAAAAAACCTCAATAAAAACAGGTTGTGATGTAAAGGACTCATCATGTTTTTTTTAATTAGTTTATTTGACTAAAAAAGCAGAGGTCAATATTGACCTCTGTTTTTATACTCGTATGGAAAATTATAGTTATATCATTATTGTGATTTTATTGGGCGTATTGATTAAAAAATCAAAACTACTCGCTCAAAATTTTCATATGAGTCTGAATAGACTTTTAATTTACGTCTTTATCCCAATATTGACACTCTTACACGTTCCAGAAATCAATATAAACAGTCAGCATTTATGGCTCATTGCGACTCCGTGGATTATCTATTTTGGAGCAATGCTATTTTTCTATGTAGCGCACAAAATAACACCCATAGATCATAAAACTCGAGGCGCGTTAATTATGACTGCTGGAATTGGAAGTATTTCCTTTGTTGGATTTCCTATTTTTGAGCTATTTTACGGAGCAAAAGGACTCAGTTATGGTATTATACTTAGTCTTGGAGGTACTTTTATTGTTTGTAACTCTATTGGAATCATTACAGGTATTTATTTTAAAAACGAAGGTTTTCGACTAAAAAAAATAATTCGAAATTTGCTCATATTTCCGCCTTTCATTGCGCTTTTAATTGCTATTTTGCTAAATGTGTCACGCTATGAACACCCTGTATTTGTCAAAGAAATTTTAACTCAATTATCAAAACCTTTTAGTATGTTAGCGTTGTTTTCTGTGGGATATCAAATTGTTTTTAGAAACTTACATAACGAAAGGAAACATTTGTATTTAGGACTTTTTTACAAACTCATCTTAGCTCCTGCATTGCTGTTTTTTATTTTTTATTTTCTGAATGATTTGAACAACGACATTGTAAAAATTTGTATTCTTGGTGCTGGAATTGGCTCTATGAATACCATCGCTATTATTGCTGCGGAATTTGATTTGCGCCCCAAGTTAGCATTACTAATGCCTGGATTTGGCATTCCTATCTCTATGATCACCATACTTATTATACAATATTTGCTAAACCTATAATATGAAAACTACAAAACTCACTGGTCTCCTATTAGGTCCGATAGTGTTCGCTTTAGTATTAACTTTTTTTAAACCAAAGGACTTATCTCCAGAAGGAGTTTCCATATTAGCCGCTACCTTATGGATTGCTATTTGGTGGATTACTGAAGCAATTCCAATTGCAGTGACAGCTTTATTACCTATTATTTTATTTCCACTTACTGGGGCACTCAATCTCTCTGCAACAACAGGATCATTTGGTCATAAGTACATTTTCTTATACATGGGAGGATTTATTATTGCGATAGCTATTGAAAAATGGAATTTACACAAACGCATTGCCCTAAATATCATCAAAGTCATCGGCACCAATGTGACAAAAATAATTTTAGGGTTCATGATTGCTACGAGTTTTCTTTCTATGTGGATTTCAAATACGGCAACTTCCGTTATGATGCTTCCTATCGGAATCGCTATTATTCAACAACTCAAAGACAACCCCGATACGATTGAAAATGAAAATACTATTTTCGGAAAAGCCCTCATGTTAGCCATTGCGTACAGTGCTTCCATTGGTGGAATTGCTACCCTTATTGGAACGCCTCCAAATTTAGTTTTGGCTGGGGTTATAAATGATATGTATGGTTATGAAATAACGTTTATGCAATGGTTCATATTCGGACTCCCAATTTCTTTGATTCTACTTTTTATTTGTTGGAAATACTTAACCAAATACGCTTTTACATTTAAGCAGAAAGAATTTCCTGGAGGAAAAAAAGAAATTCTACGACAAATTAAAAATCTAGGGAAAATATCCTATGAGGAAAAAATAATTGCATTAATCTTCGGGCTTACTGCTTTTTGTTGGATTACAAGGTCATTTCTTTTGCAAAAAATACTTCCAAATCTAGATGATACTATCATTGCCATTACCTTTTCTGTGATACTCTTCATGATTCCTTCAAAAAAAGAAATAAATGGCAGAAAAGATAAAATCATTAATTGGTCAGAAGCTGTAAAAATGCCTTGGGGAATTATCTTGCTCTTTGGTGGTGGTATGGCAATTGCGAAAGGGTTTGACACCAGTGGTCTTGCTGTTTGGTTGGGCAATCAAATGACTTCTTTTTCTATATTTCCACTAGCTGTTATCATCATTTTATTAGTAGCTTCTGTAAACTTTCTAACTGAAATCACATCCAACCTAGCAACAACAGCCATGCTATTGCCTGTATTGGCTCCAATGGCACTTTCCATTGACGTTCATCCTTTTGCACTCATGATTGGTGCTGCCGTTGCTGCATCGTGTGCATTTATGTTACCTGTAGCCACACCGCCCAACGCCGTGGTATTTGGATCTGGTTATTTAAAAATTATAGATATGGTAAAAAAAGGAATCGTTCTAAATATTATATCCATTATAATTATAACACTATTTGTTTACTTCATTTTGCCTTTGTTATGGGATATTGATATCACGCAATTTCCTTCATTTTTTAAATGATGATATACATTTCAAGACATAAACATAATAACCCTACTATGTAGAAACAACGCTACTCTATTCAGGTTCAAAATTTGCTTTTGAACCTTTAAAATATGATTATTAATCGAACTTGGGAATCTTTTGAAAGTTGTCAAATTCAAGTTCAGTTTCAACTTCAATTTCTCGCGCGGCAAGCTGGCTACTCGCTCAATAGTTCTACAAGACTTATTTCTTCCGCTCGTCCCCAACGTCAAATGCCAAGTACTTCTAAAACCCGTACTTTTTACAAGCTCAATAAAATCAACACTTTCCAAGGATTTTAACATTAGATTCCCGTATTGGTTTATCTTGAGCTAAGTCGAAAGACAGGAACTATGGTTTTGTCTCATAGTATGCATTGGGTTCAAATTATCATAGAGCGTTTTATTTTTCACTAAAATTAAAAGGAATGTTTGTGTAAGAGTATACCTTGACTAGGGTATTTTTTAAGTCACTTTTAAGAATACGTACAAGCCTTCAAAAACAAAAAAAGCTGTAAATACTATAAAGGAGAGTATGCTAATCATGGTGTTGGTTGATTCGATATTTTGTTTTCAAGTTGAAAACTAAAAAACAAAATTGATACTTTTTAAGAAATTTGCTTTAATACACCTAAAAACAAATTCCTTAAAAAGTATCATTGTATCATTGTTATGAATGGTTTTTATTTTTTGATGAATAATTTACTATAGGATTGACCAAATTCATCTTTGATATGTATTACATAACTTCCCGCAGTGAGTTTTCGAATGTCAATATGATTCTTTTCTATAGTTTGCGATAATACTTCTACTCCAATTGAATTATAAATAGCAACCGAATATTGATTACTTTTTTCTTTAAATTCAAAATGAAGTACATCAGCAGTAGGATTTGGATAAATTGAGAAATCGGTTCTGATGACTTCTTCATTTGCTGGCGTAATGAGTCCCAAATCATTTGTTGCTGTGCGTGGCGCACTCGTTGTATTCCAGTCAAAAACTTCCCAACCTGAAGCAGTTTCTCTATTACAATTCATTCCACTAGACGATCCACCTTCCGAGCTTACAAATTTTCCATTGAAGCCTTTTAATGCGACTTTTCCATCGATTTCAATCCATTCAAAAGATTCCCAACCCGAAGCATTCACACTGTTACAAGTCATTTCAGAAAGTCCGTTTTGCGAGTTTACATATCGATTGTTATTTCCGCGTAAAGCGATTTTATTGTCGCCCGAACTGATTACCTGAAATTTTTCCCAACCGCCAATACTAGTTCTATTCGCTGTTATAGGACCTGAACCGTTATTGGAAGAAACATATTTTCCATTATTTCGCAACCATATATATGAACCAATTGGTTTTGGCGGAATTAACAAACTGTGCAGCGAACTTCGAAATGTTGAATTCGAAAGTCGTATGCGACCTATCAATCGATTGAGCGTAGTTTCGGTTTCACTCACTGAAGGTCTATTGTTAGAATCGCCACGTAAATACGGTGCAATTTTATTTCGCCATCGCGCTGGACTTGAATATGAATATATAGATCTTGCAGTGTTTTCTCGTTTCCATGCCCAAAATGCCCAATTCACATTTTGAGAATCGTAATCGGTTCGTGCAGCTTTTACCCAAGTCTCGGTATTTTCTCCAAATTCGCCCGTAAACAACGGAATATTTAACCCTAATGCTTGATTTCTAATCGTGTTTAGACTAGGATTGGGATTACTTTCTCCTTGTGGTCCGTAGTAATGATTTGAAAACACCAATTTACTATCCCAACGCTCCAACATATCATAAAAATCACTTCCATAATAGTTTCCTTCTGCAAAAACCAAATGTCGTGTATCTACTTGACGAATAAAGGAAGTCATTTCTTTGTACGCTTGCATCAAACGATGTTTATTATTATCTAACACAGGTTCATTTAGCAAATCGTATCCTGCCAACCATTCGTTTCCTGACCTGTTAGCATATCTTCCTGCTACATGTTTCCATACTTCTTTGGCAATATTTACATTACTCCAATCACTTTTCCAAAAATTTACGCTCGTTCCTGGATTGTCAGAATGATGATCTGGATTTTGATATCCAGGCGCGGCATGCATGCAAAAAATGACGTACACATTGTTGTTTTTTGCCCATGTCAACGCAAGATCTAACCAAGTAAATCCGTCGTTTTTAGTAGTTCCCGTAGCATCATCCCAAAACATATTATAATGAAATGGAATGCGAATTACGTTGAAACCAAGTTCTTTCACTTTGGCAAAATCCGAATTTGTAATATAATTATATCGCCAATTGTTTTCAAAGTTTGAAATTTTTGTTTCGCTATTTCCCAGCAAATCTTTCAATCCTGCTCTAATTTGTGAATGCGATTTGATACCTTCTTTGTCTAAATTCATCATGTAACCTTCCCACAAGAGCCAGTTTCCAAAATTAACGCCTCGTAATGTAATGGGATTTCCGTCCTTGAGTATTTTACCTCCAGTATTGGAAACGGTTAATAATTGTGCAAACGCTATGCTTGTCGCGAAACAAAAGACAATCAAAGCGAGTCTTATTCTTGGTACATAATTTTTAGTTTTCATAATTTTTTGGTTTTTGGTGGTTTATTTGATTGGGTTTTAGGTTTTAGGTTTTAGGTGTTTGGTTTTGGGTGTTTGCTCCTAGCCTTTAGCTTTTGGCTAATGGTTATTGATGGTTGAATTTTAATGTTTAATTCTTGATTCTTGACTCCTAATGCCAAGTACCAAATGCCTAATCCCTAATTATAGAAGCAACTCTAAAAAACAAGTACTTTTTGAATCTGTCGTTTGTTTTGATTTTCTATTTGAATGAAATACAATCCGTTGGTTAATCCGTTGAAATCTATCTGTAGTTCTTGGGAATGCACTTTTTTTGGGGAACGAACTTGTCTTCCACTCACATCAATAATTGTAACCGTAGTCGCTGCATTAACAGCGTTTGCCTGTGTCAATACTGCACTGCGTTCTTGTGGATTATAAATAACTTTAACATCATTTTTGGCAACTTCATCAATACTCAAACTTGCGGGAGTCACAATTTCAAACTGCTGATTCTGATTCATTCCATCAACATCAAATGTTTGAATTTTCGCTTCTGAATTTCCGCCGTCAATATCAAATGCTTTTACAGGAACATTAGTCGAACCAAAATTACAAGCAGCGTCAAAGGCAATTTCTAAGGTATATTTGTTTGTAATTCCTGTGGCAGAAACTTTAAAAAATATCCAATCGCTCGTATCGGCAAAACCCACTTGAACATCACCAAAAACACCACACCAACCATCTTTAACACCTAAGTAAGTGTTATCGCCCACATTCTGAATCGTGTAAATATCATTTCCTTGATGCGTGAATGTCCAAAGTTGCAAATCGTCGTTTGCATCTTGTGATGCCATGCGTGCTCTTCCTATGATTAAGTTGTCTGGATTTCCTGGATTGCCTTGCGGAATAGTGTTTACACTCATGACTTCCGTATTTACGGTATTGAAAATCTTATACGTTCCGTCTGCGATAATTTGTGCGGAAGCAATCGTACAACACGCAAAAATGATGACCAACGTTAGTAAAATAGTTATGTAGTTTTTTTTCATATCAAAAAAATTTAAGATTAATAAATTATAGATTGAATCGCGTGTGGCGCGATGGAAAGTTGTACTTCTTTATGTGCTACCAACAGTTTGTAACCAATGGTTTCATCGGTTGAGTTCATCACAACAGTTACGATGCTTCCATCTGGGTTTTGAAAGGAGGTACTTTCCAACGTGCTTCTGCTCGTAGTAGTACTAATGCGTTTTGCGTTCGGCTTGATAAATTTTGAAAAGTGACCGATATAATAGTACGAAGGTGTATAAATTAACTCGTTGGTTCTCGTATCTGCGTGAATCGGCGCAAAGCAGAAATTTTGCACATGATTCGGTCCACCAGTATGATCCAACAAAATATTCCAGTCTGTCCAACCAACCGTTCCATGATTGAAATCATTGATCATGGAGTTTCCGTAACGTTCTGCATTCGACCAACGTTGGTAGGCTTTTTCATCAAATTTTTCCTGACAACCTTCGGTAAACAACAAATTCTTCGTTGGAAAGGACGTGTTTATGTTTCCTAAGTTTTCATATTTGGCATCGCCACCAGTCCAAGTTTCGTACCAATGAAACCCAATTCCCCAAGCGTATTTCGCAGCTTCTGCATCTTCAAAAATAGTATTAGCTCTGTGCGAAATTAGGTCACGATTATGATCCCAAACTACTATTTTTTTATCGCTCAATCCATTTTTCTCAAAGGTTGGACCAAGATTATTTTTTAAGAAATCACGCTCTTCTTCCGCCGAATAAATACACGATTCCCACCGTTGTGTCGCCATCGGTTCATTTTGAATGGTTACGCCCCAAACAGGAATGCCTTCTGCTTCGTATGCTTTGATAAATTTCACAAAATAATCTGCCCAAGTTTGGTAATATTCTGGTAATAATTTTCCGCCGCGCAACATGTGTTTATTGGTTTTCATAAATGCAGGCGGACTCCACGGACTCGCATAAAACACCAAATCATCAGCAATCATTTTTGTGGCACGTTTAATCATTGGAATGCGTTTTTCTTTGTCTTTTGTGATGGAAAAAGTTTCTAGTTTTTCGTCGCCTTCTTCAATATACGTGTAGCTTCCCAAACCAAAATCACTACTGTGAATACTTGTGCGAATGATGTTGTAATTGATGCCATTTTCAGAATAATATGCGTTGAGTAATTCCTCTTGTTTATCAGCAGAAAGTTTAGAGAACACTTCTGCGGAAGCATCCGTAATAGCGCCACCAATTCCTAAAAATTCTTGAAATTTTTTGTGTGGATTTACAAACACAGCAACTTCAGTTTCCAACGGTTGCGCTGCTTTTGAAAACGTTTTATCAACTTCGTTGGTCAAACGTAGATTTGTGTTTTCCGCCGTTGTATATACAGTTGCTTTTTTCAAATTAAACACTTCTTTTTCAACATTTTCTGCTAACAAATCAGTATTTTTCTTTGGTTTCGTTTCGACAGTAGTACATGAGGCCAATAGCAATCCTGCTACGACTGGGATGATATATTTTATGTTCATGTTTATTGTGTTTTATTACCAAACATAGGTTCCTACGGAGCCAGCTGGCAGAATGGTAGTTATAGGTTCTGATTGTACGTTTATATTGAAATTTTTCTGTGTGTCCGTATTGTTTAATACAAGGACAACTACATTTCCATTCGGGGTTTTGTAAGCAACATTTGGCAAATCTGTTAAATAATTTGAACCAATTCGAACGGAACCGACAGGAACAAATTTGGCAACTTGCGCTACAATGTAATAGGCTGAATTTCGAGTAATATTATTTCCGTCAATCGTAATCGCTCCTAAGCAATTTGTACAACCTCCATCTGTAAACGGTCCGTTGTTTGGGTTTGCGGCTAAATTCCATTCCAATACGTTTTTACTCCAATTTCGCGGCGCTCCAATCATGAGTTCTCTAAAATGCCAACGAATGTCTTCTTGAAAATTTCCTGGCGCTTCAATCCATTGTTCGGTGAAGTAGATATTTTTATCAGGATGCGCGTTGTGCACCAAACTCAAATTGTTGATTTGTCCCGCGTATAAATGAAAAGCAGAACCGTCAATAAAACTGTTTGCAGTTGCGTTGTTCAAAACAGCAATTGGATAATTGGTATTGTCTGGATTGTGATCAAAGGCAATAATTTTTGTGCTAATATTTGCCGAAGCAAACGCTGGACCTAAATGATTTCCAATAAAATCTATTTGTTGTGCTGCAGACATGACCATGCTTGGATTGTTGAATGGATTTTCGGGTTCGTTTTGTACCGTTATCGCATCAATAGTAATTCCTTCTGCTTGCATGGCTTCAATATATTTTACGAAGTAATTTGCATAGGTTCCGTAATATTCTGTGCGTAATTCTCCACCAACTGAACTTTGATTGGTTTTCATCCACGAAGGTGCGGACCAAGGCGTAGCGAGAATTTTTATGTTGGGATTGATGGCTAAAATTTCTTGTAACACTGGAATTAAATTCGCTTGATCTGGATTGATACTAAAGTTGTCCAAATTCACATCGGTTTGACCTGATGATAAGTCGTTGTAACTAAAAACCGTCGCATCCAAATCAGAAGCGCCAATACTGATACGCAAATACGAAGTGGCTACATCATCTTCTCCATTACCAAACAATTCGTTTAACAAACTGCTTCTCGCACCTGACGACATGTTATTAATGAGTTGTGCACTTCCGCCCGTGAGCGTAAATCCAAAACCATCCATTTCTTGGAAAGTTTCGTTTTCGTTTATACTAATTGTTGGATTGTTGTTGGTCACTAACGGAAATACATTGCTTTGCTGTAACGTAATTAAGCTAGATTGGTCTGGCGTTGTAAGATAGAAATCTACGTTCACTTCCGCTTGTGCAGGCGGATTGTATACAGGCATTTCATCATCGCTGCATGCAGAATTCAAGCAACATAACATTGCTAGTAACAAAAATTTCATGGTTTGTATGTTTTGTATGTTCATTTTCAAATTTTATAGCGTTTAGGGAGCAAATTCGTAGGTTCCTGTTTGGTAATCGTTGGCTAGTATGATGGTTACTGTATAAGTTCCGTCAGTGGTTATATTTACCAAATTGGAACCACCTCCATTTATTAAATTTCCTGAAAGTGCGCTTGGATTGTCACTTCCTAAATCAAAATCCCACGGACTTATAAATTTACTGTCGTATCCTGCCGTTAAATCCACAGTAATGGTATACGTGTTTGGATGCGAATAGTTCATTTGTGTTTCTACGCGATCATCCCAAATTTGCCAATGAAATAGCTTAAAGTTATAGAATGTCCAATTGAGTTGTGGCACACTAAAGTCAATACTGAAACGCAGCGCACGATCATTTGATACTGTAAACGTATTACTGTTTTCAAACAAGGTCAAGTCGTCCGAAACACGATCGCCGTCAGCATTTACGGTTTCTGCAAGATTTGCATTTACGGAATATGAAACTCCAGAACCGTCCATGGCACTGTTAAGCGTATATGAATTGCTTGCTTGCATTGGAATGAATTCGTTAGAACTGAACACATCACCATCTTTAGAAAATTCATAAATCATTGTACCATTTTCAAAAAGAAATAATTGACTTGGCGTTGCAATCGGATATATGACTGTATTGTCTTCTTCAAACGAATAAGAATAATTTTCTGCCGAAAGGTCTAAGGTGACAATGTACAATCCTGTAAGATCGTTTGGAATATCTTCAATAGAAAGTCCTTGATTGGTTGCATCGTTTTCCAATACTAATGTATTTGGCGTTCCTACGACACGTTTTAGCAAATACGCCCAGTCACCATTCGCTCTAAAGACAAATCCACCCGTATTTTCAAGATTGATAGAGGCCTGCCAGATTCCGTTTCCTTGGTATTGCAACGGTTCATCTCCGCCCCAACCGCCCTGTACAGGCGATCCAACCATTCCCCAATAGTTGATTTGTAAGAGTTCGTACGTATTGGTATCTAAATTGATTCGGATTCTGTATTGTCCGTCATTTTCTGCTACGATTCCATCACCAAAGAGTTCTAAGTTTCCTTCACTTCCACCGTATACCAATGCTGGTAAACTGCGCTCACTGTAAAATTTATACGTTTCGCCGCCAATTAAACTTGTGTAAACTTCATGAATGTTTGCATTCAATCCGTTTGTGTCGGTGAGTCGTCTCATGACAATGGCTTCCGCCAGATTGTTGTTATTTTCGGTTGCTGTTCCAGAAATGTAAAGCTTCGTCGGAACGATTTCATTTTCAAACCGTGTGACACTCATATCGCCAGTTGCGATGCTACTTTTGCTTAAACTGTTCGCTTTTACAGCAAAAGATATAGTTGCTTCTGAGTTTGCTGGATATCCTCCATACGCCAACGCTTCATTGATCGCTTCATACGTAATCGAAACTGATGTTTCCGTTCCGTTATTGGACGAAGCTGTTGCTAAAATTGGCGTGCTAAAATCTGTGGTTCCTAAGGTATCAATCATCACTTCATAGGTGACAGCATAGCCTGCAGATGATTCCGCAGCGTCCCAAGTAAATGTGATGGTTTCGTTTGGTGTTGTTTCATCCAAAATAATGGAAGTTGTTTCGGTTGGCGCGGTAATTACTGGCGCACTTAACGTCCACTCACCTTCTGGTTGCAGATTTTCTTCCTTCTGACAAGAAATCAAACCGACAAGCGCGATTACAAATAACGTAATGATTTGTACATACTTCTTTTTCATTTGTTCATTTTTTTAGATTATAGTGGATTTTGAACTAGCGCAGGATTTCTATCGAGTTCCTGCTGTGGAATTGGTAATAGTTTTTTTGCTTCTGTCATATTGTAATTCACAGGACTTCCGTTGCGTAAATCTATTTCGTTGAGATTGTTCATGGTGCTGACTAATTGATTGTAGCGTGCCAAATCGTCCCAACGTTGTCCTTCTTGAAAGAGTTCCAATCGGCGTTCTTTTAAGATCGTTTCTCGCAATACTTGTTGCGAATTGCTTTGTGCCATCGTCAAATCAGGCAAACCTGCACGATTGCGAATTCGGTTGACTTCTGTTACTGCATTTCCAAGTTGATTCAATTCATTGTACGCTTCTGCTTTCAACAACACAATGTCGCCGTAGCGTAAAAGGTATGTATTGTCTGCGCTTGCAAAACCGTTGGCATTTTTCCATTTGTAACTAAAAGGAATCGCACTTCCTTGCGCATTTCCCCAGTATTCATCTACCCATTGCACAGATTCGAAGAGAATTGCCGTGTTTTTTCTGATGACATCACCTTCTGCATCAAACGCATTGACCAAATCTACCGAAGGCGTGACAAATTTTCGCCACGTATCTCCACTGATGGAAGGCGGCAATAAGAGTTGCGGACCAAAGTTTCCTTCGTTTCCTCCTAAATATTGTACTTCTAGAATTGATTCTGCATTGTTGTAATTGTTGCCATCAAAAAGTTGTGGGTATGCAATTAGTTGATAGTTTGCCGTACTATTTTCTACCGCTTCAATGTGTGACAAAACCGCGTTGTAATCTGGCATAGGTTGTTGTGCATACGCTTTTGCTGCTAAGGCATGTGCTGCTCCCGAAGTTGCTCTAGCTTTGTTAATGCTGGCATCATTTCCGTACACATCTGGCAATAATGTTGCTGCGAGTTCTAAATCGGAGGTAATTTGTGTGTAAATTTCTGTTGCCGTTGCACGTGGAATGTTGACACTTTCACTATCGGTTGAGGTGATTGTGTTTAGAATTAGTGGAACGCCGCCCCACAATTTTACCAAAGTAAAATAGTGATACGAACGTAAAAAGTACGCTTCGCCTTTGATTTGATTTCGGCGTTCTTCTGTGAGTAATGGATCGTTGATTCCATCTACACGTTCTAATACCAAATTGGCTTTTGAGATTGCATTGTAAATGTTGGACCAATGTGTGAATAAGCGTGAATGCGTTGGCGCGATGTCTAAAAAGTCGATTTGAAATATTTCTGGATTGTCGCCACCTGCATACGCATTGTCTGATCGTACATCTTGAAAGAGAATGTTGTCCCACACATAGTACTCGGAGGATTGAAACGACTCGTACGCACCTACTAAGGCTGCTTCTATTTGACTTGCAGATTCGTAGGCATTTCCACTCGTTTCTTCTGATATCGGATCTAATTCTAGGAAATCGTTACAGGAAATCGTGATGATTCCGATCAAGAGAATGAATATGTTTTTATAGATTTTCATAACAAAGCTTTTTAAAATTGAACATTGAGTCCGAAGATTAGGTTTCTGGTTTGTGGGTAGGTTCCGAAGTCAATTCCTCGAACCGTGTTGCTTCCGCCGAAAGCGTTTACTTCTGGATCAAATCCCGAATACTCGGTAATCGTAAAGATATTTTCGCCCGTAGCGTAGAGTTTCAAACTGCTAATGTGTAATTTTTCTAAAAATCGAGAAGGCACGTTGTAACTTAGCGTGATTGCCTTGAATCGCAGATATGACGCATCTTCAATAAATCGTGTAGAGACTCTGGAATTGTCGCTATTTCCGAAACTTGCACGTGGAATATTCGTGATATCACCAGGTTGACGCCAACGGTTTAATACAGCTGTTGACTGATTTTTAGGATCAATCATACCTTCGGTTTCTATACGTGTAGCGTTGAGTAAATCATTTCCTTGCGAACCTTGCAAAAAGATGAATAATCCAAATCCTTTGTAATTGATGGTGTTTGTGATTCCATAGAAAAAATCGGGATTGGCATCACCAATAATGGTTCTGTCGTCTGGACTTGGCGTAAAGGTTGAATTTCCGTTTCTATCAATGTAAAACGCATTTCCTGTTGCTGGATCAACGCCACCAAAGATATATCCGTACAACGAACCTAAGGGTTCACCTTCGCGCACAATACTCGCCTCGCCTCTTCCGCCTGCAATACCACCTTGCAGAATTTCCTGCCCCACCAAATCGATGACTTCATTTTCGTTGAAAGAGATGTTGAAACTCGTTCTCCATGACAGATTTTCTTTTTGAATATTGATACTGTTCACCGCAAATTCGAGTCCTTTATTTCTCAGTTCACCAATGTTTTGGATGGCGCTGTCAAAACCTGTTGCGGTTGGTAGCGGTGCGTTAAGTAGCAAATCACGCGTATTTTTGATGTATGCGTCCGCAGTAAGGCTAATTCTGTTATCAAACAACGAAAGGTCAATTCCGACGTTCATTTGCTCGGATTCTTCCCATTTGAGTTCTAAGTTTTCGATAGACGCAGGAAAGGTTCCAGGTTGCACAACACCTCCAAATGGATAGTTGGCACCATTTCCTACTCTCCCTAAATACGCGTAGTTTGCTATTTGGTCGTTCCCTACAATTCCCCAGCCTGCTCTTAGTTTTAAGTCACTAATGATAGATTCTTCAGGAATAAATTTTTCTTTGGAGATTCGCCAACCCAGTGAGAACGATGGAAAATATCCCCAACGTTTGTTAGGTCCAAAAGCACTGGAACCGTCCGCACGAAAATTCACGGTTAACAAATATGTATCATCGTAATTGTAATTGATTCTACTTAGAAAAGAAGAATTGGCACGTTCTGATTTGAATGCCGTAGCATTGAATAATTCTGAACCGCCGTTTGGTGTCGTCACCGCAGCGCTTGCAAAGTTTCTAGTTTGGATAGAGCTGTTTTCAAAGAGAAATTTTTGATTTACAGAACCCACCAACGCTTCTAAAGAATGCTTTCCGAATACGTTGGTATAGCTTATTGTATTTTCTAAAATGAAATAGGAGTTTTTGTTAGTGTTGTTAATAGCTTGTCCGCCAATTGCTACCCCAAAACCTGTTCGAGAAGCATCTAGAAACGAGTCAAAAATACCGTTGCTGTTGTCAATTCCATAATTGATTTTGTATTTGAAATTTTTTAAGAATTTTGCTTCTGCATAGAGATTTCCCAAAAAACGCTGACTATTAAACTCACGGTCGAGTCCGTCTGTACTTGCCAATGGATTTTCCCAGTTTTGGAAAGGATTGCTAGCAAACATTCCATCTTCATTAAATACACCGATGATAGAAGGTGTTGTTAAGGCTCCGAGCAAAACACCACCTTGATTTACATTGTTATTATCGTTTACATCCACGTCTCGGTAGCGTGTGTAGGCAATTCTTGAACCGATTTTCAACCAATCATTGATGTCTTGATCTAAGTTTATTTTGAAGTTGGTTCTGTCTAATTCTGCACTTCTTACCGCGCCTTCTTGCGAAATATATCCTGCCGATACAAAGTAGTTGGTATTATTGGATTTACCAGAAACGGATATTTGATAGTTTTGGGAGAAACCGTTTTGAAATATTTCATCTTGCCAATCGGTTCGTGCGGTAAAACTGTCCCAATCGGTACTTAATCCCAATTCGGTCATTAAGTCTCGATATTGTTCCCCGTTCAAAACTTCCAGAGTATTCCAGACTTGCGAGAAACCTGTGTACATGTCCAAACTGATTTTTGGCTTTTCCGTGGTTCCACGTTTCGTTGTAATAATTACAACGCCATTGGCACCTTGCGCTCCGTAGATTGCTGTAGACGACGCATCTTTTAATACAGTAATAGTGTCGATATCGCTTGGATTGATAGATCGTGTATCCGTTGTAGGAACTCCATCCACAACATATAAAGGTTCGCTTCCTGCGTTGATGGAATTGGTTCCACGAATTCGGATGCTGAATCCTTCTGAAGGTTTTCCTGAACTTGACAATACTTGCACACCTGCGGATTGTCCTTGAATTAGTGCGCCAACTTGTGTATTGGGACGTGATTCAAATGCTTCTCCGTCAATAATTGCCACCGAACCTGTGATGTCTTTTTTGAGCTGCGAACCATATCCAACAACCACAACTTCATCCAATGCATTGAGGTCATCTTCTAGTTGAACATTGATTTCTGTTTGTCCGTTAAACGTGATTTTCTTTGTTTTGAGTCCAACATAGCTAAACACTATCACTGTATTTTCAGTAAAGTTATAAGTGATGTCATATTTTCCATCAAAATCAGTACTGTCACCCTTACTTGTTCCTTCAATAATGACGGAAACTCCTGGAATTGGTACGCCGCTTGTGTCGGTTACTGTTCCTGATATTTTGTTTTGTGCGGTTGCGCAGATTCCATATACTAATAATATGGAAAAAATTGCGATGCGTTTTAGTGGTTGTATAATCATTTTTCTTTTGTGAATTGCTTCGTTTTTGAGTTTTCGAAAACGTTGTAGCAATTTACTTCGAAACGCAGGCTTTTTGAACAAGTGTGTTTTTAAAAGTGGATTCTTAAAGAGCTTATAAATTTATAAATAATTGTTTATAAGCAACTTAAAACCATTTTAACAAAACAAATAAGTGGATTTTGATAGCGTTTATTTTCCTAAAAACGTCGTGAATTTTCTTCAAATAGTAAATTAAGAAGCTTGAAAAAGAGAAAATTTAAATTTTATTGGATATTTTTTATCATATCCTCAAAAGTGTCTTTGTTTTTTGCAGAACTTTTAATGCTTGCGCGATAGTTGTATATGGTATTGACGGAGTAGCGCAGTATTTTTGCAATTCGTGAGCTGCTTGTAATTCCCAGTTTAATGAGTGCTAAAATACGAAGCTCTGTATTTAATTTTTTGTCATTTTTTAGGATGATTTGCGCGTCTGGTTTGAGCAACTCGTTGACGTACTTTACAAAGTCAGGATAGATATGAAGAAATGAACCATCGAAGTTTTTGTTGAAGATTTCTAGTTCTTCTTCTATGAATTGTTTGGATTTGGAGAGTTCTAGTAACGACTTCATTTGATTAGTGTTTACATATTTACGCACCAATTTTCGGTAGGTATCCAATTTCGTAATGTATTCAGAATAGAGATTTAGAAACGTTCCAATATATTGCTCTTTGACTTTATCCGATTCTGAAAGTTCTTGGTATAATCGTGTTAAATCTTCATTAGAAGCGTTGAGTTTTTCATTGAATTCTTGCAATTTTTCATTGGCAGTTTTGAGTTTGTTGCGCGCTTCTGATACTTTTTTAACTTGTTGAAATACAATGTAGATAGCTATGAGTAAAAATCCTGCTAAGATGCTTATAAAGATGAGCGATTGTTGTAGTTTTTCTTTTTGCTTTTCGCTACGTTCTTCATACGCCTTGGAAATCATAGGCAAACTGTTTGCAATGTTTACAAAACGAAGTTGCGAATTGTAGAATTCGGCATCATCAAAGGAAAAGTTTACATACCTGTGTGCGCGATCGATATCGCCTTCTTCAAACATAATTTTAGCCAGCGTTCCCATAGAAGCATTGTCTTTTACAGACGCTTCAATGTCTGATATTGCGGAAAGTATTAAGTATTGTTTTTGCTTTTCCTTGTCGTTCATTAATTCGTATAACAGCGAGCGTTCAAAAGTGATTAATGAAAAACCTCTGACACCCATTTTTACAGCTTCCAATCGTTGGGAATTGATTTTTAAGGCATCGTCTAACTTGCGATTATCACGTAAATTCTTTTCCTTGAGTCGCAATAATTCTTCCGAATTCGGATCTAACCGATTATATAAGGAATCTTGGTAAGCATCGTACAATTGCGAATACAAAGCTTTGCTACTTTTGACAGTTGTGTTGAAGGAAAGTCCGGAATATCCTTCTTTGTACGCAATATAATAGTCGTTGAGTAATTGTGTTGGCAGCGAATCTCTTTTGATTTCGTTGAGCGCGTCAATCGATTCTTTATAGCGTCCAGAATCAATAAGCAACATACTCAAAAGCAGCTTACTTTTGTTGAGAAACAAACTGTTGTTGAGCGTTTCGGCAATTTCAATATTTTGTTCAATATAATTTAATGCTTTGTTGAAACTGTAAAATTGATATTCGTCAATGACTTCATCATGAAGTAGGTATTTTTTTTCTAAATCGGAAGTTTGCGTTGCTTTTTCCAGTAATTGTTGAATGCGTACTTCTTTTTGTTTGTCGAATAGTTCGCGTTTCTCCATTTTAGCATCGAGTGCGATGAATAGGGAATCTAGGTTTTGGGCAAATAGTGAAACTTGAAAAGAAAAGATCACGAATGAAGTGAATATATAGCGTAATTGTTTGATATAAAATTGATTAAGCATTAATAGATTATAAATTTATTACTATCCATTAAATTCACAAAAATTATTTGTTTCAAAATCATTAAAAATTCGAATCTTATTGTAATCTATGCTATCAATCATTTAAAATCTTTATAAAAAATTGGAGTACCGTTTTTAACATTTTTTCAGAAGAACAAAACCATCTTAAAAACAAAAAAAGTCGCTGAAATTCAGCGACTTATAAAGGGTGAAAGACTGGGTTCACTTCGTCTTCACTCAGCGTGAACTTCTCCCCTTAATTACATATATCTAAAAAACAATTGCACAAAAAAACCTCTCGAAATTGAGAGGTTTGCTTTTGGGTGAAAGACCGGGTTCGAACTGGCGACCTCTGGAACCAAAATCTAGCAGGTCGCTTTATTAAAAAGCCAGTTTCACTTTGATAAATTAATCGAAATTAGAAAGTAATTTTGAAAACGTATGAATTGATAAGTCTTTTAATTGTTGCTCTTGCACTTCTTTTGATAGGCATATATGCTCTATGGGAAATTGATTTTTTATTTTTTTATAATATACATGAGAAGGTTTTGCCGAGGATATAATTACACCATCCACACTCCCGTCAAGAATACTTTTTAAACAATCTTTTTCACGTTTGGTTTCTTCAAAAGATTGAAACAAAATAATACGATAGCCAAATTTTGAAGCTACTTTTTCAATATGATACACAAACAAACCATAGATACTTTTATTAATTTGCGGAATGATAATCGCTACTGTTTTGGTTTGTTTTTTGCGTAAAGCAACTGCATAATTATGAGGTACATAATTATATTTTAAGGCTATTTTCTGTATTGCTTTTCGCGTATCTTTACTAATATCAAATTTATTATTTAGTGCTTTGGAAACCGTAGAAATTGAAAAGCCAGAAAGTTTTGATAATTCTTTTAATGTAATTGATGAAGATTGAGACAGGCTCATGTCTTTAATTCTTTTATGATTTTTAGCATGTTTTGTATTGTACTTTTTATTTTAATAAGATTAAATTCTCCGTTTTCTTTTTTATGAATCAACTTGGAACCCATTCCCACACACATGACACCAGCAGCAAACCAAGCTTCTAAATTTTCTTGTGTAGGAGATACGCCTCCTGTGGGCATAATACTTGTCCACGGTTGTGGTCCTTTAATTGCTTTTACAAATTCAGGACCATACATACTTCCTGGAAATAGTTTCACAATTTCACAACCCAATTCTTCTGCTTTGGCAATTTCTGTCAATGAACCGCAACCTGGCGACCATAATACTTTTCGTCTATTACAAACTACCGCAATATCTTCTCGCAACACAGGTGTTACAATAAAATTCGCACCAAGCGACATATACAACGAAGCCGAAGCTGCATCGGTTATTGAACCAACACCTAGTATCATTTCTGGAAGTTCTTCTCGAACATATAAACTAAGTTGTCCAAAAACTTCGTGAGCAAAATCACCCCGTGCAGTAAATTCTAACAAACGAGCGCCACCATCGTAACAAGCTTTTACAACTTGTTTAGCAATTTGAATATCATGATGATAAAAAAGTGGTACTAATCCCGTTTGATTCATAGTTTGTGCGACTGCTATCCGTGTAAATGTTGCCATAATTATCTTGATACTTTTCCGTTATTATTTCCTGCTAAGAAATTGTTGATATCCGTTGTTGATACTAAGTTGTAATCGCCATATATCGTGTGTTTTAGACAACAAGATGCAACAGCAATATTGATGGCTTTTTGTATGTCATTTTGATATTCCATTAATCCGTAAATCAATCCGCCCATAAACGCATCTCCGCTTCCTACTCTATCCACAACTGGCGTAACTTCTTTAATATCCGCATCGTAAATATGTTTTTTATCATATAAAATTCCTCCAATACGTTGATGTGAAGCACTCACCGAATAGCGAAGTGTAGTGGCAATGGTTTGTAAATTTGGACACCATTCAAAAATGCGATTGTACAAAGTTGGCAACGATTTTACATCTTGATAGTTTGGGTTGACTTTGTTATGTCCTAACATAAAATATGCCGTATCTATATCACCCAAAATGATGTTGCTATATTGCAGCATTTCTGGCATAACTTCGTACGGTTCTTTTCCGTATTTCCACAATTTAGATCGATAATTCAAATCACAAGAAATAGTAACTCCTAATTCATGCGCTGCTTTGATAGCTTCTAAGCATTCCTCAGCAGCTCCTTGTGAAATAGCAGGAGTAATACCGCTCCAATGAAACCATGTAGCCTCTTTTAAAATTTCCTTCCAGTTGAAAGTTCCTTTTTCTAAATTTGCCATGGCGCTATGCGTCCTATCATATACAACATTACTTGCTCGTGTTCCTGCGCCAGTTTCCAAAAAGTAGATTCCCAAACGATCTTTTCCGAAAGAAATATTATTTGTGTTTACGTTGCGTTTTCGCATCTCAATTAAAGCACACTCACCTATTTCATTATCGGGTAATCGCGTTACAAATTCACTTTGTATCCCTAAATTTGCCAACGAAACAGCTACATTGAATTCGCCGCCACCATACATGGCATTGAAAGACTTTGACTGAGAGAATCGTAAAAAACGTTCTGTAGAAAGTCGTAACATTATTTCGCCAAATGTGACTACTTTTTGCATGTGTAAAAATATAAAATCAAATTTCTATTAAAATACAATTTATATTCCAAGTGCTTGTCCACCGCCAATTTGAATCGTTTCAGCAGTTATGAAAGAAGCATCTTTGCTTGCTAAGAATGAAATAACACCAGCTATATCTTCTGGTTGTCCTAATCGTCCTAACATAATATTGTTTGCCCAAGAAGCGAAAACTTCTGGTTTTGTTGATTTTATTTGTGCGTGAAATGGTGTATCAATCGTACCTGGCGATACTGCATTTACACGAATTCCATATTCTGCTAAATCTTTTGCCAATGCTCTTGTAATTGCGTGAACACCTGCTTTTGATGTTCCGTAGATTCCTGCACCTGGTCCACCTGCTGTCCATCCTGCATTTGATGTATAGTTTATGATAGAAGGATGTTCCCCTTTTTTAAGAAATGGTATTGCTGCTCTGGAAGCAAAAAATACAGAGTCAAGATTTAATGCCATGACAAAACGGTAGAATTCTGTTGTCATTTCTTCAAATCGAGACCTTCCGCCTAATCCACCTGCGTTGTTGACAAGTACATCTATTTTACCGTATTTTTCTCCAATTTCGGTAATATTTTTAGTTACTTGATCTTCTTGTGTTACATCAAAACCATAATACTCTGCAGTAATTCCTGCGTCTGTTAATTCTTTAAGTTTTTCAGCACCAGCTTCATCGTTTATTCCATTTAAAATTACGGTATATCCGTCGTTACCTAATCTTTTTGCAACTTCGAAACCAATTCCACCAGTGGCGCCAGTAACAATGGCAACTTTTCCTTTATTGTTACTCATATTAAAATGTTTTTTTGTTTAGTTTATGTTATTTTCTATAGGTTTTATTTCTTTAATTAAAAGGTAAATTGACAATACTGCCAACGGCGCTAGTATTGCGAGTATGATAAATGCTGGCGTGTAAGAATCTTTGGTAATAATTGGAATTAACCAGTTCATTATTATTACTGAAACAGCACCAATACTTCCCCCCAAACCAGCTAAAGTCCCTACTGATTTTCCATTTAGCAAGTCGCTCGGAATTGTTTGGATATTACTGATTGAAAATTGGAATCCAAATAATACGATAAATACAAAGGAGACAAATTTTTCTGGTGTATCTGCAAAGAGTATCGCTGCAATGATTCCTAAGAAAATAATGATTCCGCCGATGGCAATCACTTTTTTTCGAGCTTTGTCAAGTGTTGTTTTGTTCATTAATTGTTTTACATACCAACCGCCAGCTAGACTACCAATCATAGCTCCTATATATGGAAACCATGCGTATAGTCCAATTTTTTTAACATCGAATCCGAATTCATCAAATAGGTATATAGGCATCCAAAATACAAATAGCCACCAAATAGGTTCGATAAAGAATCGCGCTGCAATTACGCCCCATGATTCTTTTTTGGAAAGAATTTGTATGACTGTTAGGCTTTTGTCATCTTCTACATTTTTACGACTTTCCAATCGTCCAGATTCTATATGTTCTTTTTCTTCTTCGGTAATCCAAGGGTGGTTTTTTGGTTGAGTTTTATTGAAGATTAACCATGGAATTATCCATAGAAAACCTAATACACCAATAATGATAAATGTTACTCGCCAACCGTAGGCTCCAAATAGTTCAGAGACCGCTGGCGCAGCTACAATGGATCCTATTGCTGCTCCAGAATTAAAAATTCCTTGTGCCAAGCCACGTTCTTTTATTGGAAACCATTCTGCATTGTTTTTTACTGCTCCTGGCCAATTTCCTGCTTCGGCTACACCTAGTAATCCTCTAAAAATTCCAAGTGATGCTGCTCCTTTTGCAAAGAAGTGTAATACAGAAGCCAACGACCAGAAAAAGATAGATAGTACAAAACCAATTTTTGTACCTACTTTGTCATATACTTTTCCTGAGATAAATTTACCCGCCGCATACGTAATGGTAAAGATGTTGATTATCCAGGAGTAGTCTTGTTTTGTAAGTCCTAAGTCTTTACTCATTTCTGGCCACATTATTCCTAATGCAGATCTATCAATATAGTTAATAATGGTAGCAAGACATACTAAGCCTATTATCCACCATCTGAGACCTCTTATTTTCATATTTTATGATTCATAGATACAAACTCCTTGAAAACACAAGTGCATGTATGTAGATTTTTGAGCAAATTTGCTCGATGTTGTCTGTAATTTAACGAGAAGAAATGTGCATGACGTTTTTCTGTATAAAATTACTTCCCTCCGTATTTTTCAGTTTTGAATTCGTGCATTTTCAAAACTGGTGTTTTTTTAGATATTGTAACAGTATTGATACAATACGCTAAAGTGTTCTTTCATTTTTTGTTTTGCCAATTGTGGTTTTTGATCTTTTATTGCATCAAAGATACTTTGATGTTCAATGATTCCAGACTGAGCTAAGTCTTTATCACACACGTGATATTTTTCAAAGTTTGTGATAATTTCTGGTGTAATGATTAGCATAAATGTATTCATCGTACTGTTTCCACTAGCTTTGGCAATAGCTAAATGAAATAGTAAATCTTCTTGTACTGCATCTTCACCATTGAGTACTTTTTCTGTATAAGCATCTAAGGCTTCTTTCATTTTTAAAAGATCGTCGTCAGTTCTTCGCAAAGCCGCTAGTCGTGCTGTTTTTAATTCTAACAAAATTCTAGTTTCTACCAACGATTTAAAATCTGGTTCTTCTAAACGTAAGATATCTTCTATCATTCCATTCATTGCTGTAACTCCAATGTTTGCTACAAAGGTTCCGCTTTGTGGAATTGATTTTAATAAACCGTAGAATTCAAGTTTTTGAATTGCTTCTCTAACATTGCTACGTGTTACTTCAAACTTTTCAGATAACATACGTTCTGAGGGAAGTTTGTCACCTGGCTCCAAATTTTTGGCATTGATTAGGTCTCTGATTTTTGAGATAATCGTTTTTTGAATGTCAAGTGTTTCTGTTTTTGTTAAGATATCTAATTTCATACGTAAGCAACTGTAATTGGTTAACCAGATTTTGTATGTTAAATTTAAAAATTAATAGTGAATATACGTTAACATTCTGTGAAATCTTTACATGAATTTTACTGATCTGCTATAGATCAGTAAAATCCAATTAAAGGCTTCTATTCAAATATAAATTAACTTCATTATTAATGCGTTACTTCTAACGTGTAGTATCGAACTTTTGCATATGAACCTTCATCACGTGTCTGAAAGTAGTTTCCTGCTTTGAAATAATTTTCAAAGATTCCCCATTTTCTCATGTGAATGTTTTCATAGGTTTTAAATTCGTTATTGTTTAATACTACAGTCATTTTTCCTTCACTAACTCTTACTTCGAGTCTAAATTTTCTAAAGCCTACTTTTTCTTTGAATGTGTATCCTTTGTCATCTTCCCAAGCATCTTCATGTAGTAATTCTGTTTGAGTTGCATTCAAGTTTTTTAAGACTTTAGTTTTGACCCGAATTTTACCATTTTGCCAATAAATTTTTAGTACTGGTGGCGCATTGTTGTCCTTTTGACCAATTAAATCTCGCTGTTCATTGGTTAAACGGCCATGAATTTGCATGATGATGACTTTGTGATATTTTCCATCTGCATCACGAGAAATTTCATCAATCGACAATTTTCCTTTCATAATGCCACCTTGCTTAAAGGTCCAATTGACATTGTTTTCGCCAGGCACCATTTGTTCACGCAATTCTGAACGTGAGTATTTGGTATTGGCTGTGGTGGCTTTACTCGGATACGCATGAAAAACAATAGCACCGCGTACAGAGTCATTGTACATAAATGGTTTTAAGTCTTCATTTGTTGCATAATCCAATATTTCGGGTGGAGACACTTCCAGCGGCTTTTTTCCGTTGCCCGCTGGAGTTGTCACCTTCCAATGAGATAAATCTATATCAGCTAATTTATATTTCTTTTTACGTTTTTTTCGCTTCTTTTTCTTTCGTTCTTTCTGTACGTTTTCTGCACTGTTGCTATCACTAGATTGTGTATATCCAACGCTTAGACTAAAAGCAAAAAATACTATAAATAGTGTTCGTATTGTCATAAATCGTATTAGTTAACCGCAGTAATTACTACAGAATCTGCACGTATTTCTTCGTCTCCACTTGTATAATTAAAGTCTCCAATACTGTCTCCTCCAATACCTCTGATGAACAAGGCAACGCTGTCGTTTGCACCTGCATTGAAAGAGTATGTGTATGAGAAGTAACTGTCGTCAGATGGATTTGTTTGTACTTCAAGCAGCAAGTTGTTTGCTGGATCTTCTACTTGAGCAATTGTAGTGTATCCCCAATCCTCTTGTGGAAAATCAACTGTATTGGTGTAATATGTTGGAGAATACCCATCAATATACCCTGAACCTGCTAATACTCTTAATTCTAGCTCGCTAGGGAATGATCCGCCAGTTAGGTTTTTGAACGAAGTTACAATTGTAATTGTGTAATCCGCATTTGGTGTTACCGCAAATTCTTGGTATACATGATCTGGTTCGTTGTTGTCAAATTTTACAACATTGTCAGAACCTCCGTTCCCTGAACTAGATTCTCCTTGATCTCCCAAGTCTTTATTGATCCAACCTGCGCAACAACAGTCTGAACCAGATGATTTTGGAAGTTTGTCAAAATCTGCATTGACTAATACTGGATCAGCAACTAAAGGTGCTTCTGGTTCTATTACTTCTATTGTTTGTGTAAATGTACTTGTTACGCCAAGTGCATCAGAGGCCGTAAGTGTTACCGTATACGTTCCTTCGCCTGGATAAGTATTTGCCCCATCAACTTCTGTTGAGGTGTTTCCATCTCCAAAATTCCATGCGTACATGGTAGCACTTGTTGACAGATTGGCAAATGTATAATCTTTCCACTCTTCTGCTGCTCCTTGTCCTTGTGTAAAAGTAAAGTTAGCTTCTGGTGGTGTAGCATCGGCAATTGAGTTTGCTTCTAGCGGTTCAAATTTGTCAATATCACATGATTGATATATGAGTGTTCCTACAAGTAGGAAAGCCGTACCAATTATTTTTAGTGTTTTTTTCATCATATATTTTTTAAATTTTAATACCCAGGATTTTGCGTCATTAATCCATTACTAAGATTTATCTCTCGCTGTGGCATTGGCAATAATAAATCTGTAGAAGTAAAGCTATAATTGTTTGCTGCTGATAAATCAGATAGTACACTTTGCGCTTCTCCAAAACGTAACAAATCAAATAGTCGTTGATTTTCAAATGCCAATTCAGCACGTCTTTCGTCTAACAGTTCTTGTTTCGTGATAGAAGTTACTGCATCTGTCAATCCGGCTCTGTCTCGAATTGCTTGGAATGACGCGATTGCTGCCGCATTGGTTGTTTCTTGATTTCCTGCTAAGATTGCTTCTGTGTGCATAAGTAATACATCTGCATAGCGCAATACTACCCAATCGTTTCCTGAAAGTGTTGCATCTGACGTGAATACATTTCCGTTATCGCCACCATCTTCTCCATTTGGTAAATATTTTACAACTTGTCTTTGAGTCGGTTGTAATGGATCGATTCGGTATGAGAATTCTGTTCTGTTTCCTCCGTTAGCATCTAAGAATGCTGCAGCATCTTCTGTTACGTAGTTTACACCTACGGTACGTCCTACACCATTCATAAATTCTGCAGAAAAATCTTGACTATCAGCTTCTATACCTTGTGTGTATGCAATTACAAAAATAACTTCGTTGTTTCCTTCATTGTAAAAGATGTCGTTGAAGTTTGGTTCTAAAGTATATCCATATCCCATTACATTTTCGCAAAGAATTTGTGCTTCAAGATAGTTTCCTAATGTTAGATGTACTTTTGCTAATAGTGCTTCTGCAGCAGCTTTTGAAGCTCTTGTGTATTCACCATTACTAAGATTTGCAGCGGCAGTTTCTAAGTCACTCACAATTAAATCATAAATGGTAGCTGTAGCCACTCTTGTGAATGCAATTTCGTCTTCTTGTGGCGAGATTGTTCTGTCAATTAGAGGAACATCTCCAAAAAGGCGTACTAAGTTAAAGTAACTGTAGGCTCTTGCGAATTTTGCTTCACCTTCAAAGATGGGCGCCATTGTTTCTGAGGCATTTGCGAGGTTTTCTAATACTAAATTAGATCTAAAGATTGTACTGTAACAGCTTCTGTAATAGTTTTCTACGATACCGTTGTTTGGTGTAATTACATAGCTTTCAAATTGTGCTGCTTCACCTTCTTGATTTTTAGTTCTGGTATTGTCACTACGCATTTCAGTTACGTAATATTCGTGTTGTATACCACGATTGTCATTTAGATTTGTAGAATTTACTCCTTGTATCGCATCGTAAATAGCAATAACACCAGTTTCAATTTGTTGATCGTTTAGAAAGTAGTTTTCGCTACTTACTGCTGCTTCTGGAATTGGTTCTAAGAGATCTTTGTGACAAGACTGAAGACTTATCACTACTAACATCAAAAAACCTATATATTTTAATTGTTTCATAATTAAATGTTTTTAGAATGGTGTATTAAAATTGTAAGTTTAACCCTAATGATATCGTACTGAATATTGGCGAACCAGCAAGTTGGTAACCATATGTTGTTGCACTTGTATCGTTGATAGATTCTGGATTGAAACCTGTGTAATCACTCGCTGTAAAATAGAGCAGGTTTTGACCTGTTGCATAGAGCCTGAATGATGATGCTCCAAATCTGTTAGCGATGTCTTCAGGAAGATTGTAACCAATTGTTAGGTTACGAAGTGCAATGTAACTTGCGTCTTGAATGATGGCATCTGTAAAGATTTTTTCTTTTATGAAACCTTGATTTGGTGTTGTAGCCGTATTAAAATCTTGCCCGCTGTTAAAGTGGTTGAACAAGTATTGGTCTCCCATGTTACGTATTTCGGCACCATGACTTCCTTGAAACATGAAGCTTAGATCGAAATCTTTGTATCTGAAATTGTTTGTGATACTCCATACTAAGTCTGGATAAGGATTCCCAAGAATCGTTTTGTCATCATCATCAATCAATCCGTCTCCATTTAAATCTCTTACATATACATCTTGTGCTTGTCCACCAGCTGGATGGTATGGATCATTGATAAATTCTAAAGGAATGTCACGATCTACTACCCAACCATAGTATGATGAAATAGGATTTCCTACGAGGTTGATCCATTCTGCAGCTCTTTTACTGTCTACATTTTGAATTTGTCCGTTAGAGTCTGCAAAGTCTAATAATTCATTTTTGTTGTGAGAAGCAATTAATGTTGTTCCCCATCTGAAATCTTCTGTAGCAACGTTTCTTGAAGTAACTTCTAATTCAATTCCTGAGTTTCTCACTTCTCCTAAGTTTTCTAATGCTGCAGAAAAACCTGTTGAAGATGCAACTGGGTTGAATAATAAGAGTTGATCACTTGTTCTTGTGTAGTAATCTACAGAACCTGTAATTTTGTTGTTAAAAAATCCGAAATCGATTCCTGGGTTAAATTCAATTAATCTTTCCCACTGTAATTCAGGATTTGCAATGTTTAACGCTACAAAAGCTGCTTGTGAGTTGTAATTGTCTGTTCCAAGTAATGATATTGAAGGATATAAATCTGTAAGATTGCTTCCTGTGTCAATATCTTTGTTACCAGTAACTCCAAAACTTGCTCTTAGTTTTAATGAGCTTAGTAATTCGCTTTCCCTCAAGAAATCTTCTTGCGATACTACCCAACCTACCGAAGCAGAAGGGAAATTACCGTATTTGTTATCTACACCGAAGATTGAACTACCATCTCGTCTAAAACTTAAAGATGCTAAGTATTTGTCTTCGTAAGAATAGTTTACTCTTGCAAAGAAAGAGGAGAATCCTTCTTCGTATTTGTATGAGGTAATTTCATTTAAAACAGTAGCTGCGCTTAGTGTTTGTACTAAATCTGATGTATAACCAGAGCCGAGTGCGCTGTCTCCTTGCCATTCCCACTTTTCAGCAGATGCGCCAAGAACTACATTGAACGCGTGTCCGCCAAAAGCTTTATCATATGTAAAATATCCTTCTGATAGTGTGTGAATTCTGTTTTCGTTAGATTCAAAGTAACTTGCTGCCGAAGCACCATTTCTGTTAGATAGAACACCTTGCCACCTATTTCTAAATGTGTTTTGGTAATCACCTCCTAAGGTAGCTCTGAATCGTAAACCATCAATGATTTTATATTCACCATAAAAAAGTCCTGCTAATTTAAATTTGTAATCGTTACGATCGCGCTCTAATACTTTTGCAGCTGGGTTTGTGTTAGATGTATTACTGATGTCTTGTAAAACAGAACCATCACCAAATAAATCATAGTTGTCGAAGTGTCTTTGAATAGCATAATCACCTATTTGAACGTTTGGATACGTTGCGGTATCAACAAACTGAATTGAATTGGCGTCGTGGTATAAAGGCAACCACGGCGTTTGCCTTAAAATATCGTGTGTAGAACCATCAAAACGTCTTCTTCTTGTGTAAGATGGCGCAAAGTTTACCCCTAATTTTATTTTGTCGCTTAGTTTTGTATCTAATTTTAATCTAGCATTGTAACGTTTGTAATCATCTGTAAGTAAAACACCTTCATCATGATTGTAACCTAAGGAAGCACTAAATTTTGTATTTTTGTTTCCACCACGAGCGTTAAATGAATGCGTTGTAATAGTTCCGCCTTCAAAGATCTCATCTTGCCAGTCCCTGTCAATACCAGTTGTTTGTGTAAGTAATTGCTTGTAAGCTGTTCTGTTGGAAAGTGTTCCTGTTGCAGCACGTTCTGCAGCAACAGTTTCTGCTACTGTAAAGTAGTAATCGTCACTTTGTCTTGCTTCTTTAAAACCAAAGAAAGAATTGTAAGAAAATGATGTTTTACCATCTTTACCTTGTTTTGTTGTAATTTGGATTACACCATTTGCACCACGAGAACCATATATTGATGTAGAAGCCGCGTCTTTGAGAATGTCAAACGTTTGTACTTCGTTCATATCTAAGTTTCCAAGAAAATCGCTATCTACTACCAATCCGTCAATTACAATTAAAGGAGCAGAATCTCCATTTAAGGAACCAACACCACGAATACGAATGGTTGGATCTGAACCTGCTTCACCTTCTGTAGCTGCAACATTTAAACCTGCTACTTGTCCTACAAGCGCATCGTCTAATCTGGAAACAGCTATTTTATCTAATCCTTTCTTTTCTACATTTAATGTAGACATTGCACCAGTAAGGTTGCTTTTCTTTTGTGTTCCATATCCAATTACAACTACTTCATCTAAAGCATTTGCATCTTCAACTAACGTAATGTTTATCGTTTTTTGAGCATCAATAATAACTGTTTGTGAAGCATAACCAACATAAGAGAATTGTAACACATAACCTTTTGTAACTGAAATTTGATAATTGCCATCAAAATCTGTAGTAGTACCTTTTGATGTTTTAACCACCTGAACGTTTGCACCAGGAATAGGTTGGTTGTCTGCTTTGTCAACTACTTTTCCCTTGAGGAGATAGGACTCCTGAGCGTACATTGAAATGCACAAGAGAAGCATTACAATACAAGTAAGCTTTGTTTTTAAATTCATAATTAGTTTTTTTAATTAGTTAATATTCTACTAATCACTTAAAGCTTTACTTCTACTGGCATTTTTTTTGTATTTTTGCAATATGCATGTTACTGTAAGTAATTATGTATAATTTTACTTCCCTCCAAAGAAGTAATATTCCAAAAAGGATAGGCGTGCACCTGTCCTTTTCTTTTGATTAAAAAATTGGTTGACCAGATTGGTTTACCAAATATATATAAATTTTTGAGATTTACAACGTTTTCGTAAATTTTATTAAATAATTGTTAATTTTTCCACATTTTATTCCATAAAATCTTCTCGTATTGGACTAAAAACGTCTATTAAAATTCCTTCTTCTGTGCAGATAGCTCCATGTAACACGTGTGGCGGAATATAAACAGTATCACCCCCTTTTACAACACGTGTTTCTTCTCCAATTGAAAATTCGAATGTTCCACTTTCAACATAGGTAACCTGACTGTGGTAGTGTTCGTGCTTGTATCCTATTCCTCCTTTGTCAAAATGTACTTTAACAAGCATGATTTTATCATCATAACCCATAATTTTACGTTTTACACCTTCGCCCACAACTTCCCATTCGAGGTCTTTGTCTAGTATAAATTCTTTGCTTGCTCCAAATGTTTTCATAATTATTTTACTTTATATTTTTTTTATTCAGATTTTTAAAGTCAATTTATTTCGGTGCTGTTCCTGGTCCAACGGTAGCTTCTCTAAACCATACTTCTGTGTAACAACCATTTTCGTATTGCTTAGCAATATCGCCTCCATAGGTTTCTGCTCCTGCACACCAAACCATGTTTTTTTCAGGACTTTTCCCGTTAGTTTGATTGTATGCTCCTTGCTTAAAATACCCTAGTTCTCCACTGTAGGCAGTAGCACGCTCGGTACCATCTTGTCCAATGGGTACAAATAGTTTTTGTGCTTGTGTTGGTATGTCTGATTTGGTTACATATTCAGATTTGATAAGGTTTTTAGTGAACGTTTTGGTTTCGTGACCTTCACTCTTAAACGTGAGATACATGATTCCTTTGTACACGTTTACTTCATAACTGAATTCTTCTCCTAGTTCGATTCCATCTTTAGGTTCTGCAGGGTAATCGTCTTTGGTTTTTCCGATGACTGACATGTCATTTCCCCAAACGGCAGTAGAATAATCCCAACGTCCTGAGTTGTCATCGCCCGCAGTGTTTATTTCGTAGTTCCAAAAAACAGAACCTTTGGTATGTCCTGGGAATTTTTTATAAAATATTTTTAGCGGTTCGTTTTCATGTCCTTCTCCACTATGAATTTGTCCTACTACTGTAGCGTAAGAAGCTGCAACTCTAGCATCACCAGAGACTGAAACTTGCATTACTTTACAAGTACCCGTGAGTTTTCCACCTTGTTCTGGTGTCCATTCGCGTTTTTCGTGTAATTCTGTTCTTGTATTGCTTGAATTTTTTGAGGTAACTCCTGAGTTTGGTGTTTTGTAAACTACCCAGCGTCTGGTTCCGTCAATTACAGTGTAAAAAAAGTTTTCATCTTGAAAGTTGATAAGATTGTCTTCATTGGTTCCATCACCCATTAAGATTTTGAATTTATCCATAAAAGGAATAACCTCATTTGGATATACTATTTTTTTGTTTAAACCATCGTTTGCTTTGAAATATCCTTCATTAGAGATTGCATCATCGCTGATTTCAATACTTGCGGATTTAAACCAAACTTCAGCATAATTTCCATCAGCATACTGTTTAATAATGTCTCCACCATGCGTTTCTGCTCCAGAACACCAAACTTTGTTTACTTTAGGATCTTTCCCGTTTGTTTGATTGTAACAACCTAATTTAAAGAAAAGTCCCTCACCTGCATACGCTTTTACACGTTCAACACCATCTTGACCAATTGGCACAAATAAATTTTGAACCTGTTTCGGAATGTCTGAATCTTTGGTATATTCGGAAGCGATCAGATTTTTAGTAAAGGTTTTGGTTTCGTGTCCTTCACTTGAAAATGTAAGGTACATGATACCATCTTTTACTTCAACTTCATAACTGAATTCTTCTCCTAAAGCAATTCCGTCTTCTGGTTCAGGTGGATATGTATTTTTATCTGTTCCGACCACAGAAAAGTCATAACCCCAAATTGGATAAGAATAATCCCATCTTTTTGAATTGTCGTCTCCTGCAGTATTAATTTCATAATTCCAAAAAACAGAACCTTTGGTATGACCTGGAAATTTTTTGTAAAATATTTTTAGCGGTTCATTTTCATGTCCGTCTGCACTATGAATTTGACCAACTACTACTGAATATGTTGCTGCCACACGCGCATCACCTGTTGTTGCAACATTCATCACTTTTAGCGTAGCATTCATTTTTGCATCTGTTGTTGGCGACCATTTTTTTAGTTGTGCCAATTCAGTCCTTGTATTGTTGGAAGTTCCGTGTGTGTTTCCTGCATTTGGTGATTTAAAAACTACCCAATCTCCTTTGCTATCATTTGCTGTGTAAAAGAAGTTTTCGTGTTTGAAGTTTGTAGCTTTTCCAGCGTTGGAACCATCTCCCAAGATTAAATTCCAATGCTGAAAAAATGGAATCACCTCATTTGGTGTAGCGATTTTTAACTGTGTTTCACACGAATTGAGAGCAATGACACAGAAAGAAATTAAAATAATGAAAGAATGATTTTTAGACATGAATAGGTGATTAATTGGTGATTATTTTTTTGATAGTATTCTCGGCGTCAGTTTTTATTTTTGAAAAATACATACTTCTTATAAACAAACTTATATCTATACGATTAAGATTTATACTTTTGGAATGTACCATTTTTTCTAAAGGATTTACCATGATATTGTTAATGACAAGGTTTTGAGCCCTAGCTATTATATTGATTGCCAAAATGTAAAGTATACGTAATTCCTTTTTCATGCTTTAGTGAGTTATGTAAAGATTGTAATAGTTGATGTTGGAGAAACTAATTCTTCATTTTTAAAGCAATTATAAAATTGAATTTCAACTAATAATAGTAAGCACCTCTTTAAAATAGTCATTGGGAAGGAACTTTTCATCTCGTTTTTAAAAATTGGTTTACCAGATTGGTTTACCAAATATAGGTATATTTTTTAAAGCTGCAAATTTTAGGTATTTTAATTCTTTGAAAATTTGATTGTAATTATTTTAATCTACTTGAGATGGCTTTCTACACCAACATGGTACCGCAATTGTTTTGTTACTGGTTTAAAAAACATTCGGGTCATTCTTTTGTTACATTTATCAATACAGCACGGATTTAAAAAGTATCTCAAAATTTATTGACGTTCAATCATAGCATTCAGCATATTGCTTTCAACTGTGGTTTTGAAAGCTTGAGTCACTTTAACAGAACTTTCAAAAAGGTAAAAAGTTGCAATCCAACAGAATTTAGAAAACGTAAAATCATAAGTCTAGGTCTATAAAAAAGTGGAATTTCAATTGCTTAATTTAAGTATTCCAATGCTATGAATTTATGTTTTCGTAAGTTCTTTGATGTTTTGTCATTGCGCCCATCACAATTTTCATCACTTTTATTTTTCCAAACCTTGGAAGCAGTCGCAAGGAATAGGTTAGAAATTTTCCTTGTGCCCCTGGGACGACGGTAGAAGATCTGCCAAGCGCACTTAAAATAGGCACAGCAATCTTTTCTACAGGTGTTGCACCGTCCATTTTCATATTTGCACGATTGCCAAACCCACTTTTTACTGGTCCTGGAGCTACGACTAATACGTCTACATGATGTGACTTTAGTTCAACAGCAATACCTTCTGCAAAAGTTTGAATAAAAGCCTTGGTCGCTGCATAATTGGCAGCATACGGAGTACCTTGAAAAGCAACCAAGGAACTAAACAATACAATACCACCAAATACCTGTTTTTTAAAACGTATGGCTAACTGATGCGTAAGCATAACCACAGCTTCACAATTCAACCTAAGCATGTTAACTTCTTCTTCTATGGAATTGTCTATAAAGTTCCCCGAAGTACCAAAACCTGCAGCAGCTATAAACATTCCTATTTCTTTGTCTTCAATTTGTTCTAAAAGAGAAAGTACTCCTTCCGTTTTAGCAAGGTCAGTTGCAATGACTTCAATTTTGATTTTTTGCTGTCCTCGCCATTGAGCACTAAGCGAATTCAATTTGTCTTCCGAGCGTGCACAGAGAATAAGATCAAATCCTGATGTTGCTAATTCTTTTGCCAATTCCTGTCCGATACCAGAACTAGCGCCTGTAACCAACGCATATCCTCTATATTTTTTTTTGAGTCTAATGCGAAGTTTGTTTGGTAATGCCATTGTTGTTGAATTTTAATTAAGTGTTTTTATGATTTTTGTAAGTACAACTACAGTCAACTGCTTCGGGGCAAGCCCACGAAGCATTGAGTAGAAACTATTGAAACATTTCGACGCAAGCGTCGGAGCATTTTTAATCTCGATTATCGAGTACAAAGTCTAACAGTATAAGATGAGAAAAACTTAGTTTGTTTTATTAGAACTAGGTTCATGTAAAATATCTCGAATAATTTTTAAGTGATGCTCTGTATGTATTTTTAGAAATCTTTTGGCATCATCTCGGTTTAGATAACCAGCACTTGGATGCTTAAAAAAAGTATTCTCAGGTAAATTATCAATCTTTGATGCAAGCTGTTTCGCTAGTATAATTTTTTTATTTATAGACACCAATTCAATCGTTTCAGAAGGTGTTACTATTGTAGGAGCTGTTGCCTTCCCTCTTGGAATTTGATTTGAACTAAATATCATCATTTTGGTAAAGTTGAACCGATTTCGATACTCTTTAGGATTTGATTTTTCCATTTTCTCGTAAATCTTAGTAATGGTCAACAAGAGATGTTCCAAATGCCATCCAACGCTTACTTTGGAAACGTTGGAATTGACACTTTTAAAATCTTGAATATAATTTTCGATTTCTTTCAACTCATTATGTAAAAATTCGGTTCCCATTCCCAACGTTATTTTTTTAGGCGCACAAGAAACAAAGTGCAGTGTAAGAATAAGCATGACTACTTTTTTCATCTTTACAATTTTTAAAACTGGAATCGATATCCCACATCAGGGAAAAATCCAATTTGATTTACTACATCTACATTATTTGTAAGTCTGTTGTAACGTCTTGCAAACACATTGTCTCTATTAGTTACATTTTGGATGTCAACATAAAACTGATGAGATTGCTTGCGTTCAGAGAGGTTGATTTTAAATCCAAGTTTTAAATCCCAACGCAAATAGTTATCATATTGTTCGCTGAAAGCAGTATCGTCTCTTAAAACTTCAAAACCTGCATTTTGTGAGGCTTCTAAGTCAACAGGTGTATAATACCTTCCTCCTGCAATTGATAATCGTGTATCAACAAATATGACATTTTGTTGCCGAGCACCAATTTTAAATTCACGTCCAGCCAAAAAATTAGCTACGTAACCATTATTGAAAGGACTATTTCGCTCAATAACATCACTCCCTTTATATTTACTTTCAAACAAAGAGCCTGTAAATAGTCCGTAATAGCCATCACTAAAAAACTTTTCTACAGTAAGTTCTATTCCTTGGTTGAAACCTGTTCCTTCGTTGACAAGAGAAACTCTATCGTTGTCAAAATCAAAGTCAGCTCCTTCAGTAAGTGTTGAATAGCTTGAGGGGAATGGTTGTACTCCCGCTTTGTCTATATCTTGATAGTACATTTCCAATTTCATACGCCAATCGCTTGCAAATCTCAAATCATATCCCAAAACATAGTGGTGACTTCTTACAAAATCTAAATCACGGTTGGTTTGGACAAATTCACCGTTTATATCTTCAAAAAGAAATAATACCGGCGATGGAATAGATTGATGGTGCAATCCATAACCAAAACTCAACTGATTTTTATTATTTATACGGTATTGAACACCTGCTCTTGGCTCAAATACAAATTGTTTATTTAGATTACTGTACTGACTGTGCGCTCCTATGTTTAACTTTAGTTTTTCTGTTATTCTATACTGAAGTTGTGTATACGGTTGCGCTATGAGGTAATTCTCTTCTGTATCGATAAAAGTAAAAAGGTCTGGATCACCATCATTGTTCGTATCAGGTTGTTCCTCACGGTCTCTTAAAAGGTAATCAACGTTGTATTGTTCTAGCAAGGCTCCTGCTCTTAAAGTTAATCTTGAGCTGAGTTTACTGTTGAATAGTATTGACGCTGAAAAACGGTTTTCGGTATTGTCAGTTTCCGTGTAAAGAATCACACGTTCGTTGGCTTGGTCTTTATTGATGTATCTATTGGATTGAATTGCGTCGTTAGAAAATGAACTGGATAGTATGGTCTCCAAATATGAAGCATCACCAATGGATATTCTGTGTTTTAGTCCGACGACTCCAAAGTTTGATTTTACAAAAAGGTCTTCATCTTCAGCAGCAAATAAATCATCTTCGTCAATATCGTTCCCTAAAAAATCAATATCAGAAGTACCTAATATTCCAAATACAGAGAATTCTCCCCAATCAAGCTTCCCTAAGTTGATATTAAAAGAAAGGTCTGAGTAATTTGGCGTTGCAGCCGTTCCTCCTGCACCGACACCTAATAAGCCAACCAAAGAGTATCTTGCTCCTATTAAAAATGAACCGTTTTGTTTTCCAAGTGGTCCTTCAGCTAATGCTTCAACTCCAGTAAAAGCACCTACCTGCGCTGTAAATTCATAATCATCTTTGTTTCCATCTCTAAAACCTAAGTCAAAAACTCCACCCAAAGCATTTCCATATTCAGAGGGAAAAGCAGAAGTAAAAAAATCTGAATTTTTCAACAAATTTGGATTGATAGCGGAAACCGCACCTCCTGTGGTTCCAACTGTTGTAAAATGATTTGGGTTGGGTATTGGAATGCCTTCCAAGCGATACAGCAATCCTGTAGGAGAGTTTCCTCTTACTACAATATCGTTTCTGCTATCATCAGGTGCACTTACACCTGCAAAATTAGCTGCTAGTCTTCCAACATCGCTTCGTCCACCAGAAAAACGTTGAACTTCATCTACACTAAATTGTCGGGCGGATACCGATGAAAGTGTATTGATTGGAGCATCTTTTCTCTTTGCAATGTTTAACACCACTGCATCCAACTCACCAAGCGACTCTTTCAAGGTTACGTTAATAACAGCATCTTTCCCAGAAGTAACTACGATGTTAGGAACCGTAATGGTTTCGTATCCTAAAAAACTAATTTGAACCGATTGTCTTCCTAGAGGAACATTTTCAATTCTAAAATAACCCTCTACATCGGTAATTGCACCAATTGACAACTCTTGTGATATGAGGATTACATTCGCTCCTAAGATTGGCTGTTCGGATTGTTCATCAACAATTCTTCCTTTAATGATTCCTTGGGCACTTATGTGTTGTAAACCCAACACAGAAAATAGCATTATAAAAATAAGATGTTTCATGTTTTTTGATTTTTCTCAAAAGTGCAAAACAATTCAATCTGGTTAAAAGGGTTTCTTTTTAATCGTTAATTTTTCGCCTCGGTTGTAGCAATAGAAGTTTCAATTGTTTTTGACGTTTAAAATGGTGTAATTTCAATTTAAGAGTCAATTATAACAGTTCAGAAGATTAATTGACAGTTTAGAGTGTAATTCAAATTTATTCACAATCACTTTGTTACCTTTATATCTTAAATTAATTTGCAATGATGTTGCTAAGGAAATTTATTGTACGATTAGGAGTTACTGTGGTCATTTTTATCTGTATAAAACTTACTACTGATACTTCGTTTTCTGAGTTTTTTAGCAGAACTAGTCTTTACTACTTCTTAACGGCTTTGTCTTTTTTTATCATTACTTGGGAATGGAACGATTACTTCATAAAAAAACATACAGATAAAGACAAATTTGCTGCTTTAGATTGGTTTTCAGGCTTGAAAATTTTGGGAAAGACCTTGCTCCTCACAACGCCACTTTTTGCGATTGTTTATTATCTTGGAACCTTTCAATTTGCTGAGTTTTTAGATTGCGAAACTGATAAACCCTGGCTTCAATTCAGAACCGATTTTTTAAGAGCTTCCCTATTGGCGATAACCGTTATTATTTTTAATTTATTCTACTACGCCAGTAAGATTAGAAAGGAAATGGAGAAACGACTTTACAAGCTTGAAAAAGAAATGGCTGTTTCGCAATATCACAATTTAGAAAATCAAATCAGTCCTCACTTTTTATTTAATAGTCTAAATACGTTGACATCTTTGATGTATGAAGACCGAGATTTAGCCTCAGATTTTGTAACACGATTGAGCTCCTGTTATCGCTACATTTTAGACCATAGAAATGAACCACTAATTTCCCTTGAAAAAGAATTGAGTTTTTTGGATAGCTTTATATTTATGATGAGCGTACGACACGGAATGTCGTTACAAATATCATCTGAAGTAGCGCTGAAGGCATCAGAATATACCATACCAACATTGTCTTTGCAAATGGTTGTTGAGAATGCATTAAAGCATAATTATTATTCTGTAGAATCTCCGCTGTTGATTAGAGTTTATGATAAAGAAGGCTATTTGGTAGTTGAGAATACCTTAAAAGAGCGCAAGGAAAAAGTATCAACAGGTGTTGGGTTGGTAAACATTAAAAGTAGGTTTGCATATTACACCAATAAAGAAGTGAAGCAAGAAAAAACAACCTCTTTTTTTAGAGTATCCTTACCTATTCTTAATAAAGATATACAAATGAAAATCGAGCCTTTGAAGGCTATTTAATAATGAAAGTTGTAATAATAGAAGATGAAGCTTTTGCTTCTAAACGTTTAAAAAAAGTCTTAGAAGAACTTGTACCAGATATTGAAGTGCAAGCGCAATTGGCTTCTGTCGAAAGTAGTTTAAATTGGCTGGGTAATAATCCTGTTCCCGACTTAATTTTCTTAGATATTCAACTAAATGATGGCTACGGCTTTGATATTCTCGATAAACTCAAAAAGCATCCACCAGTTATCTTTACCACAGCGTATAATGAGTATGCGATAAAGGGTTTTAAATACAACAGCATCGATTACATACTCAAGCCTATTGATAAAAAAGATCTTGCCATTGCAATGAATAAGTATCGAGATAACTCAAAAAATAAAAGCTTTGATATCATTCCAAAACTGGAAGAATTTAAAACCTTACTTTCCAAAGATTACAAACGAAGATTTATGGTGAAAGTGGGCAATCATTTCAATTCTGTAAAAGTTGAAAACATCGCTTATTTCTTTTCGGATGCTGGTATTATTTTTTTAAAAGACCACAAAGGGAATAAATTTCCATTAGAATATTCCTTAGATCAACTAGAGGAAATCTTGAATCCGCTGGATTTCTTTCGGATTAACCGAAAATACTTGGTGCAGCTAAATGCGGTTGGGGAAATTCATCAGTACTTTAATAGTAGATTATTGCTAAAATTAAATCCTGATGAAGATGATAAGATTATTGTTTCTCGAGAACGATGTTCAGATTTTAAAAAATGGCTGGATTTATAGCAAGTTTCTACAACGACAGCTTTCCTAAAATTGAAAACTTTGATATACATGTGATTGTCATAAGGCTTGAATCTATCATTCAGTGCTAAAGATAACTAACTAATGTTTTGCTATTTAAGTTGAAATCACAGAAAATAATTTCACAAAAAATGACACGTTTTTAGCCGTTTTAAGGATGTCTTTCATTTGAAAAGAATCAATCCAGAAGTCGCCGCAAACAATTAACTAACAATCAATACTTTAAATAAATAACGAAAAAACTGGAGTACCATTTCGAATAACTTTTAAGGAGTACAAAAACATCCAAAAAACAAAAAAAGTCGCTCAAAATGAGCGACTTATAAAGGGTGAAAGACCGGGTTCGAACCGGCGACCTCTGGAACCACAATCCAGCGCTCTAACCAACTGAGCTACAATCACCATTTGTTTTGCGGATGCAAATATACATTATTTCACTTTCCATCCAAAGTATTTTTTTGATTTATTTTTTAAAGCTTTTTAGTTGATTGATGCCTAAATAGTTAACTATCTATATCAAGTCATCCAGCGAGTCTACCGCTACATAACGCTCTACGGTAAACCCTTCTGCATATTCCGTTCCGATCAATCTACCCAAGTCGCGAGCACGGTAGTGAATACTATCAATAAAGTTTTTACTTGTAATGGGCGTTTCTGCTTCGTTGCTGTCTGGATTGTAAAATTGTGAACTGTATGCCATCACTGCTTCGTGCTTTTTTTCAATGAATCCCGTAACGTCTACGACAAAATCAGGTTCAATGTTTTTCCATTGAATATAATGATATACATGCTTCGGACGCCATTTTTCTTGCGGTTTTTCATTCAATTCGGTTTCTATCTTCAGCAAACCACTTAAAAAGCAAGCATCGCTCACCAATGTACTGCCTTTTCCATGATCGATATGGCGATCGTCAATCGCATTGCACAATACAATCTCTGGTTGATATTTACGGATGATTTTGATAATTTCCAGTTGATGCTGCTTGTCATTCACAAAGAAACCATCAGCAAACGCTAGATTTTCTCGTACGGAAACACCTAAAATTTTTGCAGCATTAGCGGCTTCTTTATCTCGTAATTCGGCAGAACCGCGTGTTCCCAATTCACCACGCGTTAAATCGAGAATACCTACTTTCTTTCCTTTGGATATTTCTTTAGCAATCGTAGCGCCACAGCCCAATTCTACATCGTCAGGATGCGCGCCAATAGCTAATATGTCTAATTTCATATGTTACGTTTTTCGTCTAACAAATTTACATTATTTATTAGTTACAGTGCTTTTGAATTAATTTTACAGGATCTTCGATATTGTATTCTTCTTTCCATACATCTTTATACACATATCCAAAGTCAACAGCTTCCTTCCAATAAAAACAAGCATGATTTAGCTTTCCTAATGCAAAATATGAATTTGCCATATTATTATAGGCGTATGCATCAGTATCAAAGTTTTCATCAAAAGAGTTGCCTAGATTGATGCTTAACGCCTTTTTGAAATTAACAATAGCTTCTTCATATCGCTTTAAATAAAATAATGCCAAACCTAGGTTATTTATAGAAACTTTATCATTTGGAACTAAACTAATTGCTTTATTAAAGTCCTTAATCGCTTCTTCATATTTTTTCAAACTTAGTTTTACTTTGCCACGATTTAAATATGCACTTTTCAAATTAGGTGCAGAAGCAACTACTTTATCGTATTGTTCAATAGACTTTGGTAGTTTTCCCCATTTATTATATAGTAATCCAAGATTAAAATTAACTGATATTGATATTGTTTGATCTTGCAGTGCTTTTAAGTAACTCTTCTCAGCCAATTTAAACTCTCCTGTAAGCTCATAGGCAATTCCTATTCCCATATGTGCCAAAGAATTATTTGGATTGAGTGCTAATGATCTTTCAAAACTTGTAAAAGCATTTTTGTATTCTTTTTGGTGTAAGAATAAGCTACCTTTAACTCGATGATATTCTGATTTTGTATTGTCTATAGAAATAGCGCTATTGATATACTCTAATCCTTCTGTGACCAATGCTTTTGAAAGTGCATTGTTTGTCGTATTATTTAAGATAGCATATGCTTTAAAATAATAATTCTCAGCTTGTTGAAAATCTGCTTTGGTTATCTTCTTTTTAGAAATACCACATCCAACGATTAGAAAAAAAATAAAAATTATAGCTACAAATTTCTTTTTCATTACATTCTACTAAAATCTATTTCTTTTTCGCCTTTTTAATCGCCTGATTTAAATCGGCAATGATGTCTTTTTTATCTTCAATTCCTACAGAAAAACGAATCAATCCGTCTGCAATGCCTTGTTTTTTTCGCTCTTCGGGTGTTAGTAGTGCGTGTGAGGTTTGTGTCGGACTCAAAACAGTGCTTTCCACACCTGCCAAACTCATGGACGGTTTGATCAATTTCAATGACTTGAAGAATTTTGAAACATTATACTCGTCTTTCAATTCAAATGACATCATTCCTCCAAAACCAGCCATTTGCGATTTTGCCAATTCGTAATCTTCATGCGATTTTAATCCAGGATAATATACTTTGGAAACGGCTTCATGCTTTTCTAGATAGTTTGCCAGTTTTAGTGCGTTTTTGTTTTGTGCTTTCACGCGAATTCCCATTGTTTTCATGCTTCGTTCGAGCATCCAAACGGTAAAATCACTTAAACTTCCTCCTAAGTTTTTTGCCAATTGAAAGATGTGATTGATGTGTTCTGCGGAAGCGGCAACAGCTCCTGCCAAAATATCACTATGCCCACCAAAATATTTAGTTGCGCTGTGAATTATAATGTCAATTCCCAAGGTTGCAGGCAACTGATTTACGGGACTCGCAAAAGTATTATCAATCATGGTGATGAGTTTGTGTTTCTTAGCAAGTTTCGCAACTTTTCGAATGTCTGTCACTTTCAACAATGGATTGGACGGTGTTTCGATGTAAATGACCTTGGTATTTTTTTGAATCGCTTTCTTAAAATCTTTAATGTCTAAACTTTCCGTAAACGTATATTCGATTCCATATTTGTCAAATTCCTCCAATACTAAATTCATCGTGCCGCCATATAACGCATTTTGCAATACAATATGATCGCCTTTGTGAAGAAACGCTAGTAAACTAGTACTAATCGCCGCCATGCCGCTTCCAAAAATTAATGCGTCTTCTGTATGTTCTAATGCTGCAACCTTTTTACAAAGTGCTTGCTGATTTGGCGTATTAAAATATCGCGGATAGCGTTTTTCATCAATATCTTCAAATGCGTACGAACTGCTGAGATAAATGGGCGAAACCGCACCTTTAAATTGTGTGTCTTTTACTTCTCCCGTATGGGTACAAACCGTATTGAGTCCTAGATTCTTTTTTTTCATTCTGAATTTTTGAGGGTGACTAAATTACGAAACTGCTATTGATAAACCTAAACTTTCATTTCTTTCCACTTTCCTTTACGGAAGATGATGATTCCAATAATCGCAATAAGAATTTCTGTCACTGTAACTGCCCAAAACACGCCTTTTGGACCAAAATCGAATTGTATTGCCATGAGATAGGCAAACGGCAATTGAAATACCCAAAAACAGAAAAAGTTGATAATTGTCGGTGTCTGCGTATCACCTGCACCATTGAACGATTGTATAATGACCATTCCATATCCGTAAAAAACATAGCCTGCCGCAATGATTTGCAAACACAACGCTCCATTTTCAATTACGACTGCATTGTCTGAAAATAATTGAATGATTTCTTTGGCATACACCAAGTATGCAATGGAAACAATTCCCATAAACCATGCATTGTATTTTCCTGTTTTCCAAACAGACGTTTCGGCACGTTCAGGTTGTTGAGCTCCTAAGTTTTGTCCAACCAATGTTGCTGCTGCATTGCTCATTCCCCAACACGGCAATAAGGTAAACATGACTACACGAATGGCGATGGTGTATCCAGCCAATACATCGCTTCCAAATTCGGACATGATACGCATGAGGAAAATCCAGCTTGAGGTTCCAATGATGAATTGTCCTATCCCGCCAAGGGAAATTTTTATCAGGTTGCCCATAATCGCAGCTCTAAATACCAAATCTTTCCACTTGATGTTAATGACGCTTCCGCCATAAAATAAGATTGCCAATTGAAATAAAACAGCACTTCCACGACCGATAGTTGTAGCAATAGCGGCACCTTCTACGCCAAAAGCAGGAATGGGTCCGAAACCAAAAATAAATAGCGGATCTAAGATAATATTGAGCAAATTGGAAATAATCAAAGCTTTCATAGCAACGGATGCATTTCCTGCGCCTCTGAAAATCGCGTTGATTAAAAAGAGCAGCATAATGGTCATATTTCCGCCAAGGAGAATTTGTGTATAACCGTATCCTTCTTCAATCAAATCGACTTCGCCGCCCATCATTCCTAAAATTTCTTTTGGAAACAGGATTCCGATAACACTGATAATACTTGCCACAAGAACGCCTAAAAAGATGGCTTGGACAGCGACTTTGGAAGCACCGTCAGGATCCTTCTCTCCTATTCTACGTGCTACCAACGCTGTGGCTGCCATGCTGACGCCAATAGCAACCGCATAGACTAAGGTTACGACAGATTCTGTAAGTCCGATAGTGGCAACGGCATTGGTGCTGACTCTGGAAACAAACGCGATATCTACGATAGCGAAAATCGATTCCATCAACATTTCAAGAATCATCGGAATGGACAGCATAAAAATTGCCTTGTGAATGCTTCCTGTGGTGAAATCGTTTTGTTTGCCTTGTAAGGCTTCTTTAAAATAGGAATAGAGTTTTTTTATAGATAGTGTATGGTGCTGTGACATGATGTAATTTTTATAAATGAAAATTTGTAGTCACGCGAAGAGTGTGCTACAACTACAAGTCGAATGCAATCGACAGTTTCCGAAAAAAATTACTTACAGTTCCATAAGGATACAAATATCGTCCTTTTTTTGATTTTTGCAAATCTTCCAAAAGCGATTCCATAAAAAAACAGTCAAAAAGTGTGAAATATATCATTCCAACTACTTCGTAACTGTTTCTTTTTAAGAGTTTTAAGTTGAATTATTCTTCAATCCAAGACACTATCATTTCGTCGTTTGGCAATGTCGTTGGCGGAATTACCTTTTCCAATTTGCCTTTTTCGTTGATGAGATATTTTTGAAAATTCCACGCAACTTCTGAATCTTCCAAGCCGTTTTTTGATTTTTGCGTGAGGAATTGATACACTTCATGCATATCCTCACCTTTTACAGAAATTTTGCTCATCATTGGAAACGTAACGCCGTAATTAGCTTTGCAGAATTTGGCAATCTGTTGGTCGCTTCCTGGTTCTTGTCCGCCAAAATTGTTTGCTGGAAAACCGATAATCGTGAAGTTTTTGTCTTTAAATGTTTCGTATACGTCTTGCAATTGCTCGTATTGTGGTGTTAATCCACATTCAGAAGCGGTATTGACAATCATGACTTTTTTACCTTTTACGCTGGCTAAATTAAAATCGTTTCCAGTAATATCTTTTACCGTAAATTGGTGAATGGTTCCTTTTTCCATAGTGCTTTGGGTTTTGGTTTTTGTGGTGTTTTCTGCGGTATCAGCAGTTTTAGTTTCTTTTTCTTTTGGTTTCGATGTACAACTCATCAAACAAACAAGTAGTACTAGCATGAAGATTCTCATTCGTAATTGTTTTTTTGTAAAAATACGAAAGAATTTGCTTGCGTGTAGAATATAAGTGTCGCTTTTAACCAACAACAATTTGATTTGTGTATCTTTATACTATGACAAAAGGATTTGTAATTATTATATCAATTATCATAGGTTTTATTATTTATAAACTTCCTGACATATTCCCAAATACATTCAGGCGAGGCAATTTTAATAATAACGAAGATTCTGATGCTGGCGACTTATTTTATTAATTTATCATAGAATTCTATATTTTACTAGAAATTCACTTATACAATGAGACGAAAAATTGTTATTTTTTTCATCCTTATTACTGTAGTTTTTGGTGTTTTAAAACTTTCTCAACAAATAAATCTCAATCCTTTCCGAACTGTTGGTGAAGAGCTGGATAGTTTTAACAATGTTTCTGTGTATTACAATGGCGCTGTAAACCATGTAGAAAAACGAAATGTTACGAAAGATGGTTACAATGTAGGACTGCAATACCAATGTGTTGAATTTGTAAAACGCTATTATTACGAGTATTTACAACATAAAATGCCGGATAGCTACGGACATGCCAAAGATTTTTTCAATAAAAATGTAAAAGATGGTGAAGTAAATACTCAGCGAAACCTAACTCAATATACCAATCCGAGTACTTCAAAACCTAAAATTAATGATTTAGTAGTGTTTGATGCAACTTGGTATAATTCCTTCGGACATGTTGCCATTGTGATGGAAGTTACTGATGATACTGTAACAATCATTCAGCAAAATGCAGGTCCGTTTTCAAGCTCGCGCGCTACTTATGATTTGCTTCAAGAAAATAATCGTTGGAAAATTGAAGATTCTAAAATTGTAGGTTGGTTGCGGAAAGAATGATTAATTTTCTTCGTCTTCATTTTTTTTCTTTCCAAAAAACATTTCCGCAGGAAAGCCAAGAATTTTTACGTTTTTAGGGAAAAAATATGCATATCCAAATGCCAATACAATAATCGAGATGATAATAAACGCTTTCATATCATTATTAGTTAACCGAAAAAATGCAAAGTTACAAGGTATAGAAAACAAAAAAGCTGTTTCTAAAAAATAAAAACAGCCTTTTCATACTTGTTACTTACGCTTGATACGGAAAAATATCGTCGCAAACTAGCTTGTAAGATGGACATGGTATTGTTGGAACTGTTACATAGTAACAACCCTCTGGCGGAGCCGCTAATAATACTATTGGACATTCAAATGGAAATGGTTCAGCAACAAGCGCACCTCCATTAATAGTTCTTTGTTCTTCTTTGCTTAGCACTTTCCCAATGCTTGAAATTTGTTTTTTCATGATTTAATAATTTAAAGGTTGATAATTTTTGGTATTAAAGTGATTTAGAAAATAATTTGGCAAATTGCTTTTTATAATCTACGATGATTATTTTCTTAAATAGCTTCTTTTGTTCAATTTACAGTGGAGTAATTTGTAAGCATACTAATCTATAACTACATGGTGCAATCTTTATATAGCGACATCCTTCTGGCGGTGGAGCTAATACAGGTTCCTCACATGGAGAATCAATTGGCTCTGGTGTTACTATTCCTCCACTAATAATTCTTTGTTCTTTTTTGCTTAGCACTTTCCCAATGCTTAAAATTTGTTTTTTCATGATTCCTAATTTAAAGGTTCGTAATTTTTGGTCATACAATGTACACTTTACAGAATACTTTTACAATGAATATTCTAAAGTTTATGAAATTAGCGAAAAATTATCTGACAATTATGCCTTTTTTAATTGAAGAAGAATTATAGAAATTCAGTCTTGCCCATGAAAATTACAATTGCACATGAATATGATCGTCGTGACGAACGGCGTGACAACCGTGAAAACGTATTTTTGAACTCGTCAGCTGCATGCGCTTTTGTAAATGTGGCTCGATAAATATTTTGTTGATTTGGGAAGATGCTGCCAATTTTTCTATCAAACTTCTGGTGCGTTCGCTATCAAAAACATAACTTTCTTTGTTGCCTTGCGAAACTACTTTTTCCAAAAAACTGTATTGAAAATATCCGTTTTCAGCGCAAAATGCTGGCATATTTTCTTCTCCTTCTTTGGGCGATTCACACACGCCGTAACCCAACCACGACGGACTTCCATTTTTATATTTTTTAGTGGTTGCATCTGTATAATAAAACGCCAAATCGATTTTACGTCCGTCATTATGACTCCAATGTGGCAATAAAGGAAATTTCGCGCCAAGCGGGAAACAAGCATCCAAATAATACGTGACCGTTTCAGGAAATTCTTGCTGCATCGCTTCGGCTTCTTGTAGTAAAATAGCGTACAGCTCTTTATCTACATAATGCCGATTCATCAAAAAAGTAAATGCACGCAACGGTTTCAAGGCTTCATGCGAAATTGGTAATGCTTTTCGGTTGTACAAACTGGAAGCCAATACAGGCAATATGACAAACGAAAGCACACTGTACACTATTAAAAAACCTCCAACATTGACAAGTTTCTTTTTCCAACCTAACAGCGGATTGTGACGTTTCAATCCTAAAAATAACACATACGCTACGCCGCCAATTTGCGTGAGTATCGTTAAGAAAATAACAAGTATGATATGTAGTATGATAGTTAAATATTTCATCTCGAAAAATTAAAAAAAGCTTCAAACCCAGTAAAAACAATAGATTCAAGCTGTATAATGAACGTTATTGCTGTTTTTCGTTTACGCTTTTCTTTCTTGTTGTTTTCAAATATAACATGAAAAAATTCAACCCTAAAAATTCCACATTCACCTTTTTTTTATCCCAATTCGGCAGATTCTCCTTTTGTATAGATAGATTCTGAAACATATTTGTGCATCAAAAAAAACGAACAGATAAAAAACGAACAGTTATGTTAAAAACTTTAATCTCTTTTATTTTATTGCTTGCAAGCTACAGTTTATGTGCACAAAGTACCATTTCTGGTAAAGTGACCGACACATCCAAACAACCGATGTCATTTTCAAACATAGTGTTATACGACAATGCTACAGAAACGCCGTTGCAAGCTGTGATTGTTGAGGAAAACGGAACCTACACATTTACCAATGTAAAAAATGGAAGTTATGTTGTTGAAGCGTCATTATTTGGCTATAAAACCGAACGCTCTATCATATTGAACATTGATACGACCAAAAAAGTGACCTTTGATTTTGTGTTGCGAGAAGATGTTCCTGAAAATTTAGACGAAGTGGTCATTGTTGCCAAAAAACCTATCATCACACAAAATGCTGAAAAATTAGTCGTGAATTTGGAAAAATCCGAAATGGTGAATTCCAACGTGCGTGATATTGTCAAAAAAATTCCTGGCGTTCTAGTTACGGGAAACAATTTGAGTTATGCAGGACAAAGCAATATCCGAATTCTCATCAACGGAAAACAAACGAATTATATGGACATGCAAACGCTGTTGCGTGAAATGCCTGCCGATAATATTGCCAAAATCGAATTGATACAACAACCTGGTGCGGAATACGATGCAGACGGTTCGGGCGCGTTGATTAATATTATTTTAAAGAAAAATGTAAAATTAGGCACTTACGGAAGTTTGAAAAGTATGGTTGGTTATGTGGACGATTTTACGTTTAGAAAAAGTGCTTCCATTGCAAGTTTTAAAGGAAAAATCAACTGGCAAGCAGGCGCGAGTTATTCGCGTGGTTCTTGGCGAGAAGATTTGCAAATTATTCGTCGTGTGGGTGATGATGTGTACGATCAGTTTTCGCGTTCGCCATTTGACCCAAATACGTTGCGATTGAATGCGGGATTGGATTATTACATCAATGACAAACATACGACCGGAATTAGCGTTAGACGCACCGAAACTTCGTCCAATCGTGTGACGGATAACGTCACAAATATTACCAGTAATGGCACGCTAGACATGCTAGAAACCGACAATCGCTTTGAGCGCGATTGGAAATTGTACGTCATTAATCCGTATTATGAATATGATGATGAAGTGAACAAATTGACGTTGGATTTTAATTATGTAGATTACAAATCGACCAACGAAAACAATTTGTTTCAGACTGGGCAAAGTATGGTTGCTTATGACAATCAACGGTATTTTCAAGATGCAGATTACAATATTTACACCTATCAAGCCGATTACAAACGTACGTTGAATGACAAGATTTCGCTTCACGCGGGATTGAAATATGCAAATGTAGATTCGGATAGCGATTTGCAATCCTTAGTACAAACAAATTCAGGCGAATTTGTCAACAATCCGAACCAAACCAATCGCTTTTTGATTGATGAAGATATTATGGCGGCATACGCAAAAGTAAACGTGAAACTAGATAAATGGTCATTTTCGGGCGGATTGCGTTGGGAACAAAGTGAAACTGTGGGAACGTCGCAAAACGTAAATACTTCTTTAAACAGAACCATTGCGAAATTTTTCCCAAGTTTGAGCATTACCAGAAATATTACGGAAGAAATTGCTGCCAATGTAGCGTATAGTTACCGCATTCAGCGTCCGTCGTACGAAACTTTGAATCCGTTTGTGTATTATTACGATCCGTTTACGTTTGAGCAAGGAAATCCGACATTGCGCCCAGCATTGACGAATAGTTTTCGTTTCAACTTAACCTACGAGAATCAACCCTTTTTCAGCGTAAGCTACAACAAAACAGACGACACCTTATTTCAGTTAATTTCACAAAATGATGCGACTTCTGAAACTTCGCGTTCAGTTATTAACTTATCAAAAAATGAAAACTGGAGCTTTAGCTTGTTTGCGCCACTAAATTTAGTCAAAGGATTGGACGGCTACACGGGTGTGATTGTGAATTACAACCGATTTATGTCAGAAGAATTAACACCAGTTTTGGACAATAAAAAGTGGAATATGACCTGGTTTACAAGTGCTGAATACAAATTGCCGTGGGGAATTCAGTCAGAAGTTTCAGGCTATTATACTTCGGGCGGATTTGAAGGGCAAATAGAGTTTGATTGGATTGCGGGATTGGACATCGCGTTTAGCAAAAAATTCATGAACGACCAATTAAAAGTCAGCGTAGAATTAGAAGAAATTTTAGACCGTAAATTCAACGGAACCATCAATTATGACAATGTAAATGCGAATATTATCAGTGATTTTCCGCGTAGAAATGTATTTTTACAATTGAGTTATAGTTTTGGAAAGAAATACAACAAAGACAAAAACAGAAAAAACGGCGCTGGCGACGAAGTAGACCGAATTAATACGAAGCAGTAGTTTTTTTTGAAATGTTGAATGTTGAATGTTGAATTGCTTCGATTTTAGAAACTTTTCACATCAAACCACAAACCGTCACTTCGAGTGAAATCTCGTAGAGATTTTGTATCGAGAAGTGCTTTGAAATGATAAATGTTGAATTTTGAATGTTGAATTTTGAATTGTCTCGCTTTTAGAAACTTTTCACATCAAACCGCAAACCGTCACTTCGAGTGAAATCTCGTAGAGATTTTGTATCGAGAAGTGCTTTGAAATGCTAAATGTTGAATTTTGAATGTTGGATGTTGAATTGCTTCGATTTTAGAAACTTTTCACATCAAACCGCAAACCGTCACTTCGAATGAATTTGCTGCTCATTGAGCTTGTCGAAATGCAGCAAATTTGTATCGAGAAGTGCTTTGAAAAGCTTATAAACAAAAAACAAACAACAAACAACAAAAAAGAACCTAAAACCTAAAACCCAACACCAAAAACCCAACAAAAAAAATGAACGTCAAACTCAACAAATCCGATTACATATTACTCGCCATTTATTACGGAGTATCTGTGTTGATGACTATTTATGAATACGCGACTCAAAACGAAGATTTGATTGAATATTTGTTAGATATTCCGTCGTTTGTGATTGTGGATATTTCTGTGATTTGTATGTTTTTGTATTGGCTGTTGCCCGATTATGTATTGAATAATAAAAAATACTTTCAGTTTACATTTTGGGCATTGTTAGTGTTGATTTTAGCAGGTTTTTGGGAAGATGTGGTTGGATTTTATAGTGGCGGACGCGATTGGGTACATTTTAAATACGGGTATCAGCAAGTAATTAATTACATTTCAAATACGGCACAAAGTATTGGTTTGCCATTTGGATTGTTACTTGCGAAAAAATACTACGAAAATCAAATTATGTTTAGCAGCATTAAAGAAAAACAAAAGGAAAACGAATTGAAACTCCTGCGTTCGCAAATCAGTCCGCACTTTTTATTCAACAATTTAAACACATTGGATGCGTTGATTGACAGCGATACGGCAAAAGCCAAAGAATATATCAATCGGTTATCGCTGATTTACCGTTATTTGATTCAAACCAAAGACTCGGAAGTTATGGAATTGACCGAAGAACTGAATTTGGCAGAGAATTATATCTTTTTGATTAAAACGCGTTTCGGAAACGATTATGACTTTACCATCACCAAAAATGTTTCTTTAGATAATAAATTTGTGCCTACGGGTGCGATTCAAACGTTGTTAGAAAATGTTGCCAAGCACAATCGCGCGCAACATGGAAAAGTCGTGAAAGCAACCGTGACCATTGACGAAGATTGGTTGACCATTACAAACACGAAAAGTACCATTAAACACCAAAAAGATTCGTTTGGAACGGGATTAAAAAACTTGAAATATCGTTACCAATTACTTTCAGATAAAAAACCTGAAATTATAGATACTTTAGATGATTTTACCGTAAAAATTCCTATTATAAAACTCAGTGAAGAATCGTAAATACAGACCTTATGCGCATATTAATTTTAGAAGATGAAATTCCCGCTTACGAAAAGTTACTGGCTAATTTGGAAAGCTATTTTTCAGAAGCGTTTCTGCACGATTGGGCGCGTTCCAATGAAAAAGCACGAGCCTTTTTAGCACACGAAAATTACGATTTTATTCTTTCCGACATTCAATTGTTGGACGGAATTTCGTTTGATGTTTTTAATACGGTAAAAATTGATTGTCCAATCATTTTTTGTTCAGCGCATGACGAATATTTGTTTGAAGCCTTTCGTACCAACGGAATCGCCTATATTTTAAAACCGTATACGAAAGAAGATATCCGTCAGGCATTGGATAAATTTCAATCTTTTTTTAAAACCGAAAGCTATCAACCCATTCACAACGACACGATTCATTTATTGAAATCGGCGCTAGAGCAAGAAAAAACCAGTTACAAAAAACGCTTTGTTATTAAAAAATCGAACGGAATTCAGTTGCTCAATGTGAGTGATATTAGTTTGATAGAAGCTTCGGGCGATTTCTGCTTGGCGATGGATTATAAAGGCAAAAAACATCCGATTTCTGACACGTTAGGCAATATTCAACAAATGCTCAATCCTTTGAAGTTTTTCCGCATCAATCGGAGTCAAATCGCGCATATCGATTACATCGAAAATATTGAAAGTCATTTTAAAAATCGCTTACTAATTCAACTAACTGGCATCAAAGAAAAAGTTATGACAAGTTCGTCAACAACTTCTGATTTTCGAAAATGGTTGGAACAGTAGAAATTTTGAATGTTGGATTTTGAATGTTGAATGTTGGATGTTGAATTGCTTCGCTTTTAGAAATGTGTAGCCTTCAAACTCCAAACCGTCACTTCAAGTAAAACAGTGTAAAAAAACCATCTCGACTGCGCTCGATGTGACAAAATTTGAAATGCTTTGAAATGCTAAATGTTGGATGTTGAATGTTGAATTGCTTTGCTTTTAGAAACGTTTAATGTTCGAAGTAGTTCTCGATACAGTTTTTCTACGAAAAAACTAAGATTAGTCGTTACGAGCAATAGCGCGGTAATCTGTTTGTTGTATAACAAAACTGCTATATGAAGCAACAGATTGCCACGATTTTTTTTATTTCGCAAGCTCAAAAAAATCTCGCAAGGACGTTTCAAAAATAAACCATTAACACATTTTCAAATTATCAAATTGATACATTGATAATACCGTCACTTCGAGTGAAATCTCGTAGAGATTTTGTATCGAGAAGTGCTTTGAAACTAGAAATGTGAAATATTGAACTAATCCCTAATCACTATTCCCTAATGCCTATAATCCAAAACTACTTCAACGCTTTCTTTTTCTTATAATGCACTTTATAACGCCAATAACTCAACGCTCCATAAGCTAACCATGTAACCGTTGTAATCACCACAAATTTAGGACCTAATACGGCATCTCCTGTGGCATACGAGTGTAATCCGCTAAGCACGAAATTCACACCGAAATAGGTAAATAATATCGAACCGAATGCTGCAATTGCCATCCAGTTGAAGAACCAACGTCCACGCAATCCTGGCACCAAACGCATGTGTAAGACAAACGCATACACCATGATGCTAATTAACGCCCATGTTTCTTTTGGATCCCAGCCCCAATAACGTCCCCAACTTTCGTTTGCCCACATTCCGCCAAGGAAATTTCCAATGGTTAACATGACCAAACCAACCGTAATTGCCATTTCGTTGATGATGGTGATTTCTTTTAGGTTGAGTTCCATGCGTTCTTTGTTTTCTTTATTCGTTAGAATAATCAACAATAAGGAAACAACTCCCAAAATCATCGCGAGTGCAAACGGTCCGTAACTTGCTACAATGACTGCTACGTGAATTAACAACCAATAACTGTCTAATACAGGCTGTAAGTTAGCAATGTCAGGATCGAGCCAGTTCATGTGCGCGCCCCATAATACCATCGCAACGACGAAAGTGGTCGCCGAAATGGTTAAATCAGATTTTCGTCCAAAGAGCAATCCAAACAACATCGTTGCCCAAGCCACATAAATCATTGATTCGTAAGCGTCACTCCACGGTGCGTGACCTGATAGATACCAACGTACGACGAGTCCAGCCGTATGCAAGGCAAATAATCCAACAACCAACCATTTTGAAATATTGATGGCGGAATTGATCCATTTTCGATCTCTGAATATTTGCATGATGATAAAGACAAACATCACAAATCCGACTAATAAATAATACATCATCAAACGCTCAAAAATATTGACCTTGTTGTAGATGATTTCGGTTTCTATTTTCGAGTCTGACGGTAATACGGCACTTCCATATTCTTTTTGACGTTTGCGCAAACTTTCCACCATATTATCCGCTTCTGTGTAATTGCCAGTTCTATGTGCTTCATTTAGCAGAATCACATATACTTTCATGGCGTTTTTCACATACTTTTCGTATTGCGAATATTTTGGATCAAAACCTTCTCCAGGATTGTTCTCATAATCCCTTTCAGAAATCCACTTGTTGTTTTCATGATTTGGGAGTGGAAATATTTTGAATAAATCGCCTTGTATAGCTCTACTTAACAATCCAAGTTTTAAATCGTATTCTTTAATCGCTTTTTGATACTGATTTGGCTTGTTGGTCGCATACGCGTCTTGTGTGTACGGATTGAGCTTGTATTCGTTTTTTGATGTAAAGAAATCGAGCATACTTGCATAAGCATCGCTTTTTTCAATCCCAATAATATTTCGTAAACTATCGTGTTTTCTGGTTTTTATGCTGATAATATTCGCATCGTACCACATTTGCGGATACTGAATCATGGAAAGAACAACTTGCTCTGGTGACAGTTCATCGTTTTCTCCATAACTACTTCTTTTGTTCAATTTACGAAGCAACTCACGTGCGTACGTATGCGCAGGTTTCATACGCCCATTAGCATCTTGAATGACCAAGCGGGCAAATTTATCAGCGTGTTCTTGTGGCACTGCATTTGCGATGATGATTGAATCTACTTGTGCATCCGTGAGTGTCTGTTTTACGACTTCATGATTGTGTCCTTCGCCTGGTGCATGGTTGTGTCCTTCATGTCCTTTTTCAACTTTTTGTATCGTATCAACTTGCGTAGAATCTACTTGCTGAGTCGTTTCTTGTGCAAAACTTCCCAAGCTAAACAGTAATGCAATCGCAGTTAAGAACTTTGCTTTTTTGTTTTTAATTTTTTCCAATTGCTTTTTTAAATCGCCAAAACGTGTATTCTTATCAAATAAAATCACCATCAATGCGAAGTAAAGTAAAAAATAGCCCAAATAGGTAATATTCGTTCCCCAAAAATCATGAGCCACTGATAAAATAGTTCCTTTTTCATCTCTGTCAAATTGTGCTTGAAAGAAACGATATCCGCCATTATCTAGTACATGATTCATATAAATGTCATAATCGAATGACTCTTCTTTATTATTCACAGTCACTCTACTCATAAACGATTTATAATTTGCTTGACTTATTGCTCCTGGATGACGTTCAGCAATAAAATCATTGAGTTTGATGCTAAACGGAAGTTTGAGTTTGTCTGCTCCATACGCCAAATGGAAATCGAGTCCGCCAACGGTAACTTTGATTGGTGCCATTTCATAACCTTTACCGCCCATCACAGTTACTTCTTCGGTTTCTCCATTGGTAGAGACTTCTAAAATTACTGCATTCGCTTGATCAGCTAATTTTTCGGAGGTTTCTACTACGCCAATTTTTCCTTTCACTGCGGGTTCAGGAATTACGAATTGCAATCCCGCTAAGTTGTATAAGGAACGAATTTGAAAACGCTGTAAACTGTCTTTATACACTTTGTTGGTTTGGCGCGTTTGCATAATCATATTTTCGCCTTCAAACGGACTTTTGATGGTGTAATTTCCATATTCGTCGCTCATGATGTTAATGACACCGTCCACAGGATTGTTGAAGGTCATTAAAATATTGTGAACGCTTTGCGGTTTTGAACCTGCTTCTAAAAAGTGATTGTGACGATTTCCGCCACCAGATTCTACAATTTTTAAGTATTCAACACCGTTTTCATCTGGAACAATTCCTTCTTCAGCTCCTTGAATATAGCCTTTGTAATCAATGGTGAATTCTTGTCCGTTAAAGTCTTTTTCCCAAGGAAAGTTTTCTTGAATCCAAGTCGTTGGCGCAATAGCTTCAGGGGAAATGAGATAGTCGCCTTTTAGAATGCGTCTTCTTGGTTGTCCATTAATTTCTCCATCTACAAAGGCTTGAATGTATGTTTTTTCGGAAAGAAACGTATTTTCGGTAGCACCTTCACGAATAGGCATTACGCCTTCATAACTGATATACCGCGTAATAAATGCTCCCAAAATGATAAAAATAAACGATAGGTGAATGAGCAAAGTTGCCCATTTTTCTTTTCGCAATAAGCGATAACGGAAGATGTTTCCAAAGAAATTTACCAAAAACAAGAGATGGATTAATTCAAACCACCATGCGTTGTAAATATATATTTTAGCTGTTGTTGTACTGTATTCACTTTCGACAAAAGTTCCGACTGCCATGGCTACTGCGTATGCAATAAAAAGGAGCGCCATTAATCGTGTAGAGAAGAGAATATTCTTGATGAAATTACCTATCATGTAGCGTGTTCTTTTTGAATCAAAATTTCAGTATGCAAAAGTACGGCATTTTACACAATTTACAGGCTATTTAACAATCTATTTAGGCTTATTTATGAATATTCTAAAAAACTCTTTTTAGACGTTTCCTCTTTTATTTCTTTTCATAAAAAAAGCCAAACTCAATCCGCTTTATGACTGAGTTTGACATTACACCCTAGTATTGATTAACTAAGAAAATGAAAGTGTTATTAAAAACTATAAGGCATTTGATATGATAAATCCGATATTGAATAGTAAGCTTAGTAATAAGGTGTTAAACACCCATTTTTCACGTAATTGTGCTAAAATAGCCGCATTGTAAAACGATGTTATAATGACACATACAAATAATTGCACCAAACTAGGAATGGTGTCCAATCCATTCATTAAAATATACATGGCTGCAATTCCTCCGATACAACTTTGTAAAATAATGGTCAATGGAATATACATGGTGTATTTGTCTTGAAACTCTCTGTAGTATTGTGCATATAGTGTCATGATGTAATTGTTTTGGTGTTTGTATGCTACAAATATCCGTCACCGAAAGCTTTTAAAATATGATATTGGTCATGTTTTGTTTTTTTATGGTATGAATCAATTGATAGAAAAGTTTCAAAAACCACAAAGTGTTGTTATTTTAGCCAAATGATACGAGTGGTCATTTTAGGAGCTGGAAATATTGCGCAACATTTGTATACTGTTTTTACAAAATCAGAAGCAATACAAGTTGTACAAGTGTACAATCGTTCCCAAAAAGCGTTGCAATCTTTTACCAACGTTGCTACAACGACACGTTTAAAAGAGTTGCGCGACGCAGATGTATATATTATCGCTGTGGCGGATGATGCCATTGCGAGTGTTGCTAACAAATTACCGTTTACCAATCGTTTGGTTGTCCATACGTCGGGAAGTGCGAGCATGCATGTTTTACACAAAAAGAATCGTCGTGGTGTGTTCTATCCACTACAAACATTTACTAAAGGGAAAGAAGTTGATTTTTCTCAGATTCCACTCTGTCTGGAAGCACGCGAAAAGACTGATTTCAAAGTATTACAACAACTCGCGGATGCTATTGGAAGTCCGTCGTACAAAATAAGTTCCGAACAGCGTCGTGCCTTGCATGTTTCTGCCGTGTTTGTGAATAATTTTAGCAATCATTTGTACCGAATTGCCCATGAAATTTGCGAAGCGAACAATGTTCCGTTTCAAATTTTACATCCGTTGATTCAAGAAACTGCTCACAAAATAACCACACTCACGCCGTATATGGCACAAACGGGACCAGCAAAACGAGGTGATCAAAAAACGATTGACGACCATTTAGAAAAACTCGATAAAGATATTCACAAAGAAATTTATACATTGCTCACGCAATCAATTGCAAAAACCTATGGAAGAGAAAAGCTATAAAGAATATTTACACCATATTACGACCTTTATTTTTGATGTAGATGGCGTCCTTACTGACGGAACAGTTACGGTTACGACTTCGGGCGAAATGCTGCGCCGTATGAGTATTAAAGACGGTTACGCGCTCAAAGTCGCAGTACAAAAAGGCTATAATGTGTGTATTATTTCTGGTGGAACGAATGAAGGTGTTCGCAAGCGTTTACAAGGTTTGGGCATTACGGATATTTACTTAGGTGCGCATCAAAAAGTAGCACAATTACAAGAATACATCGCCAAGAAAAATATCCAACTCGAAAACGTGTTGTACATGGGCGATGATATTCCAGATATTCCTGTCTTAAAGCAAGTTGGCTTGTCGTGTTGTCCGCAAGATGCCGCCTACGAAGTGTTGGAATTGTGTAAATATATTTCGCATGTCGATGGCGGAAAAGGTGCAGCTCGCGACGTAATTCGTCAAGTGATGAAAGTACAAGGCACGTGGGACGAGAATTTTGACGCGAAGTATGATTAACTAATTATTTTTGAGTTTATACAACAGTAATATTGACTTCTTTATTCAACGAATCTTTTTTGGATTTGGCTTCACCACTATTGTAATTAGCATCATTATTTTATTTACAAAAAAGCAATTTACATCGTATTTAAATTACTTTTTGCAACATGCAGTAACTACGATTAAATTTACTGGAATCATTGGAATTATTTGGTTTCTCATATATGTAATCAGCTATTTTAGCACAACTATTGATGCTTTTGATAATTTTTTCAACACTACTCATAGTAGGCACTTACGGTTTGTTATTTGGGCAATTTTATTGCGATTACCAGTACTTTTTGCATTATCTCAGTTGTTTTGGATAAAAAAAGTACGTACAACTATATTTTACAGAAACAGTATCGCTATTTTAATGCTTTTAATTGCTATTTTTCATGGTATCTTTATTGAAAATTTCATCATATTTATTACATCTTTTCACCGTGATTATCTTCCAAGCGATTATAGTATGACCGATAATCAATTATGGAAATATACCGCGTATTTAATATATAAAAGCAGTATTCTCTTTGTATTTATTGTAATTATAAAGTGGGGAATCTCAGAAATTATGAATCGCTTAAAAAATAAAAATGTCTAAATTTCTACAACTCGTTCGGTTTCCAAACTTGGTCATGATTGCCTTGACGCAATTCCTTTTTTATGTTTATTGGATTGCACCTTTTGACGATTCTTATATTTCCTCAAAGCTGTTTATTTTTGTAGTGTTAGCAACCGTTTTCATTGCCGCAGGTGGAAATATTATCAACGATATTTTTGATGTACAAACCGATCGCATCAACAAACCACACAAACTATTTATCGGCACTCACATTTCTAAAAAGAGCGCGTATTTCTATTATTTTTTGTTCACTTTCGTGGGAATTGGTCTCGGAAGCTATGTTGGTTTTGTGATAGGTAAAAGTTGGATTTCTCTCGTTTTTGTCGGCATTTCCGCGTTACTCTTTTTGTATAGTTCACATGTAAAAGGAATTCCCGTGTTGGGAAATGTTTTAGTTTCCTTACTCGTTTCAAGCAGTTTGCTGATTTTAATTGTTTTTGATACAGAACCTACTATGAGAGGAAAGCATTTGAATCTATTCAACGCTTTTTCTCTAGTTGCCATATATGTATATGCAAGTTTTGCCTTTTTAATGAATTTGACGCGAGAAATAGTGAAAGATATTGAAGATATTAACGGCGATTTCAACGCAAATATTACCACGTTGCCGATTGTTTTGGGAAGAAATCGCGTCAATAAAATTGTGGCGGCGCTAGCAGGAATCACGATACTTTTCACGCTATACTGTATCAGTGAATATCTACAAGGTCAGACAGTAATAACAATATATATACTCTTGACAATTTTACTACCACTACTCTACTTCATCGTGAAAATTTGGCAAGCCGATACCAAACGTGAATACCAAGTATTGTCTTTATTACTAAAACTTATCATGCTGTTTGGAATTCTTTCAACGGTAGTGTATTATTATTTTATAGAATTAGAGACTTTTCAATACATTTTATTTTGATTTAAAAACTTATGCTACACACACTTTCTTCCACATACAACATCATTTTAGCCTCAGGTTCGCCGCGACGACAACAGTTTTTTAAAGATTTAGGATTAAATTTTGAAATTCGACTCAAATCCGTAGAAGAAATTTATCCCGAACATTTACAGCATCACGAAATCTCGGATTATTTAGCGGAATTGAAAGCTTCTGTTTTTGTAAATGAATTGAAAGCAAATGATATTTTAGTAACGTCCGATACCGTAGTTTGGCATGAAGGTGTTTCTTTAGCCAAACCCCAAAATGCCCAAGAAGCGTTTGAAATGATTGCTGCCATGAGCGGAAAAACCCACGATGTCATTACCTCCGTTTGCTTTACGACAGCGACTTCTCAAAAAACCGTTCACGAAGTCACGAAAGTTACGTTTGAACCAATATCCGACGAAGAAATTTGGTATTACGTCAATAACTTCAAACCGTTTGACAAAGCTGGCGCGTACGGCATTCAAGAATGGATTGGCTATACAAAAGTGGCGCGTATTGAAGGTTCGTACACCAATGTTGTAGGATTGCCAACACATTTGGTGTATCAAGTTTTTTCTGAGATTGAGGAGCTATTTTAATTCCTAAAACGTCCGTTCGAGTGGTTTTCGAAATGAAATGAAGAAAATTGTATCGAGAACTACTGTGAAGCTTTTTTAGTTTATGAGTTTATAAGTTTAGGAGTTTACGTTTAAAAAATAATTCAGCATTCATCATTTGAAAATTGTGGTTTCCAAGTACTTCTCGATACAAAATTCTTTCAGAATTTCACTCGAAGTGACGACTTTTTCAATGTATCATTTTGATAATTTGAAAATGTACTAATGGTTTCTACTTAAAATTGAAAATATATTTTAGTCAAGCTAAACTTGATTCAGCTTCCCATAAAGCAACTAAAATTTTCAACAAAAACTACTTGCTTTTATCTTAGAAATCAAAGTGACCTGATTGATAGTTTCAAAATACTTCAAACCAAAAACTCGATTTGACATTGAAATTGCCTTTTTGAAATCCAAGAAATAATAATACCTTTAGTTTTCACAAAAGTGAATCTATCATATCATATAAACATGGCGCGTTTTTTTAGAAAATTCAGACTCAATTCCCTCTCAAAAAGTAAAATAGGAAAATATGTTGTGTATGCTATCGGCGAAATTGTGTTGGTTGTGATTGGAATTTTAATCGCGGTTGGTATCAATAATAGCAGAGAACGAAGCATTTTAGAAGCCAAAGAACAAACCTATTTAAAAGGACTGAAAGAAGAGTTTGAAACCAGTAAACGCAAGCTGATTCAGCTCATGGAAGTGAACGAGCGAAATTATGAAGGTGCCAAAACGATTCTCAATTACACCAACAATCCGAACGAAAACCTTTCTGAAAAAGAATTTTCTGAGTTATTATCGCGGTCATTTTCATTCGATGTGTATTTTAATGCCAACAATTCACTGTTGAATGAAATGATTAATTCGGGAAGTTTAAAAGATATTTCTAATGACAAACTGCGCAAATTATTGACGAATTGGGAAGCTATTTTGAAAGATATTTCAAAGCAAGAAGGCGAACTTGGCGAGCAACGAGCTAGAGTGTTGGATATGTTTAGAACTAATGCCAACAGCATCAAAACTATTTTTCAACTGTCGACCACGAGTCCAGAAACTGAGTTTTTACAAAAAGAGAACTACGTGAGTAATTTGAATCTTTTAGCATCACTTGAGTTTGAAAATAATATTATGATGTTTTACTTGGTGAGTTATTCTACTTCCGAAGCGCATTACAAACCGTTGCTGAAAGAATTGAATTCCATTCTTGATTTAATCAACAACGAAATTCAGTGATTTTTCACAATTTCTGCTTTAAGATTTCACGTTCTTTCGATTTGAATGTCGTTTGAATTTCGTCCATATATTGCAACGCTTTCAACGCTTTTTCGTTTTCTTTAAATTTGATGTGAATCAACGCACCATACCAATAAATTTGTGGTGTAAAGCGGGTTTCTTTGTGTTTGATTTCTCTGAGAATATTCAACGCTTCTGTTTCTTGTTGTAAATTCAACAAACACATCGCCTGATAAAATAATACGTCCGTTTCAGGATTTTCTTGACTTTTGATGATTTCAGAAATCATGTCAAATGCTTCTTGATATTTTCCGTCTTCATACAATCGCATCGCTTTTGGAAGTGCTTCTGCGGGAGTTTCTTGTCCACGCGTTACAGGTGCCAACGCATTTGGATACGGTTCAAAATAGGTTGCATACAAGGTTTCGTTCAAGTTGGCTTGCTGCATGAAATAATTTCCAATCAGTCCGATAACTACTAAAATTACTACCGCGATTGCCAAACGAATGCTTTTTTTGACCGTCTTTTTCGTCGGATTTGACATATTTTCATTCGCTTCCAACTGTTGCAAATGTGACTTTAATTCTGCCTTTTCATTCGCTTTGATAGCTGCATGCACATTTTCAAATTCAGTTACTTTTTGTGCAAACGCAGCATCGCTTTTTAGCAAAGTTTCAAACTGTACTTTTTCGGCTTCGTTGAGTGAATCTTGTATATATTTTTGAATCAATTCTTCTGGTTCCATCAATCTTGTTTTATCAATGCGATTAATTTTTTTAAACATCGTGATTTATGACTTTTCACGGTGTTTTCATCTTTATAATGGGTTTTCTGTACAATTTCTTTGATACTCAAACTGCGGTAATAAAATAGTTTTAGTATCTGCTGACAGCTTTCGCCCAAGCGGGAAAAATATTGACGCAACAATTGTTGTTCTTTCGTCAACGTGCTTTCGCCTAAATTTACTTCTTCATAATCGTCTTCCACAACAACAGCACCTACAAACTGTATGCGCTCTTTTAAACGGTCGTAAATTTTATGTTTTCCAATACTGAATAAATAGGTTTTTAAGGAACTATTGTCAAGCTGTGTTTTTTTCGTGACAAAATTTTGATACATGGCAATCACACTGTCTTGGTACACATCAATCAAATCTTCTCTATCCAAATTAAATCGCAATCCGTAATTTACAAACGCTTCTTTATATGTTACATACACTTCTTCCAATGCTTTTTTATCATCATTCCGAAGTCGCGATTGTACATCTAATTGTTGTTTATCCATTCAGTCTAAAATCAATTCAAAAGGTTAACTAAAAAAATAAAAAAGTTGTAGTCCTTTGTTTTTACTGGGTTTTACACAGCTTTTAAAAAATAATTTTCATGCGATGTTAACCTTTCTTCTTGTAAATATATAAAGAGGAAACGAAACGTAATAATCATGAAAACAATTTTTAAACTCAGTCTTTGTGTAAGCTTTCTCTTGGCCTCGCAAATGACACATGCACAATTGCTTAAACGAATTCAAAATAGGGTTGAAGAAAAGGCAACGCAAAAAGTAGAACAAAAAGCGATGGAAGAAGCGGAAAAAGCCGCTGACAAAATGCTTGATAAAGTATTAAATCCTGCCAAAGCAACCAACAAAGCTACGAGCGATTCATACACTTTCAATCAAATGATAACGCTCGAAATGCAAACCGAAGGCAACGAAAAAGCGCAACTCGATTTTTTGTTCGATAATAAAAATGCGGATGTTATCTGTATGAAATTAGACAATATGGGTGATGATAGTGGCGGAAAAGTCTACGCAGTCATCACGCCAACGTCAAGTACGATGTTTATGGACATGTCAGGCATGAAAATTAAAAAGAAAGTATCTCGTGAAGAACTCGGACAACTTGCCTATTCAGACAACATACCTCAACACAACGATTTGGAAAAAACAGGCAATACCAAAACCATTCTTGGTTATTCCTGTGAAGAGTATGTATATAAAAATGAAGGCGGAACTGTGCATGCGTGGGTTGCCAAAAACTTCCCAATCAAGCAAAAGTTTGTGCCTATTCTCGGAATGAAAAAAGACGGTCCGTTTGAAGGTTTTGTGTTAGAACTCAATTACAAAGCAGCCAATGAGAGTGGTTCTGTAAAAGTCATCAAAATCGATACGAATGCTAGCGTAAAAATCAACGCGAACGAATATACTTCCATGTAAAAAATAATACGATGAAACAATTACTAATTCTAGTGTTTTTATGTGGAACGACGGTGTTTTCACAAAACAAAAAACACTTTATCAAAATTACATTCAACGACGGACCGTTACAAGGAACGCATACTTTTTATCCTGAAAAGGGAAACTATATGAGTCAAGCAAACTTGGAACTTTTTGAAGGCGCTAGCAATGTAAATGCTTCCAAATTGATGACTGCAGATGGTTTTCAAATTCACTACATCAATCGTCACTTTGCAGGCGAAGCAAGTGAGGGAACACACGATACTAAAAAATTCACTTCAGGTTGTGGAAGCCTGAATTTTATTGATGGCAACAACAGTCAGCCGTACAAAAAAATTGACGGCGATTTTACGGGCTGTTCGCCAACAACCATTACAAAAGTTTCGGCATGGAAAGACGGCATCGTCAAAAAGCGCAGAACCGTTTCTGGACATTTTGAAGACACGATACAACTCAAAATCCGCAACGATGATGGATCTGAAAAAACGGTAGAAACCACCGTAAAAGTTGAATTTACGGTTAACGAATCTAGAAGAAAATAATAGTACAAAAACAAACACATGAAAAAAATACTACTCGGAATCCTATTTCTTTTTGCAATACAACTAAATGCGCAATACACGTTTGAGCAAATTGATGTTTGGTCAGGAAGCAATGGAGGTGCTCCAAAATATATCACAGAATTTAATGGCGAATTGTATTTTCAATCCATTGACATCACGCCATCATTTAGAAAATTATACAAAAGTGATGGAACGCTCGCAGGAACACAACTTGTTGCTGGTAATTTGAATGGTGGCGCAGGCTACTCTCCAGAATCATTGTATGTAATGAATGGTGAATTGTACTTTACCGCTTTTGTTTCAGGTATTGGAACGGAATTATACAAAACTGACGGAACAGACGCAGGAACCATGTTACTAAAAGATGTTCGTACAGGATCTTCCAATGGATTGGATAGTAATTTTAATGAAGACAAAGACATCTTTATAGAATATAATGGTGAACTATATTTTAGAGGAAGTACGAGTACTTCTATTGAACTTTGGAAAACCGATGGAACTCCTAGCGGAACGGTTTCTGTAAAAAACTTTGAAGATACCAATATTGGCGCGCCAACATACATTACCAAAGGCAATAAAAGCATTTTGGGAGCTGTGTATAACGGTTTATTATATTTTTATGTAAACAGAAATGGTGTTGGAGAATTGTGGAAAACGGATGGCACCACAGCCAATACCGAAATAGTAAGAAGCGGTTTAAAAAACATTGCCGAAATGACCGTTTTTAATAACGAATTGTACTTTGTTGCAGGAGATGATAGCAGCCCAGAAGGTAGAGAATTGTGGGTTACTGACGGAACTCCTGCCGGAACTGTGCTGAAACACGATATTTTCCCAAACAACTTAAATCCTGCGTTTGGTTTTGGAAGCAATCCGAGTTATTTGACAATCTACAATAATGAACTCTTTTTCAAAGCTAGAAGCTATAGTGGAACTTCTGGACAAATTATAGGTTCTGAACTTTGGAAAACCGATGGAACGCTCTCCAGCTTAGTTAAAGACATTGATACTGACAATCTTGCCAGCGGATTAAATATGCCAAACTTTACCATTTTTAACAACGAACTGTACTTTACAGCTTCCGACAATACGACTTCAGATTTTGAACTTTGGAAAACCGATGGAACAGAAAGTGGCACTGTAAAAGTTGTGACGGCAACAGATACAGGAGTATCTATCGATTTTACAAAAGCAATTTTCTATGCTAACAAACTCTTTTATTTTGACTCGCAACAATTATGGACAACTGACGGAACATCATCTGGTACAGCAGCGTTGACAGGAAACTCAGAACCTATCATCCTTACATCCAGTAGCAGTCCTTTAATTTTTCAAAATAAGCTATGGTTTTCTGGTACATCAACAACCAATGGAAATGAATTGACAAGTCTAACAGATGCTAGTGTTTTAAGTGTGAACAATTTTGATATGCAAAATAGTACAATGTATCCAAATCCTGCTTCAAACACTATTTACTTTACTAATATTCAGGAAGATGGAAACTATCAAATATACAACGCTCTCGGAAGCATTATTAAACATGGTACACTACAAAATCATAATGCATTCATAGATATTTCTACACTTTCCTCAGGATGGTATATCGTGAAAACAACTATCAATTCTACATCAAAAACATTTAGATTACTCAAAAACTAACCATTATGAAAACACGGCATCTACTCCTATTATTATTGTCCATTTTTTATGTTGGAATGCATCATGCACAAACACGCGGTATCAATTACAAAGCGTTAATTTCAAACAACACTGGCGCACCTTTGGCTAATCAGAATGTCACAGTGCAGTTTACGATTTTAGAAGGCAATATGATGACGACAGAAGTCTACAAAGAATCGCATACCACAACTACGGACGACAACGGAATCATCATTGTCAATATTGGAGAAGGAAATATCATTTCTGGAAATTTCACTAGCATTTCTTGGGGATTGGACACACATTTTATCAAAACTGAAATTGACACAGGAAGTGGTTTTGTAGATTTTGGCACTACCGAATTTAAAACCGTTCCGTATGCGTTATATGCGGAAAGTGCAGGCGTTTCGAGTCCGTTTTCTGAATCGGCTCCAAATCGCATCACAGCAGCCAATACCAATGCCAATTTTGTGGTAGGAAGCGTCAGTACGGAAGATCAAAACAGCATCAATTTTGACAGCCGAATGTTTTATGACAAATCGAAAGTTGCTTTTAGAGCGGGTTCGGTTGATGGAACTCAGTGGGACAACGCCAACCGCGGATTGTATTCCTTTGCTGGCGGACGAAACAATACGGCTGATGGAATTTCTACGACCGTTTTTGGCGAAAACAACCAAGCTTCTGGCTATGGTGCCACGGTTTTGGGACGACAAAATACAGCCAACGGCTCCAACTCGTTGGTAGCTGGTTTTGGAAACATTTCGAGCAATCAAATCAATGCACAAACCGTCTTAGGAAAATGGAATGAAGAAGAAACCGATGCGCTACTCATCATTGGAAACGGCGCGGATAACATGACTCGAAAAAATATTTTAAGTGTAAAAGCAGATGGAAATATTATTGCAAGCGATTTAAGTCTTGCTGAAATCACGCAAAGCAATGCATTGGTTACCAAAGCTTACGTAGATGCAAATGTAGGAACGCCAAGTACAGGTTTGGAACAACTAGATGAAGGCAACGGAAATGGTTGGCGATTAATTGGGCAAAATGCTAATAATTTCGGAAACATTGGAAACAACGCTGTAGACCTTTCTACAACAACATTTCCAAATACAACCTATGGAGCTACTGGAAACTCTTCATTTGCTTCGGGAATTGTAACTACTGCATCAGGTTTTGGTGCAACTGCTATGGGAAATGGCAGTTCGGCTTCAGGTGAGAATGCGTTTGCAGCTGGCGGCGCAAGTACAGCTTCTGGAGAAGGCAGTTCAGCATTGGGAAAAAATACCGTTGCTAGTGGTAATTTTAGCTTTGCAGTTGGTGAGGATTCAGAAGCTTCGGGTAATCACTCGTTTGTCTTTGGAAGTCAAACAAGTGCAATAGGTTTGTACAGTTTTGCAGGAGGTCTTTCCTCCTCAACTTCTGACCAATATAGCTTTGCCATGGGAAATAATGCTAGAGCCACAAAAAGTTTTGCCTTTGCTTTTGGACGTTTAAGCGACGCTAATGGACAATATTCAGCATCTTTTGGAGAAAATGTGGAAGTTAATGCCAATTATGGTTTTGTCGCAGGTTCTAGTAATACTGTTGATGGAAACCATAGCGTTGTTTTTGGACAAGCAAATACGGCAAGCAACCCGTATTCCGCTGTATTTGGGTTAGGTAATACCGTAAATGCACAAGGAGCAATGGCAACAGGATTGTATAACACGTATGATCCGAATGCTATTTTTCAAGTTGGTAATGGAACTTCTGGAAGTACAAGTACCGCTTTTAAAGTATTAAATTCTGGTGTTGTGAATATTAATAATTTAGCAGGAACAGGTACACGAAATGTAAAAGTTGATGCTAGTGGTAATTTGATTGCAAATACAACTGCCAATACCGAAATCTTGGTTGTTTCTGCATTCGATTTCGTAAAAGGAAATGAAGAAAATGGAATTGGCTTAACGAGAGATGTATTTTTTGGTTCTTTTATAAATGTACCGGGAGATATTGCAGAAATATATGCACCAATACAATTACCAAAAGGAGCTATCATTGAAAAGGTCGAATATGTGTACTCTGAAAGTGATGGACAAGCAAACAGATTCTTAGAGTTTAGTATTGGATATCATCAAATTAATTCTACAACAAATGCTCATGGAAATTTTACCATTAGTAATACCGCTTTAAATACGAATAGCTTTCCCCCATCAAACAAAATTGCTACGGCAAATAATGTCAATTTTCAAGTATCTCCCAGTACTAATATTTGGAGAGCTTTTTTTGTACGCGTAAAACCTGGCACAGGCGGTTGGACAGGCAACGGATTAATGGCAATACAACAAGTACGAATTCATTACACACACTAAAATCAACATCATGAATTGTATAAAAATAATACTGTTGCTCTGTATTAGTAGCTGTTTTGGACAACAAACTGTAATTTCTTCTGTAGATGCTGGCGGCGCAACTACATCCGTGAATAACGTACGTTTGGTGTATAGTATTGGCGAGAATACTAATCGAGAAGTGTCTAATGGATTCCATATTTCGGAAGGTTTTATCTCGGCTCGATTTAAAATCACTCTCAATCCTGTTGTTTTTTTGCAAGGTCCGCTAGTAAATCCGGAAACAGCTGACTTGATGAACGATGCATTGCGTGTCAACAATTACATTCCAACCACAAGTCCGTATGCAGACAATGCTACCGTAAATGCTTCGGTATTTTCTGTGACTGGAAATAATGCTATTGTTGATTGGGTTTGGGTAGAATTACGAGCAGAAAATGACACTACAAAAATAATCGCTTCACAATCTGCCTTCGTACAACGCGACGGTGATGTTGTAGGTTTGGATGGAATTTCTTCATTGCTATTAAATGCTCCGCCAGGCAATCATTATGTGGTGATAAAACATCGGAATCATTTGGGTGTAATGTCGTCAAATCCGATTGCACTTTCAAGAGACACTACCACGGTTGTCAATTTTACCGATAGTAGTTTTTCAACCTTTGGCGCCAATGCGCAGATACAATTTCCGAGTACGACTACAGCACTTTGGGCTGGAAATGTAAATGGAGATACTGTGATTCAATATTCTGGAACCAATCCTGATGTGCCCAGCATTTTAGCAGAAGTATTAAATGACTCGGGAAATTTCCTCAACTTTCCAACCTACGTCATCAACGGATACAATGTTCACGATGTCAATATGGATGGAAAAACACAATACACAGGCACAGAACCCGATTCACCTTTGATTCTTCAAAATGTATTGGCGCATCCTGGAAACTTCTTGAATTTTAGTACCTATCAAATTCAAGAACAGTTACCAGAGAACTAATAATCACACAATAACTCAGTGTGTCAAAACCTAACAATGTCGGATTTTTACGTTTCGGATTGTTACTTATATGGACGGTTGTGGGTTGTAACAGACTCATTTACCGTTCATATATCAATCATTACCATTCATACATAGAAACTTGAATCTCACAAATAAACTTACTTTATTTATTTATAAATATGTAAATTAGAAGAGATTCCCTAAAATAACCAACACGTGAACCTAATTTTACGTTGTATATTCATCATGTTTTTATGTTCTTCGCAGCACTTTTTGCATGCGCAAGAATCAGCATCGACATTGCTTGATACGACGGAAAAATTATATACCAATGGCGATTATGCCGCTTCGTTCGCTTCCGCAGAAAAAACGCTTGGTATTTTACAAACCAACACATCGCAACTTGACAGTCTACAACGTGCGCAACTCTACTTTTATAAAGGCGCTTCTGAATATTATTTAAAACGTTTTGATCAATCCATCACTTCTTATAACAAAGCTATTTCACTGTGTCCAACATCGGATGCAGGATTGAATTACGAAGCGGAATTATACTATGAACGTGCATTTTCAGAATACGAATTGGGACAATATATAGCTTCACATAAAAGCTCGAAAAAAGCAGCAGTATTGATGGAACAAGTACAACAACCAAATTATGATTATTTGGTTTCCATTTATGCAGACATTGCAGGAACTGCAGCAAGTTTAGGTTTTATTGACGACGCGAAAAACCATCTCTCGAAAGCGGAATCCATCTATCAAATACATCAAAAAACTATTGTAAAAGACCCGAAAGAAGTATCCAAACCTGTGCTTTTTGCGTATAAAGCTGTTGAAATTATCGATCAAAAAACAGTAATTTTCCCAAAAGATATTGAATTCGCTACAGAGAAAATTCAAGCATTGCAAAAACAACAACCGTTCAACGCTCCCGAAAAACGCATGTACGCTGTTGCGCTAAACATGTTGGGCGATATGCATTTGCGCAAAGTTGCTGTTTCACTTTCAGATTGTCAATCGGCTCATAAATATTTAGACAAAGCCTTACAAAACTTAAATAAACAGCAGTATGCATCACACGTATATCAATTTCAATTTAATAAAGTCAAGGCGTTTTCTTTTGAAAAGAAGCATACAGAAGCATTGAAATTGATGAATTCTTTATTGAAAGATTTACCAGAAAACGATGCACGTCGCTCCTATTTTGAAACTAAAAAAGCGGATATTTTATTGGCTTTGGACAACAAAGAACAAGCAATACAATCTCTGGAGAAAGCTATAAAAACAATTCACAAAGGAACAACAGCTCTGAAAAAAGATTTTTCAAACTTTGTTCCGAGTTACGATTTGAATGAAACTGGTTTGTTGGTAGAAATGGCAGATACTATTGTACAACACTATCCAAAAGACCCAACAATACTTTCACTTGCCGCGAAAATGTATAAATTAGGCTTGATTCAGTTTGAAAATTGCTATCGCGAAGAAGTATTCAATCAAAAACTAACACGCTACTACCAAACGGCTGTTGGCGGCATGTTGAAACTTAAAAAATTAGGCTACGGACATCACGGATTTAAGCTGAACGAGTTGTTAAATCGGATGGAAATGATTGAAAATCGTTTGGCGTGGAATCAATTTCGTCAAAGTCGTTCCTTGAATGCTTCTGCTGTTTCCGATGCTATTTTACAACAAGAACAAAAGCTTCGAAAAGCCTTAGTGGCAGCGAAACGAAGAAAAGATACCGCCGCTATTTTTGAATACCACAAACAATTGCAATTACAACTAGTAACACTTAAAGAAACGTTTCCTGAGATTGCTCTGTTTGCTTTTGAAGATTTTGATATTGAAACCATTCAAAAAGCAATGCCAACTTCAAAAGTGATTGTAAAGTATAAAAAAATTGGCGCGCAACTTTTTGCATTTACCATTACGCAAAACGCTGTTGATTTTTATGAATTAGAGGCTTCAGAAGCAATTTTACAAACCGTTGAAAACTATTATGAAACCATCAGCAAACAGCAAGAAAATACAAAAATAGCGCACGATTTATATGTCGCCCTTTTTCCTTTTGATACGAGTGTATTTACTGAAATTACCGTCATTCCAGACGATGTATTGCATTATTTACCGTTTGAGGTACTTATGACCACACAAAACAAGTATCTGATTGAGGAAGCGATGATGAACTACGCCTCACATTTGGTGTTTGTCAATCAAGCTACATTTACGAATCAGACGGTGAAAAACGAGGAAATTGTGGTATTTACGCCAAGTTACAATGATGCGTTGGCGAATTCTGAAGCACTTGCCATGCGCAATACCAACACACGATTGATAGGCGCAGAAAACGAATCAAAATTGTTGGCTTCTATTTTTCCATCGACCCTTTTTGAATCGTTTTTAGCGACCAAAAACAATTTTATCAAACATTCGCGCAAAGCAAAAATCATTCACCTAGCAATGCACGCGAATATTGACAACGAAACTCCTGAATTGAGTCATTTGGTTTTTAATGAAAACGGCACCGATACCAAAATGTACGTGGAAGAATTGTACGGTTTGCATCTCAATGCCGATTTAGCTGTGTTAAGCGCGTGCAACACAGGAAAAGGCAAACTGAATGCTGCTACAGGAATGGTTTCTATGAACAGAGCCTTTACACTTGCAGGTGTTCCGTCAACCTTATCAAGTTTGTGGGAAGTGCCAGATAAAGTCACGCAAACCATCATGATTGACTTTTACAAGTATTTAAAAAATGGCGAAAGTAAAGCCAACGCTTTGCGCAAAGCAAAACTCAACTACTTGAAAAATACAGACGATGCCAACTTTACAAAACCTTTTTATTGGGCAGGATTTGTATTGCACGGTGACGCAGCTCCAATTACGCTTCAAGCAGCAGAGCCTTCAACTAGTTTTGTATGTGTGATTGCCGCTATTTTGACACTTTTTATCATTATCATTGTCAGTTTCCGCATCCGAAAAAATACCCTGAAATTATTTTAACACTTTGTTAAACCATTGGCAACACCATTGTTTTTAAGTATCTTTATGGAAAAACGATGAAATCCATTTCCCGACATCTTATTTTGGCTGGACTTACCATTGTTGGAACTATTATTGCCTGTTCTAACATTAAAAATGAAACTACAACCGTTACGTCCACGTCTACCACACAAACTCCAACACAAAAAGCGCAACCAACCTCGAAAGAATTTAAGGAGTATTGGTATGCTGGCAACGCTGAATTGACTTCTTTTGAACTGGAACAAGCGCGCTATGGCGAAATTCACAAAGGAAAAGCGGTTTTGGTATATGTCACCGAAGATTTTAATCCTGTAAAGCAGGTAAAAGCAGATGAACAACGCGCTAACAATGTTCCGATTTTAAAGCTAAACGCAACGAAAAAGTTTTACACAGGAATTTATCCGTATAGTGTCATGACAAGTACATTTTATCCTGTGGCGAACAATCAGCACGCGATGAAAGTGAGTTTTTCTATGCAAGAATGGTGCGGACACGTGTTTATGCAATTGAACAACCGAGAGCAGTTTCAATTAGATTCGTATTCCTATTTTGAACGTGAATCTGACCAACAATTTACACTAGAGAAAACCTTTTTAGAAGATGAATTGTGGACAAAACTCCGAATAGATCCTTCACAATTACCAACAGGAACGCATCAAATCATTCCGTCTTTTGAATTAATTCGCATGCGACATATTCCTGCTAAGGCGTATTCGGCAAACACAACATTGGAAACAGCGGACGAAACTTCAAGCTATACAATTAGTTATCCAGATTTGAATAGAACACTCGAAATTCAGTTCCGCACGAACTTCCCTCACGACATTTTGGGATGGACAGAAACAACAGGAAATTCATCAGGAAAATTAACGACAAAAGCGAAAAGAATCCATCAGTTAAAAACGGCATATTGGTCTAAAAATAGTGTAAAAGATAGCATTCTTCGCAAAGAATTGGGGCTTTAATCCTACAAAACAGCCGATGATACAACTGCATTCATGTAGTGGGTATATGGTAAAACCGTAACTAAAAGTTATAAAATTTTACGATATTTAAAATAATAATCTGATAAATTATTTACTAGTATATTTAAGTCATAATTCCACGCTTAACCTGCTGGCTTAGATATCATCTCATTAAGAAAAGGATATATTGTGCCCTCAATATATCCTTTTTCTTTTTATGTGTTCTCGACTGCGCTCCAACTGACAATTAGAATTTATTATAATCAACGTTGTTTAATACAAATTAATACGAAACGCCTAACATGTCATCAATGGTATTTACCGTAACTGCATGATAATTTGGACGTGCTTTTTCGTAAATACGTTTGGCTTCGTCCAAACGATTGTTACGCTTGAGCGCTTTGTAAATGGTAGATACATACCAACGGCGACCGACATTCATTAAAAAATCTTCTATTTGCTGATCGACATTATTTCCGTGATAATTATGATTGATGGCTTGTTCAAACCAAACCATTGCGATGTATGAGTTGCTCGCAGAAGAGAAATTACATGCGTTATCTAATTTTTCAAACAATCCGTCATACAATTCTTGTGGAATATTTCGAATAAAATGTATTTGCTGCTGAATGTTCCAATCTTGTTGGCATACTTCTTCGGATTCAATCGTTTTATATTGCCAATCGGACAATACTTTATCCACTTCTTTGAATTTATCCGATTTGATTGTAACCGCATTTCCTGGAATTCCCGCTTTGTAAATCCATTCGTTTACGTTGAAATCTATATTATTTTTTGCTAAAAGCTGTGAGTTTAGATATTCTACAAACTTTTCTGTAGTCATAGTAGAAAACGCATGTTTTTTGAAATATTCCTTTAAAAAACCATCCATTTCATCGCGTCCTACCGTTTTTTCTAACGTTCGTAAAAACAAATAGCCTTTGTCGTAGGCAATGCTGTTCATGCCATCATCAGGATTTTTTCCTTGTAAATCTAGCTTTAAACGTGTCGCTTCTGGATGATTTCGCAAGTTTTTAATTTCATCCGATAAATCTTGTCTACTGATAGATGCGAGCATGTTTGCATATTCTTTTCCGTACAACGCTTCCATAATGCGCATCTCAAAATACACCGTAAAACCTTCATTCAGCCAGAAATCGTTCCAAGTAGCATTTGTCACTAAATTCCCTGACCACGAATGTGCCAATTCGTGCGCTATCAAGCTCGTTAAGCTTCTGTCGCCCGCAATGACTGTTGGCGTTGCAAAGGTCAATCGTGGATTTTCCATGCCTCCAAACGGGAAACTCGGAGGTAACACGACTACATCAAATTGGTCCCATGCATACCGACCGTATAAATTTTCAGCAGCTTCTACCATTTTTTCCATGTCGGCAAATTCATCATGTACTTTGTCAATCATAGATTTTTCAGCATATACGCCTGTTCTTGGACTAATTTCTTTATACACCAAATCGCCAACAGCCAACGCAATTAAATACGGGGAAATCGGTTGATTCATCTCAAAGCTATATTGCCCTGTTTCGTTTTTTTCTTTCGGATTTTTCGCGCTCATAATTGCCATGAGTTCTTTTGGCACTTTGACTTTGGCAGAATAGGTTAAACGCACTTGTGGACTGTCTTGAATAGGAATCCAAGTTCGGGTTAAAATGGCTTGTCCTTGCGTTAATAAAAACGGATGTTCTTTATCGGCAGTTTGCTGCGGATTTAAAAACTGCAAGGCTTCCGTTTTATCGGTAGTTTCGTAACTAATGGAAACTGTTTTCGAATCATTATCAATTGGAATACGTAGCGATTGTCCCAAGATAGCATCGTTTTCGCCAAGCTTAAAAGCGACTTCTTTTCCATCTACAAACACTTGGTGAATGAGTAAATACTTAGCATCAAACACAATTTCGGTAGCATTGAAACTTTCGATGGTATACGTGGCGGTTCCTGAGATAATTTTTTTCTCAAAATCAACATCAATATCTAACAATAAATGTTTCGCAACCGCTTCATTCGGTTTTGCGTACGAATGGGTATCATTGGCGTAAGAGCTCATTTTTTTAGTTTCTTTTTCGGAAGTAGTACAGCTTACAAAACATGCAAGCAGCAACAAAAAAGCAGTTTTTTTAAGAATGTTCATGGATTTTTTGGTACTAAATAGTGGTTTAATCGATTTTTTCAAAGCTACGCAATTTATTCAGAAAACACACAAAACGTGCCAAACCCAATGTTAAGTACGGTGTTTCCGTACCAATTTTAGCAACATTTTTTATACTTTCTCACCGTTAACCAAAAAAATTATAATCATGTTAAAGAACATTTCAAATCTTGAAGGAACAAAAGTATTAACGAAAGCGTCTCAAAAAGTAACTGGTGGAGGACGTGGAATATGTGGCGGAACAGGCGGTATGCCAATCAGCTGGCCACAAGACCGTTGTTTTGGCTATGGTATTCAATGGTACAATGGACAATGTTATGCGTGCTATTAAAATTGTAGCTTAATGAAAAAAAGAACATTTAAAAGTTTACAACTGAATAAAAATTCCATTTCAAACTTGGAGCTGCACACTGCAAAAGGTGGCTATGAATCAAACAACGGTTCTTGCTTTTGGCAAGACTGTCCATCTTCAGAGCCAGAACCGTTTGCGAGCGATTGTTATTGTCCTTATACTGGCAATGGTGGCGGTAATACCAATAATTGTCAAACACAAGTAAATTGTGGTTCTACAGGTTCTTGTTATTGGGAAGATTGTGAAGCATAAATTATAAATTCAAACCATAAAATTAAAACTCATGAAAAAAAGAGAACTTAAAAACTTAAAACTTAACAAAAATTCAATTTCTAGCATGGAAAGAAGTTCGCCAATTGGCGGTTATGATTCTAATAACAGACAATGTTATTCTGAGCAAAACATAACGGCTTGTTATTGGGATCCAAGATGCGAAAGCATTAGCCCAAGAGCATGTTATTAAGAACATATCAATTCAATATGTATGTTAAGCGAACTTCGGTTCGCTTTTTTTATGAAGGTGTTTTTTTTGATGAATTGACTCATTATTTTATGTGTTACCCTTACTTTTTCAAAGGTGAAATATTGAGGAAGTGAGAATTTATATATGTACATTTTATTAATTTTTAAAACCATCGCTTATGCAGAAAAAAATTATTTTGTATTTATTTTTTGTAGTCTACATGTTAAGTGGCAGTTACATACATGCACAGAAAACATATTATGTAAAAACCATTAATGAAGCCGCAGCTCCAGAGTTTGAAAAACAGGGAAATTACATGGAGTACATAGGAACAGATACGGATGAAGAAGATTTATTCTCAAAGTATACCATTGATGAATTCTATCAAGCCTATCCAACTTCAAATAGAACAACCTTGCGAAATGCTTTCATCATGGTAACCACTTCTACAGAAATTGTCGATGATATGTTGACTACCTTTCCAGGAATCTACACTTCCATCGAAGATATTACCGATAAGCTACCTGAACTGAGTTATACACCTCATTATCCAGGTGATTATGTTGTGAATGCAACTAGAACTCAAAATGACACCTTAGTTTTTGATCGAAAAGATTTAGAATATATTGATGCTCCAAAAGCTTGGGGTATTACAGATTCTATAAACAAAGTCATCACAATAGGAATATCAGATGCTAAAGTAGACGATCAAAGTCCAGAATTATCAGGCAAAGTATCCTATATAAATCCTTATGGAGCAACATTTCCTGTAGATTGCAATATTGGAAGTAGAACTCACGGAACAGGAGTGAGTGTTATTGCTGCGGCAAAAGGGGATAATAATTTTATCACTACTGGTGTTTGTTATGACTGTGATCTTATCGCAACTAATTGGAGTTGGCCAAATACATATCCCAATTTACTTCTTTTAGCACAAAACGGTGCAAAAGTTATCAACATGAGTTGGGGACTTTCCACAAATGTACCGCCTTCTCAATATTCAGCTTCAAGCCCATATTGTAGTGACCAACAAGAATGCATCAATGAAATCGTAGAAGATTACGGTGTAGTTTTAGTTGCTGCAGCTGGAAATTTCACTTCATTTGATAGTAATGGCCTCGATTTAAGATATAGCTACCCAGCCTCTTATGACAATGTCATATCTGTATCTGGTGTAAATCATTGGTATACTATCAATAACTATCCAAACGCAAATGATGATCTGATTTTTTTTCCTCCTGATGACTATTACCTGCGATTTATAGAGGATTCGGTAGCAGAACTTGTTTCTGTTGATTATACAGACACTATAAATTACAGTGATCCAACAAATCCGAGAGGAGTCTATTCACAATATTGGGAACCTGATGAAACATACATGCATACGTTAAACGAAATGGTAGACATATGCGCTCCCGGTTATAGCATACCGAGACACAAAAATTTTGAATATGGTTGTGATTTAGATGACGATTTAGGCAAATATGCCTCAGGAACTTCACTAGCAACGCCCATCGTAACAGGAACTATTGCATTAATGTTCAAATTGAATGAATGTTTACTTCCTAATGAAGTAGAAAGTATTCTGAAGCTTACTACAAAAGATATCGAAGTATTACCTGTAAACACCTTTGCGGAAGGCTATATTGGTGCAGGAAAACTTGAAACAGGAAACGCCGTTGAGTTTGTACACGAAATGCAAAAAAGTGATGGAAATGCCGTCATTAAAGACCATGTTTTTTATCGTTACGAGTTTGACTTAGAAAAATTTAATAACGATGTATCTATTGAAAATGTGACCTTTAAAGATGACGTAGTCGTGAATTTTGTAGCAAATAACAGTATCAGTTTAAAAGAAGGGACACATTTAGTGCCTAATTCCAACGGCTCCATTACGCTAAAAGCAGATAATACAATCAATGATGTTTGTGTGCCAAGTAGTAGGCAAGTTTCTCAAAATAACACTCAAGTTTTTGAAAAAGAAGACACTACACAAAAGGACAAACTTACTGTGTATCCAAATCCTACTAAGGGAATAATTACATTATCATTCAATTCTAAAACAGATAACATACATACTGCTCAATTATTTACAATACAAGGAAACCTTGTAATGCAATACGAGAATTATAATTACCAAAAGACTCCTGTTTTGGATATATCTGAATTAACAAGTGGAATATATCTCCTAAAAGTATCAACAAGTAAGAATTCTTTATTTACGCATAAAATTGTCCTTGTAAAATAATTTCTATACAAATAAATTAAAAATAAAATATCTCATAAAAGTCATGAAAAAATTAACTTTTTTACTAACAATTTTAATAGTTAGTACTATACAGTCACAAAATAATACATTTCCCACTACAGGAAATGTAGGTATTGGAACAACTACACCAACTGATGAACTTGAAGTTTTAGGGACAATTAAAGCTGAAAAAGCAATCCTAACTAATAACGGAAATCCAGCGTTTGCTTTACAAATTGGAAGCGAATGGACTACTAATAGACGAAATTTTGATTTTTATGTAAATAATAATCCGTCGACTAACACAAGTGCTCAATTACAATTCTTAATGACAGATGAGAATTCAAAATGGCGATTCGGAATAACAAATAGTTTGTCAACATCTACAATGGTAATGTACGATGAAAATGGAGCTGAATTTTTCAAAATAGATGAAGGCAGTATTACTAATAATAAGGTGTATCTTCAAATGCCTAAATCTGATTCAAGAATAGTAATTGGACAATATGCAACCTACGAACCATCACACAAATTCGTTGTCAAAGATGGTAGTGCCTTAATAGAAGGCGACATTTTCACAGATAGCAATATCGGGATTGGAACTACCGATGTAGGCGGAACTGAAAATTGGAAACTTGCTGTAAACGGAAAAGTTCGCGCCAAAGAAGTGAAAGTTGAAACAGGTTGGTCTGATTTTGTATTTGAAAGTAATTACGCTCTTCCATCTTTAGAAGAGGTAGAACAACATATTAACGAAAAAGGACACTTAAAAGACATTCCTTCAGCTAAAGAAGTCGCAGAAAACGGTATTCTTTTAGGTGAAATGGACTCTAAATTACTCCAAAAAATTGAAGAGTTAACCTTGTATATGATTGAAATGAACAAGGAAATCAAAACACTAAAAGAAGAAAATAAAATTCTCAAACAAAAACTAAACGTTAAAAACTAAAAACATAGTACTAACCATTTTCAGAGCGAACTTCGGTTCGCTTTTTTTATCCCCAAAAAATTCAAGTGTTTCTCCAAAAGGGAATCCGTGTTTTTCCCCTACTATTTTTTTGTAACGATTTCGTTCTTTGAACTCGAAACTTAAAATAGATTTAAAATGAAAAAAAGAACTTTCAAAAACCTTTCATTAGGTAAAAAAACGATTTCTAATTTGGAAAACAATGTCTTTGGAGGCGCGCCAACAACAGACCAATCACAGTATTGTCCTGAGCCAATTCCACTGCCTTGGACTATAACTGTACCACACTCGTTAGATGAAAAAGTTTGTATCACGCGTTCTTGTGACTCTGATTGCTATTCAAGATGCAATGGATGCTAACCATTTTAGAAATGTAACACTACAAGCGAACTTCGGTTCGCTTTTTTTATGCAATTACGAAAGTTAAAGAACGTTAAAAATAGATACGAATTGCTGAACTTTTCTATTTTTGAGAGTTATCCTAACCAAATCATTTGTAATGAAAAAATTAGTACTGTTTATTCTAGTGAATTGTCTGTTTCTATCTACGATTTCAGCACAAAAACCAGATAAACTTTCCTCCAACCAAATCTACGAGAAACTACAAAAACTCAATTTTTTAGGATCTGCTTTATATGTAGCCGCACATCCCGATGATGAAAATACACGACTCATCTCCTATTTGTCCAATGAAGTGAAAGCGCGAACAGCCTATCTATCGTTGACACGTGGTGATGGCGGACAAAACTTAATTGGACCCGAAATTCGTGAGCAATTGGGTGTCATTCGTACACAAGAACTTCTTGCAGCACGTCGTGTAGATGGTGGAGAACAATTATTTACACGCGCCAATGATTTTGGCTATTCCAAACATCCGGATGAAACGTTGGACATTTGGAACAAAGATGAAGTACTCAGCGATGTGGTTTGGGCAATTCGAAAATTTAAACCCGATGTTATCATCAATCGTTTTGATCACAGAACACCTGGAAGAACACACGGACATCACACCACGTCTGCCATGTTGAGTATGGAAGCATTCGATTTGGCTGGCGATGACACAAAATATACGTCGCAACTAAAAACATACGATGCTTGGCAACCAAAACGCTTATTTTTCAACACTTCTTGGTGGTTTTACGGAAGTCAAGAAAAATTTGAAAAAGCCGATAAAAGCAAAATGCTCAATTTTGATATTGGGGTGTATTATCCACTGAAAGGTTTATCGAATAACGAATTGGCGTCTATTGCGAGTAGTCAACACTTATGTCAAGGATTTGGGCGATTGACCACGCGCGGAACACAAGAAGAATACATCGAATTTTTAAAAGGTGACTTTCCAGAAGATAAAAGCAATATCTTTTCAGGAATTGATACGTCTTGGAATCGTGTCAAAGGCGGAAAAGCGATTGGAAATATTTTATATGCCATTGAAAAAGACTTCAACTTTGTAAATCCTGCATCACATTTGCCACAATTGATGAACGCTTACAAATTGATTCAACAGTTGGAAGATGCACATTGGAAAACCATCAAACTGGCAGAAATTGAAGCAATTATTCAGGCTTGCGCCGGATTGTACTTAGAAGCATCTGCAGCAGCGCCAAGCGCTACGCCGAGAAGCGCTATAAATGTCAATATTGAAGCGCTCAACAGGAGTAATGCAAACATCAAATTAATCTCTACAACATCTTCCATTGATAATAAAACAGACAAAAAAGACCTTGCATTGCAACCAAATAACAGAGAAAACTTTACATTAAATATCAACATCGCAACGGACGACTATTCTGCGCCGTATTGGTTGTTTGAAAAAGGCACGTTGGGCATGTACAAAGTTCCAAACCAACAATTGCGTGGATTGCCAGAAACACCGCGACCAGCAACGATAAAATTCAATCTACAAATTGAAGGAACGCCAATCACGATAACAAAACCTGTAGTCTATCGCTATTCAAAACCAGACAAAGGCGAATTGTATCAACCGTTTGAAATATTACCAGAAGTCACTGCTGATTTTGCAGATAAAGTCATCATTTTCTCTGACGATGCTACCAAAGAAATACCTGTAACCGTTAAAGCAGGAAAAGATAATATTGACGGTTATGTTTCTATCAAACATCCGTATAGCTGGAAAGTATATCCTGAAAAGCAAAAACTTACCATTGAACAAAAAGGCGACGAAGTCACACTGATGTTTACAGTGGTGCCACCATCTACGCAAAGTGAAGGTGTATTGACACCAGAAGTGTTTATTGGTGATAAAAAATATACAAAAGCCTTGAGCGAAATTGAATACGACCATATACCGAAACAATCGGTACTATTACCTTCTGAAACGAAAGTTGTCCGCTTGAATATTCAAAAAAGTGGACAATATATTGGGTATATTCAAGGTGCGGGTGATGCCATTCCTGAGAGTTTGCGTCAAATTGGATACGACGTAGAAATCATTGATCCTTCAACAATTAATGCTGAGTTGCTTCAAAAGTACGATGCGGTAGTAGTGGGAATTCGTGCGTATAATACGGTTGACGAGTTAAAATTTAAGCAAAAATACATTCTAGACTATGTAAAAAATGGTGGAAACGTGATTGTACAATACAATACCAATCGCCGTCTTAATGTAGCTCCGAACGAATTGGCTCCGTACAACTTACAACTATCACGCGACCGTGTCACAGACGAAAATGCAACGGTAGAAATCATCGCGAAAGACCATTCTTTAGTAAATTTTCCAAACAAAATAGAAGCCAAAGACTTTGAAGGTTGGGTACAAGAACGCGGATTGTATTTTCCAAACACTTGGGGAAGCGAATTCACGCCGATTCTTTCCATGAACGATACAGGTGAAACTGCCAAAAAAGGAAGTCTGCTCATCGCCAAATACGGCAAAGGAAACTACATTTACACAGGATTGAGCTTTTTCCGCGAATTACCTGCGGGCGTTCCTGGTGCGTACAAATTATTCACCAATATGATTTCGGTGGGCAAAGCGCAAATCGTTAAACAATCAACACTAAAAAACTAAGGTATGAGCGACACTAAAAAATTCGTTTGGAAAAAAATGTACACGGTCATTTTAGTAGCAAACTTGGCGTACATACTTTTATTTTACTTCATCATGAACATGTTCTCTTAATTCGTATCGCATGCAAGCATTAGACTGGATTGTTTTAATTGGAACACTTACCGCCATTGTAGGGTACGGAACTTGGAAAACGCGTGGAAGCAAAAGCTCGGAAGATTATATTCGTGGCGGAAGCTCCACAAAATGGTGGACGATTGGCTTGTCGGTCATGGCAACACAAGCAAGTGCTATTACCTTTTTATCAACAACGGGACAAGCGTTTAGCGACGGAATGGGATTTGTGCAATTTTACTTCGGATTGCCTATTGCTATGGTCATTATTTGTATGGTGTTTATTCCGCTGTATCACAAACTGAAAGTGTACACAGCGTACGAATTTTTAGAAAATCGCTTTGACCTAAAAACCAGAACCTTAACAGCAATTTTATTTCTCATTCAGCGAGGATTGGCAGCGGGAATCACCATTTTTGCGCCTGCAATTATTTTGTCAATTGTGTTGGGATGGAATTTAATCACGTTGAATATTATCATCGGAATTTTAGTAATCATCTACACCGTTTCTGGCGGAACGAAAGCCGTAAGCGTGACGCAAAAGCAACAAATGTTTGTCATTTTTGCGGGAATGTTTGCTGCGTTCTTCATTACCTTAGATTTAATTCCAAAAGATGTTGGCTTTGTAGAAGCTTTAGATATTGCAGGTGCGAGTGGAAAAATGGAAGTCTTGGATTTTTCATTCGATTTGGATAATAGATACACCGTTTGGACGGGAATTCTTGGCGGAACGTTTTTGATGCTCTCCTACTTCGGAACCGATCAAAGTCAAGTACAACGCTATCTTTCAGGGAAATCAGTCAAAGAAATGCGTTGGGGAATGATGTTTAATGGTTTGTTGAAAGTTCCAATGCAGTTTTTCATCTTATTAGTTGGTGTGATGGTGTTTGTGTTTTATCAATTCAATCCCGCACCATTGAACTTTATTGATGCTTCTACGGAGAAAGTGTTGGCTTCTGAATATGCCAATGATTACAAAGCCTTGCAAGAAAAACAAACAGCGCTTTTCGAGAAGAAAAAAGCGGTTAGTGTGCAATTGGCAAAATCATACAACACAGCCGACAAACAACAGTTATTACGCTTAGATAGTATAGAAAAATCCTATCGCGCTGAATCCAAATATTTAATCAAACGTGCGATTGATGCGGAATATGCTACAGAATATGATAAATTGAAAAAAGAGGTCGCTTCTTTAGAAAAAAATCCTGAAAGTGAAATCTACAAAGTAAAACAAGCGGAACTCAAAACATTGTACAAATACGCAGCAAAAGACAGCGAAACCAATGACCGCGATTACATGTTTATTTCATTCATTTTAAAATATTTACCAAGCGGTTTAATTGGCTTATTATTAGCGGTAATTCTGTCCGCTGCCATGTCATCAACGGCCTCTGAAATCAACGCCTTAGCCACGATTACGTCTATCGATTTATACAAACGCAATCGAAAAGGTGTGCCTTCTGTAGATCCAAATGCAGATGATGAACACTATGTAAAAGCAACCAAATGGTTTACACTCGGTTGGGGAATTTTAGCCATCATTATTGCATGTTTTGCAAGTTTGGCTGAAAATTTAATCCAGTTAGTAAACATTATCGGTTCTATATTTTATGGAAATGTGCTGGGAATTTTTCTATTAGCTTTCTTCTTTAAGAAAGTAAAAGGAAATGCCGTATTTATGGCAGCATTAATAACGCAAATCATTGTCATAGGAATTTGGTATATAGAAATTATGCCGTTTTTATGGTTGAATTTAGTGGGTTGTGTTATTGTGATTTTACTAGCAACCATCTTACAAATGACCGCTGAAAATCCTGAGTAGTTATTTTATTTGTAAACTTTGTGATGGTTTACGCAACCTTTTGAAAGTTTTCACATCTAAAAAACACAACCAAAACCCATTTTTATGAAAAAATTACTAAAACTGACCATTGCATTCGTGTGCGTTTTAAGTCTGCAAAATTGTGAAAATGACGATTTAGATACGCGAACAATCCCAAACCTGCAAACCCAAGAAGACATTTTACGAGATGAAGAATTCATCGCGGAAAATTTTGGAAACTTTACCACAGGAGATTTTTCTGGAATTATAGAAGACAACAACGGAACCAAATTAAACAATGTACAAGTCACTATCGGAAACGTCACCGTTTTTACCAATAGAGACGGAATATTTTTAATTAAAAGTGCGGATGTGTATGAAAATTTCGCCTACATCAAAGCTAAAAAAGAAGGCTATCTTGATGCTTCAAGAGTCGTGATTCCAAAAGTTGGCGGCGAAAACAGAGTTTTAATTACCATGTTGAAGAAAAACATTGTCGCAACTGTCAATTCTGGAGAATTCTCAACAGTAGCACTTGATAATGGTGTAAAAGTCAATTTTAGTGGCGGATTTGTGCGCGAAGATGGAACAACATATACAGGACAAGTTGATGTAATGTTAGACTATCTGGGACCAAACAGCGCGGATACATTTAGACGAATGCCTGGAAGCTTATTTGCTCAAGATAGCAATAATGATGCAAGAACTTTGGAGACTTACGGAATGATTTCTGTCAATTTATTTTCACCTTCTGGAGAACCGTTAAACATTAATCAATTTAACCGTGCTACCATTGAAATTCCAATTGATTTTTCCAATACAAACAATGCGCCTGACTTTATTCCATTGTGGTATTTTGACGAAGAAAGAGGGTATTGGAAAGAAGAAGGACAAGCTGTACGATTCTCAAATATGTATGTAGCAGAAGTTTCACACTTTACTTGGTGGAACTGCGATATTCCTTATGATTTAATCAATTTGTGTTTTTCAATAACAGATGCCAATACAAATCTTGCTGTGCCCTATCAAACGATTATAAGGCTAGCTTCAAACGAACAGTTTATATATTACGGTTATGTAACAGCAAACCAAGCTGTTGAATGTGGATGGATTCCAATGAATGAAGAAATTGAAGTTAAAATTTATGAATCTTCAGGAATTTGTTCAGGTCAATTGGTACATAGTCAAACGCTTGGTGGTTTTGCTACAAATACGAATGTAGATATTTCGTTTACTAATGACAATCTCACCTCAACAGACATTACAGGTATGGCTACAGATTGTAACGGAAATCCTATCACCAATGGATATGTGTATATTGATGATTTAAATACGTATTTTATTGCAGATGGAACCATCAGTATTTCGCTAACAAACTGCGATACAATGACTGTAAATATTCAAATATTTGACTTTGATTCCAATCAATGGACTTTTTTAGAAAACGTTGCACTTGATGGAACTACTGTCAATTTAGGAACCGTAAGCACCTGTGAAGATACGGGCGGAACTTTTAATGGAAATATAGTCTTAGCTACGCAAGAAGAAGTTAATGATTTTGGCGGATTTGGCTTTACACAAATTAATGGAAATGTTACCATCGGTAACTTAAATAATTTCACAAACATTACCGATTTGAGTCCATTAGCAACCATCACTTCAATTACAGGATATTTAAGAATTGCTGGAAATGAAAACCTTACCACGCTGCAAGATTTACAAAATATCTCTAATGTAGACGGTTATGAAGTATTGATTAGCAACAATCCGTCCCTAACATCTTTGGCAGGATTTAGTAGCTTAGCAAGCATCAAATCTTTGAAAATTGACAACAATGACGGACTAACATCACTGGCGGGAATTCCTAGTAACTTAACAGTAGAGCAGGGACTACGAATTATGAACAATGCAAATTTGACCTCATTACAAGGAATTGATATTTTACAATTAGGTGCTGAAAATGATTTACGAATTTCCAATAATGACGTGTTAACTTCTTTGTCAGGCGTTGAAAACATTACACAATTACGCTTTTTAACTATTGACGATAACGACGCGCTAAATTCGCTAACGGCTTTTCAAAATTTGACACAAGTACTCGATTTAACCATCAACAATAATGATGCGCTTGTCACACTTGTTGGACTAGAATCACTTTTAGAACTTCGAATTTTAATTGTTGCCAACAATGAAAACTTACAAAACCTAAATGGTCTTGACAATTTAACCACATTTACACCAAGTATTTTCAACGCTGTCAACATTGGAGCGATACAATGGGAGAATTTTTGTACGGGTTACATCAATGGTCCAAATCCAAGCTTGACGGATTACTGTGCCATTGAAACATTTATGAACTCTTACCAATGGGATAATAGTGGAGCTTCGCTTTGCGCCGTGATTGTGGGGAATGCTTACAATCCTACAGTACAAGACTTTATAGACGGTAATTGCAGTCAGTAAAACGATATAAAAACAACAAATCATAAAAATCCTTTCCGTAACGAAAGGATTTTTTTAGTATTTTTCTGAATGATTTTTTGAAAAATAACAAACATCATGACCAACTTTACTGTGATTTTATACATTTCGGATGTATTAAAATATTTTGCCGTTCCTGCGGCTGCGTTTGAATTTTTGAGCGATGAAAAAAAGGCGCGACTCGAACAATGGATACTTAAAAAACTTCCTTCATTTTTATTATATGCTGTCGGATTCTTTTTTGGAATTTCTCTCGTGATGACACTGCTGGCATACGGAAGTATCTTTTTAGTTGCAGGTTTGATTGTGATTGCAATTGTAGGTTCTATGTTTTCAGAAACCATTTCCGATTACCGATTTGCAGTCTTGTTTGCCGCACTCTTTTTTGCCGCAATTCAACAGTGGATTCTCCCAGAATCATGGACAATAGCACTCGCCTATCCGTTAGAATTTATCTGCGATATGTTTCAAAAAGTGCCTGTTATTAATAGTTTTTTACCCGATTACGATGCGGAACAATTTGTAACAAGCTATCAAAATTTCTTTGAAAAATTTGAACTCGATTTTATCGGTTGGCTATACATTGTCAAAATCTACGCGTTTGCTACCAAAGGTTTATTATTGATGATTATTTTATTATTAGATATCTTGGCAATTCTCTTTGTCTGCCTAATTGTTTTCTTGGTATTATTAGTTCCGATAAATGCCGTTGTTAAACTATCTGACTATCTCAAAAAAATCTTTAAAATCAACGAAAAAGCTGTTCCAGTTGGTGCTTTTATCATTTGGTCTTTAGGCGAAACTATTGCGATTATCATTCATACATATCAACTCTTTCAGTAAACTATGTAGCTTTTTTTACTGCGTCAAATCGAAATCATTCACAGCATTTGAAATTTCATATCCCAAACGCAAACCTTCAGAACAATCAATACGTAAATGTACGCCAAGCGGCAAGCGAGAAAAAGCATTTTCTTCCGCCATCGCTGAAAATGTACCATACGTTCTTGGAGCGCCTAAAAATTCGGTTCTTCCTTCATGCGAACGATCGGTGAAATTGGTAGCATCGCCAAAATGATGGATAAAAACGCCCGCTGCTGCAGAAGCAAACGTAGAATGTCCTGATGGATAACTCGGAAACGTCGGATTTGGCCACGAAATGAACGGAAACAAATTGGTTTGAAAGTTTGGATCAATAAAATCTTGAATGTACACACTTGGTCGCATCACCATATATTCATACTTATCTGCCCACGTAGACACGGCAGCATCGTTCAATGAGAAACCTAATTTTAAGAGTAAAATCAACGCTTCTTCATGGTCTACATTGTATTGTCGTATCAATTGATTTGCAATCGAAATTTGTCTTCCCGGCGGACTCATCATTAAGCCTTCTACATCATTTGACCAAAATTCTGCAATCCACAAGCCTTCTGTATCGGTTGTTCTAGCAGCTTCACTTGTTGTATATACTTCTTCCATCGCAGCATAATACGCACTGGTAGCATCTTCACTGTATGTTAACGATGGCGGAATGCTTGAAGTTTCTTCAGAAGAAATCACAAACGTACGCACAGAAGACCAATACGGAAAAAGTCCACGTTCGGCTTCGTCACTATAAGTCCAAAATCCTGCGCCAACTGGCGGCTCGTACGAAGTTGGTTGCGGACTCAAAATTTGTGCTTCCGCTTCTACATCTGTTTGACTAAACGCAATGATTTGTTGGGCAACATAATTTCCCCAATCTTGTGAATTTTGCACTACAGCAGCACTCAATCCCGCACTTAAAGTAGCTTCTTTTTGCTGACGCAACACCGCAATTTGACTATCAACCGTAGGTGAAACATTGTACATAAAATGGTCAATCGCTGTGGCGTAACAAGCATTCAAAGCAATGGCAATATCAATATCTGGTTGACGTTGTGAAAAATCTATCTCTAAATCAGGATAACGATCTTTATTCGAAGTATAACTCACCATATCTTCTACACACACTTCAAACGCTGCTAAGTGAATATAGGCTAATGCACGCGTAGTAGCATTTGGTCGCATGCCTGTTGCATGTCTATCCAATACACACCAAAGCTGATTCCAATCGAGAATGACTTGCCTAATATCGTTGGTGGCAACTGGTGTAGTTGGTTGTATATTTTCGTCCAATTGCTCATTGGAACATGAAACAGTCAGTACTACTATAAAAAGCGACAAACATAGTGCTCGTAAAGAAAAATTCATGTTGTTGGTTGTTTTTAAGAGGTTAAACTTAGGTTTTTTTTGAATATATCACACAAAAAAACACCAAGAATTCTATCAAAAAAACGACACGCATCAAAAAAGCCTTTCTGGTTTTCAGAAAGGCTTTCCATATTTTATAAACTTTAGATTACTTAGACCATTCTTTAATGGAATCTCTGTTCATCTTTACATAATCTTTGTTTCCAGCTTTTTCAGCTAAGGCTAAAGACTCTTTTGCAATTTTGATAGCTTCTGCTTTTTTACCCATTTTTGCGTAAATCAACGACTGCTGTCTTAAATACCAAAATCGTGGATTATCGCTTGTCATTTCAATAGCTTTATCAACCCACATTTTAGCTTTGTCCATATCTTTTCCTTCCTCGAAGAAATATCTTGCTGCCGAAAAATAATCACCTGCTTGTGGTCCAGCCATCGCTTTTTCAATACTTGCCGTTGCTTTCTTATCTGTCGGAACTGCAAAAGGAACTACAACAAATGTTTTTTCCCAAGAAAATTCTAAATCAGCTTTATCATTTGATAAGTTATTAATTCCAATTGTGAAAGATTCAGTCGTATACGGCATTTTGTTTACAGGCGCTACGGCAGTTGCCACAACTTTACTTTCGTCCCAAGCTCTAGGTGCTCCCCAATTAGACGTATCATTGTATAAAATTACTTCCCACGTATCTTTTCCTGGTTTTGTAAAAATAGCATATTTCCCTGCTTTTACAGCTGATTCTCCAATAGTAATATCATCACTAAACTCAATGGTAGTGTTTGCATTAGCTCCTGTTCTCCACAATTGATCGTAAGGAACCAAATCTCCAAAAATTGTTCTTCCACGCATTGCTGGTCGTGAATATTCAATTGTAACTTCTGTCAATCCGACAGTTTGCATTATTTTTGCGCTAGGACTTGGTTGCGGCGTCTCTATTTGCGCTTGAGCACTGATTCCTACTGCTAAGAAACATGCTAAAAGTATTTTTTTCATCTTATATTGTTATTTAGATTTTATGTAGCGAATTTACGCAGAAACATTAGTTGTGAATGTTAACAAATACTTAAAATAAGAAATAGTATTTTTATTCCCTCCAAAACATAATACATGAAAAATTATATTTCAGAATTTATAGGGACATTTTCCATGGTTTTCTGTGGAACAGCTGCCATGGTTGTGAATGATATTACTGGTGAAATTACGCATCCTGGTGTTGCCATTACGTGGGGATTGATTGTGATGGGAATGATTTATGCCTTTGGAGAAATTTCAGGAGCACATTTCAATCCAGCAGTAACGATTGCCTTTTCGTATGCTAAAAAATTTCCTGTAAAGGAAGTTCCAAAATATATTTTATCGCAATGTTTGGGCGCTATTTGTGCAAGCTTGCTCGTTTACATGTTTTGGCCCGAAAGCGAAACCATTGGCGCTACCATTCCGAGTATTGTACCTTGGAAAGCACTGATTTTGGAGTTTCTACTCACCTTTTTCTTAATGGTTACCATCATTAATGTTTCTACAGGAAGTAAAGAAGTTGGTACAATGGCTGGAATCGCTATTGGCGGAATTGTTCTGCTAGAAGCCATGTTTGCAGGTCCTATGACCAAAGCGTCTATGAATCCTGCGCGTTCGTTAGGTCCTGCGTTGGTTTCTGGACAACTAACACATTTATGGTTATACATTGTTGCGCCAATTTTGGGTGCGCTTGTCGCCGTGGTAAGTTGCAGACTAGTAAAATCCAAAAACTGCTGTGATACAAGCTGCTAAAGCTTAAAATACGACGCTTCTACTCTATTTTCCATCGCTTTTTTGTTGTAAAGAGCGAAAATCATTCATGCTTGTTTAAAACTTTTGTTTAATTTTAACTTTAAAAAGTTAAACATTTTGTATCTTTACCTAGTTTTAAAAAATACACCATGGCAAAGAAAAAAAACATAACATCACTCTTTATCATTACCGCATATATGGACTATGTGCTGGAACATGGAGAGCAACCTAAAAACGTTTACGCATTCGCAAAAGACAATAATTTTGACGAAGCAAAATTTTACGAATTTTTCAGTTCTTTCAAAACATTAGAAGAAAACATATTTACCACATTTGGCACCAACACTTTAGAAGTTTTAGCCAATAGTGAGGAATTTAAAACGTTTGATGCGCGCAACAAACTATTGAGTTTTTATTACACATTTTTTGAGCAGGTAACCGCAAACAGAAGTTATGTGGTTTACAGCTTAACGCGTGATAAAAACAACATGCAATCTCTCAAACTATTGAAAGGATTGAAAACTGTTTTTACCGATTTTATTGAAAGTTTAGACTTAAAAACATTAGACTTAAACCAAGAACGTTTAGAAAAATTACAAAACAAAGCTATTACGGAAACGGCTTGGATTCAATTTGTACTAACGATGAAATTTTGGTTGGAAGACACCTCACTAAGTTTTGACAAAACCGATCAATACATTGAAAAGTCTGTCAATGCGAGTTTTGACCTTATTGACAACACGCCTTTGAAAAGTATTATAGACTTTGGAAAGTTCCTCTTTAAAGAAAAAATTAGACCGTAATCAACCCTGAATGAAAACAATTGACAAAATTCCTATTGGTAAAATTCAACGTGCTACAAAGCTTGTCACTACAGGTGCTAAAGTGGGCGTGAATTATTTAAAATATTACGGCGACAAACTCATAAATTCTGAAGAAGAAGCCAAAGAACGCTTAAACGAATCGAATGCTGAAGATATTTATGACGGTTTAAAAAAGCTGAAAGGAAGCGCCTTGAAAGTGGCGCAAATGCTGAGTATGGAGAAAAATATTTTACCGCGTGCGTATGTGGAAAAGTTTTCGCTATCACAATTCTCCGTGCCACCATTATCACCGCCTTTGGTGATTAAAACATTTAAAAAATACTTTGGAAAACATCCAAACGACATATTTGACACGTTCAATGCTACCTCTGTCAATGCCGCTAGTATAGGACAAGTGCATCTCGCCGAAAAAGATGGGAAAAAACTTGCTGTGAAAATTCAATATCCTGGAGTTGCGGAAAGCATCTCCACCGACTTGGCACTTGTAAAACCTATAGCGATTAGAATGTTTAACATTACCGGAAAAGGTTCTGATAAATATTTTAAAGAAGTAGAAGAAAAATTGACGGAAGAAACAGATTATATACTCGAAGTTCAACAGAGTAAAGACGTTTCGGAAGCATGCAAACATCTCCCAAACATTCGTTTTCCAAAGTATTATGAAGAATATTCTTCGGAGCGAATTATCACAATGGATTGGATGCAAGGTGAACATTTATCAGAGTTTACCGCACACAATACCGACCAAGACATTGCGAATTTGCTCGGACAAACGCTTTGGGATTTTTACATGTTCCAAATTCACGAGTATCGAAAAGTACACGCCGATCCGCATCCTGGAAACTTTTTGGTTTCTAAAGACAACGAATTGATTGCGCTCGATTTTGGCTGTATGAAAGCGATTCCAGAAGAATTTTACATTCCGTATTTCGAATTGGCAAACAAAGAAACACTGAACAATCCGGAGTTGTTTACGAAAAAACTGTACGAATTGGAGATTTTACGCGAAGACGATACCAAAGAAGAATTGGTCTTTTTCACGGAAATGTTTCACGAATTACTCGATTTGTTTACGATGCCTTTCAACAATGAAGTGTTTGATTTTTCAGATGAAGAATTTTTCGGAAGAATTGCTGCCATCGGGGAACGTTATGCCAAAAACACCCAATTGCGCAGCATGAACGGCAATAGAGGTTCCAAACATTTTATTTATATGAATAGAACGTTTTTCGGACTTTACAATCTATTGCACGATTTGAAAGCGAAGGACGTAAAAATTAACAATTTTAAAAATCTATAATGGCAACCATCACGCGTGCAGACATTGATGCAATGGAAAAATTGTATCGCATCAACCTGATTAACAGTTGTTCCGGTTACAAATCGGCAAATTTAATTGGTACGGAATCAAAAGACGGTTTTACCAATGTTGCGGTGTTTAGTTCTGTGACGCATTTAGGTTCCAATCCACCATTATTGGGTTTTATAACGCGACCAGCTTTTGTACCGAGAAACACGTACGAAAACATTAAAGAAACGGGCTTTTACACCATCAATCATATACATCAACGCATCACGAAAGATGCGCATCATACGTCAGCAAAATATCCAAAAGAGGTTTCTGAATTTGATCAAACCGAGTTGGAAACAGAATATAAAGACGATTTTAAAGCTCCGTATGTAAAAGGTTGTCACGTGCAAATTGGAATGCGCTATATGAACGAATATCTGATTGAAGAAAATGACACCATTTTGGTTGTTGGAAAGATTGAACACTTACACATTAACGATACTATATTAGAAACAGACGGTTTTATCAATCTAGCGAAAGCTGAAACCGCCACTATTAATGGACTTGACGGATACGCCATACCGCAACAACAAACGCGCTATCCGTATCAACGTCCCAAATAACAAACACTATGCGAATTCTACTTACAGGCGCTACAGGATATATTGGAAAACGACTGATTCCAATTTTATTGGAAACAGACCATTCTTTAGTGTGTTGTGTGAGAGATAAGCAACGTGTTCCAGAAGAAGTATCGTCCCACGAACGCATTGAACTTATTGAAGTCGATTTTTTAAAGGAAGAAACACTACAGCGCATTCCGAAAGATATTGACATCGCCTATTACCTCATTCATTCCATGTCTTCTTCTATGAAATTTGAAGAATTGGAAGAACGTTGCGCCGTACATTTTAAAAAGCGTATTGAAGAAACAAACGTACAACAAGTCATTTATTTAAGTGGAATTGTAAACGACCAACAATTGTCAAAACATTTGCAATCGCGTAAAAATGTAGAAAACACGCTGGCTTCGGAAGTTTATAGTTTAACGACGTTTAGAGCGGGAATTATTGTGGGAAGCGGAAGTGCTTCGTTTGAAATCATTCGTGATTTAACGGAAAAACTACCGATTATGATTGCGCCAAAGTGGATCAACACTAAAACGCAACCGATTGGCATTCGGAATGTATTGGAATATTTGACCAAAGCCATTGCCAATGATAAAGTGTACAATCAATCGTATGACATTTTTGGTCCAGACACATTGACGTATAAAGACATGATGTTGCAATTTGCCGAAGTTCGAAAGTTGAAACGAACCATCATTTCAGTTCCTGTGATGACGCCAAAACTCTCGTCGTATTGGCTGTATTTTATTACCACGACATCATATAAACTCGCCAAAAATTTGGTCGATAGCATGAAAGTAGAAGTTATTGGAAAACCTAGCAATATCAATGAAATTTTAGACATTCATCCAATGACCTACAAACAAGCGGTAAAAAAGGCATTTATCAAAATTGAACAAAACAGTGTGATTTCTAGCTGGAAAGATTCACTCATCAGTGGCATCTTTCGCGAAAAAATATCAAGCTATATCAAAGTACCTGAATACGGTTGTTTTAAAGACATTAAAAAGCGAAAAATTGTTGATGAAGCCTACACGCTTGATAAAATTTGGTCCATCGGCGGCACAAATGGTTGGTACTATGCCACGTTTTTATGGAAAATTCGTGGATATATGGACAAACTTGTCGGCGGCATCGGATTGCGTCGCGGGCGCAGAGATCAAACTACACTCAATGCAGGCGATCCACTCGATTTTTGGAGAGTGCTATATGCTGACAAAGAAGAAAAACGTTTGTTACTTTTTGCAGAAATGCGTTTGCCTGGTGAAGCTTGGTTAGAATTTAAAATAGAAAAAAATCAATTGTTGCAACGTGCCACATTTAGACCAAAAGGAATCTGGGGACGTATCTATTGGTACGCCGTTTTACCGTTTCATGGTTTTATTTTCAATGGAATGATTAACAAATTGGTTAAAAAAAGATAAAAAACATATATGAATATCAAAAACAAAATAGAAATCAACGTCGTTCTATTCAAGCGCGATTTGCGACTTCAAGACAATGAAGCCATTTACAACGCGCTTTCTACAGGACGAAAAACGTTGTTTTTATACGTTTTTGAAGATATGCTCCTGAATGATCCGCACTACAGTGAACGACACTGGAATTTTATTAAAGAATCATTAATTGACTTAAATCATTCTTTGATTGCTTTTAATAGTGAGGTATTAATTGTACAATCAAACATTAATAGAACTTTGCAGATTATTCAGGAAACGTATAAAATTGCCTGTGTCTATTCGCATCAAGAAACAGGTATTAAAGTTACGTACGACCGCGACAAAGTGTTGAAGCGTTTTTTGCTCAACAATATGATTCAGTGGGAAGAAAATGTAAACAACGGCGTATTCCGAGGATTGCGTGACCGCAATAATTGGGTGGAAATGTGGGAAGATTTTATGGATGAACCTTTGCTTCCTTTTCGACCTAAAACGGGACAATTATGCTCCCGAGAAGAAGTAGCGCATTTGGCTTCGTTTTTTCACTTACCTGATTTAGCAACCGATTCGGATTCGCCATTTCAAAAAGGCGGAACGTCTATTGCGTTAAAGTATATGCATACGTTTTTTAATGAGCGTAGTGCCAATTACAATGCACATATTTCCAAACCTTTGCTATCGCGTAGAAGTTGTAGCAGATTGTCTCCGTATTTATCATGGGGAAATTTGTCGGTGCGACAAGTATGGCAAGAAGCCGCTCGTTGTATTGACCAAAATAAGTACAAAAAGCAAATGGAAGCCTTTCGTTCGCGTTTGCGTTGGCAAGCACATTTCATTCAAAAATTTGAAATGGAAGACGAAATGGAGTTTGTAAGTTTAAACAAAGGCTATCGAAAACTTAAAAAGCAAACTTCTGAGCGTTATATTGAAGCATGGAAAAATGGCATGACAGGTTATCCGCTGGTAGATGCATGTATGCGTTGCTTGAAAGAAACTGGTTATTTGAATTTTAGAATGCGTGCTATGGTTGTTTCGTTTTTTACACACAATTTATGGCAACCGTGGCAAAAAGCTACCATCATTTTATCGCGTTACTTTTTAGATTTTGAACCTGGCATTCACTTTCCGCAAATTCAAATGCAAGCGGGTGAAACAGGCATCAATATGCTGCGGATGTACAATCCGACGAAAAACGGAATAGCACATGATCCTGACGGAATTTTTATTAAAAAGTGGGTTCCGGAATTGGCAGAATTGGATACTGCTTTTGTGCATCAACCATCACGCATGACGCCGATGGAACAGCAAATGGCAAATTTCTTCATCGGAAAAAATTATCCAAAACCGATTGTCAATCTTCAAGAAACCCGCAAGCATGCTAGTGATATTCTTTGGAATATGAAAGATGAAAACACGGTGATTGAAGAAAACTTCAGAATCTTACAAAAACACACACTATCAAACCGTAAAAAAAGTTCGTAATGATTATCAATACAACCTATACCGACAAAGAAGCAAAACGATTGATTGACTCACATTTGGGAGCGGTTTTTCCGTTGATGAAGCGCATCAAGCTAAAAGGAATTGGTTCAAAGCGAATGATTATTCACGACGTAAGTCCCAACTTAAAACAATATATGAATACGGTGGATGATTTAAACTACGGTAGCATTGAATTGCGTCCGAAAGGGATTTTGGTTCACATTCACAAAAAACTCAACAGCTTCTCATGGATTATTCCGTATTACAAGCTTCACATCTATACCTCTTCTTTTTTTAGCATTCATGCAGAAGGCAAATTTGTACAATTCGAAAAAAACAAACTCTACAAAGAAAACAAAGCGTTTATCGAGAAAATGATTGTGCAAAAAAACCTAGTACTCAACACTACAGATTATTACGAAGGATGAAACACGATTTAAACCCAAGACAAGTAGACAGAATTATAGAAATGGCATGGGAAGACCGCACTACGTTTGATGCTATTGAGTTTCAATTTGGACTCAAAGAACAAGAAGTCATCGAATTGATACGCAGCGAAATGAAACCATCTAGCTTTAAAATGTGGCGCAAACGTGTACAAGGTAGAAAAACCAAGCACGAAAAGAAGCGAAACTTTGCTGAAGGTCGCTTTAAATGTTCGCGTCAACGCAATATTTCCAACAATAAAATCTCAAAAAGATAGTCAGCACGTCACAATTGTTTAATATTTTGTTAAAAGGACTGAACAAAACTTTTTTCTTAAAAAAATTTTGTTTAATTTTATTCAAAATAAATTAAACATTTTAAGTATATATGAAAACTGCTGACGTTTTAAACCAATTAAATGGTACTGCCATTTCTCTAAATGGATTTGATTATGATGAAATTGGGGATGAACATCTACTTACAGGTATGGAAACTCCTATGCGTTCAGATGCTTTCGAAATGTCTGATGAAGATAAAAAAGAAAAAATTGCATATCACTTCACAGAAATTATGGAAACGTTAGGTTTAGACCTAACAGACGACTCATTACAAGGAACTCCAAAACGAGTTGCTAAAATGTACATAGAAGAAATTTTCTCAGGACTCAATCCTAAAAATAAACCCAAAGTAGCATTGTTTGATAACAAATATCAATACAACCAAATGCTGATTGAAAAAAACATTCAATTTTACTCTAACTGCGAACATCACTTTGTTCCAATTATGGGAAAAGCGCATGTGGCATACATTTCTTCAGGCAAGGTTATTGGGTTATCGAAACTTAACAGAATTGTGCAATATTACGCAAAGCGACCACAGGTTCAAGAACGACTTACGAATCAAATCGCTACCGAGTTGCGTGCTATTTTACAAACTGATGACATTGCTGTAATTATTGATGCGAAGCATTTGTGCGTTTCCTCAAGAGGCGTAAAAGATGACTCATCAACCACAATTACATCTTATTATGGTGGCGTTTTTAACACGTCAGAAAAAATTCTCGAATTACAAAACTTTTTAAACAATTAAATTATGGCACCTATTTTTACAGAAGTAGTAGCATTTGAGCAAACTAAATTCAAATCAAGAAGTGACAAAATTACTGCAACTCGTGAAGCAAAACGTTTAATTTTAGGTTTGAATGAAATTTACAAGCAGAAAAAAGATCCTGCAATCATGGAAATTATGAAACGTTTAACGGCACTTAAAAGAAAATACGAAAAACGTTTAAAATAAACTCACCCAAAGTTTACGGCAATGCTGCTAGCGAATGCTAGTTGCATTGCTCCTTATGGAGTGAAAATATAAATTTATCAACCTATATTACATGAAAACTATTTTAGTAATTGGAGGTAGCAGAGGTATTGGCGCTGCTATTATAGCATCACAATTGGAACATAACCATAAAGTGATAAACATCAGCCGAAATGCTCCTGAAATAACTTCCAATAACTTAACGCATTACAGTTGTGATGTTTTAGAAGATGAACTTCCCGATTTGGAATCCATAGACGCACTTGTGTATTGTCCAGGAAGCATCAACCTAAAACCCATAGCACGATTAAAAATTGAAGATTTTAAACACGATTACGACATCAATGTGATTGGTGCTGTAAAAAGCATTCAAAAATATACTCCTGCTTTAAAGAAAGGGACAAATCCTAACATTTTATTGTTTAGCACAGTAGCTACACATTTAGGAATGCCTTTTCATGCTAGTATTGCCGCAGCAAAATCTGCTGTAGAAGGCTTGGTGAAAACATTGGCTGCGGAATTTGCTCCCACAATTCGCGTCAATGCAATTGCCCCAACTATTACCAATACCGATTTGGCAAGTAAGTTGTTGCGCAACGACAAAATGATTGAAAATATTACAGAACGTCATCCTTTAAAAAAATATTTAGAACCAACAGAAGTAGCGGATATGGCAGACTTTTTAATTTCTGACAAAGCGCGTTCTACTTCCGGACAAATTTTCACAATCGATTGTGGTATTGTAAGTGTCAAATTATAAGCAATGAATTTTTACGTACGACTCATACTCTTTTTACTCATCAATTTTGGCGCTTTAGGATTGGGTGCTTATTTAATGAATAATGGACCACAATCTACTTGGTATGCAGAATTAGACAAAGCTCCATGGACGCCGCCAGGTTGGGTATTTGGCTTTGCGTGGACTACCGTGATGATTTGCTTTTCAATATATATGGCTAAACTTACAGAAGCAAAAAACATCAAAATTATTCTATTATTATTCGTCATCCAATTCGTGTTGAATGTAAGTTGGAATTATGTTTTTTTCAATCAGCACGATATGTTGTTGGGAATGGTCAATTTGATTCTCTTAACAGGAATTATTGCGGTAATGATGTTAAAATTTAAGTCGCAAACACAAATTTATACACTATTTATAGCACCTTATTTTATTTGGTTGATAGTCGCCAATTCTTTGAATGGCTATATTTTATATTCAAACTGACACTATGCAGAAATTTAGCACGAAAGGAATTGTGTACCGATTGCACAACAAACAAAACATTCCCATATCTCTTGAAGAGGCATGGGATTTTTTATCAGATCCAAAAAACCTGAAAACCATTACGCCCGATTATATGTGTTTTGACATTCTCACGGAAGAACTTGGGGAAATGTACGCTGGACAAATTATACAATACATCGTTACGCCTATTTTCAATATCAAAACTCATTGGGTAACGGAAATTACGCATGTACAACATCAGCATTATTTTGTGGATGAGCAGCGTTTTGGTCCGTATTCCATGTGGCATCACAAGCATTTTATCAGAGAAATTCCTGGCGGTGTGGAAATGGAAGATATTATTGACTATAAAATTCCGTTCGGCTTCTTGGGAAGATGGCTGCACCCAATTTTGGTAAAACCAAAACTCAAAGAAATTTTTGAATACCGAACTAAAAAACTAACTGAACTCTTTGGTTCTTATGAAATTAACCAAGCTGATTCTTGAAAAAAGACTTTTGACAAGTTTTATCTGACTGAAAAAATAACAATATACATGAAAGATACCTACATACTTTTTTGGCATCGACGCGATTTACGTATCAAAGACAATATTGGACTTTACAATGCCCTAACTTCAGGTCATAAAGTCATTCCGATGTTTATATTTGATAGTGAAATTTTGGACGATTTGCCTAAAAATGATGCACGTGTGACTTTTATCCACAAAGAATTGGAAAAAATAAACGACACACTCAAAGAAAACAATAGTTCCATCAACGTACAACATGGAAAACCGATAGAAGTCTTTAAAAAAATAATAGATACACTTGATATAAGTGCTGTATACACCAATCACGATTACGAACCGTATGCTACAAAACGAGATAAAAAAATTGCTGAATTGCTAAAGGAGCACGATATCGAATTTAAAACCTTTAAAGATCAGGTAATTTTTGAAAAAGAAGAAGTTCTAAAAAATGATGGCGATCCGTATGTAGTGTACACGCCATATTCCAAAAAATGGCTCGAAAATCTCACCGAAAAAAAGTATCAAAGTGTTGATTGTGAGTCCAATTACAAGAGCTTTGCTGAAAAATCATTCGACTTTCCTTCGCTTGAAGATATTGGTTTTGAAGCATCTGATATTCAACCTGTTCCGTTCAGTTTGGACGATGATTTAATTGACGAATACGAAGACACACGCGATTATCCTGCCAAAGATGGAACTTCCAGGTTGGGACCTCATTTGCGTTTTGGAACGATTAGCGTTCGAAAATGTGTTCAACATGCGTTGGAATCTAAAAATGATACATTTTTAAAAGAATTGATTTGGCGCGAATTTTTTATGCAAATTTTATGGCATCATCCCGAATCGGCCAAAAACAATTTCCGCTCAAAATACGACGGCATCCAATGGCGCAACAACGAAGACGAATTTAAAGCGTGGTGCGAAGGAAAAACCGGCTATCCAATTGTAGATGCAGGCATGCGTCAACTCAATGAAACTGGTTATATGCACAATCGCGTTCGTATGATTACAGGAAGCTTTTTATGCAAACATTTATTGATAGATTGGCGTTGGGGCGAAGCGTATTTTGCGGAAAAACTACTGGATTTTGACCAAGCACAAAATGTTGGAAACTGGCAATGGGTTGCAGGCACAGGTTGCGATGCTTCTCCGTATTTCCGAATTTTTAATCCCACTTCACAAATTAAGAAGTATGACAAGAACCATACATACATTAAAGAATGGGTAAAAGATTTTGGAGAATCCTCGTATCCAGAAGAAATTGTAGAACATAAATTTGCGCGTGAACGCTGTTTGGAAACGTACAAAGAAGGGATTGAAGATTAAAAAAAGTTGTTTTTTGTTTAACTATTATGTCGATTTAACAAACAATTAACATATTTTGTTTAATATAATATTGATTTGATTAAACAAAATTAGTATATTTGTAATGATCGAAAAAGAAAAAATTAATTAATCACAAAAAGCAATAAATTGTTATGAAAAAGAAAACAACTTTCATCCTAATGGCTTTTGTTATGTCGCTGTTCACACTAACCTCGTGTAGTGACGATGACAATACTACAGTCAATTTACCAACAAGTAATACCATTGCAGATTTTGTAGCTGCAAATCCAGATTTCAGTTCTTTAGGCGCTGCATTGGATAGAGCAGGTTTAACTGCAGTTTTAGATGGTTCTGTAGAATACACAGTATTCGCACCAAACAACGCTGCATTTGACGCATTTTTACAAGCAAATGGTTTTGCAAATCTAGAAGCAGTTCCTGTAGATGTATTAACACAAGTATTATTAAATCACGTGGTTTCAGGCACAAACACATCTACAGACTTAGCAACTGGATATATTGAAACATTAGCTGAAGAAGCAACCACTGGAAACAACATTAATATGTATGTAAATACAGCTGATGGTGTATTATTAAATGGTACTACATCAGTAAACTTATCTGCGGCAGATATTGACGTTGATAACGGAGTAATTCACGCAGTAAATTCTGTAATATCATTACCAACTGTTGTAACATTTGCAACAGCCGATTCAACATTTGGTTCATTAGTAGCAGCGTTGACAAGAGAAAACACATTTACATACGTAGCAACGTTAAGCACCACTGGAAGTCCAGCACCTTTTACAGTATTTGCGCCAACAGATCAAGCATTTGCTGATTTAGTAGCAGAATTAGATGGTGTGAATTCTCTAGCTGACATTCCAACAGCAACCCTAGAAGCTACTTTAAACACACACGTTGTGGCAGGTTCAAATGTGCTATCAACATCATTAATGAATGATATGATGGTAAGCACATTGGGAGATAGTTTTACTATCAACACAACAGGCGGAGCAACGTTTACAGATTTAAACGGAAGAACTGGTAATATTATCGTAACAGATGTACAAGCAGTAAATGGAGTTATCCATGCGATTGACAAGGTAATTTTACCAAACTTAAATTAAGATATATCACAAGTTGGCAAAACACTAACAACGATTTTGCGAACTTATACAATTGAACCAATGGTTTAGCCATTGAAGTTCAGGCAGTGAATGGTGTAATTCATGTTGTTAATAAGGTTATTTTACCGAATCTAAATTAGGTGTATTAGATTCAAAGAAAACCATTTTTAAGACTGGTAAGGGCAACTACATGTTAGTTGCCCTTATTTTTTGCATATATTTTTGTACCTTTTTGAGCGGAAAAGGGAACGCATGAAAAAACTACTTGTCATTTGGTTTTGCAGTCTTAGCTTCTGCTTAGCGCAAGAAGTTGAGTTTGATATTTATTTTGATTCTGGACGATTTTCTTTATCCTCTAAACACACCAAAAAACTACATCAAAAACTTTCTGCTTTAGACAGCACCATCACGTATAATTTTATTGTAAGAGGTTATACCGATTTTGTGGATACCGATAACTTTAACTTAGAATTATCCAAAAACAGAGCAACTGCGGTCACTTCATTTCTGAATGAGCATTACAAATCACTCATACATTCTATAGAAAAAGAAGCAAAAGGCGAACTTCCTACCGAAGAAGAAAAGCAAAATGAACGTATTGGTGTGCAAGAGCATCGAAAGGTTTCTATCATCATTTCAAAAAATGATGACAAGCCAAAAGTAGTGAGCCGAAAGCAAAATATATATGTAGTTCCTGTAAAAAAACTTCGCGTGGGTAACTCCTACTCTTTTGGTCGAATTAATTTTAAAATTGGAAGAGTGGCACTTATGAAATCTTCCAAAAAAGAATTGGAGAAATTGGTGAGTTTTTTACGTAAAAACAGGTCTATTCATATTGAAATTCAAGGACATGTGTGTTGTGGCGGCGATGACATTTCGGATGCGTATAATAAAGATACAGGCACGCAAACACTGTCTGTAGACAGAGCGCGCTTCATCTACAAATATTTAATCAGCAGAGGCATTTCTGAAAAGCGATTGACCTACAAAGGATACGCTTTTACTTCACCGTTATATTTCCCAGAAAAAGGCAGACGTGATAGAAGCGCCAACCGACGCGTAGAAGTGAAAATCACGAAAGTGTAACAAAAAACGCCAAACAGAATAAAATTCCGAATGACGTTTTTGTGATTTTTATTGTGTTGGTAGTTACAAACGTACAATCTTCGCTCCTATGGCACGTAAACGTTCGTCTATATTTTCATACCCTCTATCTATTTGTTCAATATTGTGAATAGTGGATGTTCCTTTCGCTGATAACGCTGCAATCAATAATGAAATTCCCGCTCTAATATCTGGAGAAACCATTGTGGTTGCTTTCAGTTGTGACTTAAAATCGTGACCAATAACACTTGCTCTGTGTGGATCACAAAGAATGATTTTTGCGCCCATGTCAATCAATTTATCGACAAAAAATAAACGACTTTCAAACATTTTTTGATGAATCAATACACTTCCGCGTGCTTGCGTTGCTACAACTAATACAATACTTAGCAAATCTGGTGTAAATCCTGGCCATGGCGCGTCGGCAATCGTTAAAATAGAACCGTCAATATAGTTTTGGATTTCGTAACCATCCGCATGGGCTGGCACATAAATATCGTCTCCTTTGCGTTCAATAGTAATTCCTAATTTTCTAAATACATCAGGAATTTGTCCTAAATCGTCCCAACTTACATTTTTTATCGTCAGTTCACTTTTTGTCATGGCAGCCAACCCAATCCAACTCCCAATTTCAATCATATCTGGAAGCATTCTGTGGTCGGTTCCGCCTAGCTTTTCAACACCTTCAATTGTCAATAAATTAGAACCAACTCCGCTAATTTTTGCGCCCATTCGGTTCAGCATTTTACACAATTGCTGTAAATAGGGTTCGCACGCGGCATTATAAATGGTAGTAGTTCCTTCTGCCAATACAGCTGCCATCACAATATTTGCCGTTCCTGTTACCGAAGCTTCGTCTAACAGCATATAAGTTCCGTGTAACTTTTCGGCTTCTACGCCGTAGAAATAATCTTCCCGATTGTATCTAAATTTCGCGCCAAGCTTGATAAAACCTTCAAAATGGGTGTCTAATCGTCTACGACCAATTTTATCGCCGCCTGGTTTCGGAATGTATCCTTTCCCAAAGCGCGCCAATAAAGGACCAACAATCATGATAGAACCACGCAATCCACGACCTTCTTCTTTAAATTGCTCCGATTCAAGATATTTAAGATTGATATCGTCGGCTTGAAACGTGTACGAACCTGGTCCGTTTTTTTGAATATTCACGCCCAAGTTTCCTAAAAGCATGATTAATTTATTCACGTCAACAATATCTGGAATGTTGTTAATTGTCACTTTTTCAGGTGTGAGCAAAACGGCACATAAAATTTGTAATGCTTCATTTTTAGCTCCTTGTGGTTGAATACTTCCTTTTAACTGATGACCACCTTCAATCTTAAAAGTCCCCATAAAATATGATAATGTATAGTGTTAGTAACGTTTTCTGTTGCTACGATTTTTACTAGTTCGTTGTTGATTCTTATTGTTGGAAAATTTCTTCTTATTTTTCATTAGGTTGGAAGCTTCCGATAAATCTTCATCTTTCGCCGCCAAGTTAATTTTTCCATTACTCAACTCCAACAAATGTTTAAAAATTACCTCATCTTCAACCGTATCTTTATTCCAATTGAGATAACATTTTTTCATGTGATTGGCAATGGCATATTCCAACGCTTCTTTCATATCGCCATCTTCCCACTTGTTTGCCACATCAATCATACGCTTGATATTATTTCCATAGAAGCGATATTTTGGAAAGTTTTGAGGATATCCCAACGGTTCAGGACGTTCTTGCAATACTTCTTTGGATGGTTTTGGAAAAGGAGAATCGACGTCCAATTTAAAATCAGACATAATAAATAATTGATCCCACAATTTGTGTTGGAAATCAGGCACATCGCGCAAATGCGGTTGTAAATTTCCCATCACACCAATAATGGCTTTTGCTTGTTTGTTTCGTTCTTCTGCGTCTTCTGTTGCAACGGCAATGTCAATCATTTTTTGAATATGTCGTCCATACTCAGGAATAATCAAACGTTGACGTTCTGTATTGTACTCTAGCTGCTCAATCAAAATAAATAAATTTGTGTAGTATGTTATTGAAGTAAAATAAAGTTCGTGTGAAGATTATTTTGTGCTTGCAAAATAGTAAAAAAAATCTAGATAACTCCGTAGTTACAGAGAAATTATGCCTTTTACCTTGCTAGCTTCCTTATATTTTTCTATCACAGCATCGGCACTTTTCATATTTGCTGTAATGGTAACACTTGTGTAGGTGCCTTTAGACGATTTTTTAGTATCAATAACAGCGCCTAAATTGTCAAAAATTTGATGTACTTCTTGAATGCGTTCTTCTTGCGAAGGAACAATAAATTTGTACATATATAAGGTTGGAAATTGGGTAGTTTCTTCTAATTGTGTTTTCAGTTTTGCATAAAACGCTTCCGAATCGTTTTTAGAACTCATACTGTCTTTTTTTCTTAGTGAATGGCAAAGATACAGCTTCTTTGAAAATTTTTATAGTTTCTCTTGTGGGATTGTTTTTTGTTTTCTGTGGATTCGTTGATTTGTTTATTTGTCATCTGAATTATTTTAGACGAACACCAAACACCCAAAACCTAATACCCAAAAACCCAAACATTTCATACTTCACAACAATTTGCGTAATTTTACATCATAAATTATCCAGATTGAACACAAAAAGAATACTTATTATCGGCGGACCAGGTACGGGAAAATCAACATTGATTACTGCTTTGGAAGAAAAAGGTCATGTCTGTTTTCATGAAATTTCACGCGAAGTCACTGCTGCCGCTCAAAAAAAAGGCATTGAGCAATTGTTTTTGACGCAACCATTATTGTTTAGTGAATTGCTATTAAAAGGAAGAATTCAACAGTTTGAAGATGCCGAAAATCTCAATACAGCGTATGCTTTTTACGATCGTGGAATTCCGGATATTGCTGCGTACATGGACTATTCTGGTGATGAATATCCTGCCATTTTCACAGATGTTTGCAAAGATTATGTATATGATAAAACATTTATTTTAGCGCCTTGGAGAGAAATTTACCAACAAGATAATGAACGTTACGAAAGTTTTAAACAAGCGCAAATCATTCAACAATATTTAAAAACGACCTACGAAAAACACAATTACGATTTAATCGACGTGCCGTTTGGCACCGTGGAAGAACGTGTGGATTTCATTTTACAGACTCTTAATAACGAAGAATGACCAAATCGCTTGCACTTTTAGAAAAATATTGGGGACATACTTCGTTTCGTCCGTTGCAAGAAGATATTATAAACGCGGTTATTCAACAAAAAGATACCTTAGCCTTATTGCCCACTGGTGGTGGAAAATCGGTATGTTTTCAAATTCCAGCTTTACAACTAGACGGTATTTGCATTGTGATTTCTCCCTTAGTTGCGTTGATTCAAGACCAAGTGGCAAATTTGAAAGCAAATGGCATCAAAGCCATTGCCTTAACGGGCGGATTAAAACAAACAGAGATTAGCGATTTACTAGACAATTGCGTGTACGGCGATTATAAGTTTTTGTACCTGTCGCCTGAGCGTTTGCAGCAAGAAATCATTCAAGAACGCGTCAAACAAATGCCTGTCAACCTAATTGCAGTTGATGAAGCGCACTGTATTTCGCAATGGGGAAATGATTTTCGCCCAGCCTATAAAAACATCAACACGCTTCGAGAATTACTTCCTGATGTTCCGTGTATTGCATTGACCGCAACAGCAACTCCGACGGTTGTACACGATATTGTAGAAAGTTTGCATTTAAAAGAGGTACAGCAATTTCAACAATCATTTACACGTGAAAATATTGCATACACGGTGTTAGAAACCGAAAATAAAGTACTGACCATTGAGAAAACCTTGCGCAAATATCCACAGTCGTGTATTGTGTATGCGCGCAATCGGAAAAGTACGGTGCAAATTCACGAAGCGCTCTCACGAAAAGGGTTTACGAGTGTATTTTTTCATGGTGGACTTTCGTCAGAAGCGAAAAAAAAGAATCTACAGCTGTGGCTGAATGGAAAAGTACAAACCATCGTTGCTACGAATGCTTTTGGAATGGGCATTGACAAACCTGATGTTAAAAACGTGATTCATGTGCAATTGCCCGATAGTTTGGAAAATTATTACCAAGAAGCTGGACGCGCAGGACGAAATGGCGAATATGCCAATGCTATCATTTTGACAGATGCGAACGATATTGAAACGCTAAAAAAGCAATTCATTGACAATTTACCAAGTGTCGATTTTTTAAAACTGGTGTTCCGCAAACTGTGTAGTTTCTTTCAAATTGCCTACGGTGAAGGGTATGATACCAAACACGCGCTGGCTTTTTACGAGTTTTGCAAAACCTATCAATTTCCCACACAAAAAACCTACACCGCTTTACAATTGCTAGACAGACATAGCGTGATTCAACTTTCGCAGAATTTTCACAGAAAAACCGCTTTAAAATTCATCGTAGATCATTACAATTTGATGCAGTATTTGGACAACAATCCAAACATCAGTCTGATTACACAAGCCATTTTGCGAACCTACGGAGGCGCATTTGAGCAGAAAATTAACATCAATACACACTATTTAGCGCAAAAATTAGGACTTTCGAAGGAGAAAATTTCAGCAACCATTCAACAGTTGGCAAAAGATGAAATTATTACGTTAGAGGAAATCCAAACCGATGCCGAGATTACTTTTTTAGTCGCACGTGAAGACGATAAAACCATTCATCCGATTGCAAGAGACGTAGAACACCAAAACGAATTAAAAAAGAAGCGTGTTCAGGCAGTCATTCAATACATTAAAAATTCGGATACGTGCAGAAATATTCAGCTTCTCTCCTATTTTGGAGAACAAACTTCGACACCTTGTGGCATTTGTTCTGTCTGTAAAGCTAAAAAAACAGTGAAGCCAGACACATCTTTGCAATTGCTGGTGCGCGATGATATTTTAAAAGTTTTAAAAGAAAAACCTATGACTTCAACCGAAATCTGTGCGATGTTGCCTTACAGAGAAGCGTTGATATTAGAGATAATTCCGTTACTTTTGGAAGCGGAACAAATACAATTAACAGACACACATACGTACACTTATACTATATGAGAGATTTAAGAATCGTTTTTATGGGCACGCCCGATTTTGCTGTAGCAACATTAAAAGCTTTACTAGATGCTAATTACAAGGTTGTTGGCGTCATTACTGCACCGGATAAACCGGCAGGTCGCGGACGCAAGATGCATCAATCGGCAGTGAAAAAATTTGCATTACAACAAAATTTGACCGTTTTACAGCCGACCAATTTAAAACGACCTTCATTTGTAGAGGAATTAAAAGCCTTAAACGCGAATTTACAAATTGTCGTTGCCTTTAGAATGTTACCAAAAGTCGTGTGGCAAATGCCAAAGTATGGCACCTTTAACTTACATGCGTCTTTACTTCCAAATTACAGAGGTGCTGCGCCTATTAATTGGGCAATTATAAATGGTGAAACCAAAACAGGCGTTACGACTTTCTTTATTGATGAAAAGATTGATACGGGCGCGATGATTTTTCAAGAAGAAGTTACAATTGAACCTACTGAAAACGCAGGTTCGTTGCACGACAAATTAATGACCGTAGGAAGCGCGTTGGTGGTGAAAACTGTGCAACAGATAGAAAAGGATAATGTCAGCACGACCATTCAATCAAATTCAGACGATGTACAAACGGCATATAAAATTCATAAAGAAACTTGTAAAATTGATTGGACAGCTACCATAGACCATATATATAATAAGATTCGTGGTTTGAGTCCATATCCTGCAGCTTGGACGACTTTATATAATGGAGAGGAATCGTATAATATCAAAATATATGAAGTTGAGAAGGTGTTAGAATCGCACGAATATCCTATTGGCAGTGTAGTAAGTTCTAAAAAAGAAGTCAAAATTGCTGTGTCTCAAGGATATATTCTGTTGAAAGTAATACAACTGCCTGGAAAGCGCGCTATGGAAATTAGTGCATTGCTAAACGGTTTTCAATTCGAAAAAGAGGCAAAAGTCTTGTAACCCTTATATTTACTGATATAAGAGAAAAACAATAAAAAATGGGCATGTTTATTAACAATCGTATGAAGTTATCAACAAAAACCCGCTTTTCCCGCGCTATTACTTGCATGACAAAGAAATCCGTATAAATTTGTAGTGCTTTTAAAAATAATGTTTAACCAACAATTAATAATTCAACGATTATGAACAAAACAGAATTAATTGACGCAATGGCTGCTGATGCAGGAATTTCTAAAGCTGCTGCTAAAAAGTCATTGGAATCATTTTTATCAAATGTAGAAGGAGCTTTAAAAAAAGGTGATAGAGTTTCTCTAGTAGGTTTCGGATCTTGGTCAGTTTCAGAAAGAGCTGCAAGAGAAGGAAGAAATCCACAAACTGGAAAAACTATCAAAATTGCTGCTAAGAAAGTAGTTAAGTTTAAAGCAGGTTCTGATTTAGGAAAAGCTGTAAACTAATTGTATTTATACATAAATTAGGCAAAAAGCACTCAAATTTGAGTGCTTTTTCGTTTTAAAAAGGTTACTATCAACAGTCATATTTGATTATTCCGTTTTTTTTTAATAGATTTAAGTAACCTAAAAAATAATAAATGATAGCCTTAAATCCCGACAAAGGACATCTTTTAATTGCTGAACCATCCATTATTGGAGACGTATCTTTCAATAGGTCAGTTGTTTTGCTAGCTGATCATACCGATGAAGGATCGATTGGTTTTATCTTAAATAAACCGCTAAATGTCCATCTGTCGGATTTAATTCCGCAATTTTCAAACGCCAAAACATCGTTCAAAGTGTACAATGGCGGTCCTGTAGAACAAGATAATTTATATTTTATCCATAAAATACCACATTTGGTACCTAATAGTATAGAAATTTCGCTGGGGATTTATTGGGGCGGCGATTTTTCTTCTATTATTAAATTGTTGGAAGAAGATAAATTACAGCAAGATGACATCAAGTTCTTTTTAGGGTATTCTGGCTGGCACGCCAATCAATTGAGTGAAGAGTTGAACTCCAATTCATGGATTATTATTGAAAACGAGTTTAAGAAAGAAATCATTTCCAAGTCTTGCAAATCTATTTGGCGCAAAAAAATGATGGAATTGGGCGGCGAGTATCTAATTTGGTCCAATGCACCTGAGAATCCGAGTCATAATTAATTGGGTGTTCACTTCGACAAGCTCAGTGTAAAGGTGTTGGGTTTTTGGTCGCTTTGCTTTTTTTGTTTTTTGTTGATTTGTCTTGCCTCTTGATACTAGACTCTTGTCTCTTTGTTTTTTTTTCGATTTGTTCTTTGTTGTTTCTTAACTATTTTTTCTGAGAACTGAAAACTGTTGACTGAGAGCTGCCAACTGAAAACCGAGAGCTACCCAAGGCGAATGCGCATGTTTAATTTTGCGAGCAAATCTTTTGCCACAGTATTTCCAAATTGCTTTTTTCGATATTTTGTGATGGGAACAATTCCTTGAATGACATTTGTGATAAAAAACTCGTCTGATTTTTGAATTTCAAAAGGCGAGATGCTTTCTTCTTTCAATTCATAATCGGATGTTTTTTCTAAAATTTCCACTAATTGTTTGCGCAAAATTCCCTTTAGGCAACCATCGGTAATCGGTGGTGTTTTGATGGTATTTCCTTTTACCAAGAAAATATTTCCATTTAATGCTTCTATCACATTTTTATCTTCATTCACCAATAAACAATTGTCCAAGTCGTTTTCTTTCGCATAAATACTTCCCAATACGTTTGTGATTTTATTATTGGTTTTAAGTGTAGAAAGCAATCCTTTGTTGATATAGAAATCTTTGTATAAATCAACTTCGTAAGCGTCTTCAGACAGTAGATAAAATGGCGATGCAAGTTCGTTGGCAGTAATTATATATGCCACATCGTTGGACGTTGGTAAGTACAGTCCGCCATCGCCTCTATATACTGTAAAACGCACACGCGCATTTTTTAATTCTTTGGCTTTCAGCAATTTTAAAATTTCTTCTTCTAAAAATTCCATTGTAAAATTCATCGGAATTTCCATTCGCAAAATACGCATCGATTCCATGAGTCTAAAATAATGGTCTTCCCAAAAGAGGATTTTATCAGCCACCACTCTCAAGGTTTCAAACAATGCATCTCCATATTTTATTCCTCTATTTTCAACATTTAAAAGAGTCGTTTCAGCACTGATATTTCCATTAAAATTCACCATAAAAAAAGCCTTGATTTTCTCAAGGCAAATATACTTTTTATAAATGGTTTTTCTTAACGAGAACCCAAAACTTGTTTTAAATCTCCGATTTGATTTTCCCAGAGCATTTTAGCTTCTTCCAGTTCATCTTCATCAGTATGATCAATTACAATTAGCGACACATCTTTCGTAATTTCATCAACCACAATCTTCATTTCAAAATAATACGAAGTATCTTCATCATCTTCCCATTGGAAACGAATACGCTCATTATTTTTCTTACCGAGCAACTTAGCTACTTCTTCGCTATCGTCCCAAATAAACGTAAACAATTCTCCACGAGAATTTACATTATCCGCAAACCATTCAGAAAGTCCTGAAGGTGTTGACAAATATTGAAACAAAAGTTGTGGTGAAGATTGTATGGGGAATTCAATTTCGTATTTAACTTTATCTGACATATTGGTATTCTTGATTATGTTGCTGACAATATATACATTAATTGATAAGTTTAAAAGAAAAGAATAAAAAAAATAATTTTTATGGATTATTTGCACTAAAAAAAATTGTTCCTATATTTGCAGCCGCAAACAAGGCGAGGTAGCTCAGTTGGTTAGAGCGTCGGATTCATAACCCGGAGGTCTCGGGTTCAATTCCCGATCTCGCTACGAAGATAAAATAGACTCTAAGTGACTATTTACACGGTTTTCCTCTTTTGGAAAACCGTTTTTTATTTGTAGAAATCCCAAGGTACTTGACAGTTGAATGACTTAAAAACTGTTGATGCAATTATTGACAGTATTTTTTATGAAGCATTTTATAATGCTATGCTTTGTAAAATCAGTTTTTTTTGATGTGCTAAGTCTTCTGTAGAGAGCTTTTGTAATTTTCTTTCTAAGTTTTCTACACAACTGAATTCAAAGAAGTTTTGTAGTACGCCAAATTCAGTTTTTAAATCGCGTGAGGAAGCATCAATTTCAAAGTATGGAACATCGCCTTGTAACATTTGGTGAATTTCACTTTTGAGAATGAGATGCAATTCAGAGTCTTCTGGTACATTTTTAAACGCTACCGATAAATATTCTTCAATTTTTTTAGCATAGTTTTTTTTATCCGTTAAATTTTTAGGCAATTTCATGTATTCTAAAATTTTCACATATACATTGGTCGGTCGCCAAATAAAACGAAGGGTTTTCGCTTCAAAATGCTTTATGGGTGTTTTTTTATCAAACAGTAGAAAATCGCGATGCGTCATAAAGAGCTGATAACAGGCTTCAAAACCTTGTAGCAATTCTTTCGCATATTTATCTACAAATTGCTTTTCACCTCGATATTCAGGCACGTTATTTTTAATAAAATCCTGTTTGGTCATTTTGGTGACAATTTTCCAATCGTTAGTAAATTCATGAATGCTCATTTTTTTGAAACCTTCCAAATGCGTTTCTTTTGAACACCCAAACCCGCACATGCCGACAGGAAAACCTTTGTCATTTCCTTGATTAGGTAATAACAAACTGCTCAACACGGTGTCTTGCTCGGTTTCTTTGTCAAATGCCTTAAAGAACTTTTTTAAGTTGTCGTATATTTTTGGTTGAATGATGGTTTCGTGATCTATCAAAATAGGCGTCGCATTGTGAACAATCAAGTTTTCATAATGAAAATCAGAAGCATTTAACACATAGGTTACTGCTAATAGAATTCCCGCTCTGTGGTAATATTTAGCGATTTCGTCAGACGATTTTAGCGATTCGTAAGTCACAAATTCTTGCCAATGATAACTGCCTTTGTTGTATGTTTTATACCCAAAATCACCCATATCTAAATATTCACTAATCCACTTTAGAAACGCGTGATATGCCGTTGTAACTTCGCCATTACTAGGCTTGTAGACAATTTTTTGTTGCTTATCAATTTCCACAATTGTGGTTGATTTTCCATGATGAAAATCGCCCAAACCGATATTGATGTTGGAAACGCGTGCAGTTGACTCAGAAAGTATTTTTGCGTTGTACAATGCTTTTTTGTCTACGGCAAATTGTGACAATAATGTAGCTACAAAGGCTTCTAGTTTTGTTTCTTGACGTGTGAGAAGTGTATTGGCATGCGGATAATTTTCTTTAATAATCGTTTCGCGCGTATGCGGAAAATCGGTAACAAATGTTGAAAATTTAGCATGCGTGTGTTGCGCTTTGTATTTATCAAAACAATCATACAAAATTCGCTCATTTTGAACATACATAAAACGATTCAACTCGTGTAATAGCTTGTTTTTCAACACACTATTTTGACTCACAAGCGCCTTCACTGTTGTCAAATCAAAAAAATCTGCATGTGGTGTATGTGGTGTTGTTTGCATGCTATGAACTGTGTTTGCTTATCCCGCAACTGCCATGAGTTGATTGTATAACGTTTCTTTTTCTCGATAGTCGTTGAATATGTTTCGAAACGTATTCAAATTGGTTTGATAGCTGTCATTTTCTAGTAAATCGGTCAACGCTGAGAAAATTTCGTCCACATCCGATTCTAAAGGGTGCAGCTTTTTCCCCAAACCTAAACTTTCAATTCGTTTGGTATTGTAAGGTTGATCGCGCGTAAGCGGAAAACACAACATCGGTGTTTGTGCATAAATGCATTCTTTGATAGAACCTATTCCTCCATGGGTAATCATCAATTTAGAACTATATAAAAGTTTGTTTTGATCGAACCAGCTGACCAAGTTGATATTTTCATCTGCACAAGCTTGCATCAAATCGTTTGTCAATACACCATCGGGAATGGACAGTATAAATTTATACGAAGCATCTTTCTCGCGTAACAACTTGCTACAGGCAATCACTTTTTCCACAATTTTATTAATCACCAAAGGAAATTGCTTGCTATATGAACCCATGGAGAATAGAATAACATTATTCTTTTCCGGAATTTCCTCACTCAAATCATTCCCACCAATAATGGCTTCCGAATATTCTACATTTTGCTGTTGGTACTTGGCGTCAATGTCCATTTCTTTTGGACAGAGAATAAATTCTTTAAAATCTTGATAGGTTTCATCAATCACTGTTTCCATGTCTTTTTCTGGTGTGTGTAGTATGCTTTTAACGAGGGTTTGTATATCGCTACTCGCAGTTTCGTAATGAAAATTGTATAAAAACTTTGGTGTGAATAATTCACCGCGCATTAAAATATTGACGCAGCAGTACTTGATTTCGTTATATTTTTTCTTGAAGAATGGCAACAAGTACGATATGTAGTATGAGAATAATATCATGTCTGGTTGTACGTCTTGCATGATGCTATCTAATTGCCCTTTTGCAATTCCTTGAAGCGTTTTGGTATCAAAAAAACCTAAATCGACCGTATTGACTACATTTTGCTTTTCCAAGTCAAATATTTCCGAAGCCATGTATGTATAAGGTTGTTTCTGAAAAAAAGAATGATTTTCGTTACTTCCACAAAATACCACACGATGTCCTTTGCTTTGAAGCGTTTTGGCAATGCCAAGCATGGGAATATTGTGACTGATATCGTTATCGCAAAATAGTAAAACAGCTTTTTTCATGGTGATGTTGGTATTATTTTTTGAATAGACTTGATGCTTTTACGTTTGCAGAACTCATGATTTATGTTGATTCGCAAGTAATAACAACAAATTCCCAAAACATTTTGGGAATCATTTATAATGTGAAAGGATTATTTTTTTACGTAAAATCCCATAATAAATAAAATAACGCCTACTATACAAAGCACTACTGTAAGCGTAGTGTATTTTTCTTGTTTTCCAAGCATAAAGGCTACAATACCTAAAAAAAGAACACAAATTCCTATCCAATTTAAACTACTCAATTTATCCATTTTGATTATTTTTTTAGTTAAAAAATGAGCTCCCTCAAGCGGAAAACCTAATCTCAAGGGAGCAAACATATATAAATGTATTACGAAGTATCTGATTCACATGTTTAGAAAAGTATTGCTCCTACAGCTACTCCAGCGGCTAACACTGTAAAGTATGCTGCTACAGGTGTTACTCCACCAGCTACTAACTCTAATTGTTCATCAGATAGCTGCAACTCTTCTAAGTTTGGCTCAGCAGGAATGTTGAAGTAAATCGCATTAGCTTCTGAACTTTGATCTCTTACCACTAATCTTTTTCCTTCTGGAAGATTGATTTCGTTTCCTGTAAACTTCTCCAACGTTGCTACAGGATCAGCGATTAAAGCTTGCTTAAAAGCTTCGTCTTCCCAACACTTTGCAATCACGCTTCTCATGATTTGCTGTGCAGCTTCTTGTTTTTTAGTTAATTCCATCGTTTATCTATTTATCTGATTCGAATTATTTCTTAGAAAAGTGTGCTTCCTACAGCAACTCCAGCAGCTAATACTAAGAAGTATGTTGCTACAGGCGTAGCTCCACCAGCTACTAATTCTAATTGCTCATCAGATAATTCTAATTCGTCTAAGTTTGGCTCCGCAGGAATGTTGAAGTAGATTACGTTTGAATCAGCACTCTGATCTCTAACAACGATTCTTTTTCCTTCTGGTAAGTTGATTTCGTTTCCTGTAAATTTCTCTAATGTCGCTACAGGATCAGCGATTAATGCTTTTTTGAATTCTGCATCTTCCCAGCACTTAGCGATTACACTTGTCATGATATTTTGTGCTGCTTCTTGTTTTTTAGTTAATTCCATCGTAAAAAAGTTTTAATTGGTTTGTATTTTATTTAATAGTTTGATACTTGTTGAGTTTCCCTAAATGTGCTCAACGGTTTTTGTGTTGTTTGTGATTACTCAGCTAATGCTCCAGCGATTACTCCTACTAAGAAAATTCCTCCGTAGATTACGATTGGCGCAACTCCACCTGCAACCATTTCTAATTGCTCGTCAGACAATTCTAATTCAGAAACATCAACTTGTCTTGGAATGTTTAAGTAAATTGTGTTAGGATCTGTTTGGTCTTCTACAACGATGTGCTGTGAACCTTTTAAGTTTAATTTTTTACCTGTAACTTGCTCAATAGCAGCTTGAGGATTGCTAATTAATTGTTGCTTGAATTCTGGGTTCTCCCAAGCTTTAGCGATTAATGTGTTCATTAACTCTTGTCCTTCTTGTTGTTGTTTTGTAAATTCCATTTTGCTTGTTTTTAAAAGTTTATATTAAAGATTTGATTATGAATATTAAAAATTGATTGGTTTGTTTAACTTATACGTCCGTCTTTACTTGGATTTGTTGGTGTTGGTAATATGGGTAACATTACGTATGCTGGCCATATAATTCCACCTCCCGCAACTACTTCCAATTGCTCTTCAGACAATTCCATATCTTCCATATTTGGCTCTGCAGGAATATTTACATAAATCTTTTCTTGCGAGGTCTGATCTCTTACTATTAATGTCTTCCCTTCTGGAAGTTGTACACGTTCTCCAGTTGCCTTTTCAATAGCATCTAGTGGATTTGCAATAAGTGCCGCTTTAAACGCATCATCGCTCCATGCTTTGTGAATTATTTTTTCTAATAATTCTTGAGATTTCTGTTGAGAACTTGTAGGTTTCATATGGCTACTTTTATTTCTTATTCTTTGTTTACAGTGTAAAGATATTCGTATCTTTTTCTACAAAAACGACAAAAATTCCGTCAAAACTGTTTCTTACAAATTCATCTTAGGCGTGAATTATTTTATTTATAATTCTTAAGATTTACAGTGAACGTTTGTAAGCTTTTCATTTCTATTTTTTGTTTCTTACTCTTTATTTATAGTGTAAATATATTAGTATGTTTTTCTATAAAAACGACAAAAATTCCGTCAAAACTGTTTCTTAGGTATTTCTCTTGGAAACGAAGTACATTTTTAGTTCTCCTTTGCCTTTCGCCGTTATTTTTCCGCGATATTCAAAGGATAAATCGGCTTCATTTTTCACCAATTCGTAGGTATGGTGACTGATATTGACTTTGCCCACTGCGCCATTGCTTTCCATACGACTTGCAATATTGACCGTATCGCCCCAAACATCGTATTGAAATTTTTTCACACCTACGATTCCTGCCACAATAGGTCCTACATGAATTCCGACGCGCATTTCAAAAGCAGGTTTGTTTCTTGCTTCGTTTTCGCGTTTTCTTTTCTCTACAAATTGTTGCATCTCCAACGACGCCAAAATGATATTTTTTACTGCATTTGCGTCTGGTTTTGGCAAACCGCCAGCAGCCATGTACGCGTCTCCAATAGTTTTGATTTTTTCTATGCGGTGTTTTTCAATGATGGCATCAAATGCTTTGAAACACACATTGATTTCTTCTACCAGTTCTTGTGGTGTTAAATGTGAAGCGGTTTCGGTGAACGATTTGAAATCGGTAAATAATATGGACGCCGTTTCAAAGTCTTGCGCGTCTACATATCCTTTTTCTTTCAATTCGTCCGCAACTTCTATTGGAAGTATGTTGTGCAGTAAATGCTCCGAACGGTCTTTCTCTACTTGCAATCGCGCTTTCGATTTTTTCATATAGCTCAATCTTCCAAAAATGGCAAGCGCAATGATGACCGCAAAACAAACCGCAATGATAAAAATGTTACGCTGTTTTTCCTTTTTGGCAACCTCTTCTTTGTGTTTTAGTTTGAGAATACGCTCCTTTTCAACATTCGCAATACTGTCCAACAACATTTCTTTCTCAAATTCCATATTCAAAATTTTGTCAGAAGTTTGCTTTAAGTTCAAACTGTCGCGCAAAGCGTACATTTGTTCATTATATATAAGCGCTTTCGCGGGATTGTTCGTTAACTTATACGCATCGTACAAACATTTGCAAGCTTCTTCTTGAATGGAAATGACATCAATTTCTTTGGCGATGTTGAATCCTTGCTCACAATTGTTAATTGCTTCTCTTTTGTTGCCGAGTTTTTGCTTTACAAATCCCAACGCAATCAATGCGGAACTTTCGTGCAGACTACTTTTTGCTTGTCTTGAAATTTCCAACGATTTGTTATAATTGCGAAGTGATTCTTGCAAATCGCCTTTTGCTTCATATAGTTTCCCCAAATTGTACAGCACTTCTGCCTGTGTTTGGTTTTGATTGGTTTTGATGGAAAGTGCTAGTGCGGTTTCAAAGTTTTGAAAAGCAGCTTCGTAGTTTTGTTTTTTTTTGTAAATGCTTCCAATACTGCTCAATACTAAAGAAAGTGCTTTTTCATCATTGGTTTTTTGGTAGATGTTTTCTGCAATTTCAAAATGTATTTTGGCATTTTCAAAATCATTGAGTTGCATGTAAATGTTTCCGATATTTTGTGTAGTTCCTGCAACTTGCGCTTCATTTTGCATTTCTTCATGCAATTTCATCGCTCTTTTATAATGATCGAGCGCTTTTGGAAAATTTCCTAAGTAGTAATAAATCGCGCCTTTGTTGTTGGTGGAAGAAGCAATCCCTTTTGTAAAACCCGCTTTTTCAAAATATTCTCTGCTATTTTCGAAATAGGTCAATGCTTTGGCAAATTCGCCTTGATAATAATAAATCGTCGCAATTTGATTGTAGCAATCGGCAATGGATTTGTTGTTTTGTAAATTTTCAAAAATGGCAAGACTTTCTTCTACCGCTTCCATTGCTTTTTGAAAATCACGTTTTTTAACTTGTTGCTTACTGAGTTGAAACAGGCTATCTGCTTTTAGTTGTAATGAGTTAGCTTGTGCAACTTCTTGTCCAAATTGCACGCTTGACATAAAAACGAAAAAGAGAAACATGAACCAAGTACGCTTCTCTTTTCCAAAGGAATATTTTTTTTTAACCAATTTCATTATCCCTATATCTTTTTATCCATCTGTCAATCCGTTTAATGAATCGGCAGAATCTTGAATTACAGCGCCTGGCAAAGAACCGCCACCAGCTACAATTTCAAGTTGCTCTTCTGTTAGCTCCATATCGTCCATTGATTTCTCTGTTGGAATGTTGATATAAATAGAAGAAGCATCCGTTTGATCGCGCACTACAAACTTTTTCCCTGCTGGAATGTTTAAACGCGTTCCTGTTAGTTTCTCAATCGCGTCCAAAGGATTTGAGGTAAGTTCCTGCATAAAAGCAGCATCTTCCCAAGCTTTGAGAACGATTGTCTGAAATAATTTTTGTTCTTTCGTTAGTTCCATAATGTTTCTAAATATTACCTGTTAATACCATTTTAAAGTTATCTTTTTAAGAGCGTATAAAAGTGCCAAAAACACTTATAAAAATGCTTTTTTCGAGAAATCTATCCGCTTTTGGGAGTGTTAGTTACTGTACTACACGTGTGTGCTTTCTACATCTTTTTAAGAATAATTTGGTAGGTCCGTCCGACGGTATAATGTCATTGGCATCAACAAAATAAATGCTTGCCTTTTCATAATTTTTACGTCGGTATTCTTGTAAGCCTTTAGCGTAGTATTGAAGAAATTCTTTTTGTGAATCGCTAAGTGAAATCGTTTTTTTAGCAATGACTGAAAATATTTTCACTGGCGTTAATTTGCCTTTGACCATCATAGTATCGATTTCTCTACAGTGAAAATCATTTTTGACTTCATTATACGTTTCTTCACAGATAAGCATGTCTACTTTATAGGTTTTGGTAGCGCTTTCGAGTCGCGCAGCAAGATTGACAGAATCCCCAATTACCGTATATTCAAAGCGCTTTTCTGAACCGATATTTCCTGAAACTACATTTCCTGTACTAATTCCGATACCAATATTGAGTTGTGGCAACGAGGTGCTTTTTTTGTTTAAATCGGCAAGACTTTCAAACATATCCAACGCACAATTCACGGCATTTTTTGCATCGGTAATATTTGCATACGGCACGCCGAAAACCGTCATAATGGCGTCGCCGATGTATTTGTCGAGAATTCCGTTGTACTTATGAACAGAAGTCAGCATTGCCTCAAAATAATTGTTGAGCAATGCTACAATTTGAATGGCGCCAAATTCTTCCGTAAGTGTTGTAAAATTTCGAATGTCTGAAAATAAAATGCTACACTTTGAAAAATTACCTTGCAAAAGTGACAAGTTATCGTGATGCATCACTTGTTTTACCAAATGTTGCGGAATGTAGCGACTGAGATTTGACTGAATGCGCTTTTCTTGTGAAACATCGTTAAAAACCACAATCGCACCAATGATATTTTCTTTCGCATCTTGCATAGGCAACACACTCAGATTGACCGTGACCGTTTTTTCAGGCGTCACTTTAATTTTTAAATCTTCCTGATAGTTTTTCGTTCCTGTAGCAATCGTTTCTTCACAATGCGAAAATAGTGGCTGCAATCTTTTGACAATTTTTTGGATGGATCTGTTTGTGAGTTTTGTGTTTTTTTTCACACCGAACATGCGGTAAAACGTTTCATTCACTGTGTTGATGTGTAATTGTTGATTTACCGTGACGATTCCTGTATCAAGATTTTGTACCAAAATGTTTAAGTGATTTTTCATTCCTTGAATCTGATCAAAAAGTTTTGCATTTTCAATGGCGATACGTATTTGACTGGCAAATCCTTTGAGAATGTCCAAATCGTCTTCATTAAAATTATTTCCACGTTTATTAATCGCTTGAATCACGCCCAACACTTTATTATTGGCATTAAACACAGGAACGCTCAAAATTGATTTGGTATGATAGTTTGTTTTTTTATCTACTTCCGGATTGAAAAGCGGATGCTCGTACGGATTGTTCACTATAAGTGGTTCTTGGGTTTTGGCAACATGCGCCACGATTCCTTTTTTGGTGCGAACGGTTGTATTTTTGAGTCCTTTCGCGAAAACGGTCCACAATTCGCCCGTAGTTTCATCTACTAAAAACAACGAACTGCGATCGGCTTTGGTGATTTCAGCCGCTTTGTTCATCACCACTTGAATGAGTTTGTTTAGATTTAATTCTGAAGAAACCGCTTTAAAAACTTCCAATAAGGTTGAAAAGTTATTTTTGATGTGCTCACTTGCCAAATACAGCTTGCTATTCTTAACAATCAACGCAATTGCCGACGCAAAACTCTCTAAAATTTTGACATCATTTTCCATGAATGTTCCGTCAATTTTATTCAAACATTGCAAGGCACCAATCGGTTTTCCATCAGTATTGACAACGGGAACACATACGGTAGATTTTGTTTCAAAGTGCCATTGTGCATCATACGAAGCATCAAAAATTGCACTTTGTTGCACGTTATTTTCAACAATTACTTTTTGCTGTTGAAACATCGTTCCAACCACGCCTTTTCCAACAGGAACGCTGATGATGATGTGTTTTACGCCTTGCGCTACCAAACTCTCTAGCGTAGCGTTTTGCTTGTTGTACAAGAAAAAAGTACTTCTTTCGGCTTGTACGGTGTCAGAGATTTGTTGGAGAATAGCGTTGACTTCTGTGATTATTTTTTCGCTTTTCTTTACCATGATACGGGGATATCCTACTAGTATTATATGTTTCTATAAGTTGTTGTTCGCCTTTTACCGAAGCCATCGTTAGCAAATCGACTTCGCAAAGTGTTTGAATTCTGCGCATTCGTTCTTCGTCTGTTGTATTGTTACCGAGTGAATGATCAAATTTTTCAATTGCGGTTGCGGCATTTTTTATAATATGTTGCAATCCTTTCAAAGCAGCTGTCGATAGTTGCACAGGTTCTTGATAATTTTCCAATCGTCCACCTTTTCTGTAAGCTGGATAGTTTTCCAATCCGATGAATTGCAAGAACCAATCTTTGTTATAGTAACCTAACGCTTTTGTAATACCTGCATAATCTGCAATGAGTTCATCGTGCATATTGTTTGCCATGGTTCCGTATTGTTGCAACGTAAAAAGATGCGCACATTCATGTTCTTTCCGAATCGCAACAGATATTTTTTGCCAATCTGTTTCACTTTTTCCAACTACGGTATGCGATACGTTGCTATAATTGCTTATACTCAATACAATCAATTTGTCTTTGTACAGATGAGGATTTGGTAGGATGTTTTTTTTGAATTCCTCATTCCAATTCCCGTACGGATGCTGCGCTTGCCATTGAGTTTGTAATTTTTTAATACGATGCCAATTGTTCAATCCGTTGATGAACAAAGCGCCCATAGATTTGGGCAACTCTTTCGGCTCGTTTTTGTTTCCCAATGCACAGCAAATTGTATAAAAATCGTCTTTGTTTGAAACCGTCATGACAGGCACTTTTCCTATCAATGGTGTTTTATAGAGTTCTAATGCAATACGTTCTGGGTTTCTTAGTTGCAATTTTTTATCGCTCTCCACTACTCTTCCACGTAAAGTTGCATTTTTGTAAACTTCTGAACTGGATATGTTCTTTTCTACTGGAAATTGCAACTGCGGAATGTATTTTTTGAGTGTTGAAATAACCCCTTTTTCCGAAGCTTCCGCAACATACGCTTCCCAAGTTTCTAAATAACTATCAGGCGTTGCTACTTTTGTTTTTGCTGGAATAAACTTGTTTTCACAATACGATAATAGTTGCTCAGTAGCTTCTTTGCTATGAACTATCTTCTCTAAAAACTCATGTTTTTCCTGCTCATTCATTCGTTTTCTTTAGGCGATTTGACGTTTGGCTAAACTGGTAAATACTCCATTTTGCTCCATCAATTCTTCATACGTTCCTGATTCTACAATGGTTCCTTTGTCTAGTACGTAAATACAGTCTGCATTTTTTACCGTACTCAATCGGTGCGCAATCACGATTCGGGTTGCTTGTAATTTATCGAGACTTTCCGAAACAATGTTTTGCGTTCTGTTGTCCAAAGCACTTGTTGCTTCGTCCATAAAGAGCAATCTTGGTTTGTGAACAATGGCACGTGCAATCATTAATCGTTGTCGTTGTCCGCCCGAAAATGTTCCTGCACCTTCGCTAATTACCGTATGCATTTCCATAGGCATTTGCTTGATGTCTTCTTCCATGCCTGCCATTCGTGCGGCTTCCCAAGCATCTTCTAGGGTTAATTCGGAGTTTCCAACAATGTTTTTATAAATACTTCCCGACATCAATGCACCATTTTGCAATACCACACCAATTTGTCGTCGTACCAAGTCTTTATTCATAGAATCGTACGCGTCTCCGTCATAGTAGATTGAGCCAACTTCTGGCGATTCAAAACCTAGCAATAAGCGCATGATGGTTGATTTCCCCGAACCTGAAGTTCCTACGAAAGCCACCATTTGTCCCGGTTTTATTTTGAAAGAAACATCTTTTAGAATGAGTGGTTGTTCTGCGTGATAACGGAAGGATACTGCATTCATTTCAATTTCTCCAATGAGTTCTCCTGGATCGGTACTTTGCTCGGAAGATTCTGGAATTTCCTCTAAAATTGGCTTTACACGTTCGTATAGCGTGATGATGTTTAACGAAGTGATTAACGCCATGCTCATTTTTAAACAATCTGTCAAAAATTGATTGAACGCACTGATAAACGCCATAAAAGCTCCCACAGAAATCATGGTTCCTACGACTGCGGCATTGGTTACGGTGTAATAGATGAACGCAAAGAAAAATATGCTGGTGAAGAGTGGATAGGAACTGTTAAAGACTTCCACAAAGTTTTGATAGCTTCCAGAACTGAATCCTAGTTGTTTGAGTTTGGCAAATTTTTGTGCCCACAAGGTAAAGACTCTTTTTTCGCCACCTGTGATGCGTATTTTGGTGATTCCCGAAAGGAATTCGAATAAAAACCCTTGCAAATCTCCTTGTACATCTGATATTTGGCGATCGTATTTTAGTTTTTTCCAACCAATTACCGTCATAAAAATCACCGCCAATACTGCCAGTCCGACACCAATCCACGCTAAACTTGGTTCGTAGTAAAAGAGTAAAACTAGATTGACAAAAGAAAATGCACCGCTCAATACCGCTGTCATCACCGTATTGGAAAGCACTTGACGTATTCCGTTGATACTTAATGCTCTGTTGGTTAAATCACCCGCAGAATATTTTTTGTAGAACGTTACTGGCAATCGCAAGAGATGATCCATGACTCCTGCTTGCAAATTGATACTCGATTTGGTTTCAACACGCAGTTGCAACACACCTTGAACCAACTGTAATCCTGCAGTTACCAAGCCTAACATGAGCATGATGGCGAATATTTCAAAATGCAAGGATTTGTCCGCCGAAGGAATGACATCATCAAACATGACACCTGATAAGATTGGAATTAGCAATCCGATGATACTTCCCGCAAAGGCAGCCAGTAAGAGATATTTTGCATCTTTTTTGATGCCTTGTGCTGCAAAGTTTCCAATTTTTTTGATGGATGTCATGATTTCGCCAAAACCATAGAAAAACATGTAACAGATAGGTTCTAACTGGTCCGCAATTTCGTGGTTTACTTTTATGGCTTCTCCAGTAGTGACATCTTTTAAAAGATAGCTATAAGAAGAATCTTGAATGAGTGCTACAGGACGCTTGTCTTCTTTGTAAAATGCTAACAAATGGCCGTTTTCTTCTTTCCACCATGTACCGCGTAATATGATTTTTCGAACACGTACTTTTGACGATTGCGCAATGGCGTATAATTGGTTGGTCGTACTGTTTTGGTACGATTCCATGTATTTTGGTGCTTCAAACTTGAAACCAATCTCGTTTCCAATAAGTTGACACGTCGTGAATAAGTCGCTATTTATTTTTTGGTCGTCAAACGATACCACTACTTTTTTATCTTGTTTCCCCACAACAATTGTACGGAGCTGATCAAGTGTTTTGGTAAGATTCTCGGATTCCGAAGTTACTTTCTCTTCAATCCGTTGTTGCTCTTCCGCAATAAGACGCTCGTAGTTTTTGATAAGTTTTTGATAGAGATGGTCTTGTAAATCATTCAGCGAAAGCATGAAGAATATTTCATCCTTGAACGCTTGTCGTGTACTGATGACTTTGATTTCGCAGTCTTTACTTTGCGATTTGAGCCACAAACTGCCCGATACAGCAAAAGGAAAATTAAATTCAGTTTCGGTATTGATTTCCGTATCTACTGCGTATTTGCTTGCTTTTCCTTTGACAACCGTGCACCAAGCCAATCCTTTGGTTGGAAAAGCCATTGCGTCTTGCTTTAACGGAATTGTTTCAGAAGGATTCAACGCTGTGTACAGTCGTGGAGTGTTTACTTGCTGTATTCTGTAGGCAGTTTTTAGAATCCATTTTTCTATCATGCTTTTGAGAAAAATGGTGTCTACATCGAGCAGTTTGTTTTTGTTGATTGAAATGAGCGAAGCGCCTTTGCTTACAATCAGCAGCTTGATGTTTTGTTCGTTTTCTTGAGAAGAAATTAAACTGAACAACAATTCGCCTGCTTTAGCACTGTACAGATAGCGCAATGCACTCGCATATTCTCCATTTTCGTCAATGTCTGCATAAAAAACATCTACTTCTCCAGATGTAATCATCCAAAAACGATCGTGTTCCCTAAGAATTAGCGAATGATTGGCTTCCAATCTTATTTTTTTATTTTCAGACATATCAAATTATTTTGAATCGATTAGTTTCGCATACGTTCCTTGTAAGTTGAGCAACTCCTGATGTGTTCCTCTTTCTACAATTTTTCCAAATTCCATGACAATGATTTCATCACAATCCATAATGGTACTCAATCTGTGCGCTACGATTAAACAGGTACAACCGCGTTTTTTGATGTTGTCCATAACGATTTTTTCCGATTTCGGATCCAAAGCACTTGTGGCTTCATCCATGATTAAGAACGAAGGATTTAACGCTAATGCACGAGCAATTTCTAATCGTTGACGTTGTCCACCACTAAAGTTCGCGCCGCGTTCAGACACTTCACTGTCGTACGCATTGGCTCTTGCCGCAATGACATCGTGAATGGCAGCATCTTTTGCCGATTGAATGATGTGCTTTTCAGGAATATTGGTGTCCCAAAAGGCAATATTTTCTTGAATGGTTCCTTTAAACATCAACACTTCTTGATCAATGACCGCAACCGATTCGGTGATGACATGTCGTGGAATATCTTTTCTCAGTTTTCCATCAAAACGTATTTCGCCTTCCCACGGTTCGTATAATCCAGAAGCGATTCGTGCTACAGTCGATTTTCCACTTCCCGATCCGCCAACCAAGGCTACTCTGCTTCCTGGTTTTAGCGTAAGACTGAAATCGTTGATTAATGCTGGCATGGTCGTATTGTAGCCAAACGTGATGTTTTTCATTTCAAAATGTCCCGTCAGCTTGTTGAGTTGTGTACTTTCTTTGATAGCTGCTTTTTCTTCATCATATTCCTTAAATTCATTCGCAATTTCATAGTTGAGTACATCATCAATACGTCCCATATCGCCTTCTACTTCTTGCAACATGCTTCCCGTAGTAACGAGTTGGTTTACAGGTCCCATAAAATTATTCATCAAGTATAGAAACGCCACCAACATCCCCAGCGTCATTTCTCCGTCCATTACGCGCATTGCGCCTGTTCCTAGTACAATGGTTGTGGTTAGTGACATGAGTAACGGTGGAATAATGTTGAGTCGCGTCGTCAACCAACCCAATTCTTGTTGTGCGTTCATTACTTTTGCCAAATATCCTGTCCACGTCGTAAAAAAGTCGTTTTCTCTTCCAGAAGCTTTTAAGGTTTCTATCATACTTATTCCCGATGTTGTTGTTCCTAATAGCTTTCCACTTTCGTTCATAAATCGTCTGTTTCCATCCTTTCGCGCTCTTGAAACATAGCGTAAGGCAACAATGTTTAAGGTTGCCATTCCGATTCCGATAAGCGTTAAAACGACATCATAGGAAAACATTAGCATTGCGTAAAAGACTACTACAATGACATTTAAAACGGCATTTGCCAAATCGCCACTGAGCAGTTTTGCTACTTTATCGTTGAGCGAGACTCTGTTACCAATTTCTCCGCTGTAGCGCTGCGTAAAGAAAGCTATGGGCAAGTGGAAAACATGCCAGAGAAATTTACTCGAAGAGGCAAGTGCCAATTTCGTTTCTAGTCGTAAGAGATAGTATTGCTGTAAATAGACTAGTACAGAATTGACCACTAAGATTCCGCCCATGACAAGCAATAGCGGCATGACAAATTCTGAGATTTGATTGACTAGATATTTATCGATAAACACTTTGGTAAACGACGGTATGACCAATCCTGGAATGACGAGAAATAGACTCGCTAGAATGATATACGTAATTGCCATTTTTGAATTCGTCACACGTGCCGCTAACGAACTCATCATGCTTTTTTTCTCGTTTCCTTTTTCAAATTCTTCCGTTGGTTTGAACGTTAACACAACTCCTGTAAAAGCATCGTCAAATTCTTCGTGACTTACGTGATATCTTCCTTGTGCAGGATCGCTTAGAAATACTTTGTTTTTGGTAAATCCTTCAATGACTAGAAAGTGATTGAAGTTCCAAAAAATGATGGCAGGCATTTCTACTTCTTTCAGTTTTTCAATGGATTTTGCGTATCCTTTGGCTTCCATACCAAAGGTACGTGCTGCTTTTAGAATGTTGGATGCTTTCAATCCATCTCTCGATACACCGCAGGCAATTCGCAGTTTTTCAAGCGGAACAAATTTTCCGTGATATCCTAAAATGATGCTTAATGCTGCCGCACCACATTCTACTGCCTCCATTTGCAAAACGGTAGGCGTTTTTACTGGCTTTGGCAGTTTTGTCTTTTTTTCTTCTTTTACTTCGAACATGGTGTGTTGGTTTTTAATAGAGATCAAAGAATTTTTTCAACGCAGGTACTACAATTGCTGCTGGCGGTTCACTTTTTACCGTAATTTTCCCCATACAGGAAGTTCCTTCATTGATGGCAATTTCTGGCCCTTTGGCAGATGTCCATTTGAAACCACTGTATGAGTTTTCATCTTTTTCAAATTCAACATATACTTCAAATAAGGCACCTTGCGACAACAATCCTTGCACTAATTGATCATTTTTAACGGTCATCATCATTCCTTTTTGTGTGATTGGAAAGTCCGATACATAGGTTACTTTTCCTTTCATAAAACCGTATTCTTGTGGCTGAACTGTTGAAGGAACCACAAGCGCTTCCATACCTTCCTTGATTTTTTTACCATCTTGTGACGGAATGTATAAGACGCCGCGTAGTTTGTTAGTATCTGCCGTCAGTTGATTTTGATTTTTTAGTTTGAACAACGGACTTCCTTGTCGCACAATCACACCTGCATCTGTGAGCAATTCAACGACTTCGCCAGTGTATGCGCTTTTTATATTTGTTTGGATATCGTATCGTTCTTGCAAATAGCTTAGTTGTCGTTCTGTTTCTGCAATACGCTGTTTGCTCATGTTTATTTTTTGTTGCAAATCAAATCCGAGATTGAGTTTTCGACTCGATGTTTGTACTTGTTGTCCTTTTAAACTTTCTATCGTATTGATAGAAGCTTCAATTTGTTGCTCCGTATTCACTACTTGCGTACGCGTGATGAGTCCTTGCGCCAACAATCCTTTTTCGGTGTCTAATTGATTTCGTAGAAATTCTAAGTTTTTCTTTTCAGACTCAATTTGCATTACGATTGTGGTACGCTGTTGCTGAATGAGTTCGCTTTGCAAACGCGTATCTTGATTTCCAAACGACAGCAATTGTTGCAAATCAAATTTGCGTTCTTCTAATGACGCTTTTACTTCTTCAATTTGTTGAAATAATTCTGGTTGCTCAACCGTTGCGATGACATCGCCTTCGTTGACTACATCGCCAATAGCGACGTTTAAACTAATGAGTTGTCCTTGAGAAGTTGCCACTACTTCATGAATTTCTCCTCCCAATAGGACACCAACGACATTGAGCTTTGTTTTTACATTCCCAAAAAATGCCCAAATAATTCCAGTTGCTAAAATGAGTGTAATCGTTATCAATGCTATCCAGCCTCTTGGGCTAGTGACTTTGATTAACTGATCTAATTTTTCGGGTGTTGAGAGTTTTTCAACTGCTGCTTTTCTAAAAAATCCTGCTGCCATGATTTTATGTTTTTAGTGTTTTTTTAATTGCTTGGAATTGTGTAAAACAATTCTCTATTTATGTTTACTGCCGTGCTGTTGTCCTTTTTTAACAACAGCGTTCCGGTTTCGTATCGAAGGTTGATGATTGCGTTGGCAAATTGTTGCTGCGCTTGTAAATAATCGAGTTGTGCAAAGGTTAAACGTTCTTGAAATAAGATAAGATTCAACAGTGTTGTGAGTCCGTTTTGAAATTTTACTTGCTCATTGTTGAATACTTCTTGATAGAATTCGAGTGATTCCAATGCTTTTTCAAGAATTAACACACTGTTATCTAAGTTGTTCATTGCAATAGACACATTTAGATCTATGTTTCGCTGCAAGTTCTTATTTGCAATTTCTTGATCTTTGAAAGCCACTTCATTTTGAATGAATCTACCTCTTGCCAAGTTGTTGTTGACAGGAAAGGAGAAACGCAATCCCAGTCCAAAACCGACATCTCTTCCTTCATTGCGTGAAAAAGTAGCCAATGCTCTATCCAAACCATTTCCCATATTCATTCCGCCATAACTGACAAAACCCGTTAAATCGAGTTGTGGTTGTTTGTCATTTTGCGCTAAATTGAGTTGTAATTCGATGGCTTCTTGCGTTTTTTTCGCGGCAATGATGTCCAGTCGATTATTTTGTGCAATTTCTTTAAAATCGTCGATATTCAAATTGTTGACATAACCAGATTCAATGATGGAAGGAAATTCATCGGCTGGATTTCCCAGTCGTTTGCTTTCTTCTTCACTGATACCTATAACGCGTCCTAAGTTTAGTTTGGCACTGTACAATGCTTGCTCAGCGACTTTGGTTTGTCGTTCCTGACTTGCCAAATCCGCCTGAATTTGTGCTAAGTCGCCCGCAGGTTTTTTATCGGCTTTTACAAGTTCTTGCGTAATTTCTAATACACGTCGCACTCTAGCTTCATTTTGCTCAAAAACTTCTAAGCTTTTATACGCAGCCACATATTGCCAATACGCCGTACCCAATTGTAATAATTCGAAGGAATTGGCGAATTCGGCGTTGTCATCTACACTTTCTAAATTTAGCTTTGACGCTTCTTCTAGTGCGGTTGCTATTTTTTTTCCTCTTCCACGAAGTAAAGGTTGCGTAAGTGAAAGCGTACTTGTTACAATGTGTTCTTGTGTAAATGCGCCTACATCTTGGTTGAATCGGTTGAGTGGAAAATTGTCATTCATCATGGTATAATCTACCGAAAGGTTCACCGTAAAACTAGAACGAAATTTACGTTGCAATCCCACAGAAGCACCTGTGAACCTAGAGTTTAAATCTCCCGTAAGGAAACTACTGCGCGGATCCGCTTCAAAAGGATTTAAGTTGTTTCTGGTGAGTGACAAACCTGAAGTTAATTGATAGTCAAACGCGCTAGTTTGAATTTTTAATCCTCCTTCTGCGTTTGAAACCGTTAAGATGTTTCTTTTGATTATTGGATTTGTACCAAAGGTAAGTTCAGATAGTGTAACAATATCCGCAGGAATTGTGTTTTGTCCGTACGAGATACATACGGAAAACACTAGCAAACTTAGGAGTACAATTTTGTTATTCATCTTGAGGCGGTTTATACTTCTGAAAATTTTTGTAAAATTTGTCCAAATCGTGAGCCTGCTTGCGAAACTCCATCCAGCACATTTTCGTCTATTAAGTCTGCTTCTTCTGGCGAACCATACCCTAATTGACTGGTTGTTTTTCGTAATCGGTTGGATAGGAATAGCGAAATAGCGTAGTAGAAATTTGCTCTAAATTCTAAGTTGTTTGCCAAACGGCTATTCATTAATTCTCTGGAAATACAAAATACTGTCGTGGCTTTGGAAGCAATTACAGAAACGGATGGCGGTCTTGATTCTAAGAAAGACATTTCTCCAACAATTTCTCCAGCTCCGAGTAAAGCAATGTGTTTGTCACTAGTACCGTCGGTGATGGATAATTGTCCAGAAAGTACAATGTATAAATTGTCTATTGCCTCTCCTTTTTTAATTAATCGGTCCCCAACTTCTAGTTCAGCTTTACTACCATTGTGGATCATCCATTCAATATCTAAATCACTCAAATGACCTAATAGAAAAAGTACGCGTTTCATATTTTTTGTATTAAATATTAGTTAGCACTAAGGTATGTTTTGCAAAGGGTTGAAAACTGCCAATGAGGCAGAGGAAAATGACATAGGATTGTAGTCAACTATTTCGAGGCAAGCGTCGGTGTATGTTCAATCTCGATTATCGAGTAAAAAAATAAAAGGTACATTTTTTACAGAATGTACCTTTTATTTGTGCAGCTTTTTAAAAGCATTAAGACCAACTTCGCACAACGGATTTTATTCCCTGTACGACGTAGTTCCAATCAATAGCAGTCACAGAATCTGAAGCTCCTGAGATGTCTTCTAATTGATTGTCACTAAGTTCGGTATTCCCATAATTATTTGGTTTTGCAGGTATATTTAGATAAATATGGTTTGGATTCGTTTGGTCTTCTACTACGAGTATTTTTCCTTCTGGGATTTTCCCTTCTTTTCCCGTAAATGTATTGAGCGTTTCTAAAGGGTTTTTGATAAGATTCTTTTTGAATACGCTGTCCTCCCAAGCTTTTTTATAAATACTTGTAAGGAAATATTGTGCTTTTTGTTGTTCTGTTAGTGCCATTTTTTTAGAGGGTTTATGTACTTGTAAATGTAATTGTTACCATGCGTACGAAACTGCCAAAAAGACGACAAGAACACCAAAATAAAGAGCTGCAACTATTTTTTTTTAAAGTCTTCTAGCTTTTAGAAGTTCTTTTGGAAACACACCATATTGCTGATTGAACAGTTTTGAAAAATAGTGCGTATCGTAATAGCCTACTGCATACGATATTTGCGAAATGGTATCGTAAATATAATCGTCAATAAATTGCTTGGCTTTGTGCAACCGCAGTATTCTAATGTACTTGTTTGGTGTAAGATGTAGCAAACTTTTTATTTTTCGATGCAATTGGCGTTCACTTACCGCTAATTTATAGGACAAATCGTATAAATTAAGGTCTTTGTGTTTGATATTTTTATAGACTTCGCTTTCCAACTCCATCAACCATTTGGCATCTTGTTTAGAGATTTTGTTTGGGTTGATTTCTTGTTTGCACATCGATTGTACGCGCTCATTACTGTAGTATATTTGGTAAATCAGCGGTAGATTTTCGGTTGTTGTGTCAGTACTTGCGCGTTGTACCACTTTTTCTATTAAACTAGCAATTTGTTGACTGCTCGAAAAAATGATATCGCTCGTATTGTCTTGTGTTGTTACTATCGTACCCTTTGATAGTTTTTGATTGGCTTCAATAATGGAATCCAAAGGTGCTTTGATTTCCTTTACGAATTGCATCAACATTTCTGAAGAACTCCAATCAATGTTATTAACATTTAAATTATTCATGGTTATGGTTCTTTAAAATGATTATGCAGTGTACTTGTATGGTTGTATGGTTGCTATCTTCCTAGTTGGAAGTACATATGGATCTATAACATCGCTGTCTAGTTTGCCCGCTAGATGTAAATTTTTGATGTAAAAATCAATCAATCCATCATAGCTCATGGCAATAGGAATGGTTTCAGAACCTAAATATTCTATAGATTCGCCTATGATATCCGTTTTAATACCTAAGATGTTTAAAATGCGAAGTAATTTGCTATCGCATTCTGCAAAAGCGATGTTATCTTTGTGTTGACAAATTGGAGCAATGGCATGTACCATTAATTTTTTGAGTAAATTAATGTCGCGCACTCCTTTTTTAATCGCAAAACGCCCAATGTGATATATATTATTCACATTTGGATTTTTAATCACTAACAGCGGATTGATTCCAAAAATCTTCTGTAGTGGTAACACGTCTGTGAAGTTCCATTGTAAGACGCGAATGGCTCCTAAGATGTTGCCATGTTCGTCTTTACTTACAAACACCTTTGAATTTTTACAGTAATCTAATTCCTCTTTATAGATATCACTGACATCTTTTTTGTAATTGCTTGGAAGATTACTTTCTAAATGATGTTTGAAGTTTTCCTGTACAACAAACTCAGCCAAGTTGTACATTTGGTTTTCCTGAAGTTTTTCTAAGTAATTGTTCGAGAGTATCATGATTATATATGTTTTACACTCAAAGCTAAATAGCATTACTATCAGTTTTTTTACACAAAAGAGTAGTTATGAATTGGTTACATAAAAACTACCCAAAAGGGTAGGTGAAAAAAAAAGTGGTATCTTTGTTAAAATTGCCGCCATGACAAAAATTGACGACTTTTTTTCTTTCAGGAATACTGTAGGGGGTATTTCTGACGAAGAGAAAAAACAGACATCCAATTACCTTGAACCTATAGAGGCTTTTGCAAGAACCACTTATAAAAGCATCTATATTATTGATTATCAAAAGAAAGGATTTGAGTACGTTTCTGACAATCCTCTGTTTTTATGCGGACATACTTCTCAAGAAGTAAAAGAAATGGGATATGCCTTTTATTTCAAATATGTAATTGAGTCTGACTTAAATTTGCTCCTAAAAATCAATACGATTGGATTTGAATTTTATGAAAAAATTCCTGTAGCAGAGCGAAAAAACTACACGATTTCTTATGATTATCACCTGAAAAATCAAGAAGGAAAGAAGATTTTAATCAACCAAAAGTTGACACCGCTTTTTTTAACGCAGGATGGTAAAATTTGGAAAGCATTGTGTATTATTTCTATTTCTGGAGAAGATGACGCTGGTAATATTAAAATTTATAAAAAAGGAGATAATAAAGTATTTCACTACGATTTAGAAGGTGATTTTTGGAAAGAAACAGAAGTTATCAAACTTACTAGTAGAGAGAAAGAAATTTTACAATATTCTACGCGTGGATTTACGATTAATGAAGTGGCAGAAGCTATTTTTGTGTCGCCTGACACCGTAAAATTTCACCGAAAGAAATTGTTTGAAAAGCTCGATGTAGCGAATATTTCGGAAGCTATTGTGTGTGCTACCAATAATCAACTTATTTAATCGTTCATTAAGGTAGAAAGGTAAAACTCTGGAAATGTTTTAATATGCTTATCTGTCGCAATATTAAACATAATATGCGTACACATGGCAGCTACTGTCCACGAAGCAATGGAAAGTTGTGGTGGCGGCAAAGAGCCTTTTTCTTTTTTGTATTTTTCTATCACTTCATCAATCCAATGATGTGGCGTTCTCCAAAATTTTAAATAGTTGGAAGCATACTCCACCATTTTGACTTCGTTAAATGTTTCTTGTGGTTTCTCAATGGATGTGAGCGACAATCCTTTGGGAGAAATAATCGTCAATAAGCCGCCCCAACCTAAATTGTACGGATGTAAGACAGGAATTCCTTTTTGTTGACATATTTCGTCAAAGAGTAACGGTACTTCCGAAGAAAAATCTAAGGCATTGATAGCAATTTCATGACCGTCAATAAAATCGGCTACATTTTCTGCTGTCAAAAAACAATTATGCACTTCAATCGTAGCGTTTTTATTGATTGACTTTAATCGTCGTTGAATAGCACTTACTTTGTCCTCAGAAATATCATCTTCGGTGTAATTTTGCCTGTTAAGGTTTGAGGTTTCAACTTGATCGCCATCCACAATTGTAATATTTTCAAAACCTAAGCGTAAAGCACACTCGGCAATTACGCTTCCAATTCCTGAACCTCCTAAAAGAATCGGACACTGCTTGATAATTTCTTGTTCTTGATTGCTCAAGTATATTCTATTCCTATCGTATCTACTTTCCATTTTTTAAGGTTTATCACAAAGTTATACCAAAGACGATTACACACTACTACACTTACGGGTAGCTTTTTGTAAGTCGCTCTTTCATTATTAGTAAGGATAAACTGAATGTGATAATTGTGTGTAATTTTAGGTGTATTATTATTTTTTAATCTGTAGACTGTAAAAATAGGCTTTTTGATGAAACTTCATAATATCAACACAGAATTATATTGTTAAATTTTATAAAATCCTTACAAAAAAATGTAGTTTCTATGAAAAGTGGAAAACTATTTTCTGTAGTTTTAAAGAATTTCTCTAGCTTTTAAACCCAATCGGATACAGCTTTGCATGCTCAATTAAGACACTTTTGTTAAACTGCATGAAATTTTCAATAGCAATGATACCATTCTCGTATTCTACATCTGAAATAAGTTGCAATTGCGAGTAATTTCGAAGTTTTGCCTCTTCTTGAATGGATTTCATACTGCGACGATACGTAAACACTCTTTTTTCTATTTCGGCATTAAATCCCGCAGTTTCCAAGGCTCTAAAAAGTTTATCCATTGAATAAAATAGTGAGATATCTTCTTGATATACGTTTGGAAAAAATTGATATACCCACGATTTTTTCATGTCGTAGGGATGAATTGTATGAATACAATACACGCCCTTTTTTCGCAAAACACGAAAAATTTCAGCAAACGCTTTTTCTTTGTCTGCAAAATGATGATACGAATGATTGCAAATGACATAATCAAAATAATTAGCTTCAAAAGGAATCGCTTCGGCAGCCGCCAATTTTATCGTAATAGTATCTTGTTGATTATTCTTTGCAAAAACGTCTAACATCGCTTCCGAAGAATCAATGCCAAACCATTCGATTTGCCCGCGTTCCTCAAAAAATTGTTGCTGTTTCATCAAATAATTTCCAGTACCACAACCTACGTCCAAAACGCGTAGTTTCTTTTTGTGTTGCAACAAATTGTTGATGTGTTCGTCAGGATTGATATTGTGCCGTGTTTTGCTTTCGCTGTAGGAATCTGCAATTTTAGAATAATCGGTGTTTTTCATTATTTTTAGTACGATTTAATATGGCATAATGGTATGTTTAAGATACTAGTAGAATGACGTATGCTTCAACTATCTTCTCTTCTTTTTTTGAATTTAAAAAATTAAATTCTGAATGTACGTTGGTTCTTATTGAATTTGTTATGTAAGAAAAATAATTATTTCCCTACTTTTAAATTTACAAATTAAAACATCAACCTGTGTGAAAAAGTATAGAATTTGTGATTTTTTAAAGATGAGATAACCTTAGCGCAAGTTTAAATCGTGTAAAAATAACGGATTTACAGTAGTACTTCTGCTACAAGCGTATCCTACTTTTAAGACCTACATTTTGGGTTCGATTGTGTGCTTTTTTTAATTAATTCTATATGATTTTGGATACTACCAAAAATATAAAAACGAACCTAAGTTCGTTTTTATATTTTAACGTGAGCTTGATACAACTATTTTATTATGTAGTTGATTACTAATAAATTATACTCAATGTCAAATCGAGCATCATCGTAGATACCGAGCATAGCTCACGAGATTCCTTTGAAATTATCAATTCTTAGCTGTTCTTGACTGCGCTCGAACTGACAATTATTTGTTTATCAGCGAATTATGAATTGAATAGTGATTTCTTAAGTCGAACTCACGTTAATTTAATGAATATGTAGAATCATTTTAGGTTCCACTAGTTATATATAATGATTTCTTCTCCTGATTGTCCATCGAAATTTCCAATAACAGGAAAACTATTTGTTGCTTTTAGATGCCAATTTCCTATTTTGTTATTATTTTGTTTGATATATAAACTTGTAAAGGTATCACCTGAAAGACTCAACAAGGCAATCCCGTAAGGTTTTGACATTAGGATATCAGCTTTTCCATCCCCATTAAAATCGCCTATTTTTTCAACCTTGTTGTCACGTACGTATCGCGTGTTGTAAGTCCATTGACCAAATCGAGTTCCCACAGGTTTTACAACAATACTACGCAAAGTAGTTCTTGATAATGTCAATAGTGCAATTCCGTAGGGTTTTGAGACTAAAATATCAGCTTTTCCATCCCCATTAAAATCGCCAACACCTTCTATTTTGTTGTCGCGAACAGTAGTTGTGTTGTATGTCCACGTCCCAAAACGAGTTCCATTGGGTTTTACCAATATTGATTTAAATGTATTTCCTTGAAGTTTCAGTATTCCGATTCCCCAATTGCTGGTGATTAAAATTTCATCTTTTCCGTCATTATTAAAATCTGCAATAGCTTCAATTTTATTACTAACTGCATAACGCCATCCACCAAACCAAGTGTCATTTGGCTTTACAACAATACTTTGAAAAGTAGATCCTGATAAGGTTAATAGCCCAATTCCGTAAGGCTTTGAGACTAAAATATCAACTTTGCCATCACCGTTAAAATCGCCAACACCTTCTATTTTGTTATCGCGCACCGTAGTTTTATTGTATGTCCAGGTACCAAAACGAGTTCCATTGGGTTTTACCATTATAGATCTAAATGAGTTTCCTTGAAGTTTCAAAATGGCAATTCCCCAATTACTAGTAATTAAAATTTCGTCTTTTCCATCATTGTCAAAATCTGCAATAGCTTCAATTTTATCATTCACGCCATAACGCCATCCACCAAACCAACTATCTTTTGGCTTTACTACAATACTTTTCCATTGATTTCCAATGCGGGATAATACTCCGATTCCCCACGAACTATTAATCAAAATATCATCAATTCCGTCACCATTAAAATCACCTTTACCCTTTATATCATTGAGTTTTGAATCAAAATTCCAGCCACCAAACCACGCTTGATTTGCATGTACTGCATGATTTTTTAAGTTGTTTCCTTCAAGTTTTAGGATACCAAGTCCATTGTCATACTGAACTCTAGCAGTCCAATCGCCAATAATACTCCAAGTATAAGTTCGTTTATTTCCAGAAACATTTGAAGCTAAGCTAGCATTATTCGATTCTTTGGTAAAATATGCTTTCCAACCTATACCGAAATGATTCTTTTTATTTTTACCAATTTCTTCTGTAAAGCCTTCTGGTTTGTCATAAAATACTTTTGCTCGTGAAGCCAAAGCAACTCCATTTAGGAAAAATAAAATACTTTCTGCATTCTGTAGTCCGCTAGAAGAACCGTAATCTTTGTGATTATAAGGTCTTTTAGATGCGTTTCCAGGACTGTTTACTTCACAACCATTGTGTATAAAAAGGTTTCCTCCCGTTCCTGAAAGAATATTGTTTTCATAAATGGTTCTATGCACATACGCATCAGCTTTTCCATTGAGTCCAACTAACGAAGGTGTATACCGATATCCGCTTGAAATAGCTTCTTTTTTCCAAAGCCAAGGCTTCCCTCCTACTAAATTTTCCAATTCATTTACATTATAAGAATCATCGTATATACTTCCCCAAGGATCTGAATGTGATGACATCCCTCTGAGGGTTGCAGGTGTTTTTAAAAATTTTACATAATCTACTAAACTCGCTTCATCATATGTAACAGAACTACTAAAGCTTGATGATGCCTTTTTTAGATAATTATTGAGATTTGAAGCATTGATTAAACCTGTTCCAAATTTTACAGCTCCCGTTCTATGACTGTTTAACGGATTACCACCTACTCTGTAACTATGATTTCTATCAAAATAATTGATAAGGATTTTACGTTCTGTAATTGGATCTTTTATTAAAAATGATTTTGGATTTAAATTTTGATTTGTTTCCAGAGTTCGAGGCTTTCCATTTGCATCTAGTAATCCTTGGTTGCTTGCGTCTACATAATTTTTATTGGTTGAAACGGCAATGTTTCTAGCATTAATTCTTGACACAAATATTTCTGGCCTCGCAATAGGATTTGGTTTCGCTCGATCACTACGACTAATTTCTGGATGTCTTTGAGTTGTTCTAATTTTTAATTTAAGGACTCCTCTAGGTGAATCAAGTCGAATAAAATTATCATCTTGTATCCAGAAAAAATCTTGAAATGACTTCACTTGGTCATTATATTTTGTAGAAGTAAATGTCATGCCAGATAGTGGCCAATTAGTATTGGTTCCAGTTACAGGAAGTGCTTCGATAGATGCTAAACCTACAGGACCTTTTTCATAGATTTTTTCCCAATTCCCGTCCAAATCTGCCAAAACAATATCTGCTCTGTGTGCAACAATTTCAGGAACGATTCTTAAAAAATCTCGTTGATTACTTCCTGTATACGCGGTTCCGTCAATAGTAACGTCCCAGTTTTTTCGTCTCCAAATCCATCGCCTCACAATCATCGCTTCAGGAAATGCACCAACCAATACAACTCCTTGTAAGTTTTTAGACTGTTTAATGTCTTTTAAGAAGGCGCGTATCGCAAGCAGTGTTCTCCCGTCTTGATGTTCTACACCATTATAAATACTGGCTTTTATGAATTTTGTCGTGTATCCTTCTGATTTTAAATCATCTTTATATTGTTCGAGTCTTTTTAATAGTTCTTGTTCCGATAAAGAACTTCCCGTGATGCTTTCCAATATTCTGTCTTCAACCAATACCAACACCAATTTTTCATTGTTGTTGACTCTTTCATAGATATTTTCAAATGGTAAATACGTTAATTGATTAATTTCGTTTATACCATCAGTATTCATATCATATCCATTATACGAGGACATGATAGAAGTTATGGTTTGCGCTTCTAATAAATTGCTTGTCGTAAAAGCTACTATACATAGTATAAAATAGTTCCACTTTTTTGATAAGTTCATTGCTGTTTTCATTTCCCTTTGTTTTAGTTACTATCCCTAGTTTTTTGATAAATTCTAGAAATATTGAAGGCAAAATTAGCTTTGGAACTTTAAATTTAGAATAGTTAAAACACCTTTTGTGCAGGTTTTTTACACCTATATTTAAGGTTTAATCTTACTTTTCTGTTTTGTATTTAGAATGATAAGAAGAATATAATATTAAGCTTTTAAATCAATTTCCTTAATATTTTTGATACGATTGCGCTCTAAAAATGCATCAATGGTTTCAAAGTGTTCAATAACGCGTTGGTCTTTAAATTCGAATACTTTTTGCGATAGTCCTTGAAGAAAATCACGGTCGTGAGAAACCAAAATTAGCGTGCCATCAAACGCTTTGAGCGCATCTTTTAATACGTCTTTGGAACGTAAATCTAAATGATTGGTTGGCTCATCTAAAATGAGCAGATTTACAGGTTCTAGCAACAACTTTACCATTGCCAAACGTGTTTTTTCGCCTCCAGAAAGTACGCTGACTTTTTTATCAATATCATCTCCTTGAAACATAAACTGTCCCAAGATATTTTTGATTTGCGTGCGAATGTCTCCTTTAGCAACTTCATCTACAGTTTGAAAAATTGTCAAATTCGGGTCGAGCAATGATGCCTGATTTTGCGCGAAATACCCAACTTTCACATTGTGTCCAAGCGTACAGGTACCTTCGTGTTCTATTTCTCCTAAAATGGATTTAATCATCGTCGATTTTCCTTCTCCGTTTCTACCAACAAACGATACTTTTTCACCACGTGCAATGGAGAAACTTGCATTTTTAAACACCACATGATTCTCATAACTTTTGGACAAATCTTCCACAATCACAGGATAATCACCGGAACGCGGCGCAGGTGGAAATTTGAGTTTTAAGGCTGAATTGTCAACCTCATCCACTTCAATGATTTCTAACTTTTCCAGCATTCGCACACGAGAAGCGACTTGATTTGTTTTGGAATACGTCCCTTTAAATCGCTCTATAAACGCCTGATTGTCCGCTATAAATTTTTGCTGTTCTTGATAGGCTTTTAGTTGATGTGCGCGACGATCGGCACGCAATTCCAAGTAATGTGAGTAATTGGCTTTGTAGTCGTAAATGCGTCCCATAGTGACTTCAATGGTACGATTGGTAATATTGTCAATAAACGCTCTGTCGTGCGATATCACCATGACTGCATTGGCTTTGTTCACCAAAAAATCTTCTAACCAAATCACCGATTCGATGTCAATATGATTTGTTGGCTCATCAAGCAGAATTAAATCGGGTTTTTGCAATAGAATTTTCGCCAATTCAATTCGCATACGCCAACCGCCACTAAATTCACTCGTCATACGTTGAAAATCGTCTTGCTTAAAACCAAGTCCTTTCAGTGCTTTTTCAACTTCGGCATCGTAATTTATTTCTTCCAACGCATAATAGCGTTCGCCCAATTCAGAAACTTCTTCAATGATTTTCATATACGCTTCACTTTCATAATCAGTTCGCGTTTCCAACTGTTTATTGAGTTCGTCCATACGGTCGCGCATTTCAAAAATATGTTGAAATGCTTTCGAAGCTTCTTCAAAAACGGTACGCTTATCTTCCGTCAACAAATGCTGTGGCAAGTAGGCAATCACGGTGTCTTTAGGCGCATTTACTTTTCCGCGTGTTGCGTTTTGCACACCTGCAATAATCTTCATCATTGTTGATTTTCCAGCGCCATTTTTTCCCATCAACGCGATTTTATCATTTTCGTTAATGACAAAATTCACATCGCTAAACAACGTTGTTCCACTAAATTCTACCGCAATATTGTCAACCGTAATCATGTTCTATTTTTTTGAGATTGCGAAATTAGCAAAAAGCCGTTTGGTTTTTGTTTTTTATCTGTAAAATTTGAATCGGCATACCAAACAACAGTAATGTTATACCAAAAAATAACACATTATTTAAGAAACATAGCTCTTAAAGAATCACTTTTATATACGTATTTTTCTTATATTTATTTTAGTTTTGTATGAATTTACTTTTAATTTTATAAAAAGTTATTTATGTAGAAACCTTAACTAAGCTTTTTCAAACTCTTTTAATTTTTGATGCCAAAAGCAACTTCTATAGTATATCAAATTTATCATGACAAACAGCTTTCATTTACGGAAGCTGAAATTGATTTTATTGAAAAAAAGTATCGCAAAGTTACGTTTAAAAAAGGCGAGATTATTTTACATGCTGGCGAAAAGGTCGATTGTCAATATTTTGTGGCGGACGGTTGTTTGCGAACGTACTTAATCTCTAAATCAGGAAAAGAACACACCATTCAATTTGCCATTAAAGGTTGGTGGATTAGCGATTATATTGGATTTTTCTCAGGAACTGATGCAGCACTCAATATCGAATGTTTGGAAGATGCTACACTCTATAAAGTTTCTAGAAGTGATGTAGAAGACATTTTCAATCAAATTCCCAAAACCGAACGTTTTATTCGCAAAAAGCTAGAGCGCTCGTTTGTCAGCCTTCAAAAACGAATTTTAGCCAATTTATCACAAACCGCCAAAGAGCGTTATCTCAACTTTACCCACGATTATCCAAACGTGGAGCAATCCGTTAAAAATTACCATATTGCATCGTATTTAGGAATTACTACCGAAAGCTTGAGTCGAATCCGAAAGGAAATTAGTTTTACACATTCTTAACATACATCAATTTTTTTCTCGATTTAAAAAAATATATTTGCAGTATAATCATTCCCCTATGAAATACATAATGAGTGTACTCGCTGTCATTATTGTGATTACAGCCTGTACATTAACTGAAAAGAAACCTCAAAAAGAACCACAACAACAAATGAAAAAAGTATTGTTTGTTTTAACGAGCCACAATCAATTAGGAAACACGGGAGAAAAAACGGGTTTTTGGATTGAAGAATTTGCTGCGCCGTATTACACATTAAAAGACAAAGGAGTTGAGATTACCTTAGCTTCTCCCAAAGGAGGACAACCGCCAATTGATCCTAAAAGTGCCGCTGACGATGCACAAACGCCTGCGACAAAACGATTTAATGCCGACAAAGAAACACAGCAATTATTGGCAAACACTGTACAATTAGACAAGGTTAATGCTGCAGATTATGACGCTATTTTTTACCCTGGCGGACACGGTCCGTTGTGGGATTTGTCAGAAGACCCAACTTCCATCAAGCTTATTGAAGCTTTTTACCAAAGTAACAAACCTGTGGCTGCAGTGTGTCATGCACCAGCCGTTTTTAAGAATACAAAAAAGGTAGATGGAACACCTTTGGTACAAGGAAAAAAAGTGACTGGTTTTTCGAATACAGAAGAAGAAGCTGTGCAATTAACAGACGTGGTGCCATTTTTAGTCGAAGAAATGTTGAAAGAAAATGGTGGAACCTACAGCAAAGCTGACAACTGGAATCCGTATGCAGTACAAGACGGTTTGTTGATTACAGGACAAAACCCTGCATCTTCTGAAAAAGTAGCTGAAATGCTTTTGGAAGCATTATAAAAAATATCTCAATCAATATGTTTAAAAAAAGGGAACTTACACTTGCGTAAGTTCCCTTTTTATCTTTGTCCTTTTCGTATTTAGGAATCTTTTTTTGCTTCTTTCCACTCGTCAAAGCGTTCTTTTAAAGCGCCTCCTACCCAATATGGTACGATAAACGTTAATAAAAGAATCATTAACCAAAATCCAATGGTTAAGATAGTAAGGAAAGCTAAGAAGCCTAAATATTGATCAAATTCAAACATATTTTCCGGAATTTTATCGAATTCAGCACAAAGATATTGGTTTAAATTCAATATTCATACTGAATCGGATAGAATTATTAACAATATACAATTACTCTTTGTAAACATTTACAGCATCAGGGTGTTTTAGTTTTGAATGTCGATTGCTTTTTGCGCCCAATGTACTATTTACATACTTAACCAAGGAATCATAGGGTTGTTTTTCCAAAGTATTAAAAATAGTTTGGTTTGGATTGTGGACATAATACGAATCACGAAATGTATAGGAAGATCCATCCAAAAATTTAAAATCTGTGTTTTTTGAATCTGTACTATATTTATATTTTTTCTTCACTGTAGGCGAAGCATAATATGTTTTAAAATCTAACAAATCAAAGGTATTTGTATTGTATGTAAATATCTTAAAAGAAGGATTATTTCCATGATTTACGGCTATTCCGGGAGTTGACACAGAAAATGATGTCATCATACTTTTGCTATCAGATGCGTATAATCTACGTAAACCATCTGTATGCGTATGTCCGTTTAACAAACCTACAATATTGGTTTTATGCGCTGCAATTAAATCTAAAAAACCATTATATAATGTATGCTTATTCCCTGATTTATCAATAAATTCCAAATCATTTTGCCACATTTGTTTTCCATTATATCCATCCTTTCCGATAGGAATATGCATCATAATCAATACGCGATCATTCATTCCTAAACTGGTCAGTTTCGCTTCTAACCAAGTCATTTGTTCTTGTGTTGCTTTTTGTTGCGATACGCCATCTTTAGCAACGTATTGATGCTTCCCTTTTGCACAAAAAATTACAGTATTAAGCGCAATAACCTTTAAGGTGTTTTTTCCATCAACTAAATCTACTGAATAATAACCAAACTGCTTTTTACTATCATCAAGGTTTTTAACTTGTACTGTCGTCGACTTACTATTAATAATTGGCCAAGGATTTCCTGCATCAGCATCTTCTTTTAAAACTGTATTTAACGAATCGTTACTAAACGAATAATAATCACCTTCTAAAGAATCGTTATTTCCAGGCAAGTATAAAATTGGAACATTCACTTTTAATTTTCGTAAATTTTGTAGCATTAGATGTGAATTATTTCTTCGCTCACTATTCTTATAGCCTGGTAAATCGCCCAAATACACCATAAATTTCGGATTTTCAGATTTCGCAACACTTTCAATCTTAAATTTGGTTCGCTTCCAAAGCGTGTCACTAGTAACACTTTTATCTGACATACCCTCTGTTTCAAAACAAGTCTGACGTAATTCTCTATCAATATGCACATCCGACAATGCCAAAAATGTGCTTGTTTTAGTAGTTTTAGGCGTTTTTACAACGTGCGCATCAGCGTGAAACTTAGCACACTCGGGACATTTTGGACATTTGGAAGTATCGTGCTTACAGCTAAAAAGAAGCATTCCTATAAGCAGCATATACACAAAAAGAGTTCTCATAACTTATTGTTTGTTGATTAAGCTTACAAAGTAATAAAAAGACTGCTTTTATTTATACGTACTTTTACCCAATCTGTTAAAAAAACTCCTTTACTTCTTAAAACCGTGTCATTACTGATTCACACACAATAAAATCCTTCGGATCATCTGCACGTGTTTCTAGCGCATGAACTTCTACTGTTCGCAGCGTCACAGGATACGGACCGTCAATCACCAATGCTGTTTTATTACGCGCATTCCAGCGTAAGAAAATCATAGAATGTTCAAACTTTCCATTGCCTCTACGCATAAAAATGTCACCCGGTTTTGGTGTGTATGCAACTTCTGTTTCTTCATTTAAAAATCGATTTCTTCCGTTGTGATAATAATACGTTCGTTTTTTGCTTTTGTAAACAGCGTGCAATTGGCTCGTTGCTGTAATATCTCTAAATACAGTTTTGGGTTTGTTTGTAAAATCTCTCCAGCATTCAGTTTCATGCAAATACCACGAAGCAAATTCACTACACTCATAACTAATCCAACCTCTATATTTTGGATTTTTCCCGTATTGATCATAACTTTCTGCACTCGTTCCACTTTTACCCAAATCTTTCGCCGCCAATACTGCTGCTGGATGATTTCTACTTGTCAAGCCTGCATGACGAAGCATTTGACGCTCTATAAAAGGCGTTAAATACACTTCACTATCGCCCGAACCCAATACGCGATTCACAATCGTATTTGACAACATCGGAATGTCTTTTTCAGCGCCAGCCACAACTTTATGATAATGCACAATTAAAGTCATTCTATAAATGTCTATGCTACTATTTCCACCTGTATTTTTGATATAAATTTTATCCCAAAACGAACGATGGTTCAAACTTCCTAAAATTTGAAGATTATGCGTGGTATCAGGAAAATCAGTAACTTCCAATTGATGACTTGCTGTCCGCATCAATGTTATCGGTAATTCAATTCGCCTGCCTTCATAATTCTCAAAAATCAACTTTCGAGTCATATTATTACTAGCAGGTGTTTTGGTTTCTATTTGTAACGTGATAGATTGAGGCAATCTGATGGATGTCGTTGTTTTCGCTTGCATGTTCTTTTTTTAAGGTTAAAAATTTCATCAATAAATCTATCAAACCTATCCTAAAAATATCGCCATGAAAATCCCCAAATTCGAGCGTGTTTTTCCCCTTTTTAATTCCTTGTCACACAAAAAAATCGTAATTTTGCCCTGCAAAAAACCAATCAGATGGAATACAGAATTGAAAAAGATACGATGGGCGAAGTAAAAGTTCCGGCAGATAAAATCTGGGGAGCACAAACAGAACGCTCAAGAAATAATTTTAAAATCGGCGCACCTGCTAGCATGCCGTTAGAAGTAATATATGGATTCGCTTATTTGAAAAAAGCCGCTGCGTTTACCAACTGCGAATTAGGCGTGTTACCTATTGAAAAAAGAGACTTAATTGCTGCGGTTTGTGATGAAATTTTAGCTGGAAAACACGATGACCAATTTCCGTTAGTTGTATGGCAAACAGGTTCTGGAACGCAATCCAATATGAACGTAAATGAAGTAATTGCCAACAGAGCGCATCAATTGGCTGGAAAGAAAATTGGAGAAGGCGAAAAAACCATTCAACCAAATGATGATGTGAACAAATCACAATCGTCAAACGATACCTTTCCAACAGGAATGCACATTGCCGCGTATAAGAAAATTGTAGAAACGACCATTCCAGGTGTCAAGCAATTACGCAATACCTTAAAGAAAAAATCAGAAGAATTTAAAGATGTGGTAAAAATCGGTAGAACACACTTGATGGACGCGACACCGTTAACGCTCGGACAAGAATTTTCTGGGTATGTATCACAATTAGATCACGGATTAAAAGCCTTACAAAACACTTTACCGCATTTAAGCGAATTGGCGTTGGGTGGAACTGCCGTTGGAACGGGATTAAACACACCGAAAGGCTACGCCAAACGTGTTTCGGAATTCATCGCGCGTTTTACCGAATTGCCTTTTGTCACTGCTGAAAACAAATTTGAAGCACTAGCTGCACATGATGCTATGGTGGAAACACACGGTGCTTTAAAACAACTAGCGGTTTCGTTAAACAAAATTGCGAATGACATTCGTTTAATGGCATCTGGACCACGTTCTGGAATTGGCGAATTAATCATTCCGGCTAACGAACCTGGAAGTTCTATCATGCCTGGAAAAGTAAATCCAACACAATGCGAAGCAATTACAATGGTATGCGCACAAGTCATGGGGAACGATGTTGCCGTAACGGTTGGTGGGACACAAGGACACTACGAACTCAACGTATTCAAACCAATGATGATTTACAATGTATTGCAATCGGCACAATTGATTGGTGACGCCTGTGTTAGTTTTGATGAAAACTGTGCGGCGGGAATTGAACCAAATCACGGAAGAATCAAAGAATTGGTAAACAACTCCTTAATGTTAGTCACTGCATTAAACACTAAAATCGGGTATTACAAAGCGGCTGAAATTGCCAATACAGCACATCAAAACGGAACAACCTTACGTGAAGAAGCTATCAACTTGGGCTACGTAACTCCAGAAGAATACGACGAATGGGTAAAACCTGAAGATATGGTTGGCTCTTTGAAGTAATTCTTTTTATAGAAAACAATTAAAAAGGTTCTTTGAAAAACTTAACATTGTAGTTAATACACTTGATGAGTTTTTTGAATGACCTTTTTTTAGTTGCTGGTTGTTGGTTGCTGGTTTTTTATTATTAAATTGTTATTAATAATCTTTACTTCAAATCAGAAAAATTGTAACTTTCATGCTATAATTACAATTAAAAATCTGAACAAAACACCTAATGATAAAAAGCAAACCTGCGAAACTCCATTGGAATTACTTTCTCTCAATTGAAACTGACTTAATAAAAACTAGCAGGTTTATTGAGTTTTGTGGAGATAATCTAGGGACTTACTCTATCGAACTAGCACGTATTTTGATTTCAGCATCATCAGAAGTTGATGTAATTCTGCGAGAAATATGCAATCTAATACTCAATGATGAAAGTGCAAACAATATAAACGATTACAGAAAAGTTATTCAACAAAACTTACCAGAAATAATTGATGAACCTGTTTTCATACATAGATATGGCTTAGAGTTCATTCCGTGGGAAAATTGGAATAATGATGAAAATCCAGATTGGTGGCGTAGTCATAACAAAATCAAACACCAAAGGAATGAGCATTTTAATATGGCAAATCTTCAAAATGCGCTTAATTCTGTTGGTGCATTACTTATTTGCGTGACATATTATTATCGTATGATTTTCCAAGAAAAAAATCGTGGTAGAAATATAATAATTGATTTAAACAAAACAACCGAATTATTAAAGCCTCTTCCTCAATTGTTCAAATTGAGAAATGATTATTACAGGCATCCTGTATATTTATATTAAATAATAATATCTTACTTTCTTAAAATCTAAAGGTCTAAAAGGTGAAATCAACTCCAAAACACCAAAAGCAAAGCGATACCAAAAAATGTTCAAAACAATGTAAATAACTCCAAAATTATCATCGAAAATAATACTCTAAAATCTAAGTAAAAAAATGTAAATTTGCCTTTTCTAAACAACAACACACAAAAACTACATAATGATTCATTTCTTTGGAAACGTACACAGCAAAGTATTTGCTGTTCAAACAGTAAAAGAATTATCAACAGAAAACGTTGCAAAGCTGAACTGGCTTTTTGGCAACACCGCGAAAATCGAACAAGCATCATTGGATGCTTTTTTTGTTGGTCCTAGAGCTGCCATGATTACACCTTGGAGTACCAACGCAGTCGAAATCACCCAAAACATGGGCATTGAGGGCATCATCCGAATTGAAGAATTTAAAGCAGTTTCGGAAGATTTTACAGAGTTTGACCCTATGATTTCCCAAAAATTCAACGGTTTGCATCAAAATACGTTTACGATTGCTATTGAACCAGAAGCCATTTTGGAAATTGACAATATTGCTGCGTACAACGAACAAGAAGGATTGGCGTTAAGCTCCGAAGAAATTGACTACCTGAACAATCTCGCCAAAAAACTCAACAGGAAACTTACGGATTCTGAAGTATTTGGCTTTTCACAAGTAAACTCAGAACACTGTCGACATAAAATTTTCAATGGAACCTTCGTGATTGACGGCGAAGAAAAACCTACGTCGTTATTCAAACTCATCAAAGAAACTTCGAAACAACATCCAAACGATATTGTTTCAGCATATAAAGACAATGTTGCCTTTATAAAAGGCCCGAAAGTCGCCCAATTTGCGCCAAAATCTGCTGACAAACCTGACTTTTACGAAGTGCAAGAATTTGATTCTGTCATTTCGTTGAAAGCGGAAACGCACAACTTCCCTACTACGGTTGAGCCGTTTAACGGAGCCGCTACAGGTTCTGGAGGAGAAATTCGTGACAGACTTGCGGGCGGACAAGGTTCATTGCCATTGGCAGGAACAGCGGTGTATATGACGGCCTATTCGCGTTTAGAAGAAGAAAAAACTTGGGAAAAAGTAATGCCAGCGCGCGATTGGTTGTACCAAACTCCAATCGATATCTTAATAAAAGCATCAAACGGAGCTTCGGATTTTGGAAATAAATTTGGACAACCGTTAATCTGCGGTTCAGTGTTGACCTTTGAGCATGATGAAGCTTCTGACAATTTAAACGTGACTTCAAGAAAGTTGGGCTATGACAAAGTCATCATGCAAGCGGGCGGAATCGGCTATGGAAAAGCGTCACAAGCGATTAAACATACACCAAAAATAGGTGATAAAGTTGTGATTTTAGGTGGTGAAAACTACCGAATCGGAATGGGCGGCGCGGCAGTTTCGTCTGCAGATACGGGCGAATTCTCTACAGGAATTGAATTGAATGCGGTACAACGTTCCAATCCTGAAATGCAAAAACGCGCAGCAAATGCCATTCGTGGGATGGTGGAAAGCGAGGAAAATTATATTGTTTCTATTCACGATCACGGTGCAGGTGGCCATTTGAATTGTTTGTCGGAATTGGTGGAAGAAACGGGTGGAAAAATTGATTTGGATAAATTGCCTGTGGGCGATCCAACCCTATCTGCAAAAGAAATCATCGGAAACGAATCACAAGAACGTATGGGATTGGTCATTGCAGAAGAACATTTAGAAACACTGAATAAAATAGCACAACGTGAACGTTCGCCAATGTACACCGTTGGAGATGTGACAGGCGATGACCGTTTTACGTTTGAATCTGCCACCAAAGGCGACAAACCAATGGATTTGGCTTTGAGCGATATGTTTGGAAGTTCGCCAAAAACCATCATGACCGATTCTACGGTTTCGCGACAATATGCGCCTCTTCAATATAATACAACCGAATTTGAGAACTATCTCACGCAAGTGTTACAACTAGAAGCCGTTGCCTGTAAAGACTGGTTAACCAACAAAGTAGACCGTTGTGTCGGTGGAAAAGTTGCCAAACAACAATGTGCCGGACCGTTACAATTACCACTAAACAATGTGGGCGTAATGGCGTTGGATTATGCTGGAAAAGAAGGCATTGCAACTTCTGTAGGACATGCACCAATTGCTGGATTGATAAGTCCAACAGCAGGAAGCCGAAACGCTATTGCAGAAGCCTTGAGTAATATTATTTGGGCACCGTTGAAAGATGGTTTGAAAAGCGTATCGCTTTCCGCAAACTGGATGTGGCCATGTAAGAACGAAGGAGAAGATGCGCGTTTATACGAAGCGGTTTCTGCCATTTCAGAATTTGCGATTGACTTGGGAATCAACGTGCCAACAGGAAAAGATTCCTTGTCGATGAAACAAAAATACCCAAATGAAGAAGTCATTTCTCCAGGAACGGTAGTCATTTCTGCGGCAGCCAATTGTAACGATATTACTAAAGTGGTAGAACCTGTATTTCGTAAAAATGCAGGTGATATTTATTATATCAATTTGTCTCAGGACGATTTTAAACTCGGAGGAAGTTCGTTTGCACAAACCTTACATAAAATAGGCAACGAAACACCAACAATTGTAGATGCTGCGCAGTTTAAAAAGACGTTTAATGTGATGCAAGAACTTATCAAGCAAGATAAAATTGTGGCGGGACACGATGTCGCTTCTGGCGGATTGATAACAACACTCCTTGAACTTTGCTTTGCAGACAACAATGTAGGCGCCAACTTGAACTTTGATGCGTTGAACGAAGCAGATTCTATCAAATTATTATTCTCAGAAAATAACGGAATCGTTTTTCAGGCAACTGACAATTCGGTAGAAAATATATTGAACGACGCTGGAATTACCTTTTACAATCTAGGAAAAGTTACCGAAAGTGATCGTGTCAACATTAAAAATCAAGAAGATAAATTTAGCTTGAGTATTTCAGAATATCGTGATATTTGGTATAAAACCTCGTTCCTACTCGACCAAAAACAAACGGCAAATGGTTTGGCAAAAGCGCGCTATGAAAACTATGCCAATCAACCCTTAACATATACTTTCCCGAAACACTTTACAGGAAAACTAGCAGATGTCACTTCGAGCGCAGTCGAGAAGCCAAAAGCAGCTATTATTAGAGAAAAAGGAAGCAACAGCGAGCGCGAAATGGCAAATGCGATGTATTTGGCTGGTTTTGATGTAAAAGATGTACACATGACCGACTTGATTTCGGGACGTGAAACGTTGGAGGATATTCAATTTATTGGTGCCGTTGGTGGATTTTCTAATTCAGATGTATTAGGTTCTGCCAAAGGTTGGGCAGGTGCCTTCTTATACAACGAAAAAGCCAATACAGCGTTGAAAAATTTCTTTAAACGCGAAGACACACTTTCGGTCGGAATTTGCAATGGTTGCCAATTATTTATGGAATTGGAAGTCATCAATCCGGAGCATGAAGTTCACGGAAAAATGACCTACAACGATTCTCAAAAACACGAAAGTGCCTTTACTTCGGTAAAAATTCAGGAGAACAATTCGGTAATGCTTTCGTCCTTGGCGGGAACGACCTTAGGAGTGTGGATTTCGCATGGAGAAGGAAAATTTAAGCTTCCGTACGAAGAAAGTAAGTATCAAATCGTAGCAAAATATGGTTATGAAGGCTATCCTTCCAATCCGAATGGTTCTGACTTTAACACTGCCATGCTATGCGATGCTACAGGAAGACATTTGGTAACGATGCCACACATTGAACGTTCTACATTTCAGTGGAATTGGGCAAACTACCCAGAAGGTCGCAACGATGAAGTTTCGCCATGGTTAGAAGCCTTTGTCAATGCTAGAAAGTGGATTGAAGCGAAGAGTAAATAATTCATTATCAATAAATAACATTCCAAAAGACTTGCCTAACAGCGAGTCTTTTTTGTATACATTCGCAACACAAATCACAAATACTTACAGATTTCTTAAAAAAAACACAGCGATTTTTAACATTCTCTTGAAAATGGTTGACAATTTTCATAATTTGCAACTTCATACATAAACCAAATCAGAGCATGACGAATGTAACCCGATTATTTGATTTTCCATACTATCAACTTGACAATTATCCTTTAGCAAAAGCGCTCACATCCTTTAAAGATGGAAAGTGGACTTCCATTTCAACGCAAGAATATCTCAATCAAGCCAATGCTATCAGTAGAGGTTTGTTGCGTTTAGGAGTAAAACCGAATGATAAAATCGCCGTCATATCCACCAACAATAGAACGGAGTGGAATGTGATGGACATTGGTGTGTTACAAATTGGCGCGCAAAATGTTCCGATTTATCCAACCATCGCCAAAGAAGATTACGAATATATTTTAAATCATTCAGAAGCGATTTATTGCTTTGCGTCGGATGAAGAAATTGTTGAAAAACTTAACGCCATCAAAGGCAATACAAAATTGAAAGGCATATACACTTTTGATGAAGTTGCGGGCGAACACAATTGGACAGAGGTTTTAAAGCTTGGAGAAGACACGAGTAATGACGATGAATTAAAAGCTAGAAAAGATGCTGTAACACCAGAAGACTTAGCAACTTTGATATACACTTCTGGAACTACAGGAAAACCAAAAGGCGTAATGTTAGCACACAGCAATTTGGTATCAAATGTCATAGATAGTCAAAAGCGCGTTCCACTACATATTGGACAAGCAAGAGCTTTGAGTTTCTTGCCTGTATGTCACGTATTTGAACGCATGATTTTATATTTATACCAATACTGTGGCATTGAAATTTTCTTTGCAGAATCTATTGAGAAAATTAGCGATAACCTAAAAGAAGTCAAGCCAAACGTCATGACAGCTGTTCCGCGTTTGTATGAAAAAGTATATGACAAAATTTACGCCAAAGGAGCGGATTTAACAGGCATCAAAAAGAAACTATTCTTTTGGGCAATTGAGCTCGGATTGCAATACGAACCGTACGGTAAAAACGGATGGTGGTATGAATTTAAACTTAAAATTGCTCGTAAACTTATCTTTAGCAAATGGAAAGAAGGTTTGGGCGGAAACTTAGAGTTAATGGTTTCTGGAAGTGCGCCATTACAAGCGCGATTAACGCGTGTATTTGCCGCAGCAGGAATTCCAATCATGGAAGGATATGGATTAACGGAAACGTCACCTGTAATTTCTGTAAATGACCAACGCAATGGCGGATTCCGAGTAGGAACCGTAGGACGCGTGATTGACAATGTAGAAGTCAAAATTGCTGAAGATGGTGAAATCTTAGTAAAAGGACCAAACGTTATGCAAGGCTATTACAAAGATCCTGAGAAAACTGCTAGCGTGATGACTGATGGATATTTCCACACAGGAGATATTGGAGAAGTCAGTGCGGATGGTTTCTTAAAAATTACCGATCGTAAAAAAGATATGTTTAAAACATCGGGAGGAAAATATGTCATTCCTGCATTAATCGAAAACCGTTTCAAACAATCGCGTTTCATAGAACAAATCATGGTGATTGGAGAAGGTGAAAAAATGCCAGCAGCGTTAATTCAGCCAAACTTCGAATTCATCAAAGATTGGATAAAAAAGAAAGGCAAAAACATCGGTTCGTCCGAAAAAGAAATCTGTGCTTCTGAGGAAATCATCGCACGAATTCAAAAAGAAGTAGATGAAGCCAATAGTCATTTCGGGAAGTGGGAACAAATCAAACGCTTCGAACTCATTCCAAAAGTATGGTCTATTGACGGCGGCGAACTCACGCCAACCATGAAAATGAAGCGAAAAGTCATCAAAGAAATCTACAAAGACTATTGTGATAAAATTTATGATAGAGCTTAACTAAATATCGAAAACCGTTCAACTAATTTGAGCGGTTTTTTCTTTTATGATATTTAGATTAGGGTGTTTATCCTCTTTTTTTATGTTTGTAAATATGGTAACTATGTGTTTTTACACAACTAAAGAATGTTTGCACAAAGTCTACAAGGAAATAAACAAACGGGGAAAGCCAACAAAAATGCTTCGCCTACAACTTCATTTATTCCTAAAAAGAATGCTAAAAGCATAAGTGCTCCTACGTTCATTCAACCCAAATTAAAAGTAGGACAACCTAATGATAGTTACGAAAAAGAAGCAGATACAATTGCTACAAAAGTTGTTACTATGTCTAAGCCTCCTGAAAACCTAGAAAGTACTGCCAACACTATTTCTACTATTCACAATACAAAACCTCAACGAAAAATACTAGCAGATAGCATCACTCCTATCATACAAAAATCGAGTAATACATCAGAAAATAATTCGCCTTCAGGAAGTATCAGTCAAAAACTAAACAGCAAAAATGGAAAAGGTGATCACATGGATGCTACAACCAAAAATTACATGGAAAGTAGATTTAGTGCAAGCTTTCAAAATGTGCGCATTCACAAAGACCACGATGCTGTTCAGATGAGTCAAAGTCTAGGTGCGCGGGCATTTACCAATGGAAATAATATTTACTTTAACAAAGGACAATACGCACCAAATTCACAATCAGGAAAACACCTATTAGCACATGAACTTACACATACCATTCAACAAAAAGGAGCAAATTCTATACAACGCACCATCATACAAAAGCAAGATGCAGAAAGTGATGAGCTACAACGATTACGAGAAATATTAGGTTATTTTGACATTCCTGAAAATGAAGTCATTGCTATTTTTGGAAGTCTAAATGCTGCTGAATCCAACATAGCCTTAAATGATAATACGCTCAAGGTACAAGCCGCTTCTGCCTTAGATAACAATGAAATGTTTACCGCCATGCGCTATAATGATGGAGCTATTAAAAAACGATTGGAATGGATGTTTTATGAAGGTACTAGTTGGGAAGATGTACAAACCATGCTCACAGAAAACACACAAGATGTAGCTACCATTCGAAGTAGCACTACCATGCGAGGGTATTTTGCTGGAATTTGCGATAATGATACCATGGTAGAAGCCGTAGAGGCTTTGGGCGGCGATCTAAACTTTCAATTAAACTGGATGGCTTTTGAAGGTGCAAGTACCGAAAATGTGTACCAAAAAATTAGGACCGCACCTGATGGAGAATTAACGACAACTTTAGCTGATACCGACACATTAGCACAATTGGAAAGTGATTTTTCTGAAAGTACCTATAACCGAATTGTGCAAATGCTCAATGGTTTACTCGTTTGGGAAGAAATTGACACAGACGCTACTGAACGTCATTTTGAAGATGATGATGGTGATGGAACTTGGGAAGAAAAAGAATATGCTTGGGATGTAAATTATGACATCGAATACCATCGTGATCGACTAAAAATAATTGTTCGAATTGAATTGGATGGAGAAACCGTTCCTGCAGCCACAAAGTCAAGTTGGCTTGCTGGAATTAGAAGCCGTTGGAATGGACATTTTCACATTCAAGGACCAAGACGTTTAGCCATAGAATTTGATCCTGTATTTACGGATGATGACAATCATATTTCTGTGGAAGTACATTCAGGAAGTGGACGCGCAAATAGGAGCAATTGGTATTTATCGAGTTCTACAAACACTATTGCTCATGAGTTTGGTCATATAATTGGTTTAGAAGATGAATATCGTTTGTCTACAGCAGAATATACGCGATTAATAGGTTCAAGTCCAACGGCTGCTGGAAGCACAGCAACTACACATGCTGCTTCAAGCTCGTTTACAGCTTCTGATTCTGTTATGGGAGTTAACACTCAACGAGTTCATCGAAGACACTTATCTTCATTTGTAAGTTGGTTAAATAGCAATAGATTACCTGGAGAAAGCGTTTATAGACTAATGAATGGACCATAAATCATGAAAAAATATTACTTCAATAAAATATTGCTTTTTCTTTTTTTTATTCTGAACTGTTCTTTTGTGAAACCAAACACAATGCAAATAACACAACCAATATTAAAATTTTCCATAAATGGTGGTGCTCCACCAAATACTGCTGTTTCAATTCATATTTCGAAAAATAGGCAAGTTATAGTATTTGTTGAAAATGGATGGCCAATTCTTGAAAACACCTCAGAAGTTGGCGTGTATAAGTGTATGCTTTCGCGAGAAGAAACTCAGCAACTTTATAAAAATATAGAAAATGTAAACGCTGTAGAAGGTTTCTACGGTGAAAAACTACCTGGAAGTCTTAGATATCACTTGACGCTCTTTGATACAACAAAAAGTAAAAAAATACAATGGGGGCATTTTGCAAAAATCCCAAAGGAACTACAAAACCTGAGCAAGTCACTACAAAAACTCATCAAAAACAGTCTACAATTTAAGCATCAAACAATCACAGCTTCTTTCAATATTACAAAAAACAATGCTACAATTTCATTACATAATTCGGGAAAAGTTCCGATTACACTATTGGTTCCAAAAGAAGAAATTCTAAAAAAACGCATGCTTCTAGTTTCACAAATCAGTCGTGAGGAGTATTTGCTAGATGTTCCACGAATATATGGTTCAGCTTCACCGTTTGATTATCAATTTTTTAAAAAAAAGAGGACCATCAAACCTACTGAAACAATAACTTTCAATAGTAGCATTCAAACAGAAAAGACAGAAAAATATTTTGCAATTATAGAAGCGCAGTGGGAAACAATTGAATTTATAAACAAACGAACTTTTCCGCTGCTACTGGTAGCAGCAACTCAAAACTAGCACTAATTACTCATATATTAATTTTATTCAAAAAAGCACAAGTCAAACTGTAAAATCTGCAATAAAATGTGCTTTAAATATAAAACTCCTACTCCAACTCCTAAAATTTTAGCAAATTCATAAAATAATTTTTTATTTTTATTATGCATGCATAGTATTTTTTCATATATTTGAAGCACAAACAACTATATGAAAGAAAAAACAATAGATCATGTAATGCGAGCTACATGGCAAGCCATCTCCAAAATGTATAATGAGGAGGCAGGAAAATATGGCAGTACCATGGCTACAGGATTCACATTACTTAGCATTGATCAAGAAGAAGGAACACCATCTACCGCGCTCGGCCCGAAAATGGGCATGGAAGCCACGAGTCTGTCACGTACCTTAAAAGGTATGGAGGAAAAAGGACTCATCTACAGAAAAAAGAATCCTAAAGATGGTAGAAGCGTATTAATCTGTTTAACAGAATTTGGCAAAGAAATGCGAGCTGTTTCTAAAACGACGGTTTTGCGTTTTAACGATGCCATTCGCGCGAATATTGAACAAGAAAAATTAAAGCATTTCTACGAAGTTTCAGAAATCATTCTAGAACTCATCAGCAATAAGAAAATATATGCTGAAGAAGACGTAGAAGCTACTGTAGATAAATAATACGAATCAACATATACAGAAATCTACGTACGCATAACAAAGTACATTTTACCTAACAATCTAAAAATTGAAAAAAAGATGAAACGACCAATTACCAAAATAGCAGTCATCGGTTCTGGAATCATGGGTTCTGGAATTGCCTGTCATTTTGCCAATATCGGAGTCGAAGTGTTGCTATTAGACATAGTGCCTTTTGAACTTTCCGAAAAAGAAAAAGCGAAAGGATTAACGCTTGAAGACAACGTAGTTCGCAACAGATTGGTAAACGACAACCTTGCTGCGTCTCTAAAATCGAAACCATCACCGATTTACTCACAAAAATTCGCAAACCGAATTTCTACAGGAAACTTAACCGACGATATCCACAAAATCAAAGATGTCGATTGGATTATTGAAGTAGTTGTGGAACGATTAGACATCAAACAAAAAGTATTTGAGCAAGTTGAAAAACACAGAACGCCGGGAACATTGATAACATCAAACACATCTGGTATTCCTATCAAATTCATGAACGAAGGTCGTAGCGAAGATTTCCAACAACACTTCGCCGTAACACACTTTTTCAATCCGCCACGTTATTTAAAACTATTCGAAGTAGTTCCGGGACCAAACTGTAAACAAGAAGTAACAGACTTCTTAATGATGTATGGTGAAAAATTCTTGGGTAAAACGTCTGTATTGGCAAAAGATACACCTGCATTTATCGGAAACAGAATCGGAATCTTCGGAATTCAAAGTCTATTCCACCAAGTAAAAGAACTTGGATTAACCATAGAAGAAGTAGATAAACTCACAGGTCCTGTAATTGGTCGACCAAAATCTGCTACGTTCCGTACGGTTGATGTTGTCGGATTAGACACACTTGTACACGTAGCCAACGGAATCTACGAAAACTGTCCAGATGATGAAGCACACGACTTATTCAAGTTGCCAGATTTCATCAAAACCATGATGGAAAACAAATGGTTGGGAAGCAAAACAGGACAAGGTTTCTATAAAAAAACAGTAACTCCTGAAGGTAAAAAAGAAATTCTTTCGTTGGACTTAGACACGATGGAATATCGCCCAAATAAAAGAGCCAAGTTTGCAACGCTTGAACTCACAAAAACCATCGACAAACCAATTGACCGTTTTAAAGTATTGGTAGGTGGAAAAGACAAAGCAGGTGAATTTTACCGTAAAAACTTCGCGGCGATGTTTGCGTATGTACAAAACAGAATTCCTGAAATCTCCGACGAACTCTACCGAATTGACGATGCGATGAAAGCTGGTTTTGGTTGGGAAAACGGACCGTTTGAAATTTGGGATGCTGTCGGCATCGAAAAAGGGATTGAACTCATGAAAGCAGAAGGTTTAGAACCAGCTTCTTGGGTAACGGAAATGGTTGCTGCTGGCGAAAAAAGTTTCTACACGGTAAAAGATGGTGCAACGTACTATTACGACATTCCAGCGAAAGCGCAAACCAAAAAACCAGGTCAAGATGCATTCATCATCTTAGATAACATTCGCAAATCAAATGAAGTTTGGAAAAACAGTGAAGCAGTTATTGAAGACTTAGGCGACGGAATCCTTAACTTGGAATTCCAGTCGAAAATGAACACCATTGGCGGCGGCGTATTGCAAGGAATCAACAAAGCGATTGACTTAGCCGAAAAAGACTTCCAAGGATTGGTGATTGGAAATCAAGCAGCTAACTTCTCTGTCGGCGCGAATATCGGAATGATTTTTATGATGGCAGTAGAGCAAGAATATGACGAATTGAACATGGCAATCAAAATGTTCCAAAACACCATGATGCGTGCGCGCTACTCCTCTATTCCTGTCGTAGTCGCTCCTCACGGAATGACACTCGGTGGTGGATGTGAGCTTTCCATGCATGCTGATAAAGTAGTCGCTGCTGCAGAAACGTACATTGGTTTGGTTGAATTTGGTGTCGGAGTAATTCCTGGCGGTGGAGGATCCAAAGAAATGGCATTACGCGCATCGGATACGTTTAGAAAAGGTGATGTAGAATTGAACGTCTTACAAGAATACTTTATGACCATCGGAATGGCAAAAGTAGCCACTTCTGCTTACGAAGCGTTTGATATGGGCATATTGCAACAAGGAAAAGACATTGTAGTAGTCAACAAAGAGCGTCAAATCGCAACGGCAAAAGCACATGCGAAATTGATGGCAGAATCTGGATACACGCAACCACCACGCAGAAAAGACGTAAAAGTCCTTGGAAAACAAGCCTTAGGAATGTTCTTAGTAGGAACGGACGCCATGGAAGCCAGCAGATACATCTCTGAACACGACAAAAAAATCGCAAACAAACTTGCCTACGTAATGGCAGGTGGCGATTTATCAGAACCAACACTCGTAACGGAAGACTATTTACTAGACCTAGAGCGTGAAGCGTTTTTAAGTCTATGTACAGAGCGTAAAACCTTAGAGCGTATTCAGCATATGTTGAAAACGGGGAAGCCATTACGTAACTAAAAGTTACTTTGCTTCTAGCCTTTAGCTTTTAGCTATTGGCTTACAAACATAAAGTAAATTACAAGCTAGAGGCCAAAAGCTAATAGCCAAAAGCAAGAAAACATGAAAACAGCATACATAGTAAAAGGATATAGAACCGCGGTTGGGAAATCTAAAAAAGGAGTTTTCCGATTTAAAAGAGCGGACGAATTAGCTGCCGAAACCATTCAATACATGATACAGCAGCTACCAGAATTTGACGTAAAACGCATCGACGATGTCATCGTTGGTAACGCCATGCCAGAAGGTTCGCAAGGACTCAATATGGCACGATTAATTTCTTTAATGGGATTAAAAGTAGAAGATGTACCAGGTGTAACGGTCAACCGTTTCTGTTCGTCAGGATTAGAAACTATCGGAATGGCAGTCGCGAAAATTCAATCAGGAATGGCCGATTGTATCATTGCTGGAGGAACAGAAAGCATGAGTTCGGTACCAATGACAGGATTTAAAACCGAATTAAACTACGACCTCATCAGCGAAGGACACGAAGATTATTACTGGGGAATGGGAAATACGGCAGAAGCAGTTGCTGAACAATTCAAAGTTTCTCGTGAAGACCAAGATGAATTCGCGTACCATTCACACATGAAAGCTTTGCGCGCACAGGCAGAAAATCGTTTCCAAGATCAAATCGTTCCAATTAATGTTGAGGAAACCTACGTAGATGCAAACGGAAAAAAAGCCACAAAATCATACACGGTAACCAAAGACGAAGGACCACGTAAAGGAACCAGCATTGAAGCGTTGTCTAAATTACGTCCTGTATTTGCACAAAACGGAAGCGTAACCGCAGGAAACTCGTCACAAACCAGTGACGGAGCAGCGTTTGTCATGGTGATGAGTGAAGAAATGGTCAAAGAATTAAATCTAGAGCCTATCGCACGTATGGTAAGTTATGCAGCAGCTGGTGTTCCACCAAGAATTATGGGAATTGGTCCTGTAGCGGCGGTTCCAAAAGCATTAAAACAAGCAGGATTGACACAAGATCAAATCTCGCTTATCGAATTAAACGAAGCCTTTGCATCGCAATCGCTCGCAGTAATTAGAGAATTGAACTTAAATCCAGACATCATCAACGTAAACGGTGGTGCCATTGCGTTAGGACATCCATTAGGCTGTACAGGCGGAAAACTATCCGTTCAATTATTTGATGAAATGCGCAAGCAAAACATGCAAGGCAAATACGGAATGGTTACCATGTGCGTAGGAACCGGACAAGGAGCAGCGGGAATTTTTGAATTTCTCGCGTAACGCTTACGCTCAGAACCAAGATTGTTAGAAACAAGAATCAAGACTTTTAATTGTGCATAATTTTAAAAAGCTGAAAATCTGGATAGACAGTATGGAATTGGTAGGCGAAATTTACAAGCTTACAAGAACATTTCCAGATATTGAAAAATTCGGACTCGCTTCTCAAATGAACCGTTGCGCAGTTTCTATTCCTTCAAATATTGCTGAAGGAACGAGTAAAAGTTCTGATAAACATTTCAACAAATATTTGGAAGATAGTTTAGGTTCAGCTTTTGAATTAGAAACACAATTAATCATTGCTTTTAGAGAAAAGTATTTGACAGAAAAAGAATATAACATATTAGTAGAGACGATAAATCAATTACAAAAAATGATATCAAGATTCAAAGATAGACTCGGTTAACAGTCCTGATTCATGACTCTTGATTCTAAAAATTATATCAAACAACAAAATGAGCACAGAAGCAATAAACAAAGACATCTTACGCGGGGGACAGTTCCTTGTGAAAGAAACAAAATGTGAAGACGTATTTACTCCAGAAGATTTCTCGGAGGAGCAAATCATGATGAAAGAATCGGTAAAAGAATTCGTTGATCGTGAAATTTGGCCACACAAAGAACGTTTTGAAAAGAAAGATTATGCACTTACCGAAGAAGTAATGCGCAAAGCAGGTGAACTTGGATTTTTAGGAATTGCCGTTCCTGAAAAGTATGACGGAATGGGAATGGGATTCGTTTCTACCATGTTGGTATGTGATTATATTTCAGGTGCTACAGGTTCTATCGCTACCGCTTTTGGAGCACATACCGGAATTGGAACCATGCCAATTACACTGTACGGAACCGAAGAACAAAAGCAAAAATACGTGCCTTCGTTAGCTGTAGGAGAAAAATTTGGAGCGTACTGTTTAACGGAACCAGGTGCAGGATCAGATGCCAACTCTGGAAAAACCAAAGCTGTATTATCAGAAGATGGAAAGCACTATTTGATTTCTGGACAAAAAATGTGGATTTCAAATGCTGGTTTTGCAGAAACATTCATCGTATTTGCACGTATTGAAGACGACAAAAACATCACAGGATTTATTGTAGAGTACGACAAAGACAATCCAAACGGAATGACTTTAGGAGAAGAAGAGCACAAACTCGGAATTCACTCCTCTTCTACCCGTCAGGTATTCTTTAACGATACCAAAGTTCCTGTGGAAAACATGCTTTCAGAGCGTGGAAACGGTTTTAAAATTGCGATGAATGCGTTGAACGTAGGACGTATCAAATTAGCAGCGGCTTGTTTAGATGCACAACGTCGTGTCATTACTGAAGCAACAAAATATGCGAATGAGCGTATTCAGTTCAAAACACCAATTGCGAAATTTGGAGCGATTAAGTCGAAATTAGCCGAAATGGCAACCGCTTGTTACGTAGGAGAATCTGCGTGTTACCGTGCGGCTAAAAACATTGAAGACCGCATTGCGATTCGTGAAGCAGAAGGAAACACATTTCAAGAAGCGGAATTAAAAGGTGTAGAAGAATACGCAATTGAGTGTTCTATTTTAAAAGTAAAAATCTCAGAAGACATCCAAAAAGTAACCGACGAAGGAATCCAAATCTTTGGAGGAATGGGATTCTCGGCAGACACACCAATGGAATCTGCTTGGAGAGATGCACGTATTTCTCGTATTTACGAAGGAACCAACGAAATCAACCGTATGTTGGCGGTAGGAATGTTGGTGAAAAAGGCGATGAAAGGGCACGTAAACTTGTTAGAGCCAGCGATGAAAGTAGCGGACGAATTGATGGGAATTCCGTCATTTGATATTCCAGACTACTCTGAACTCTTCTCAGAAGAAAAAGAAATGGTAGCCAAATTAAAGAAAGTATTCCTAATGGTCGCGGGTTCGGCAGTTCAAAAATTCGGACCACAATTAGAAGAACACCAACAATTATTAATGGCTGCGGCGGATATCTTAATTGAAATCTACATGGTAGAATCGGCAATCTTACGTACTGAAAAGAACGCAAAACGTTTCGGAGAAGATTCGCAAGCAATACAAATCGCGATGACACGTTTGAACCTTTTCAATGCGGTTGAGAAAATTACGACCAAAGCCAAAGAAGGCATCGTTTCGTTCGCAGAAGGTGACGAGCAACGTATGATGTTAATGGGATTAAAGCGTTTCACCAAATACGCGAATATGCCAAACGTAGTTGCCTTACGCAACACCATTGCAGAAAAAATGACAGCAGAAAACGAATACTGTTTCTAGGAGTCAAACCACATAAAAGATAATTCTAAACATATAGGTTTTAGAATTTAGTTGTTTGTAAAAGCCATCTTGAAAAAGGTGGCTTTTTTGTGCTATGCTTTAATCAATTTTTTGACTATTCCATTGCCAAGCTTTAAAATATATAAACCTGAATCTAATTCTGTTAAATCAATCTTTTCTTCTTTTGAAATGGTTCCTGTCATTATTAACTCTCCTGTAAGATTAAATATTTTATATTCTTCACTAAATGTTAAACCCGAAATATATAAATGCCCAACTACAGGGTTGGGAAATAACTTGACATTTTTCAAATTACTATCTTCAACACTTAAAATACTTGTGTCCAATTTTAATATTTTATTATCTGGGAATTGAGAGATGTATAAATCATCTCCATGAAAGGCTAATCCAGAAACACCATTAAGTCCATCAGCCACAAGTATTGGAGTTGGATTCGAATCTGTAACGTCGACTTTAAATATTTTATAGAATTCTCCAATAAATAATTCATTTCCTTTAAAAGCTAATACTTGAGGTACATTAAGTCCTGAAACCACTTCTACTGGAACTGGATTAGATTGTGTGATATCTAATTTTGATACCTTGCCATTACTACTACGAGTACAATAATACAGGAAATTTCCATTTATGGCTATCCCATAAGGAGAATCAAGATTTGTTGCAAAATCTACTAAAGTTGGATTTGTATCCGTTACATTAATTTTAGAAATTTTATCTGAACTTGAACTTGAAATAAATACCTCATCACCCGAAGTTGCTAAAAAAGTATGTCCGTTAAGTCCAGTGATTACAAATGAAGCTGATGGATTGGTATCTGTTAAATCAATTTTATACAAATTTGCACCTTGAAAAACAGAAGTGTAAAGATTATTTCCAGAAGACGCTAATCCTATAGGCCCTCCCGAAAGTGAAGCTACATCTACTATTGTTGGATTTGTTTCAGTCAAATTAATTTTAGATATTTTATTTCCATTGGCTTCTGCAATGTATAATTCATCATCTTTGGCAACTAATGAAAATGGATTAATGACTCCAGTTACTACATCAACAACTTGTGCGTTTGCCAAACTGACAAATAGAAAAATAAAAAGTAAAGATTTTTTCATAAATAAATTTAGTTTACCACAAAAATATAAAACTTAATGACTTACCAAATTAGTTTTGATTGTTAGTTTAGAAAAAGAAAATATCCTTTACAAAAACCTTTTGTGAAAACCTCAGCTCCTTTCCCAAAAAACCTCCTCTACTTTTACCCAAAACCTCAGCAGGTTTTGGTCATTTCCTCAGCACCTTTTGGGTAAAACCTCCGCAGGTTTTTGGAAAGACCTTTTTTGGGGTGAAATGTTGGTTGATTTTTTATGTTTTTTACTTATAAAAAAGAAGTTTTTTTAGTGCGTTACGGGAAACCACATTGTAAATATGTGGGTTTTGTTTTACATTTATAAAAAATAATAGGAAGTTGTGATGAAAAAAGCTCCTGTTATCTTCTTAATTTGGTATGTAAACAGGAATTCTTGTTATACGTATGGTTGGCAACAAGCTAAAACTCCACAAACATATTAAGGCTTATAATATAATAATTTTATATTTTTACCCTAATTATAATTACTAAAGAATGAAAGGTATACAAGATACTTCAAACGAAACATATAGAAAGTTAATGGGGAATGGGCTTAAGTATGTTATCCCTAAATTCCAAAGAGATTATAGCTGGGAATCAGAGCACTGGGATGACTTATGGCAAGACATACAACTAGTCCTTGAAAACGAAGAAAACGAACATTATATGGGATACTTGGTTCTTCAGACCACTGACAACAAGAATTACACTGTAATTGATGGTCAACAAAGATTAACTACACTAACAATATTAATCTTAGCCGTATTAAAAAGGTTAAACGACTTTGTTATTCAAGGTACTGAAGTAGAGAATAATGAAATAAGAATAAACACTTACAGAAATAATTATATTGGAAGTTTAAATACAATTACATTAATTTCAGACAATAAGTTGAAACTAAACAGGAATAGTGATGACTATTACAGAAATTATATGGTTCTTTTAAAAGAATTGCCACTAAGAAATACTAATACTTCTGAAAAAAACATGAGGTCTTGTTTTGAATGGTTCTATAAAAAGCTAAAACAATATTCGACTGGTGAAGAAATAGCAAACTTCCTTGAGACTATAGTTGACAAACTCTTTTTTACCGTAATTACAGTAACAGACCAAATAAATGCATTCAAAGTTTTTGAAACACTCAACGCTAGAGGTGTCCAACTTTCTTCTTCTGATTTACTAAAAAATTACCTGTTTTCTGTAATTGATGAGTCCAATCCTCATCACACGGAAATTGAAGAACTGGAAAAGTTATGGAGTAGAATAATAGGGAAATTAGGAAATAAAAAATTTGAAGATTACTTGAGATATTACTGGAACAGTAAAAATAAAACTGTCCGTAAAAATCAGCTTTTTAAAGTTATAAAAAATAACATAAATTCAAAGAAAGACACTTTTGAATTAATAAGGGACTTAGAAGAATCAACTGATATTTATATCGCAATACAGGATCCAGGTAGCGAAATTTGGAGTGATAAACCTGAGATAATAAAATCTTTAAAAGAACTTAAACTATTTCAGATCAAACAAACTAATTCGCTTCTTATGTCCGCTTATAAAAATTTAGACATAAATTCTTTTACCAAATTAGTAAAAACTTGTTCTGTAATTTCCTTTAGATATAATATAATTGGAGGCTTGAATCCAAATGAACAAGAAGATGTCTACAATAAGATAGCTAATTCTATCTCTACAAATAAATCAGTCAGTCTAACTGACTTTCAAACTGTTTATGTATCAGACATCAACTTTGAAAATGATTTTAAAACCAAACAGTTTAAGAGAACTTCAAAAAATCATAAAATAGTCAAATATATTTATTCAAAAATTGAGAAACATATTTTTAATAACGATATTAATTCTGAAAGTGATAATTACACCATAGAGCATATATTACCTGAAAGTGCTGATGAAAATTGGGGAGATTTCAATAACGAGCAAGTGAATCGATCTATATATAGACTTGGGAATTTGGCTTTAATAGAGAATAAATTAAATTTAGAAGCTGGAACTAAAACTTATATTGATAAAAAAGAAATTTTTAAAAAATCAAATTGTCATTCCACAAATTCAATTCCCGAAGAGTATAATGACTGGAATGAAAATAAGGTTTCTGCAAGACAAAGGGAATTAGCAAAACTGGCTAAGTCAATATGGAGAATACAAGAGCTTAATTAAAAATGCCAGTTGCCAACAATGGTAACCGTTGCACAACCCAATAATTCTGAAAAAAACAAGGCATCCTTAGTACTTTTAAGAATATCTATCTTTCGATTCTTCTTATAGAATCTTAATATTTAGAACTCATGAAACTACAATGAAACGTTTTGATACATGGCATTAAAAATTGTATTTTTGTCATCAATTCCAACAAATAAAACTTGATTTCATTCCCAAACATCCCAACACAAAAAATCGCCATCAAACTGAAACCTTCTGCGGAAGTTTTGGTCAAAAAAGGACATCCGTGGGTGTTTGAAAATAGCATTGCAAAGCAAAATAAAGAAGGAAATACGGGGGATTTAGCGGTTATTTTTGACAATCGAAAAAATCAATTCTTAGCGGTTGGCTTTTACGACCCGAATTCTCCCATTCGTATTAAAATCTTACAAGCCAACAAACCTGCAACGATTAATGCGGAATGGTTTGCAACGAAAGTGCAAGAAGCCTACAACAAACGAATTCCGCTGTTACAAACCGACACCAATAGTTATCGCTTGATTTATGGTGAAAATGACAATTTACCTTCACTCGTCGCAGATGTGTATGATAGTGTTCTTGTTGTAAAATTATATGCGTCGTATTGGTTCTACTATTTAAAAGACATCTTGCCTGCATTGATTGAAACGAGTAATGCTTCCACAACGGTCTTACGCTTGAGTCGAAATGTACAAAAAGAAGGCAATACATTCGGTTTTACGGACGGACAACTTTTAGACGGCGAACTCGATAATGAAGTCGTTATCTTTAAAGAACACGGCGTGAAGTTTTCTGCAAACGTGATTCACGGACATAAAACAGGCTACTTTTTAGACCATAGAGCCAATCGGAAAAAAGTAGGCGAACTTTCCAAAAACAAAACCGTTCTAGACGTATTTTCCTATGCGGGCGGATTTTCCGTGCATGCCTTGGTTGGTGGTGCGAAAGAAGTTACGAGTCTGGACATTAGCGCACCTGCGTTGGAAATTGCGAAAAGCAATGCCAAACTCAACACCTATTCTGGCACGCATCACATTATTGTCGGCGATGCGTTTGAGGAATTGAACCATCTGGCGAAAGCCAAACAAAAATTTGACATCGTAGTGATTGATCCGCCGTCGTTTGCCAAAAGCGCTGCAGAAATTGGAAGGGCAATAACAAGCTATAAAAAACTCACGCAACTCGGATTGCAACTCGTCAACAAAAAAGGAATTTTGGTTTTAGCTTCCTGTAGTTCACGCGTTACTGCGGAGATATTTTTTGACTTGGTAGAAGAAATGCTTTTACGGAACAATGCCGCATATTCCATTTTGGAACAGACTTTGCATGACATCGATCATCCAATAGGGTTTAAAGAAGGTGCCTATTTAAAGTGTGTTTACATAAAAATCGAATAATTAACATGCTAAGAGTTACGGATACAACTAGTTTCCTATGATTTTACAAAAAAATAAAATCCACTTTGCACAAGTATCATCTTTACCTTATCTTTAGACTTATTAAGGTTTTTTATTAGATTCCTTTCCCTATAAACAACTGATATTATGATACGTAAGAATATTTTTTTCGCATTTACCCTGTTAGTTTGCACAACGCTATTCAGTCAACAAAAACTGAATATGGACTTGACAAATTCATGCAGTTTTGACGGTTCACCCATTACAGGAGAAATTTACGGTTTCGCTTCCTCCAATGAAGCAATTAGTATTGTAGATGAAATCGTAGGACATATTGGACTTAAAAGAAATTTTCAAATACAGGCGAGTAACGTTCCCAATGCGGCTGCCACGATAAGGCGAAGTCCTAATGGAACTTACGAACGATATATTTTATACAGTCAAAATTTCATCAGTAGAATTATCAACCGTTCCAACTCGTATTGGGCTGCTATTGGCGTGATGGCGCATGAAATTGCACATCACCTCAACGGACATACCTTAAAAGGACCTAGCCGACCACCAACGGAGCTAGAAGCAGATGAGTTTGCTGGTTTTATCTTATATAAAATGGGTGCCACGTTAGAGCAAGCGCAATCGATGTTCAACAACAGTTTGATGTACACGCGTTACGAATCGGCAACGCATCCTGCAACTTCTGCCCGATTGGAAGCCGTAGCAGTCGGATATCAAAAAGCAAAAGAAAAAGACGGAAAAACGACCGTTAGTAAACTTCCTGATTACAAAAAGAACTATCCTAATACAACCACAAAAACCAACTATCCAAATACGACGACGTATCCTAAAACGACGACAACTACCAAACCTAAAACAACCACTTCTACCAGCAACAAGGTATTTTCATTGGTCATGGGAAAAGGAACGGGCTATTATGGACAAACATGGAAAACGAGTTTTGACTTTCCTAGTGACGAAATCAAAAAAGGTTGGGATGATAATAGATATATAACTTCGCTCACCTACGGAGATAATAAGTGGACGCTTGTCATGTCGAAAGGCACCAAATACACTACGCAACGATGGCGAACTCGTTCATACTTCCCGAAAGATGAAATCAAAAAAGGTTGGGATGATGGATATGCCATCACGTCAATTACCTATGGTGACGGAATGTGGGCACTCGTAATGTCGAAAGGAAGCGGATTGTATGCGCAACAATGGCGTACACGCGTTAATTTCCCAAAAGATGAAATTAAAAAAGGTTGGGATGATGGCAGACAGATTACTTCACTTTCCTACGGTGATGGAACGTGGGTATTGGTCTTGTCGAAAGGTTCCAAATCGGAATTGCAAAAATGGCGAACTCGTTCATACTTCCCGAAAGATGAAATCAAAAAAGGTTGGGATGATGGCTATGACATTACCTCACTTACCTATGGCGATGGCGTTTGGGCATTGGTCTTGTCGAAAGGAAGTGGATTATATTCACAAGCCTGGAGAAATCGCACCTATTTTCCATCTGAAGAAATACGCAAAGGTTGGGACGATGGAAAAACCATTATCTCGGTAAATTATGGGGATAATTAGTAAGGTCTAAAATCTTTACACCACTTATAAGCTTACTTAAAACGATTGCTTTTCAGTTCGAGCGCAGTCGAGAACACTAATAAACTATATATTTCTATTGAATCTCGAGAGCTATGCTCGGTATTTACGATAATGCTCGATTTGACATAATGTGTTCATTTTGACATTTTGTGTAAGCTTTTGAAAATTAATTCAGTTTTAAATCGCTAATAAATTCCATGAAAAAACACATCCTCACCACACTCCTACTTTTTACCAACGCACTACTCCTTGCGCAAACCTATGTGTACAATGGAAATTCAAACTTTATAAATGATTTGATGTGTACGGTGGAAGATGGAAAGGTCTACGACGGAAACTCAAACTTCAGACAAGATATTTTATACAATGTCAAGGATGGCAAAGTCTATAAAGGCAATATGAACTTTCTAAAAGATATTGTGGTGACCATTCGTGATGGAAAAATATATCGTGGGAATTCGTTTTTTCAAGGTGATATTGTATTCAACATACAAAACAATACCATTTACAACGGCAATTCTATTTCTTCTTTTGACATCATTGCACGTATTGAAGATGGCAAAGTGTACAAAGGAAATTCACGATTTCGAGGCGATATTGTATTTAATTTTGATGGCGAATTGACCACAGAAGAGTTTGTAGCAGTGTGGCTTACCGTTTTCGAAAACTAAAAACATATCCTATTTAAAACTTAAATGTCTTCCGAAACAAAGTCGAAGCAATCTGCTTCATAGGTAATCATTGTACTATTTGAACAAAAAGATTGCCACAAGTTTTTACAAAACTTCCGCAAAGACGTTTCAAAGTTATTATCAAATACATTATTCTTCAATCTTTCAATCTTTCAATCTTTCAATTAAAAAATCAAAAAATAGTATCTTAGCACAAAGTCTGTAGTGTGAAATACATTTCCATCAATCTTTACAAAAAAATGATTCATCATGCACTTGATGAAGGATTGCCTACAGACGAACTTCAACAATTACCAACGCCTCTAGATGCGATTCCTAATATCAACGCTGTTCCTGCCAATCACTTTTTTGAACTGCACGAATTTTTAGATCAAAAACTAGGTGCGGGATTTTCGGTGCGTGTCGGACAACAAATGAAAATTGACGATTACGGTGTACTTGGCTTGGCGTGGCGCACCTGTTCGTGGGTTGGCGAAATCTTTGACCGAAGCGAACGCTATTTTAAACTCTTGTCGGACACCTATGTGTTTAAAGTGGAAAAAGGCGCGGAAATTTCAAAAGTATATTTGTACCGTGATGCACATCGTCGCGGATTGGAACTCTCCAACGAAGCTACTTTTTCGGCAACCGTGGTCGTACTGCAAGCCATGAGCGAACAGCCGATTTTTCCAGTTTCGGTTGCGTTCAAACACAGTGCACCAAAGCAATTGGATGATTATCACAAAGCGTTTCAGTGTCCAGTTTTATTCAATCAACCGCATAACATCATTGCGTATAAAACCAACGAATTACAACTACGTACTGCCAAAGCCGATAGCAGTATCAATAAATTTCTCGTGGAACGTGTGGAAGAAGAAGTGAGTGGTATCAACATCAATTCCAACAAACTCATCACAGATATTGAACAATTGATTGAAGATGCATTACCCAGCGGTATTCCGAGCGTGGTTTCTATTGCTGAAATCTTAGGAATGAGCGCACGTACACTGACGCGTAGACTTGCGGAACAGGAAATTACTTTTCGCGATGTTATTCAACAAAAACAAGAAGAGCGCGCCAAGTATCTACTGAGCAAATCAGATGCTAGTTTGGCACAAATTGCCTTTGAAACGGGCTTTTCTGAACAAAGTGCTTTCAATCGTGCCTTTAAACGATGGACAGGAAAAACGCCTATTTCCTATCGTAAATCCTAAGATTTTCAACACATTGGCACAAACTGTCAAAACATTGGCGTAAACAGTCAAACATCACTTCTCGACTTTCCCCAATTTTGTCTTGTCAAACAAAAACAAACAATCATGGGACTTTTAAACATCATTATTTATTGTGTACTCTGTAAGATGCTCAACATGTTTTCTATAACAGAGGCAAACGCAGAAACCGTTCATCATTCGACTACGATTCGCATTACAGAAAATACGCTTAACGCAACTCATATTTCTGATAAAAAAGCATGTAACCTTTAAATCACCTCAACATGGATATTTCAATAAAACTCCTCATTATTATGATTGCGGTGCTACTCACAGGACTTTCCGCAGGGTTGTGCTTTACATGGACAAATGCCGTGACGCCAGGTATTGGCAGACTTGACAATGTAAGCTATTTACAAGCATTTCAAGCAATGAATCGTGCCATCATCAATCCGACGTTTATGGTAGTCTTTTTTGGTGCTTTTATAGCGCAACTTGTGAGTGTTATCCTTTGGAAAAATGCGTCTAGTACCATTATACTCCTTTTAATTGCCGCAACACTTCTCTATTTTTTCGGATTGGTCATTGTCACCATTTTTGGGAATGTGCCACTAAATGAACTATTAGACCAAACCAATATAGCAAATGCTTCCGCAGAAGAATTACAGCAATTGCGCAATCAGTTTGAAGTCCGCTGGAACCGCTTCCATTTTATACGAACGATAACGAGTACACTTTCATTTGGCAGCTTATTGATAGCACTTATCCATATAGCCAAATATCAAACAAACAGCTAACAAAACAACATAACAGTTTTTCAATCCTTCAATCTTTTAATCTTTTAATCTTTTAATCTTTTAATAAAAAAATAAACAATTCATTCATCATTAAAATCAAACACTATGAAATCAAATATCTTAGTTATTGGCGGTACTGGAAAAACAGGTCGCCGCGTTGTAAACATCTTAAAAAACGAACAGCAAAACGTCTTTATCGGTTCGCGAAATAACACGCCAACTTTCGATTGGAACAATCCAGCCACGTACAAAAGCGTCTTAAAAAACATGGATCGTGCGTATATCGTGTACACTCCCGATTTGGCAGTGCCAGGTGCTAAAGAAGCCATTCAAACACTGACCGAAATCGCGCTACAGGAAGGATTGGAAAAAGTAGTTTTACTTTCTGGAAAAGGCGAAAAAGAAGCAGAAGCTTGCGAAGAAATCGTTGCAAACTCAGGATTAAACTATACCATTGTCCGCGCTTCATGGTTCAATCAGAATTTTAGCGAAAGTGTCTTTTTAGAGCCTATTTTGGCGGGACACGTTGCCTTGCCGATGGCTGCAGCTGAAATTCCGTTTGTAGATGCCGACGACATTGCCGAAGTTGCCGCAAAAGCGTTGTTGGACGATTCGCTAAACGGGCAAATCATCACCGTAACAGGTCCTGAAAAATTAACTTTTAAAGATGCTATTCAAATCATAGCCAATGCTGCTGATAAAACCATCAATTTTCAAGTAATTTCATTAGACGACTATTTAGAGGGTATGAAAAATGCGGGCGTTCCTGACGATTTTATTTGGCTTTTTGGCTATTTATTTAAAGAAGTATTGGGAAATGCAGACAATCAAACCATTTCGCATGACATTGAAAAAGTGTTGGGTAGAAAAGCCATTAGCTTCTCAGAATTTGCTCAAAAAACGGCTACTACTGGTGTTTGGCATCAATCCATCACACAAAGCATCTAAAATCAAACACGAATCACTTGTAACGTCACTTCTGTATGGAAGTGACTTTTTTTGTATGGTAATCAAAAAGGAAATGTAATGTATAATTTTTCCTACTATCAATACTAATAAGCAGTTAATTATTTAATATATTTAAAGGTCTTTAAAGCAAATACAAGAATGCAATGTACTCTTGAAAAATGCTGAAATTATATTTTCATACCAACTACCTAATCAATATATAATGAAAGAAAAGCTTAGAATATTTATTGAAGATAATACCACAAAGGCAGGGAAAATATTTGACTATTGTATTCAAATATTAATCTTGATTTCTTTAATTGCATACGCCGTAGAAACACTTCCCAACAACAGTGCTTTTACTGAGCAATTATTATTTTTCATAGAAGTTGTTTGCGTCATTATATTTTCCATTGAATATGTGTTGCGAGTATATGTTGCTAAAAAAACATGGCGTTATATTTTTAGCTTTTATGGCATTATTGATTTAATAGCCATTCTTCCCTTCTACTTAAATCTTTCAATTGACTTACGATCGCTGAGAAGCTTTCGAGTATTTCGAATTTTTAGAGCGTTAAAGTTAATTCGCTACAACAAAGCCTTGCGCAGATTTCATCTTGCGGCAAAAATTGTCAAGGAAGAAGTCATATTATTCTTTATTGTGACAGGTATTTTAATTTATCTCACGGCGTCTGGAATCTATTTCTTCGAGCACGACGTACAACCTGAAATATTTAGTTCTATTTTTCACAGTCTTTGGTGGGCAATTGTCACTTTAACCACGTTAGGATATGGAGATGTGATTCCGATTACCGTAGGTGGAAAAATTTTCACATTTTTTGTATTGATTATTGGAATTGGAATTGTAACCGTTCCCGCAGGTTTGGTCGCTACTGCACTGACAAAAGCAAGAGAAATTGAAGAAGAGGAAGATAAAAAATAAACCAATTGTATTGTAGTTGCCGTAACAGAATTGTATAAGTGTGATGTTTAGTTTACATTTATAACATATTCGCCAGTTATAAAATGGACGCATGACATTTTACCAATCGGAAATACAACGTATAAAAACGGCTTGTTTCTCTAATGAAAAGCAACTAGAAACCGTGATTGGTGTTAAAAATTATATTAAAGCAAATTATGAACGTGATTTGAATTTGGACGTTTTATCTCATTTAAAATTTGTTTCCAAATACCATTTACTGCGCTTATTTAAAAAATATTACGGCATGACGCCGAGACAATATTTGATTGATGTTCGGATTGAAAAATCGAAAGAACAGCTACAACAGCAACTTTCCGTAACAGAAACTTGCTTTGCCGTTGGTTTTGAAAGTTTAGGCTCCTTCAGCAGTTTGTTTAAAGCAAAAACGGGGAAATCGCCCAGCGAATATCAAAAAGAGCAACTTTCAAGAAGCAACTCAATTTTAAAATCCTGATTTTTGACTTTTAATTAAAACATCAAACTCCATGAAAGTTACGCTTATTAGTATTCCTGTTTTAAATCAAGAAAAAGCATTGCAATTTTACACTGAAACCTTAGGGTTCATCAAAAAGAAAGACATGCCGTTAGAAGGCGGAAATAGATGGATAACACTTGTTTCCAAAGAAGCACCTGACGGAATTGAAATTTTATTAGAACCTGCTCCCTTACATTTTGAACCGAGTAAAGTATACCAAGAAGCGTTGATGGAAAAAGGAATTCCGTACACACAATTTGACGTAGACGATGTAGATGGCGAATACGAGCGTTTGGTCGCGCTTGGTGTAGAATTTAGCGTAAAACCTACGGTGATGGGAACCTTTAAATTTGCGGTGTTCAATGATACTTGTGGAAATAATATGCAAATTGTAGAAATGCTGTAAATCAAATATTTAAAAGATGAAAAAACTAATTCCAATACTACTAATCGCTGTTTTGTGTTTCAGTTGTTATAACTCCCAAAACGACAAAAACACTAGTGAATTGCAAAACATACTCGCTGAAGTTGATAGTTTAAAAAAGCTGGTTCAAGAGAAAGCAACTACCGAAAATGGGCAAATCACTACATTTTTAACCTTTCAAGAATACAATGCGGAAGAAGCGATGAACTTTTATGTAAATGTGTTTGAAAACTCTAAAATACTAGACATTCGCCGCTACGGAAAAGACAGTCCTGCTAAAGAAGGTGCTATTTTAATGGCGCGTTTTGAATTGAACGGAAGTCAATTTGCCTGTTCGGACAGTTATATAAAACACGCATGGAATTTTTCGCCAGCAGTGTCCAATTGGGTAGATTGTGCTTCGGAAGAAGAGCAAAAACGATTACTCGCTAGGCTATCGGAAGGAGGAAACATTATGATGCCGTTGGATAATTACGGATTCAGCACGCTATTTGCGTATGTTGAGGATAAATTTGGCGTGTATTGGCAGTTGAATTTAGATTAATTAAAAAGAATAACAATATTTTCATGAAATATACTAAGAATGACATATTACAAATGCTACGTTCTCAATATGAATTTTCTATTGCATTTGATCCTGTAGTTATTCGCAACATGAGCATAGAGTATGACAGTTTTATTTTTGATTGGCTAGATGCATGCGATTTGGTAAGTTTCAAGGAATTAGCTAGCATTTTTCACAAAGAATTCAACATTAACAGACCTATTTTTGAATTAGAACATATCCTCCATGAAAAGAGCAATAAAACTGTAGGTGATTTTTGTGAATATATTGCATTTCATGGAAAACGAGAATCTATTGAATCTGTAAAACTTTTGGGAAAATATTGTAGAAGTGCAGCAATTTTTAAAGAACTCAAACGTAAACTAACCGAAAAAGGAGCAAATACTTCAAACTTAAAACCGAGTTCACAAATAAATCCATTTTTTCTTAAATATGGCGGATTATTATTCAATGAAGTCAACTTGATGGCGCCTGGAACATTATCAAAATTTGAATATACATCGCATAAATTATCACGCATTGGACGTAGTATTACCATACTTGGTTTTTTACTTCTTATCGCAGTTGGATTGATATGGAATTTTCACTGGATATTACTTCTTCCAATTATTCTTGGCATAACATCTATTTTTGATGATAAAAAACAACCTGAAAAATTAGATGTTAATGGTTTTAAAACTTTTCGAGAATTAATCTATAGTATGGAACATAGATTAAAAGAAGTTTGATTTTTTACACAAAAACATACGCCCAATAAATCAACAAAGCCTGTATCGGTAATCGAATCAACGCAATGATAATTTGTACCTGTTGTTTTTTGCGCTTTACGATTTGATAATATTTCCAATTCGCAGGAAATACGGCAATCAACAACGCAATAATACCGATAGCAGCATACGAACGCGTTTCTGGAAACAGCAGCGCAACTCCCAATCCAATTTCAATACTTCCTACCAAAACGTTCACTACTTTGGGTTTGGGAACCCATTTTGGCGTGATTTTTAAAAAAATAGTAGGCGTTACAAAATGGAAGATTCCTGCCACAATATATATGGCAGCCATAATGTATAAGGAAGTAAGTGAAGTTTCTGGCATTTGGTAAAGTTAGTGTTTTTATCATGATAATATAAAAAAATTGCAATGCTCAGTCAAAACACAATTTCCCTAAAAAATACATTGTATTCACTCAATGGATACTGTAAAAATTTGTTTTCTCTCAAAAAAATGCTAGCTTCGATACTATTGATTCACCATAAAAACCCTTCATAATGAAAAAATTAGGACTTGTATTGCTCGCATTCACCTTTGTAATTGCTTGTGGAACTAAAAAATCAGCTTCAACGACAAAAACAAGCACAGCAAGCATCAAAAAAGCAAAAAATAAAAATTACCAGCAAACCTTGCGCGACAGTTACACGTTTGTGGTCAAAGAAATTTCTACAGACGATACGTATGGTTATTCGGCTAAAAATGCGGTGGAAGTTGGTGGCGTAAAAGACTCCGAAGGACCAATAAATGAACGTCGTTACTTAAATGCTTTGACAGGTCCGAATGGTGAAGAAATCTCCTATTACCGCGCTGGAAGTTGTTGTCCTGTGCCAAGCGAAAATTCACCTTACGGAGACAGTGCTATTTTGGACAGATACCGTGTTTCGTGGGAAGGTTCGAAAGATACCGTGACCATCTATATTAATATGTATGATTCCAGTCCATTAAAAGCTCCAAAAGGATTTGGCTTGCGAAAGTAGCAGATATACAGTTTATTTTAATTGCTTAATAATCCATTGTAGTATGTTGTCTTTACCTTCGAGATAGTCATTCCAATTGTAATTTAATTGTACGTCTGGTTGAATGCCTTGTGTAATAGTGTTTGATAAATTGAATTTTCGTTTAGAATATGTAATAACTAGTTTTGAGTTTGGCAGTGTAAACTCATCCATATCTTGATAGCCTGTAGGATTAGAGCCTGTTGGTTGCCCTACTACTTTGGCATTTAGTAATTGTTGGAAAAGAGCCGCATTACTAGTTCCTGCAGAAAAAGTTTTATTACTCGTCAAGACAAATACTCCATTTTCCCAATCTACAGAGTCGGCAAGATTAAGTGCATATGCTAAAACGATTCCCACATATAAATCGCCGCCACCATTATTGCGCATGTCTATTATTACATTTTTTATTTGATGCTGAGAAATGTACTTTACTACTGTTTCTCCAAAGTTTTGCATTGCTGTAAAAGGCGGATAACTTTCAAAATTTATATATATAGCTTGCGTATTTTTGATAGGTGTAAACCATAAGTATGGAAATTTAGGATTGTTTGGCTTAGTAATTTCAGGCACACCTATAGTTTGATGTACAAAATTTGAGGTATCCGCTTCTAAAGCATTAAGTGTTATTTTTATTTTTTGATTGTTAGCGTCTATAAATGTAAAGGTTGCTTCCTGTTTTTTGTTGGTTATGTTGAGAGCATATAATACTTCGCTAATATTCATATAGCTCCCTGTTCTTACTACTTGCGAATACTTGTTTTCTACAAATTGTGCGACTTCTGAAACTTTCGTTGAAACCTCTTTGATAGGAACATCATCTATCGCAATTAGTGATGAATTTAATACGCTTTTATGTTCGTTACTTATTTTTACAACATGCCATTTGTTACCAATGTATTCAACTTCAAAAGGATAACGATGTGTTGGCATATTTCGCAAAGAAACCGATGTGTGTCCATCCTGTACGCGTCTTGTTAAGCGCATTAGTTTTAGTACAATTTCAGCATCACTTAGTGAATTGAGATTGTTGTAAATTGAATTCCATTCCTTTAAAAATTCTTCTTTAGTAACCGAATGATATAGGTTTATATGCTTTTCTTCTAAAGATGCTTTGTATATTTCAAGATCTTTCTTCCAATCAATTTTGTTTGGTGTCTGTGCAAATAAGACGTTCAACGTTGAAATTAAAAGAAGTAACGTATACACAATGTGCTTTTTATATGAGTTTATTTGACTATTCATTTTTTATTATTTTAAGAATATTATAAACCAAATTCAGCGTGCTTTTAGATGCTTCTAATTGGTTTAAGGTTCCTGCTATATATGTATCTAATTGCGGACAATACCATAAAAAAGATGCAGTGCTTCCTGTATGTCCAATAAGTTCAAAGTTTGAATATGTATTGTATTTTTCGTTTAAAGATACTTTTCGTAAGCCAAAGCCATATTTCATTCCCTTTGTTTCATGCGTCCATTGCTGCATGGCTAAGTACGTTTCTTTTCTTACTATTTGCCCTTTCCGTAAAGCTTCTAAAAAACGTATTAAGTCTTTTGTTGTTGCTACTAAACCACCGCCGCCCCAATCGGCACTTAAACTTTTAATGGAAGACAGCTCTATGTTTCCAACATAAAACTCAGCCATTGCCAATTTATTATTTAAAGGAGATGATTTTAAGTTAAGGTAAGAACTATTCATTCCTAACGGTTTAAAAATATGCTGTTTAAAAAACTCATCTAAAGACAAACCGCTTATTTTTTCTATAATTAATCCTAAAAGCACATATTCCGTATCACTATAATGATACCCATTACCGGGAACAAACCGCGATTGCATCTTTTCTTTGGTAAATTGAATAATTTCCTCTGCTGACCAAGATTTATTGGTGTTGACAAGCAATTGATTTATGATATTGGGACTTCCGTCAATTGTTGCGTCTGTAAAATAATCTGGTAAGCCAGAAGTATGTTGTAATAATTGTGCAATAGTGATACTTTCTGAATATTCTTTACCTTCAAAAACATGTAGCTTATTGATGAGTTTTTTAGGTAAGTATTGAGCTATGGTGTCTTCAAAATTTAATTTTTTTTCATCTTTTAAGATACCTATTGCGGTAGCTGTTAGCATTTTGGTAATACTTGCGGTATAAAAAGGCGTATTGATAGATACAACATCTCCTGAGTTCATTTTACTTTCTGCCAACTGAATATCAATTTCTTTAGTGGTAGAATATATGTGTAGAAAAGCACTTTTAATTGTTTCTTTTTTTAATTCGGCTTTCAGCAATTTTTCAACGTCTTCTTTTACATTTTTTTGACCAAAACAAGAGAGTGAAATTAGAAGTAATAGACCGAATATTGTATTATTTTTCATTTGTTGCTGTTTTCTTATCATTGAAGTGATTTAAAATTTTTCTTATGGCTGTAAATTTATCTTGTTTCTATTAGAACCAACTAAAACCTAACCCTATGTTGAATGACACAACATCTCTATGTGCATTTCCTGTTAAAAATGCTCTCCCCATTACTAATTTTGATTGTAAATTTAACGCAAAGTTTTTCTTTTTATAAATTTCATATCCTGTACTAGCCATAAAAGCACAGCCAACATTCCAATCATCGTTAACATTATCTTTAATATCATACAGAGCTGGTGAATCAATTGCTAAACCAACTCCTCCGTGAATCCACCAACGATTTTTCACCCAATATTGTACGGAAGGAATAAATGCTCCAAAATGTCGATCATTGTCTTGAAATTCATAAATCATTCCAGGTATTGATGCCGTTATTGCAAACTTATCATTTAGCATATAACCAAATTTTAATTCAGGAAAGCTCAGAGCTCCTTGCGATTTGTCAAACGTTTGAATGCCTTTACTGTCTTCAATGCTTATAATACCACCTCCAACAGCAAATTCGAACATAAAACCTTCACGTTTTGAAGCGATTTCAGTTGTGGAATTATTTTGCGCGAAAGTTATTGTAGACATTACGATAAAGACAACGAATGCCATCAGAATAGATTGTTTTTTGATTGTTTTCATTTGTAACTATTTTTTGTTTTTTGATTTGATATCACAAAGTTGAGATATTTATTGAAGTGAATCGTCTTGAATTATAATTTAGAACTTTACAACTCAAATTACTTTTGCTTTTGCTTTTGCTTGATTTGTGTAGTTTCTTTTAATAAAATATTACCTACTAAGTTTTGCATTTCATTAGATTTATACATAGGAATATGGTGTCCTACATTTTTCAGCCAAAACAATTGCTTTTTAGGCGCTTCAAGCTTTTTAAAAAATGCTTCGGTAAGTTCAGCGTTTGTTGTTAAGTCGTGTTCTCCAATTAAAATGTAGATAGGAATTTTAAAGACTGTTTTATCTTTTAACAAGTTTATAGCATATAGTTCTTTGTATAGAGGCATCCATTGTTTTTCCCATTGTTTAAAGAACTTCATATACTGTTGAAATTCTGTATCTGAAATATGTGTTCCTTTAAAATTGCTTATCCATTTAAATTGAATTACCATATCTTCTACATTTTCATAAGGTATGTGTACTGCTGTAAGTTGCTTAACCGCTTCAATATTGTCGTGTGTATTATAGTAGCTTATAAGTTTGTTATTTGTAAGATGTTGACTTTTTTGATTATCTATTAAAGGACTAATTGCGACAAGTGCATCTATTGCATTTGGATAATGTAATGCTAAATGAAATCCTAAAACAGTTCCCCAAGAATTGGTTACCAATACAATTTTATCCTTATTAAATTCTTTTAGTAGATATTTTAAAATTTCTTCTGCATCTTGCTTCATTTCTGATAAAGTTGGTGGCTTTAAATTGCTATTCTCTGATTTCCCGGCTCCTCGCTGATCCCAATGAACAACTAAAAAATGCGTTTCCAATATATTAGTTATTTGTTGCCTATGAGATGAAGTAGCCGCTCCTGGCCCACCGTGTAGATATAAAAGAAGCGGTTTACTTTTATCCCCTTTGATACTTACAAATTGTTTTACGCCTCCAATTTCCACGTATTGGGTTGTGTGGATACTATTTGAATTACCTTTTGCGGTTTGTCCAAATACACTATAGGATAGCACAATAAAAATAGGTATGAGTAAATGTTTCATAATATTAGATTAAAAAATATGATATTGAACTCATCTTGATTTATAACCGTATTCCTATATAAAGATTAGGCTCAAAAAGGAAATACGATTTCCATTTATTGTCTAGTTTCTTAAATGCTGTTGGCGTGTTAGTGTCAATCATCCAATTTTGACAATGTATTTGAGGTTCAATAAAAATTCGCTTCTTTTTACCAAAAGCAATGTGATAGCCTATGTGATATGAAGTATATAACTTGAATCCGTTTGCTATTTTTTTATTGTTTAAGTCTAAGTAGGTTTTGTATTGCGGTAATACTTCTATTGAAGCAAATAATCCTTTCCAAAGCATTCGCTGATACGATATTCCAATTCCTGTTTCGCGCAGGTAACCAGGATAAAATTCAGTTTCAGAATCTATTTTATCTCTAAGTCCGTCCCACCATTGAATCCCCATAGGTTGAAACAATCGCCAAGTGGCAAATTTTACTCCAATGATGTTTTTAGCATCTAATTCACGTTTTACATGAAATTCAATATGCTGTGTGTTCGTTCTTTCGCCTCCTTTACCAATATTGCCCAAAATAATTGCAGGAAAGCTCACTCTGTATTTAAAATCTGAGTTATTATTTTTGAATGATTCTTTAGTGCTTTGCGCAAAAATATTTAAGGTACAAAGCGCAAAACTGATGATTACTATTTTTCTCATTTTAATGTGTTTGTAATTGTTCGTTTTTTATTTCTGATTAATTGATGAAGCAAAGAAACACTAGAAATTAAAGTGTATCGTTCTGAATTATGATTTCACACCTTTTTGATATATCGTACTAATGCCGTTTTTGTGAAGTAGTTTTTGCATTAGATATTATCATAAAAAAATGGCTTACCTTTTTTTGCTAAGCCATTTTTATACTTTTTTTAGAATATTTCTTCTGGAGACGAAGTGAGTTTATCTATATTTTGGGTAATTTTTTCAATGTCCCAATCCCACCATTTTAGTTTCAGTAGTTTTCTTACAGTGTCTTCAGAGAAACGTTTTTTGATTGGTTTCGCTGGATTTCCTCCAACAATGGTATAGGGTGCTACATTTTTTGTAACTACTGCTTTTGTGGCAATAATGGCGCCATCTCCAATTTGAACACCTGGCATTATAGTAGCTCCATGACCTATCCACACATCGTTTCCAATAACAGTATTTCCCTTGTATGGATAGCTTTTCCCTTCCATAGCATGTTGCCAAGCTCCTCCAAATATAGCAAATGGATAAGCGGTTGTAGCTTCTGTTAAATGGTTTCCTCCATTCATTATAAATGTTGCGTCTGATGCAATCATACAAAACTTACCAATGATGAGTTTATCTCCTATAAAATCAAAATGGTATTTGACATTTTTTTCAAAGTTAGATACCTCTTCAAAGTCATCGTAGTATGTATAATCTCCCACAACAATGTTTGGATTATCAATATAGTTTTTTAAAAAGCAAAGGTTTTGGTAATTCTGAATTGGAAAAACCGTGTTAGAACTAGGAATTTTCATAAAGATTGTATTCGTTTTGATGAATAAAATAGCGCTATAGCTGAGATTTTTATTTATAGTTTATTAAAATTCAAGGAATTTATTAGCTTCTCTAAGATAAAAATCTTTCAAATGCTGATTTCCATACAATGGAGCAATATTATCTTCTGCCATTACGGTTAAAAAAAATTCAATAGGACCGTATGTTTTCACACTTGTAAAGGTTCGTAAACTCCAAATACTCAGTTTCCGAAGCCAATTTGGCAAATGAGTTATTTTTACAGGTTTGTTTAAAGCTGCAAAAGCTAGTTTGCTGATGTCATTAAGGCTTAAAATGTCTGGTCCTCCAATGGTTACTTCTTTATTGACATCATCTAAAGTATTTATAATGACTTTTGCCAAATCTTCACCGTGAATAGGATTTAATTTTTGATTTCCTGAGCCAAACAAATAAATACGACCCGATGTAGCCATTTGCAAAAAATCTTTCATGTCTGAAAAAAAACCATTCGGTCTTATAATAGTATAGTGTAAACCCGAAGATTTTAAAGCATCAACAAACTTTTCTTTAGCCTCAAAAATTTTCAACTTTCGATGGTTATTTCCATTGATGGCTGATATATAAACAAAATGTCTTACGCCTGCTTTTTTTGCTTCTGCAAGCAAGTTCATATTGGCTTTATAATCTACATCCATGTAGGTTAATCCATCTTGTTGCCTTGTAATGCCAACGGTAGATATTACAGTATCAATTCCCTTACAAATATCCCGTAAGGTTTCAGGTTGGGTTACTTCTGCTTGCTTTATTTCTAAATAGTTTTCACTTTCGTATAGTAATTTATTAGGGTTGCGTACAATAGCGATTACCTGATTTTCTTTTTCAATTAATATTTTTAATAAATAACTCCCCAAATAGCCTGTGGCACCTGCTAATAATACATTGGTATGTTTCATTATTGCTAAGTTTAGGAGACCAATTTTAATTAAACTCGTTTGTTAGTAATTGTTGAATTATGGAGTTACGTTGAGAACCTGTTAAATCTTGTTGGTTGCTTAGCAATACAATTGTAGCGTTATGTGCTGGTACAAAGCCAATCATACTCCAAAATCCATTGATATCGCCTCCATGCCAATACATTGTAGTATTACTTTCTTGGGTAGTAAACCATCCTAAGCCAAAGTCAACATATCCATTCGGCACATTTTGCGCAAATATTTCGTTTTTTTCGGCTTCAGTAAACCAACTAGTTTTTACAGCATTTATCCAAGTTTCCATATCTTTTGGTGTACTACTAAAATCACCCGCACCAAACGGAATAGTCATAGGATATGTACTGTTAGGAGTTCCATTTAAATATCCTTGAGCATGTGCGTTGATATCTATTACATCTGTTCCTTTATAAGAGTTGTTCATGCCTAGCGGATTGAATATTTTCTGCTGTACATATTGATGAAATGTCATACCAGATAATTGCTCTACTAATAACGCTGAAATAAGATAGTTGGAGTTACAGTATTCCTTGCTTGTACCAGGCGTAAAATTAAGTCCATTCTCAGTTATTAATTCTGTGATTGCAGTATAAATATCTTCTACATCTAGCACATATCCATCTTCAAAGGCTTGTTCTACCAATAATTGATACTCCGGAATGCCTGATTGGTGCGATAATAAATTTGCAAGGGTAATTTGATTGCCATTGGGGAATGCTGTGTCAAATTCATCTAAAGTCTGATTAAAACTACTTATTAATCCATCTCGCTTTAGTTGTACTAACGCTGCTGCTGTAAACGTTTTGGTTACAGAACCAATACGATAAGCCAGTTCTTCATCTTGAGATAATGTTGTGCTTTCATTTGCAAATCCAAAACCTTGACGGACTAAATCAGTTCCATTTTTAGTGATGATAGCATATCCTTGAAAATCTATTTCATTCAATAAATTTTCAACAGTTGTATAACTGCTTGTTGGCGTATTAGTATCATCATCACTTGAACAAGATGTAAAAAGCCCTAAAATTAATCCAGTAAATACTACTAAGAATTTGTGTAATGTTGTCATAATTGTTCGTTTTTTTAAATTAATTATGATGCAAAGATTCATCCGATTTTTGAAGCAATCGTTCTGAATTATAATTTGAAACGAACTAATAATGAGTTAGCATGAATTGGCTTTCATCCAAGCTCTTGGAGTAATACCCTCAATTTTTTTAAAATACGTATTAAACACACTTTTTGAGTTAAAACCACTATCATAAGCCAATCCAAGAATCGTAAGATGCGAATTCTTAGGATCTAAAGCTATATTTTTGAAGTGTTTTAAGCGATAAGAGTTAACAAAATCGTTAAAATTAAGGTGAAAGGCTTTGTTGACTACATAAGATATTTTATTCGTATTTAATTCTAAAACATCTGCAACAAGCTTTAAACTCAATTGTGGATTTAAAAATGGTTTTTCTTCATCAAAATACGTAAGCAATTCTTCTTTTATGATTGCTATTTGTGCATCATCTAAAATACTTGAAGCTAATTTTTCTTTGTCCTCCTTAGGTGATTTTACATCTGAAAGCGACAAATTGGAACAATGCAATTCTGTAAACGAATGTATTTTATGAAGCGGTTGTAAAAAAGGTTCTTGCCTATAATTTATAACTTGACCTCGCCTTTGTTGAATCATATCATGTAAACGAGAAAACGCCAACTCTGTGTAACTTGAATTACTTAGAATAAATACGTCATAAGGAACCAATAAAGTTTCTTTACTACCATTATTTGCCCATTTTATTATAATTTCTTCTGGAACTTTAGCATCTTTTTCATTAATAAGTCTAAATAGTAGTTCTTTTTCTTCTATCAGTAACGTTCCAGCTATAAACTCTTCAAACTGCTGTTTTTTGTTAAGCCATATCAAGCAAAAACATTTTAAATGATGTGCTAACTCTAATTCAGGGTTAAGCGTTAATGCATAATCAACATTATCTAGTGCTACATCAAATTGACGTTGATAGTAGTAAATATGGGCTAATGTGTAATAATTATTTGCTGAGAGCGGATCTACCTCCAACAATTTGTTTGCATACATTAAAGCTTCGTCAAAAAAACCTAGTGCTATAAATAACTCTGTCATGGCTTCCAAGCCATCAATATGATTCGGATTTATTTTTAACACTTTATGAATGTGTAGATACGCATTTTTAAAATCCCACTCTTCCCAAAAAAACTTACCTACATAAGATAATGGATATTCAGGCAAAGAAGTGTCTATTTCTTTGGCTACTAAAAGATTACTAATTGCCAAATCCATTGCTTCCTCATAAGGCATATAACCCCACATTGCCAATAAGCCATAACATTGTAAATTAGCATAATAGGCTTTCGCATAATTTTTATCTAAAGCAATAGCTTGGTTGTAATAAGATATTGCTTGATTTATGCTTTCAGGTGTCCATTTTAACTGTAATGAGCGTCCTTTTAAAAATAATTGATAAGCATCAATATTACTTGTAGGTTGGGTAATTAATTGTTTTTGAACATCAAAATGTCCAAAATTATTTCGAACCTCATCTGCAATTGCCAAACTAATCTCATCTTCTAAGTCGAAAATATCAATTAATTTTCTATCAAATTTTTTAGACCAATAGTGTATTCCATCGCTAACATCTATTAACTGTGCGGTAATTCTAAGTCGTTCTTGAGATTTTTTTATGCTTCCTTCAAGAATCGTATTTACTCCAAGTTGTTCTCCTATAATTCTTACATCTATATCTTTTCCCTTAAAAGCAAATGAAGATGTTCTTGCAATAACTTTAAGCTCTTTAATTTTTGTCAGAGCATTGATAATTTCTTCTGTAATTCCATCACAAAAAAATTCATTATCAATATCATTACTCATATTGACAAAAGGTAGTACGGCTATAGATTTTGTAGTATTCATTAGCTAAAGATTTTCAAATCTACAAAAACCCAAACGCTTTTTCGCCATAAATTTGAATGGAATTACTCGCCTATAATCAAGTAAACTGTTTAAATTAAAAACGCATGATTTTACGAATACTTTTTAAAGAAAATTCAATATTATTTCTTAAGCAAATCTCAAAAAAAAAGCTATCATCAAAAAACTTACACAAAAACTAGAAAATGCTTTTTAACAATTTGATAAATGAAAGAGAAACAAACATCTTAAACCTATTCTGTTAAAATAGACACGAAAACGCAGCGTTTTTTCAAAAATCCGTACATTTAGAAACACCTAACTAATCTGGTCTAAATATGAAAAAAATACTGCGTTTGCTCGTATTGGTGCTTCCGCTTGCGATGTATTGTCAACCCAATACGGAAGTTTTTCTTTTTAATCTTTCTATAGAAAACAATCAAATACAGCTTACAGACGGAAAAAATATTTCTAATAACGAAGGCTACGACAATCAACCGTCGTTTCAATACGAAAATAAAATCCTCTTCGCTTCTACCCGAAACGGACAAACCGATATTGCCGCCTATCATACCAACAATGGTGAAAAACAATGGTTGAGCAACACACCACAAGGCAGTGAATATTCGCCTATGAAGATTCCTAATACAAAAGAAATATCAGCAGTTCGTCTAGATACAACGGGAAAACAAGCTCTATATATTTATCATGCTAATAATGAAAATGAACCTTACTTACAAGATACTGTAATTGGCTATTATGTTTGGTACAATCAAGATATTTTGGTGTATTTTGAACTTGGGAATCCTAATGAACTCTTAGTCTATAATTACAAAGAAAATCATTCAATTACTTGTGACACTAACATTGGACGCTCACTACACAACATTCCCAACTCAAATTTGGTAAGTTATATTAGTAAAAAAAATGAGGCTTGGGAAATTCGTTCGCTTGACGTAAACACGTACGAAACTAAAAAAATCGCCAACACCGTTCCAAATGTAGAAGACATGTGTTGGTTGAATGATGGTTCTATCTTGATGGCAAAAGGAAAAACCTTGTACAGATTCCATCCCGAAAAGGATAAGGACTGGAAAATTATCAAACTGTTTGACAAAGCACCTTTTGACAACATTACGCGTATTGCGGTGAATCAACCAAATAACAAACTAGCGTTAGTTGCCGAACCCGAAAAAACACTTGCGCCAACCTTAGAAAATATACGTTGGATTGCAGGCAATTGGAAAGGCGAAGCGTTCGGCGGTATTACGGAAGAAAACTGGAGCGAACCTTCGGGCGGCTCTATGATGGCAACGTTTAAACTGATTGTAGATGGAAAAGTGAATTTTTATGAAATTGAAACGATTTCGGAAGTCAACAATAGTCTGCTATTACGCCTGAAACATTTTAACAACGACTTAAAAGGTTGGGAAACCAAAGACGAAACTGTGGATTTCCCGCTGATAAAAGTCACGCCCAACAAAGCCATTTTTGAAGGAATGATTTTTGAATCCGTCGACGCCAACAACATGATTGTGTACGTAACCATCGGACAAAAAGACGGCAGCAACGCCATTGTTCCTTTTTATTACACAAAAAAATAATTTCATCAACATAAACATTTAGCATAAAAAACATGAAAAAAAATATCCTCGCTCTCCTACTCTTTTCCATCACCATTGCAACAGCACAAACCGACCCGCGTTTGTACGACATTATTGATGCGGTTTCGGCGGATCGTATTGAAAATGATATCCGAACGTTGGCGAATTTTGGTACGCGAAATACCTTTAGCGACACGGTTTCAGAAACACGCGGTATTGGCGCTGCCAGACGATGGATTAAGAAAGAATTCGATCAAATTTCTAGCAATTGTGACAACTGCTTGAATGTATTCTACCAAAAAGATTTTGTAACGAAAGAAGGCAATCGTCGTGTGCCAAAAGATGCGTGGGTTGTGAATGTAGTGGCGATTCAAAAAGGCACAAAATATCCAAATCGCTACGTGATTATGAGTGGTGATATTGACTCGCGCGCCAGCGATACGATGGACTTTACCACAGACGCTCCAGGAGCGAATGACAACGCTTCGGGAATGGCAGGAACTATTGAAGCTGCACGAGTATTATCGAAATATCAATTTGAAAACAGTATCATTTATGTGGGATTGTCTGGCGAAGAACAAGGATTGTTTGGCGGGCAAGGCTTGGCAAAATATGCGAAAGAGCAAGGTTGGGATATTATTGGCGTACTCAACAATGACATGATTGGAAATATTGAAGGTGTAGATGGCGTGATTGACAACCGTTCGTTCCGAATTTTCTCTGAACCTGTTCCAGCCAACGAAACTGAGCGCGAACGAAGAGCAAGACGTTTTTACGGTGGTGAAGTAGATGGTATTTCGCGACAATTGGCTCGTTATGTGCACAAGCAAACGCAAACCTACATGCCAGAAATGAACCCAATGATGATTTACCGTTTGGACAGATTTGGTCGTGGCGGACATCACCGACCGTTTAACGATTTGGGCTTTGCAGGAATTCGAATCATGGAAGCGCATGAAAATTACAATCGCCAACACCAAGATATTCGTGAAGAAAACGGCATCAAATACGGTGATGTCATTGAAGGTGTTAATTTTGATTATGCTAAAAAACTAACCGCTGTAAACGCAATTAATTTGGCGAGTTTGGCGTGGTCACCGTTGCCGCCAAAAGATGTGAAAATTGGCGGAATTGTGGAACCAAGTGCCAAATTCAAATGGTCAGCATCAGAAGATGACAACATTATTGGATATAAGATTTACTGGCGTGATACCACAGCGCCACAATGGCAACATTCGCGCTTTGTGGGCAATGTAACTGAATATACACTCAAAGGCATTGTGATAGATAATTATTACTTTGGAATCGCTTCTGTGAGCAAAAACGGTCATGAAAGTTTGATTGTCTTTCCTGCAAAAACGTTCCGATAGTATATGACGAAACACAAAGAACTCTACTTTAAAAACGAAAACGAGTGGCGTGCGTGGCTGGAAAAAAATCACGACACGTCTATAGGTGTGTATTTGATTTTTTACAAAGTAAGTTCTGATGCAGAAAGCATGCGTTGGGAAGAAGCCGTGAAAGTCGCGCTGTGTTTTGGGTGGATTGATAGTACTGTTAAAAAACTAGACGACGAACGCAGGCGACAATATTTTTGTCCACGCAAACCCAAAAGCGTGTGGAGCAAATTGAATAAAACCTACATCGTAGAATTGATTGCAGCAGGGAAAATGCACGAAAGCGGTTCGCAAAAAATGATTGAAGCTATCAAAGACGGTTCGTGGACAGCGCTGGATGATGTAGAAAACTTGATGGTTCCGAAGGATTTACAAATCGCTTTTGATGCCAATCCGACAGCATTTGAAAACTATCAAAATTTTAGTCCTTCTTATCGAAAAAGTTATTTATATTGGCTCAATCAAGCCAAACGCGAGACGACTCGCGAAAAGCGTATTACTGAAATTATTCGATTGTGTAAAGCGAATATCAAGAGTAGAAATGCCTAATGATAATTTCTTATGATTAATTCTAACGAAAGTGATAAAATAGGTCTTAAAGAAGCCATGTCTATTGGAATAGGCGGTATGGTTGGTGGAGGAATTTTTGCGGTTCTCGGACTTGCCGTTGCCTTAGCAAAAGGCGGCACGCCAATTTCCTTTCTTATTGCAGGTGGTATTGCACTGATTACTTCGTATAGTTACGTAAAATTATCCTTGAAATTTCCTGATAAAGGCGGTACTGTAAAGTTTATCAACGAAGGATTTGGTGTTGGTATTTTTAGTGGTGGCATCAACAATTTGTTGTGGGTAAGTTATATCATCATGCTCGCTTTGTATGCATCTGCTTTTGGTTCGTATGCGCCGAATTTACTACAACTTACAGGTGATACAACTATAGATTCTCATATATTTTCTTCAAGCATTATCATTCTGGCAACAGCCATCAATTATTACAGTATTAAAATAGTTGGCAAAATAGAATCGTATGCTGTTATCATCAAGCTTATTATTTTACTGTCGTTTGTAGGTATAGGAATGTTTGGACTGATTGGAAATCCGAATTTGACACAATTATCTCCCGCAAACTGGGAAGCTGCTTTCGATTTACTCACTGCTGGAATGGTTATTTTTGTAGCGTATGAAGGTTTTGAATTGATTGCCAACGCTGCGACTGATATCAAAAATCCTAAAAAAAATATTCCGAAAGCCTATTATTGGTCCATCCTTTTTGTGATTGCCTTGTATTTTGTCATTGCGACGATTACCGTAGGTTCGTTGGAATTTGATCAAATTGCCAAGGCACAAGATTATGTTTTAGCGGAAGCTGCCAAACCAATGTTAGGACAAGTTGGATTTACCATCATTACCATTGCTGCATTGATATCTACTTTTTCTGCCATCAATGCATCGCTTTATGGCGGTAGTAGAGTAAATTATGAAATTGCAGAAGAAGATGAGCTCCCTAGAGAATTTACGCATAAATTATGGAACCAACCTATTGGCTTGTTTATCACAGCAATAGCAACGCTCATTTTGGTCAATACCTTGCCTTTAGAAAGCATTTCTACGGCAGGAAGTGTTGGTTTTTTACTAGTGTTTGCGATTGTGAATTGCACAGGATATAAACTCGCAAAAAAGATTGATGGAAAAAGAAGCATTCCCTTTATTGGTGCATTATTATGTTTTGTTGCGATGATTGCATTATTGATACAGCATTTTACTGAAAAACCACTAGATGTATATATCGCCTTAGGAATTATTGTAGGCTGTTTTCTCTTGGAATATGTGTATAAGAAATCAGAGAATAAACACTAATTACTGCAAATAATGCACAATAAATGTGTTATCTAAATCGCGTTTTTCAATGCCATAACCATTGCCGCGTTTTATGGTGAAATTTAGTCTTCTATTTAACTTATTTAAGGTATTTTTTAATTCCTCAGCGGCAGCTTTGCTTTTATCGCTATAGTAAAAAATGGTGGGCGAATTCGAGAAAAAACTTGGTTTCTTTTCCCAATCTGGATATACTTTGAGATTGTAATTTTGCTTTTTAATGTATTGTGTTAAATTCCTTTTAACAACCGCATTCGGATTGTACGAGTAGAGTCGCACATAATAATTACTATTGGTATTTTTGGTTACATATCGTGACAAATCGGCTTTGGTCACGCTTTTTGTCGTATTTGGCAATGCCTCGTAACCAATTTCAATAGCTTCGCTTTTCCAATCTTTCGTGCTTGGATTGTCAAATTCTTTTACATTTTTGATGTTTACGCCAATTTGTAAAAGCGCATTCACCAATTCACGAACTTCTCCTTTTTCAACATCGGCGCCATACCAAACAGTATTTACACTTGTACGTCCGTCGTCATTAGGAACTTGTTTTAAATTTAGATTGAATTTTGGATCTTTCATCGACTGAATCAAACGTTCAATACGATTGCCATCGGCTTTGCGCTTGTAATACCGCACAATGGTATGATCCATAACATTATTGGTGATTCGGTTGAGTTTGTCTTGTGCCAAATTTACATTGTTGAGTACAACCATTTTATCGGCTTCTGGAATTTCATTTTTGTCCAGCTTTCGCTCGATAGTTGCCAATTCTTTTCGCAAGGTTTTTACCAATTGTGTAATGGAATCCGTTTGCAATGAATCTTGCATTCTTAATCGTTTGTTTTCTATAAGTTCTAGCTCATATTTGGCAATTAACTCTTCGTTCGCACGGTTTCGCTTGTCTTGTGCATAAATAATCAACGAGGCTATGACTGCTATCATTAATATCACAACAATCAATATCACATAATTATAACGTTTGTCTTTTTTACGGACGTCAGCGATGGTTTCTTCTATGGATTTATAGGTTTTCATGTGATTTTTTCTGTGTTAAATGATAATTAATCGCTTAAATTCGTCGTTGAGTTCTCTGCGCTCGGTTGGTGATAATTGTGACAAGGCATTTAGCAATCGTTGGCGTTTCAATTCAAAAACACGAATGAGCGTAATTCTGTTTTTCCGCTTTTGAATCTCTAAAAAAGGATAACTTCCAAACGCACTCGGAATCAATCCAATTAAAGAAGACGTTAAATCGTTATTGCCACTAAAGTACAGAAACAAGAACAGTCCAACACTAATCGCAATCGCACCAAAAATGATTTTATAATGAAAGTTGATACTTTGCTGATAGCCGTTTTTAGCTTCTGCAATTTCAGCTTCCGAAATAATGGTATTGATTAATTCGTCTTCGTCATTTTCTACAGCTTCTTTAGGAATGGGAGTAGCGGCAATTGCTTTTTTATTCACGATTAATTTCGGAATGTATTCATCTCCTTGATCGGTCATTGCAATGCGTGATAAGGCAATTTTAAACGAATCTTTAATCGTTCTGCCATTGAACAACGCATTGTAGAAATTTCGCGAAAAGCTAATTGCAACCTCATCAGGAATTTCGTTTTTCATCCCAATGATATAGGCAATATTTTCATTAAAATCGCCCATGCCCGACAAACTGTGACAGGTATTTAAAAACACACACTGAATATGATCGGTAAAACCCGACAACACATTGGACAGCTTTTCAATAGACACTTCTTCTTTGTAACCATCGACATCTTCCAACAGCAATTGTTCTTCCGTGTTTCCATGTCCAGAAATGTGTAGAATATTCGGTTTAATTTTTAGCAAATGATCAATCAAAAGGTCTTTGGTAACTGCGCCTCGCGACTCAAAATCGAATTTGGTTTTATCGTCACAACTGTCCAACACATCGCGTATGGCGTTTTCTTCCACATCCAAACGCAGTGCATCGCTGTCTATCGGATTGGCTTTGATAAATAATATGTTCACTTTGTTTGAAATGATCTTATAAGGTTAAATTCATACTATTGGCTTGTGCTTCCATCTGCACACTTTCGTTACTCACATTGCGCACGTTGACACGTGATAAAATAATGCGCTCTGGGTCGTTACTCTGAAACATTTCCGCCGCAGCTTCAAACGACAAACCACTCAATTTTTCAATAAAATTCACATTCACTTGATAGGTTTCTGCATCTTTAAAAGCATTGAAATGTGTAGCGCGAACAGCTTCTTCCGAGCGACTCACAGGTTTGATAATGCGTTTTTTCTGCATTTCTCGCTGTTGACTTGTTAAAAATCCTGCTCTGTGTAATTCTCCATCTTTTACATAATACACCACTTTCCAAAACAAATACGGCAAAAGTACCTTTTCACCATTTACTGTTTTTAAAAACTCAGGATCGTCTGCGCTAAAAACTGGACCGCTAAACAGGCAAATTTTCATGTTATGTTTTACCACTTCATGATGCAAAATATAATTTTCAATGCTTTTCCAAACGCCTCTGTTCAACTTGCTTACTTGCGGAACAGCATTGGTAAAATAAAAGGTTGAACGCGCTGCATTTTTAGCAGCTTCTGCGTCAATTCCCCATTGTACGTCTTCGCGTTTTGCTAAGTGTCCTTTGTCAAAATCGTTCTTTTCAGCATTGTACAACGCATTTCCCCACTGACTTTCTGCTGGAATACGCGCATCTTTCAACCAACGCTCACTTCCTTCAAAAATATGTTCTCTTTTGAGTTTATGAAAATGGTTACCATCTACATTTACGGCGGAGTAATACGGAAATTTTCGAAACGGATTTTGCAACACACTGTAATTTACATACGGTAAATAATAGTCAGAAACTACCAAGTTTGCCGTAGTGAACTTCTGTGTTTCACGATTGCCGATGCTTGGTGCTGACACAGCGTGCGTTTCGAAAAAATTGACTGAATACCCCAAAACCAGTTATATTAATGCGTTTCTAAATTATTAAATTTTAAAAGTTTACACAACTCTGTTGGTAAAAGTTTCTGTCCTTACAGTGAAACAATCAAATCTTCGTCGTTGGTGTTGTTTGGCAGATGCAAATTTGTGTCTTCCAAAAAACCGTTGGAAAATACTTGTTGCATCTCTGTAGAAAGCAATCCGTTACGATAGCTTTTCCATTCTGCTACTTTTTCGCCAAACATATCGTTGACCAAATTTGGAAATTTCCAATCGGAATTTTTTCCCCAATGAATTGTGAAAGGAATGTCGTTTTCCTGCAAAACTTCAATCATACGACGCGAATATTCGGTCAGACTCATAATTTTCCGTGATTTTTCCCATAAAACACCGTCAATTTCCAACATACAGGTTATTGGAAACTTCGTAAACCCTAGCGTGGCTTCGGTTTGCTTTACAAATCGCATGGCAAAAATTCCTGGAATCGGACCTTCTTTTTGTGTCATTTCTTCCAACACTTTATATGCTTTGGAAGAATTTGTATGATCAATTCCCACAGAACAGGCAAAGGCTGGACCTTGATATGGTGCGTCCCAAAAGGTTTCATACAACGTTCCCAAGGTTTCCTCATCAACCGCAGGCAAAATGGTTTTTCGCAATTGTTTGATGAACCACGGAATGCTTTTCGGAAATTTCTCTGAGATTTTAATCAACAAATAAATCAAGTCTTTATACAAAGACGTTTTAATCACTGGAAACGGATCAGGATACGGCACTTGATACGGTTTTTTATACATCACTTCCACCACATATTCGTTGTCATTTGTATACGGATTGATAAATACTTTGTAGTGATACGGACGCAATGGTTTTCCGTCTGCATCTACTTCGCCGTCAATTTTGAAGGTAGAATTTTTAAAATCCATGGTATCTGCCAATTGCAATGCCAAATCTTTTGGAATCTTTTTTACATAACGTTTTAATAAAAAGCGATCTTCAGCTTCAATGACAACACCGTGTATAAATCCAAACGCGCCCAATCCGACCAACGCTGCATTGAACAAATGGTCATTTCGAATAACTTTCGCCTTTATTTTCTTGGCAAAATCATCGTTCAAAGCTGGTTGGGTATGTCGCTCCAAATACACAATATCTGTAGGTTTATCACCAATAATCAAATTCAATCCAACAACATAATCTTGAATGGAACCTACATTCAATGCAGCTCCATGAACGCCTGTTGAAATACAACCTGCAATGGTTTGTCCGTTACTGGCACCACTGGTTTTAAGCGATTTTCCATGCGAACTCAATACTTCTGAAATGCGCTTGATGGTATTTCCACATTCAAAAAAGAACAAATTCTCATTGGCATAGGATGAATTTTCATGACTCAACTCTTGCGGAATTGGAATGTGAATGCTCATAAAACTATTAAAATGCATGTTGTCTTTTTGATGTGCAATATGCGACAACGACCACGCCGAACCGTAAGCTCTAAAACCTTCATTTTTATCCGCTGCTTCACGAATCAATCGTTGTATTTCTTTGGCTGCATCGTTGTAGCGGTCGTATTTAGAAAACATATTTGCTGAACCTTCCAATTCGGTAACATGCAAGGTTTTCAACGGAAAAGGTCCGTTGTTGTGCAGCGTATCCCAAGAGCTTTTTGGATGTGATTTTGTAGTAGCCATAAGATTAGTTTGTAGGTTTTAGACACACATATTTTGCTTTCACTTTGCGTTTTCTCCCAAAAGTGACAGCGCTCAACAAAATACCACCAAACGTATTGCGATATTCCATAATGTAAATTCCTTCCGAACAGTCTTTAATTAGTTTGGTAAAGTCTTTATCCGTTACTGAAATTTTAATCGTTGTATCAATTTCACGTACTTTCATATAGCGATAATAATCGGTTGCATCATTAAACGGATCGGGTTCTGGATCGCCATACACATTTTTCAATCGAACTGTATAACACGATGACAATAAACAACATACAATAACCGCAACGCAACATCTAACGAAAGTTTTATATCCTAGCTTCATAATTCCTTAAATTTTGGTAAAGTATAAAAGTAGTAGCTTTCTGATAGAATTTAAAGGGTAAAAACACCCTAAAATCATTCGTTGCCAAGTTTTTAGAACTTCCGCAAAACACCTTAACACTCTTTTAAGAAATATTAACGTGATATTGGCTAATTTAGAAGCGTAAACCTATAACCAAATGTTAAAAACCAATCTTTTTGCCCTTTTAGGACTTTTCTTGATGTGTACAACATTCGCACAAGACAAAAAAACGACAGAAAAATGGGATGTTTCCAATCCTACAGGTGACTTTAATTACAAAGACCATTCGTTCACTACCAATGAAGGAACGTGGATGAATTTAGACGTAAGTCCAGACGGAAAAATGATTGTTTTTGACATGATGGGCGATATTTATACCATTCCTATTTCTGGCGGAACAGCCAAAGCGCTACGCACAGGAATTCCATTTGAAATTCAACCACATTTCAGTCCCGATGGTACAAAAATTCTCTTCACCAGTGATGCTGGTGGCGGTGATAATATTTGGGTGATGAATGCTGATGGTTCAGATGCGAAACAAATTACCAAAGAAAACTTCCGCTTGCTCAACAATTCCACTTGGATGCCTGATGGGAATTCGTTTGTGGCGCGAAAGCACTTTACTTCAACACGTTCCTTAGGTGCAGGAGAAATGTGGCAATACCATATTACAGGCGGTTCAGGCTTGCAATTGACCAAACGTAAAAATGCGCAACAAGATGTCAACGAACCATCTATTTCACCTGATGGAAAGTATTTATATTACAGTGAAGACGTATATCCTGGCGGCTCATTCCAATACAACAAAGACCCAAATAAGCAAATCTATGTCATCAAACGCTACGATTTTGAAACGGGAAAAACAACACAAGTTACAGGCGGACCTGGAGGCGCATCGCGTCCACAAATTTCACGAGATGGTAAAAAACTCGCGTTCATCAAAAGAGTACGAACCAAATCTGTTTTATACTTGCACGATTTAGAAACGGGCGAAGAATTGCCATTGTACGATGCGTTGGACAAAGACCAACAAGAAGCGTGGGCAATATTTGGTGTATATCCGAACTTTAGCTGGATGCCAAATAATACCGAAATTGTATTTTGGGCGGATGGAAAAATTCAGAAAATTGACATTAATTCTCTAAAAGTAACCAACATTCCGTTCACCGTAAATGCAACGCTTCAAATTGCAGATGCGATTTCGTTTAAAACACCTGTGGCACCTGATGAATTTGATGCAAAAGTCATTCGACAAGCAGTCACTTCTCCTGACGGAAAAACGTTGGTATTTAATGCTGTCGGTTATTTATGGACGAAAAAATTACCCAACGGAATACCCAAACGCTTAACTTCAGGAACGGACTTTGAATTTGAACCTAGTTTTTCACCAGACGGGAAAAACATTGTATATGTTACTTGGAATGATTTGAATTTAGGTTCGGTTCGTAAAATTTCAATAAATGGCGGAAATTCTATACAATTGACCTCTGAAAAAGGAAGCTTTAGAACACCTTCTTTCTCGCCAGATGGAACACATATTGTTTACAGAAAAGAAAAAGGCAACAGCGATCAAGGGTTTACCTATGATAAAAATGCGGGTATTTACATCATGAAGTCTAATGGAAGCGATACAAAATTCGTCACTGCACAAGGAGAATATCCATTGTTTTCTGCAGATGGAACACGTATCTTTTTACAAACTGGCGGCACCTATTTTGGAAATCTCACAAAATCATTGCTTAGCGTGAATCTTCACGGAAATGACAAACGCACGCACTTTACCTCAAAATATGCAAACAGAATCGTACCAAGTCCAGACAACAAGTGGATTGCTTTTTCACAATTGCACAAAGCCTACGTTGCTCCAATGATAATTACTGGACAAACCGTAGATTTGGATAATAAAACCAAAGCCTTTCCTGTAACCCAAATCGCAAAAGATGCTGGTGTGAATTTGCATTGGTCGCCAAATAGCAAAAAAGTCATGTGGACGTTGGGCGACGAATATTTTTCGAATGACATCAAAGACAAGTTTACGTTTTTAAACAATTCGCCAGAAAAAACCACCGAAATTACCACAGAAGGCATCAAAATCAATTTGCAATTAGAAACGGACAAACCCAAAGGTCGTATTGCATTCACCAACGCGCGTATCATTACGATGGAAAATGATGAAGTGATTGAAAACGGAACCATCATCATCAAGGAAAACCGTATTGAAGCCATTGGAAAAACAAGTGATATTCGCATTCCAAGAAATGTGAAAGTCTACGACATGTCTGGAAAAACCATCATACCAGGAATGGTGGATGCACACGCACATATTGGTGCATTTCGTTATGGACTCACCACGCAAAAGCACTGGCAATTCTATGCGAATTTAGCTTTTGGCGTTACTACAGCTCATGATCCATCTGCCAATACCGAAACAGTATTTGCCTTATCGGAATTGGTTAAAAACGGAACACTCGTCGGTCCACGCCTCTACTCTACTGGATTCATTCTCTACGGAGCCGATGGCGATTTTAAAGCCGTAGTCAACAATCTAGACGACGCGCGCTCTTCTATCAGAAGAACCAAAGCGTTTGGCGCCTTATCCGTAAAAAGTTACAACCAACCACGACGAGAGCAACGACAACAAATACTACAAGCAGCACGTGAAGAAGGAATTTTTGTAGTTCCAGAAGGTGGTTCAACATTCTACCACAACATGACCATGATTATGGACGGACACACTGGTGTGGAACACAACATTCCGATTGCGCCTGTGTACAAAGACGTTTTGGAATTGTGGGGACATAGCAAAACAGGCTACACGCCTACGCTGATTGTAAATTACGGTGGTGTCAATGGAGAATACTATTGGTATCAAAAAACCAATGTTTGGGAAAACGAAAAACTCTTAAAATATACGCCAAGAAGTATTATTGATGCGCGTTCCAGACATCGTACGATGTTACCCGATGAAGAATACGAAAACGGACATGTTTTGGTGTCAAAAACGGCAAAAGCTTTGGCAGACAAAGGTGTAAAAGTAAACATGGGCGCACACGGACAATTGCAAGGATTGGGCGCGCATTGGGAATTGTGGATGATTGCACAAGGCGGCATGTCGCCAATGGAAGCCTTAAAAACGGCGACTATCAATCCTGCAGCATACATTGGCGCTGATGATGATATTGGCTCTTTAAAAGTTGGGAAATTGGCAGATTTGATCATTTTAGACAAAAATCCGTTAGAAAACATTCAAAACACAGAAAGCATTACACATACAATGATAAATGGGCGTTTATATGACACTGAAACCATGAACGAAATCGGAAACGAACCGAAAGAACGCACCAAATTCTATTGGGAAAATAATAAATACAACGCAGCATTTCCGTGGCACGAAGAATCAAATAGCTTTATGCGTCCTGGCTGTGGCTGTCATTTAGGACATCAGTAGATTTTTGATTGACGATTTTTGATTGACGATTTTGGATGTACGATTTGCGATTGATGATTGACGATTTTTGATATTTTCAAACTGTTCTCATGAGCTACGCTCGGTATCTGCGATAATGCTCGAACTGACATGTTGAATGTTGAATGTTGAATGTTGAATAAAATTAAAACTTTCAATCTTTGAATCTTTAAATTTTTCAATAAAAAAACCAAACGTCACTTCGAGTGTTTTTCCTGCACATTGAGCTTGTCGAAATGAAAGGAAAAATGTATCGAGAAGTACTTTAAAACTCAAGATATAAAATGATAAATTTTAAATCAAACTAACACAAACAACGAATTGACAAAAAACAAATAGACGAACAAAAAAAACAAACCAACCTAAAATAAAATGAAAAAACTAATCCTACTTTTACTCGCGTTTTCCGTATGGAATCTTTCTGCACAGGAATTTTCGATGGAAACCGTAAAAAACATGAAACCGCGTAATATTGGTCCTGGCGGAATGAGCGGACGTGTGACGGCTATTGATGTCGTTACAGAAAACCCTGATGTGATGTATGTCGGTACAGCTTCTGGCGGACTCTGGAAATCTACTTCAGGAGGCATCAAATGGGAGCCTATTTTTGATAAAGAAGTCACAGCTTCTGTCGGTGCTGTTGCTATTCAACAATCCAATCCAAGCGTGATTTGGGTTGGAACTGGTGAAGGAAATCCTCGAAACAGTCTCAACGGCGGTTATGGGATTTACAAATCTCTAGACGGTGGAAAAAACTGGAAACTCATGGGATTGGAAAAAACACGTCACATTCACCGTGTAATTATTGATCCAACAAATCCTGATGTCGTGTATGTAGCTGCAATTGGTTCTCCGTGGGGCGAACATCCAGAACGCGGCGTTTACAAAACTACTGACGGTGGCGAAACTTGGACTAAAATTCTATTCGCAAATAACAAAACTGGGGCGGCAGATTTGGTGATGGATCCAACAAATCCGAACAAACTGATTGCTGCGATGTGGGAACACAAACGCGATCCGTGGTTTTTCAAATCTGGTGGTGAAGGTTCTGGATTACACATCACACATGATGGCGGAAAAACGTGGAAAAAACTAACGGATAAAGAAGGATTGCCAAAAGGCGAATTGGGACGTATCGGAGTTGCCATCGCGCCAAGCAGTCCAAACATCATTTATGCGTTGATAGAAGCAAAAAAGAATGCGCTCTACAAAAGTACCGATGGCGGATTCAAATGGACAAAAGTCAATGACAAATCAGGCATTGGAAATCGTCCGTTTTATTACTCAGAAATCTATGTTGATCCACAAAACGAGAACAGACTCTATACCATTTTTACGTATGTGAATGTTTCGGAAGATGGTGGAAAAAGTTTTCGCCAATTAATGCCAGCGTATGGCGTAAGCAATGGTGTGCATCCCGATCATCACGCATGGTGGATTCATCCAAACAACGGAAAATTTATGATTGATGGAAACGATGGTGGAATGAACATTACCAAAGACCGTGGGGAAACCTGGCGTTTTATTGGGAATTTGCCTGTAGCGCAATTCTATCACATCAATGTAGATAACGAATATCCGTACAATGTATATGGCGGAATGCAAGATAACGGTTCGTGGCGCGGACCTGCGTATGTGTGGCGCGATCAAGGAATTCGCAATTCGTATTGGCAAGAAATTTCGTTTGGTGACGGATTTGACGTCGTGCCAGATAAAGACGATTCTCGTTACGGCTGGTCGATGAGTCAGCAAGGTTTTGTGTCGCGATACGATTGGAAAACTGGAAACAATTACACCGTACGACCAACGCATCCTGATCCTGATGTAAAATTACGTTTCAATTGGAATGCAGCGATTAATATTGATCCTTTTGATAATAATACCCTCTATTTTGGAAGCCAGTTTGTCCATAAAAGCACGGACAAAGGTTTAACATGGGAAGTAATTTCTCCTGATTTATCTACGAATGATCCTGAAAAATTAAAACAAGCTGAAAGTGGCGGATTAACAATGGACGCTACTGGCGCTGAAAATCACTGTACTGTTTTAGTAATAGAACCTTCTCCGCTAGAACGAAATATGTTATGGGCTGCAACTGATGACGGACGCGTTCATATCACACGAAATGGTGGACAAGAATGGACAGAAGTCACTAAAAATATCAAAGGATTGCCACAAGGAAGCTGGATTGTACAAGTGAAAGCTTCCAACAAAAAACAAGGAGAAGCGCTATTAGTTGCCAATGATTACCGACGTTTCAATTACGAACCGTACGCCTACAGAACAACCAATTACGGAAAAACTTGGGAGCGTATTGTAGATGCTTCCGATGTAAAAAGTTATACCCTTTCTATTGTGGAAGATCCTGAAAATAGAAATTTACTCTTTTTAGGAACCGATGACGGATTGTACATTTCCTTAGATGCTGGAAACAAATGGCAAAAATGGACGGCTGGCTATCCTACGGTTTCTACCAAAGACTTGGTAATTCAGCCACGTGAACACGATTTAGTAATTGGAACTTTTGGAAGAGCTGCATGGGTATTGGATGATATTCGTCCGTTGCGTGCCATTGCGAAAGATAAAAATATTCTTTCTAAAAATATTGCACTGTTTGAACCACCAACAGCGTATCAAGCAGCCTACCAACAACCTACAGGAAGTCGTTTTGGAGCAGATGCTATGTATCAAGGAAAAAACAAAGGTGCAGGCGCGATGATTTCGTATTATTTCAACAAAAAAGAAATGCCGAAATCAGCTACGAAAGACGAGAAAAAAGATGAAGAAACTGAAAAAATAGCCGATGAGAAGAAAGTTAAGTGGGATTCAATTACTTTAGAAATTTATGATAATGGAAAGTTGATTCGCACCATGAAAGACAAAGCTCCAAAAGAAAACGGAATTCACCGCTTGTATTGGGGAATGGACGAAAAAGGTGTGGACAGACCATCGAGAACGATTCGCAAACGCAGACGCGAACCAAGTGGTTTGGACGTAAAACCAGGAACGTATCAATTAAAAATGACGTATGGCGACCAGACTTCGGAAGCTTCTATCAAAGTGGCAAGCGATCCACGTTTGAATGTTTCTCAGAAAAATATTGACGAAACCTATGCGGCTGGAAAGAAACTTCAAGAGATGACGCAAACGGCTGCCGATGCGGTAAAGCAATTGGTAGAAAGTAAAAATGCCGCAACCACGTATCAAAGCACACTTAGTAAGTTAGACAAAGAAACGCATAAAGAAGCGATTACAGCATCTAAAAATATCATCAAACGCATTGATGAAGTTATTGCCTTGTACTTAGGAAAAGAGGACAAACGACAAGGAATTACACGAAATCCTGAAATCAATGTGATGCAACGTATTGGTACGGCGGGTTGGTATACAAGTTCGCGTCAAAACGGAATAACGGATACTGAACGTCAATTAATGAAGCAAGCAGAAGATGCGCTCAAAGATGCATTAGACAAAACCAATGCCTTTTTTACAGACGAATGGAATGCCTATCGCACAAAAATGGAAAAAATAGATATCAAACCATTTAAAGAAACTAAAACCATCCAACTTAAAAATTAACAACATGAAAAAACTCAGCATCCTTTGTATGTTGTGTGTGTTCTTTATTTCCTGTAAAGACGATGCAAAGTCTACAAAGAAAGATACCGCTCAATCGGTAAAGCAATATACCATTGAGCAGTTTATGGACAACGAAAGTGTGAGCGGCGGCAGTTTTTCGCCTGACAAATCAAAATTACTGGTAACGAGCAATCGTTCGGGAATTTTTAATATGTACACCATTCCGACAAGTGGTGGCGAATACACGCCAATTACGCAATCGGACAGCGCTTCTGTATACGGCGTTTCATTTTTTCCAGAAGACGAACGCATTTTGTACCGAATGGACAATAACGGCGATGAAATTTTTCACCTCTTTGTAAAAAATACGGATGGAAGCTCCAAAGAATTAACGACTACTGCTGACGCAAGAGCTTCATTTGCAGGTTGGGCAAAAGACAAAAAAAGCTTCTTTTACCAATCAAACGAGCGAGACAAACGTTTTATGGATTTGTATGAAATGGACATCGCGACGTTTACACCAAAACTCATGTACACCAACGAAGAAGGTTATAGCATTGAAAGCATTTCCGATGACAAATCGCATTTAGCACTCGGAAAAAGCTTGAATACGAACGATAGCGATTTGTTTTTGTATAATGTTGCGACCAAAAAAATGACAAAAGTGAACGAGCAGCAAAGTGCCAATAGTGCGCAAGAATTTTCAAGCGATACTTCTGCCCTTTTTTATACTACAGATGCTGATGCTGAATTTGCTTATTTGATGAAATACAACATTGCTGATGGAACGCGCGAAAAAGTTTTGGAAAAATCGTGGGACATTATGGGAAGTTATATCACTGAAGAAGGAACCTATCGTGTGACGTATATCAATGAAGATGCTAAAAACGCTATTGAAATTACCAAAACGGCTTCTGGAGAAAACTTGGCTTTGCCTGATTTTGGCAACAAAAGCATTACCAGTGTTGGTTTTTCACGAGATGAAAGCATGATGCGCATGTATGTTGGCGGTTCTAACATGCCATCAAATTTGTATGTGTACGATTTGAAAAGTAAAAAACTCACACAATTAACCAATACTTTGAATGACGAAGTCAATCCAGATGATTTGGTATCTGCAAAAGTAATTCGTTACAAATCGTTTGATGACACGGAAATTCCAGCTATTTACTATTTGCCGAAACAAGCATCGGCAACCAATAAAGTGCCTGCAATGGTTTGGGTACATGGTGGACCGGGCGGACAATCGCGTCAGTCGTTTAGCTCGTTGGTGCAATACTTAACCAATCATGGCTATGCAATTTTAGCTGTGAACAATCGCGGAAGCAGTGGTTATGGAAAAACGTTTTATCAAATGGACGATTTGAATCACGGTGAAGGCGATTTGCAAGATTGTGTAGAAGGAAAAAATTGGCTTACACAACAGCCAGAAATCGACGCGGATAAAATTGGAATCATTGGCGGTTCGTACGGTGGTTATATGACGATGGCTGCCTTGACCTACACGCCAGAAGAATTTAAGGTTGGTGTCAATATTTTTGGTGTTACCAACTGGATTCGAACATTAAGAAGCATTCCACCATGGTGGGAATCGTTTAAAGAATCTTTATACAAAGAATTAGGAAACCCAAATACGAAGGATTCCGTTCGCTTAAAGCGAATTTCACCACTATTTCACACTGATAAAGTAACAAAGCCATTAATGGTATTACAAGGAGCGAAAGATCCGAGAGTGCTTCAAGTTGAATCGGATGAAATTGTTGCAGGCGTTAAGAAAAATGGTGTTCCTGTGGAATATGTACTGTTTGAAGACGAAGGTCACGGATTCGTTAAAAAGGAAAATCAGATAGAAGCGTACAGCAAAATTCTCTTGTTTTTGGACGAATACCTTAAAAAGAAAGAAAAATTTAAAGATTAAGAAACTTATTTCGTTTGTTTTTGTTTGAATATCTGCTTACCTTGTTAAACAAATTTTTAATAACACTAATACAAAACCAAAAAATAATGAGAAAAGGAATTTTTATGATGCTTGCAGGATTGTTACTAATTACTGTAAGTTGTTCATCAAATGATAAAGAATTAACCATCAATTTAGAATCCAAAAGCGGAAGTGATGTCTCAGGAACCGTTACGTTTACTGAGGTTGAAGGAAAAGTAAAAATGGTTGCTGTGATGCAAGGTTTAGAACCTGGACCGCACGCCATTCACATTCACGAAAAAGCAGATTGCTCGTCAGCCGATGGAACATCTGCAGGTGGACATTGGAATCCGACAGCACAACCACACGGAAAGTGGAATGCACCTGAAGGATATCACAAAGGTGATATTGGAAACTTTGAAGCGGATGATGAAGGAAAAGCAGAAATGGAGTTTTCAACCGACCAATGGTGTGTTGGTTGTGATGATGATACGAAAAATATTGTTGGAAAATCCATCATTGTACACGCTGGTGTAGACGATGGAAAATCGCAACCTTCTGGAAATGCGGGTGCACGCATTAGTTGTGGCGGTATTATCAAATAATACCAATTCAATCCTAAAATGGTAAAAAAATATAAAAAATAGTATATTGATAAAGCTACTTTGAAAAAAGTAGCTTTATTTTGTATACACCTTTTTGTAATCTAACAAAACCATGAACCCATCTGCCAAAGGCTGGATTAAAAAATTACTATCCGAATTACCATCGCAAGAATCTGTGTTTCCATATTCGTTGGACGATTTGTACAACGAGTTGAAAATCTGTGGTTTTATTTACGGAACCAATTTGAAAGCCATCTTTAACAGTGTGGAAGCAAACGATTTAACACACGAAGAATTGTGTAAAGTCAACATGTTGCTAGCGTTCGATTTTGTTCATAAAAGCTATACTTCTGAGCGTAACTTTGTAGATTCGGTGACGGACTTTTACAATATTGTAGACGATTTTAAAAGTTCGTTTTTTCAGGAGTTATTTTTAGGGAAAAAGAAATCGTACGATCTGCTGGAAAGCATGATTAATAAGCGCATCGCTATTGACGATAATGTCATTACCAAAAACTTTAATTACCTTATTACCAACACCTTATTATTTGTTGATGTGTTGGCGTATGAAAAGTATTTGCAAACTGGAAAAGTCACCGATGTGTATTTACGCGATTTGGAAGCTACGATTGAAACCATCATTTTTATTGCTTTAGATGTTAAGAAAGAGAAAACCAAATACGATCAAAGTTTGATAAAGCTTTTTGAGTCTTCTTTCCGTTACGAACATCGAGAGCGTTTGCATTACGATGATGTTATTAAAAATGTGTCCAATCCGCTGACCAAATATTATATTATTGATTTGGTATGCATGACATTTTGGACCGATACAGTAATTGACGAAGACGAACAAGCATTTTTACATCAATTAGCCGTTGATTTGGAAATGCCTGATGAATTGTTGCAAAAGGCTATGGACGATATTCGTATGTTTTATGAGCAACACAAAGATGAAATCGCTTTGCTAAAGTCGCGCAACATGATTCAGAGTTTTTATGAAAACTCTAGCAGCATGGTAAAAAAGCTCATCAATCGTAATAAAAAGCGTTTGGCAACCGAATTGTACGAAAGCAAAGAATTGATGATTCTATTGACGCAATCCACCACACGCTCACTCTCGGATGAAGAGCAAAAACGTGTCAAAGAGCAATTGTTAGACATTTTTAAAAGCATTCCAAGTTTGGCAATTTTCATGTTACCTGGCGGAATGTTATTATTGCCCATCGTTATCAAATACATTCCTAATATTTTACCTTCAGGTTTTGACGACAATCGTTTGGAAGAAACGGAAGAGGACGATGCTGAGAAAAAATAATATGAACATGAGTGTTTTTTTACAAAATTATTTCTCCTCAAGAAAACAAATCGTACACCATTGAAATTTAGTTTTCTTTCTTATTCTTTGCTAAAACTTCCTATGAAGTTTATTCTTCGTCATATTGTGTAATTAGAATTTAAATAAGAGATTTCATAGGACTATTATTAGCTTTTATATAACTAAAATATTTCCTCCACAATAGGCTGTTTGTTCATTGCAGCAACCCGTAATGTGAATTTTTTTCTATGCAATGAGAGCGCATTAACATTACAAAACTATAATTATTTTATGGCAAAACCGCAGAGGGTTGGTATTTAGACTTTTATCTTTGTATGACAAATTTCCATCAATTGAACCTAGATACAACTGGTTTGATACAAATACATTTTGTAATTTATTACGTTACTAATTATTAGTATTTTACTTTATAGTAATTTATCATTTTACAGCAAAATGTATTATAAAAAAAGTGTTCGAAACAGTTGTAGTAGCAATTTTTAATATTGGCAATGCATACAAGTTGTAAGCCAGAGAGTTTAACTAATGAGGATAAAACAGAAATATTAGTTGTTAATCCTACAAATGAAGAAACTCATGAAGGAACAGGATTTAGTTACCCAGACAAAGAGCCAAATTCAGACAATCGCGGATAACGCAAAAAAACGTATACCAACATTATTAATAATATTAGGTGCTGCAATAATATTCACAGCATCTTTGGCATATACCTACTTTCCTGCAAAACCTGATACTGTTAAGAATGTTGAAAAGGTTTTTAAGCAACATGAGGAATCAACAGTCGTAGCAGTAAGCGAAGTAAACACGAGGGAAGTTAATTTTATCAAAAAGTCATTTGATACACTACCCTATCCAAAACCAACAACCCATCTTAAAAAGATCACTACCGAAGATGGATTATCCAATAATACTATTTATGCTATTTTACAGGATCAACACGATTTTATTTGGATTGGAACCAAGGATGGACTGAACAGGTATGATGGTTACGAAATAAAAAACTACCGAAATATAATTGGCGATAGCAGCAGTTTAAGCCATAATGAAATTTGGGATTTAGCTGAAGACCATAATGGTAACCTATGGATTGCCACTTATGGTGGCGGCATCAATAAATACAATCCTAAAAGTGATACTTTTAAACGTTATATTAGGACAAAACAAGACTCTCTAACCGTTGGTAAGAATCATGTTATGTCCATCTTTGTTGATTCTAAAAATAGGGTTTGGGCTGGGGATTGGTATAGCTTAAGTCTTTATAATCCATCAAAAGATAAATTTGAAACCATCCTATTCAATCCAGACCGAATATGGGAATACTCAACATATTGCATACAAGAAGACAAGAATAATAATATATGGATAGGAACTGATGGAAATGGAATTATATGTTACGACCCGATTAAGAAAAAAATTAGTAAGCATTACAGCCCAAACCATATAAATCCCACAAGTAAAATATCTGCTCCGGTTACCGCTTTTACAATAGATAAAAATAATGATCTATGGGTACGTGGAAATAGGTTTGGCATTACCTATATCAATACTAAGACAGATAAAATGTCTTTTTATGACGAGTATTACAAAAGCAATGAACCTTTATCTTATAATACTTTTTTGCATCAAAGTAAATCAGGCAGACTATTATATGGTAGAAAGGGTATTGGTGTACAATGGTTTAACCCACACCTAATAGAGCAGCATATAGACAAGGCAACAGATTTATTAAAAACACAAAAACTCATCCGTGCTGAAAAATATCAAAATTACACACCAAAAACAATCTTAGAAGATAAAGCAGGGTCATTGTGGATAGGAACTATGAAAAAAGGTGTTATTTATATTGCAGCTAACAGCAAAGCATTTCATTATACTAAAAATATTACTTCATCTTCAGAGTCGGCAAATGCTCATTCCATAAAAAAAGTTATTGAAGATAATCTTGGATTTCTATGGTTTATTGGTGATTCCTCTGGATTGGCAAGAATGGATACCAAAACAGGACAAACCTTAGGTGTTGATAAACTACTCCCTCAATTTAATACTCTAAGTACTGATATTAACTTTGAAGATATCGCAACAGATAATCGTGGAAATATCTGGGTTACTACTTTAGATTATGGATTCATTCGTATAGATCAACAAACATTGGAGTCTTCTTCTTACTATGTCATCAATAATCCTGGAACCCCTGCATTTTTAACTAAAAAAAGCAATCCTAACAATAGATTAGCTGAACTCAATAACATTATAATTACAAAAGATGGAACCCTATGTATTTCTTCTATACAAGGTGGTGGCTTGATATTCTTTCATCCTGAAAATGATATTTTTTATACCTATGCTAACATAGACGGCCCACAGGGCCCGAGATACCTTCCTGGATATTACATCAATTGTCTTTATGAGGGTCATGATGAGAAATTGTATGTTGGTTTCGCAAACGAAGGATTATATACCTTGGATAAACAAAGTGAAAAATTCGTAAAGGTTAATTATTTGAAAAGTGAAACTAACAATAAGCCAGAAAATGTATTGTCTATTTATCAGAACAATGCAGATGTGCTTTGGATAGGCACAGACAATGGTCTTTTTCAAAAAGATTTAAAAACCAAACAGGTTACTCATTACACAAAAAAAGATGGATTAAATAATAACTACATAAGTAATATTATTGGAGATGACAGCAATAATTTATGGATAACCACGAATAATGGCCTACATAAATTCAATCCAAAAACTAAACTTTTTAAAAGTTATGATTTTAATGATGGTCTGAAGCAAACAGAATACAACCGAGGAGCTTCTTTTAAAAGTGAAAAAACAGGATTAATCTATTTAGGAGGAACTGAGGGATATAACTTTTTTAATCCTGAAGAAATTACTGAGAATCCAGTTATCCCAAATATTGTTATCACAAATTTTTCTAAAAAAGATAGCATCAACAAATTTGTTACGGTCCCGACTATTAATAGTGCAAAATCAATTATTTTACCCTATCAAAATAGTGATTTCACTGTTGAATTTGCAGCTTTGGATTACACCAATCCATCATCCAATCAATATGCCTATTATTTAGAAGGGTACAATAACGATTGGGTGCATATAGAAAATAAAAGAGATATTACTTTTACCAATCTTTATGAAGGAGCCTATACACTAAGATTAAAAGGTTCTAACAATGATGGTGTTTGGAACGAGATGAAAGTTCCGTTAACACTAACAATTTTACCTCCTTGGTGGAGAACTTGGTGGGCATATCTTTTATATTTTAGTTGTGCAACAGTTTTGGTGTACTTTATATATCGTTATCGTAATGACAAATTAGAGTCTGAAAAACTTAAGGAACTGGATAGTCTAAAATCAAAACTTTTTGCCAATATCTCCCATGAGTTACGAACGCCCTTAACTTTAATCTCTGGACCTGTAAATCTTGGGCTCGATAAGTATAAGGACGATATCCCAGAAGAACTCAAAAAAATCTTAAAAACCGCTCAGAAAAACACAAAATCTCTCAATATACTCATCGATGATATTTTAGATTTATCAAAGCTGGATGCCCGTAAAATAGAACTCAAAAACAAAACCAGTAATGTTTGTGAGCTTTTTAAAAATTTAAGTGATGATTTTAAGTATTTGGCTGAACAAAAATCTATACGTTTCATCACTGACTTTTCTCAGATTAAAGATTGTAAGGTTTATATTGATGAAAGTAAGCTTCAAAAAATAATCAATAATATATTATCCAATGCCTTTAAATACACGAACGCTAATGGAACCATAGATTTTAAGGCTTCCTTGACTGCGAATCAACTTCAAATAATTATAAAAGATAGTGGTATAGGAATATCAGAAAAGGATATGCCCTTTATCTTTAATCGCTATTATCAAAGTCAGGACGCCTCTAAACCTCTTGAAGGAGGTACTGGTATAGGATTAGCTTTAGTAAAAGAGTTAGTTGGTGTAATGCACGGGACTATTACATTAAAAAGTAAAATTAATAAAGGCACTGAAGTTATGGTATTCATACCTGCTAACTCCAGTATTGAAGCAACTGAAATAAGTACACAAGAAACAAATATTCATATACAACCTGACTTAAAAGAAGATGAGGAAGTTTCTGAAATGTTGCCCACCATTAAGAGTCAAGAACATACTATTCTTGTGGTAGAAGATACTCCGGATATGCTGTATTACATAAAATCTATTCTCGCAGATTTTCAGGTGGTAACTGCAAAAAATGGTGCTGAAGCCTTGACTTTATTAAAAAGCATAACAGTGGATCTCATCATTTCTGATCTTATGATGCCTGTTATGGACGGATATAGTTTTCTTAAAACCATTAAAGCAGATAAAAAAAACTTTGATATTCCCTTTATCATATTGACAGCACTAACGGCTAATGATAAAAAACTAAAAGCGCTGACCATGGGTGCTGATGACTATCTGACGAAGCCTTTTGAACCTTCTGAGTTGATTGTTAGAGCAGAGAACCTTATTCAGCGTTATAAAATAAGGCAAGATTTTAGAGAAGAGCAATTGAGAAAATCCTCAGTCTCTCAAATCGTAAATTCAAACTTAAAAGAAGGTCACCAACATCTTGAATCTCTGGAGAATAATGAAAAAATAATTACCTCAGCTGACATAAAATTAATTGAGACTATCGCAGAAGTTATCGAAAATAATTTGGAGAATCCTGATTTTAAGCTCTCTGATTTAAGTGAAAAAGTACACTATGGACCGCGCCAAATACGAAGAAAAATAAAAAGTATTACTGGATTAACACCTAAACAATTTCAACAAGAGATTGTACTAAAAGTGGCATTAAAATTATTAGAAAACAAATCGTTTGAAAACGTTACAGCAGTAGCGCTATCTGTAGGGATAAATAATGTTACACGTTTTAATATGTTATTTGAAAAGCGATTTGGCAGAAAACCGTCGAGTTACTTGACGAAGTTTTAAGAATAGTTATTTGTTCTATGTAAAATTTTATATCTGTAAAACACAAAAGAGATAGTTACTAACTATCTCTTTTGTGTTTTAATCGATAATCGAGATTTATAATGCTCCGACACTTACGTCAAAATATTTGAATAGTTCTACTGAATGCTCCGTAGACTTACCACGAAGTAGTTGACTTCTTTTTAATTCAAAAAACATATTCATCGCACATTATTTTAAAAGTAAGCACGCTGTTATACGCGTATTGTGAGATTTGTATTTAGGTTCTAGCTTTGGAACATGAAGAAAAATTGTAGAACATAATTAGTATGTGCGTAAAATTCTTGTTTTTTTTTATCATCATGAAAATAACTCAGGATGAAAACGTATTAATTTACGTTCAAGTACGCTGAATTCTGTCCTATTTTTAAAGTTCATGACCTATTTTGAAAGTTTGTCTGTTTTTAAAAGTCGTTGTCTTTTTTCGTAATTAATTACCCCGAAAACTCCTATACTTTTATCCCGTTAGCTAACACAAACATTTTTAACAGCCAGATATGGCTAGTTATTAATACTTAACCATTTAATATTTTTATTATGAAAAAAATCCTAATTTTGGCAACATTAGCCCTCGTCATTAGTAGTTGTTCTAAAGATGAAAATAATGACTTTGAAGAAACCGTTAATCAAGAATTTACAGGTAAAGACATGTTCTACCTCGATGGTAAACTACAATCTGTAAGTTTTGAAGATGCAGACCCCAACACTTATGAACTAGTAATTCAGGGAGACCAAAGAATAGACGCTTTTTCCAGTGTAGAAGAGCTTGCTAAATCAAACTTTGATAAGAAAATCCATGATCAATTTTTGACTGTTACTTCTAGTACTCCACCAAGTACTGTAAATAAGTATAAGACTATAGAAGAACTGGAGTCAAGTTTTGTTGATAAAGCTCCTGTTATTTCAAAAAGTGCTACTGATCCACATGGTATTTTTGATCATCCCTTAGGAATTCAAAATCATTCAAATGAGTTAGTTTTTCATTATGTTCGTGCTGACATATCTTGGATGAATATTCCATTAAGAACTTCATCTAATGCGTACCTAGATATTTATGCGGTGTACCAATCAACTGGTTTAAAGAATTTTTACAACCAAGCTACAAGCTATCTTTTCCGAAGAAGTTTTACAATAAAAAATCATTCTAATAATACCAAATATTTATACTTAAGAAGAGCATCTGATAACACTTGGTTCTTCCAACAATTTACTCCTGGTTTAGAAGTGTCTAATCTAGTCAATTTTGATGTATCACAAATTTATGTGTTTTAAAAAAATAACTAATATAAAATTAAAGAATTATGAAATTTTTAAAAATTATAACAATAGGTCTACTATTAATGACATTGAATTCATTTGCTGCAAATCCAATGTCTTGTAGTGACAGAACAGAATTAAGTGAAAGAACAGATTTAATAGACAAGATGAAAGAAGATAAAGATGTATTTTCTTTAATATTTAAATCTCAAGTTTATGCATTATTAGCAACTATGGTTAATGATGCCGAAATAGCTTTGGAAGATAGAGAGCAAGTTGCCGCTTCTAAAAGAGAATTAGTTGAAGATATTTATAAAAATAAAATGAATGTCGAAAATAAATTCCCAGAATTTTCTAAGTTGAACAAGGAAGAAAAAAGTAAGGTTATGCAGAAAATAACAAAAGCAATAAGTAATAAACTTAAAACAACCATGGGATGTTTTACATTGGGAATTGCTGGAGAAATAGCAGCCTGTGGTGTTCCTGCACTTACTGGCTGGGCATTGACGAAATGGAACTGGTGTATGGCGACAACATTAGTTGGTGATGTAGTTGTAAGTGCTTCAAATCCAGAAGCTGCCGTTATTGCTGTAGAAGATGGTGCTTTTGAAGCAGTCATGGAATCAGAATTGTCTTTTTGTGGTAAAATTGCTACAGGACTTAATGTTGGTTGGGCAGGCGTAGCCAATTGTTTGTACACTGCTTCTATAGGAGTCATTACAGGTTGTATTGCTACTTTAGCTTGGTAGATTGGTCATCATTAATCCAAAAAAGGCTATTTGAAAAAGATTTTCAAATAGCCTTTTTCTTTTCTAGAACATTGGTGGATATAATGATCATTTTTTACGACATATTAAGAAACAAAAAATATAACTCCTGAAAGCCTAAAAATTATACGATGTTAAGGATTAATACACACTAAAGACTCTTTGCATTCCTAATATTTTACCTTTGTTTTGAAGAAAATCACTTGGAAAAAGCGGAAGAGGAGGCTGAAGAAAAATAATTTTAAGTTGTACTTTTATTCGTTCGTTCATGGTTGATAAGCCATTTTTTGCGTTCAATGCCGCCGCCATATCCAGTCATTTGTCCATTTTTTCCAATCACTCTGTGACACGGAATGATAATCGCAATTCGGTTGTATCCGTTTGCCGAAGCAACTGCTCGTACCGCTTTCAGATTTCCGATATTTTCTGCTTGTTGTTGATAGGAAGTTGTAACTCCGTAAGGAATTTGCCGCAAACAACTCCAAACTTGCTGCTGAAAGTCCGTTCCTGGCGTTTCTAGCTGGACTTCAAACTTTTTTCTAGTGCCTTCAAAATACGCTTCAATTTCTTTTTTTGCTTGCGTAATGTGTGCATTCTCCCCAAAAATAATCACAGCTTGCAATCGCTTTTGCAAGTCTTTAAACTCCGTTTCCAACATACGTCTGTCTACAAATTCCAGCAAACACACACCATGTTCCGTTGCACAAATAAACATTGGTCCTAACGGAGTTGTGAGTCGGTTGATGAGAATGACATTCTTGTCTTTGCTGTGTTTGGGCGAGTTTCCAATAAGTTTTTTAAACGTATAGCCAAAACCACTGAGCGATTCATAACTACTGTCAAAAGCGGTATGTGTGGTATTTTTTCCTTTTTTTAGTTCTTAAAAGGCATTGTTAATTCGGTACATCCGTTGATACGCTTGAAAGGTCATTCCGTAATTTTTTTTGAACCATCTGCGTACCAATTCTGGGCGTATGTGTTGCTGTTTGAGTTGAAAATCAGTTATTTTTTCTTTGGGATTATTTTTTACCAAAGCGATTGCTTTTTCAACCTGTTCAGGAGCTTTGTTGGCGTTTTCTGTGGGTTTGCATATTTTACACGGTCGATATCCATTATCCAACGCTTCTTTGAATGAGGTGTAGAATTCCACATTTTTTAGTTTGGGTTTTCGGGCGCGACACGTAGCTATACAAAACACAGAAGTCGTTTTCACTCCGACATAAAAAATACCGACAAAATCTTGTTTTCTATCCAACAATGCTTGGTAATACGTTGCGATTTGCTGCTGATTTGTAATGCGCATCTTAAAAGATAGATTTGAATGAATTTTGATTGCGTACCGTTTGTGTCATTTCTTCAAAAGTATGATACATCGTATCGAAAAGAAAATTTCCCATACTAATTCGTTTCACGCCCAAACTAGCGAGCGTTTCAAAATTGGGTAAATTTGGCATACACATTACGTTGATAGGCAAGTGTGTAGCCGCAACCATAGCTTTGATATCACTTTCAGTTTCGATACACGGCAAAAATATTCCGTCAGCTCCTGCTTTTTCGTACAATGCTATTCGCTTTTTGGTAGCTTCTAAAGTGTTTTCAACGTCTAAAAGAAAGGTGTCAATACGCACATTGATAAACATTTTGATGTTTTTGTTGGTTAACTGTGCTTTGACTTCCTGTAACGTTTCTGCAAAATCGTTTTCATTCAGCAATACTCTTTCCTCAGTCACCAAACTATCTTCCATATTGATTCCCACAACTCCGAGTTTCGCCATTTTTTTGATGTGATTTGCAATTTCTGCTGGTTTTCGGCTGTAGCCAGATTCCAAATCGACCGAAACAGGCAACTTCGTATTCGCCGTGATTCGTTTTACGATGTATTCCAATTCTGAAAACGTCAATTCTTCTCCGTCGTTGTATCCCAACGTAGCGGCAATTGCCGAACTTGAAGTCCCAATTGCTTGAAAATTTAGTTTTTCTGCGATTTTGGCGCTTGGCACATCCCAAACATTCGCCAATACCAATGGTTTTTCTTGATAGTGTAATTTTGTAAACTCCATTTGTTTCTTTTTGCACAAAGTAAAGACGCATAAATCTTGACTGCAACCGAAAACTGAACAGGTATTTTTTAGAAAAAATCTTCCCAATATATTCTTAATGAATCATCCTTTTTTAAGATAACTTTATCAGTCTATTAAAGCAATTTGCACCCTATATTTTATAAATTACGATTGCATATTCTTTTCATTTTCAGACGATGTAAATATTTTTGAGAATCAACAAAAAAATCAATTTATGAAACATTTTAATGTAGCACTTGTACTCGTGTTTATTTTATCTTTTACCCTAGTAAACGCGCAAAACGATGCCAAAACAGATGAAAACAAGAAAACAGTTTATGATTACAACACAGACGCAACTTCCAAATTTAGCCTTATCACTTTTGGTGGTGTTGGATACGCAATCATGGACAACGAAAACCAACCTGATTATAATTTAGATGCTAGCACGGCAGATATTTTACTGCATTATACCATTGGGAATCGCTGGGGAATTGCTACGGGACTTGGTTTTAACAGACTTTCTGGGAACGGTTTTGACAGCGCAGGAAACAATTTTTATCATACACGTGGAACACTAAAAATTCCAGTATTACTAAGTGGTAATTACAATTTGTCAGAACGTGTACGTTTGATAGGTAATATCGGTTTGTATGCACAAACCATTATAAAAGACGATTTTGAATTTGCGGGCGGTGTTTCTGTAGGCGATGTTTATGAAGGTTGGGGATTTGGTTTGCAATCAGGAATTGGACTTTCGTACAATATTGATAGTAAAATCAGTTTGGGAATCATGATTAATACGCAAGGTGATTTTAATAGAGGCTTTAAAACAGAAGCAACGACCAATCCTCCTGTAACACAAAAAATTAAAAGTATCAACACGGTGGGATTGTTATTTAATTGGAATCTTTGATTGTTGGGTGTTGGGTTTTAGGTTTTGGGTTTTGGGTTTTGGGTGTTGGTTTTTTTAAACTTTTAAACTTCATACCTCAACTCAACCAATTTTTAAAATCTTTGACACGCTCGCGACTTACAATGATGTCTTGCTCACGGTAGTTGTGCAGTTTTATTTGTAAGCGTGAGTTGGTGTAACTGATGATGTCTTTGATGGCGTTGATATTGACGTAGAATTTTCGACTAACGCGATAGAAAATATCTGGAGACAATTCATCTTTTAAATTTTCCAATGACGTTTCTAGTAGATAGTTTCTGCCTTCTACTGTGTGTGCGTACGTTCCTTTGTTTTCACTGTAGAAACACTCAATTTCATCTATAGGAATCATTTTTAAATGCTGTCCGACTTTCACCGTAAAACGCTTTTTGTACGTTCGCTCAATCGGATTGACTAACAGTTTTTTAATGTCCTCAAAGTTAAGTTGTATGTTTTGTGCTTTCGGCACGCGCGCTTTGTATTTTTCTACCGCAACCACAAGTTCGTCTTCGTCAATTGGTTTGAGTAAATAGTCAATACTGTTCAATTTAAACGCTTGCAAGGCATATTCGTCGTACGCTGTTGTAAAAATGATCGCTGATGTAATGTCAATAACTTCAAAAATTTCAAAGGACAATCCGTCAGAGAGTTGAATATCTAAGAATATCAAATCAGGATGTTCGTTATTTTGAAACCATTCCACAGCTTCTGATACAGAATGCAACATGACTTCCACATGTATTTCTTCGCGCTCCAACATTCGATAGAGTCGTCGTGCAGATGGTTTTTCGTCTTCGATGATGATTACTTTCATTTTTTTGGTTTTGGGTGTTGGGTGTTGGGTGTTGGGTGTTGGGTTATGCTGAGCCTGTCGAAGCATTGTTGATTTGAAAACTGTCAACTAGCAATCTACTCCCAATTGCGGCGCTTGTCTGACATGTATTCTTTAATCTTGCGTTCTTCCCACTTTTTTCCTAATAACATATCAGGTCCAAAGATGCCTGCTGCGTGAAACGCCAATCCGATTCCCCAGAAAAAAGCTGTTGAAAAGTGACCGAATTTCCAAAACGTTTCGCCTTCGTCAATATTTATCGCAATTAAAATTAGTATAAACGTGTTAATGATGACATACGAAGCTAAGTGTCCGTAGAAACCTTTGAGTTTTTCTACTTTTTTTCGTGCGCGCAAATAGGCTTCTTCCTTTTTGTAATCGCGGGTATACGTATCTGATTCTTCTATATTTGATGGTAATCGTTCCATGATTTTTCTTTTTTGTATTTGTCTAAATTTTTAAAGATTAGTACCAATCTTGACGCTTTTCTTCCTCCATATATTCTTTGATTTTTTGCTCTTCCCATTTTTTGCCTAGCACGCCATTTTCCACAAAAACATTGAACGCATGAAACGCCAATCCAATGCCCCAAGCCAACCACACAATGAACGTTCCGATGTCAAAAAAAGCTTCTTGAAAAGTTTCTCCATTATCCATGTTTCGCATTATTTTTTTAATGCTGATAAATAAATTCACACAGATGTACACCAATAAGTGAATGTAAAATCCTTTGATAGCATCTACCTTTTTTTGTGCGCGTACATACCTTTCGGTTTGCGCTCTATTTTTGTTGTCTTTTAGTTCCATCGCTGACGTTCTTCTTGTTCCATAAATTCTCTAATCTTGCGTTGTTCCCAGTTGCGTCCAAATTTTCCTTCTTCAAAAAACACACTCATTGCGTGAAACGCCAATCCGATTCCCCAGCCAAACATTGGAAACCAAAACCATTGAAATTCCCAGCTTGTTTTCCAGTTAACGAATGCTAAAAACGGAATTACCAAACAGTACGACAATAGATTATAATAAAACTCTTTGAGCTTTTCTACATGCTTTCTAGCTTCAATATACTTATCGTCGAGTCCACTTTCTCTTTGTGGTATGACTTCATTTCTCATAATTTCTCTTTGTTTTGTTAGCATCGGAATTGCTACTTGAAAATCCGATGTTGTTTTGTTGATATATACTTGGCGATGTGTGAGTAAATCGTATCGTTGTCGGATATTATTTAACCCTACGCCACTACTCTTTTTTACAATTTGTTTTTCTTGAAGATTGTTTTCAATGACTAAATTTCCACCATCTTCATATATTTTGATGTGTAACGGATTTGACGGCGTTACCATATTGTGTTTTACAGCATTTTCTAAAAGCAATTGCAATGATAAAGGCACGACTTTGCTTTCCGGATTGCTTGCCTTTTCGGGTGCTTCAAAAATGATGCTGTCTTCAAAGCGCATTTTGAGCAAACTCATATAGGTTTTGGCAAATTGCAATTCTTCATCAACGGTAACAAGCTCTTTGTTTTTCTGTTCTAGCACATAGCGATACACTTTGGAAAGTCCGGAAGTAAATTTCTGCGCCTGACGCGGATTTTCATCAATTAAAGAACTTAGCACGTTTAAACTGTTGAACAAAAAATGCGGATCGAGTTGATTTTTTAAGGCATCAAACTGTGCCGAAGCGGTTCCTGCAATGATTTTTTGTTCGGTAACCTTCTTTTTTTGCAATTCTTTATAGAAAAACAGCGCGTGAAAAAACACCGAGAAAAAGATGGTTATTAAGAGAATCTCAAAATAATCTGCGAGATTTTCTCCTTGAATAAATTCTTCATACGTTTTTCCATTAATGAGTATTTCATGTACCATTCGCACTAAAAAAACCGTAAAAATGGTCAACAAAATAGAACCTATAATTCCAATCAACAGTCGATAACGTTGTGCTTTTTTATTCCAAACAATGCCTTTATCCAAATAGTCAAAATAATAGGAATTCACCACACTTATCGGAATGGAATACAAGCATATCACTCCCAATCGAATGAGCAATTCTTGATTGAATTGCACCGTATTTCCACTCGCATACACTGAAATAATTTGCACTCCGCATATAATAAATCCGATGATAATTCCGATAAAAATAACTTTACTAAATGCTTTCATAGTGCTTTGTTTGGTTACCGTTTTCCAAATATACTAAGGATTTTTAAACGACTGTTTTAGTTTTTGCATTCTTCCACCAGTTGTGTAGCGCGCTCTTTTCCCCAATTGGGACTAAAATCGTCTTTTTTTGTTGCTGTTTCAAACAAGGTTTTGGCTCTTTCCAATTCTTTGCAAAACGGAGCTGTGTCTTTTCCGAAGTAACGCGCACTTCCTATTTCCCACTCGGTTTTGGTAAGAACCACTCTCGGATTATTTTTGTCGAGAGCATATGCTTTTGCGTAGATTTCACTCACTTTGGGCGCATACTGCATTCCGTAGGTTGCTCCGTCGTACGCTACCCAAACCGTGTACAACATGGCTTGCAAAATCATGATTTCTGGGTTGTTTGGTGAAATACTAGTAGCATGATCGATTTGTGCTTGTGCTTTTTCTAGCTGTTGCGCGAGTTTGCTTTTGTCTTTAATAGCAAATCCGAGCATTACATTAATTCGCGCTGCATGATACGATGGCAACCATTCCGTTGGCGTAGCCGCAGAAATACGTTCAAATACATTGGCGGCTTCTACCGTTTTCTTTTCTTTTAATAGAGAAAATGCTTTCTCCATTCCTTTCTCATACTTGCTTTGGGCGATTGCCAAACTTCCGATGAGCATACAACTTACTAGTAAAACTATTTTTTTCATGGTGTTGTTCATTTTTTTGATGATTGATTTTTTTAAAATTGAATTCTCAAATGATTGAAAAAACATACTCGATAATGATAAATACAATACTGATCATTTTTTGATTGATTTTTTACACTGAACTACGTCGTAGTGTTATTGATAGTTCAAATATCTCATAAACTGTAGCCATAGAAAAAAAGAAACTACTGAATTGTGATTTTTGAGGGATGAATTGTTTTTTTGGATAGGTTTTGGGTACTAAAAGCTTTGTTGACCATATAAAATAAAGCCAAAAGCAAAGCGTCCCAACACCCAAAACCTAATACCTATATTTAGGTATTTGATAGCATTGTGGTTTGTGTACTTTTAAAATAACATAACCAATCATACCTTTATCATGGAGTTTTCAGTCGTTTTAGCTTATTTTTTAGTCATCACAACATGGCTACTTTTGAGCTATCATTTTTTAGTGATACTTCTTTTTAGCTTTAAGGACAAAGCTTTCATGAAGTACAAAAGTATTCAAAGAGTACAACAGTTTTTGTTGATCCTACTGTTCATTGGAATGATGGTTTATCAAAACATGGCAATGCATATAAAAACACTATCCGTAATTCCGTGGATTTGGGGATTTTTGGCTGGACATGTATACATCACACAAAAAAAACGTTGGCTGCATGAATTGTTAGGTTTTGGTTTGTTGATTGCCATCACGATTATTTTATTTTTTAAGCAAACAGAAATCATTCAATTCATCACACAACAAGACATTACGAATATTATTACCGAAATTCATCTTGTGTATGTTGTTGCTGGATTTGTGTTGGGAATGCTTCTTTGGGCAAGAACATCTTCATCGTAATAGTATAACAGCATTTATTTTTAAAAACTGTATTTTAGCTGTTTTCCTAAAAAGCTGCGCATAATGTTTAAAAATTTTAAAGAGTTACCCATTGAAATCATATTTGTGACATTATACAATTTGATGCAAACTGGAATAGTCATGTATATTTTCATATTGGCGTTTCCAGTTGGTTGGTATTTTGGGAGCTTTATTGTGTTGGTGCTTACGCTGAATTATTTTTTATTACTGAAAAGAAAAATAGCGTGGAAACTGTTACTCATCTGGTATATCATATTAACTATTACATTTAGTATTCATAGTGAGGCAATTCGTTTGTGGTTTGACATGAACTACGGAATAGATTTCACATTAAGTTTGACAATTAGCGAAACTTTTAAAATTGGCGTTGATGTAATCACATTAATTCCGCTTGTAGTCCATTTTTCTGCGCGAAAATATTTTAAAAAGAAAACGGCTATTGATGAAATTGACGATATCGCAAAAAATCCAGATATTCAATAATAAAAAAAACACCACAACATATACGTTGCGGCGTTTTCCATGGTAAATAATTCTGATAAATTACTGTACGTAAATTGCTGTTTGTCCAAATTGAAAGTGAATTGGCACATGCCCTGGATCGGCTTTGAACATGTATAAATCTTCTACTGGTTTTTCAAAAACCATGATGATATCCGAGCCTCCAAATCTGAATTTTCCGAATTCTTGTCCTTTGACAACCGTATCGCCTACAGCAATGAGTCTTTCTGCTGGAACGCCTGCTGGTGGATTGTCTTTCGTGTACATCATCACACCAGAAACTTGCGCCATCCCGATAGGTAAAATAGCTACTTTCCCAACTTTGTCGCCGCCATCTACAATAATCAATCCGCGTGCTTGCGTGAATTCGTAACTATCTTCAGCGCCGTCTGGTGCGTCCCATTGTCCGTCAATCATTTCTACATTCAAATACACTTTTCCTTGAATGTCTTTAATTTCTAATACTTCTCCACTCACTGGCGTATGAAAACGGTGATAATCGTACGGTCCTAAAAAGTAATGCACAAACGTTCCACCGTAAAAATCGCTCGCATATTCGCTATTTGCTAACAATTCGTCAATCGTTCCAATAGCGTGTGTATGTTTTAAACGATCTTTCGTTGGTTGTCCATCCTTTCCTAATACATTTCCTTCGGAATCAATTTTATAATCTTGTTTAAAAGTACAATCTGCTGGAGCGACTACCGTTGTATTGTCGTTTGGTGCCGCAATTGGACGTAACGGCGTGATTCCTGTTTTAGCATCTGCATCATTAAATTCTCTGTAGAAAAACTGATTAAACGTTGTCCAAGAAGATGAATTTTTAGCGTACAGCGGATAATTATACATCGCATTATGCTTAAACGAATACAAGCTTTCTTTCGTTAGCGAATCTGTCGTATCTAAGAAACTTCCCCAAGCTGTAGCAAATTTTACCAACCAATCTGCAAACTCTGGAAAACTCTGCATTGACAAATTGGAATCTGGTACTTTTTGGTCGACCAACCAATAGAATTGACAGAGCAAATCGTACACTTTTTGGTTGTAACCGTTGGAAGTATCCGTACTTTTCCAAGCATTTGGATAATTTGGATCATCGCTTTCGTCGGGCACCAAGCGCACATACATGTCTAAATAATCATAATAATGTTCAATCGTAATTGGCCATGCATTGCCGTTAAACACATCGTTATACGCGTTGTATAAATCTGAATTTAAACTTGTTTCTGCCGAAATTCGCGCTGCCAATAACGAAGCTTCCAAAGCAATTTTCATTGGCGGATTGGCATCCAACAATGTTTTTAAATCTTGCACAACGGCATCGTGTGTGTGAACTGAGGTATTTTTCATTGTAATAAGGTTTAGTTTTATAATACTCAAATATAGAGTCTTACCCTTTTTGATATAAGCGTAGAAGTATCGTGATTTTAAAAGCAGGTAGATTTGCGTATTTTTGAAATTATATTAATTACGCATGATTCATATACGCAACGCTACTTTGCAAGATATTGAACGTATTTCTGCCATTGGCACGACTACGTTTTTAGAAACATACTTACCCAATACGCCCAAAGATGCGGTGGAATCTTTTATTGAAAAAGCGTTTGCTTTGAAAACGCTACGTGCAGAATTTGACGACGAAAGCATTCACTATTTTTTAATTTTTCTCGGAGAAACACTGGCTGGTTATGCGAAAATTGTGCTGAATACCACAAATGAAGCAATACACAAAACCCAACTCACAAAGCTTGATCGTTTTTATGTGTTGAAAGCGTTTCACGGAAAACAACTTGGCGCAGCACTTTTTAATCATATCGTGACCTTTTCAAAAGAAAAAGAACAACACGGAATGTGGTTGTACGTACTCATCACAAATGAACGTGCCTTGCGTTTTTATCAAAAAAATGACTTTCAAATTGTCGGCGAATATGATTTTAAGATTTCTGAAACACGTTACAATCCAAATTATGTGATGTTTTTGGCGTTTTAGTATTATGTTTCATTCGACTATTTTACTACTTTTAATCTACAAAATAAAATATGAAAATTTTCCCTGTAAAAAAACAATATTTTAGACTTCACGATACACAGGCTGAAACACTAGAACGTTTGAAACGCAGAACTGAAAAATCTGAAAGCCTAACTTCTAACTTTACTGATAAATCGTTTAGAGGAATTATTGAAAGAAATACATTTAAACTGATTTCTTCCAAAATTGGCAAAGGTGCGTTTTGTGTGATGAAAGGTACCGTTGAAACGCATACAGGATATGTAACGGTAGAAATTCACAAAGTCGTCAGAATACCGCTAAGTATTATGTTTTTATTTCCGCCTATCGGGCTTACAATTGCTATTCTAATAGATATGGAGAAGTTTCATCCTATTTTGATTATTGTTGGTATTGTACAAATGTTTATCATTTGGTTTATTTTTACACGAGTTGTTTTCAAGTTTTTATCCAACCAAAGTTTACAGCGATTACGTGATGTGTTGGATGTGGAATGGACAGACAAAAACTAGCGAATAAGCATGAAGAAAGGTATATTTTTTCTATTCATCACCATCTTCTTTTTTTCTTGTAAAGAATCTCCTGTAACACAATTTGTCTTGTTTGATGAAGAATTCACTTTTACCTACGAAGATGCGTTGAATTCCTCGCCAAGTAAATCACATTATTATATCACCAATGAAATGCTGTCGCCAACTGTTCCTAAAGATTGGACAAGTCCTGTAGATTTTAGAAACGGAACGGTTCACATTCGTATCGAAGTGTTGGAAAAACCAGCAGGAAACGCTCCTACCAAATGGACGCTTTGTTATATTCCCAACAGAGGAAAAAACAATATGTACGGCTGTACGTCTACAGATTTATTTACGAGAGAAGGAATTTACGAGAAAACAGTTGCTATGAACGAGTTTTGGGAGAATGAATCCATCATTTGGTCAGAAGGAATCAAACAAATGGATTTGGTAATAAAAGATGACAGCGGCGGACAAGGACATGCACACAAACGTTCCGATTACGAAAAGTTCTTTCCCACGAAAGTGCGAATTACCATGACGCAAGTAGCCAAAGGTGAAACCTATACGCCACAGTTGACAAGGACTCAGTAATCAATTTTAGACGTATATTGTATGTTTAAAGCGAATTAAAATCTAGCAGATGCAACAAAATTTAGCCAAAAACCTAGCCAACCGATTACGCGAAGTCTACACCGAAGGAAAATGGGTAACGGGAACCAACATAAAAGAGGAAATTCAGCATGTTTCTTGGCAAGATGCGATACAACGTATTCACAACTTAAATTCCATTGCAGCCTTAACGTTTCACTTGCACTATTATATTGCTGGAGTTTTGCAAGTTTTGGAAGGCGGAACGTTGGATATTCGTGACAAATATAGCTTTGATGCGCCGCCAATTACTTCACAGGAAGATTGGGAAAATCGTATTCAAAAGTTTACAAAAGACACTGAAAAGTTTATTTCTTTAGTAGAAAACATGTCTGATAGTCAATTGTTTGAAAATTTTGTGCTTGAAAAATACGGAACGTTTTACCGAAATATAGACGTTCAAATTGAACATGCGTATTACCATTTGGGGCAAATTGTTTTGATCAAAAAGATGATAGGTATTTTGTAGAGGTGTTGGGTGTTGGGTGTTGGGTGTTGGGTTTTGGTTATTTGGCTAGTACAGACTTTACAAATTGCGTTGGAGTAATCATTTCGTGTTTTTTGAATTGACGGTTGAAGTAACTCGTATTATTGAATCCCGATTTGTACGCAACTTCAGAAATTCGAAGGTTTTTAGACTCTTTGATGAGTTTTTTCGCAAACTTAATTCGCTCCGAATTGATATAATCTATCGGAGAAATGCCTAGCGTGTTTTTAAACTGCTTGTGAAAGTGCGAAGTACTCATATACGCCTGCTTTGCCAACCCTTCCACGTTGATGTCTTTATCGGTTAAATGTGTTTTGATATATTTGATAACTGAGCCAATTCGCGTGTCGTTAAAAATATCGGTATCATTGATAATGAGCGACTTCGCTTTTGTTTGCAACAACCGTACAATCAATTCTTGAATCATCAAATCGAGCAGCACATCTTTGGAAGTCGTGTCATTGGTAAATGTATGCGTAAGTCGTTGCACCAAATGATTCACATCAGCATTATTAATTAAATGAGAGGCTTTTTGATCCAAATTCCACGTATTGTTTTCGTTTTCAATTTGTACCAATTGATTAAATTTCCCGACAACTTCTTCAATTTTAGAAGCGTCAATTCCCAATGCCAAACATTGCGTAGGCGCATTTTCGGTTGCTAATGGAAAATCAATCACCATTTCCTTATTCGTCGGCATCACAACCGATTCACCAGGGTAAAAATCAAACGCTTCAAAACCGTCCAAATGCATCACTTTCTTTCCTGTCAACATGCTAGCAATAATTGGAAAATCGAACGTCAACGAGACTTTTTCCGCGAAAGCGTAGGTTTCATAAATATTCAACTCCGCATATTCTGCACTATACGTCGTTCTATTTTCAACCAACGTAGTGAGTTTTCGGTGCTTTTTATGTTGACTTAACAATGGTTTCATACTCAATAATACAAAAATTTACAGCTTAATTTCCATTATAATAGATATGTGCAAGAATTTAAGATATATGTTCAATATAATGAGAATATGACAAACTAACTTTATAAAAATTAATAAATCGTAAAAAAATTAACCCTTTTAAAATTAAATCTACAATAATATGAGTTATTCAAAACCAACATTTAAAGAGAAATATCACAACTTTATCAATGGTGAATTTGTTGCGCCTATTGGTGGACAATATTTTGACAATACATCACCGATTGACAATAGTTTGATAGCAAAATATCCGCGTTCGCAAAAAGAAGATGTCGAACTTGCCTTAGATGCTGCCAATGCCGCCAAAGAAGCTTGGGGAAATACTTCTGCCACCGAAAGAGCAACCTTGCTTAATAAGGTTGCAGATATTATTGAAGCAAATTTAGAAGAATTTGCACTCGTAGAAACCTGCGATAACGGAAAACCTATCCGTGAAACCTTAAATGCTGATATTCCGTTATGTGTGGATCACTGGCGTTATTTTGCGTCGTGTATTCGTGCCGAAGAAGGAAGTGCTACCGAATTGGATCAGAACACACTTTCCATGAATATCAAAGAGCCGTTAGGTGTGGTGGGACAAATTATTCCGTGGAACTTTCCATTGTTAATGTTATCGTGGAAATTGCCGCCAGCACTAGCCACAGGAAATTGTGTTGTGTTGAAGCCAGCAGAACAAACACCTTCCACAGCAACCTTATTGATGGAAAAAATTGCCGATGTATTTCCTCCTGGTGTGATTAATATTGTGCATGGATTCGGTCCGGAAGCTGGAAAACCGTTAGCTTCAAGTTCGCGTGTGGATAAAGTTGCCTTTACAGGAGAAACGACTACAGGACAGTTGATTATGCAATACGCTTCCAAAAACCTAAATCCTGTGACGATGGAACTCGGTGGAAAATCACCAAACATCTTCTTTAACAGTGTGATGGATGCTGATGATGCCTTTCTAGACAAAGCGATTGAAGGTGCGGTGTTATTTGCGTTCAATCAAGGAGAAGTGTGTACCTGTCCATCGCGAATTTTAGTGCAAGAAGACATTTACGATGCGTTTATGGAAAAAGTAATCGAGCGTACGAATGCAATTATTCAAGACAATCCGTACGATACAAATACAATGGTGGGCGCGCAAGCATCGAACGACCAATACGAGAAGATTCAATCATACTTAAAAATTGGTGTGGAAGAAGGTGCCAAAGTCCTAACAGGCGGCGAAGCCAACAAACTTGATGGCGATTTAGCAAACGGATTCTACATTAAACCGACATTATTAGAAGGACATAATAAAATGCGCGTGTTTCAAGAAGAAATTTTTGGTCCAGTTGCTTGTGTGACAAAATTTAAGGACGAAGCAGAAGCCTTGGAAATCGCGAATGATACCTTGTATGGTTTAGGAGCTGGTGTTTGGACGCGTGATGCGCATCAATTGTATCAAATTCCAAGAGCCATTAAAGCCGGACGTGTTTGGGTGAATTGTTATCACGCCTATCCTGCACATGCACCGTTTGGTGGGTATAAAAAATCAGGATTTGGTAGAGAAAATCACGTGATGATGTTAGACCATTATCGTCAAACAAAAAACATGTTGATTTCGTACGATAAAAACAAATTAGGATTCTTTTAGAATCATAAGTTTTGTCATTCCTGCGAAGGCAGGAATCCATTTAACTTCAAAGTGGATTCCCGTCTTCACGGGAATGACACATTGTTTGATTTCAAAGTTAGCGCGAGTTTTAGACTCGCGCTATCCTTTGTATCTTTATAGAAAAATCTAAGTACTCAACTCTAAAACCTAAATACCAACTTCTAATCATGAAAAGAATCGCAATCACAGAAAAAGCCGCTAAAATTGTCAATCAACTCAAAAAACAACATGGAAACCTCATCTTTCATCAAAGTGGCGGTTGTTGTGATGGCTCGTCTCCGATGATTATTCCTGAAGAAGATATGTATTTGGACGAAAGTGATATACATTTAGGCGAATTGGAAGGCGTAAATTTCTACATGAATCAAGACCAATTTGAGTACTGGAAACATACACATTTAACCGTAGACATCACCGAAGGTCGTGGTGCCAGTTTTTCCTTAGAAATTCCATTAGGACTGCGATTTATAATTCACTCACGATTATTGACAGAAGAAGAAAATGCTGTTTTGAATCCGAAATAACGATTTACGATTGACGATTGACGATTGACGATTTTTAAATTATTGAATATCTTTGGATTATTTACCTAATGTATTTAGTATCTCAAATTTGTTTCCAGTCAAAAAATATTACCTCAAACTTTCTAAAAATCAAGAAGAAACATTACATCTTCTAGAGAAAAATACCAAGATATCTCATAGTTTTCGTCTAAGTAAAACGCATAAACCTTTCTTAGGAATTATTGACGGATATGCTTTTAAATTAGTTTGTCCACATTCACATTTTGCAATACTTTGTTGCATGCGTGGACAAATTCATGAAGATGAAATTCATGTTTTATTCAAACTCAAACGTGTTCCCAAAATCATCATGGTGATTTTTTTGTTAATCTTCAGTCTATCATTCATTAGCCATCTTTTTAGAAAAACAACGGATGTTTTTAGTTCTCAAACATTAGGAGGATTGATGCTAGTTTTGATGTTAGCTTTTATTGTCCCAAAAATGCTTTTTATCATGTCATCAAGAAAGTGTCTAAAAATTCTAACAAAAACGTTAAAGCTTGAAGAGGAAAAAGAAATGCAGTTTTGAATCCGAAATAACGATTTACGATTTACGATTTACGATTGCTGATTTTTGATTATAAGTAAATAATCGAGCAATAGCGAAATTTAAAACTTCAAAATTCATAATTCTGCATTCTACATTCTGAATTCCTACAACGTATCCAACTGATTACTCTTCCCATCATCACTAATCGTCCAAAAGAAACCGATAAAGAAAAACTGATCTTGTGCTGGACGTAGCGTTCTTCTTTGAAATATGCCGTTCATGTCTGGCTGATTCGCGTATTCGTAGCCAAACACGTTTCGTACACCTGCGGCATTCGACAACGAGAAATACAAGATTTTTTGCTGTGAAATTAAATATGCCCAATTCACACTTACACTATGAAAATCTTTGGTACGTTCGTTTAAAAATCCTCCGACGTTTGGATTTGTATATGGTCGTCCAGAAGCATAGTTATAGCTAAATCCTACTTGACTTTTTAACGAATCTACCCAATATTTGGTGACAACCGAAAAGTTGTGCTTTGTAGCAAAATTTGGCATGGCTTCCGTGGGAAAGTTTTCAAATTTTCGCGACGTGTCTAAGTAGGAATACGAAACCCAATAATCCACATTTTTGATACTTTTGTTATCACGCCAAAAAATGTCTAGTCCTGTGGCGTGACCGAAACCGTCATTTCCAAAATCACTTCCAAATTGTGGAATATCGCCCGAAAACGTCACCAAATCGTTGTATTTTTTGTGATACGCTTCCGCGCGAAACGTTTTGCCTTCATGCACATATTGATAGTTGACAATATAATGCGTGGCATTTTCTGGAATGAAATTGCTATTGAATTTTAAATAGGTATTGTTCGGATTTTGGTAAAATTGTCCAAACGCAAACGATACTTGGTCTTTTTCAGAGGTTTTGTACGCTACGGACAATCGTGGTGAAATGGTCGTTTTGTCCAGTAACGAAGCGTGATCAAAACGTACACCGACTTTGGCTGCGAAGTTTTTAGAGAAGAAAATGTCCGATTCCGCGAAAGCGCCAAACAGGTTATTGTTAAAACCATAGTTTACTGACGAAATTGTCTCGTTTTTAAATTCTTCATCGAAATCAGTGGTGAAATATTCTGCGCCAAAATTGAGTTTGAAACGATTGCTAAATTTCTTTTTCAACTTCGCTTTTACATGAATAGAATTTTCCAAACTGTTGATGCGGTCATTAATGATGCGAAGTTTCGTTCGGTCGCGCGTGTAACTTATTCCTGTGGCAATTCCCCAATCGTCGCTCAGCGTTCCTTTGTATGATGCGTTCATGTATAAATTGTTATTATTCAACTTAAAGCGAACCAATTCGTCAAAATTGATACTTTCTTGATCCAATTCAAAATCGGTAATATCAAATGCCGTGTAAAATTTCAACGTTCCATTCTTAAAATGATGACGAAATACACTTTCGCCTTGTCCGCCTTGAAATGGTTTTATCCAATCGTTTCGGTCTGGAAATAATGCTAAATACGGCGCCAAATTGATATACGACGTACTGAAACTTACAGAACCTTTTTTCCACTTTTCGGTATGTCCCACGCCGCCACCAACCGTCATGATGGAAATATCTGTTTTTTCTTGGTCAGGTTCGTTGATGGTGTTCAATTCCAACACGCCCGACAACGCTTGTCCGTATTCAGCAGAATATCCGCCTGTAGAAAAGGTAATTCCTTTAAACAGAAATGGCGAATAGCGACCGCGCGCAGGAATGTTGTTGGTGGTATTGCTATACGGCGTAAACACGCGAATTCCATCGATAAAGATTTGTGTTTCTTCGGCACGACCACCACGTACAAATAAACGTCCGTCTTCCGCAACCGTACTCGTTCCTGGTAAGGTTTGCAATGCGCCAACAAAATCGCCCAGCGCACTTGCCGTTGTAACAATGTCTAACGGTTTTAGCGCGGTGACTTTGGCATTTTCTCCCGCTTCAAACGAACCAGCACTTAATACAACAGCATCTAATGCATCTACATTTTCACGTAGTTGAATGGTGATATTTTGCATTTTAGATACATCTAATGACACTTCTTTCGTTTCAAACGACACAAACGAAATGACCAACACTTGCACTCCTTTTTCTTCCGTAGTAAAGTTAAATTCGCCTTTTTCATTAGTTGAAGCGCCATCGTAGGTTCCTTTTAAATAGACATTCGCGCCGAAAATTGGTTCGTTTTTAGCATCGGTGATAATTCCAGAAATGATAGTTTGCGCTATGCTAAAACTGCAACAAAAAAAGATACAAAGTGTGATTATTTTTTTCATGGGATGAATGATTTTATTGATTGATGATGAAGCAAATCTCTAGTAATTTGAACAACCTCTAAAAACCAAACGACTCAATTGTCGTAATTTTAGGATGAATTGTATTTTGGGAGAATTATTGTAAATTTGGTTGTTAAAAAATTGCTACTCGTACAAGCTTATGGACATCATGCTTTATATTTCGATTGCTGTTATTGGTATTTTTATTTACATCAAATTTTTTAAATCAAATACAGAAAGTGCTGGAATTTCAAGGCGTTCTACACAAAAATATCAAACGATTGACGACGAATTCAATGCCAAACGTAAAGCCAAGCAAGAACGCGTTGACCGTATTTTGGAAAAGATTAATGAGAAAGGTGTTGATAGTTTGACCGCAAAAGAAAAAGCGTTGTTAGATGAATATTCAAACGCAAATTAATGGCGTCCGTTTTCAGTCACGCGTTGGTAGCGTATACCATTAAAAAAGTGGCGAATGTTTCGCTAAATCCTATAAAATTATCCTTGCTTGCTATTTTTTGCGCGGTGATTCCTGATGCTGATGTGATCATGTTTCAGTTTGGATATTCGTATGAGCATCCGTTAGGGCATCGCGGATTTACACATAGCATTCTCTTTGCCTTTTTGTTGGCTTTTTTAGTTCGAATCATTTTTTATAGAAAGGTAAAATTCTTCTCCAAACTGGGAATGACGCTTTGCATTGTTTTCTTTTTGGCAACAATCTCACACGGATTGCTTGATGCGCTGACGAATGGCGGAAAAGGCGTTGGTTTTTTTATTCCGTTTGACGATACGCGCTATTTTTTTCCGTGGCGACCAATTTTGGTATCTCCCATAGGTGCTGCCCGATTCTTTAGTGAGTGGGGATTGCGCGTATTGCAAAGTGAAGCGTTGTTTATCGGAATTCCGTGCGGAATTGTATTAGTTTTGAGAATATTTCTAAAAAAGAAAACTACATGAAAACAATCGTATTTACCATCATTTTCATCATTATAGTGACGCTTGAACTTATTTTTGGAAGTTTTGAAAGTTATACTACGTGGCATTATTTTACAAAGCCTGCCATTGTCATTTCGCTAATGTTGTTTTTTATATTAAATGCAGATCATCTTCATTTAACTATCAAAATAACCACGATTTTAGCACTACTTTTTTCTTTGTTTGGTGATTGTTTACTGATGTTTGTGAGTAATGACGAAGGTTTTTTTATGGCAGGTTTGGTTTCCTTTTTGATTGCGCATATAATGTATATTCTTGTATTTCTGCGCGATTGCAATGGTAAAAAAGCTGCTGCACTTCCGCTAATTGTGTTACTTTTAGTATATGCAACAGGATTATTTTGGTATATCAAAGATGGTTTGGGCGATTTATTAATTCCCGTGTTGGTGTATATGACGGTCATTCTTACCATGGCAATAACGGCGTACCTAAGAAAAGGAATGGTGTTACCGCAAGGGTTTACGTTTGTCTTTATTGGAGCGGTTTTCTTTATGTTATCAGACAGTCTTTTGGCAATCAACAAGTTTTATGAAGCACTTCCCTATTCTAACCTTAGTATTATGGCTACGTATGCTGCCGCACAATTTCTAATTGTATCGGGAATCATCAAAAGTTATCAAAAATAAAAACGTACTATTTTTTTTGTTAATTTGTGGTGCTTTTTAAAAAAAGCGCAGTATATGAAGTTTTTTAAAGTTTTCATTATCATATTCTTACTAAATCTTTCTTTAGATATTTATTTTAATAATGCTAAAGAATTGTACGAATATAGAATTGTTACCAAACCGCTGATTACTATTTTATTGGCTATTTTTTTCTATATAAATAGTCAAGCCATGTTATTTCATCAACGCCTGATTATTCTCGGTGCGCTGGCAGCTTTGTGTATTGGAGATATTCTTTTATTGGAAGAAACTTCGTTTTATTCGTTTATTTTGGGACTTGTGTTATTTTTAATTTCAATGTTATTGTATTCGCTATATTTTTACAAGCAAGTACGCTACGATATTGATCGTTTAATTCCCTATTTGGCAGTTTCGTTATTGCTTTCGCTCTCGTTAATTTATTTGATATATGATAAGCTCGACAACTTACTAATACCTGTGATTATTTATATGATTACTGTTTTAAATTTTTTAAAGATTGGCTATTTACGCTATAAAAATGTAAACACGAAAAGTTATCGCCTAGTTTTTTGGGGAATTGCTTGCTTTACCATTGCACAAATCGTAATCGGGTTGAATCAATTTCATAACGCATTACCGTATAAAGATGTGTACATCATGCTTTTTTATGGAACATCACAATTACTGATTATTTTAGGAATTTTAACCGTAAAATTTCATACAACAGAAAACGCAGAAGGTACGCTTTTAGGATGACGATATATGCTTTCGTTTTTTGTACGGACGAATGATTAAGCGTGCTTCTCTATCAAAACGGATGTAATTATATACCCAATTGATAAAAACGACCAATCTATTTCGGAATCCTATTAAAAAGAATAAGTGGACAAACATCCACACAAACCACGCAAAAACACCTTGAAACTTGAATTTTGGCAAATCGACTACAGCTTTGTTTCTTCCTACAGTCGCCATAGAACCTTTGTCAAAATAGCTAAACGGTTTCATCTCTTTGCCTTCTATTTTACGAATCAAGTTCTTTCCTAAATGCTTTCCTTGCTGAATGGCGGGTTGAGCCATCATTGGGTGTCCGTTAGGATATTCGTCACTTTGCATCGCGGCAATATCGCCCAACGCATAAATATCATCAAAGCCTTTTACTTGATTGAATTCATTTACCAAAATTCGATTGCCTCTTGTAATAAGTTCCTCACTATCAACACCTGGAATTGTAGCGCCTTTTACACCTGCCGACCAAATTACGGTAGCCGTTTTAAAATTAACAGCTCCGTTGGTTTGCACCCAATCGCCATCATAAGTTGTAACGCGTAAATTTTTCCAAACATCTACGCCCAATTTTTGCAAATAATCTTCTGCTTTTTCGGAAGCGACTTCGCTCATTGCAGGCAGAATACGGTCAGAGCTTTGTATCAAGTTAATTTTCATCTGACGAATGTCTAAATCGGGATAATCTTTCGGCAAAATCCCTTTTTTAATTTCTGCCAAAGCGCCCGCCAATTCTACACCTGTTGGGCCAGCACCTACGATTACGAAATTCATCAATGCGTTTCTTTCTGCCAAATCGGAGGTTAAAATGGCTTGTTCAAAATTTTCAAGAATCAAACTGCGAAGATTCAACGATTGCGGAATCGTTTTCATCACCATACTATACTTTTCAATTTCGCTATTGCCAAAAAAATTCGTTTTAGAACCTGTTGCAATCACCAAATGGTCGTAACTTAAATCACCAATATCCGTACAAACACTTTTATTTTCGGTATCAATAGCTTCTACGTTTGCCATACGGAAGTAAAAGTTGGGATAATCTTTAATAATTTTTCGGATTGGGTATGCAATAGAGTCTGGTTCCAATCCGCCAGTAGAAACTTGGTATAGTAAAGGTTGAAATGTGTGGTAATTATGCTTGTCAATTAAAACGGCTTGCACTTCTTTTTTTCCTAATTTTTTTGCCAGCGAAATTCCCGCAAATCCGCCACCAATAATCACTACTCTAGGATAGCTTGTTCGTGGTATGTTCATAAAAAATCCTTTACGAGGTAAAAATACGGCTTTCTAAATTTTTTTTTGAAAATTTATGTAACATATTTGTGATAGGAAACACATATAGGCAAATTAACCATCAAAAATTGAACAAAAACCTCGAACATAACTTTGTTACCGAATTAGAACGCCATCAGAATATCGTTCATAAAGTATGTCGTATATATACCTCAAACAGAGATCAGCACAACGATTTGTTTCAGGAAATTACCATACAATTATGGAAAGCATATCCAAAGTTTAGAGGCGATTCTAAGTTTAGTACTTGGATGTATCGTGTGGCATTAAACACTGCCATTACCTTATACAGAAAGTCAAAACGCAGTGTAAAAACACAAGATTATGAAAGTGTTGTTTTTAAAATAACATCTGAGGATTATGATGATACGGAAGAAGAACAATTAAAAATAATGTACAAAGCAATCAAGCAATTATCAGATATTGAAAAAGCGTTGATTTTCCTATACCTAGAAGATAAAAATTATAAAGAAATAGCCTCGACAATTGGAATTACAGAAGTAAATGCTCGTGTGAAGATGAACCGAATTAAGACCAAATTGAAAAAGATTTTAAATCCATAAATTATGGAAGAATTAGATTTATTAAAAAAAGATTGGAAAAAGCAAGAGGCATATCAGCCGAAGCTATCCTACAATGATATTGATAAAATGATGGTGAAGAAATCCTCATCACTTGTAAAGTGGGTTTTTTACGTCAGTTTATTAGAACTTGGCTTTGGAATTGCCATTGTGCTCCTAGCCTTATTAATACAACCCGATTTGCTAAATGATTCAAGCATGCCTTCTTGGCTCAATTGGTTCTTTTATGCTTCTTCTGCGGTTGTATTTTATTTTATTTACAAGTTTTTCATCAATTACAAAAAAATATCTACGACAAGCTCTGTAAAAGATTTGATGAAAAATATTATGACCACACGAAGAACTGTGAAACATTATGTCATGTATAGCTTGAGTGTTATTGCACTTACGGTGTGTATTGCCATTCCAACTGGATATATTGAAGGCGCTGGTGGTATGGATATGTTTAAAGCTGAAGCCACGCTTTCACAATATTTGTTGCTCGCTGTAGGAACTATTGTAGCAGCTTGCTTGGTTGTAGCGTTGTTTTACGGAATTTACTATTTGATATACGGTTTACTAACCAAAAAACTCAAAAAGAATTACAGAGAGTTGAAACAATTGAAATCATAAAACCATTTACCAAACTAAAAATTAAATCATCATGAAACATATTTTTTTACTTATAGCGGCACTTATGTTTACAGTTTCCATAAGCGCTCACGAGCAAACCAACAGTTTTCAAAAAGAATTTGGGACTTCGTTAGTAGCTCCAACTACAGCATATACTTCTATATATACAATGAATAATGGCGGATTGATGCAGTTTATTTATAACGTTTTCCATAAAGTTGGTCAGGTTTTTTATACCACAGTCAACGAGCCAAAAGAGACGACATCTACAGCGAATAATCCCTAGTTTATCTATAAAAAAAGGACTCATGCATATTAGATGAGTCCTTTTTTATTTCGAAGTGATTTAAACTTTTTGTTTTGTAGCGAAAATTTAAGATTTTTTGGTCTGATGAAGTCTTTTTTGAGTGGCATAGCCATGGCTAAGGCACGAAAAAAAGTCAAAATTAGGGCAAAATAAGATTAATTTACAGCCAGAAGAAAAAGTTTAAATCACTTCATCTGTTAAGTAGTACGAATTAATATTCCCATTTACGCTTTTCATTGAGTTTTTCCATAGCTTCCAGTTCTTCTTGCGGAATCACTTTTAAAAACGATGGATGTTGCTCAATAGCATATTCTATTTTTTCAATAATTTCATCAACACTTTCGTTGTCGTAATCAATTTCCAAAGGCTCTTTAATCTCCATTGATTGTAAGATTCCTTTCTTTTTAATACGCAATCCTTTTCTATCAAACGAGCGTCTAAAACCGTCGATTACAATTGGTACTACAATAGGTTTGTAACGTTTTATAATATGTGCTGTTCCTTTTCGGATAGGTTTCCAAGGTCGCGTCGTTCCTTGTGGAAAGGTAATTACCCAACCATCATTCAACGCGATTCCGATATTGGAAATATCGCTCATTTTTACTTGTCTGTTAACATCTTCACCATTGGCACGCCATGTACGCTCAATACTTACCGAACCTGCATAGGCTAAAACTTTGGGTAAAAACCCTGATTTCATGGTTTCTTTGGCTGCTACATAGTATAAATTCAGCTTCGGATTCCACAAATAACCTACATTCTTAATATTATCATCACGTCCTTTTAGACTGGCATTAAACACGTGAAACATTGCCACAACATCAGCAAAATACGTTTGGTGATTGGAAACAAACAGTACATTTTTATCAGGCAAAGAGCGCAAAATATCTGAACCCTCAATTTTTAGCTCATTAAATCCGCGATAGCGTTTATGTGTCATAACGCCCGCAATTCTAATCAACCATTTTTTCAAAAAGAGTATATGTCCGAAAGGATTTCTTTTGAATAATCCCATGTATGTTCAATTTTTTACGAATTACAAATCTACAAAAACTAATTTGAAATGGCTTTAGAAATGATGTCTTTAACTTCGCTTAACATCATCGCCGTTGCGCCCCAAACCACATGATTATTGAGATAAAACGCAGGAACTTGCACTTTTTTCATGTAAGAAGTTGTCAGCTCTTGTTGAATAACAGCACGTTCCGATAGAAAATCCGCCAAAGCGACCTCAATGATGTCGGCTACTTCGGAAGCTTGTGGAATGAATGTAGGTGTTTCATGAAGAATTCCAATAAAAGGATGCACCACAAAATTGCTTGGCGGAATATAGGTGCTTGTAATTTTTCGAACAATTTCTATGCGTTGTCCCTCTACGCCTACTTCTTCTTCCGTTTCACGCAATGCTGTAGCTTCATGATTAATATCATCAGGTTCCGTTTTTCCACCAGGAAATCCAACTTGATTGGAATGCACACCATGATAGGTTTTACGAAGAATTAAGACAAAATTGGTTTCTCTAGCTGCGTTTGGATAAAACAAAGCCATCACCGCAGAAGTACGTGCATTTTTCATGCGAATTTCTAAACGTTCAAGCTCCTTTTCGCGCATAGCAGGTGCCATTTTCAATTGCGAAGAAATGCCTGGAAGCGGGATTTTTGTTATTTTTGGAAGGATTTTTTTAAAATTATCAAAATTCATCTATGAAAAAGATTTGTCTTGTATTGATTGTTACATTCCTTGTATTTGGTTGCGAAGATACTAAAACTTCTACACCCAAATTGAACACTTCTGAAAAAACAGACACGATAAAGACGGTAACAAAAACACCAGAAAAAAAGAAGAAGAAAAAAGAAAAAGAAGTCAAAATTACCAACGACAATGTACTCGATTATATGCTTGAATACGGCAAAAACAATCCTGAGCGAAAAGTACGTATCAAAACTGATTTTGGCAATATAGACTTAGAATTATACGAAGAAACACCGTATCACAGAGCTAATTTTATCATGCTTGCCAAACGCAATTATTTTGAAGGCACACAGTTTCATCGTGTGGTGAAAGATTTTGTGATTCAAGGTGGAAACTCTGATGGTTGGAGCATTGCTAAAAAACGCCAGAAGATTGGAAAATATTTGCTTCCGCCAGATACCAAAAAAGGATTCAAACATGACAGAGGCGTTATTTCAATGCCTAGTGGCGATATTGATCGCGCTTACAAATATGCGTCGCCATACGAGTTTTTTATCGTTCAAAAAAAAGGTGGAACGCATCACCTTAATGGTGAATACACAGCGTTTGGAAAAGTGATTTCAGGAATGGATGTGGTGGATGAAATTGCCAACCAGCCAACAGATAAAGGCGAATGGCCTAAGAAAAACATCATGATTCGTGGTGTAGAAGTACTGGATTGAACCATCTGGATACGCTTGTAAATTTTTTGATACGCTTACAAAGTTTTCTATTGTTTTGTGTGATATTTTGATAGCTTTGCGCAAAATTAATTTTAAACATATTTATGAAAAACTACACAAGTGTATTGCTTCTCTTCTTTTTGATGACTTCCGCTAGTCTTCTTGCTCAAATTAACTTTGAAAAAGGCTATTTTATTACCGAAAATGGTCAAAAAACCGAATGTTATATTAAAAACGAAGATTGGATTAACACTCCTTCAAAATTTGAATACAAGCTTACCCAAAACGGTGAAACTAAAATTTTACGAATACCCAACTTAAAAACGGTTGTCATTGAAAACGCGTTCAAGTTTGAAAAACATACCGTTCCTTTTGACAATTCGGATAGAGATGTTTCAAATTTAAAATTTGACAGAACTCCCGATTATGAAGACACTACATTACTATTAAATGTCTTATTGGAAGGAAAAGTAGATTTATACGCCTACAGAGATCAAGACAAAAAAGCATTCTATTTTAAGAAAGAAAACGGAACGCTTGAACCGCTGATTTACAATGTATATACTAACGAAAATCGTGATATTTTATACAACAAACGCTACCAACAACAATTGTTGACCGAATTTCCATGCACAGGAATTACAGAAAGAAAAGTGATTCGTGTAGATTATAAAAAAGGAGATTTACTATCATTTTTTAAAGATTACAGCGAATGTAAAGGAGAAACTGCAGTACAATTTAGCAAGCCCAAAAAAGGAACATTTCACATCAAAGTCTTTGCGGGAGCCTACAACACAAGTGCTACTACAGATTTAGGAATATCTGCTTTCTTTGCTAAAGGTGTAGATACGGAAGCTACTTGGTCGCCAACTTTTGGAGCTGAATTTGAATATATCTTTCCTTTCAATAAAAATAAATGGTCCGCATTTATAGCGGCTAATTACAGTTCATATGAAGGTGAAGGTGAGTTTTTGGATTTATCTGTGAGAAGAAATTTCAAGCTTGAATACAGCGCGATTCAAATTCCGATTGGAGCTCGTCATTATATGTTTTTAAATGATACTTCCAAGTTGTTTTTAAGCGGTGCTGTGGTGTTTGATATTTTATTAGATGCTAAAGGAAGTGGAAACGTGACCATTGAAAAAGATGATTTTGGTGCCAATGCAGGACTTGCGTTAGGATTGGGATATTCGTACGATAAATATTCTATAGAAGCTAGATATCTTCCAGGAAGAAACCTGTTAGATAATGGTTCGTTATCGAGATCGGAATTGAAACAATTTTCCATCACTATAGGCTATACTATTTTCTAAAAAAACATAGAAAATATAAAACTCAAAAACTGTTTGAAACTAATTGGATGAGATGCTGAATCAAGTTCAGCATGACGTTTTAAAAGATTTCAAACAGTTTTTTTATGCTTGATAAATGGTGGGTAATTGTATTTTGAATTTTACCACAACCAAGCGAATTGAAATCACCATTGCTGCCGTAAAAATGTAGATTAAATCTTCTTCAAGTCCTAAATATTTCAGTGCAAAAAAGGTAGCGCCGCCTACCAAACAGGCTGTAGCATAAATTTCTTTTCGAAAGATGACGGGAATTTCATTACATAAAATATCACGAATCACACCACCAAAACTCGCGCTCATTGTTCCCAATGCAATACAAATGATAGGATGTAAATCGGCAGAAATTCCTTTTTCCACACCAATAATGGTAAAAACGCCCAATCCGATTGTATCAAACAAGAATAATGATTTTCGGAGTCGGTTCAGTTTTTTTCGAAAGATAACCGCAAACACAACCGCCAATCCAATCGCGTGCACATAATTCAAATCGTTCATCCAGCCAACGGGAGTTCTTCCGATAAGCACATCGCGTAAGGTTCCGCCGCCGACAGCTGTAACAAAAGCGATGATAAAAATTCCAAACGGATCCATACGTTTTTGCATCGCTACCAAAACGCCCGAAATCGCAAAAGCGAAAGTTCCTATAATATCAATTGCGTAAAAAAGCATTACATGTTTTGAGTGTAAAAGTTATAATCTTTTATCACAACGTCGATAAAAGGAATGGTCGCTTTGTCCGATTTGGTTTCCATTACTTGTTCAACCTTTGTGCGTAATTTGTTCAATGTTTCAAAATCTTTAGACTTTTTGGCAATGAGATACGTTTCTTTGATGATTCGCATATCGTTATCAGAAAGATTAATCACTGAAGGATATTGCGGTTTGTAATCTTCTTTTAGGTCTTCCAAAATGGTATGTGAGATGGAAATTTTATTTTTTCGTGAAATTACAGCAGTTCCAGCACTCATATCGCCCAAACGTTGTCCTTTATCGCTCATTATCACACTAATTAATGCAACAAAACCGAATAGGATATTTAAATCGATCATTCTAAAAATCCAGCGAATAAAATAATCGAGAAACGACGCTTGAAAGCCATCAATTTTCACCACTTTTATTTTCATGATTTTTTTTCCAACCGTTTGTCCTTCCCACAAAGACTCTAACACTAAGGTATAAATTAACGCAGGAAAAGCCAACATGGTGTAAATGGCAACTTCTGACCAATAGTCCAACTCCATAACCCATCTTTCATCACCAAACATTAAATTAAAACACCAAATAATTCCTAAAACATAGGCAATTTTAATCACCCAATCAATCACACATGCCAAGACACGTTCGCCCACAGACGACAATGTAAAATCGATATTTACATTTTGCGTAGTATTAATTTGTATCTCTGACATATTATGTATTATTTTAGCGTATCTATGAGAGAAGTTGCATTTATCAAGCAAAATAAAGAAAAATGGTTGAACTTTGAAAAAACCATTTACAATAATCAGTTTAAAAATCCTGATGAACTTTCATCCTTGTACATTCAGTTAATGAATGATTTGTCGTATGCACAAACCTATTATCCTAAGAGTAAAACCATTAGCTATTTAAATCAGCTAGCGGCAGCAGCTTTTCAACGTATTTATAGAACCAAACGCACCAAAACAAATCGCATCGTCGAATTTTGGAAAACGGAAGTTCCGTTGATTGTGTACGAATATCGTCGCTATATTATGTATGCTTTTATCATTTTTGGCGTGTTTATTACTATCGGAGCTGTTTCTGCTGCGTACGATGATTTATTTGTTCGTTTTATTTTGGGAGATGGCTACGTCAATGAAACTTTAGAAAACATTCAAAGCGGCGATCCTGTAGCTATTTACAAAAATGGCAGCAATTGGGGAAGCTTTATCGGTATTACCTTCAACAACCTACGTGTAGGCATGCTTTGCTTTATTTTAGGCGTGTTTGGCGGCATAGGAACAGGATATATTCTTTTAGTCAATGGCACTATGTTGGGTGCTTTTCAATACTTTTTCTATCAGCAAGGCGTTTTGTGGGAAAGTGTGCGCGGTATTTGGATTCACGGTGCGATGGAAATTTTTGCAATTTTCATAGAAGGTGCCGCAGGATTCATCTTAGGAGCTAGCATTTTGTTCCCTAAAACCTATTCGCGAATGGCTTCCTTTAAAATTGGCCTAAAAACAGGAATCAAAATCCTAATTAGTACATTTCCTTTTACTTTTGCCGCTGGTGTTTTAGAAGGCTATGTGACGCGATATTCCAATATAATGCCCAACTGGCTTTCCGTAGGAATCATTTTAATTACCTTAGGAATCATCTCTTATTACTATTTAATATATCCACATATTGTACATAAAAAACTAAAAACACATGTTGCAACTATATAAATCGAGAGACTTCGCACTGTTTTTTAAAGACACGTTTGCGTTTATAAAAATGCACGGAAAGCATTTTTTCAAAAATTACCTTTTAGTAAATGGGCTTTTTTTGCTAGTGCTCATTGTCATGAGTTTTATTCTGTATATGGAAGTTGCAGAATTACAAGCGTTGGGCTTGTTAGATGAACGTAATCAAAGAGAGTTTATTAGATATCTTGGTGACAATTCCAATATTTATGTTCCATACGGAATTTTATACATTTTGATCAGTGCGTTTGTTGGAATCTTAAATTACGCGTACATTCCACTGTATTTTAAACTGTACGAGAAACACAAAGGTGCTAATTTTACCAACAAAGAAATTTCAAAAGAACTATTTGCCAACTTCGGCAGACTCATCAAGTTTTTACTAGTGACGATTTTAATTTCCATTCCGCTCATGATTGCAGCCGCTATTGTGATGGGAATTATGGCAATAACGTTCATCGGAATTCCTTTCATCGTCTTTGTCGTAGGGTTGATTTCGCTATTTTACCATTCTGCTCTAATGGAATACATGAAATACGATGACAAAAGTGTATTTGATTGCTATGGATATAGTTTGCAACTATGTTTTCAACAATTTTTTCCTAGCATCGGAGCTGTTGGAATATTCATCTTAATGATTATTATTTTTCAATATGTATATTCTTTTCTTCAAGGAATAGTATTGTACTTTTTAGGAGTTCCTTTTATAGAAAATCCTATGTTTTTGAGCGACTTAGATAAAACTTCATTGGTATTTATCATTGCGTTTGCATTGCAAACTGGTATGTATCTGTTTAATTTTTTAACTTCGGCTACACTGCAAATTCATCAAGCAGTTGTGTATTACAGTTTAAAAGAAGACCGCGAAAACATTCACACACAAGATACTATTGACGATATCGGGAGAAACTAATATTCATGCCGCAACTTTTTAGAAACATATTTTTTATTTTTTCCCTTTCGGGAATGTGCTCGCTGTCATTACATGCAGCACATATTGCTGTGGCAGAAACTACATTCATAGAGCAGCAAACACCTGTACAAAAAGATGATTCGTACGTTGAGCCTAAAAAATATGATGCCGATTTTAAAGAACGGTACGCTAGTGAAGAATTCGAATACAACCAAGAACAAAAAGAAGCGGGTTGGTTATCAAATTTTGGAGATTGGCTCGAAGCTACGGTGCAAGATTGGTTTGACTTTGGCACACGAAAAGAAGCTTCTGAATTCATACAAAACGCGCTCAACATTTTCTATGTCATCATCATCATTTTAGTAGTGTTTTTTATTGTAAAAACGATGATGAACGGCGAAGGTCGCTGGGTTTTCGGAAAACGCTCCGACCGACGCATTATTCGTCACGAAGATATTGACACGAATATTCACAGCGCCGATTTCAACAAACTGATTCAAGAAGCTACTGCAAATGGTGACTACCGATTGGCAATCAGATATCAATACCTCAACATGTTAAAGCAATTAAGTGCTGCTGAAATCATTGCATTTGACCCAGAAAAAACAAATCTCGATTATACGTACGAAATCAAAGAGGAAGCACTACGCGAACAGTTTCAATACACTTCATACGTGTACAACTATGTTTGGTATGGTGAATTTGATATCAACCAAGCACAATACGAAAAAGCCCAAGAATCGTTTACTGTTGTCCTTAAAAAAGCTGCCGCATGAGTAAACGATTGAAAATATATCTGGGTATTTTAATTGCCATCATCATGATAGCTGGATTTATGGGCGTTTCCAAACCAACACCTATCGATTGGCGAGAAACTTTTGATGAGCGACAAACCAAACCGTACGACTTGCAAGTGTTTCACAAAGAGTTGGAACATGTACTCCCAAAAGGAAAAGTTACCAACGTTTACAGAACTCCTTATGAGTTTATCTACAACAATTACGATTTTGAAAAATACGAGTATAAAATCAACGGAACCTATGTGAAGATTGCCGATGCGTTTTTTACGGACTTTAGTTCTGTGAATGAATTATTCGATTTTGCTACCGAAGGAAACACCATATTTGTATCTGCGAGAGACATGCCAGAGTATTTGCTAGATAGCTTGGGCGTGTATATTAACTATGAATTTCGTTCGGAAAGTAAAGCAACCTTATCATTTGCCAACAATCGTTTACGCGATAAAGACATCACCGTTGAAAAAGGCATCAAAAACCACCATTTCTTATACATTGATTCCTTAACCACCACGGTATTAGGCTATCAACAATTTGAGAATGATTCAACACAAACCAAATACACTAACTTTATCAAAGTTCCGGTAGGTAATGGTGCATTTTTACTGCACACGCAACCGTTGGCGTTTACCAATTACATACTTTTAAAAGACAATCAGCATCAATATTCGGAAGGTGTGTTGGCATATATTCCAAACAAAGACGTATTTTTTGATTCTGCTTATAAAGTCACCGCTGCTGATGGTACCAACGAAGACTCAAGATTGCGCTTTATAAAATCGCAACCGCCATTGCAATGGGCGTGGTACTTAGCGTTGATTTTCTTGGTAATTTTTATTCTGTTTAATGCCAAACGAAAACAACGCATTGTAAAAATTGTAAAACCACTGGAAAATACGACGGTAGACTTTACCAAAACCATTGGAAATCTATTCTATGAAACGAAAGATCATCAAAATGTGGTACACAAAAAAATAACCTATTTCTTAGAATATTTGCGCACCGAATATTTTTTGGACACACAAGTGCTTGACGAAAAGTTTAGCAAACGCTTGCATCAAAAATCTGGGAAATCGTTAGAAGAAACCGAACGACTCGTCAAACTCATCAACATATTGCAAAAGAAGCTCTTTTTTGATGAAGATGACGTATTAAGAATCACCGTTGCCATTGAAAAATTCCGCAACAAAAACAATTAAATTAGTAACTTACACACGTAAATAACATATATGGACTTTACAGGAGAAACGAACGAACACGAAGCACAATCAGAGAATACGCCGTTGTCATTTACCAACCGAATTGATTTGACCGAACTACAAGATGGCATTCAAAAAATACGAGAAGAACTCTCAAAAGTCATTGTAGGACAAAAAGGAATGATTGACATGCTCATCACCGCACTACTTGCCAAAGGACATGTGTTGATTGAAGGTGTGCCAGGTGTTGCCAAAACAATTACAGCAAAACTATTGGCAAAGTCACTCACCGTAGATTTTGGACGTATTCAGTTTACGCCAGATTTGATGCCAAGTGACATTTTAGGAACGTCTATTTTCGACATGAAAAAATCTGAATTCGAATTCAGAAAAGGGCCTGTATTTACCAATATGTTACTCATTGACGAAATCAACCGTGCGCCAGCAAAAACCCAAGCCGCTTTGTTTGAAGTGATGGAAGAGCGACAAATTACTATGGACGGCACCAAATACAATTTAGACGCGCCATTTATGGTGTTGGCAACGCAAAACCCCATTGAGCAAGAAGGAACCTATCGTTTGCCAGAAGCACAATTGGACCGTTTTCTATTTAAAATCAACGTGGAATATCCAAACCTAGAAGAAGAAATAGAAATCATTGCCCGCGAACACGATTTGAAAGACGAGAAAAAAGTAGATAAAATCAGTGCATTTCTTAGTCAAACACAAATCACCAAATACCAAGCCTTGGTCAATGATGTGGTGGTAGAACCGCATTTATTGAAATACATTGCCGAAATCATCATCAACACGCGCAACAATCAATTCCTATACATGGGCGCTTCTCCGAGAGCTTCTATTGCCATTTTAAAAGCATCTAAAGCGTATGCCGCTATCAACGGACGCGATTTTGTTACACCAGAAGACATCAAAAGTGTAGCCGTACCTGTGTTGCAACATCGTATCATTGTAACGCCAGAACGCGAAATGGAAGGAATGACATCCAAGCAAATCATCAATCAAATCATACAAACTATTGAGATTCCTCGATAGGTTATAACCTGAAATTAGGCAGCAAGTGCAAGTCATCAAAGATTTTTTTAAATCCTTATACATCAGAGATCGTTTCTTTTACATATCTCTCGGAATTATCATGTGCTTTATCATCAGCTTTATTTTTCCGAAGCTTTTCTATGTTTCGAAACTGTTGCTGCTTGTTTTTTGTACGTTTACCTTATTGGATATTTTTATTTTGTATCTCGCTAAAACGGGAATTTCAGCCACACGTCAATTGCCCGATAAATTCTCCAACGGTGACGAAAATGATATCTTTTTACGAATGGAAAATTATTATACGTTTCCGATATCCGTACGAATTATTGACGAAATTCCAGAGCAATTTCAAGTGCGCGATTTTTCTATAGAAAAAAAGATAAAAGCATCCAGCGTAATTGATTTAAAATACAAATTACGACCAACCGAACGCGGCGAATATATTTTTGGAAAACTCAATGTATATGTGCAATCCGTATTGGGATTGGTTGCGCGTCGTTTCTACTTTGACAACGAAGCAATGGTGCCCACCTATCCTGCGTTTTTGCAATTAAAAAAGTACGATTTGCTCGCCATTGGAAATAATTTGACGATGTATGGCATTAAGAAAATTCGCCGTATCGGACATACGATGGAATTTGAGCAAATTAAAGAATATGTGATTGGCGACGATTTGCGAACGATTAACTGGAAAGCGACGGCAAAACAGCGACATTTGATGGTGAATCAGTATCAAGATGAAAAATCGCAACCTGTGTATTCGGTGATTGACAAAGGTCGTATGATGAAAATGCCGTTCAACGAATTGAGTCTGCTCGATTATGCCATCAACGCCACGCTAGTGATGAGCAACGTGGTCTTAAAAAAGCAAGACAAAGCAGGCATGTTTACCTTTTCTAAAAAAGTTGAAAACACGGTGATTGCCGAAAAACGCAGTTCGCAAATGAACCTTATTTTGGAATCGTTGTATAATGTTAGCACAGACTTTTACGAATCTGATTACGGACGTTTGTACGGACATATCAAGCAAACACTGAAACACCGAAGTTTGCTGTTGTTGTACACCAACTTTGAAACTATGGACGGACTCAACCGTCAATTGCCGTACTTAAAAGGAATTTCCAAAAGTCACTTGTTAGTCGTAGTTTTCTTTAAAAACACCGAACTCGACGAACTCATCCACAGCGAAGCAACCACCATTCAAGAAGCGTACGACAAAGTCATCGCAGAAAAGTTCTCTTTCGAAAAGCGCTTAATCGTCAACGAATTGAAAAAATACGGAATTCATTCCATTTTAACGACTCCTGAGAATTTGACGATTAATGCCATTAACAAGTATTTGGAGATGAAAGCGCGTGGGTTGGTGTAAAAAATTAATAATATTTAAGAGTCCTTTGGTTTAAGTATGAGTATATATTCTTTAATTTTGTTTATTAATCATTTTTCTTAATTCCTCTACCGTAGGTAGTTTTCCGTTTATTTTTTTATGAAGCATTGAATGGCAATTTGGACAAACAGGAATTAAATGGTGTATATGAATAAAGTCAGTTCCTATTTCCCCATAAATATCTTTAAAATTCATACTCCACTTCAAAGTACTGTTCCATTGAATAATTAACCATAAACACTTGAAATTTAGCTAAAAGTGTTTGGTATTCTTTTGCTGATAATTGTATGGTTCCGTTGGTTGCTGTTTTGAAAACAGACTCGTTATCAAAGAGTGCTGCTATTTTTGACGCATTGGGTAAGTTACTGTTTGCAAAAGATGAAAAAGACTTTTCAGAGGCTTTCTTTACCAAGCTAGCTGAACCATCTGTATTTTCATGAATCTCATATTGTAATTTAATAGCTCCTTTAGCAAAAGGCTCGCATCCACAATCAGACCAACCACAGGAACAGCATTGACATTTGGGTTTGCTGCCTGAAGGACATTCTACAGAACATCCACCTTCACAACTGCATTTTCCACCGCCTTCACTAATATAATATTTTATAAAAGTTGCTTTCTCTTCGTTGCTAAATGCTTTGAAATTTGATTTTGTGACATTATGAAGATTTTTACCGTTTGCCAAATCCACTTCAAATACATGTGCATGTGACACATCATTTGTGTGATGTTGTAAATGTTCATGTGCTTTTCCTACTGTATGCTGTTCTGAAGTACTATCATTCTCATCACTGCAACTATATAGTAATACTAAGGACATAAAAACGATTAATAGCAAGCTTTTACTACTCTTTTTATTCATAAGCTTAAAATCTTTCCGTAAAAGTAGTAAAATAATTACAATATACAATGTGGTTTCCCGTAAACGGACCATACAAGGCTTTACTTTCTATTTATATCTTTTCAGCTATATCTTGATAAGTTTTATAAAACATCAAATAGTTTCAACCAATTCCTCTTTATCTTTCAATCAAAACTTCAAGAGCTTATCAAACTTTAATACCTATTAAAATAAAGTTTAATACGTATTAAAGTTACTTTTAATAGGTATTAAAAATATTTTTACAGCTAAAGAACAAAGTCAATGTACTTGAGAAAATCTTTAAAATAAGCTGAATCATTAGAGAAATCATCAAGTTCTTTCAGAAGAATGCAACACATTGCGAAGCAAGATTAGACATTTGTTAATTGTTGTGTATTATTTAAAAACAAAAAAGTGTATGGTTTTACCGTAAGTTATTAGTTACAAAATAATTTATATTACTAGTATTATTAACCAAAATACTTATATATCATGTTAAAAAACATTGCAAATCTTTCAGGAAGTAAAGTCATTGAAAAATCTAAACAAAAAAACATTGCAGGTGGGTATTATCCTCCATATTGTACAAGAGACAGCGACTGTCCAGGCGGAAGATGTATTGGCGGCTGGAGATGTGCTTACTAAATTCACATTCTAGCTAATGTAAAAAAGCTGTATAAGAAGTTTTATAGGATATGTATGCTTCTTATGCAGTTTTTTTGTGTTATAGGTTTAGGAGTAAAAATTAAAACAAATCGACAAAAAACAACCAAAAGCGGAGCGCCCCAAAACCTAACACCTAACACCTAACACCTAAAACCCAACCCCCAACAACAACTCATCCCCAAAAAACAACAATCCAGTATTTTATTTTGTGTAACGAAACGCATTCTTCGCACTTTTGAACTGTCGTTAGGATAATTAGGCTAAAAGTCATGAATCAAGAATCAAGAGCCATGAATCAAGAATCAAGAGCCATGAATCTAGACCAAGACCTAAAACCTAACAACTAGCAACTAGCAACTAGCAACTAGCAAAAACAAATCAATAAACAATTACTATTATGAAAAATGTACTTTTAATCGCCGTTTTTATCGCAGGACTTTTTACAAGCAATGCACAAACTACTTCTGAAGAAGGTGTTACTATTACCGTGACTATTGACAAAGTGAAAAGCAATAAAGGGAAAGTATTGTTTGCTTTGCATACGGAAGAAACCTTTATGAAAACAAAACCTATACAATCCGCCGCTAGCGAAATTGAAGGGAATAAAGTCAAAGTAACCTTTAAAAATGTACCGAAAGGAACGTATGCTATTACCTGTGTACATGACGAAAATGACAACGGGCAAATGGACTTCGAAGATAGTGGAATGCCAAAAGAAGATTACGGAATTTCAAACAATCCGATGAGTTATGGACCTCCACAATTTGACCCAGCTAAGTTTGAAGTGAAAGATACAGATGTTACTTTAAAGATTGTATTGTAATAGCTTACTAAACTTTAATAATCAACCGTAAAAGAGAAAAGCGACACCAAATTGGCGTCGCTTTTTCGTTAAAACTAACCTAATACATATATTATTATGAAGTTTTTGCCATACAGCGAGCTACCTCAAAAACTCTAAAACTTACAAACCAATAACTTCTTATCCTAACCAAGCGCGCATCATCCAAATGGTTTTTTCTTGCTGAGAGATGAAATCGCTCATCATCGCAACGGTTCCTTCGTCGCTTGCATCTGCGGCTTTTTCTAATAAACTTCGTTCCAATTGCAACAATTCTGAAATGGAAGCTACAATCAATTCTACCGCTTTTTCATCTTTTGAAATGTGTTTTCCTACGGGAACTTTTGCATTGGCGATATAATCTTCAAAAGTGTGCAACGGTTCTCCGCCAAGTGTTAAAATACGCTCTGCTACTTCATCTACTTTTACTTGAGCGTCGTTATACAATTCTTCAAATTTTGCGTGCAATTCAAAAAAACCTTTTCCTTTGATATTCCAGTGAATTCCGCGTAAATTTTGGTAGTACACTTGAAAATTTGCCAATAAAACGTTCAAGTCTTTTGCCAATTTTTCTGTTTTTTGGATGTCTAATCCTAATATAGTTAATGTCATTTTGTGTGTATTTTGATGTTGTTAATTTTTGATAAAACAAAATTATCGAACATTTTAAGGGAATAATGATAAGTTTTATTGATAGTTTTTATATTTTTATCACTCAAAACTATACTAATGACAATTACACAATTACAATATGTGCTGGCTGTTGCCGAACACCAAAATTTCACCTTAGCTGCTCAAAAATCGTTTGTAACACAACCCACATTAAGCATGCAAATTCAAAAATTGGAAGATGAATTAGAGATTCAGATTTTTGATAGAAGTAAAAAACCCATCCAACTCACCGAAATTGGGAAGAAAATCGTTGAACAAGCCCGAAATATCGTCAATGAATCGGGCAGAATGCAAGATATCGTTGATCAGCAAAAAGGATTTATTGGTGGCGAATTTAAGTTGGGCATCATTCCGACCATCATGCCAACGTTATTGCCAATGTTCTTAAAAACGTTTATTAAAAAGTATCCCAAAGTCAATTTAAAAATAGAAGAACTCACGACAGAAACCATCATTAAAAGATTGAATGAAGGTCATTTAGACGCCGCTATTGCTGCAACTCCATTAGGCTACGAGCAAATTAAAGAACGTGTGTTGTATTACGAACCGTTTGTTGGATATATTACGGAAAATCATCGCTTGTATCACAAAAAAGAACTGGAAACGAGCGACTTAGATATTGATGATATTTTATTATTGGAAGACGGACATTGCTTTAGAGACGGCGTAATCAACTTGTGTAAAACGCCAAGAGCCATTACTGACGACCATTTTCAATTGGAAAGTGGAAGCTTTGAAACCTTGATAAAACTATCTAACGAAGATTTGGGCATGACGCTTCTTCCCTACTTACATACCTTAGATATTAAAGAATCGGAGCGTAAATATTTACGTCATTTTGCAGAGCCAAGACCTGCCAGAGAAGTGAGTTTGCTATTCCACAAAAGCGAATTGAAAATGCAGATTATAGAAGCTTTACGAGGTGTAATCATGGGAATTGTTCGTGGTGCAATTGCATTTCACAATGTCGAGATTATCAGTCCCGTACAATCATAACAAGAAGATACATACTAAAAAAGCCGCGACGTATCGCGGCTTTTCTTATGGTTTTAAATAGATTAAACATTGGTCTAATTGTGGATTTGCTGTGACGAGAGAATTGATCCAAATTTTCAATTCTTCTATCTCGTGAGGGAGCAATCGTTGCAAAGCTTTTTGTAATTCTTTACAAAACAATGATGGATCGAAACTTACTTTTTTAAGTATAGTTTTGGTGTAATCGAACATCGCTCTTGCCATATTTAACGAGGATTAAGGTTAAAATTTTTAAGAGTAGTTTTTGTGTATAGGCATTCAGTTTTAGTTTCTTAAAAATAGTAAAAAAATTAATGTGTAACCTTCTACATAGAAACTTTAACAGAATTTGAATGAAGTTTTAAGTTTTTTTTAAGTCGAAAACACGCTCATTAGAAGCGATTATCACCATCCAATAAATCGCCAATACTCCCTAAAATACTGCCTTCTCCCTTACTATTTCCCCTGTTTGGTAAGGCTGAAATAACTCTTCCTGCCAAACGACTAAATGGCAACGATTGAATGTACACAATTCCAGGACCTGTTAAGGTCGCAAAAAACATTCCTTCACCGCCAAACAAAGTGTTTTTGATACCGCCAACAAATTCGATATCGTAATCCACTTCTTGGGTAAATCCTACAATACAACCTGTATCAACGCGTAAAGTTTCGCCAGGTGCTAGTTGTCGTTGCGCCATCGTACCTCCAGCATGTACAAATGCCATTCCGTCGCCTTCTAACTTTTGCATGATGAATCCTTCACCACCAAAAAATCCACGTCCTAGTTTTTTAGAGAATTCAATCCCAACGGTAACACCTTTTGCGGCACATAAAAAGGCATCTTTTTGACAAATAAATTTGCCGCGATACTCAGTTAAATCAATTGGAATAATTTTTCCAGGATACGGCGATGCGAAACTTACTTTTCGCTTTCCAAAGGCTTTTTCATTGAGAAAAGACGTCATAAACAAACTTTCGCCAGTTAGAATTCGTTTTCCTGCCGAAAATAATTTCCCTAAAATTCCTTTTTCCTGATTGCCGCCGTCGCCAAAAATAGTATTCATTTTAATGCCTTCGTCCATCATCATAAAACTGCCTGCTTCCGCAATCACAGCTTCATCTGGATCGAGTTCAATTTCTACATATTGCATTTCTTCCCCATAAATATGGTAGTCAATTTCGTGTGCTGTCATAGTTTGTTCGTTTTTTTATATTGATTTTGTCGTGTTTACACTGAGCCTGTCGGTTTACACAGAGCTTGTCGAAGTGTGTTTGTTGAATTAGATGTGAAAAGATAATATTTGTTACACTACTTTTTCTTTCGCAATTTGATTCCCCATTCGTATTCGAAATGAGAAACGCTTTCTCCAGAAGCATCAAAACCTTCGGCAAATAATGTCAAACTTTGTCCTTCACCAGTTTTGATAGCTGCGTCTATAGCTGCTTTTACTTTTTCTCCATCTTTACATACAAAACGAATGCGTCCTGTTGCTTTTTTGGTAAACGTTCCTTTTTGAGAACGCACCAACATTGAGATTTTTTCTTCTGTATTTTCAATTCCTTGAATTACAAGTACACCTGTTGCCAATTCAGAAGCCATTCCTTGCGTTGCCCAATACAGCGATTTAAAAGGATTCTTGTTGAACCAATTATGCTTCACCGTAACTGTTGCTGTGTCTTTGGTAATTTCTTTCAATCGCACACCCGAAAAGTATGCCGATGGAAGCCTAGTAAGCGTGTACATATTAATTTTTGATGGAGTCAGTTTTTTTGCCATTTGTCGTTTTTCAGGTTACATTCTGATTGCCAAAATACAAAAAATTCAGGATTTTATTGAAAAGTTGAAATTTAGATTCTTTTTTCTACTGAAAAGCTAACAAATCACAAGCTTATATTTAATACTCTAATTTTCAATTAATTAACTTCAAAATAAAAGTGTTTTAAGCTTTTTTAAAATGTTAATATTTTGTTAATTTTAAGTACTATGTTTTGCATAATACCTTTTTTTAGACATATATTTGCATAAGAAAATAATATGCAATGGAATCAACACTGACGAATCACGATAAAAATGTAGCGACGGTTTTACACGTTTCGGCATTTAGCAAATACTTTTTCCCGCTTGGAAATTTTATACTTCCTATCATTTTTTGGACGATGTATAAAAAGGATTCGGAGTTTATAGATCATCATGGGAAAGAAGTGATTAATTTTCAGTTGAGCTTGCTCTGTTATAAAATTGCTGCCGTTGTGTTAAGTATTCCTTTTTTTATTGCCTTTGGCATTCACAATGTGAATACATGGGATTTGTTTTGGTTTCATGATATTGACATCAACGTGGAAAACGGCATTCGAATTTTTGGAATGTCTTTGGTAGGAATTATCACAGGACTCGGCGCATTGTTATTTTTTGCCGTAAATATTACATATACCATTGTGGCTGCAATGAAGGCAAACGAAGGTGAACGCTATAAATATCCTTTTACCTTTCGATTTATTAAATAAAATTGAGTCTGGAATCAGGAGTCAGGAGTCAGGAATCAGGAGTCAAGACAAACAACAAAAAACGAAAAACAAACAACCATCATCATCAATCAATCAATCAATCATCATCAATCAAAAAACGAACAGAAACATTAAAAGACACATGAAAACATGAAGATAGAAAACACAAAAGCACAAATGCGTAAAGGCGTGTTGGAGTATTGCATCTTATCTATTTTAAAAGATCAAGATGCATATGTAGCCGAAATACTAGATACGTTAAAAGACGCAAAAATGCTTGTCGTAGAGGGAACAATTTATCCACTATTGACAAGATTGAAAAATGCAGGTTTATTGAGTTACCGCTGGGAAGAATCAACTTCTGGACCACCTAGAAAATACTACGGACTCACAGAGACTGGAAAGTTATTTTTGAAAGAACTGAATACCACTTGGAACAATTTACAAAACGCAGTATCACTTGTAACACGACAAAAAAGCACTAGCAATGAATAAAACGATAAATATAAACTTAGCAAATATGTTTTTTCATATTGATGAAGATGCATATAAAGCCTTACAGCGTTATTTGAACGCCATAAAACGCTCCTTTACAGACTCGCAAGGACGAGATGAAATTTTAGCCGATATTGAAGCCCGAGTTGCCGAATTGTTTTCAGAACGTATGAAATCGGAACGACAAGTGGTAGGCATGAAAGAAGTAGAAGAAGTTATTGATATTATGGGACAGCCTGAAGATTATCTCGTGGACGACGAAATTTTTGAGGACGAGCCAAAAGCTAAAACCCAATATCAAGCAAAGACTGGAACAGAAAACTACCGAAAATTATACAGAGATTATGATAATAAGTTTATTGCCGGAGTGTGTGCTGGATTGGCACAGTATTTTGGCGTAGATGCTTTATGGATTCGATTGCTGGCAATCATCATCGTTTTTGCGGGAGTTGGATCGCCAATTTTAGTATACTTTATTTTATGGGTAATTATTCCGAAAGCCACAACAACTAGTGAAAAGTTAGCCATGGCGGGAAAGCCTGCGAACATCAGCAATATTGAACAAAAAATCAAAGAAGGATTGGATGATGTTCATGAAACTATAAAGGATGTAAATTTTGAACAAGTAGGTCAAAAAGCCAAAAAAGGCGCATCTTCCTTCTTTGATTCTATAGGACACATTATTCAAGCATTTATCAAAGTTTTTGGGAAGTTTTTTGGTGTCATTTTCATCATCGTAGCAGCTTCTATTTTGATAAGCATCTTAATGTCCACACTAGGATTTAGCTTCTTTAATTTTCAAGTATTTGATGGAGGAGAATTCTTCTATTATGAAGATTTGGGACTCTTGAATGAAATTTCACCTTGGATTTTAGGATTGTTAGCCTTAGTTGCTGTTGGAATTCCTGCAATTGTATTATTTATTTTGGGAATGAAAATTTTAGTGAAAAATTCCAAACCTATTGGAACCTCAGCAAAAACAATATTAATTGTATTGTGGATTGGCGCCTGTATCGGAATTGCCTATATCGCTTCAAGCGCAGCAAGGCATCAAACTATTGAAGCAACAGTTTCAGCTAAAAAGGAATTGCCAATTGTAAAAAATGATACAATTACTGTAAAAATGGTGAGAAATGAATATTATGACGAAAGCTTGTACAGTTACGATTCCGATTATTCTGTAAAGTACGATGAAAACGGCGATATCATTTTGTTTTCGAGCTCTGTAAAGTTAATTGTACGACCAACAGAAAAAGAAAATGCTAGAGTTCGCATTGACAAAAGTGCTAGAGGTATTTCCTTCCAAAAGGCAAAACAACGCGCACAAGGAATTGAGTATAACTATGTTTTTGAAGATAATACCTTAAAACTAGACGGTTATTTTCTTTTTGACGAAGACGATAAACACAACAATCAGCAAGTAGAAGTTGTGTTATTCTTACCAGAAGGCGCTATTATTTATCCTGATAAGAATACAAGATCATTCCACAGAAATAGTAGAAGTTCTGGAGATATTTTACCAAATAATTCAGATACAGAAGAACATTACCATCAAGTAGTAGACGACGAATTGGAATGCTTAGACTGTCCATCATCAAAGAATGAAAAACGTAGAAAACGTAGTCAAAAAACATCAGATACTGATAAAAAGGAAACTGAAGTTATGAAGGATTCTGTAAATTAATTTTATGTTTTGGGTATTAGGTGTTAGGTTTTAGATACATCGAACATCGAACAACGAACAACGAATAACACTTCGACAAGCTCAGTATTAAAGAATAATAAAAATAATCATCAATCAAATAAAACGAACAAACAAAAACACTAACTATTATGGTCACAATTGCACGATTTATCGCTATTGCTATTTTAAGTCTATTTATGACTTCATGCATCTTTAATTTCGACTCAGGAATTAAAGGAAATCGAAATGTAGTTTCTGAAGAAAGAGACGCTGAAGAGAATTTTACGGTTATCAAAGCTTCCGAAGGCTTAGACGTTTATATCACACAATCGGAAACGGCTTCTATTGAAGTGGAAGCCGATGAAAATGTGATAGGATTAATCGCCACAGATATCAATAACGGCGTTTTAAAGATTCACACCGAGAAAAACATCGGGCGTTGCAAGTCGAAAAAAGTATTTGTAAGCTTGCCTGTTATTGAGAAAATTATCGCTACAAGCGGCTCAGATATATTTAGTACGTCAACTATTATTGCCGAAACGCTGGAAGTGAAAAGCAACAGCGGCGCAGATGTAAAATTAGAAGTCGAAGCCGAAAATATCATTTGCGCAACTTCGAGCGGTGCAGATATTAAAATCGCAGGAACCGCTGATTCACTTGAAGCAACAGCAAGCAGCGGAAGCGACATCAACGCGGGAGATTTGACTGTGAAAAATTGCAATGCTTCTGCAAGCAGTGGCGGCGATGTTACGGTATATGTCACTGAGAAATTAGTGGCGAGCAGTTCTAGCGGCGGTGATGTGAATTATTATGGAAATCCACCTTCGGTTGCTCAAAACAAATCGTCTGCCGGCGGCGTGAATCGGAAGTAGGCTTTTTTAATGTAGCAATTATTCAATGTAACAATATAGCAGTTTTCTGATTTGAAAATGCTTTGAAACGTCTTTGCAAACGCAGTGACACAATCTGTTACTTTGTAAAAGAAAAGCTTCTATAATACACAAACTGTAGTCGTTAACCAACCAATTGAAATTCAACTATTCAACCATTACCACATCAATCAAAAAGCGAAAACAACCAAACCATTCACCAAAAAACCGCATAAAAACGAATGTTTTATGCGGTTTTATATTTTATGAGAATTGAATTTTCAATTTGAAAAACGAAGATGAATACATCGTCAAATTTTCAAATCAAATCATTATCAAATGAAAGTTTACGCTTCAATCATATCTTCTACAGATGCTAAATAACGTTCCGCATCAAGTGCTGCCATACATCCTGTTCCTGCAGCTGTGATTGCCTGACGGTATTCTTTATCTTGAACATCACCCGCAGCAAATACACCTGGAATGTTTGTTTTGGTCGATTTTGCACCTGTGATTAAATATCCAGTTTCATCCATGTCTAAAACTCCTTTAAACATGTCAGTATTGGGTTTGTGCCCAATTGCAATGAAAACGCCTGTTACTTCTAGTTCGCGTTTTTCTTGTGTTTGATTGTTTACAATTCGAACTCCTTCAACAACCATTCCGCCTAATACTTCGTCCAATTCTGTGTTGTATAATACCTCTAAGTTTTTAGTACCATTTACACGGTGTTGCATTGCTTTACTCGCACGCATTTCGTCTTTACGAACCAACATGGTTACTTTTCTACATAGTTTTGCCAAGTAGGTTGCTTCTTCTGCAGCAGTATCACCACCACCCACAACAATTACATCTTGACCTTTATAGAAAAATCCGTCGCACGTAGCACAGGCAGAAACACCTCCTCCAATTAAGCGTTGCTCACTTTCCAGTCCTAAATATTTTGCAGAAGCACCTGTAGAAATAATCACTGTTTTTGCCAACACTTCTTGCTCCTCTGCTCCATCACTTACATATACTTTGTGAATTCCTCCAATTTCTTTGGATAAATCCACTTTCGTAGCAATTCCAAAACGCACGTCCGTTCCAAAGCGTGTTGCTTGATTTTTTAAATCTTCCATCATGGCTGTTCCGTCTGTTCCATTAGGATATCCTGGAAAGTTATCTACTTCTGTTGTCGTAGTTAATTGTCCTCCAGGCTCCATTCCTGTATACATTACAGGGTTCATATCGGCTCTAGCGGCATAAATTGCTGCTGTATAGCCTGCAGGTCCACTTCCGATAATTAAACAATCTAAAGCTGTATTTGTATCTGACATATTCTTTTGTATCTAAAAATTAATGCATTTGTCACAAAAGTAGTTTTTTATATGTATTCCTTACATAAAATTTATCAACAAAAACTATACTGGTGTTTGATATCTTTATGGTGAACTTACTAAAAAAACAGTCTTTTTTTCAGCATTCAAATTTTCATTTTAAAATACAACAAGTAATCACACAATTTTATTTGCCATACTTACCAAAAACTTCACGCCGTTGTCAATATTGGCAATAGCATCTGCTTTTGCTGTATTGGAAGCCGCGGCATCATTAATTTCTTTTAAAACTTTAATCGCATTGGCGTTGGTAATTTGACTTTCTTTGATGAATTGATCAATTTCTGTGATGTTCATACGTGTCAAACTTGCAATGGTAGTTTGAAATTCTGCATCGGTTTGTGCAGCAGCTTGATTTGCCAAGTTATCCCAATCTATATCACTCATAGTGTTTCTATTTAGTTGTTTCCTCTAATTGTTGATTCTACGTTCAGAAGCTTGTTAAAGCCGTTTCCTGTTTTGATTAATAAACTGTCTAAATGACTTTGAATTTTGCCGACGTTTAAATTCGTATGCGTCAAATTCTGTATTTCTGCCAACGTATTTGCTTCCGATTGTTTGAGCTTTACCGCAGAACTTATCAAGTTTTGTAAAGTTGAACTCGCTTGTTGATAGTTTGCATAACTGTTGTTTAAAGTCGTAATCATTTCGTTTCGTTGCACATCGAGCAACCCTTGAAGCGAATCGCGTTTTCTATTAATTACAGGCATGATGCTTTTTAAAATATTTGGCAATTCGGCATTGACATCTATACCAGCTGGAATTTTCGATTGAAAGTTTTTTACAAATCTAGGAATGTATTGATTGTTGATAAAATCGTTCACCTTGTCTTTTCGTTCATCAAAAAGCTTATTTACCAACGCAATATTCAGTTGATGCATGGAATTGGCTTCTGCAATTACTTCTTGTGATAAGGTCGCTGTTGATGCGGGAATAGACGCGCAAGCATACAAACTCAGTGTTACCAAAAGGACACTGCTACTTCTTATTAAAAATTTCATCTGCTAGTTTTATAAATGGTTTGTTTTGAATTCTTATTGAAAAATGGCCTTTATTCTGTTGATGATTCCCTGTAAAATACTAAAAATTGCATCCGAAGAAAATCCGCCAATCAACGCTAGAACTGCGTTGTTAAATACGCTCAAATCTTTTCCTGAGTTGTACGATGAAACGATTTCGGAAAGAATCAATCCTGAGATAATTCCCAATATAATTAATGCTACATAGTAAATAGATTGTTCTGGCATTAGCGTAGCATTTCTAACTCCGTCACTAATATCGCGCAATAAATAAAACATAACGCCCAATCCAGAAATAGCACATAAAAACAGCATGTTTAATAGTAACGATTTTCCGCTATTGCTCAACACGCCTTTAGCTAACGAAGTGGTATTAACTTCTGACGAAAGCGATGTGCCAATAAAAATTAGTAAAAAAATCACGGCTAAAATGATTAAGTTTCGAATCATAGGCAACCGCTGAAATATATTTTTTTTATCGTCCCCTTTTGAAACCAAATCCAAATAGGCAATAGATTTTGGTGTTGCTGGCTCTATATTTTTAACCAGAATATTGTGCGCGTTGATCAAATCGCTGATATTATTACTCTCAATCAACGAATTGATGTCTGTGTCAATCGTTTTTCCATTTTTCATAGCAAACAGCAACATATTTTCCAGCTCTCTTTTAAAACTTACCATCGTTTCATCTGAAACACCTTTAGAAATTCCTTTTGGCGGCTCGTTTGCAGTTTGTTTTTTGGAAATAGGATTTGCTTTCTTCTTAGATGTAGAAGTGCTTTCAGGCGTAGCACTTGTCGGTTTTGGGTCTGAAGTAGCCATGTAATCAATAGTTTTGGTCAGTTATTCAAACATACAATTTAAAATGCGTATTTGAAAACAAACCTGAAAATCGAGGGTTTGTACGTAGTTTATTTTTTTTGAACATGAAAACTCTTTTACTCTTTTTCGTAGGTTAACGTATTTCCACGATCTAAATAGCTCAATACCATCGTTTCTTCTGAATATTCAAGTAAACCGTAAATCATTTCATCGCCTTCTGCATTTTTCAAATTCAAATACTCAATACCGTCTTTTTCCGTTAATTCATACTCATAAATACTGTTTGAACTCGTTTCTGTCCCCTTGTAAAACATAATAAATTTGCCGTCTTTAATTTGTACACCAGCGTTGGAATCGCTCGTGCTAATCCAGCGTCCGTTGTCTAAACCGACCTTTGTAGTTTGATCCGTTTTGGTATCAGTTTGAGTTTTCTTTGGATTGTTTTCGCAAGCAAATAAAAAAGAAATTACGATAATGATTATTGGAAATTTTAGTTTCATGTAAATAATTATTGGATGAGCAACAAGATATTGATTTTTATCAAATTAAGAGAATGAAATAGCTTTTCAAACATGCTTTTACACGTAGTAAAATCAAGCATTTATCTGAAAATCATAAAATTGGCAATGTTTTTGAAAATATATAATTCTATATTTACAACTCAGAAAAACATTTTTTCCCGATGAAATCACTTTCCCATACTTTAAAACAGTATTGCTTCACGCTATTATTTTGCATCATTTCAACATCAATATATGCACAAAATCCTGTGCAAAAAGGACAATGGTACGTCATTGAAAGTTATGAAAAAGGACGTGTATTACAAGTACAGCCACCGTATGAAAACAATGGTGTTGCTGTAGTTTTGGCACAACAAACCAATCAAAACAACCAGCTTTTTCGCTTTGAAGAAATTGGCAATGGATTTTATATTATTCGTTCCAAAGAGCAAAACAAAGTATTGGATATTCGTGGAGGAAGTCAGGAAAACAATGCAGTTGTACAAGTTTGGAATCAGGCAAATGTGGAAAATCAAAAATTCAAACTCGTCTTGGCTACAGGAGACGGACATTACTACATCACTGCAAAACACAGTAACAAGTCCATTTCCGCTGCAGCGGGATTTCCTGTCGGAAGTACTATTGTTCAAAAATATGCGGACGGACTCGCCAATGCGATGTTTAAATTTATTCCTTATACTCCAAAAAAGGAAAAACCGAAACCAGCACCAAAACCGCAACCTATAGTAAACTCTTCGATTCCAACATTAACTGCGCCTGCAAGCAATTTTATAGTGGAAAATAAAAAAGGAAGTGTGATAACATTTAATTGGAGTCGAGTGGCGAATGCTTCTTCCTATCAAATTATCATCCAGCATGAAAATCAAAAAAATACCCTGCTCAACACAACCGTAAACGCTACCAATTACAGATTCGTCATGAACACAACCATTGATGCAACATTGATAAATGATACTTGGAGATGGTGGGTTAGAGCTAAGGTAGGAAATGAATGGAGCAAATGGAGTCAGTCAAGAATCTTAGATTTTAAACAACCGATTCCATCAACTATTACCTTAATTTACCCGCAATCCAACGCAACACTAGCGAATGGAATTGTAAATACTAACAAAACATACGTATGGAATTTTGATTGGGCAGATGTGCCAAATGCTGAACAATATGAAATTTACATCATACATCCCAACAATAACAAAAAGTCATTTATACAAAATACGCCTGTATCTAACTATCAATTAGTGCAGCGCCAACACCGTACAAACAATGAACTCAACGGTTGGCAATGGAAAGTACGTGTATTTATCAACGGTTCGTACAGCGCATGGTCAACAACGAAAACCTTTAATGTTGCACCAGCCAAAAAACAACAAACTCCTGTAAATCCTACGCCAATAGTAGTTACTAACGATAATTTTATCACACAAAGCAGCTCCAATTTTAACAAAGCTGTCAAAAATAATTTTGCCGTCGAATTGACCAATAAAATTAATAACAGAACCACTTCATTAGGATATAATGTTCAAAAAAATCATTTCAAAATGGGCGAATTTTTCAAAAATTGGCGCATTAAACGTGTGAGAAACGGTATCTATCAATTACAAGTAGAAATTGATGGCAAATTTTGGTCACTAGCTTCCGAAGGAAACCAAAGAGGCGATGTAAAACTTACCGTTGACGATAGAAACGACAATTATCAACTTTGGAAAATCATACAACAAGCAGATGGCTATTATAAAATTGTCAATGTAGGAAACGAAAATGAAACAACGATTTCGGCAGACACACTATTCTACAGTATTAAAAGTCAGGATTTCTTTCTGTCAAGTTGGAAACCAAATAAAACCAATAACGGACGTTGGTATTTTGATGCAAAAAATCCTATAAATGTCAAGCCTAAACCCATAGAAGACAGGATATTTAGAATGAATGCTTCCAACGGCAAACGTGTGTGTTTAAACTATATCATGACTTCAGATGTTACTGGATACAACTCTTTAAACATTTGTGGTAAATACGATGATAATAACACCTTGTTCAAATTTGAAAGAACAACCAACGGAAATTACCTGATCAAAGTAAAGTCCTCCAAGTTGGCAAGAAATGAATGGCATTATTTAACGGGGGACATAGAACTTCAAGAAATTGAACGCTACAAAGACGCGCCCGTAAAAGGCGAATACGGTATGTATTGGCATATCATTTCGAAAGGGAACGGAAATTACACATTTTACAATGTTGACACCAAACGAGCCTTTGAATTTGTACAACGCTCGTATGGATTTCCGCGTGAATTTATAGAATCCAGAAAATTGGCAAATAAGCGAGAACAATATTTTAAGTTGTATTAAAATTTAAATTTGGAAATTTCTTTTTGAAGGAATTTAAGATTATTGGCATGAATCTATTACTTCTAGAAAGTTAAAATTTGTGTGAAAAAATTCATTACTTCTTTAGAAAAAACTTTTAAGCGAGCTAGAAAAATAGGATTACTAGCGTGATCCTGAGATGGGTTCGTTGCAAAGTCTAAGCCCTGCATTTGCTATCGCAAATCAGTTCTTTTTTTATAAAACAAATTAATGAGCAAGCTCAGATTTGTTTTATAAAAAAAGCCCTGCGAAAGCAAGGCTTTGATTTTGTCGGGGTGGCAGGATTCGAACCTGCGACCTCCGCGTCCCAAACGCGGCGCGATAACCGGGCTACGCTACACCCCGAAAAGGTTATCTAAATTTGGATTGCAAATATATGACTTTTCTTGAAACGGAAAAGCAAAAACAATTTATTTTTTGAAAATAATTTTCATCAATAAATTACTTAATTTTGTCCTGCAATTCAAAAGACAAACAATATGCTTATTATTGGTATTGGTGGCGGAACGGGAAGCGGAAAAACAACCGTTGTCAACGAAATTATCAAACAACTTCCCGAAAATGAAGTCGGGATTATTTCTCAAGATTCGTATTACAATGATACGTCACATTTGAGTTACGAAGAACGTACACGTATCAACTTTGATCATCCACGCTCTATTGATTTTAACCTGATTTGTCAACATTTGCGCGAATTGAAAAAAGGAAATCCCATCGATCAACCTGTATATTCGTTTGTAAAACACAATCGTACAGGCGATACGATTCATACCTTGCCCAGAAAAGTAATGATTGTGGAAGGCATTCTGATTCTTACAAATCCAGAATTAAGAGATATGTTCGACATCAAAATTTTTGTCCATGCCGATTCTGACGAACGTCTTATCCGAAGAATCAAACGCGATATTACCCAACGCGGACGCGATATCGACGAAGTTTTGGCACGATACCAAACCACACTCAAACCGATGCACGAACAATTTATTGAGCCTACAAAAGAGTTTGCCGATATCATCATTCCAAACAATCGCTACAATACCGTAGCAGTCGATATTGTTCGTACAATTATTAGTGAGCGATTAGCCTAATATTTAGTACATTTACACATAAAAATTTTGCATCGTGTTCAAAAGCATGAAACTAGAAAAGTTTAAAAACATATACATCATCACCTCTGCCATATTTATTATATGGATGCTCTTTTTGGATGCAAATTCATGGTTTTACACACACAGAGAACTCAATAAGCAAATTGAGCTTTTAAAAGATGAAATTACCACGCTAAAACGCGATATCAAAAAAGACAAAATAAGTATCAAACGTTTTTCTAGCATGGAAGAACTTGAAAATTACGCGCGTGTTCACTACTTTATGAAGAAAGAAAATGAAGAAATTTATATCGTTGAATACGCCGATAGCCTAAAAACATCTGACAATGAATAATTCATTATTTGACGAATTTGATGCAGTTTCTGCTGCACAATGGAAACAAAAAATACAAGTCGATCTCAAAGGAGCCGATTACAACCAAACTCTGGTCACAGCTACGCAAGAAGGCATTGACATTACACCTTTTTACCATCGTGAGAATTTTGGAGATGTACATAAAATCGCTACCAAAACTACCGAATGGAAAGTTACACAACGTATCGTCGTGACTGATGCCAAAGAAGCCAACGAGAAAATAAAAGACACCTTAGAAAGAGGTGCAGAAAGTATTGTGCTATTCATTACAGATGAAAAAATCGAGTTTTCAGATATTATTGTAGATGTCGATACCAACGTGCCGATGCATGTCGAAATGGACTTTTTATCGGTTTCGTATTGTGAAACGATTCACGCTTTCGCGAAAGCAAACGCTGCTAGTATCACGCTTGGAATTGATTTGATAGGAAACCTAGCCTCCACAGGAAATTGGTTTGAAAATCTTACGTCAGATCATGAAGCGTTAGCAAAAATCCTGAAGTTTGATGGTTTTAAAAGTGTGCTATCTGTACGATTGGATGTCTACCAAAACGCAGGTGCAACCATGGTACAACAACTGGCATACGCGCTCGCACACGTGAATGAATATTTGAATCATTACGGTGCTGAAATTACAAATACCATCACGTTTAACGTATCGGTTGGCTCGCATTATTTCTTTGAAATAGCCAAACTAAAAGCATTACGTTTGTTGTGGAATACCTTGGCAAACGAATACAATGTTGCTGCTGAATGTAGCATCATTGCGTCACCTTCTACACGAAACAAAACCTTGTACGATTACAATGTAAATATGTTGCGAACTACGACCGAATGCATGAGTGCCGTGTTAGGTGGAGCCGATTTTGTGTACAATCTTCCGTATGATGCTTTGTACCATCACGCAAACGAATTTGGCGACCGAATTTCTCGAAATCAACTGCGCATTTTAAAAGACGAAAGCTATTTTGACAAAACGGACAATCCCACAGAAGGTGCGTATTATATTGAAAGTATCACACAACAATTAGCCGAAAAAGCATTGGCTCTTTTCAAAGATATTGAAGCAAATGGCGGATTCTTAAAGCAATTGAAAGAAGGTACAATTCAGCGAAAGATAAAAGAAAGTGCTGCCAAAGAGCAAGCATTGTTTAACGAAGGAAAAGAAGTTTTATTAGGAACGAATAAATATCCAAATCCTGAAGACCGCATGAAACACGATTTGGAAATTTCTCCTTTTGCTAAAAAAGAAACGCGAAAAGTACTATTAGCACCTATTTCGCCAAAAAGACTTGCGGAAACGCTAGAAAAAGAACGACTTGACAATGAGTAGAAAAAATATCCAACATATCACACTCGACCAAACTTCGAAAACGTTTGAAAAAGAGCAAACAACGTCTTTCAATACCGCAGAAGACATCAAAATACAATCGTCGTACAGCAAAGCAGCGATTGAAAACCTAGAACATCTGGATTTTGTGGCTGGAATTGCACCTAATCTTCGCGGTCCGTATTCAACGATGTACGTTCGCAGACCTTGGACTATCCGACAATACGCAGGATTTTCAACAGCAGAAGAAAGTAATGCGTTTTACAGAAGAAATTTAGCGGCGGGACAAAAAGGCTTATCCGTAGCGTTCGATTTGGCAACGCATCGCGGATATGACAGCGACCACGAGCGTGTAGTTGGCGATGTTGGAAAAGCAGGCGTTGCAATTGATTCGGTAGAAGATATGAAAATTCTCTTCGACCAAATTCCGCTAGATAAAATGTCGGTTTCCATGACCATGAATGGTGCAGTGTTACCAATTATGGCGTTTTATATCGTTGCTGCAGAAGAACAAGGCGTGAAACCTGAGCAATTAGCAGGAACAATTCAGAATGATATTTTGAAGGAGTTCATGGTGCGAAATACGTACATCTATCCGCCAACACCTTCTATGAAAATCATTTCGGATATTTTTGAATACACTTCGGCAAACATGCCTAAATTCAACAGTATTAGTATTTCTGGCTACCACATGCAAGAAGCTGGTGCCACCTGCGATATTGAACTCGCATACACATTGGCTGACGGTTTGGAATACATACGCAAAGGACTTGCCGCAGGCATGGATATTGACACCTTTGCCCCTCGCCTATCGTTTTTCTGGGCAATTGGAATGAATCACTTTATGGAAATTGCTAAAATGAGAGCCGCACGAATGTTGTGGGCAAAATTGGTAAAACAATTCCATCCGAAAAATCCAAAATCGTTGTCGCTCAGAACACATTGTCAAACGAGTGGTTGGAGTTTAACAGAGCAAGATCCATTTAATAATGTAGCACGAACTTGTATTGAAGCTGCTGCTGCTGCTTTTGGTGGCACGCAAAGTTTGCATACCAATGCCTTGGATGAAGCCATTGCATTGCCTACAGACTTCTCAGCACGAATTGCTCGAAATACGCAAATTTATCTGCAAGAAGAAACCAAAATTACCAAAACGGTAGATCCCTGGGCGGGAAGTTATTATGTGGAAAAACTGACACATGAAATCGCGCACAAAGCCATGAAACTCATCGAAGAAGTGGAAGAATTGGGCGGAATGACCAAAGCAATTGAAGCAGGAATTCCCAAAATGCGCATTGAAGAAGCCGCAGCACGCAAGCAAGCACGCATCGATTCTGGACAGGATGTGATTGTAGGTGTAAACAAATACCGACTCGAAAAGGAAGATCCGTTACATATTTTAGAAGTTGACAATCAAACTGTTCGCAATGCGCAACTGGCACGTTTGGACGAATTGAAGAAAAACAGAAATGCTTCTGAAGTCAACGAAGCATTGGCAAAATTAACAGCCGCAGCAAAATCTGGAACAGAAAATCTCTTAGCATTAGCTGTTGACGCAGCTCGTAAACGTGCGACTTTGGGAGAAATTTCAGATGCCTTAGAAGCTGTTTTTGGCCGATATAAAGCACAAATTAAATCATTTTCAGGCGTGTATAGTAAAGAAATTAAAGACGATAGTTCGTTCCAAAAAGCGAAAGAACTGGCGGCAAAATTTGCTGAAATGGAAGGTCGCCAACCGCGAATCATGATTGCTAAAATGGGACAAGACGGACACGATCGCGGCGCAAAAGTAGTCGCAACAGGCTATGCCGATGTTGGTTTTGATGTAGATATAGGTCCTTTATTCCAAACGCCAGCAGAAGCTGCCAAACAAGCCATGGAAAACGATGTGCATATTTTAGGTGTCTCTTCCTTAGCGGCAGGACATAAAACGCTCGTTCCGCAAGTGATTGAAGAGTTAAAAAAATACGGTCGTGAAGATATTATGGTGATTGTTGGTGGTGTAATTCCACATCAAGATTATGAGTTTTTATTTGATGCTGGCGCCGTAGCTGTTTTTGGTCCTGGCACTAAAATTAGTGAAGCCGCAATTCAGTTACTGGAGATTTTGATTGATGAATAGATTTTTTTTAGAATCAAGATTCTAGAGTCAAGAGTCTAGAGTCAAGAGTCTAGACTTTTGAAAATATTGACTCATAAAAAAAAACAGAAAAATAAAATCTTCTATTTTATTTTTCTGCCCTTTCGTATTTCCATTACTGGAAATTACTTTTTTGTTTTATAATAATTTAGAAAACATCGCTACTAATGTCTGTTTTCGTACATTCTCCTCCATTTTCACATGGAGAACAGTATGGCAATCCTGTGTTACCATTATCGTATTTTACAGCACATCCTAAAGGCTCAGAAGAACATTCGGAAGTAGTACATGTTATTTTACGTGATGCTACTAATGTCGTAGAAGTTCCTGTAGTTGCAAGTTTAGATGAAGTTGTAATGGCTTCTACATAAAATGAAGTACGATACTTTTTTCCTTCAAAAACTAAATTATACGCTTGGTCGGTACTCACAATATATACAAACGTATAATCCTCAGTAATATTGACCTTTTCTTTCATGCTTGCACTCAAAGCTTTCAAGGCTTTTTTGGTATCGATTGTAAGGATTGGTTCCCCATCTTTTAAATATCCTATTTCTTCCCATTCCGTTTCGAAACTAGGTAATTTTGACTTGGTTAAATTGTCATTGTCAACGTCAGAAGTAGCTTGATCGTTTGTACAACCGACTAATAAGAAACTTAGGGCTAGTACAATTACTGATAGGTTTTTAATTATTTTTTTCATGGTTTTTTGGTTATTTTCTGTTCTACTAAAAAGAACATGGTTGGTATTCAACTCACTACGCATTTCAGAATATGCTTAAAGCTCGGAATGCTTTTTAGTTTTACTTGGTGATGAATTCAATTCCACCATTTTTCATACTGTGAGGCGTCAACACACGCATTTTCGACAATTGTATAGCTTTAAGTTTATATAAAAGTACAGTATTCAAATTTGAATACTCCTAAAGCTACAAAACATATACTAATAATCAAACAGTTATGTAAGAATTAACGTTTAAAATTTTAGAGTTTTTCTATAGAAAATTACGAAGTTTTAAGCAACTATATTTGAAAAATGGCTTTACACTGAATATCCAAAACTTTTTTCAGGAATTTTACCGACCACGCCTTCGTAGAATTTATGAATGTAGGCAAAGTCTGCTTTTATATTGTCTGTCGGATAAAATGGTGTACCAATTTTAACTTCTTTTTTACCAAAATCAAAAGCTACGAGCGTAATAGGTACGTTGGCTTCTTTGGCGATATAATAGAATCCTGTACGAAGTTCTGTGACGAGATTTCGAGTTCCTTCTGGCGCTAGCGTGAGGCGAAATTCTTCTTTTTCTTTAAATATGGAAGCAATCGCTTGTACTTTGTTTTGACCTGGCGTTCTGTCAATCGGCGCGCCGCCTGTCCAACGAAAATACCAACCAAACGGAAACTTAAACAGTTCTTTTTTGCCTACATAATTGATTTTTGTTTTTGTGATACTTCTTATCATCAAACCAATATAGAAATCGTGCCAACTCGTATGTGGAGCCACTGCAACAATGCATTTTTTTACTTCTTTTGAAAAAGAGCCATTAATCTTCCAACCTAACAGTTTAAAGTAGATAAATTTGTAGAGCGCACGCATAATTTGGGGATTTAGTTTTTAGGCTATTGATTTTGACGTAAAGGTACGGAAGTTTATAGTATTCAACTATTATATCTCTATAGATTTTTAGAACTACAACATACTTTTTGAAATATTTTTATTACATTTTATTAAAGAATATTTTTATATTTCAATTTTATCTTTTATTATTGTGGTGAATTCAAAACTTAAATGAATTAGAATAACCCACTTTTTCGATGATTGTATCTTCTAAGAATAATCATTTTACATGAAAAATTTCTGTTCATTTTAAGTATTTTTAGCCAAATCTCCCGCTGAATACTAATATTAATTTTTAACAAATACCTACTTATGAACAAACAAACATTGACTATGCTAATTTTATTAATTAGCGCGTATTCTTTTGGGCAAATTTCCTTTGAAAAAGGATATTACATCAACAATTCGGGAGCTAAAATTGATTGCTACATTAAGAACATGGACTGGAAAAACAATCCTACAGAGTTTCAATACAAATTATCCAAAAACTCAGAAAAACAGACCGCTACTATGAATACAGTAAAGTCTTTTGAGATTTTTAATGGCCCCAAATACGAACGCTTTTTCTTAGCAATTGACACTTCCAAACAAGACTTGGATGACATGGATACTTCCGAATCACCAAAATGGGAGAATAAAGAACTTTTTCTAAAAGTAGTATTAGGAGGAAAAGTATCATTATACTCGTATGTGAATGGAAATATGCGAAAGTATTTTATAAAGAAAGATGATGCCGAAGTGGAACAATTGGTGTATAAAAAATACATGGCAACCAATTCGCGAATAGCAGAAAACACAACTTATAAAAAGCAGTTGTGGGATATGCTAACATGCGGAAATCTTACTAAAAAGGCAAAAAACGTTTCGTACACTAAAAACAGTCTTTTGAAAATCATCAAAGCGTATAACAATTGTGAAAATAGCAAAATTGTGAATTATGATGAACGTACGAAAATAGATCCTTGGAATATTTCCATTAAACCAGGAATTAATTTTGCACAAGTTGAAATCAGCAATTCTAATCTTGTAGAATTTGACCCAAAGTTTAAAAATCAAGCGAGTTTTCAATTAGGAGTTGAGCTTGAGTATATATTTGGTTTTAATAGAAATAAATGGTCAATCGTAGCCGAACCAACCTATGTTTCTTCATATAGTGACGAGCAAGAAGTGGTCTATTTTGAAACTACATCAAGCCAACTTTCTACAAATGTGACAATCACAGATTATTCGAATTTGGAAATTCCATTAGGTTTTCGACATTATTCGTTTTTGAGTGATTCTTCTAAATTGTTTTTTAATGCATTTTATATGTTAAATATTAGACTTGATGGAACCACAAACGCAGAACGAAGAGAATTGCTAGATGATGATTTAGATCCAAAAGGGAATTTGGCACTCGGTGTTGGCTTTAAGTATAAAGATACGTTTAGTGTTGAATTTAGGTATAGAGCACCAAGACAATTATATCAAACAAATTCAATATTTGGAACTTTCGATTATAACAGTTTCGCCATTATTTTTGGATATACAATTTTTTAAGAAATCACATCACCCCTTATAATCCCGAGAAAAATCGAACATCACAGACATACTTTTAAATGGTGTTCGATTTTTTATTTTGAAAAGATACACCTATCGTTTTCTTAATTCAAATAAGTCTTTCCTGCGATCTTGAAGGTTTTTCACAGCGCCAAATTGATTGAGTTCACGCAATAAATCGATATCCACATCGGCAATGAGAATCATTTCAGTATTTGGTGTGGCTTCTGCTTTGATTCCGTTGGTTGGAAAGGAGAAATCGCACGGCGTAAATACCATCGATTGTGCAAATTGAATATCCATATTTTGCACTTTTGGTAAGTTTCCAACACTTCCTGCAATGGCAACGTAACATTCGTTTTCAATGGCTCTGGCTTGCGCACAGTTTCGTACGCGTGAATAGCCATTTTGTGTATCTGTCAAAAATGGTACAAATAGAATGTCCATGCCTTCATCCGCTAATAAACGACTAAGTTCTGGAAATTCAGAATCGTAGCAAATTAGCACGCCAATTTTACCGCAATCCGTGTCAAAGGTTTGCAATGAGTTTCCGCCTTGCATTCCCCAAACTTTCGCTTCGTCTGGCGTTACGTGTAGTTTTTCGTAGCGTTCTACGCTTCCGTCACGCTTGCAGAGATAACCGACATTGTATAGAACTCCGTCACGTATTTCTGGCATGCTTCCCGAAATAATGTTGATATTGTACGAAATAGAAAATGCTGAGAATTTTTCCACAATTTCCTCTGTGTGTTTCGCCAATTCACGAATCGCATCAGGTGTAGACATGTGGTTGTTGGTTGCCATTAACGGCGCATTGAAAAACTCTGGAAATAAGGCAAAATCTGAGCGATATCCTGCGACAGCATCGATAAAAAATTCTGCTTGCTGCATCAGTTCTTCCATATCTTTGTACGGACGCATTTGCCACTGAATCAGTCCTAAACGCACAATTTTTTTCTTTGTCGTTGCCTTTTTTGTCGGTTTTTCGTAGTAAATATTATCCCATTCCATCAACACAGCAAATTCGTTGGATGCGGAATCGCCTTTTAGATAGCCTTTTAAGACTTTCGTCGGATGGAAATCGTTGGAAATTTGAAAATTCAATACAGGATCGTCAATCTCCTTGCGTTTTACTTTTTGAATGTATTGCTTCGGACTTAACGAATCGGCATATTGATGATAGTTTGGAATTCTTCCGCCAAAAGCGATTCCTTTTAAATTGCGCTTTTCACACAGTTCTTTTCGGTAATCGTACAAGCGTCTTCCCAATCGCAAACCGCGAAATTCAGGTTTTATAAAGATGTCAATTCCGTACAAAATATCGCCATCATCCGTATGTGCATCAAATGATTTTTTAATAATATCATCATACGTATGCGAGTCTTCTAACGAATCGTAATCAACCAAAATAGACAACGCACAACCTGCAATTTGTCCGTTGATTTTTATCACGACTTGTCCTTCAGAGAATTTTTCAATCAATGCTTCAATTTCAAACTCTTCCCAGTACGCATCAGACATGTTTTTGTATATCTGAATCATCGCTGCTTTCAGTTCTTGATAATCATCTACACTTAAATATGTAAGTTCAATATTTTCAATGTCCTTTGCGTTCATTTGTCTGTAATTGGAGTATGTTGTTAAGTGACGAATATTTCGTCCTCATTTTTAAAGCTTTTAAATTCGATGATAAAACCATTGGGGTCAGTCACGAAAAAAGAGATGTGCTCGCCTACTTTATCTTCTAAAAAAGTAACTTCTGTAGTCACTTCTTCATTTAGCTGCAACAATTTTGTGTAGAGCATTCCCCAAGTATCGGTATCTACAATGATTCCGAAGTGAAATGAAGGTAGAATGTGTCCGCTTAAACGATAATTCTTAAAGTCAAAATTGAACGAGCCTGCACTGGTAAATGTAAGTTGATTGCCGTACAAGTTGATATCGAGCCACGTATCGGTACTTCGTCCAGGACTCGCGCCAAGTGCATTCACATAAAAATTTTTTGTTTTTTGAATGTCGTCACATGGCAATGCTAGGTGGAATGCTGCTTTCATCTTTTGAAGGTTTTGGTTTCTTACTAAAATTACGCTTAAAATATTTTTTGACTGCTTTTTTGTCTTCTTTGTCTAAATACGGCAACGCATCTTTCCAAAAACACCAATACACATCTTTAAATTTTTCCTTTTCACGAACATGAAATAGGTTCGTGGTCAACTTCATGGCAAAATGATGTTTTATTACAATATTTTTATCTTTTGATTGCACGCTTGAAACAACGTGTGAAACCTGATGACGGTCAACCCACAAACCAATTTCTTCTTTTGTTTCGCGTGCCAAGCTTTTTTCCAACGATTCCGAGCGTTTTTTTACGCCGCCCGGAAGCGTTAGTTTTTTGGTGTTGCCCAATTTTTCAACCACCAAAAGCTGTTCTTTGTTGACAGCAATTAAGCGCGATTTATGAATTATCTTCATATAGATGCTACCCTATTAATAATCATCTTCCTCCTCGTCCAGCGTAGGCTCTTGTACTGCATCTGGATCGTCGTTTTCGAAATCAGCATAATCATCTTCGTCGTAGTTTTCCATTGTCTTTTCAAGTTTTACACTCACTTTTACCAAGTATTTAGTGTCTCCCGAAATTACCTCAACAGCTTCTACCGATTCGCCTTTCGCGTTTTTAAATTTGATAATGTTTTCTTCTTCATAACCAAAAGGATATTTTTCTACCAGTAATGCTAAGATTTCAGGCGTTAACTTTTTAAAGTCAACAATAACACGCTTTAGGTTGTTGTTGTTGGTTTTCACGTTTTCTTTTTTTGTTTTATTTATAAGTCTAATAAGTATGCAAATATTAATGGAGCTACAATAGTAGCGTCACTTTCTATGATGAATTTTGGCGTATCAATATCCAATTTTCCCCATGTAATTTTTTCGTTTGGAACTGCTCCTGAATAAGACCCATAACTTGTCGTGGAGTCACTGATTTGACAGAAATAGTTCCAAAACGGCGTATCGGTACGTTCTAAATCTTGATACAACATCGGTACGACACAGATTGGGAAATCGCCAGCAATTCCGCCACCAATTTGGAAGAATCCGATACCGTTTTCTGAGTTTTCCGTGTACCAATCTGCCAAAAACGTCATGTATTCAATTCCTGATTTCATGGTGGTCGCTTTTAATTCGCCTTTCATCACGTACGAAGCAAAGATATTCCCCATTGTACTGTCTTCCCATCCTGGACACACAATTGGCAGGTTTTTTTCCGCTGCAGCGTACATCCAAGAATCTTTTAAATCGATTTCATAGTATTGTTCTAACACGCCCGACAGCAACATTTTGTACATGTATTCATGTGGCAAATAGCGCTCGCCTTTTTCGTCGGCAGCTTTCCAAATATCGTAAATATGACTTTGCAATCTGCGGAAGGCTTCTTCTTCAGGAATGCACGTATCGGTAACACGATTGAGTCCTTTTTCAAGTAAATCCCATTCGTCTTGCGGTGTTAAATCGCGGTAGTTTGGTACGCGTTTGTAATGCGAGTGTGCTACCAAGTTCATGATATCTTCCTCCAAATTGGCACCTGTACACGAGATGATTTGTACTTTGTCTTGACGAATCATTTCTGCGAAGATTTTCCCCAATTCCGCGGTACTCATCGCACCAGCTAAAGAAACTAACATTTTGGAACCTTTTGCCAAATTGTCTTCATACCCTTTAGCGGCATCTACTACAGACGCTGCATTGAAGTGTAAGTAATATTTTTCTATGAATTGAGAAATTGCTCCTTTAGTCTTCGTCATCTTCGTTGTATTTTAAACGGTTAATTCTGCTTTCGTTTTGCGCGTTGTATAAGTTTTCGTTTTCGTCGCCTTCGTTTTGCTCAAAAAACTTGTAGCTCAACATTTTGTAGTAGAGTTTCGCTGCCAGAAAGTCAGAAGATTTGTCGTTCGGATTTGGACATAATTCTACAATATCAAATCCGACCACATTTTTTTCATCGAACACACGTTTTAAAAACTCCAAGGTTTCGTACCAAAATAATCCACCTGGTTCTGGAGTTCCTGTTGATGGCATAATGGAAGAATCGAGTCCGTCTAAATCGAACGTGATATACACAGTATCGCTCATGGCTTCAATTGCGGTGTCCATCCAATAGTCATCGTTTACCATATCGTGTGCAAAAAACACATTGTCTTCGTTCATAACGGTACGTTCAATGGCGTCCATGCTACGAATTCCAACTTGCACTAAGTTTGTGTTTTGATTTGCTTCGTACATGGCGCACGCATGGTTGTATTTGGAACCTTCATATTCTTTGCGTAAATCGGCATGTGCGTCAATTTGCAAAACTGTTAGGTTGTCAAAACATTCGTTAAAAGCACGCATTGCGCCAATAGAAATTGAATGTTCGCCACCAAATAACGTTACAAATTTATTGCGCTTGATGTTGGTTTTTACAGCCTCATGTACTGCTTTTACCATTGCTTCTGGCGATGCATCTTCGGTAATCGTTTCGGCTAAATAAATTCCTTGTTTATAAACTTCACTATCGGTTTCAATATCGTATAGTTCCATATTTTCAGCTGCATGTAAAAATGCTTCTGGTCCTTTGTCAGCTCCTTTTCCCCAGGTACTTGTACCGTCGTACGTAACAGGAATTAAGGTAATTTTCGATTTTTCGAAGCTTGCATACGCATCAGGAATGCCTGCAAATGTTTTTGTGGTTTTCATTTTTTAACTGTTAATAATACTTTTTAAAAGTGTAATTGTATATTGGTTATGTTAATTGATTGTTGTTTCTAGATTCACTTCCTCGTTTGCATTATCTAGCTTATTATTGATAGTGTAATCGTACCCTAAGAGCGATAACAAGTTTTCCGAGGTTTGTTGTTGTGAAAATAATTCTGTCACAATATTTCCATCCGCATCACGATTGATGAGAATGTGTTTGGGTTGTGGAATTAAACAATGTTGCAATCCGCCAAATCCACCAATGGTTTCTTGATACGCGCCTGTGTTGAAAAAGCCAATGTATAGTGGTTTCTCTTTGCTGTATCTTGGCAAGTAAATCGCGTTCATGTGTTGCTCACTATTGTAGTAATCGTCACTATCGCAGGTTAATCCGCCCAACAATACACGTTCGTATTCTTTTTGCCATCCAGTAATTGGAAGCATGATAAAACGTTTATTGATTGCCCATGTATCTGGCATTGTGGTGATGAATGATGAATTGATCATATTCCACTTTTCACGATCGTTCTGTTGTTTTTGGTATAACACTTCGTAAATAGCGCCACCACTTTCACCAACGGTAAAGCTTCCAAATTCTGTAAAAATGTTTGGAACTGGCACTTCCGCTTCTTCACAAGTTTGTTTGATTTGCAGAATGATTTCATCAATCATGTATTCGTAATCGTAATCAAACGCCAACGAGTTTTTGATTGGAAATCCGCCACCAATATTTAAGCTGTTTAACGAAGGACATACTTTTTTAAGGTTAACGTACACTTTCATACATTTTAGCAATTCGTTCCAATAATAGGCCGTATCACGAATTCCTGTATTGATAAAAAAGTGTAACATTTTCAACGTTACTTTTGGATTGTCTTTGATTTCTCTATTGTAAAAAGGTACAATATTTTTGTAGCCAATTCCCAAACGCGACGTATAAAACTCAAATTTTGGTTCTTCCTCCGAAGCAATTCGGATTCCGATATTGTAATTTCCTTTTATTTCTTGACTCAACAAGCTGATTTCCTCATAATTGTCTATGATAGGAATGCAATTGTTATGTCCGTTATTGATTAAACGTCCAATATTTTTAACATACTGGTCGCGTTTGAAACCGTTGCTTATCACAAACGTATCGTCTGTAATTTTTCCTTGCGCTTTTAGGTTTTCTACAATATCAATATCAAACGCAGAAGAGGTTTCTATGTGTATATCGTTTTGCAACGCTTCGTTCAGTACGTGTTTAAAGTGCGAACTTTTGGTACAATAACAATAATTGTAATTACCTTCATAGTTGTGCTTTTGCATGGCATTGGCAAACCATTTTTTTGCATTGTTGATGTTTTCAGATATTTTTGGCAGGTACGTAAATTTTAAAGGTGTACCGTATTGTGCAATGAGTTTTGAAAGGTCAATGCCGTGAAATTGTAATTTGTTGTTTTCATCAAGATTGAATTCTTTTTGAGGGAAATCAAATGTTTGCTCGATGAGATCAATATATTTCGTTTTCAATGTAGTAATGAATTTTTAAATTTAAAGAAAAACTGTGTGCGCTATTAATTAAATTATAATAGCTGGAAAATACAAAATATTTCCTTAAATACGGAAAGCGAATACCGTAAATGGTATAAAAGTGCGCCGTAACAAACACTTGAAAGTATGTTCTATTTCAGAAGTCAGCCTAAGAATTCGGCGTCTGATACGTAAGACTGCTTTTGGAGTAGACTTCTTTATGCTCCTGAGCCCGAATCTGAAAAAAGCATTCATTTTTGTAGGCAATGCGTTCTTATGATGAACTCATTTACAAAGCAAACATACACAAAAAATAAATTCAAAAGGCTTTTTTTATTTTTTTTTATGTTTTTTTCAAAGCAAACTCACAAGACGCTGATATACAAAACATAAGCATTAAAAATACTATCCAATTTCTATAAAAATCATCCTGAATACTATTTTTTAAAAAAAGGAGAAAAAATAATTGTCATATTTATTTTTTAACTACATTCGTCATAGCTTTTAGCTGACATTCATGAGTTATATGTATGATTTCGGGTTGTTGGAAATTAGGAAGTCAAATCCAATAACAGCTTTTAGACCAAGCAACCGAAACTTAAAGCTAACTTCCGTTAAAAACTTCATTTTAAAGTATGTAGACACTACCGTAGTCGTCATATTTGTTCGCGCATAATTCCTTTTATATAAAGGAAGTGTATATGTTCATATTACTTTATCCATTTTAATTTTAAGAGAAAGTATCGTTCTTAAAAACTGTCACATCAACTGTATATGCTGCTAGGCAAGCACATACTAGAGATTTCCGAACTCTACTTGACATACGCTATCGGAAAATCACAAAAATTAATTTAAAAAATATACTATCATGAAAACAATCACAATTATTACCAGCATTCTTATTTTCTTTTTCACGTCTATTAACGAAACCAAAACTATTGAAGCAACGTACGACGGATATGAAGACGGAACATATTATTTTACAGACAGCAACGACGATCTTTATGAATTTCAACAAGTAGAAAAAGCTGTGCTAAAAGAATTCGATTTAATGAGCGATTCTTTTGAAAATAAAAAATTTAAAGTAACTTATAAGTCCGTTGAAGAAGAAGTGGACGGCGAAGAGTACACGAGCTACGTTATCACGGCTTTGACATTAATTAAAGAGTAACACATATCCTCTAGGAAACCATCAATTTTCTAGAGGTATTTTACGGAGTTTTAAAAACAAATTTTTAATCTAATACCAATTAAAATAAAAAATCAAACACAAAAAAATGATTATTCAACCAAATGATTTTGAGCCTACAGATCACTGGTATCCAAAAGCTTTAAACGCTACCATACATCCAATGGTACATTTCTTTTTTAATCTAGACAGAGAACGTATCATTACAAGATACTGTCACATGCATCCATCAGTAAGTCGCGAAAAATTAAGAGATATTCTCAATTATAAATGCAAATACTTCCAATGGGGCGGCGCAGACTTGTTAAACGTAACCTCATCAGGTGGGAAACGACAAATGGTAGTTATTGAAAACAACTCCTGCCCTTCTGGTCAAAAATCCATGCCTTTGTTAGAAGATAATGAAGAACAAGGAAGTTACCGATTGATGATTGAGCGTACTTTTAAGCCCTACATTAAAAAAATTAAAGACGTAAAAGGCGGCTTGGCTGTTGTATATGACAAAAACGAAATTGAGGTGTTTGGATATGCCAAAGTCATTGCCGATGTGATGAATGAACCTGTACATTGCGTGCCTTTTTACAAAGATGACAAAAACCCAAAAGTGTATTTTGAAAACGGAATTATGTACATTAAAGAAGATGACGACAAAAAAGCGTTACCGATGCGCGCCGCTTTTCGTTATTTGACACAAAAACCGTGGAACAGATTACCGCTAAATACCAAAACCAAAATATTAAATCCGACCATAGTATGCTTGGCTGGCGGACGCAATAAAATGGTCGCTGCAAAAGCGTATGATATTTTTAATGGAGAATTGAAAGCTCACGGTTTAAAAATAAATACACCCGAAACCATTTGGGACGTACGCAAAGAGGAAATTCCGTTGTGGGTAAACAAAATGGGCGGACAAGCGGTTATCAAAGTTCCCTATAGCAATGCAGGACAAGGTGTGTACACCATTATCAACGAAAAGGAATTGGACGATTTTATGGAACTTGAATTTGATTACGATTTGTTCATCATTCAAAGTTTGATTGGAAATTCTAATTGGAGTAGCGTCACTTCTTCTGGAAGATTGTATCATGTAGGAATGATTCCGAACCAGAAAAACGAAACCTATATTGCAGACATTCGCTTGATGGTAAGCGCTACAAATAAGGGAATTTTGCCATTAGTAGCCTACGCACGCAGAGCCAAAGCACCTTTAAAAGACCATATTGATGGTGGATCGGACAGCTGGGAAATGTTGGGAACAAACTTGTCGTTTAAAGAAACGGATGGTTCTTGGGGAAGCGATTCCAAACGATTGTTACTCATGGATCGACGCGATTTTAACAAATTAGGTTTAGGTTTGGACGATTTAATCGAAGCGTATATTCAAACCGTATTATCAACCGTTGCAATTGATAAAATGGCGAAAGCCTTAATTAATTCAAAAGGTGTGTTTAAATACGACCTTTTCAAAAGTTTGAACAACGACCAAAGTTTATTAGACGAAATTAAAATTCGTTAATGAAAACATACAATATACTCATCATTACCGATCACACGAATCACAGCGTGCAAAACTCTGTGTACGTGATGGCAAGTGAAATGCCAAACCATGAATTGGTGGCTTCGGTTGACATTACTTCGTTAGGAATTCCGCAAAATCAGTCATTTTTAAAAGATAGAAATGCCTCAACCTTGTGGGTAAATGCTGTTGATTCTTCGTTGAAGTTTACGGAAGATGGTGCTTGTTTTCACAAAAATCTCTCCCAAAAAAGTATTCGAGCATACGACTTTGTTTGGTTGCGATTGCCGCCGCCATTGAGTGCTGCCCAATTGACATTTTTAAAAGACGTTTGCAAACATCAAGTTATTGTTAATAATCCTTCAGGAATTGAAATTGCAGGTACTAAAAAATATTTGCTCAATTTTCCAGAGTTATGCGCGCCAATGCGTTTATGCACTACAGTAGACGACATCATCGATTTTACAGAAAAACATGAGGAAATTGTACTAAAACCTATCAATTCTTACGGTGGAAAAGGCATTGTAAAACTAGATCGCGAAAATGTATGGGAAGGCAACAAATTACTTTCTAAGCTCGACTTTTTTAACGAATTATACAAAAATCCGTTTGAGTATTTGGCAGTAAAGTTTTTAAAAAATGTGCGTGAAGGCGATAAAAGAATTGTAGTTATTAACGGAGAAATTCTTGGCGCCACACTACGCATGCCAGCTACAGATTCGTGGTTGTGCAATATTTCTAGTGGCGGAACTCCTACAGATACCATCATCACACCAGAAGAGTTAGAAATGGTACGTACGGTAAATCCATTCCTAAAAAAATTAGGCATTGCTATGTACGGACTTGACACGCTCACAAACGACGCGGGCAAAAGAATCCTTTCTGAAATTAATGTCACTAGTGTTGGCGGCGTATATCAATTTCACCAAAAAGAAGGTCGTCAGCCCGTGCAAAAAGCAGTAAATGAATTACTAAAATTTTTTATAGAAAAAGCGAATGAAAATTGATCAAAAACAAACACCAATACATGTTGAGGAAATTGACATAAAAAATATTCAAAAGGAATCTATTTCAAGATATTGGCTCAAAATTGCGGAAGACGGACTCGGAAGTCCCGTTAGCATTCCTGTGATTGTTGCTAAAGGAAGCACCGAAGGAAAAGTAGTGGGAATTACCGCCGCAGTTCACGGAAACGAATTGAATGGAATTTCTGTAATTCAAAAACTGTTTAGCGAGTTGAACGTTGCCGAACTTCAAGGAACGATTGTTGGAATTCCTGTGGTAAATGTGCCTTCGTACATTAGAAACCGACGCCGATTTATTGATGATGTCGATTTAAACCATATTATGCCTGGAAAAGAAAAAGGCAATGTGAGTCAGGCATATACGTGGAGTTTTGTACATAAAATTCTCAATCAGTTTGATTATTTAATTGATTTGCACACAGCCAGCAACGGACGCATCAACTCGTATTATGTGCGTGCAGATATGAAAGATGCAACGGTACAAAAAATGGCGATGTTACAAAATGCACAGATTATTGTGCACAATCCGCCAAGTGACGGTACCCTACGTGGAACTGCCAACGAACTAGGAATTCCTGCCATTACGATGGAAGTTGGGAATCCTAATTTGTTCCAAAAAGGCTTGATTCGCGATGGATTGACCGGAATTTACAACTTACTCAGCGTCTTTAATATTCTCGATTGTGAAGTGGAAGAAGCGGAAGAAAAGGCTATTTTATGTAAAAAATCCTATTGGATTTATACTGCTAAAGGTGGCTTACTCACAGTTCATTCCCGCTTGACGGATATTGTAGAAAAAGGAGAGAAAATCGCAACTTTACGCAATATTTTTGGTGATATTACGGAAGAATATTTCGCACCCGAAAAAGGTGTGATTATTGGGAAAAACGTAAATCCCGTTTCGCAAACAGGTGGTCGTATTTTGCATTTGGGAATTTTGGAAAACTAGGTTTTTGATTTACGATTGTTGATTTACGATTGTAGATTGACGATTTTTGATTTTTTTACTGTTATGGAAAGCTAAATCAAGTTTAGCTTGACGATATATATTTACAAAGCATCAAAACCTCAACTACTAACCTACTAAAATACCAAAATACCAAGAGGCGAAGCCGATACCAACATAACAAGCAACGTTTCTTAAGTTGGAAAAGGCAGAAGTTTACGATATGTACAGTATAACTAGAAACATCAAAGTTCCAAAACCTTAGAAATATATACGCATATAACATAAATGAGTATTGAAAACATTAAAATCCTTTGGATGATTTTGACTTTGAATGAGAATAGTGTATTTTTAAAAATAACTAAAATTTTTAATAAATATAAAGGTTTAGTTATAGTAGAAATAACAGGAATTCCTGTTATACATACGTTGGCAGAAATTTTAAAACCAAATTATGGGAATATTTGATTTTCTAAAAAAGAAACCAAAAGATTCAGAAAAACAATTAGAAACAAGTTTTTCTAAGACTACAGAAACTATCAGTAATGATAAATTCAATTCAATGCAGTTTCAACGAGAGGCATGTGCTTTAGCATTGTGGAAAATTGAAGAATCTGATTATAAAAGAGAAAATGCTATTAAGGAATTGGGAAACATTGGTTTAGATAATAATCAAATTCAAATAATTCTTGAGCAAGTTAAACCCTATTTAAATCGTAAATTAGATGAATCATTTGAAAAAAATCTTGGCATTAAAAATAACATTTTTGAAAGTGAAGTGTATCAAGACGAAATTTTAACTAAAGCTGAAAATTGGTATCAACAAAACATTTTAAATTATGAATTGGTCAAGTTTAACCTTTTAAAAGAAGGGTTAAATGTAAATCAAGCTGACAATATCATTTCTAAACTTCGCAAAAAAGTTACTGAAATGGTTGATGATTTTCAATCTAAACTAGATTCCGGTGAAATTTCAGAAATTAAAATTCAACCAAATCCTGAACATAAAAAAGGAAATGTAGATAAAGACCAAATCGATAAATACATTGGTTATGGTGCTTATCAAATGGAAAGAGGAGATTTGGAAAATGCGCTGGAATTATTTGACAAAGCTATCGAATTGGACGAAAAAGCAACATTAGCTTACGCAAACAAGGGAAAATTATTCTCATTGAAAAATGACAATGAAAAAGCATTGCTGTTTACCAACAAAGCACTTGAGTTTGAACCAAACCATAAGCAAATTTTAGATAATAAAGTAGATATAGTTTTTGAACTTTTTCAAGAAAACAAACTCACTGAAGAAGAATTTATTTCATATATAAAAGACATTTTAAAGCATGATTCCGAAAATCCAAACGGCTTAATTTATATCATTCAATACCACTTAAAGCAAAATCAAATTAACGAAGCTTTACAATCTGTCAAAAAATTATTTATAAATTATTATACAGAACAAATAACTATTCAATTAATGCTGAATACTTTGGGACAATTTCCCCAAAAAGAAGCTTTAAAGCAATTTGACATTATTGAAAGTGAATCAAATGAAGATGCCAAATATCAACTTAAATATAATAAAGGTTTGTATTTAAAGGGAATTGGGAAACTAGATGAAGCAATTGAATTATACGAAGATTTGAATAAGATTCAAGAGTTTTCTTGGAACTATTATCAAATGGCAATAATAAAAAATTTGCAAAATAAAACAGACGAAAGTTTAAAGTTTTTAGAATCAACTTTTAGGTTGGAATCTGAATTAAAAGAAGATGCGAAAAACTTTCCTGAATTACAAAACCTTTGGGTGAATCCAAAATTTATTGAATTAACAAAATAAAAACTTCTGCTAACATTGGTAACCGTTGCACAACCCAATAATTCCACAAAAAACAAGGCATTCTTAGCACTTTTAAAAGTGCCTTTCTTTTGAGTTTTCCTGTGGAATCCTAAAATTAACACCGATTAAAACCCAGCTATCGTGACCATATAGTAACTTTATTTTAAAAATGACCAAAGCAAGTGATCTTGCTCCACTTTTTGCATTTTTCGTAATAAATTTCAGGTTCTTTTTCAGGTTGTAAGTAATTGCAGCCAAGTGCACAAATAATCCAAGTCCAAAACAGCTAATAAACGACGATAAAAGTTCTCCTTGGGAATGCAATCACTTAACTGAAAATTGTTGAATAATTTTTATTGATAGATTTTCTTACCTTGCATATAGTAAGATAAGCAATTATTCAATATCTTAGACTTGTGCAACAGGCACAATGTATAACCGCAATTACGGCGGATTCGACTACGTCCGAATCCACTCGGAATTACTAAAGTCTGTACTAAACCGAAAATTAACGCATTTAACCCGTAACTGACGGTTATACGAAACCGTTGTGGCAATTTGAGAAAAATATCGAACAGTAACAAAAAATGAAATTAGAAATACCAAGTTCCTATCCTGATGAAATGACTAATGACGAGATTCAGCAAGTCATCTCTGACTGTGCAAAAAGAACAACAAACGTTACCAAACCAAATGTCAACGTAACTTTAGGTGCAAGTTATTATATTTCAATGATTCAATTAGGACAATCTGAATTGAATAAACGAATTCAATCTGGACTATTAGAATTAATAAAAGAACAGAACAAGAAAAACAAAAAGACAACATTTATAAACTGGACTTTAACTGGACTGACCATTGTTTTAGCTCTTTTAACAATTTATATTGGCCATCAATCATTAGGATTCGCCGAATCTGACCAAAAATCTGACGAAATCTGGCAATCTAAATAAATTGAATTACTAAAATCTCAAAATAAAGAAATTAAGGAGCTAAATCAAAAATTGAGTGAACCAATCAAAAAAGATTCAGTAAGATAAACATATATACAAATCAAAAGTTTGGCTTCATAAAAGCATAAAGGAATTATCAAATAATAGTGGTCATTTTTGGATTAATTATATTTTAATGGACGAGCCAAAAGCTGGTGAAATCATAAAGGTAACGGATGAAATGGCTAAAGATATTGCAGATAAAGAACTTTGGAAAAGAGAATACGGCTCTGGATATTATATAGTTCAAACTGCAGCAAATATGTTCGACCCAAAAATTCATGATGGATTTTCTTTTTGTGTAATGACTTTAAAAGTTGAATAAAGGACGTCGTAAAAAACTGCAAATAACACTTTGTATCTTCAATCGCGAGGTTTAGGAACTGAAACCAAAAGTTTGAGGTTTATTTTCTAACTTTACGATTGAAAAAAATTGGGCAGTGCTTTCTTGGTCGCCACTGAAAGATACACTTCCCATTGGCATTAATTGGCGCAAAAACTATCTGATGAATAAATATTGGCAAATACCAAACACAAAAGATATTGTTTTAATTAGAGACAATTATGTTTATTACGGACAAAGCGAAAAAAAAATAACAGAAATACCTGAATACTTTGACAAAATATCATTAAATAAAATTAAAAAAATTGAGAATAGTGAAAAATCTAAACATCTAAAATTCTATGATAAAAATTCTGTGGAAAAAATATCTATAGAAAGTGAAAAGATTAAAACAGAAATTGTTGACTTTATAAAAGAAAATCTGTCTGAATTTAAGTATTGGAAAGACTTGCCAAGTAATATTGAATATGCCAAAGTACATTATTTCTTTATGGCATTTATTTTGTTTTGTTTTTCTTGCTCAATTTATTTTTATATTGGAATTTCTAACGGAGAAAAATTTCCGCTAACAAATATGAGAGTGGGAATTTTACATTTTTGCTTATATCTAGCTGAATCTGGAATTTTAAAGTTTGTATCTATATATATTATTATTATCGGATTGACAATATACTCTTTGCGAAAAAAATTACGAACGAAAGGATATATAGAGACTCTAAAAAGGAAAAACAACTAATGCCAACAATGGCAACCGTTGCTCAACCCAATAATTCTACAAAAAAATAAAGCATTCTTAGCACTTTTAAGAGTGCCTTTCTTTTGAGTTTTCTTATTGAACCCTAAAATTTGCACCGCTTACAATCCAGCTATAGTGACCAAATAGTGAAAATGTACAAAAAAGTGACCTTTCTGCAGTTTTTGTGATAAATTTAAAGTCAAATTTTGCTGAAATTTGATGATAGGAATTGAGCAAAGCGAACAAAAAAGATAGCTGAACCTGTCGAAGCTACATCTTCTTATACATCGTTTTTAACTTCTCACGTGTGATGATTTCCTGCCAGTTTTTCCCTAATGCATTTTCCCAAAGTGGCACCAACATCAACGCGATATCAATCATTTTGTTGAGTTCTTTGTTGGTCAAATTGGCGCAAATTCCTGTGGGAATGTCGATATCGTGTTTGCGCACCATTTTTTTGAATTCCGAAACACCTTGCGGGTAAAATTCTTCTAAGTGATTGAATACAATACAGTTTCCGATTCCGTGTTTTGTTCCCAACAAATAGGAAAGTCCATAACTCATAGCGTGCGCTACACCAACTTGCGAATACGCAATGCTCATTCCGCCATGCCAAGAAGCCATCATCAGTTTGTCTTCAGAATCTTCATCGCGCACATTTTTTTCTAAGAATACGTTGCGACACAATTCCAAGGCTTTTTCACCATAACTTTGACTAAACGCGTTTAAATACGTTCCTGTGAGCGATTCTATACAGTGAATATAACAATCCATTCCCGTGTAAAACCACTGATTTTGCGGTACGCCACGCGTCAATTCTGGGTCTAACACTACTTGATCAAAAGGCGTGTAATCGGAGTTGATTCCGAGTTTCTTTTCGGGTCCAGTCAAAACGGTAGTTCGTGAAACTTCCGCACCAGTTCCAGAAATGGTCGGAATTCCCACGTGATAAACGGCTTCCGTACTTACCAAATCCCAACCTTGATAATCGGCAGCACTTCCTTCATTGGTCAACATAATCGCCACTGCTTTTGCCATGTCTAATAAAGTTCCTCCGCCAATTCCGATGATTCCTGATGGATTTTCCGTAAAACGCGATTTCAGTTCAGCAACTAATGTATCTACTTGTTCGGTTTTTGGTTCTTCATCCGCAGATATAAAAATAATTTGATCCAAAAATCGCAGTGGAATTCTGTCAATCAACCATGGATTGTTTTCAAAAACATCATCTACCAAAAAGATAAATGGCGCTTTCGTGTTGACGCGTTTTGGGGCTAAAATTTCCTGTATCTGGTTAAAACTTCCTCTTCCGAAGATTACTCTGGGAACCATTGGAAAGTTTTTATAGTGCATAGCTCGTGGGTTTTATATTGTATGTTATACTACCTTCGTTATTGTTTTTTTGAAGTGTTTTTATATGTACTGTAACACTTCCGTGATGTTTTTTACGACATCATATTCATCCGATTCTTCTTGTGGAGACACTTCTTCGTGTTGCCATGTGGTGTGAAATGGTACATGAATTGCCTTTCCTCCTATGTTGATAATTGGCAATACGTCTGAACGCAACGAGTTCCCAATCATTAAAAATTCGCTAACATCAATTTCGAGATGCTCCAACAAATCGGAATAGTTTTTTTCTTTTTTATCGCTCATCACTTCTACATGATGAAAATATTTGGTCAATCCCGATTTTTCTAGTTTTCGCTCTTGGTCAAGTAAATCGCCTTTCGTTAAGACTAATAAACGGTATTTTTTGCTTAATTGTTCTAACACTTCTTCAATGCCATCGAGCAATTCGACAGGCATGTCAATCATTTCTTTTCCTATTTGAAGAATTTCTGCAATGACTTTATTCGATATTTTTCCGTTAGACAATTCAATCGCACTTTCCACCATTGACAATACAAAACCTTTGATGCCGTAACCGTAAATCGGTAGATTTTTCATCTCCATTTTAAACAATTCTTGGTCAATGGTATTTTCCGTTTCATATGCTGAGAGCAACTGTGCAAACTTGTGTTCGGCATCTCTGAAATAGGTTTCATTTACCCAAAGCGTATCATCGGCGTCAAATGCAATGACTTTTACGGTATCGTATTGTATCATTTCCACACTTTTTTGGCGCGTTCTAAATCTTCTGGCGTGTCAATTTCCACACCTTCTACAGTCGTTTCTACCATTTTTATCTTTTTGCCATATTCCAAATAGCGAATGCATTCTATTTTTTCAGTAGCTTCTAGCATTTGCATTGGTAATTTTGCAAAATCGAGCAAAGCTTGTTTTCGGAATGCATAAATTCCTTTGTGCTTATAGTATTTTGCTCCTGCATTTTTATCTCTTGGAAATGGAATTGGCGAACGCGAAAAGTACAGTGCAAAGTTTCGTTGATCTACAATGACTTTTACCGTGTTTGGATTGCTAATTTCGTCCCAATCGGTAATTTCCACCATGAGCGAAGCCAAGTCAATTTCTTTGTTTGGATCTTCATAAAAAACATTGATGACTTTTTCCAGACTGGCTTTTTCCGTGAACGGTTCGTCGCCTTGAACATTTATCACAATATCAGCTTCTACATCTTGCACAGCTTCCGCAATTCGGTCGCTGCCAGATTCATGCGGTTGCTTACTCATGATGACATTTCCACCGTTATTGCTGATTTCTTTTTGAATGATTTCACTATCCGTCACCACATACACTTCTTCAAAAAGACCTGTTGCCAACGTAGCTTCATACGTGCGTGTAATCACCGTTTTACCGTGTAAGTCTTGCATCAACTTTCCTGGAAATCGGGAAGCTGCATATCGTGCGGGAATCATTGCTATTATTTTCAAAAGGAAGAAATTTTTATGATTTCAAAAATACAATTATTTTAATCGTTGCTTGTTTTGGAAACAGATTATTTAGCAAATTCAGCATATTTTATTCACTTTCAGCAATAGGCACTTCTACGGAAGTTCCAATTTTGGCAAGTAATTTTTCGCCAATTTCCTTCGGAACACGAATGAAACTAATCAATGATTTTTCATCGTAGGTGACGTTTCCTTTTTTATCAATTCGCTCTTTCATATTGCTCACACTCAAATAATACTCGTTTCCGTGAGTGCGTTTTTTGTTGTGATATAGTGAAAAAATAGCATGCGAACTGTTCTGCTCGTTTGTGAGTGGACCAATTTCTAAGAACGCTTCGTAGTTTTGTGTTTCTAGTTGTTTTTTGAGAGTATTTTTATCTTCAATAAGCTCAAAAGGTTCAATTTTTGTGATATCTGCCCAATCATTGTCATCTTCTAAAAACGGTTCAACAGCTTTGGAATAGGCAAAAAAGATAGGAGCTCCGATAAAGGCAACTAACTCTATAATCCAAACAACAGTTAAGAAAGTTCCTGAAACGTTGGTTCTGCTACTTCGCCCAATACTCCACGTTCCTTGTTCGTTTATTTTCCAGATAATGTCCCAAACAGCGCCTGGCGCTTCTAGCAATTCTGTATAAGAAATCTCGCTAAAGGCAGAATCATTTAAATGGTAATGTAGCCAAATAATCCAACTAAAGTATAATGCCGCAATTCCTATGATGAGTCCGAAAAGCAACGCCACTATTTTGTTGCGAACTTTTCCCAAACCGACTACAAAACTTGCTACATAGCCCAATCCGAAAGCAATTCCAACCACACAAAGAATATTTAAGTACACGATTGGAATATACAGAACAGCGTACGTATAAATAAAAGTTAGTAGAGGCGCGGCAATGAAAATTGCTAGAAAAAGGTATAAAAAACTAATGGAGTTAACTTTTCCCGAAGGTGTGTAGTATTTGTTATGCATTTTTAAGGTGTTTAGTTTTAGGTATTAGGTGTTGGTTTTTGTTAATTTTTGTTTTTGTAAACTCATTCTTAGAATCTTCTAACTATAAAAGTTAAAAAACGACTGCTTAAAAATAGAAAAAATTATGGAATGTGAGTTTGGGTATCGAATTAGGAACTAAAAAAATCATCCGTAAAACCAATCAGATAGAGCTTTTCTTGGGCACGTGTCATGGCAGTGTACAACCAACGCATGTACTCTTTTCCAACGCCATTGGGCAAATAGGGTTGCTCTATAAAAACCGTTTTCCATTGTCCACCTTGCGATTTGTGACAGGTAATAGCGTAACTAAATTTGACTTGCAATGCATTGAAATATTTGTTGGCTTTTACTTTTAGGAATTTCTTGTATTTGGAAGTTTCACTCGCGTAATCGTTCATGACTTCTTGGTAAAGTCGATTACCGTCTTCATAAGATAATGCGGGCGTTTCGGCGTGAATAGTATCTAATAAGAGAACCGTTTCAAAAGGTTTTTGATTGGGATAATCAACCATACGTATGTTGACTTCCGCAAAGCGAAAACCGTATAATTCTTTAATGGCGAAGATTTCCAAGACTTCAATGATATCGCCGTTTGCGATGAATCCTGCTTCGGAAGTTGGCGGCAACCAAAAATAATTATTTTTTACCACCATGAGATAATCGCCCGAAGCCAATTCGTTTTCGTTGAATAAGATGCGACTGCGTATTTGTTGATTGTAAATGTTGGCTCTTTTGTTGGAACGCACAATGATTGCCATGTCTTCTTTTCCGTTATCGGAATACGATTCGCCAATCGCTTCTTGAATTTCATAACCATCAATCAAACGAACGATATCAGGATAGTTATCTAGCTGAAATTTGTATTCAGCGTAAAATTCGTCGTGCAATTGTTCACGTAAATTAGTCGCGTTGACTAAAATTCCTGAATCGGCATCTTGTCGTACCACTTCGTCCAATTCGATGACGGTGACATTTTTATCGTAATTCAATTCCAACGTTCGCTCATCCAACGCGGGACTGATATCGAGTTTTACGGGCGGTAACTGCGCGGTATCTCCAATTAAGATTAATTTACATTTATGTCCCGAATACACATACATCATTAAATCATCTAACAACGAACCATTTTCAAACAGTTTGGAATCGCTTGGCGCATCGGGAATCATAGAGGCTTCATCTACAATAAAAATCGTATCGCGATGTTTATTGGGTTGCAATACAAAGCTTACGCCGCCACCTTTATCTTTTTTGGGAAAGTAAATTTTTCGATGAATGGTAAAGGCTTCACGCTTGGCATAATTGCTAATTACTTTTGCAGCACGACCTGTAGGCGCCAACAACACCGACTTTTTTTTGGTATGCCACAAATGCGTTACCAACGTACCAATCGTGGTCGTTTTTCCAGTTCCAGCGTAGCCTTTTAATAAAAAAAGTGCATCTGTGTCGTCTCCGAAAATAAATTCGCAAAGTTTGTGCAATACCACATCTTGTTTGAAAGTAACTTCGTGTGGAAATTTATCTTTCAATAATTTATAAAATGTCGTTGCATTCATCAATAATAGAATTAAGGTCTTTTTTGCGGAATCTTGTAGGCGAAAATAGAAAAGTAATTTGAATGATTCTGCATCATTTACTTTTTTATAAATATAACATGCTTTTTTTGGGCAAATACTTTTAGCATTAAAAAAAAATTGTAGATTTGCGTATATTGATGTTCTTAAAACAAAACTATTCTTAATAGAGATGAAACACGCAAAACAAAAATTTAATTTAGTCTTATCATTCGTAATTGCTTTCTTACTCGTTCCAGCATTAGCTGTAGCCCAGAAAAAAGAAGTTGTAGAACCAGGTTCGTTTGAAACCTTGAAAACACCAATTATTTTAGTAGTTGCTTTGGTAGTTGCTATTGGACTTTTATTCTTAATCGAAAAATTAGTTCCTAGAAAAGTAAGACCTATTTTTTCAGTAGTATTTTTGGCTGCTTCAGTATTTTTTGGATACAAAACGTACACATCAATTATGGCTCCAGTGGAGTTTAAGCAAAAAAAGGTAAAGCGTTACACGGCAGTTATCAATAAATTGAAAGATATTAGAGACGCTCAAAACGCACACAAAACCGTTACAGGAAAGTATGCACCAACTTTTGACAGCTTAGAAAGATTTATTGAAAATGCAAAATTTGCTATTATTGAGCGTAGAGATTCAAGTTATACGGAGTTTGACAAAGTGTATAAAATTGACAAATTGAAAGAAGTTGTTATCATTGATACTTTAGATTTTAGACCTGTGAAAGATTCTTTATTCAAAGATTCTGACCGTTATAAAACCATGAAGTATGTACCGTATGCTAAAGAAGAAAATACGACATTCAAAATGGAAATAGGCTCTAAGGAAGTAAACGATAATTATTCAGCTCCTGTATTTAAAGTTTCTGTACCTAAAGAAGTAGTTTTACACGATTTAGATAAAGATTTATTAGATCAAGAAAAGAAAGTTGTTTCAGTTGATGAAATTGACGGTCCAGTAATCTATGTTGGCTCACTTGATAAAGTAAGTGATACTGGAAACTGGCCAACTAGTTATGAAATTGGTAGTGGAAACAAAAAGAAGAAATAACATAGCACCACAAACAAATTTTAATAAATTGTCCATTCAGATATCTCTGAATGGACTTTCTTTTTGTGTGTTACACACAATTAGCAACGAAATTACCGCATTGCGTCATTTTCCGTTTGAAAACGTGACGAATCCAATTCAGCTGGAAAAAGAAATCATCGCCGTTTTTGAACAAGAAGCTTCCCTACTTCATCAAGATTTTGAAAGTGTTACGGTAAGTCACATCAATTCGTTGTCTACTTTTGTTCCAAAACCATTGTTTTCGGACAAACATTTGGCAGATTATTTAAAATACAACAACAAAATCCTGCCAACCGATTATATTACTTTTGATGTCATTACCAATAACGACATGGTGAATGTATATATTCCGTATGTGAATATCAACAACCTGTTTTTTGAGAAATATGGTGCGTTTCATTACAAACATTTTGCGACGATTTTGTTAGAAAACATCTTTCAATTGACGACCGCCAGCGAAGAAGCAACCGTGTATGTACACGTACAAAAAACGCATTTTGAAATTGTTGCCATTCAACAAAAGAAGCTTTTATTTTACAATTCGTTTGAATATGCTTCTTCCGAAGATTTTATTTACTATTTACTGTTCACCCTAGAGCAACTTGAATTAAATACCAACACACTGCAATTGTACTTTTTAGGTGATATTGATAAAAGCGATGTGTTGTATACGGTAACGTACACCTATGTGCGTCATGTGGATTTTTTAGATAAAAAATATACGTTTGACTTCCACGAAAGTGTTGAAAAACCAAAAAATCACCACGACTTTACCTTACTAAACAATTTTTAGATGCGCATTATTTCTGGAAAACATAAAGGACGACGATTGCAAGCACCTAAAAAACTGCCTGTGCGACCGACTACCGATTTAGCAAAGGAATCGCTGTTCAATATTTTGAACAATCATTACTACTTTCACGAAATTAGTGTATTGGATTTGTTTTCGGGCACCGGAAATATTAGCTATGAATTTGCTTCGCGCGGAACAGAAACCATTACTGCTGTAGATGGCGATTATGGTTGTGTGAGTTTTATTAAGAAAACCGCAGCGCAGTTGGAATTAGACATAACCGCAATTAAAAGTGATGTTTTTAAGTTTTTAGATAAAACTTATATCAAAGCGGATATTATTTTTGCGGATCCGCCGTATGCGTTTACCTATGCGCAATTTGAACAAATAGCTAACACTGTTTTTGAGCGTAATTTGTTATTGGAAGATGGTTTCTTGATTATAGAACACGCCAAGGAGACCAACTTGGAACATGTGGCTCATTTTAGCTTTTCGAAAAATTACGGTGGCTCTGTATTTAGCTTCTTTGAACTTCCAGAAGCATCTAGCGAAGAAGAATAAACCAATTCATAATTCTGAATTCTGAATTAAAACGTACGTAACGCTGCCATTTTAATCGCTGCAACGGCTGCTTCAATTCCTTTGTTTCCGTGTTTTCCGCCAGAACGGTCAATGGCTTGTTGAAGCGTATTATCTGTCAACACACAAAAAATCACAGGAATATCCGATTGTACATTCAAATCTTTAATGCCATGCGCCGTCGCGCTACATACAAAATCAAAATGCTTGGTTTCTCCTTGAATCACACTTCCAATGGCAATAATAGCGTCTACTTCTTGCCTTTTTTGCATGTGTTTAGCTCCGTAGACCAATTCGTAACTTCCAGGAACATTCCAACGAATGATATTATCGTCTGTAACTCCATTCTCTTTCAAAGCAGCTACAGCGCCTTCAAAAAGTCCTTCGGTGATGTTTTCATTCCATTCAGAAACAACAATCCCAAATCGAAAGTCTTTCGCATTTGGGATTGTTGCTTTATCGTAAGTAGATAAATTTTTATTTACAGTTGCCATATTTTACTTGCTCAACGCTTCTGCTTTTCCAATATATACATCTAGCAATTTACCATCAGCAGTTGTCTTGAAAGAAGCATATTCGTCTTCAATTCTTTTAAAGTATTCCAATGCTTTTGCTGGCTGTGGCGTTTCCATATTCAACGCTGTGATTCCCGCTTTCAATAAGTAAATTGGCGTTGTGGCTTCGTTTGTGCTATGCTTGAATGCTTTTTCGTAATAATCCAATGCATCATCTAACTGTCCTAACTGTACAAATGCATCTCCAATAGCGCCTTTTGCTTTCGCACCAATAATCACATCATCAGAAGAAAACTCTTGTAAATGCTTGATAGCATCTTCGTATTTGTTCAAATTCAAATATGCGATTCCAGCACTGTAATTTGCCAAGTTTGCAGCATTTGTTCCTCCGTATTCAGAGATGATTTTTAAGTATCCGTACTTTCCTTCTCCTCCATTCAATGCAAGATTGAATAACGAATCTCTCGTAGCAATTCCTGCTACTAAGTTTTGCGACAAATCAACATTCAATGCTTCGTTAAAGTATGAATTTGCTTGATATACTTCGTTTGCAGCTTCTACCTCTTTTGGTGCAGCAAATATTTTTGTATAAATTAAGTATCCTAATAGAACTACAGCAATGGCTCCAATTCCAATAAAGATGAACTTTTGATTTTTGGCTACCCATTCTTCAGTCTTGGAAGCTTTTTCGTCGAGCGTATTAAATACCTCTGCTGTTGTACTTTCAATTTCTTCTGCAGAAACTTCCTTTTCTTTCTCTACTTTGGTTTTTACTTTATATCCTCTTTTCTTGTAAGTTGCCATATATTGAATATTAATGTGCGCAAAAATAAAATTTTTAAGTAGAATTAAAAGCTTATTTATTTGATATTTTTCAATATTTTGCATTTTTATTGTAATGACGCTTCTATTTTCATGTTTCTAAAGAAATTATCGCTTATTAATTACAAGAATTTTGACACGAATTCTTTCGATTTTAACCAAAAAATAAACTGTCTTGTCGGGAATAATGGTGTGGGAAAAACCAATGTCTTGGACGCTATTTATCATTTATCTTTTGGGAAAAGTTACTTCAATCCTGTAGCGACACAAAACATAAAACACGGAGAAGATTTTTTTGTGATTGATGGCATGTATGAAAAAGCCGCAAGAGAAGAAAATATTATTTGTTCGCTAAAAAAAGGACAAAAAAAAATGGTGAAACGCAACGGAAAAACCTATGACAAACTCTCAGAACATATTGGTTTTATTCCGCTCGTTATTATTTCTCCTGCCGATCGCGATTTGATTATTGAAGGAAGCGACACGCGCCGAAAGTTTATGGACAGTGTTATTTCGCAATCTAACAAAGCGTATTTGCAAAATTTGATAAATTACAATAAAGTACTATCGCAGCGAAATTCGCTTTTAAAATATTTTGCGCTCAACAGTACGTTTGACGGTGACACGTTAGGTATTTACAACGACCAATTGCACGAATTGGGTTCAAAAATTTATGCCGAACGCCGAAAGTTTTTAGAAGCATTTCTGCCTATTTTTTTAACGCGATACAACGCCATTTCCAACGAAAAGGAAATTGTAAACATCAGCTATAAAAGTCAATTGCACGAAAAAGATTTTCGAACCTTATTAGATGAAAATTTAGCCAAAGACAAGGTTTTACAATACACAAGTGTGGGCACACATAAAGATGATTTGTTATTTACGATTGAAACCTATCCGATTAAAAAATTTGGAAGTCAGGGACAGCAAAAATCATTTTTGATAGCATTAAAACTCGCGCAATTTGATTTTATTAAAAATTTGGCAAATGTGACGCCTATTTTATTATTAGATGATATCTTTGACAAACTAGACGAGCAACGTGTATCGCAAATCATGTCGCTAGTCAATCATGAAGATTTTGGACAAATTTTCATCAGCGACACGCATGCAGAACGCACCGAAAGCATCATCAAAGAAATTCATCAAACCTACGAGATTTTTAAACTGTAATTCGTTTTGAAAAAAAGACATACCGAACATAGAGCTATTAGTGAAGTATTGAAAGATTTTATTTCCGAAAATCGTTTGGAAGATGGTTTGGACAAAATTGACGCGCGTGATGCTTGGTTACAATTGATGGGAAATGGCATCAATACCTACACGACCAACGTAGTGTTAAAAAACGACACGCTATATGTATCCTTATCTTCCGCAGCATACAGAGAAGAATTGAGTTACGGAAAAGATAAAATTATCAAAATGCTGAATGAAAATCTAGGCAAAGAATTGATTAAAAATTTGGTACTTCGATAGACTACATAGACTTGTTAGATTACTTAGACTTGTTAGATTACTTAGATTTTTAGACTCTTTAGAAATTCTAGTTTTATATGGATTCCTGCCTTACTTCGGCAGACTCGGCACAAGTCGCAGGAATGACAATAGTATAAAAAATGCTAGCGCGAGTCTGAGACTCGCGCTAGCAAAATATGTTTTAAAATAAGTCTAAAAGCGAAGCGCTCTAACAGGCAAGCCGTGTCTAAAACTCTAAAAGCGTTCACACTGAGCTTGTCGAAGTGAAGCGTATCTAACTTAAAATATCTCTCTTCCAGCAAAGTGAAAAGCACCTTCAATAGCAGCATTTTCGTCACTATCAGAACCATGTACTGCATTTTCTCCGATAGAAGTTGCGTATAAATTTCTAATAGTTCCTTCTGCTGCTTCTGCAGGGTTTGTTGCTCCAATCAACGTTCTGAAGTCGCTTACTGCGTTTTCTTTTTCTAAAATTGCCGCAACAATTGGTCCTCTTGTCATAAATTCAACCAACTCTCCAAAGAATGGTCTTTCTTTGTGAATTGCGTAAAACTCTTCTGCATCACGCTTGCTTAACTGTGTTAACTTCATTGCAACGATGTTAAAACCTGAAGCAGTAATTTTTTCTAAAATAGCTCCGATGTGTCCATTTTCTACAGCATCAGGCTTAATCATGGTAAAAGTTCTTTTTCCAGCCATTATAGTATGTATAATATGTTATAAATTCTCAATATGAAAAATCATCTTCTGATTTTCGGTGCAAAAGTACACAAATACAATTTATATGCAAGGCTATTTTAGTATATTAGCCAGCTATGAAATGAGAAGACCTACAATCTTCATCGTTTTTAGACAATTTACGACCGAATTACAGAATTGAAACGCATGAACGAAGTTGAGATACAAGGCGTGCAAACGCTCCTAAAAACACCGAAAAATTGTGTCATTATTCCACATAAAAATCCCGATGGCGATGCTATTGGTTCCACGCTCGCGCTTTGGCATTACTTAAAAAACAAAAATCACAACGCTGTGATTGTGGCGCCAAATGATTACCCTGAGTTTTTAAAATGGATGCCTGGTGAAACCGACATTATAAAGTTTGATACACAAAAAGAACACGCCGAAAAACTCTTAAACGACGCGCATGTTATTTTTACGTTAGATTTTAATGATTTGAGTCGAATTGGTGACATGGAAACTGCCGTAGCAAGTTCAGAAGCTACTTTTGTCATGATTGATCACCATCAGCAACCATCAAATTATGCTCAATACATGTATTCCGATACGAGCATGAGTTCAACCTGTGAAATGGTGTATAATTTTATTTCCTTTTTGGGAGATGCTGAAGCTATTTCTCCAGAAATGGCAACCTGTATGTACACAGGAATCATGACTGACACAGGCTCATTTCGCTTCAAAGCTACCACAAGTACCACACATAGAATCATTGCCGATTTGATTGATAAAGGTGCGGAAAATGCTGCCATTCACAATGCTATTTACGACACTAATAACTTAAGTCGCTTGCAATTGCTAGGTTGCGCTTTAAAGAATTTGGTAGTTTTAAAAGAATTTAATACTGTATATATAACTATCAGCAAAGAGGAATTGCAACAATACGACTTTAAAAAAGGTGACACAGAAGGTTTTGTAAATTATGGATTATCGTTAAAAGGCATTAAATTTGCTGTGATTTTTATAGAAAGTCTCCAAGAACCGTACGTAAAAATATCGTTGCGTTCGAAAGGCGATTTCTCTGTGAATGAATTTGCACGTGCGCACTTTAATGGTGGCGGACATACCAATGCAGCTGGTGGACGAAGTGAAGAATCATTAGAAGCTACCGTTGAACGATTCACCAATTTATTGGCAGAATACAAAGAAAAATTAAACGAAAACTATGCTTAAAAAAATTGCGCTTCTCAGCATTCTCAGTTTGCTTGTCGTTTCTTGCGGAGAACCACAGGCAAGAAAACCTATAAGCAGAAGTACAGGCTCTTTTTTAAAAGAATCGGTAGAACGAAACAAAGCGTTAATCGCAAAAGAAGAAGCGAATATTCAAAAATACATTCTTCAAGATACTACAAATGCGTACATCGCATCCAAAAATGGCTTTTGGTATTTTTACAACACAAAAATTAATCAAGAATTATATCTTCCCAAAAAAGGAGACACCTTAACGTATGAATATAACATTTCAAAAATGACGACAGGTGAAGCTATTTACAAAAAAGAAGAAATTGGCATTCAACAATATGTGGTTGACAAACAACAAATTTTCCCAGGACTGCGTCATGGTTTGCAATTACTAAAAAAAGGAGAAACTGCCACATTTTTATTTCCATCGCATGTTGCGTATGGATATCACGGTGATAATAAACGAATTGGAACCAACGTTCCTATTAAATCTACTATAACTTTACTTGATATTAAAAAAGACAACAAAAACCTAGAAACAGAAAATTAACATGAGATTATTTACCACAACAATTACCCTATTTCTTGCCATTGTTACGTTAGGATTTACTTCGTGTAAAAACGAGCCAAAATCGGATACCGCTAGCAATATAGCTCAGCAAGATGATAAAAACGGAATTTTTGCAGAAATCAAAACGACCAAAGGTACCATGCTGGCACGATTGTTTTACAAAAAAGTACCTGTGACGGTTGCTAATTTTATTGCTTTGGCAGAAGGAACTCACCCAAAACTTCCTGAAGACAAAAAAGGAAAACCATATTATAACGGTATATCTTTTCACAGAGTCATGGATAAATTTATGATTCAAGGTGGTGACCCAACAGCTACAGGAACTGGAAATCCAGGATATCGTTTTGCAAGCGAATTTGACAAAGATTTAAAACACGACAAACCAGGTGTTTTATCGATGGCGAATTCTGGAGGAATTAATACCAACGGAAGTCAATTCTTTATTACAGAAGTTCCCTATCCAAGCTTGGACTTTGTTGATGCTAATGGCGCTCCAAAACCATGTAATAGACCACGTGTAAGCTGTCATTCCGTGTTTGGACAACTAATCAAAGGAATCGAAGTACAAGACAGCATTTCTAACGTTCAAGTTGATGCTGCTAAAAAACCTTTGGAAGACGTGATTATGACCGAAGTAAACATTATCCGTGTGGGCGAAGAGGCAAAAGCTTTTGATGCCGTAAAAGTATTTACAGAGCAAGAGCCAACATTGGTAGAAAAATACCAAGCGTTGACAAAGGAAATAACAGAAGAATACAACAAGAAAGCTAAAGAAGAAGCTAAAGAAGCTATTGACGATTTTATAGAGAAATATCAAGATATGGGAGAATTGTACAAATCTCCAACAGGTATGGTAATGGTAACTACACAAAAAAGTACTACTGGTGAAAAACCAACCTCATCTAACTACGTAAAAGTAAACTGCACAGGAATGTTTACGAACGGAAAAGTTTTTTACACAACTTACAAAGAGGTGGCGCAAGAAGCTGGTATTTATAATCAGGCAGCCGAAGCGCAAGGTGCGTATGTACCTTTTCCAACTATTTACAATGAAAGTGCTACATTAGTTCCTGCATTTAAAGAAGCCTTATTACGTATGAAAGTTGGAGAAAAAACAAAAGTATTTGTGCCTTCGTATTTGGGATACGGTTCTAGAAATTACGGTCCGATTCCTGCAAACTCTAACTTAGTTTTTGATATAGAATTGGTAGAAATCGACACGACAAGATAATATCATCAAACATCATATAATTGACAAAAGCTCTTCGTACCGAAGAGCTTTTTGCTTTTATTTAGGTTGACCTAGTGTTTTTCACACCTGCTTTTCAAGAAAAACACGGTCTGCTTTTCGTTGCTTTTCCTGTTTTGAGAAATTTATCCTTAAAAGATATTTGCACCGAAACAAAAAATAATATTTCACATGAAAAAACAAACAAGAAGTTTAGGGTTAAAAAAGCAGACGATTTCTGCATTAGAAGCAAGATTTGTAAATGGTGGCGCACCAACAACGCATACTATGATGACTATGGATAAAGGATGCATTAGTCAAGATCCTTGCGCTCCAGTTCCACAAGATCCAAGACCGCAATCTGGTCAAACAAGATGTACGCCTTGTAGCGATATTTGTGGATAAGCTTTAAGTTTTATCGCTAAAAAACTGTCTTAGAAGTATCTTAAATTTCGTCATTCTGAACTCGATTCAGAATCTCATCAAACTGATTTCTCACTGTTATGGGAAACCGAATCAAGTTCGGTTTGACGCTAGATATTCCTCTAAGACAGTTTCTATTGTTTTGTAAACGACTTACTTCTTCGGAATATTCTTTAAAATCTCCAATACGTAGTTCCAATATTTTTGTGCAGAAGAAATACTCGCGCGCTCGTCTGGCGAATGTGCGCCGCGAATGTTGGGACCAAAACTAATCATTTCCATGTCTGGATAATTGGTTCCTAAAATGCCACATTCCAATCCTGCGTGACAAGCCGCTACATGTGGTTCTTCACCGTTGTTTAATTCTTTGTACAAATTGACCATAACTGGCAAAATAGAAGCATTCATATTTGGCGCCCAACCTGGATACGAACCTGAAAATTCCACTTCGCAACCTGAAAGTTCAAAAGCGGCACGCAATTTTGTAGCTAAATCCATTTTTCCACTTTCAATAGAAGAACGTGTTAAGCATAAAATTTCAATTTCTCCATCTTTTATAATGACACGTGCAATATTGTTGGAGGTTTCTACCAAATCTTCAATATCTGGACTCATACGAAATACGCCGTTATGCGCTGCATACAACGAACGTGTAATACCCTCTTGCACACCTAATTCCATTACACCATTTGGTGTTTCGGTTGCCGTACACGAAATTTCTAACTCTTTTTCAATACTTTCAAATTCTTTTTTAATCGTATCAATTTGGGTTTGCATTTCAAACATAAACGCTTCTTGGTGTACAGCATCAATCACAACGGTAGCTACACTTTCTCTCGGAATGGCGTTTCGCAGACTTCCACCATCAATTTCCACAATACGCAATCCGAAGTTTTCAAAACCATCAAACAATAAGCGATTCATCAATACATTAGCATTTCCAAAACCTTTGTGAATGTCCATTCCGCTATGTCCGCCTTGCAATCCGCTAATTTTAATCGAATATGCGACTACATTTTCAGGTGTATCTTCTACCACATACGAGCGCGTTGCCGTAACATCAATTCCTCCTGCACAACCAATTCCGATTTCGTCATCTTCTTCCGTATCGAGATTTAATAAAATTTCTCCTTCCAACAAACCACCTTTCAAGCCCATCGCACCTGTCATCCCAGTTTCTTCATCTATCGTAAACAACGCTTCAATCGCAGGATGCGCAATATCGTTGCTTTCTAGCACTGCCATAATCGTAGCAACGCCAAGTCCGTTATCGGCTCCCAAAGTCGTTCCTTTTGCCTTTACCCAATCGCCTTCCACAACCATTTCAATACCTTGCGTATCAAAATCAAACACGGTATCAGAATTCTTTTGATGAACCATATCCAAATGCGACTGCATCACAATGGCTTTTCTGTCTTCCATTCCCGCCGTAGCAGGTTTTTTAATAATGACATTTCCAACTTCATCTACAAACGTTTCCAAACCTAAATCTTCGCCAAACTGTTTCATAAAAGCAATAACGCGCTCTTCCTTTTTGGAAGGTCGTGGTACAGCGTTCAAATCGGCAAATTTATTCCAAAGTGCTTTCGGCTCTAGTGTTCTTATTTCTTGACTCATTCTATATTTTTTTGGATTGAATAATTGCTTACAAAGTTAAATTTTTGCGACCACTTATGACAACCATTTGCCAAATACCTTTAAAAATTAGCGACATTATGACGAAAATATCACGCAAGACGTAGCAATAATGATTTAGTTTTTTTACATTCGCTTTAAATCATTTTCCCGAATGACGTTCAAATGTATTGCTTATGACCAAGAGAACTAAGATTTTAATTGCACTTTCTTTTCCTTTACAATTTGTTCTAATTAAAATACTTGGCTACTTTCCTGAGTTTGTAGAAACGTATTACAGCAACGGATTGTATCCTTATGTTTCAAAACTTTTCCGAATTATTTTTGGCTGGATTCCATTTTCAATGGGCGATATTTTTTATACGATTGCCATTATCTTAATCATTCGCTATATTTACAAAAATACTCGAAAAATTCGTACAGAATACAAACGAATTTTGATGGATATATACATCACAATTACCATTGTGTATTTTGCTTTTCACCTATTATGGGGAATGAATTATTATCGTTTGCCTCTCTATAAATCGCTCGAATTAGACCGAAAATACAGCACAGAAGAACTCGTCAATTTCACCGAAAGAGTCATCGCAAAAGCCAATGCCATACAGTTTCAAATTACACAAAACGATACTGTAAAAGTGGAAGTTCCATACACAACTTCTGAAATTTTTGAGAAAACGAAAAACGGGTACGACAATTTTAGCGCAATACAACCTAAGTTTACTTTCACGCATCAAAGTTTAAAAACCTCTATTTATAGCGGGTTTTTGACAATTATGGGATTTAGCGGTTACATCAATCCATTTACCAACGAAGCGCAAATCAATGGTAAAATTCCTGTGTATAAATTTCCGGTAACGGCAAGTCACGAGAAAGCACACCAAATAGGCTTTTCTGCGGAAAACGAAGCGAATTTTATCGGTTGCATGACCGCATTGCACAACGATGATATTTATTTTAAATACGGTGCGTATAATTTTATGACGTGGCATTGCTTGAAAGAAGTTTTCAACCGAGACAAAGACGAATACGAACGTTTAAAAGCAACTGTAAATGCTGGAATTCATAAAAATTACGAAGAAGTCCGCGCATTTTGGGAGGCACATAAAAATCCGCTGAAGCCGATGTTCAAGTTTACGTTTGACCAATTTCTAAAAGCCAACAATCAATCCAAAGGAATTTTGAGTTATAGCTATGTGGTTTCGTTGTTGGTAAACTACGACAAAAAACATCATATTGTTCCGTAACGTACTAAAAATGTGTTTTTTGCGTTGTGCATATATGTATAAATTGATTCTTTTTGCACTTATTTTGAGTTGTTTCGCTTGCGCAGATTCGACTCCGAAACCTATAAAAGTGACGGCTGTAACAGGGAATTCTGAACAAAAAACTGAAATTCTTCCACCTTCCAATACGATTGATTCTACTAAGTTAGGCATCAACTTTACGCCAAAAGGAAGCTATACTAGCATAAAACAAACCATTGCGGCAGATCGTTCCTATTTTGCAACACAATTGCAACAAAACAAACAAAAAGCCATCGATTCTGCGGCAGCGTATGTATATGATAAATTGCTCAACGAAATTGTGCCACATTGGTACGGAACTCCTTGGGATTTTAATGGACATACCAACACGCCAAACGATGGAGAAATTGCCTGCGGCTATTTTGTTTCTACAACGCTAAAACACATGGGATTCCGACTCAATCGTTACAAAATGGCGCAACAAGCAGGTTTGAACGAAGCTTTAACGCTTCAAGCAAAAAACGATTTAAAAATCTATCGAAACATTTCACAAGAACAACTCAAAAAGAACATAAACGAAGTCTATAAAGATGGCATCTATTTCGTAGGATTGAGCAATCATGTTGGATATGTACTTATCAAACATAGCGAACTGTATTTTTTACATGCCAGTTACTGCGATGACAAAGTTGTCATTGAAAAAGCGGCAACTTCTCCGTGTTTTCAAAGTGATATTTATGTTTTCGCTGAAATTTCAACCAATAAAAACCTCCTCCAAAAGTGGATTCAACAAACGACAATTCCGGTTCAGCAATAAGAAAATTCTAACCAAAACACCCAAAATCGTTAAACTAAAGTGGTAAAACGTTAAAAAAACCTTAATACGATTCAAAAAGCACATTCTAGCCTTATCTTTAACTTTTAACTAATTAACCTAAAATTTAAAGTAAAGCAATGAAAAATTCGTATTTGCTGCTGTTACTCTTTTTCTGTAGTTTCTCTGTCATCGCACAGGATTATTTTCCTAAAAACGATGGCGTGAAAACAGAAAGTCACATCATAACAGCGTTTACCAATGCCAAAATTTACGTTACACCTACGCAAGTAATTGAAAACGGAACACTGCTCATCCAAGATGGAAAAGTACTCCAAGCAGGAAGCAATGTTTCCATTCCAAAAAGTGCAACCGTTGTAGATTTAGCAGGAAAAAGTATCTATCCATCCTTTATTGATCCATTTTCAGATTTCGGAATTCAAGCTCCGAAAAGAAATGCTGGAAGCTGGCGATCTGCACCTCAATACGATGCAGAACGCAAAGGATATTATTGGAACGACCATATTCGCCCAGACGTAAATCCTATAGCCGATTTTACGTTTGACAATAAAAAAGCTACGGATTTACTAAAAGCTGGTTTTGGTACGGTAAACACACACATGCACGACGGAATTGTTCGTGGAAACGGACTGTTAGTCGCGCTCAACACAAAAGCAGACAACAGTATTCGAGTTTTAGACAATCGTTCTGCTCAGTATTTATCATACAAAAAAAGCAACACATCCAAGCAAGCCTATCCAACTTCGTTGATGGGAAGCATGGCGTTGCTTCGTCAAATGTATCACGATGCAGATTGGTACGCAAAAGGAAATGCAAAACGTACAGATTTAGCTTTAGAAGCTTTATTAAAAAACAAAAACTTAGTACAAATATTTCATTCAGGTAACAAGCACAACAGCATCAAAACAGACGCTATTGGTGACGAATTCGGCATTCAATATGTATTGGTTGGTGACGGAACAGAATACGAAAACATCAACGCGATGAAAGCAACCAACGCGTCGTTTATCATTCCGCTCGACTTTCCTAAAGCGTACGATGTTTCCAATCCGTATGCCGCAAGTGTGGTAGAATTGGAAGCGATGAAGCATTGGAATCAAGCACCATCCAATCCGAAAATGCTGGCTGACAAAGGAATTCAGTTTAGTTTTACAATGCATGACAGCAAATCGGGAAGCGAATTTATGTCCAACATACAAAAAGCTATTTCCTATGGTTTAGACAAAACCAAAGCCTTGGAAGCTTTAACCACAGTTCCTGCAAAAATCTTACAACAAGAAGATAAAGTAGGAACGCTTCAAAACGGTCGCCAAGCAAACTTTATCATCACTTCGGGTGATATTTTTGATAAGAAAACAGTGATTTACGAAAACTGGGTACAAGGAAACCAACATGTATTTAAAGACAAATCGCAAAAAGACTTACGCGGAAAATACACCTTTAATGTTGCAGGAACGCAATACGATGTAGACATTGCAGGAACGCCTGAAAAACTGAAAGCAACCGTAATGAAAGATTCTACAACGTTAGGTTCAAAAATTTCATTCTCAGACGATTGGCTACAGTTACATTTTACGACACCTGATACGACAAAAACTGAATTTGTTCGTTTAACAGCACCTGTACAAAATGTCACATATTTCTCAGGAAGAGCATTATTAGCAAATGGTTCGGAAACCACATTTAACGCAACACAAAAAGAAGCGAAAAAGGCTGACGGCGGTAAAAAATCTGGAAAAGATTCCGAAAAGGAAACTCCAAAAATGCTGCCTATCTCCTATCCAAATGGTGCGTATGGAATGGCTTCATTACCACAACAAGAAGACGTATTATTCAAAAATGCAACCGTTTGGACGAATGAAAAAGAAGGTATTCTTAAAAATACAGACGTTTTAGTAAAAGATGGAAAAATTGCACGTATTGGTCAAAATCTAAATGCGCGTGGCGCAAAAGTGATTGATGCTACAGGAAAACACTTAACGGCTGGAATTATTGACGAACATTCACATATTGCAGCATTTGCTATTAACGAAGCGGGACATAACTCTACCGCAGAAGTCAATATGGCAGATGTGGTAAACCCAGAAGATGTAGACATTTACAGAAACTTAGCTGGTGGTGTAACTACGATTCAACTCTTACACGGTTCTGCAAACCCAATCGGTGGACGTTCTGCGATTTTAAGTTTGCGTTGGGGACGCTCAGCAGATGAAATGTTGTTTAAAGGCGCGCCTGGATTTATCAAATTTGCTTTGGGTGAAAATGTAAAACAGAGCAATTGGGGCGATACAGAAACGACACGTTTCCCACAAACGCGTATGGGAGTTGAGCAAGTATTTACCGACTATTTCCAACGTGCGAAGGAATACGAAGCACAGAAAAAAAGCGGAAACTATCGTTATGATATTGAAATGGAAACCATTTTAGAAATCATCAATAAAGAGCGTTTCGTTTCTTGTCACTCGTATGTACAAAGTGAAATCAACATGTTGATGAAAGTAGCTGAAAAATACGGTTTCAATATCAATACATTTACACACATCTTAGAAGGTTACAAAGTAGCGGACAAAATGGAGAAGCACGGTGTTGGTGGATCTACTTTCTCTGACTGGTGGGCGTACAAATACGAAGTAAATGATGCGATTCCTTACAACGCCGCTATTATGCATTCGCAAGGTGTTGTGGTTGCTATCAATTCTGATGACGGTGAAATGTCGCGCAGATTGAATCAAGAAGCCGCTAAAACTGTAAAATACGGTGGTGTTTCGGAAGAAGAAGCTTGGAAATTTGTCACGCTCAATCCTGCGAAATTATTACACATTGACGATAAAGTAGGAAGCATCAAGACTGGAAAACAGGCTGATTTAGTCTTGTGGACAAATCATCCAATGTCAATTTACGCGAAAGCACAAACGACCATGATTGAAGGAACAGTGTATTTTGACCTAGAACGCGATGCGCAATTGCGTAAAAACATTCAAAATCAGCGTTCTGAATTGATGAACATGATGTTGTTAGAGAAAAACAAAGGCATGAAAACACTAGCGCCTAAGAAAAAAGAGAAAGTACATCACCACTGTGATACTGTTGAATTTTAAAAACCATAACTGAAATGAAAAAATATATCTATATATACGTTTTATGCGTAACTGTGTTATTCGGAACATTCGGTTATGCACAACAAACACCAGCACCAAAGCAGTCGGAAGCAATTTCCATCGTCGGAGCTACGGCACACATTGGAAATGGTAAAGTGATTGACAATGCAACTATTGTTTTTGAAAATGGAAAGATAATTCGAATCGGCTCTGCCGCATCTACGCGTACAAGCGGCAAAAGAATTGATGCCAAAGGAAAGCATGTGTATCCTGGATTTATCTCACCAAATTCTACCTTAGGTTTGGTTGAAATTGATGCGGTAAGAGCTACGCGTGACCAAGATGAAACGGGTGCATTTAATCCGCACATTCGCAGTTTAATTGCATATAATGCAGAATCAAAAGTAGTAGAAAGTTGCAGACCTAACGGAATTTTAATTGCGCAAATTACACCTCGTGGTGGACGTGTTTCTGGAACTTCTTCCATCGTACAACTAGATGCTTGGAATTGGGAAGATGCAGCTGTAAAAGTTGATGACGCAATTCATATCAATTGGCCAAATAACTTTACAATAGGTCGTTGGTGGCTTGGCGAAGAAAGAGGCTTGCGCCCTAATAAAAATTATCCAGAGCAAGTACAGCAAATTCAAGATGTTTTTAATGAATCAAAAAGTTATTTAAACGGTTCCAGAAGTCCTAAAAACTTACCTTACGAAGCTATGAATGGACTTATGAACGGAACACAAAAACTGTTTGTACATGTAGATACGGAAAAAGGAATTTTGGATGCTATCAATTTTGGAAAGAAGAACAATGTAAAAATTGTGATTGTTGGTGGGTATCAAGCACATAAAGTAGCTTCTACCTTACGTCAAAACAACGTTCCAGTGCTGCTCCACAGAACACATTATGTTCCTGAAATGGATGATGAAGATTATGATTTATCCTATAAAAAAGCAAAAATCTTAACAGATGCTGGTGTGTTGGTAGGATTGGAAAATAGCGGACAAATGGAGCGCATGAACACACGAAATTTGCCTTTTTTAGCAGGAACTGCCGCAGCTCATGGATTGGACAAAGAAAAAGCATTACAATTAATCACTTCCAACACCGCAAAAATCTTAGGGATTGATGCACAATTAGGAACCTTAGAAGTTGGCAAAGATGCGACACTTTTCATCAGTGAAGGCGATGCCTTAGACATGCGTGGCAACATTTTAACACATGCGTTCATCAACGGACGTGAATTGAGTTTGGAAACACATCAAACGGAATTGTGGAAGCGTTATATGAAAAAATACGAAGGAAAATAGTAACTTTAGGTATCAAAATGCTACTCACGTAAAAAATACAATGGTATGAATATATTGCAAAAATGTGTTGTAGGAATGTTCCTTTTAGGCGTCTTACACGTTTCAGCACAAGAAACAGAAAGTTCTCAAAACAGTACTACGAATAGTGAAATAGAAAACTATCAATTGCCTACGTTTTCTGAATTATCCTTAACGATTGCCAATGAATATTCGCAAGTGCACAATCGCTTGCCAAACTTATCAAACATTGGTGAACATGTAGAAAAAAGTATTCGAAGAGGCATGTTGGACGAACATAGCATTTCAACAACATTTCGCAATTTGAACACTGAATATTCGATATTGCCAAACATCACACAAAAACGTTTTCAATTGCGTGACAATCTAAACACCATCATGTTTAATGGTTTTGACGCGAATGTGTTGCACCTTATGGGCGCATGGAAAGGCGGACAGTAATCATTAGTTACGAAGTATACTAACAGAAGCTGTTTGTTAAGTTTTTACTTTTACAAACAGCTTCTTTCTTTTCTTTTTCAAAATATCTTTATCCTTTCGGAACGATTTCAGCACCTTCTGGACGTTCGTACATTTGGTCGTCCATCTTTTTATCCATTACTGCGACATTGGTAAATGTTACAGAATTTCTAGCATCCGTAACCTTTCCGTTTTCGTTGGTTTTGTACCAAGTCAAGACTCTTGGAAGCACCAAACCATTTACTTTTTGCCAATCTTCGTAACGAATATAGCTTATCTTATTGCTTGGTTTACCATTAAAATACGTGACTGTGTATCCTAACCATTCCATTTGATAGGTTTCTGGATTGTAATAAATAAAATAATTATCCTCTGGAGAATCGCCTACATTATCACCATACGAAATCTTAAAACCTGGAAACAACACATTTTCAAACGCTAAGCTTTCAGTTTTTGAATACGTAATGCCGTCATCGCCCAACACAAAAGGCATCGCATAAAAATAGAAATACAAATTATGATAAAAACGCGCGTTGCTTCGAAAAGCGGTAGAATCTTTTTGCGACAGCCAAACATCTTCTCCATCAAAACCAATTGTAAAACCTTTTCCTTGTAAACGCGTTTTGCGCGAATGCAAATCGGTAATGTGTTTTTCAATATTATCTGGCTTTACCATTTCATACACTAAGGTTTGTGCGGCGTTCCATTTGTCAATTCCTCCATGCGCATCAAATACTTTTTGTAATTTCTCTGGATAATTTTTTGTAACAACTTCAGTCGCTGTTTGTGTAGTTTCCTTTTCGGGAGATTTCTCCTTTTTTTCGCTATTCTTACAAGCTACTATCAAGATGAAACTCAATAGTACGAACGTAATTTTTTTCATGAATGAATTGTTTTATGTTTTCTTAGGTCGAATTGTTTTCAATATCATTACAAAATACATACATAGTTTGCGCAAATGTAAGCGCTAAAGTACTGTAGCTTATTGCAATTTATCAATCGCTACAGGCAACAAACGTTCTACAAACAATGAATACGCTAGTTCAGAAAGGTGTAAATTATCTTCCGCTACCAAAGCTGTATTTTCCAAACCTTGACGTGTAATATCCGTAATATTTACAAAGGAAATTCCGTTTGCATCGCAATAATCATTCGCAAAGGCATTGTATTGATCTATTTCTGCAGAAGTTACTGCTGGATTCCCAAACGCTTGTCCGAAAGGCGTATATGCATAATCGGGAATAGAAACTACTATAACATTGTCAGCATCTCCGTTAGCAAGCGTGATTGCTTTTGTTACCAACGCTGGAAATTCAGTTTCATACAATGAAAATGGACGTCCTTGAAACTGATTGTTTACCCCAATTAATAACGTAACCAAATCATAGTTGTTGGATAAATTTTCACTCTCAATAGCATTCAAAAGATTGGTAGTGGTCCAACCTGTTTGCGCTACGACTTGAACACTAAAAATATCTACCGGAAAAGTTTCGGCAAGTCCCTCTTTCAATTGCTCTGGAAAACGACAGGTTTCACACACACTTTGTCCTATCGTATAACTATCACCTAAAGATAACATTTGATAAGATGTGGGTTCAACAGGCTCTTCATTTGATACATCGGGCATAACACTTGGCATATCTGGCAGTCCGTCATCTGAAGTACAACTAAAGAAACCAATGGAAAGCAACACTACTAAAAATCTAATTTTCATACTCGTTTTCAACTTTTTACACAAAAATACGACATTACAATGTTAAAAGGAATAATCTCAAAAAAGAGATACGAATCAACAGTATTTCAATTGTTATACAACAAATCTCTTTTCTATCTTTGCAGTATGTACAAACAAATAACGAGCACGCAAAATTCGACAGTAAAATATATTTTGCAACTGCAAGAAAAATCACGAAGTCGTAAAAAAGAAGGGAAATTTATATTGGAAGGCTTTCGCGAATTAACACTCGCACTTGAAGGACAGTATACAATTGATACCATTTTTTTCTTTCCTGAGATTTGTACGCACGAAAGTGTACAAAAATTACTCAAAAAAGCAACAAACGCGCCCGATTGTATCGAAATCTCCAAAGAAGTCTATCAAAAAATCGCGTATCGTACCAGTACGGAAGGTATATTAACCATTGTACATACCAAAACACATACACTTGAACATATAAGGTTTCACAATGAAAATCCGTTGATTTTAATAGCCGAAGCGCCTGAAAAGCCTGGAAACATCGGCGCATTGCTCAGAACTGCGGATGCGGCAAATATTGACGCTGTTTTCATTGCCAATCCGAAAACCGACTTATACAATCCGAATATTGTACGTTCTAGCGTGGGTTGTGTGTTTACGACGCAAATTGCTACCGGAAGTACTTCCGAAATCATTTCGTTTCTTCAAAAGAAAAACATTGCTATTTATTGTGCGGCTTTAACGGCTTCGGAAGAGTATCACGTTCAAAACTTCCAAAAAGCAACTGCAGTTGTCGTTGGAACAGAAGCAACAGGTTTGAGCGATGAATGGTTGCAAAACTCAACCCAAAACATCATCATTCCGATGCAAGGAAAAATAGATTCCATGAATGTATCCGTCGCTGCCGCCATCGTTATTTTTGAAGCCAAGCGACAGCGAAATTTTTCATAAAAACAACTTCAAAAACTCGTTTTCAACACCAAATATATCAACTACCAGCTACTTGTAATAGAAGGAAAATAGTAACTTAAAATTTTTATTTTTTAATTCTTACAACAACTTGTTTGTTACATTTCTTTATAGTAATTTTAATTATATGACAGAAATTGAGATTGAAAAAGAAAATGCGGCTATTGCCAAACAGTACAAGGAACTGTTGCGCATCAGTTATCAAGAACTTACCGATGACGATAAGAAAATCATTCGGAAGGCTTTTGATATTGCCGTAGATGCGCATAAAGATCAACGCAGAAAAAGTGGAGAAGCCTACATTTTTCATCCAATTGCTGTGGCGAAAATTGTAGCTTCTGAAATTGGAATGGACGCTACTTCTATCGCCTCTGCCCTACTACACGACGTGGTAGAAGATACCGAATACACGCTAGAAGACATTGAACAAGAATTTGGTGTGGCGGTTGCCCGAATTGTGGACGGACTTACCAAAATTTCACATCTTAAAAAAGATAAAGACGTTTCGCTGCAGGCGGAAAATTTCCGTAAAATGCTGCTAACGATTAATGATGACGTCCGTGTAATCATCATCAAAATTGCCGATCGTTTGCACAATATGCAGACAATGGATTCCATGCCTTCGCACAAGCAAGTGAAAATTGCGTCGGAAACCTTGTACATTTACGCGCCTTTGGCACACCGTATTGGTCTTTACAATATCAAAACGGAACTAGAAGATTTAGGCTTAAAGTACACGGAACCTGATGTTTTTAATGACATTCAAAATAAAATTGAAGAAAGCAAAGAAGAACAACAAGAATACATTGACAACTTCTCTTCTATCATAAAAAATTCGCTCGATAAAGAAGACTTTAAATACGAAATCAAAGGTCGTTTTAAATCTATTTTTTCCATTCGTAGAAAAATGGTCAAACAAGGTGTGACGTTTGATGAAGTGTACGATAAATTTGCCATCCGAATTATCTATGAAACGGAAGATTTAAACAATGAAAAGTTCATTGCGTGGAAAATTTATTCGATAGTTACAGACCATTTTAGACCGAATCCTGTGCGTTTACGTGATTGGATTTCCTCTCCAAAATCGACAGGATACGAAGCCTTGCACATTACTGTTATGGGACCGAAAGGTCGCTGGGTAGAAGTGCAAATTCGCTCGCAGCGCATGCACGAAATCGCGGAAAAAGGCTATGCGGCACATTTTAAATACAAGCAAGGTGAGCAAAAAGAGCAAGGACTCGAACCTTGGCTGAACAAACTGCAAGAAGCGCTGGAAAATCAAACGGCAAATGCGGTAGATTTTGTAGAAGAATTCAAGTTGAATTTATATGCAAAAGAAATCTTCGTTTTTACACCTACGGGCGATTTAAAATCGTTGCCAAAAGGTGCTACACCATTGGATTTTGCCTTTAGCATTCACACCGAAGTTGGTTGCCATACACGTGGCGCAAAAGTGAATGGAAAACTAGTCCCGCTAAGTCACGAATTGAAAAGTGGTGATCAAGTGGAAATTATCACTTCCGAAAAGTCAAAACCGAATGCCAACTGGCTTGATTATGCCACCACTTCCAGAGCGCGCTCTAAAATAAAATCTTCGTTACGTGAAGAAAAGAAAGAAATTGCGGAAGAAGGAAAAGAAATTCTACGTCGAAAATTAAAGCAATTAAAAATTACGCTCGACGAGAATTCCATCAACGAATTGGTAAATCATTTTAAGCTAAAAACAAGTTTAGATTTGTTTTATCGTGTTGGAATTGGAACGATTGACAACCAAAAATTAAAAGATTTCGCAGCGCAACGCAGCAATAGTATTTTTAAATTCTTCAAAAATAAAATTCGAAGAGGACCATCGGCTCCGCCAGAAGAAATTAACGAGCCTGAAGTGTCTAACCAGTTTGACATGTTGGTGTTTGGGAAAGAAGAAGAAAAACTCAATTACAAATTGGCAAATTGTTGTAACCCAATTCCTGGCGATCCTGTTTTTGGATTTGTTACAGTGAATGAAGGCATTAAAGTACATAAAAAAGATTGCCCAAATGCGGTGAGTTTACAAGCCAACTACGCATACCGAATCATGACCGCAAAATGGATAGATTCTACGCAAGAAGAGTTTACCGTATTGTTACAACTCACAGGAATTGACAACATGGGACTCGTTAATGAAGTTACCAAGGTCATTTCCAACAACATGCATGTAAACATTAGAAACATCAGTTTTGAAACCAACGACGGAATTTTCACGGGAAGAATTATGGTGATTGTTAAAAACAACTCCATTTTAAAACGCCTCATTGCCAAACTCGAAAAGATAAACGGTATTGAAAAAGTGACGCGAGGATAATTCTTTAACGCATCTACTTTATAAAAAAATAACCACGTATCAAATCGAGCGTAGTCTAGAAGTTTCTTACTAATTACATAACTTCATAGAAATCTCGACTGCGCTCGATTTGACATTTATAATTCATTATTTCTTACTAAACGGACTATTTTTATCTTAACATTTATCAGTATTGCAATCCTCTGGAACTCTAGTCGTCGTAGGACATTGCATACTACACTTGCACGTTGCAATGATTGTACAAGCATCATGTCTAGTTTGAAGCGTTTCAATAATGGTTTGAATAGGAATGATTGTAATATCCGTTCCGCCGTGAAGCATGCTTGCGTCTAAATTTGAAATGACACTTTTGTGTAATTGGAGCTTTTGGTTGAAATCTTTTTTCTTCATATCTAAATTATTTTAAAGGTTTTACTTATGCTTGTTGAATGATACGAACGAAAAAAGATACAATTTCAATATTCTCAAGAAATATCACAACTGATAGCTTTTTAGAAGTGAACTGCTTTTTTTCATTCCATACAAAACAATAAAAGTTCATCGCATTGCATTGAAAAAACGCAAATGCCGAAATGTTTCATATAAAGTTTTAGGAGAATGCACGTTTCTGATAATCAGAAATATACTTACTAAAAGTACATTTTTTAGAATGAAAAAACAAACAAAATCAAAGAAGGAAACCAAAAATTGATTCCGCTGCATAAGCGCAACAAAATTACCAAGCGGAATATGCCCTAAAATTTGAAAAATAAGTGTAAATTTGCCTTTTAATCTTCAGCCAAGATGCAACAAAACATGGAGGAAAATAATCAAGAAATTGTCAAAAACGTTTTTACGAAGTTTTTAGAAGACAACGGTCATCGAAAAACGCCTGAACGCTTTGCAATTCTACAAGAAATATATGATAGTGAAGAACATTTCGATATAGAATCGCTCTACATCAAAATGAAAAATAAAAACTATCGTGTGAGTAGAGCTACACTGTACAACACCATAGAACTTTTATTGGATAGCAATTTGGTGCGCAAACATCAATTTGGACAAAATCAGGCACATTACGAAAAGTCCTATTTTGACAAACAACACGATCATGTAATTTTGACAGATTCTGGTGAAGTAATGGAGTTCTGCGATCCTAGAATTCAAATTATCAAAAAAACCATTGAAGAAATTTTTGATATCGACATTCACAATCACTCACTCTATTTCTACGCAACAAAGAAGGATAAAAAATAAACACAACAACACACTAATCACACAATATAATGGCAGTAGATTTACTACTCGGACTTCAATGGGGAGACGAAGGCAAAGGAAAAATTGTTGACGTACTTACCGCAAACTACGATATTATTGCACGTTTTCAAGGTGGCCCAAATGCGGGACACACCTTAGAATTTGATGGCATTAAACATGTTTTACGTACCATTCCTTCTGGAATTTTTCACGAAACCGCCACCAACGTTATCGGAAATGGCGTTGTAATTGATCCGGTGGTTTTCAAGAAAGAATTGGACGGTTTGGCGCAGTTCAATATTGACATTCAGAAAAAACTCATCATTTCCAGAAAAGCACACCTTATTTTACCAACACATCGCTTGTTAGATGCAGCTTCGGAAGCTTCGAAAGGAAAAGCGAAAATTGGTTCTACTTTGAAAGGAATTGGTCCAACATACATGGACAAAACGGGGAGAAACGGAATTCGTGTGGGCGATTTGGAATTGGACAACTGGAAAGAAAAATATCGCACGTTGACCAATAAGCACGAAGCAATGATTAACTTCTACAACGTAGATGTTCAGTACGATTTGCAAGAATTGGAAGAAGAGTTTTTTGAAGCCGTAGACGTTTTAAAAACATTGCAATTTATTGACAGCGAAGAATATTTACACCAAGCACAAAAAAGCGGAAAAACGATTTTGGCAGAAGGCGCGCAAGGTTCGTTATTAGATATTGACTTTGGAACCTATCCATTTGTAACGTCTTCCAACACTACAGCGGCCGGCGCTTGTACAGGATTGGGCGTTGCTCCAAACAAAGTAAAAGACGTATTTGGAATTTTTAAAGCATACACTACGCGCGTTGGTTCAGGACCGTTTCCAACAGAATTATTTGATGAAGTTGGTTCAGAAATGGCACGTATCGGACATGAATTTGGCGCCGTAACAGGACGACCAAGACGTTGCGGTTGGCTCGATTTGGTAGCGTTGAAATACGCGTGTCAAGTCAATGGAGTTACACAATTGATGATGATGAAAGGCGATGTACTTTCCGGATTTAAAACCTTAAAAGTATGTACTGCATACACATACAAAGGCGAAACCATTTCGCACTTGCCGTACAACATCGAAGAAGAAAACGTAACACCTATTTACACTGAATTCAAAGGCTGGAAAGAAGATTTAACCAAAATGACGACGCCATCACAGTTTCCAAAAGAACTCAATGATTATATAGATTTCTTGGAAAAAGAGCTCGAAATTCCAATCAAAATTGTGTCAGTTGGACCTGATAGAACACAAACGATTCATAGGTAATTATGAAAACAATTATAATTTAAAAACTATTTTGTCACTTCAAGCGCAGTCGAGAAGTATTTGAAAAACATACATATTCTTAAAAATCTCGACTGCGCTCGATTTGACATTTTCTATAAATATCAAATTCTTATTCAAAAATAATCTTGACAGCTTCCAATTCGGAAGCTTTTTTAATTTCCCCAAACTGCCATTTTAACAATTTTTATAGCTTTAGGAATGGTTTTTGTTCAGTTTTTCGGTAACTTTGAATATGAACTACAAAAGCGATTTTTATGTTAGGCGGATTCTTCAGAAAAAGAAAAAATAGAACTTTTAATTACACACCTCAGTTTTACAAACCTGAAGAAGATCGTTCGTTGCCCGATAGAAGTTTCGCTAAGTACAGAAGAGCTTGGGAAGATGCAGGTGAAGCAAGCAGAACTCGTAAAAACTATGAGGTTTCTGTCCGCTTAATTATCATATTTTTGGTACTTGTTTTTATTGCTTTGTACATTCTAGACTTTGACCTATCAATATTTTATAGCAAGTAATTTATGGCAGATATCATAAAGCTTTTACCCGATCATGTGGCAAATCAAATTGCAGCAGGAGAAGTCGTTCAGCGACCAGCATCGGTAGTAAAAGAACTACTTGAAAATGCAATTGATGCAAACGCAACCGAAATAAAACTCATTGTTAAAGAAGCTGGGAAAACGCTGATTCACGTTATTGATAACGGTTTTGGAATGAGCGAAACCGATGCGCGACTTTCCTTTGAGCGACATGCAACGTCCAAAATTCAAGCGGCAGAAGATTTATTCAATTTACATACCAAAGGGTTTCGTGGCGAAGCGTTAGCTTCCATTGCTGCAATTGCGCATGTGGAATTGCAAACGAAAACAACGGATGCTGAATTAGGAACGCGTATTAAAATTGAAGGCAGTAAAATCATTTCACAAGAAGTAGTTACAACACCAACAGGAACTTCAATTGCGGTTAAAAATCTGTTTTATAATATTCCGGCGCGACGCAATTTTTTAAAGTCTGATACGGTAGAATTGCGCCATATTATTGACGAGTTTCAACGTGTGGCATTAGCGCATTCTGACATAAAATTTGTGTTGTATCATAATGGAAATGAATTGTTTAATCTTCCTAAAAGTAAGTATCGTCAGCGGATTGTGAATATTTTGGGTGGAAAAACCAATGAAAAACTCGTTCCGATTGAGGAAGATACAGATATTGTAAAAATTAGCGGATTTGTCGGAAAACCCGAATTCGCCAAGAAAAGTAGAAACGAGCAATTTTTCTTTGTCAACAACCGCTTTATCAAAAGTCCGTATTTGCATCACGCGATTACAGCAGCATTTGAAGGTTTGCTGAAAGACAAGATGCAACCGAGTTATTTTATTTACTTGGACGTCAATCCGGAAACGATTGATATTAACATTCATCCCACAAAAACAGAAATAAAATTTGACGATGAACATTCGCTCTACGCGATGTTGCGTGCTACCGTAAAACATAGTTTGGGACAATTCAACATTGCGCCTGTACTCGATTTTGACCGCGACGCCAATTTAGACACGCCGTACGATTATAAAAACAAGCAAGTAGCTGTACCCAATATTCAAGTTGATAGAAGTTTCAATCCGTTTGCCAATGATGTAAAAACGCAGAAAAGTTCTAATACTGCTCCGCGTTATCAAAACTACAAGAAGGAATCTACCGAAGGTTGGGAAAGTTTGTATGTGGGTTTGGAATCGAAGTCGAATACCAATCAATTTCCCACAGAAAATATCGAATTTGAGTCAGAAGCAGTAACAAGTTCTTTGTTTACAAATGAAGAACCTCGTGAAACCTTGACCTATCAATTGCACCGAAAATATATTGTAAGTTCTATAAAATCAGGCATCGTGATTATTGACCAACATCGCGCGCATCAACGTGTGTTGTACGAACAATTGTTGCGAAATATCACCGTGAGCGAAGCTGTAAGTCAGCAATTGCTGTTTCCTGTAACGTTTACATTTTCGACAAGTGAAATTACGTTGCTAAAAGAAGTCAAAGAAAGTTTAGAAAACATCGGCTTTATGTTTAGCGATATTACAGAAGATACGATTGAACTTTCGGGAATTCCGTCCAATATTTCTGAAAGCGAATTACAGATTATCATTGAGCAAATGCTGAACGATTTTCAAGGAGAAATTCCCGATACAGGATTCAGTCAAACCGATGTTTTGGTAAAATCACTAGCGAAAAGCATGGCAATTCGTACCGGAAAAAAACTAGAAATCGAAGAACAAGAAGCATTGGTCAACAATTTATTTGCCTGTAAAGAACCAAGCGTTTCGCCGTTTCAAAAAACCATTTTCATCACCTTAAGCGTTGATGATTTAGATAAAAAATTTATATAAGCTATGATGCGGATTACAGATACTGTAAAACATTTAATCATTATCAATGTCATATTGTGGTTTGCTACCTATGTGTTAGGGCAACGCGGTATTGACATCTATACTGTCACTGCATTGCATTTTCCAGAAAATCCAAATTTTGGAATTTGGCAACCAATTACAAGTATGTTTATGCATTCCATGGCGAGTCCAACACACCTTTTATTCAACATGCTTGGATTGTGGATGTTCGGTTCGGCATTGGAAGCACGCTGGGGAAAAATAAAATTTCTCAGTTTCTATATGATTACAGGTGTTGGTGCTGGATTGGTATACACGCTTGTAAATTACTACGATGTACATACAGCACACAATATATTACTCGATAGTGGATTTTCTGTAACGCAAATTAACGAGTTATTTCAATCCTCTTATGAAGGTTTCTTGGCAAAACTTAATAGCTATGCAAATGCTGGTGTACTCAGTGAGGCACAAGCTGTTTATGATTACGGAAATTCCTTTTATAGTAATGCTGTTGGAGCTTCAGGAGCTTTGTATGGTATTTTAGTAGCTTTTGGCATGTTATATCCAAATGTAGAATTAATGTTACTCTTTTTGCCAATTCCAATCAAAGCGAAGTATTTTATTCCAGGATTATTATTACTAGATTTTATTGGAGGAATTACAGGTGGAATGAGCTTGTTTGGCGCTGGAAATATTGCCCATTTTGCGCATTTAGGCGGCGCCTTGTTTGGCTTCTTATTGATGTTGTATTTTAAGAAAACACAGTTTAATAAAAATCGTTGGGACTAATGGACACGAAGACACGTTTATTAATGATGTATCGCGGTTTTAATGCCTCTGAAAAGCTGATTGCGCTTAATATTACCATTTTTACGATTATGGTGATATTTAATGCTTTTTTTCGTTCTATTTACGGTACTCCACCAACTTTCTTTTATGAGTATTTTGCCATTCCAAAAGATTTAGGAGAGTTGCTTGTAAAGCCATGGACAATTGTTACGTATGCGTTTATTCACGCTGACTTTTTTCATGTGATTTTTAACTGTATCGGTTTGTATTTTACGGGGAAAATCTTTTATAATTTCTTTACTGAAAAACAATTCATCACCGTATATGCATACGGAATTTTCGCAGGAGCAGTTTTATTTTTGATTGCTTACAATGTATTGCCTGCTTTTGCAGAACAGCGTGCTGTATTGATGGGCGCTTCTGCAGCAGTATTGGCAATTATGGCAGCTGGCGCAACCTATGCTCCTAATTTAATTGTGAATCTTTTTGGAGTGTTGCCCGTAAAATACTGGATTTTGGCAATATTACTGATGATATCTTACATTGCAGCTATTGGACAAGGAAGCAACGAAGGTGGTCATTTTGCACACATCGGCGGCGCGTTGATTGGCTATTTATTCGTGAAACAACTACAAAAAGGCAATGATATTGGTATCGGATTTGAACGTTTTTGGGATAAATTGGTTGCCTTTTTTACACCAAAAAAGAAATCGCCACTAAAAACCGTATACAAAAACAAAGAAACCAAACGTTCTACTACAAAGAAAACGACACAAACAACCTCCGAGAAGCAACGAAAAATTGATGCTATTTTAGATAAAATTAGCAAATCTGGTTACGAAAGTCTGACCAAAGCCGAAAAAGACTTTTTATTTAAAGCGGGTAAGGACAATTAAATTATGAGCGAGCAGAAGAAGAAAAGATTGCGTCTTGTAAGTAGAGTCATCTTCTTCATTAATAGCGTGTTTGCGGCATTGCTATTACTTTCGTATGTATTGCCGTATGCCGTACCCAAAAGCTTTCCTATCCTTTCCGTTTTGAGTTTGTTGGTGCCTGTTTTTATCATGATTAATTTCATTTTTATGCTGTTTTGGATTTTGAATGTTCGAAAGCAGTTTTTGTTGTCGTTTGTCGTGCTGATTTTAGGCTACTCGCATGTGACTTCGATGTATAAATTCTCTGGAACGTTAACAGAGCCTACAGAAAACTCTTTATCCTTGATGAGCTATAATGTGCGGTTGTTTAATATTTACGATTGGATTCAAGAGGCACAAATTGACCAAAAGATTGTGGATTTAATCAAAGAAAATTCGCCTGATATTATCGCTTTGCAAGAGTTTCATCCGAATCAGCAAGAAGCTTTTGATTTTTATCCATATCAACATGTTGTATTGCGTGGAAAAAAGAAAAAAGCAGGACAAGCCATTTTCTCAAAGTTTCCGATACTACACAAAGGTTCTATTGAATTTCCAAACACATCCAACAACGCAATTTACATTGATATTGTTCGCCATACTGATACGATTCGCGTGTACAATTTGCATTTACAATCGTTGCACATCAATCCCAAAAAAGAAGAATTTTCACAGAAAAATTCGGAGCGTTTGTTGAAACGTATGGCAACGGCGTTTAAAATGCAGCAGACACAAGCAGAACTGTTCGAAATGAATCGTAAAAACTGTCCACACAAGAAGATTATTTTGGGCGATTTCAACAATACCCAATTTTCAAACGTGTATAAAACCATTAAAGGCAACATGAAAGATGCTTTTGTGGAAGCTGGAAAAGGGTTTGGTTCAACGCTCGATTTTCCGTATTTCCCGATGCGCATCGATTTTATTTTGACAGATGCTTCTTTTAGCGTGAATTCGTTTAAGACATTTTCGCAACATTATTCCGATCATTTCGCTATTAAAAGTATTATTTCATTAGATTGATTGTCTGGTGTGATTTTACGTTCGCTTTTCTCAATTTTTCGTGAAAAATCTTCCAATTTTACCGTCCGTTTACCGCTAGTTTATAAAACGTAGGTGCTACCAACCGCTATTTTATAAACCAAAGGTTACGCTTCTTGCTTCTAGTTAATGGCTATTCTACTTTCGATTCATATTAATTTTAAAAATGATTCTTATGAAGAAAAGAAATTTCAATTCGTTACCATTTAAAAAGGAAAGAATTTCCACTTTGACAAGCTCAAAAATTAAAGGCGGACTGGATAGTAAAAAATGTGTCTATTCGCACAAAACTGAGTGTAAAACGCTAAATGGTCATTCCGATCCATTTGTGGATTGCACGGTGACTTATTTGGCGTGTGTTACCGAACCTAGATTTTGTGGATTGTTTGGGCAAGAAGGATAATTATGCTTTACGCAAAAGTTATTCGATAAAAATTATCACATAGTAATTCAATAAAAAAGTTATTCAGATGAAAAAAAGAAATGCAAAATTACTACAGCTTAAAAAAGAACGAATTTCAACGCTTGCAAACGCACAAATTACTGGAGGCGTTAAAACAACTACTTGTGTTACCTATACGTATGAGAGTATTTGTAAAACGACACGCTGCGAAACGGAAGTGTATTTTTGTCCCCTTACTGTCGCAAATTGCCATACCGAACCTGGATATTGTGCAATTGACTAATGAAAACTGCTAACCTTCCAAAGACATTAGAAAACAGTCTGCTGAATCTGCCAAGATATGTAACAGCAACGCGATTCCGAAAACACGTGTTTTTGTAAAGAAAAGCATGACTACATAAGTGCCAATTGCATAGTAACTGTGCAACGGATGAAAGTTGATACTGCAACGATTCGGATCAAAAATTGGTGTTGCTAGTAAGTGATCTAAGTCGATTAACATTGCTAGTAGAAAGATACCGTAGACTGTTTTCCACTTTGTGCGATAAAAATACAGCGCTATAAATAGTGGAAAGATAAAATGCAATCCGTAATGAACACAAAATCGCAACATTACAAAACGGTTTGTTGTTCCAAATAACTGAGCGCATTGGTGCCTTCATTGAAAAGTAAATCCAAAATGCTCAGATTGGGGATAAAACCATATTTGGTATCAAAAACTTGTGTATAGGCTTCAAATCCGTGATTGGGTTCTTTTTTGACATCTACCAATTTTCGAAAGTCTTTTATGTCTGTTACTACAGATTGGTATTCCGTTGTGTGCGATGGCGAAACTTCTAATTGCAAACACTCATTGATAGCGTTTATGGTGTCCAAATTCAAGTCCATCAAACGTGTATATTTCTTTTCGAATAATGGTTGCAATTCGTCTTCGTAATATTCAAAAAACGGCGATGTTCGATACGCACTTTCGAGTGATTTCCAATGCAAGCGTTGCCAAGCTGTTTCGTTGGCAATTTCAATATCGCGATACTTTTGATGTTGATTTTTTTTGGAATGCTTTACAGGAACATTCAACATCAATTTTCCGTTCGCGCCATAAATATAGGTTCGATTTCGATAGGTTTGCTTCTGGAAATTATCTTCCATTTCATACACCAAATCGTCCGCCTTTGCGAATAATACGTAATGTGCAATGCTTGGGAAGTATGTTGGATGGACTATGAAACTCAATACTTTGAAGGTTTATCGGTTTAAATGTTTAAAAGTTTTCAGAGAAAGCATTTTCAAATTTTCAAATTGATACATTTTTTCATTGTTACATTGCTACATTATTTTGATCCTTCTCGTTTACGCTTACGATAATAACTAAACCCAAACCAACCTGCTAAAACGATTAAGAAATATGGAAAATAGGAAATAGGTTCGCCTTCACCGCTTACGGTGGTAAATAATCGATTCCAACGAATTTTGTTGAAGCCACTAGCATTGGTATCCCAACTCATCCAAATAAACGTTGGCTTTCCTAAGACGTGATCAAACGGCACAAATCCCCAACTTCTAGAATCTTGCGAATTTCCTCTATTGTCTCCCATCATCCAGTAATAATCTTGCTTGAACGTGTACGATGTAACCACTTCACCATCGATGAGAATTTGATTGTCTTTAACGGTCAAATTGTTTCCTTCGTATTCTGAAATGGCTCTTTTGTACAATGGAAGGTTGTCCATCGTTAACTCAACTTTTTGTCCAGCATACGGAATTTCGATTGGACCATAGTGATAGTTATTCCAATTGTACTTTTCTGATTTTGGAAAAATATTTGGTTCTCGTTGTCCTTTCGGAGTAATTGCCTTTTCTATACTTGATACGTTAGGGTGATTTTTAAAAGCTTGCGCAGATTGTTCTGTAATTGCAGAAAAGTAAACTTCGTTAGGTCTTCCCGTGGCACCAAAAGCATCTGTAATATCATATCTATCATGTAAATATTGCTTATTAAAACCTCGTCCTTTAGTCTTTACATAATAACTAAACTGCAACTTTGCTCTGTCTGGCAATTCGTTTTTCTTTCCATCAATGTATACGTAGCCATTACGTACTTCCAATTGATCACCTGGCAATCCAACACAACGTTTTACATAGTTTGAACGTTTATCTACAGGCTTTTCTACATATCCTGTCATAGCATTTATGTCTTCAAATTCATCTGCTGGCCAATTGAAAACTACAATGTCATTGCGTTCTATACTTTCAAAACCTGGAAATCTCCAATATGGCAATTGCGGCTCTTTCACGTAAGATTTGATTCCTGTTAATGGAATTTCATCGTGTACCATTGGCAGTGCAATTGGCGTCATGGGTGTTCTGGCGCCGTAATGTACTTTGCTTACAAATAAGAAATCGCCCACTAATAAGGTTTTTTCCAACGATGATGTCGGAATCACAAATGGTTGCATTACATACGTATGTACGAGCGTTGCTGCTACGACTGCGAACAATATAGACGCAACCCACTCGCCTGCTGTAGAACGTGGTTTTAAGCTTCTTTCATGTACATATTGTACATCTAATGCATAATTCACGTAGAAAATATACAAACCTAGTGTAAGCACCACTAAGATAGTTTCTGCACGGTCTGTTCGTCCAAAACTACGAATGGTTTCTACCCAAAGTACTGGAAATACAATCAAATTCACAATCGGAATAAACAATAAAATCACCCAATACCATTCTTTTGGTCGGTTGATGATGCGCATTAAAATAAACGCATTGTAAATTGGCACGGCAGCTTCCCAAGCTTTTCTGTCCGCTTTGATGTACAGCTTCCAAGTTCCTAAAAAGTGAATGAGTTGAACGACTAAGAAAAATAGTAAAAATGCTTGCGTAAACGTCATTTGTTGTATGTTTTTGAATGCTGCAACGCAGCAAATTTTGTTGGTTTTGTTACAAATATATATTCCTCAAATATATATGATTGATTTTTATTATATGTTTAACACGTCTTTCATGCTAAAAACACCTGTTTTTCCTTGAATCCATTCGGCAGCCACGACTGCACCGAGCGCAAATCCTTGACGGTTGTGCGCTTCGTGTTTTATAGAAATGGAATCTATAGCAGAAGTGTATGTAATTTCGTGTGTTCCTGGCACTTCTGGAATACGCTTTGCCGTGATGGGAATTTCATCGTCATTTTCGGCTTTGTCTAATTTCCAATGGTTGTAGTTGCTATGTTGCATAATACCTTCTGCCAACGTAATTGCCGTACCACTTGGTGCATCTAGTTTTTTGGTGTGATGAATTTCTTCAATAGTCACGTTGTAATCTTCCAATTGCGACATCATTTTCGCTAAATACGAATTCATTTCAAAGAAAATATTGACACCCAAGCTAAAGTTTGATGCGTAAATGAACGTACCGTTTTTTTCTTCACACAATGCCACAACTTCATCGTATTTTTCAAGCCAACCTGTAGTACCAGAAATGACAGGAATTTGTTGTTGAATGCAATGTGTAATGTTTTCAAAAGCGGCGGTTGGAATACTGAAATCAATCGCGACGTCAACGTTAGTGAAATCGTACGTAGTTATATTTCCCTGAATTTTATGAACAATGGTGTGTTCCCGCGAAAGCGCAATTTTCTCAATCTCCTTTCCCATTCGACCATATCCTAGTAAGGCAATATTCATAATAATTCGTTTTGAAAGGTGTGTCGAGGTTAAAATCTAAAGTTGAGTGTGAGTCCTAAGTTGCGATTAAAATCCACATCGTTTTGATCAATATGCGGGCGAACCGATAAATCGTCACTTACATTAAATTGCAGCAAATGCGCGTCTACATTGGCGTCTACAATATTTAACACATACGCAACCACTGTTAATAAGAGTGATAAATCGCGATTTCGCTGATAGAATTCTTGTGCATCAATTAGTGCATTGTTATCTACGACAATGTTTTGAAATTCGTCATCCGTAAACCCAGCCAAACGACGTTTGTACGCGCGACGATAGCGATTGTAGTTGCGATTGTTGTCTATATAAAAGTAAATTCCTGTTCCTAACGCGGCATATACAATCGGAATTTTCCAGTATTTTTTGTTGTATGCTTGTCCCAAACCAGGCAGAATAGCCGAGTAAAAAGCCGCTTTGGAAGGCGACAGCGGATCAATGTCTTTTTTTTCATCAAGTACAAGATCACTTTTTATTTTTAACGCAGATTCGTCTTTCTTGGTTTCGTCTGTTGTTTTTTCTTCCTTCGTTGTTTCTTTGGTTTCTTCATTTTTTTCTTGCGCCCATGAGAATTGGCAAGCAAAAACGATACAACACAACGCGATGATGATTTTATTTCCCACCTTTGATTAATTTTTTGATTCGTGTGAAATCTGCCTCAGAGTTGAACGGAATGGTGATTTTTCCTTTTCCATTTTTTCCAACTTTTACGTCTACGTTTTGTCCGAAATATTCTGAAAAATCACGAATTCCTTTGCGAACAAATTTAGGTGTTTCGTCAGTTTCTTCTGTAGAAACGTCTGTAGATGTACCTTCTTTATATTTTTTCACCAATGCTTCCGTATCACGCACCGATAGCGATTTAGAAACAATGGTTTTGTAAATGTCTAATTGGTCTTTGGTTTTTTCAATGTTCACCAACGCACGTCCGTGTCCCATACTTAGGAATCCGTCGCGCATGCCTGTTTGAATGATTGGATCAAGTTTTAACAGACGTAAGTAGTTGGCTATGGTAGAACGTTTTTTCCCTACGCGCTGACTCATTTGCTCTTGTGTAAGACTGATTTCGTCAATTAAACGTTGATACGAAAGTGCAATTTCTATCGGGTCTAAATCGGCACGTTGAATGTTTTCCACCAATGCCATTTCCAACGATTCTTGATCGTTAGCAATACGCACATAGGCAGGAATCGTTTCGAGTCCGATGAGTTTTGACGCTCTGTAACGACGTTCTCCCGAAACCAATTGGTATTTTTCAAATCCGAGTTTACGAACTGTAATAGGCTGAATAACACCTAATTCTTTGATGGAAGAAGCCAATTCGCGCAGTGATTCTTCGTTGAAATTGGTTCGTGGCTGAAACGGATTGACTTCAATTGTTTCAATAGACAATTCGACAATATTACCAACGACTTGATCTGCATTTTTATCAGAAACCGACGAAATATCATTTTCAGGGTCTTTCAATAATGCAGATAATCCTCTTCCTAATGCTTGTTTTTTTGTTGCCTTCGCCATAAATCTTATTTACCACTGTTTTTCTTAATCACTTCGTGTGCTAAGCTTAAATAGTTTGTGGCACCTTTACTGCTTGCATCGTAATTGATGATACTTTCGCCGTAACTTGGTGCTTCGCTCAAACGTACATTTCGTTGAATGATGGTTGAAAATACCATATCATTAAAATGTTTTTGCACTTCTTCTACAACTTGATTCGACAATCGCAAGCGAGAATCATACATCGTGAGCAACAATCCTTCAATATCTAACGCTGGATTGTGTATTTTTTGTACACTTTTTATCGTGTTTAATAGTTTTCCTAAACCTTCCAACGCAAAGTATTCACATTGAATTGGAATCATGACTGCGTCTGCGGCTGTTAATGCATTTAGCGTTAACAATCCGAGCGACGGTGCGCAATCAATTAGAATATAATCGTATTCATCTTTAATCTCAGCAATAGCTTTGCGCAACATGTATTCGCGTTGGTCTTTGTCAACCAATTCAATTTCAATTGCTACCAAATCAATATGTGCTGGAATGATGTCTAAGTTTGGTGAACTTGTTTCCATCACTACGTCTTTTGCTTGTACGGTATGCTCAAGCAGTTGGTACGTTCCTGTTTCAATGCTTTCCACATCAATACCCAATCCGGAAGTTGCGTTTGCTTGCGGATCGGCATCAATTAATAACACTTTCTTTTCAAGTACTCCGAGTGACGCTGCTAAATTTACGGAAGTCGTCGTTTTTCCAACGCCTCCTTTTTGGTTTGCGATAGCAATTATTTTGCCCATGTTTAGTTTGAGGATTTTGAGCGATAAAAATACAATTATTATTGAGTTAATGAAACGAAAATTATTAACAAAGATGATAATGTTTCGTTAAAGACTGATTAAAAGCGTAAGAAGTGTGAGTCCGTAGATTTTAAAAGCGATAAAAACGTGAGGTTGGTAGAAGTTTTTGGATTTAAAAAACTGTTTGAGAAACTTTAAAACGTCATTCTGAACTTGATTCAGAATCTTAGATTCGTAATCTCTCACTGTTATGGGAAACCAAATCAAGTTTGGTTTGACGTATGTCAACTTCTCAAACAGTTTTTCTTGTCTTATGATATTATTTTTCAGGATTGTGAATTCCTAAAATATAACCGCCCGTTGCGTATTTTTTGGCAACATTTTGTATATCTTCTGCCGTTATTTCATTGACGGATGCTTCGTATTTTAAAATTCTGTTTGGATTTCGCTTGGTATAATCTGTAGCATCTAAGTAACGCAACCAAAATCTATTTTTCTTTATTTGTTCTTTGTTTTCAAGCAGTGCTGCTTCTTTTACTTTGTTTACATCTTTTTCTGTTGGACCGTTTTCTACAATTGCTTGTAATTCTGCCAACGCAGCGTCTTTTAGCTTGTCTACATTTTCAGGTCCGCACGGAAATGAAATTCGCAAATTATACCAACCATACGGATGAGAACGTACACTTCCCGAAGCACTTGCGCCATACACGCCACCTTCTTCTTCACGCAATTTCTCAATAAGCTTAATGCTTAATATGTCTCCCAAAAACTGCATTGCTCTTGCATCTTTAGCAGTGTATTCCGCTTCTCCTTGAAAAATGATTTGCACAGAACTTTTTGGATCCGTTCCTTTTTCGATGATTTTTGTGTGTTTTCCCGTCAACGGTCTAAACGACGAATAGTTTGGCTCCTCATTAGAATTTTTCCCAGGTAAACTTGCCAAATATTTTTCAGCATAGTCTTGCAGCTTTTTCTCATCAATATTTCCAACAAAATAGAAAGTGAAATCGCCTGCATCGGCAAAACGCTCTTGGTATTTTTCGTATGCTAAATCATAATCGCTTGCGTCCATCATTTCAGGTGTTGGAAATCCTTGGTATCGCGGATTTTTTTCATTCATGAATTTCCCCATTTCAAATTGAAAGTAAAACTGCGGACTTTTCATAATGTTTGTTAAAAACCCTTTTTGCTTTGTGATGTACGTGTTGTATGCTTTTTCGTCTTTATTGAGTTTTGTAAAGTACAAATGTGTCATTTGAAACAAGGTTTCCAAATCTTTAGGCGTAGTACTTCCGTTAAAACCTTCTCTGTACGAACCAATATACGGAGAGACATTCGCTATTTTACCCGACATCATTTTTCGCAAATCTATTTTAGAGAAACCATTGACACCAGCTTCACCTAGTCCACCGTTTGCAAAACCAATTTTTTTGTATTCTTCATCCGTGTATAAAGAACTTCCACCCAAACTGTAGGCTGAAAATAGAATTTCATCATTTTTAAAATCGGTCTTTTTATATACGACTTTAGCGCCGTTACTCAATGTCATCGTAGTTACGCCAATAGACGGATTTGTACTTTTATTAATAACTTTTCCAGCATCAGGCAAATTGGAAATTAAGCTATTTCCAACGGCTTTATCTTCATAAGGTTTGATAGCTTTTGTTTTTACCTTTTTCAACACTTCCATCACTTGCGCTTCCGTAATTTTTGGTACATCGTCTTTTTCTGGTCCCGTCAACACAATTACGGTGTTGGTGTCGCGTAAATACTCATTAATTACACTGTTGACTTCTTCCAACGTAATGGTTGGTAATTGCTCTGTAAAGAACGCGTATGTCCACTCCATTCCTGGAATTGGCGATTCTTGTAAAAAGCTATTTACGTATCTGCTTGCAATTCGTGAAGATTCCATTTTGTTTCGGTCTTTATAGGCTTTTTCAAGTCCCGCAATCACATTTTTCTTAGCTCTTTCAAATTCTCCTTGACCAAAACCGTATTTTCGAGCACGTTCATTTTCTTCTAATAAGGCTTCCAGAGCTTTCAATTGTCCGTCAGCAGCTGTCATTGCCGTAGATTGATAGGCTTCTTTGGTACGTGCCCAAGTGCCACCGTGATAACTTGAACCGAATATAAATGGCGGATTTTCAGATTCTGTCAATTCACTCAAGCGATTGTTAATCATTTGCGTAAATAGATTTTGAATTAGTTGTTTTTTATAGGCATCTGTCGTTTTGATTTTTTTAGGAACGCCCCAATCTTTAAACAATACTTGCACACGCGCAAACGATGCTTCCTTGTCGGTTTCAATCGCAATCAAGGTTTCTTCATGATTTTTTACATTGTGCGTTACTCTTGGTTTCGGATTTACTGCTGCAGGAATTTTTCCAAAATGTGATTTTATTTTTTCTTCCAACACCGCAACATCTACATCGCCCACCGCAACAACTGCCATCAAATCTGGTCGATACCAATCTTTGTAAAATCGGCGTAAGCTTTCGTATTTAAAGGTTTCCAAGTTTTCTTTGGTTCCTATTGGCAAGCGATTTGCGTATTTTGAACCGTATAAAATTTTAGGCAAGTATTTTTGCAGCATACGCTCATCGGCTCCTTTACCTAAACGGTATTCTTCTAAAACCACACCGCGTTCGTTGTCAATTTCTTCATCCGTCAGCAAGGCATTGTGCGCCCAATCTTCTATGATTTGAAATCCTTTTTCTAATTTTTCAGGATCATCACTCGGAATTGGTAAAATATAGACTGTTTCATCAAAACTTGTGTACGCGTTTAAATGTGCGCCAAATTTGACGCCGATACTTTGTAAATAATCTACAAGTTCGTTCTTTTTAAAGTTTTTAGTACCATTAAAATTCATGTGTTCCATGAAATGTGCGAGTCCAAGTTGATCTTCATCTTCCAAAATAGAACCTGCATTGAGTACCAAACGCAGTTCAACTTTATTTTCAGGTTTTCCATTGTTTTGTATGTAATAGGTCAATCCGTTGGATAAGGTTCCTATTTTCACATTCGGGTCCGTTGGAATAGTATTGGAAGTACTTTGTTTCGATTGTGCGGCGACATTTTCTAAGCCAAAAACACTCAAAAAAAGAATGCTTCCCAACAAGTAAAGATATTTTTTCATGATTACGGTCTTGATTATTTATTAAGGTTAAATATATAAGATATTAGCAACGCTTCCCATAGCACTTGTATAATTTTAACATTAGTTTGTGAGGTTTTACCTAGTTTTTATAACAAAATCCTATTGTTTTTAATTTGAATATGTTGGAAGTTAAAAATTCACAATTTTTGATGTTTGCTGATAAAAAAGATTATTTTTGAGCGAATTTTTAACAGTTACACCATTTATACAAATACATTATTTTAGGTGTAATTTTGGATTGCTTTTATGAAGAAATTATTCGTTTTACTTTTTTTAGCACAAATCGCGTTTTCTCAAAATCAGCCAAATTCGGCAGAAAAAACCATCATTAAGATTGTATATGGTGGAAATTTGACCGTAAACGAAGAAAAATTCCCAGGCGCTAAAATATTTTCAAAAACCGACAAAGGACAAGTTCGCTTTGAGCATGAAGGCATGGATTTATGGTGCGACAGAGCAGTGTTGTTTCAAGAACGAAATTGGGTAAAAGCCTACGGAAATGTCTTCATCCAACAAGGCGATTCTTTAGAAATGTCGAGCGAATACATTGAATACGACGGCGATACCAAATTGGCGGTTTCCAAACGAAAAGTACGTTTGCAGAATCCTGATATGACGTTGACGACTGACACTTTGTATTTTGATAGAAACGTGCAAGAAGCTTATTTCAATACCAAAGGCATCGTAAAAGACAGTGCTTCTACCCTAACGAGCATTGAAGGGCGATATTTTATGAGCAAAAACAAATATCAGTTCCAAAAAGATGTGCAAATTGACAATCCTGAATACACGGTAAATTCTGCACAGCTTGATTATTATACCGATTCCAAACACGCGTATATGTACGGTCCGTCCACCATCAAAGGGAAAGAATACACTATATTTTGCAAGCGTGGATTTTACAATACGGTGACGGAAAAAGGCTATTTCGTCAAAGATTCTCGCATCGATTACGACAACCGAATCATTAATGGCGATAGTTTGTATTTTGAAAAAAGCACCAATTTCGCTTCCGCGACGAACAATATAAAAATTACCGACACTATTAATAAAATGGTTTTAAAAGGTCATTATGGAGAAGTTTTTAAAGCAAAAGATTCGGCATTTATTACCAAACGTGCAGTTGCGATAAGTTTGGTCGAAACTGATTCTATGTACATTCATGGAGATCGTTTGGTCGTTACAGGTCCCGAAACCAATCGTGTAATTCGCGCGTACAACAATGTAAAGTTTTTTAAGACGGACATGAGCGGAAAGTGCGATTCGCTGTTTGCGGATAACAATTCAGGAATTACCAAACTTATACGTCGTCCAATCATGTGGAATGGTGATAGTCAAATGACAGGCGATACTATTTTCCTGATTTCGAATGTAAAAACTGAAAAACTCGATTCGTTAAAAGTCATCAACAATTCTTTTATTGTGCAGAAAGATACGCTTGGCGAAGGCTACAATCAGGTGAAAGGTCAAAATTTGTATGGAAAATTCCGCGATAACAAATTGTACGAAGTTGATGTCATCAAAAACACGGAAGTCGTGTATTATATGTATAACGACAACAACGAATTTATTGGAATTGACAAAACCATTTGCAGTGCTATCAATTTGACGCTCAACGAAAATCAAATAGAAGACATTACCTTTTTTACACGTCCTGATGGCGTGATTTATCCAGATAAAGACTTACCTAAAAACGCTCGAAAACTTCGCGGATTTATTTGGCGCGGCGACGAACGGATGTATTCCAAAGATGATATTTTTGACGAAGACGATAATAATTTAATTCTTCCTGTCATTCGTGGTGTGAACAATCCGATGGATCCTTTATTGGAAGAAGAACGAAACCCGCAAGACAAAGCTTCCAAAGAAACACTCAAAGCACTTCCGCCTGACAAGGAAGAAAAGAAAAAGTTGCTTGAGCAGAAGAAAAAATTGTAGCACAACCCGATTCTAAAAAAAAGAAGGTTTTGAAAAAACAGGATTAATTTCTTGAAATTCAACACAAGAAATCTCATTCCTAATAGCTTACTTACTACCAAAACATTCAAAACCGTCAGTTAGATTCACATAATAAAAGTAATTCAAAACTAAGTATTCAATATTTAAAATTTCAAAATACTTCTCGATACAAAATTTCTGTGAAATTTCACTCGAAGTGACGATTGGGAACTTGAATTTGAACTCAAACTTACAACATCACACGTCACTTCGATTTCGATTTGTGAAACAAATTTGTATCGAGAAGTACTTTCAATTTTATAGGTTTATAAGATTAACTATTTAAATTCTTAATTCTAAAAACCTTTGATAATATTGCTGTAACAAAAACGTTTTCCGCTTGTCAAATCAAAAATATTATTTGATAAAACTATGAAAAAACTTAATCTGCGTCTACAGAATTACTTTTGTTTATTTTTTGTTATTTCTGCGGCAATATCTGGATTTATAGGAAGAATAATTAGCGATGTTTTTGATATCCATTATTATTTCATTTTTCCAGATGCAAACATGAATCTCGTTTCAGATATATTCATGATTATCTATTATATAAGCGCACTTACGTATTTATATTTTATGCTGCGTAAAATTAGGACTAGTATTACATATTCAATAATGCATCTTTTAAGCACAAGTACTCTTTTCTTTTACGGAAACCTACAACCGTTTGATTATAAAACAATTCTTATATTACAAACTATCGCAACTGCTACTTTTTTCTTAAATGTTTACTACACATTCAAAACATTAAATATTAAAAATAACAACCATTTTTAGATGAAAAAGGAAACCTACATTTTAATAATAATTTTATTCGTGTCTTTTAGTTCTTGCGAAACAAAAAAAGAACAAAGCCCCACAAAACAATCTAATAAAATCGATGAAGTTTCTATTCAAAAAAGGCATGATTCTTTAGATCAAATTCAAAAAATTAAAGAAGTCTTGAAGGAAAAAGATACGCATTCTTTAAAAAATGCCAAAGTATATAATCCTTTTCTCGAACTTGATATAGACGAAGTTATCGCGTACGATTATGAGACGCATATGGATACTGAAATGCCTTATATAATAGATAATAAAGGGAGATTGAATCCAACAGTAACAAAACAAAAAAACCTTACACAAACTCAAATCACAACACTAAAAATATTTTTAGGAAGTGTTGAAACCTACGGAAACGCTAAAGCCACATGCTATGAACCACATTTAGGGATTGTATTTTATAAAGATAAAAAAGTAGTAGCACATGTGAGTATCTGTATTTCTTGCAATCATTTAGCTTCTTCTTTGGAAATTCCTGCAACAACTTACAGAGGCTATAGAACTGACGGATTCAACCCAAAAGCTATAGAGTTTCTTAATGATTTTTGTCAGAGTTTAGAGTTTAGTTATTGTAAAAACTAAAATTAAAAGCATTGGTGTATTATCAAATTGATACATTAATAATCTTTCATTTTTCCAAAGACAGAAATCCGCATCAAAAATCTAAGCATTTATAACATGACACTTCGTATCTTTGCAACTTAGATTTTGAAGGAGATTCAGTTAATGAAGAACGATTTTTTTACATACCAAGCACAAACAACACCGCATCCGTTGGCAATGGAAATTTCACATGCAGACGGAAGTTATATTTATGATACGAATCAAAAAGCGTATTTGGATTTTGTAGCAGGTGTTTCGGCATGTAGCTTGGGACACAAACATCCGCGTGTGGTAAATGCCATCAAAGTACAGCTAGACCAGTATTTACATGTGATGGTGTATGGCGAATACATTCAAAAATCGGCGGTGGAATTGACAAAATTATTAGCCGCTCATTTGCCCAATCCGTTGGAAAAAACATACCTAACCAACTCAGGAACGGAAGCTATTGAAGGCGCGATGAAGTTGGCAAAGCGCTACACAGGACGCTCAGAACTCATTGCCGCAAAACATGCGTATCACGGAAACACACAAGGCGCCATGAGCGTGATGGGATTTGAAGAACGAAAAAGTGCGTTCCGACCATTATTGCCCGATGTGCGTTTTATCGAATTCAACAAGGAGGCCGATTTAGAGAAAATTACAACTAAAACCGCTGGCGTTATTTTAGAAACCATTCAAGGTGGCGCGGGATTTATTGAACCAAAAAATAACTATTTAGCAAACGTCAAGAAACGCTGTGAAGAAGTCGGTGCATTGTTGATTTTAGATGAAATTCAACCTGGATTTGGTCGTACAGGAACACTTTTCGGATTTCAAAACTATAATGTTGTGCCTGATATTGTGGTGATGGGAAAAGGAATGGGCGGCGGAATGCCTGTGGGTGCTTTTACCGCTTCCGCAGAATTGATGGATTCTTTGCATGACCATCCAAAATTGGGACATATAACCACGTTTGGCGGTCATCCAGTCATTGCTGCGGCGTGTTTGGCAACCTTAGAAGAAATCACAGAAAGTGATCTCATGGCACAAACGTTGGAAAAAGAAAAACTATTCCGTGAATTGTTGCAACACAAATACATTGAGGAAATTCGCGGAAAAGGATTGATGCTATCGCTCATTGTAAAAAACAGTGATATCGCCAATCAAATTATATTAGAATCGCAAGAAGAAGGATTGATTCTCTTTTGGTTACTTTTTGAGCCAAAAGCCGTTCGCATCACACCTCCATTAACGATTTCGGAAGAAGAAATTCGAAAAGGTTGTGACATTATTATGAAAGTTTTACGAAAAATGGAAGACTAAATCGCCAATGAAAACGTTAACAAATTTACATAAAGAGAACAGTAGTTTTTCTTTTCCGAAGTGTAGCAGGGATTTTTCGTTAAGAATTTCTGAAACCTTGGAAATCGAAGATTCATGAACTCCTTTAAAGAAAATAGTCAATAGTGAACTAAAAATTTAGAAAAATTCATGCGGTTTTAGTTTTTCCCTTAAAGAAAAACTAAAAACACCTCTGGAAATCGTAGATTCATGAGTTCAATAATCAAAAATATAAAACTCACGAACTAAAAGTGCCCTTTCTTTTGTTTCTTTTCTTTGGGCAAACAAAGAAAACGAACATAAGAACTAAAATTTTAAATTGAATAGATTTACTTTCAATCACCCTAAAAATCAACCATCAAACCATTAAAAAACAAGTACCAAAACGTAGTTGTTGATTACTTTGTTGAAAACAATTGGACAGGAAGTCTCAAATCAAACAGAACATCAACTACATTTAAAGTAACAGAAAATTAAAGCACAACTGCCTATGCTGTTTAGCTCTAACGAAGATTATAACCTTGCACTATCGAAGTTCGAATCGATGTTGAAAACAAACAATGTCTTCTTTTTTGACTCTGCTGAATTCGAAGAAATTACACACCATTATTTAGACGCCGGAAAAGTAGCTTTGGCTAAAAAAGCTATCAAAATTGGCTTGGAACAACATCCGAGTTCTGTCAATCTAAAATTGATGGAAATTGAATTGATGGTCTTCGAAAACAAACTAGATGAAGCCGAAAAATTATTGGATGGACTCTACAATTTGGAGCCTTCCAATGCTGAAATTTACATTCAAAAGGCAAACATCTATTCCAAAAGAGACGAACATTACAAAGCTATTGAATTATTAAAAATGGCGTTGGAATTCAGCGATGATTTGGCGGACGTCAACTCGTTAATCGGAATGGAATACTTATTCATTGACGATTTTAAAGAAGCGAAACGCTATTTTATGAAGTGTATGGAGTTGGATATTGACGATTATTCTTCGCTGTACAACATCATCTACTGTTTTGAATTTTTAGAAGATATCGATGGCGCTATCAACTATTTAAACGAATATATTGATCAAAACCCATACTCGGAAGTTGCTTGGCATCAGCTTGGAAAACAATATTACACTAAAAAAATGTATCCGGAAGCGTTGGCTGCTTTCGACTTTGCTATTATTGCCGACGATCATTTTATTGGTGCGTATTTAGAAAAAGGAAAAGTGCTGGAAAAGCTAGGAGAATACAACGAAGCCATCCATAACTATGAAATAACGTTGCAGTTGGACGACCCAACTTCATTTGCGTATTTGCGCATGGGAAAATGTTATGAAAAACTTGGAAACAACGAATTAGCCGTAAAATTTTATTACAAAACGGTGCATGAAGATCCGTTATTAGACAAAGGCTGGACAGCAATTACCGATTATTACATCCGACAAGAAAATTATCAAAAAGCACTCTATTACATCAACAAAGCAATAAATATTGATACGGAAAATGTTTTCTATTGGAAGCGAAGTGCCGAAATTCATCGCATGTTACAGTTGTATGAAGAAGCGGATATTGCCTACCAAAAAACGGTAGAATTGGGCAACTACGAACTATCAACGTGGATTGCTTGGGCAGATATTTTAAAACTCTTGGGCGAATACAACAACAGTACACATGTACTATTGCAAGCGTTGGAATTTTATCCTGACAATGCTAAAATTGAATACCGATTAGCAGGCATCTATTTCATTTTGGGCGAACAAAGTAAAGGAACATTTCACCTTAAAAATGCACTGCGAAACAACTTTAAAGAACACTTCATGTTTCAAAAGTTATTTCCAAGTGTCATGATGCGTGCGTCCGTAAAAAATATTATTTCAGAATTTCAAAAACCATCCACATAATTCCATACTTTTGCGTGTAGCGTTCATTTTGTAAAAAAATGAGCTCATCAGTCAACTACTTCAAGGATTATCTTGAAGAATTATGCTGATAAAACAGTTAAAAAATCGACGTCAAGCGTCGGAACATTGAAATCTCGATTATCGAGCAAAAACGAATAACTTAGCTACACATGAATAGAAATCTATTCGATTACATCATCATCACTCTCAAAGGTTTGGCAATGGGCGCGGCAGATGTAGTGCCGGGCGTTTCTGGAGGAACTATCGCTTTTATTTCTGGAATTTATGAAGAACTCATTACCTCTATCAACAATATCAATTTCGGATTGCTAAAAACACTTCGAAAAGAAGGGTTGAATGCAGCGTGGAAACAACTCAACGGGAACTTTCTATTGGCGTTACTTGTTGGAATCGGAATTAGTATTCTATCGCTAGCAAAGCTCATCAAAATTTTACTCAAAGACGAACCGATTTTATTATGGTCGTTTTTCTTCGGATTGGTGGTAGCAAGCATCCTATTCATCGGAAAAGAAATCAAAAAGTGGGATTGGAAAACCATCACAGGCTTTATCTTAGCTGCCGTTCTCGCCTACTACATCACCACACTTTCAGGAAGTGAAGCCACGGTCGATTCGCCTTGGTTTATGTTCATCGCAGGCGCATTAGCAATTTGCGCCATGATTCTTCCTGGAATTTCAGGTGCTTTTATTTTAGTGCTACTTGGCGCGTATGAACCTATATTGACTGCCATTGATACGAAAGATGTTAAAATCATTGCGCTTGTGGTTGCAGGTGCTGTCATTGGTTTGTTATTGTTTTCTAAATTGCTCAAATGGTTGTTCAATAATTTCAAAAACATCACGTTTGCAGTATTAACAGGCTTTATTTTAGGTTCGCTCAACAAAATTTGGCCGTGGAAAGAAGTCATAACTATGCGAATGAACTCTAAAGGTGAAGAAGTACCATTTTTAGAAAAAAGCATCTTACCCAATACTTTTGAAACCTTGACGGGAAAAGACAATCAACTTGTACTCGCTATTGTGTTGATGGTTGTCGGATTTTTAACTATTTTCATCATGGAAAAACTCGCGACTAAAAAAGACACAAAACACACATAAATTCATGGAAAACACACGAACGCTCAAAGACAAAATCTTATTAGTTGTCAAAGGTTTGGCAATGGGCGCAGCCAATAAAGTACCCGGAGTTTCGGGCGGCGTTGTGGCGTTTGTGGCAGGTTTTTACGAAGAATTTATTTTCTCGCTACAGCGGATAAATGGCAAAGCGTTTAAATTATTATTCAACGGACGCTTTAAAAGTTTTGGACGCTATATTAACGGACGTTTTTTAGGATTGCTGATTTTAGGAATGTTGATTAGTTATTTCAGTGTTTCCAAAATTCTAGATTATTTCATCCAACATTACAAACTCTATGTGTGGGCAGCTTTTTTCGGGATGATTCTCGGCTCCATTTACTACATCGGGAAAGATTTTAAACATTGGAATCAAGGCACCATTGTAAGTTTGTTAATTGGTGCAGCTGTCGGAATTGCCATTAGTTTGATGAATCCTGCCATGGAAAACGACCATTTAGGTTTTGTATTTATCTGTGGAATTATCAGCGTTTCAGGAATGACCTTGCCTGGACTTTCAGGTTCGTTTATCTTAATTTTACTGGGGAATTACGTCTTACTTTTGGTAGATTCGGTAAATGCATTGTACGATACCATTGCTGAAATGGCGCAAGGAAATTTTGACTTTATTTCCAATGCAAAACGTGTCCGCGAATTGAAAGTTTTGGGTGTTTTTACAGCAGGTTCGGCAGTTGGACTCGTTACGTTATCACATTTACTCAATTATGTTTTAAAACATTACAAACACATCACTACGGCGGTGATTATTGGGTTTATCTCTGGTTCGTTAGGCGTGGTTTGGCCTTGGAAAGAAGAAGTCTATAAAACCAATGAATTGGGCGTGCCTTTGCTAGACTCAAACGGACGAGAAGTTATTGTAAATTACCAACGTTTTATGCCTGAATTTGCTTCAAGCGAAACGTGGATTGCTGTATTTTTTATTGTATTTGGAATCACTATTGTATTAGCTTTGGATTGGTATGGAAAACGAACTAAACAGGTATAAATCACTTTTCGGATTGTTGGGAAGACACATTTCGTATTCGTTTTCGAGAGGTTATTTTTCGCGAAAATTCAAAAACTTACAACTCAACGATCATTTTTATACCAATTTTGATTTGCCTACTATTGAAGATTTTCCAAAAATTCTTCAAGAAAACCCCAATCTTAAAGGAATGAATGTGACGATTCCGTACAAAGAAAGCGTCATTCCGCACTTAGACCATTTACACAAAAAAGCTAAAAAAATTGGCGCTGTCAACACTATTAAAGTTTTGGAAGATGGTTCACTAAAAGGCTATAACACCGATTGCTACGGATTTAAAAAATCGCTCAAACCACACTTAAAAAGTCACCACAAAAAAGCACTCATTCTCGGTACAGGCGGCGCATCAAAAGCGATTGCTTTTGTGTTTGAAGAATTGAACATTGACTACAAATACGTTTCGCGGAAGCCAAAAAACAAACAATCAATTTCCTATCAAGATTTGAGTGAAAAAATCATGAAATCGCATCCAATTATCGTGAATTGTACACCGTTGGGAACATTCCCGAAAATTGAAGATTGTCCTGACATTCCGTACAAATACGTTTCCAAAGACTTTTTACTCTTCGATTTAATCTACAATCCGTCAGAAACCACCTTTTTAAAACTCGGACGTTTGCAAGGCGCACAAATTGTAAACGGTTATAAAATGCTCGAATTTCAAGCAGAAAAGGCTTGGAAAATCTGGAATTCTTAACTAAAATCATTCTTTTTACTGCAATTATAGCAGTTTCGCGTCTGTAAAACTTTGTGGTTTTATTTGTTGTTAGTATCTTCGGTACGTAAAAGCGTGAAAAAGAACCCAAACATTTTATATGATGTTAGAAGAAAAAGACGAGAATCTGCACGAAAATGCAGAAGGAAATTTAGAAGAAAAAGCGGCTGAATCAAGTGCTGAAAGCGAAGCTGAAGTTGAAAATGAACTCGAAACTGAAAGTTCTGAAACTGCAACTGAAAGCAAAGCAACTGAGACTGAAAGCGAAGCTGAAGTTGAAAACGAACTCGAAACTGAAAGTTCTGAAACTGCGACTGAAAGCGAAGCAACTGAGACTGAAACTGAGACTGAAACTGAAACTGACAGTGAGCCAACAAAGGATGAGCATAAAGATGCCGTAAATGAAGTGCAAGACAATGCTGCCGAAGATGCCGAAGACGAAAGTGCTACGGTACGTCACGAAATTCCGATGCTAGACTATCATTCCATGTCTATGGAAAAATTGGTGGATGAGCTTGAAAAATTGGTCAAAAACGAAAAAGTTCAAGCCATTAAGGAACATGTAGAAGGCATCAAATCGGAGTTCAGTCAAAAATACAATGAAGTTGTAGAACAACGCAAAGAAGAATTTATAGACGAAGGTGGAAACATTATCGATTTTCATTTTTCACTGCCTATCAAAGGGCGATTTAACGTTGCTTACAACGAATATCGCAGCAAACGCAACGATTATTATAAAAATTTAGAGAAAGATTTAAACGCGAATCTTGAAAAACGTTTAGCGCTTATTGAAGAATTGAAAGGTTTGTTGAATGTGGAAGAAAACATCAACACTACGTACAAACATTTTAAGCAAATTCAGGAAGAATGGCGCAATGCGGGTTCTATTCCAAAAGCGCAATACAATAATATTTGGCGTACTTACCATCATCATATTGAGCGTTTTTACGACTTTTTACACTTAAATAGAGATTTACGCGATTTAGATTTTAAGCGTAATTACGAAGAAAAATTGAAAATCATTGCGCGTGCAGAAGAATTGGCAAATGAAGAAAATGTCATTCATGCGTTTCGCGAATTGCAAAATTTACACCGACTTTGGAAAGAAGAAGTAGGACCGGTAGCGAAAGAATTACGCGAAGAAATTTGGAATCGTTTTAGCGAAGCTACGAAGGTTATTCACGATAAACGTCAGGAATATTTTAAAAATATTGATCAGGTTTACGAGCAAAATTTAGTCGTAAAAAAAGAAATTATTGCGAAAATTAAAGAAATTGCTGCTGGAAATTACAAAGTTCACAATCAGTGGCAAAACAAGATAAAAGAGGTTGAAAAACTGCGTGAAGCGTTCTTTAATGCTGGAAAAGTTCCGTTAAAAGTCAACGAAGAAACCTGGGCAAAGTTTAAGCAAGTTGTTCGTGAATTCAACGCAAATAAAAATGCTTTTTACAAATCGTTAAAGAAAGAACAACAAGAAAATTTAGCCAAAAAGATGGAGCTTATCGAATTGGCAGAATCCTTGAAAGATAGTGACGATTGGGCAAATGTGACGCCAAAAATGAAGAAAGTGCAATCCGATTGGAAGAAGATTGGACATGTACCGAAAAAGATTTCTGATAAAATTTGGAAGCAGTTTAAAAATGCTTGTAATCACTATTTTGACCGTTTGCATGCGCAGAAAAATGCTGCGAACGCGGAAGAAGTAGAAGCGTTGAAAAAGAAAGAAGCGTTTTTAGCAGAAATAGAAGCGTTTGAACTGTCAGGCAATGCAAAAGAAGATGTGGAAACGATAAAGGAAAAAATTGCCGATTGGAAAGCTATTGGACGCGTACCGTACAACAAAAAGAATATTGACAATAAGTTCAACAAAGTGGTGGACGGATTGTTTAAAAAATTAAACATCGACAAACAAGAGTCTGAATTGATTAAGTATAGCAATCGTTTGGAGAATTTGGACGATGCGAAAATCAATTCGGAGCGTATTTTTATCCGCCGAAAGATTGATGAAATCAAAGGAGAAATTCGTCAATTGGAGAATAATATGCAATTCTTCTCTGATGCTTCTGCCGACAACCCAATGTTGAAAAAAGTACATCAAGACATTGAAAAGCACAAGCAAAATTTAGCGACATGGAAAGCAAAATTGCAGCAGTTGCGTGAGCTTTGATTTTTTAAGTATTGAGAATTGAGATATTCGTATTTCGCATTTCGACAAGCTCAATGCTCAGAAAACAAAATATATAACAAGAAGCCGTTTCTTTTTGGAAACGGTTTTTTTATGTATGTTCTTTTTGTCTATCCTGCCGCTTGGACTGAGTTTGTTGAAGTAAGGCAGAAATCTATTTGATGTACGATTGTAGATTTTTGATTTACAATTTTTATGCTTGTTGCGAGATGCTGAATCAAGTTCAGCATGACGTTTGAATTACATTTTGTCTTTCCTGCGCAGGCAGAAATCTATTTGATGTACGATTGTAAATTTTTGATTTACGATTTTTATGCTTGTTGCGGGATGCTGAATCAAGTTCAGCATGACGTTTGAATTACATTTTGTCTTTCCTGCGCAGGCAGGAATCTATTTGATGTACGGTTATAGATTTTTGATTTTTTGTTTGAAACAGAACTAAAACCTAACACCCAAAACCCAACACCTAAAAAATCAAAGCTTCTTCGCTTCTTCCCAAAAAACGTCCATTTCTGCCAAAGTCATGTCGGCTAGTTTTTTATTGAGTCCCGCCGCTTTTTGTTCTAAGTATTGAAAACGTTTGATGAATTTTTTGTTGGTACGCTCCAACGCGTTTTCGGGATCAATTTTTAAAAATCGTGCGTAATTAATCATGGAAAATAAGACATCGCCAAACTCTGCTTCCATCGCTTGCTGATTGCCTTTTGCCACTTCTTCTTGGAATTCGGACAATTCTTCTTGCAACTTTTCCCAAACTTGTGTGGGTTCTTCCCAATCGAATCCGACGCCAGCTACTTTATCTTGAATACGATTCGCTTTTACCAACGCAGGCAAACTTTTTGGAACACCTTCTAATACTGATTTTTTGCCTTCTTTTAGTTTTAAATTCTCCCAGTTTCGCTTTACATCTTCTTCATCGTGTACCTCAACATCACTGTAAATATGCGGGTGACGACTGATGAGTTTTTCACAGATTTCATTAGCTACGTCAGCAATGTCAAAATCGTTGGTTTCACTTCCTATTTTTGCGTAAAACACAATATGCAAGAGTAAATCGCCCAATTCTTTTTTGACTTCTTCTAAATCATTTTCAAGAATCGCATCGCCTAATTCGTAGGTTTCTTCAATCGTTAAATGACGAAGCGTTTGCATGGTTTGTTTTTTGTCCCACGGACACTGCTCGCGCAATTCATCCATAATGGTTAATAAACGGTCAAAGGCAGCTACTTGTGCTTTTCTGGAATTCATATGTTGTAATCTATAAGAATGGTAAAATTACATATTTAATGTGAGTTCTTTCTAAAATAATCTAAAGCTATTCTTCCTCTTCTTCTGCTAACAAGGCTTCAAATTCTTCAAGCTTCAGCATCACTTCCTCTATTTTAGTATCGACTGTATTGGTGACTTTTAAGATAGCATATAGACCAAATAGGTTTAATGGAATATAAAAGACGAGCGCCCATTTTACCCAAGCATATTCCCAAAAAGAAATACACAAAATAATCACTATCGCTGTTCGTATCGCCCAGCCTACTAGTTTTCTTAGTCTAAATTGCCTAGACAGCTTTATGATTGATGCATAATCGTAATCTTCTTGGGTTTCATCTTCAATCGTGTATTCTATGCCATCTTCCATTCTTGCTATTTAAAATACCATATAACAAATGTACAATGGAATTTTCATTTTTAAGTAAAAGGTGTTTTAAAATCATTTAACACTACGTTTCATTGGAGAAGGCAGACAATAATTGTACTTTTAATTCATCAAAAAGACTTTGTATGAAAGCTTCCCTCATAAAATTATTCGATAGAGAAATTGACCGTTTGCATTATGAAATTGAACAATACAAAGACGAAACGGCACTTTGGAAAGTTGAAAAAAACATTTCCAATTGCAGTGGGAACTTGTGTTTGCATTTGATTGGCAATTTGAACCACTTCATCGGAAACATTATTGGAAATACAGGCTACATTCGCCAACGCGATTTGGAATTTAGCACGAAAAACACACCGAAAGCGACTTTATTGCAAGAAGTTTCAAGCGTTAAAGAAGTTGTCATTACTGCTCTTTCTAACTTCCCTGAAGAAAAATTACAAGATGATTATCCAATTGAAAAAGATGGAGAAAAACCAACATACGAATTGATGTTACTGCATTTGCTGTGGCATTTGAGTTATCATGTAGGGCAAATTAATTACCATCGACGATTGTTAGACAGTTAGACGTATTTCCGCAAAAGCGGGAATCTTTTTAGACTTGCTTAGATGCGTTAGCCTTTTAGCTCTATTATTTATGGTAATAAAAACTCGGCACATTGAGCCTGTAAAACTCGTGGCACATTGAGCCTGTCGAAATGTGGCACGCTTTATGCCTATACCTCAACAATTAACGTACGGATTTGCATTGTTGCTCAAAACTATTCCGTACATTTGAACTATTAAACTTATAACAATAATGAAAAAAACACTAATCGCACTGTGTATGCTTTTTGTAGCTGCATTGAATGTGCAAGCCCAAGAAGTAAAAGCTTCACAAGAAACAGAAGCTGAAAAGCAGGCAAGAGCCATGGAACTGATGGCTATTAAGATTGACATGGAAGTAAACAAAGAACTTTTCATGCAAGTGACACAAAATACGTATGTATCAGAAGAACCAAAAGCTGTAATTATGGCGATGATTGTTCCTGAAACGTACGATAACGCTAAAGCAAAACTTGAAGGAAATATGCCGCCAGATTTCAAGGTTACAAACAAAGGAGAAAAAATGATGAACGGCGTAAACGTAATTTACATGGAAGGAACTGCGGAAGCGCAAGGTACCAAAGTAAATAGTACGATATATTGCCTAAAGCGTGATGCTGATAGCTGTATTATGTTTATGGGAATGTCGGAAGTTGGTGCTGACAAAAAATACACAGACGCGATTGCTGCAGCTGCAAATTCTGTAGTAAAGAAACAGTAAGATACGTATCGCAAAACATAAAAAATCCAGCATATTGCTGGATTTTTTGTTTGACTAAACTTTGAAATGTGTGTGTTATTCTTCTTCTGAAGAAGCTTCTTCCTTTGCGGTAAAATCTGTAATTCCTTTTGAATGCAACAAATTATACCATTGAATTACTTTTTTAATATCGCTAGGATATACACGTGCTTCGTCGTAATCTGGCAATACTTCCGAGAAGTAATTGGTCAATACGTCTTTTGATTCTTTATGGTTGACAGACGTCACTGCGCCGTTTTCTTTTTGCTTTACCTTTTCTAAAACTTCGCCTAAAGGAACTTCCTCAGTATAGGTATAAATGGCGATTTCAGACAATAAACTTACATTGTGACGCAGACTCACCGAGATTTTCTTCCCATCTGACAATGATTCTGCCACAAAACCATTGCGGGTTTGTGTTTTTAACTCATACAATCCTGGTTTTCCAGAAATAGCTAATATTTTTTCTAAACTCATAGTATATATTTTCTACGTAAGGATGGCAAATATACATATTGTCCGTATTCCATCACTTTTTTTAACGTTATTTTTAGTGAAACTAAATTGTGATAAAAAAGCATCTTTCTTATCTCGCTGTAGCGCGAATAATAATACGATTTTTCTTAAGATTTAACGAATTTTCTTGGCATCTGGAAAGCGCATTTTATAATCTACTTTGATGCGTCCGCGCGAAATATTGGTCAATCTTCCTTTTAACAAACGTCTTTTTAGGGCAGATAGTTTATCAGTAAATAAAATTCCTTCAATATGATCGTATTCGTGCTGAATGACACGTGCTGCCAAGCCATCAAACTCCTCTACGTGCTTCTGGAAGTTTTCATCGTAATATTCAATCTTGATACTTTCTGGTCGGAATACATCTTCGCGTACATCTGGAATACTCAAACAACCTTCATTAAAAACCCAAGGTTCACCATCGCGTTCTACAATTTTCGCGTTGATAAACACTTTTTTCATGTCTTCAAGTTGCTTTCGTTGTTCTTCGTCAAGTTCTTCATCTTCAGCAAATCCAGTAGCATCTACCAAAAATAACCGAATGGGAAGTCCAATCTGCGGCGCTGCCAATCCAACACCATACGCATTGTACATCGTTTCAAACATATTTTCAATCAACGTATCCAAATTTGGATACTCTGGGGTAATTTCTTCTGCTACTTTTCGTAAAACTGGATCGCCATACGCGACAATTGGTAATATCATATTGTGTACTATTTGTATAGATACGATTGCAAAATAATTGTTGCACTTATCTCATCTATTAAACCTTTATTTTGACGTTGTTTCTTTTTCAATCCGCTATCAATCATGGTTTGAAACGCCATTTTTGAAGTAAAACGCTCGTCAACTCGTTTTATTGGAATTGTAGGAATGGCTTTGGTTAACAAGCGAATAAACTCTTGAATCAACACTTCACTTTCGGAAGCTTCATTGTTCATTTGTTTGGGTTCACCTACTAAAAACAATTCCACATTTTCTTTGGCAACATAGTCTTTCAAAAAAGGAATCAAATCGTGCGTGCGAACCGTCGTTAACCCAGAAGCAATCAATTGCAACTCATCAGTAACGGCTATGCCTGTTCGTTTCTTCCCATAATCAATCGCAACAATACGCGCCATAGAAATTTTTGGCAAAAATAAGGCTTAATATTGTAATGCGTAAAAAATTAGACGAATAATTACTGTAAGTAAGGGAATATTCGATTTTTTTAGACTTGTTAGAGTGTTAGACAAATCGTATTTCGGAAAACTGAGCTAATGTTCTCATTTTTAATTGAGATGAAGAAAATTGAATAAAAAATTAAAAAGTACTCTAAAAATTATTTCTTACATTACAACTTCATTAAACACTTGACATGAAACAGCTTACAGCATTATTAATGATATTTTTTTTAGTTTCTTGCGAAAACACAAAAAAAGAAGCTACAAATCGTGACATAACAAAACAAATAACAAAAACGGTCGATACGACGCAAACTCACTTCGCGACAACAACTACCTGGAATGCTTCCACAACCATCGGAGAAGCTACGGTATTGCGAACCAAAGAAGTTGATAGCATTAAAATTTGGTCAGAAATACAAGCAGTCAATGTTTTCGGATTTAAAAAAGATGTTCCTTTAGGCGATATTGTACAAGTGATTCCACTCAGTAAAAAACTTCCGATTCTTGGGCTGAAAGTGATGAAAACAACCAAAAGAGATGATTTTGAAGATGATATTTGGTATGAAGTTGATTTGGAAGCCATCCAAAATAAAGCATATTCCACTTTTCAGGGACCAAAAGAACGAAGCGATGAATATCCAATAGACTTGTTAGTCGTACATCCTGCCGTTAAAAATTGTACACTTTTGGAAAACCATCATTTCAAAACTAGCGATTTGCCAACAAACATCACCAATGAAATTATCAAAGGCGCATTAGATTTTGATAATGATGGATTGCCTGATGCTATCGTATGTGAATTTTGCTGCGAAAACAGAACTCTAGCTGACGAATGTGAGTATTTTTGCGGAGAAACGTATATAAAAGTGAAGGGTGAATGGATACTAATTAACACTTCACAACCTGCATAATTTATAAAAAAAAGTTAGGTCTAATACTAATAAAATTGGTATTATTTCTCTTGGGGTTCACATATACAAAAAGTTTTATATGTGCAATCAAGTAATTACTGAGACAACTGACTTTTTTATTGAAAAAATGCAGGAAAAATTGCTATCAAAAACCATTCTTAAGAAATATTTTTTTTAACATAAAAAAGATAGAAAGTGTTAGATACTTAAAAATTTGCTGAGAATTTCCTTGAAGGTTTTATCTTTGTGTCTCAAAATAATTTAAAATATGACTGCATTACAAAAAACCATTGAAAACGCTTGGGACAACCGAGATTTGTTAAAAAATGACGACACACAAGCCGCAATTCGACAAGTAATTGACTTGTTAGACGCAGGAACATTGCGTGTTGCTGAACCAACTGCACAAGGTTGGCAAGTAAACGAATGGGTAAAAAAAGCAGTTGTATTGTACTTTCCTATCCAAAAAATGGAAACCTTGGAAGCGGGAATTTTTGAATTTCACGATAAAATTCCACTCAAAAAAGGTTACAAAGAAAAAGGAATTCGCGTGGTTCCACATGCCATTGCACGTCACGGAGCGTATGTTTCCAAAGGTGTGATTATGATGCCTAGTTATGTAAATATTGGCGCGTATGTAGACGAAGGCACGATGGTAGATACGTGGGCAACCGTTGGAAGTTGTGCGCAAATTGGTAAAAATGTACACTTATCTGGCGGTGTCGGAATTGGCGGTGTGTTAGAACCTTTGCAAGCTGCTCCTGTCATTATTGAAGACAATGCCTTTATTGGTTCACGATGTATTGTGGTAGAAGGTGTTCGTGTGGAAGAAGAAGCGGTGTTGGGCGCAAATGTTGTCTTAACTGCTTCAACCAAAATTATCGATGTTACGGGTGATGAACCTGTAGAACGAAAAGGCGTAGTTCCTGCGCGTTCAGTAGTCATTCCAGGAAGTTATACGAAAAAGTTTGCTGCGGGAGAATACCAAGTTCCATGTGCGTTAATCATTGGGAAACGTAAGGAAAGTACCAATAAAAAAACTTCTTTAAACGACGCCTTGCGTGAGCATGATGTAGCGGTGTAGATTTTTTCTAGACTGTTCTTAGATAGTTAGACTCTTAGATATTTAGATATTTTGAAACACTATCCTAAAATGATAAGAGTCTAAAAATTCAAAACAAAGCGTGTCAAAAGCAAAGTTTCTAGAGTCATACTTTTTGATTGAAGATTTGAAAGCTATCAACTTATTTGTTATTTGTAAAAGAATGTTCTGTGTAACAAAACGTATCTTAACATGAAAAAATGGTCTCAATAACAAACTTTGAATCCTTGAATTTTTAAATCTTTGAATTGAGCGTAGCGAAGCGTGTCTAACTTCGTTTCCGTTTCAAATATTTTTTCTTTAAATACTTCTTGCGATTGATTTTTCGCTTAAATGCCTGACTGTGCTTGAGTAAAATATCCTGGACTTCATGCAATTCTTCGTTTGCGAGTTCGGCGTAGCGTTTGCTGATGATGTGAATCATGAGTTTGGACAACCACAAACGCTTCAAGTTTTCCATGCGTTTGTCTAAATTCATCGGTTCAAAGCGCATTCGGTTTAAATCGATTAAGTAAAAATCGTATTCCTGTCCGTTCTTGACAATCAACGTATTTCCTGGCGAATGGTCTAAGAAATTGATGTTATTTTCGTGTAATTGAAAACAGAATTCGGCAAATCGTTCCAAAATAAAACGACGATTTTCAAACAACGGATCGTGAATCAACGCGCGAAAGTCAAAATCATAGTCAATATGCGCGCTTACATAATAACTTTCCTTCAAACCAAAAGTGCCATGATTTTCAATATATGCAATCGGAAATGGCGTTTTGATACCAAAAGACAATAATTTTTCAGCATACTCAAATGAACGTTTCGCTTTGGAAGGTCGCAAAAACTTATACACAAAACTATTGAACAATTTTGGCACACGAAACGACTTAACATTAATCGTTTCCTCATTCAATTCGAACGATTTAATGACATTTCGCTCACCTTTCGTAACATATTCTCCTTCCGTTTCAAAATCGTGAATACAACGCAAAATAGCCGCTTTTTGATGTTGATAGTTGGGATGAATGTGTACCGTTTGCATAGTTTCGGGATATTTTTCAAAGATATAGAAATACCGTGATTAACATAAATTTGCTGTATATTTTATTCAAAATCAGATTTTAATTTTTAAAAAATACATTCTCTGAAAAATAATGACTTACCATAAACTATAATGACCAAAACGCAATACACTAGCTAATTTTCATCGAACTAAGACTCCGTGATAACCATGTCTTAGTTCGTACACTTTTCCAGTTAGCGCACTGATTTCAAGGATTTCAACCATTCCTGATTCCTTTCCATTTCTATTTTTTTTACTCGTTAATTTATTAACAATCGTGTACAGATATTCTTTTCGCTTATCATCAAATGAAAGTGTAGGCAACTCACGACCGTATTTTGTTTGCGTTAAATGTTTAATTCCAATTTCAATAGCTTGTTGAACCGTAATAAAATCGCAATCTCTTTTCTCCCAGACAAATTTTGGAATAAAATCCAGTTCAATAGGCTCGTACAATTTTTGTTGTTTACTTATTTTAACCCAAACTCCAGAACGAACTCCTTCAACTTTTGGATAGTCAAAATGCCAAAAAACCAATATCCCAATCCAGTTTTTTCTGATTCGGTGATTTTTTTTTAGAAGTTTTGATTTTTTATATCCAAGCCTGTTTGCAGGAAGTAGATAATATGAAATGTTTTCTGTGGGTTTGAAATATGTAAACAAATCTTTTCCTACTGACTCAATCAAGTACTTTTCAGATAAGTCTAGTATGTCTTCCGTTTTTAATCGTTGCGCATGTATTTCAATCGTAAATAAAAATATGACGATGAAAATAGAATGAATTTTGTTCATTGGTTTTTTTCTCAAAATTCAGACTTATTTTATCGCATGACAAGGAAGAATGAGTGAAAAGCAGTTTTTATTTAGACAAATACCTGAAGTAAAATTTTAAGAACAGCCGAAAAAATAATATTTTGCACGCAACGCCTAGATGCAATTATTACATTCATGAAAAAAATATTAATTATACAGAACAAACGTATTGGAGATGTGCTGATTAGTTCTGTGATTGCCAATAATATTAAAAAACTATTTCCCGAAAGTCGCGTGGATTTTATGGCGTACGATTTTACGAATGGCGTTTTAGAAAATAATCCGAATATTGACAGGATTATTCCGATTAATGAAAAGGAATTGAAGAAGATTCCGAACCTCATCAAAATGATTCGCAAAGTTCGGAAAGAGCGTTACGACATTATTTTTGATCCGTATTCCAAATTGCAAAGTCGCCTAATTTGCTATTTTTCAAAAGCCAAGTATCGCATCGGAAATAAACGAAAACATAAAAAATTACCACTTCCCTTCTACTCGCATCCTATCAATTTGTTGGACGAAAAAACACAGAATTGTGGAAAAGCGATTGAAGATAGAATCAACTTGATTACAAGTGTTTTTCCGCTAGAAAACCCAGATTACGAACCTAAAATCACACTTCGCGAAGAAGAAAAAGCATATCCAAAGTTAGATGCCTATTCAAATCCTGTCATTATGCTGGGAATTTTGGGAAGTACACCGCAAAAGTCGATGCCGTATGAATATATTGCTGAGATTGTGGATTATGTAGCGTCCAACTACAAGGTGCATTTGTTGTTTAACTATGCGCCGCATCAAAAAGTGGAAGCGGATAAAATTTATGCGCTTTGTCAACACAAAGAAAGTATCATTTTAGACATTTATGAAGACAGTATTCGCGGTTTTATCCGACTGATGAATGCCTGTGATTTGATGATTGCGAACGAAGGTGGTATTGTGCATATTGCCAAAGCTTTACAAAAGCCAACGTTTACCATATTTTCACCGTATGTCAACAAAGATCATTGGGCGAGTTTTGAAGATGGAAAATTGCACGAATCCATTCATTTATTAGAAGAAAAACCAGATTTATTTGATACTTTTACATTCGAGGAACGTAAGAAAATTGAGGAAAATCCACACACATTATACAAACAGTTGACGCCAGAAATGATTATTCCGAAGTTGGAAAAGTTTTTAAAATTACACTCAAAAAAATCGCATGAATCTACTAGATAAATTTCATAATTGGCGCCGAAAACAACGCTGGAACAAGCAATACCGAAAAGGTCGCTGGGACAATTTGCGCAATCCGATTGAAGCAGAACGCTACGGAACGATTATAAAATTTATACAATCGTATGGAAAAAAACAACCAAGTATTTTGGATTTAGGCGCAGGCGAAGGTGTGTTGAACGAATATTTAGACGCTAAAATTTTCAGTTATTTTATGGGCGTCGATTTTTCTGAAGTTTCCATTCAAAAAGCAAAAGCGAGAAACTTTCCGAAATCGGAATTTGTGACGGCAGATATTCACAGTTTTACACCAAGTCAGAAATTTGACGTGATTATTTTTAACGAAGCGTTTTATTATGTGCACGAATCTGAGAAGCAAAATGTGCTGGACAGAATGTTAGCGCATTTGACCGACAACGGAATTTTAATCGTTTCTATTTACCGCGAAGGTATTGGCTGCTGGGAATATTTTGACAAACTCAAACAACTAGATTTTACCACAGTCACCACCGAAAACGAGAAAACCTATTGGAAAATTGGCGTGTATGATGTTTCTTAGGTGTTAGGTGTTAGGTTTTGGGTATTGGGTGTTTTTTAAAAAATCATCAATCGCAAATCAATAATCGACAATCGTAAATCGTAAATCAAAAATCGACAATCGTACATCAATTACTTCCTAATAATCTTAATTTCTCCGTTGGAACGCAATTGTATGATAGTAGACGGTTTTGCCGCTTTTTTGTCATCTTTCAAATTCACAATATAATCTACGCCGTTTTTGATATCATTGCTGATTTCGTCAAAGCTTTTTGGCGTTGGTTGTCCACTAATATTTGCCGAAGTAGACACAATTGGACGTTTGAATTTACGTAACAATTTTTGACAAAATTCATCATCAGGAATACGAATGGCAAGTGTATTGTCCGCAGCAACTAAGTTTTTAGCAATTCCGACAGGATTATCATAAATAATCGTCGTTGGTTTGTCTACAGCTTCTAGCAAATCGTACGCAATTTCGGGAATCTCTTCAATAAAACGTTCAAGCATACGCGTATCGCTTACCAAACAAATCAGCGCTTTGCTTTCTTCCCTATTTTTTAAATTGTAAATTTTTTGAACGGCTTCCGGATTTGTAGCATCGCAACCCAATCCCCAAACCGTATCTGTTGGGTATAAAACAGTGTTTCCCAACTGTAATTGTGCTAAGGTTTTTTCAATTTCTTCGTTCATGAATCAAATCGAATTTGCTGTTGTTGTTTTAATGATTTTGATAAATGTGCGCCTTTCCAAACCAACGAAAGCATAAACCACTTTTTTGGTTTTACGAGAAAGCTTAGACAAAAATACGCACGAATAAAGAGATATTTTAGGTATGAATAATTTTTTTTTATCACATACAAATGTGAAATCATGCCTTCTTTGCTTATCGCTTTGGAAACGCCCGTACTCACACCTTGATAGTGTAAAATTTTTGCTTCAGGTACTAAAACACTAGTGTAGCCTGCTTTTCGCAAACGGAAACAGATGTCCATTTCTTCAAAATAGAGAAAAATATTTGTGTCAAATCCGCCTACTTTTTCAAAAGCTTCACGTCTAAAAAACATAAACGCGCCGTTGACAAAATTTACGATTACAGGCTCCGTATATTCTTTTTTTCGTTTTGGAAATTGTTTTGACCAATTCTTCTCTAAAAAGCTTCTTCCTAATACTAATTTCCGAATGCCTTTATCGTGGTCAAACGAAATCACGTGCTTATTATGTTCATCGTAATTTTGTGCTGTGGTAACGCCTACTTCGGGATGCTTTTCCATATAATCAAACAAAATTGACAAACCATCGTTAAGCAACATTGCGTCATTATTCAAAAACAACACATACTTTCCATTGGTAAATTGCGCACCAAACATATTTCCGCCACCAAAACCTGTATTGATAACACTTCGATGCAAGGAAATTCCAGCTTGTTTTGGGAAGTTATTTTTCAAATGTGCAAAATCGGCTGGCTTGGAATTATTATCCACCACCACAATTTCGTACGATAGCGAAGTATTGGTGTGTTTTACAACGGAATCAATACATTCCAACGTATATTTTGCCGTATTGTAATTGATGATAACTATGGAAATATCCTTCATAAGTAGAGTAATTACACAAAACTACATAATTTTAGGTTGAATTTTATACTTTTGCGAAAACACAAATTACAATTATGGGACTTCGCTCACGATTTAAGAAATACCTTTTACATAAAAGGTTGCCGATAGAAACCTACGAACCTATCAAAAAGACGAAACCAGCAAACATCAAAGAAATGGTGACGGCTTGGGAAGGACTGGAATTGATTATTGAAGATATTTTAGAACGTTTCAACATCGGTCGCGATTCTTGTATTGAATTTGGTGTAGAATTTGGCTATTCTGCGGTCGTTTTTTCTAACTTTTTTAAAGAAGTAAAAGGAATTGATATTTTTATCGGAGACGAACATACCGACCATAAAGGCGACCATTACGAAGCTACCAAAGCGTCTTTAGCAGACTATAAAAATATTGAACTCATTAAATCCGATTACCGCGATTGGATTGCCAAAGATGACAAACAATACAACTTTTCGCATGTAGATATTGTCCATAATTACAAAGAAACCTACGAATGTGGTTTGTGGGCAGCGCAACACAGCGAATGCACTATTTTTCACGATACCGAAAGTTTCCCAGAAGTGCGCAGAGCTGTGATTGACATTGCGAAAGCGACAGGAAAACACGTGTACAATTATCCACATTGCAACGGATTGGGAATTGTTGTGTAATTACTTTTGAAATCGCCAAAAAAAATACTCGTCATCGCACCTTTTGCCTTTGGGTACACAGCGCATATTCACAAGGCTTTGCAACAGTATCCAAACGTAGAAGCGTCCATTTTATATTTGGACAAACCTGCGTTTCAGTATAAAAATGCGTTTCACAAAGCACAAAATTTTTTCTCGAAATTATTCTTAGGAAAGAACTTAAAAAAGACCTTTGTTTCTGACCGTATCAAAGCTTCGGTTCGTGAATTGGCAATGCAAGACATGGTTTTCATCATTCGCCCAGATATGTTGTCGGATGCTGTTTTGCAATTCATAAAGAATCACACAGAACAATTTATTGCCTATTATTATGATAGCACGCGTCGCTTTCCGCGAAAAGTGGATATTATTCCGATGTTTGATAAAATATACAGTTACGACCGATTGGATGCAGAGAAATACAATTTAGAATTTTTGACGAATTATATTTTTGAAGAAAGCAATCACGCGCAATTTGACTATCAATTTTTTAATATTTCTACCAACGATTACCGTTTTCCACTGCTTGAAAATCTCGCAAAATACTTGAAAAAGAACGATTGGAGTTATAACATTCAAGTTTACAACGGAAGCGAAATGCCTGCAGACTATGTAGAAATCATCACGACGCAAAAATCCATTCAAGAAGTGTCACAACTGATTCAAAAAGCTAAGATTATTGTGGAAATTCAACGCACCGAGCAAGTTGGTTTATCCTTCCGCATCTTTGAAGCCTTGGGACATCGTAAAAAACTCATCACCACCAATAAAGACATTGTGAATTATGATTTTTACCATCCGCAAAACATTCTTGTGGTTGATGAACATGCTATTGAAATTCCTGAGAATTTCGTGACTTCTCCCTACATGGAAATCGACGAGAAGATTCTTTCCAAATACAAAATAGAAAATTGGGTACAACCGATTTTTGAATTATAAAAAAGAGGCTTTTAGAAAATTTCAATCTTCTAAAAAACCTCTTTTACTCTAAAAACTAAATAATTGATTTATGATATTTTTTTCTCGCTAAACTACTGACGTGTATACGTTAGAATAGCACCACCTTGATAATCTACAGTACTTCCATCTGGCTGGAGAATTGGGTTGTTTGGAAAAAAGAAACCTTGAAAAGGAAAATTGAATGTCAATGATTGATTGTCATCAGAAAGTGTTCCTGAAAAAAGCAAGTTACCATTAAAACAGTAATTTATCGTATTGCCGTCTTGCGTATAGTTTATCAATAAACCATCGCCAATCAAACAATTGATTAGTTGCGAAAGATTTCCATTTCCGTCATCCATTACTTGAAACATTACATTATTCAAAGTCGGATCTTTTGTTCTAAAATCTGTCCCAAACACTAAGGGATCTGCCTGACAGTTATATTCATCTTCTAATTCTGTGGAATACACGCCGTCATTGTTCCCGTCTATTGGACTTTCAATAACAAAACTGGTACGTTCCCAAGTGGTTCCCATGATGTCGGGTGTGGTAGTGACATCTATCACACATTCTGGTTCCGTCTGATTGTTAGCTGCTTGTTGAGTTAAATCAGATCCTACATCATCTACACTACAGGCTAAAAAAGTTATCAAAACAACTAAACTCAATACAAATTTTTTCATAAAATACAGTTTTAAATCTATTACTTAGATGTTTAATTTTAAAAAAGGTTGCGTGTGTTTTTTTTGAATCAAGATTCAAGAGTCAAGATTTAGGACGCAGGATACAATACAAAAATATCAAATACTCTACACTAAACTTGCCGAAGTGAACACCTAAAAAAGCAATTCCCTATACACTTCCGCATATTTCTTGGCAGTTTCGTTCCAATCAAAGCTTTTGGCACGTTGAATGTACGCACTTTCGTAAGATTGTTTATTGGTTTCAAACGTATGCATTCCATTTTCAAAAACGGTTGCCATATATTCTGCATCATAGGTATCCCAAAAAAACGCATGCTCGCCACCAATTTCAGGTAAGGATGTTTTGTTGGATAAAAACACTGGTTTTCCAAATCGCATGGCTTCTATTGGTGGAATTCCAAAACCTTCTCGCAGCGACGGAAATACAAATGCCGTACAGTTTTGTAAGTAATATTGCTTTTCCAAATCGCCAATTTTTCCCGTGATGATGACACGCTTTTGCAGATTGTATTTTTGAATGGTTTCTGCCAATTTTCCATTGGCGTATTCGGTATTGTTATTTCCGGAAAGAATCAAATTATAATCGGGCAACAAGGCCAACATTTCCACTAAAGTGTGAAAATTTTTTCGCGGTGTAAATTCACCTATGCTAAACAAATACGGTTTGTCGGAAACCAATTTCGGCTGATAGTTTTCAGGAAGCGTCACTTCACGAATCGGATTTCCGTTGTAAATCACGTATTCTGGCACATTCGGAACGTCAAAATATTGATGAGTCGATTGTTTTGCAAAGTTGGAAATATAGGTAATCGCGCTGCTTCGTTCGAGTTTTTCACGAAAACGGACATTGCGCTCGTGGTTCATGTCGCTCGATTCTTCTTCGATAAAATTCACATCATGTACCGTCAACAAGTACGGAATATCGTGATAGGGTTCAATCTTTATGTTTTGATTGAGCGAATGCCACAAATCGTATTTTTCACGAATACGCAACAACGGATAGCGACGAAAAGATTGATACTTTTTATAGTCGAAATACGCTCCGAATTCGTCTTTGAGTTTGCCGATATCTTTCGCGTGAAGCGTTAGTTTAAAATCGTCAATTTGTGCTTCGTACAAACCTTTTATCAAATGATAATTGAATTGCCCAAAGCCAAAATGCAAGTTCTTAATATTATGCGATTCTAAAAAAACGTTTTTCATGTTAGTCTATTTTTCGATACATCGTCCACAATTGCAAATAGCGCTTAAACACTGAAAACGCGTGAACGTAACATAAAATAAAACCTTCTTTTCCGTCCAAAATTCCCAATCGCAAAAAGTACTGATGCACAAAGCGATACCACGGACGAAAGAAGAAATGATACGCATTCGGGCGCACATTTTTTTTGTACAACGCTTCTGCTTGCAAACGACTGTAGTGACTCAATTTTTGATTGTAATTATCAAAATTTTTATAGGTTTGATGTTTAACCGCGTGCTTGAGTTTACCAATTTTTTCAGTGGTTTCAATCGTTTCGTGGACCGGTTTTCCGTTATAGCGACCGTATTTTTTATGAAATAAGCGTACCGAAATATCCGTTTGAAATCCGCTGTATTTCATCCGTTTTCCCATAAAGTGAAAATCGCGTTTAACGTGGTAGACTTTAAATGGATTTTCTGAATTTACCGTAGCGACAATTTCATCCGCCAACGCTGTTGGAATTTCTTCGTCCAAATCAAAAAAGGTAATCCAATCGTGCGTAGCTTGGTCTATCGCAAAGTTTTTTTGGGATGAAAAATCGTCAAACGTTCGCTGAATTAAAGTGACGTTGTGTTTTTTAGCAAGTTCTACCGTGTTATCGGTGCTAAACGAATCAACAATGATAATTTCGTCCGCAAACGACAATTGTGCAATATACTTTTCAATATTGTCTTCCTCGTTATACGTAATCGCTAAAGCACTAATTTTTCTATTCATATAAAGAAGAAGCTTCTTTTTTTATGGAACTTTGATGATGAAAGCAAAAGTACTAATTTTATAAAGATTACCATGTGCAACGATGAAATCATGAAAAGAATCTTATTTTTGAAAAGCAATTTTTGAATCATTCCATCTTTTAATCTTTCAATTCCAAACAAAAATGCCCAAACTGCCCATTTTAATGTATCATGCTGTAACGACGGAAGCTTCTAAAAGTGTCGGTTTGACGATTTCGACGGAAAATTTGGAAGCGCAATTTCGGTATTTGCACGAAAACGGTTATACAAGTTTGCATTTTAGCAATTTACAACAACTCAAATCGCCTGCAGATTTCCCTAAAAAAGCCGTCATTATTACCTTTGATGATGTCTATGTAAATCAACTCGAATTGGCGTATCCGTTATTGCAACAATATGGTTTAAAAGCCTGTTTTTACATTCCGTTTCAATATGTTGGCGGCGTTGACGCATGGAATACAGGAACAGAAAATATCATGTCGGTTGCTCAATTGAAAAGCATGGATAAAGCCACAATCGAACTCGGATTGCATTCCTTTGCACACAAAAAATACGATCAACTTTCAGAAGCAGCAATTGAGGAAGATTTTGAAAAATGCAAACAGTTTATCGTCGAAAATCAGTTGAATGTCAGTAATGTTTTGGCATATCCGTATGGAAAATTTCCACGAAAAAATCCAGAACAAAAAGCATTTTTTGAAACATTGCACAAACACAAAGTCGCGTTTGGTTTGCGCATTGGAAATCGCGTGAATCGCTATCCTTTTAAAAACAAGTACGAAGTGCAACGTTTGGATATCAAAGGCGAAGATTCATTGAAAAAGTTTGCTTCCAAGTTGAAACGCGGGAAATCTTTTTTTTAGTTTAAAAGTTTATATGTTTAGGAGTTTATTTTACATGACAAATATGAATCGTATGAGAATCATTTTAGGAATTTGCACTTTTATTTTTTTGGTGAGTTGTGAATCGTCTTCCAAAGAAAAATACACAACGTATGACGACGTAAAAATCGTCAGTGCCATGAAAAATGTGATGTGGAAAGGCGAATTGCAAGGAAAAATACAATTGGATACGATTGCTACTAAAAAAGGCTTGTACGGTATTGGTCCGCTGAGTTATTTGCAAGGCGAATTGCTTATCAACGATGGAAAAAGTTATGTCTCTAAAGTAACTTCCGATTCAACCATGAATGTTGAGGAAACTTACAACGTTTCCGCACCGTTTTTTGTATATGCGAATGTGAACAATTGGATGACGATTCCGTTGCCTTATGAGATAAAAACAATCAAAGATATTGAAGCACTTGTGGACGAAGAAACGAAAACCTTCAAGCGTCCGTTCGCATTTAAACTTAAAGGAACTGTCAAATCGGCTACGATTCACATTCAAAATCTGCCGAAAGGCACCAAAGTCAGTTCACCAAAAGAAGCGCATCAAGGTCAGACAAATTATGAGTTAGCCAACGAAGATGTAGAAATTATTGGCTTCTTCTCTACCGAACATAAAGGTATTTTTACGCATCACGATTCCAACATCCATCTACATTTAATCACAAAAAACAAAGACAAAATGGGACATTTGGACGCGATGGAAATTGATAAAATGCAGTTGTTTTTACCTAAAAAGTAAGATTTCAACTTGTGAATTGAAAACTTTTAAACGTGTACAAAAGTAGTATTTAAAAAAGTTTCAATAAGTACAACTCCTCTCGCAACACATTTTATTTCAATAAGTTATATTTTTTAAAAATCTTTCTAAAAGAAAATTCATTTTATAAAACGAAGGCAAAATGGATTGTTTTTCGCGTTTTTTCAGTCTTACTTTGGAAAAGAATTAATCACAAAATATTTCATTATGAAAAAAAGAAACTTACAAAAATTATCATTGAATAAAAAGGCAATTTCTTCTTTGGAATACACCAAAGTTAAAGGAGGAGAAACAAGACACACAAACTGTACAATTTGCTGCTGGGTAGATGAAACTTATCCATGCGGATCGTATATGAGCTGTTAATTTGAGCAATTTTACCTAAACTTTAATTTAATACTAACAACACCAATTCTACATTATTTGCAACACATAAACTTGTTCACTTTGCATGATTGTAGAATTGGTACACACTAAAACTAATGAGCATGAAAAAACAAAAACGTACATTATTGAAATTAAACAAAAAGTTGATTGTGGATATGTCGACTCAAAAAACCATTAAAGGTGGAAAAACTGCATGGTGCTGGGTTTCATTTGGTCATTGTCCGCGATAAACGACTGAATTATTAAAGCCGAATTGCACAAAATAGATTTGTGTGATTCGGTTTTTTATTGGAATAAATTTTCAGTCCGATTTTGTAATGCCTCCATAATTTAGAGGCAAAAGAGCTCTCGTAAAAAGAACTCTTTTGGTAGTAATAAAAAAGGGGTAATGTATTTAGAAAAATACACTACTCAAAATTACGATTAATCGGTGGTCCCGTTATTTTTTTTAGATAAATGAAGGGTAATTTGTAGACGAATAGTACGAAACTACATGTAACATTGTTTTATCGCATGCCTTTTTTGAGCAATATCAGTTTTACGTAGCGCGAAAAAACACCATACGCATTGATACCAGCCACTGCCAAACCTGGCACGCCATCCATAAATCCACGTTTTACAATGTATTCATGAAAAAAACGATACATCGGCTTGAAGGCTAAATGAAAATAGGTTGCTTTTTTGCCTTTTTCCAACATGCGTTCCGCCTGAAACCACGCGTATTTGTCTTTTTTACTGATGTAATGCAACAAGCCTTTGTAAGTGTAATGCAACACTTTGTTTTTGAGCTGTCCAACTGAACCGTCCACAATCAATTTTTCGTGTACATTTCCTTCAAAATGGCACTTTTCACGAACGACCAATCGCGTTACGTCATTGTTGTGATAATACAAAAACCGATTCATGTAAAAATGTGGAAAATTCAATTTATATGCCGTATGTTTTCCCGATTGCATCGCTTGCATAATTTCTTGCTGTAGCGGATACGTAATGCGTTCGTCCGCATCTAAAAACAATACCCAATCGCAGGTAGCAAACTGTAACGCGTGATTCTTCTGATTGGAAAAATTATCAAACTTGCGTGAAATTACTTTGCAATCGTGCGCTTCTGCAATCGCAACCGTTTCGTCCGTACTAAGCGAATCTATCACAATAATTTCATCTGCAAATTGCACCGAATACAGCGCATCTTTCAGATACAACGCTTCGTTATACGTAGGAATTATGACAGATAGTGTTGGCATGATAAATTTAAAACACAAACTTACTAAAAAACTTTATCTTTGCACTCGGTATGACAACAATAGACACTTCCATTATCATCAGTACGTACAACTCTCCGGAGTGGTTGGCAAAAGTTTTACACGGATATAACAATCAGACGTATCGCTTGTTTGAAATTGTAATTGCAGACGACGGTTCCAAGCAAGAAACCATTGATTTGATTGACGAAATCCGCAAAGAAGTCTTTTACCCAATTGTACATGTATGGCATGAAGATAACGGTTTTCAGAAATCGCAAATTCTCAACAAAGCGATTGTCAAATGCAGCACGCCGTATATTATAATGTCGGATGGCGATTGCATTCCGCGTGCCGATTTTGTAGAGCATCATGTAAAGCATCGTGAAGAAGGTTTTTTCCTTTCGGGAGGATACTTTATGTTGCCGATGAATATTTCGAAACTGATTACCAAAGAAGATATTTACGAAGGCAATTGTTTTGATGTGAAATGGTTGAAGAAACACGGATTGAAAGCTTCGTTTAAAAATAATAAACTCACTTCCACAGGATTAAAATCGCGCGTACTCAACACTATTACGCCCACAAATGCCAGCTGGAACGGACACAACGCTTCGGGTTGGAAAAAAGACATTGTTGCCATCAACGGCTTTGACGAACGCATGCAATACGGCGGACAAGACCGAGAACTCGGCGAACGCTTGATGAATTACGGACTGAAAAGCAAGCAAATTCGCTACAGTGCGGTTTGCGTACACTTAGATCACCCGCGTGGGTATAAAAATCAGGAATCTATTGATAAGAATTTGGCAATTCGGAAGACTACCAAAGATGAAAAGCGGAAGTGGACGGATTTTGGGATTGTTAAAAAGTAGTATTGAGATTTTTTTGATGGGGAAAGGCTGCGCTTTTTTTTCATTTACTAATTTTTTTTAACCTTTCACTACATAATATGAAATGTCGATTTTATCATCTTCCAAATCTAATTCTTTATTAACCTCATTATACTCTATTTTTTCAATATAGTTTGGTTCAATTTCAATTTCAGCCATTCCTTTTTTATTAAAATCTCGAGCGAGTAATTCCCATTCAAAGACTATTTTTGTTGAATTGATTTCTGGCAATAAAGAAATTTCGAAAAATCTATTATCTTTCTGTATCAATGGAGTATTATCTTTAGGATGATAGGTAATGGTCTTATCCTCATCATCTATAAAAATTGTTGTTGATAGTTTTGGGAGTATTGGATGTCCATCATCAAGATGACTGACACCTTCTTTAAAAAATATCATCAAACGCCAATCTTCTAAAACTACTGCTCCCTTATTTTCCATTATCAATTCAAAATCTACCCAAGATTTGTTTACTTGATTAAAATTAAACGGGTCCAATAGGATTTGACTAAAATTTAATAAGTTTTCATTGGAATTTAGACTTTCAATTAATAATTGTGAATCGGTTTTGGTTGTCATTTTAAACTTTGTAATAGTTTTTTCATAAACTGGATTCAAAGTCAATGATTTTTTTAAATCATTAAAAGAAATATCAAAATCAAATCTTCCTCTTTGCCCTATTCCATTTAGATACCAATTATATGTATCTTGATTATCTTCGATTAAATCTACAATATCCTCCCAACAAAATAGCAATATTTCAAAAGAACCATTTTTTTGATTCTCGATATCCTTTAATCTGACAAATTTTTCGATTTTAGCATCTTTATTTGAAGTAGTAGCAATTATATATACAGCTAAATTAGGTTCAAATTTTTTAGCTTTAATAATTTCCTCTATGATTTCTGATTTGGTAAGTTTCGCACTAGAATAATCATCCTTACCTTTTGCTTGTATTCCCCAATATCGATTTTCCCCTTTAGGTATACCATACACATCAACTCCTGCTTGATTTTGTCCCAAGCGTCCATTCTTTTTTATTTTATTTGGAATTTCCCATATCTCACCCCAAAGCTTTTTACAAAGAGATTCAAAATCCTGCCAATTTTCAGGCTTTCCAATTGTTTTCTTCATTTAATTAGTTTGAAATGATAAATCGATTAATATAAATTTAAATTTTCAAGAATTTAACTATTTCTAAAACTACAATATTCCTACAAAAAACCAAAATCATTTTCAAATTATAAATTGAAACCAACTCACAACAGAAAACCCACAACTGAGCGAAGCGAAAAAAACAAATTAACAAATTGACAAAAAACAAATCGACACTTCGGCAAGCTCAGTGCAGGCAAAAACGAATAACAAAAAACACCCAAAAGACCTTCATACATTCGAAAAATAAAGAAAACATTCGTAAATTTGCAATCCAATTTACCGCAGTGCATGAATTACAAAGAAGCCTTACAATCCAACATATTTTCAGTCATTTCTAAAGCAGCGTCCGAATTACAGTTAGAAACCTATGTAATCGGCGGTTTTGTGCGCGATTTTCTCCTAAAGCGCGGCGATGCAAAAGATATTGATATTGTGGCAGTTGGAAGCGGTATTGCACTCGCGAAAAAAGTGGCTTCGCTCCTGCCGAACAAACCAAACGTGCAAGTGTTTAAAAATTATGGAACTGCCATGATTAAAACGAAAGACATTGAAATTGAGTTTGTAGGCGCACGCAAAGAAAGTTACGAACGCGGCAGTCGAAATCCCGCAGTGGAAAACGGAACTTTGCAAGACGATCAAAACCGTCGTGATTTTACCATTAATGCACTCGCGTTGAGTCTGAACGAAGACAGTTTTGGAGACTTACTCGATCCGTTTGGCGGTTTGCAAGATTTGGAAAATAAGCGAATTGTCACGCCGTTAGATCCAGATATTACCTTTTCGGACGACCCGTTGCGTATGATGCGCGCCATTCGTTTTGCAACACAATTGAACTTTACCATAGATCCGGTTTCGCTAAAAGCCATCACTCGTAATTGCAAACGCATTGAAATCATTTCTAAAGAACGAATTGTCGTAGAATTGAACAAAATTCTCATGAGCGAAACGCCTTCTATCGGTTTTAAACTGTTAGAAAAAACGAACCTGTTACCATACATTTTACCAGAATTAGTCGCGCTGAAAGGCATTGACGAAAAAGAAGGACAACGTCATAAAGACAATTTTTATCACACACTAGAAGTTGTTGACAATATTTCAGAAAACACGGATAATGTATGGTTGCGTTGGGCAGCGTTGTTGCACGATATTGGAAAAGCTCCGACAAAAAAATTCAATAAAAAACAAGGTTGGACCTTTCACGGACATGAATTTATAGGTGGAAAAATGGTGTACAAACTCTTCAAGCGTTTGCGCATGCCGTTGAATGAAAAAATGAAATTCGTGCAAAAGATGGTCACGATGAGTTCGCGACCGATTGTGTTATCGCAAGACAGTGTTACGGATTCTGCCGTGCGTCGTTTGGTGTTTGATGCAGGCGAGCATGTAGACGACTTAATGACACTTTGCGAAGCAGACATCACCACGAAAAATCCAAAGAAATTTGAGCGTTATCACAACAATTTCAAAATGGTTCGTGAAAAAATTGTGGAAGTGGAAGAACGCGATCACGTGCGTAATTTTCAGCCACCAGTTTCGGGTGAAGAAATCATGCAGACCTTTAATTTGAAACCATCCCGAGAAATCGGCATTATAAAACACGCAATAAAAGAAGCCATTTTAGAAGGCGATATTCCGAACGAATACGAAGCGGCACGCGAATTTATGATTGCCAAAGGAAAAGAATTAGGACTTGTTGAACATATAGAACGATAAATGAAGAAGCATTTTCACACCATCGCAAAAGTCACGTTAACTTTAGTGTATATTGTTATCATTGCGGGCGCTGTGGTGCGTATGACAGGCAGCGGCATGGGCTGTCCAGACTGGCCAAAATGTTTTGGCTATTACATTCCGCCAACGGAAGAAGCGCAATTGCAATGGCAACCGAATCATTTTTATGAAGATGGCATGGTGATTATTGTGGACGAAACCTTGCAAGTTGCCAAAGAAGATTTTACCACAACGACTGCGTTTAACGCTGAAAATTGGGAAACCTATACCAAACACGATTACGCTAAGTTTAATGCGTTTCATACCTGGGTTGAATATATCAATCGTTTGTTTGGCGCGTTGGCTGGATTGGCAACTTTACTACTATTTGTCGGTTCGTGTTGGTATTGGAAAGAGCAAAAAGTCATCACCATTTTATCATTTTTTACCGTTGCTGGAATGGGATTTCAAGCTTGGTTGGGAAAAACAGTGGTCGATTCTAACTTAGCGCCGTTTAAAATTACGACACACATGATGATGGCATTGTTGATTGTTGCCGCATTATTATACATTGTTCACGCCACATCCGCCAAAATAAAAACACACAAAGCGGATGCGACATTTACCAAATTGCTCTATGCTTCTATTGTGTTGACAGTGATTCAAATTGTGTTAGGAACGCAAGTACGACAGTTTGTAGACGAGCAAGTAAAAATTGTGGGCGAAACGGCAAAATCACTGTGGTTGGCAACTCCGGAGTTGGATTTTTACATTCATCGAACGTTCTCTATCGTGGTTTTATTGGTGAATATTTGGTTGTTTTACCGATATAAAAAACTCGCTTTAGGCTTCACTAAAGTCAATTGGGTATTGGTTTTATTAGTGTTGGAAATCCTTTCGGGAATTGCCATGTACTACTTCAATTTTCCATTCGGAACCCAAACGATTCACATCGTATTGGCGACGATTCTTTTCGGAATTCAATTTTATTTAATCTTAGAAGCGCGGAAAGCACAAAACAACGCAGAAAGTTTGTAAATTTGCTGTCCAATTTTAATGAGCATGATTTTTAGATTTAGAATAATACTTGACGCAACAGAAGATGTTTTTAGAGACATCGAAATAGAAGAAGAAGCTACGTTTGAAGACTTCAGCAATGCCATTACGCAGGCTTTTGGCTTTGACGGAATGGAAATGGCGTCTTTTTACACAAGTGACGACGATTGGAATCAAGGTGAGGAAATTTCACAGTTTGATATGGGCGATGGAGACAATCCTATCTTATTGATGAATGAAACAACGCTCGACAGTATTTTTTCGGAAGACCAAACCCGTATGATTTACGTGTACGATTTCTTGAATATGTGGACGTTTTTGATAGAATTGGCAGAAATTGCAGAACCGATGAATGGTATTTTGTATCCGAACCTGTTATTTTCACACGGAATTTTACCCGACAGCGCTCCCGATAAACAGTTTGAAGCAGACGAAGACGAAGATCCGTACGGATTTGATGATGACGATGATTTAGACATCAACGACTACGACAGCTTGAATTTCGACGAAAACTGGAACTAGCTTCGACGAGCTCAGCTACCAGCTTCGGTAAACTCAGCTGTCTCAGTTTTCAGTTTTCAGTTCTCAATTTTCAGTTTTCAGCATCCCGCTAACAACTAGTAACCAGCAACAAAAAAATCACACCTAACGCATGATTAATTTATACAGCGCACAAATTAATGACATTTCTATCCACAAGGTTGGAAATAAAAGCAGAAACGAAAATGTATTTCTTTCTTCAGAACCGTACCAATTAACGGACGAAATTACGCCATTATTGAAAGAATATTTTTTTAAACCCTTTCGCGATAAAGAAGAAAATTACTTTCAGTTTGTCAATGAAGTCGATTTGGAATTCAATCAACTGTACACGATTGTAACGGATATTTTCAACGATCCTTCGAGTGTTCATGAAAATTCTAAAAAAGTAGCTTCGTTATTGTTTGAACAATCACAACATCCGCATATTAAAAGTGGTGAAGTGTATGTAGGACATTTTGAAAATGTGGTGATTGACAATGAGAAAGTAGATGCTGTGGGAATTTTTAAATCGGAAATCAAGCACGATTTTTTACAGTTTGAAGAAAAAGGCAACAACTTAGCTGTGTTGTTACAACAAGGTGTTTCGCTGAATAAACTGGACAAAGGCTGTATCATTTTCAACGTTAAAAAAGAAGAAGGGTATAAAATTTTGTCGGTAGACAGCAATAAATACGATACCAAATATTGGCTCGACCATTTTCTCGGCGTAGATGTGTTTGAAGATGAAAACTTTTACACGAAAAAATACCTAAAGTTCTGTCAAGATTTTGCAAAAGACGTGGTGTTTCCTGCGGAAGATAAAAAAGAAGAAGTCATGTTTATGAACCGCGCGGTGAATCATTTTGCGAAGAATGATACCTTTGAAGAAACCCAGTTTTTAAACGATGTCATTGAAAATCCAGATTTGATTCCAGAGTTTAAGCATTATAAAGTAGAAAAAGGACCAAAATACAGCATTGAAGACATTTCGGAGTTTCCAATTGCCAATAAAGCGGTTTCTTCGGCGCGAAAAAGCATCAAGAATACGATTAGTTTAGATACCAATATTCAAATCAAAATGGACTTTATCAATCCAGAATCGGCTGAAAAATTTGTCGAAAAAGGTTGGGATGAAGAAAAGCAGATGTATTATTATTTGGTGTATTTTAACAAAGAGCAGAAATCATAAATAATAGAAAGCCTTTACCGCGAAAGTAAAGGCTTTTCTTTTTTGCTTCAATAGTATAAAATTCATGAATGCATTAGTATCTTGTAACAATTTTTCGTTTAAGTCGTCAACTAAATACAATCAATCAAAAAACTATATATCTTGGAAACAATCCTCTCACTGCAAAACCTGAGTAAGAATTACAAGAACGTTAAAGCAGTACAAAACCTCTCATTTACCATAGAAAAAGGAAATGTGTACGGCATTTTGGGACCGAACGGAAGTGGAAAATCGACTACGTTGGGAATGGTCTTAAATGTGGTCAACAAAACTTCTGGAAACTTTAAATGGTTCAACGGAAATGTGGCTGTACACGATGCTTTGAAACGCGTGGGCGCAATTATAGAACGTCCAAATTTTTACCCGTACATGACCGCTTATGACAACTTGAAGCTGGTTTGTAAAATTAAAAGTGTATCTACCAATAAAATTGACGAGAAGTTAAAAATTGTTGGACTTTTAGACCGAAAAGACAGCAAATTCAAAACATTTTCGTTGGGAATGAAACAGCGATTGGCGATTGCTTCTGCGCTGTTGAACGATCCTGAAATTTTAATTTTGGACGAGCCTACCAACGGACTCGACCCGCAAGGAATTCATCAAATTAGAGAAATTATCAAAGAAATTGCCACGCAAGGAACTACTATTTTATTGGCTTCGCATTTATTAGATGAAGTAGAAAAAGTATGTTCGCATGTGGTTATTTTACGAAAAGGTGTCAAAATTTATTCGGGTCGCGTAGATGAAATGGTGGCTAGTCAAGGATTTTTTGAATTGAAAACTGACAAAGAAGCCGAACTTATTGCTATTTTAGAAAAACATGAATCGTTTGGGAAAATAACCAAAGAAGAAGGACTTATCAAAGCCTTTTTAACCGCACCACTAAGTGCTTCCGATTTTAACAAAGCTATGTTTGAACAAGGCATTGTGTTATCGCATTTAGTCAATCGTAAAGAAAGCTTGGAAGAGCAATTTTTACAACTTACCGAAAATCAATCCAACTAATTTATCCCATCACGACTATGTTACGTTTATTACAAATAGAATTTCAAAAACTTTGGCTTAATCGAACGAGTAGAATACTCATCTACGTTTCGTTTGTGTTTCCACTTTCCATATTGATTCTCTCTACCATACGAATTAATTTCTTTGGTATGTTTGTCATTGACCTTTCGGAAACTAAAATTTTTCACTTTCCGTACATTTGGCATATCACGACATTTTTTATTGCCTTTTTCAAATTTTTCTTTGCCATTGTCGTCGTCTCCATGATTGGAAACGAGTACAGTCATCGCACCCTAAAACAGAACCTTATTGACGGTTTAAGCAAAAAAGAAATCATTCTTTCCAAGTTTTATTTCATTCTTGCCTATACAACTTTGGTAACGCTCTTAGTATTTATCATTACTGCAAGTATCGGAATTGCCAATACGCCATCGGCTGATTTATATTTAGACACCATATTTCAAGGTACTGAGTTCATCTTAGCCTATTTTGTAAAACTCTTGACCTTCTTTAGCTTGTGTTTATTTGTAGGTGTTTTGATAAAGCGTTCGGCATTTGCATTAGGATTTTTATTTGTCATGTTTATTGCCGAATTAATCCTTTATGGGTTGTTCCGATTCAAATGGTACAATTATGAAACTTCGAATGAAATCATGCAGTTTTTCCCGTTCACAACCATGTGGAATTTAATTGACGAACCATTTACCAGAATGGGCTCTATACACAGTACAGAAGAATTTTTTGTGACGGACTTCAACGTATATTGGTACGAAGTTGCCATAGCCATTGTTTGGTTGATTATTTACATTACAGCATCTTATCAAATCCTCAAACGAAGAGATTTATAACAAAATACATACAAATTGGACAGATTTTACAGAAAGAGCGGAGCAATTCGCTCTTTTTTTGGTTGCGAATTATTATATTTGACGCCTGTTGAGTATGGAAAATTGCTATGAAATATTCTGTCGTAAAAATGCGCTCTATTCCCAAAATACAAATTCAGAGTACGTTTATACAATCGTATTTCTCTCCTACTCTTTTTTTAAAAATCGTCAACAATCATAAAATCAGATACTAAAAATTCTGTAAAAGAGTTATTACACAGGATTATAAAGCGTTTGCGCCGAAAAAATATCAAGTTCAGATGAAAAAAATTTTACTATTCATTCTTATCGTTGTACCAACTATCATTTATGCCCAGGGAGAAGCGTCTAACTGGTATTTTGGAAATAGTGCCGGAATCCGATTTGACCCAGTTACCTTTGCCACAACGCCTTTAACGGATGCTTCACCACAATTTCAAACCAGCGAAGGTTGTGCTACTATTTCTGATGTAAATGGAAATTTACTGTTTTATGTAGGTTCACGAAGCAATCAAAATGATCAGCAAGGAAACATTTTAACTATTTGGAACAGAAATCACCAAATAATGCCAAACGGAACGGATATTTTAGGAAGTTCTACCAGTACACAAGCGGCTATCGTAATTCCACAACCTGAAAATCCTAATCGTTATTATGTTTTTACAGTTGACGGATTATTTCCTGGAGAAAACAATCCCGCTAATTTAAGTGGATTTAATTACTCCGTTGTAGACATGTCGCTCGATGGCGGTTTTGGAGATGTTCTTCCTGCCGAAAAAAACCTACCAATCCTTCCAAGATCATCCGAAAAAGTAACGGCTGTTCGAGGCGACGGAAACTTTTTTTGGGTACTTACACATTACGTGGATACTTTTTATGCCTACAGAGTAGATAGCACAGGATTTTCTCTTGCGAGTGAAGTTACGTCCCAAGTCGGACCAGTTTTGTCTGAAGCAGGCTATCGTAGTAATTCGCAAGGATATTTAAAAGTTTCTCCTGACGGAACAAAAGTAGCCATGGCAAACTATTCTGATGATGATGATGCTAGCAACGGTCCTGGAAATATTTTCATTTTTAGTTTTGATCCTGCAACTGGACAAGTTGGAAATGGTGGTGCTGTAGAAGAAATCTATACTGGAGATTCGCCGTATGGTGTTGAATTTTCAGCAGAAAGTAGAAAACTATATGCTACGGTATTAATCTCAGGAAATCAATCTACCTTACTTCAATACAATGTCGAAAATCCAATTGGAAGTATTGCTGCAACACAAACACTAATCAATGGTCCCAATAGCAATAGCCCCGGAGCTTTACAATTAGCGATTGACGGACGAATTTATAGAGTCATCAACGGCTCTAATTCACTACACTACATCGCAAATCCTGAACTCGATGGTGCTGCTGCTGGATACAATACTGCTGGTGTTCCCATTGGAGGAACCGCTGTTTTCGGGTTGCCTCCGTTTATTACCTCTTTTTTCTCAGCTAGTATCAACTTTCAAGGAACATGTTTAGGAAGTCCAACCGATTTCTCTGTAAATACTTCTAGTACTATTGATAATATTTCTTGGGATTTTGGCGATGGAAATACGTCTACACTTGAAACACCTTCACATTCATACACTGCCGCAGGAACATATACGGTTACAGCACAAATTACCAGCGGTGTGAATACTCAAAATTTCTCTACGGATATTACAATTAGCGAAACACCTACCGCAAATCCAGTAGACGACCAACTCATCTGCGATGACAATAATGACGGATTTTGGACGCTCGACTTAGCTGCGTTGTCAACAAATGTACTAAATGGACAAGACGCTACATTGTTTACGGTAACCTATCACGCAAATCAAGCAGATGCTGATACAAATATGAATCCGCTCACAAGTCCGTACACCAACCAAACTGCGTACGGATTGGAAACCATTTTTGTTCGCATCGAAAACAACAACGATACGGATTGTTTTGACACCACTTCTTTCGATTTTGATGTGTTTGATCAACCTACAGCAAATTCAGTCATGGATTATGAGCTCTGTGACGATGCTACCGATGGCGATGACACCAATGGTTTTGCTACCTTCGACCTTTCTACTATTGATACTGAAGTTTTAGTCGGACAAGACCCGATGCAGTTCAACATTAGCTATTATGCAAACCAAACAGACGCTGACGATGCTATGAACGTCTTGGCAACTACTTATGTAAATACCTCTGCTGGTGGAAATCCGCTCGTTGCACGAATTGAAAATGTAGACAATCCAAACTGCTACGATACGGTACAATTTAATGTGGTAGTGAATCCGCTTCCGATTGTTTTACAACCTGTTGCCCTACAACAATGTGACGATGATACAGATGGAATATCTGATTTCAACCTAACAGAAGCAAACTCTTTACTATCCAATGATGCTGCTAACGAAACATTCACCTATTACACAACTTTAGCAGACGCACAAAACGCTACGAATCCTATCACAAATGATACAGCTTACAACAGTGGGAATGGCGGATTGGTACATGCACGAATTGAAACCGTAAATGGTTGCTTCCGTACTGGAGAAGTCAATCTACTAGTAGCAACTACGCAAATTCCAGACACATTCCAGCTCAACTATGAAGTCTGTGATGATGCACTTATAGATGGTGACAATACCAACGGAATCGCTGCTTTCGATTTTAGTGATGCAGATGCGCAAATCAACGCGCTATTTCCTATGGGACAAAATTTGACAATCACTTACTATGAAAACTTTACAGATGCCTTAGCAGAACAAAATGCCATTGCTGACATCAGCAACCACCGAAACGATGCCTCTCCAAATGTTCAAAACATTGTGGTGCGAGTAGACAGTGAAACGAACAACTCTTGTTTAGGTTTGGGCGAACACATTACGCTTACGGTAAATCCATTGCCTAATACAAATACAATTACAGACTATGTTGCATGTAGTGACATTCCAAATCAATTTACTTTCGACTTAACCACAAAAGACCCAGAAGTCATCAACGGACAAGCGAATATCAGCGTTACCTATCATGAATCGCAAGCAGAAGCTGACAACAACACAAACGCTATCACAAGTCCGTATACAACGTTTCCAAGAACAATTTACGTACGCGCGGAAAACACGGTGACAAACTGTGTCAATACCGAAATGACGTTTGAACTCATCATCAATGAAAATCCTATAGCAAATATGCCAACCGATTTAATTGTATGTGATGAAACTCCTTTTGATGGTTTCACTGCTGTAGATTTAAACATAAAATCGGCTGAAATTGCAGGAACACAAACTGACGTTTCCGTTCAATACTTTATCAGTCAAGCGGATGCAGATAATAATGTAAATGCATTAGCGTCTCCATTCACAAATACAGTAAATCCACAAACCATCTTTGCGCGTGTAGAGCACGGAATAACTGGATGTTACAGCACCACTAGCTTTAATATTGATGTGAATGAAGCTCCTATAACTAACACTCCTACTCCACTCGAATACTGTGACACGGACAACGACGGTATCGGCATCTTTAATATCAGAAGCTCTGAGAGTGAAATCACAGGTGGTGTATTACCAGGTCAAGTCACAGTGACCTACCACGAAACTCCAGAAGATGCAGACAACAATGTCAATGCACTCGCTGATACCTATAGCAACATCAATCCGTACAATCAAACACTGTATGTACGTGTGGAGAATGTCCTTACGGGATGTTACAATGTAGTGTCACTCGCGTTAATCGTGCATGATTCACCAGAGATAGCCGCACTCGATACCCTAACCTTAGCGGAATGTGATGATATTACTGGAGATCAAATCGCACAATTTGATTTAACACAGGCTCAGACTGACATTCTAAACGGCGAAGACCCAATAACTCATACAATTCGTTACTATAACACCCAGGCAAATGCCATCGCTGGAACTGCCGCAGGCGAGATAAACAATCCAAATGCCTATAGCAACATTCCACCGAGTCCACAAATCATCTGGGTACGCGTGGAAGACCAAGTAACAGGATGTTTTTCTATTACCAA
>NZ_QBKT01000002.1 GCF_003054265.1 Kordia periserrulae | reverse complement strand
GTGGATTCGCCTGCAAAGCCTACCAAACCTTCTTCTGATACTGTACCATCAAAGTCGCCTAAGTAGTTAAACAGAATTCCGCCCTTGCTATAGGTGTAGGCTTCTGGAGTATCACTTAAATAGCGTAAAGCACCGTAGCCAAGTCCGCCATCGGGTACTTCGCGTAGCATGTCTTTGGTGTCTCGAAGTTGAACGCCGATGGTTTCTGACACTTCTAATTTTAATGGATAGAGACTGGTAAACCAGCCTACGGTACGACTGATATCTAATCCTGATATGATTTCTTCTCGTCCGTGACCTTCAATATCGATATATATCTTTGAGCTATCATACTGATTTCCTAATACTTTTGAGAGACAACCCAGCAGGACATCTTGTAATTCTGTGCCATATATCCCATGAATCTCTTGAGATAGACTTTTGGTGAGTTCTTGATGTAAGTTGTTACTATGAGTTTCTAGTGTACCTGATAGTGTCTGCGGATCTTTAAAAATACTGTACTCTTTACTGATTTCTTGCCAGTAGTCTTGCTGGCTTTCTGATAAAGAGCTTGCATAGGCTGATAAACCATTTGACCACTGACGAAGTGAACTCTGCTTTGCCGGTAGCTGGTAATTTTGATGCGATAGTAGTTGTTCTAAATCTTCCAAAACAATACGCCATGAAACACCGTCAATCACCAAGTGATGCGCTACGATAAATAAGCGGTCTTTCTTGGTATCTTGTGCATAGGTAATCTTTACAAAATAAATGAGCGGTCCAGTGCTTAAATCAAAGCTTTCTTGATATGTTTGACATAGCGCTGTTAGTGCTTTTTCATCAGCTGCGATTTCTTCCTTATAGTAGTTATCCATCTCTGGCTGATAGAAACCTTGTCCGTCTTTGTATATACTGCGTAGGATATCGTGATGGTCTATCAGTTTGGAGAGGCTGCGTTGGAGAGTTTCACTTGATAAATCTTTTGGAATACTCAGCAGTACCGATTGATTGTAGTGATGCGGCGCTGGGTGATTGGCTTCTATAAATCGATGTTGAATCGGTAGTAACTCAAAATCGCCTTCTAACAGTCCTGTCTCTATTAAAACCGTCTCTGATGCGCCACATACCGATAGCAAGCCTTTGACTGTTGGGTGTTTGAAAACGTCTTTTACTTTAAAGTGATAGCCTTGTTGTTTGCTGCGACTCATCAGTTGAATTGCCTTGATGGAATCACCGCCCAATTCAAAGAAACTCGTTTCTATACCGATAGGACATATTCCCAATAAGCCTTCCCAGATAGCAACCATTGCCTTTTCATCCTTGGTCTGTGCCGCTTGCTCTCCTGCTTGATGTGTGATATGAATGGCAGGAAGCTGTTTTTTATCTAATTTACCATTGCTAGTCAGTGGAAATTCTAACAGCGCTTGGTAATGGCTAGGCACCATGTAACTTGGTAGTTGAGCGGAGAGATACGCCTTGAGGTTGTTTTCATCTATCTGATTTTCTGTATCTCCTGTATAATAACATAACAGCTGTTCGCTTTGACCTATTTCGCCTTTGATAACCACTGCCTGTGAGATACCATCGTAGTTTTCCACCACACGCGTAATTTCTCCAAGTTCTATACGATAACCGCGGAGTTTTATCTGACTGTCTTCTCTGCCTAGGTATTCTATGTTTCCATTTGCATCCCAACGGGCTACATCGCCCGTGCGGTAGAGTTTTCCTGCTCCATACGGATTGTTGGTGTATTTTTCATCGGTTAATGCCTCGTTGTGTAAGTAACCTTTACTTACTTGTACTCCGCCAATACATAACTCGCCTTTCACGCCAATGGGTTGAAGAACATTGTTTTCTCCTAGGATATAGATTTGTGTGTTACTCACAGGTTTTCCTATGGGAACGCCACTGCCTTTGTAAGTGCTCAGGTTGATTGCCGTTACATCAATAGCAGCTTCCGTTGGTCCGTAGAGATTGTATAATTGTGTAGTACCCATTTTTGAGCTAAATGATGAGACTACCGATTCAGGCAAGGCTTCTCCACTACAAACAACATTAGTAAGACTTGGGAACGAACTCTCTACATCTAATAGAAAAGCTGATAGCATCGAAGGTACAAAATGCACTAGTGTAATGCCTTGCTTTTCAATTACTTTGGATAGGTATTCGCTGTCCTTTTCTCCGCCAGTACGAGCAAGCACCATTTCGCCTCCGATAACTAAGGGAAGGATTAATTCCCAAAAGGAAACATCAAAACAGAATGTTGTTTTTTGTAGTACAACATCGTTTTCATCTAAAGATAAGTAATCGCGCATCCATAAAAGACGGTTGTAGAGTCCTTCATGTGTATTGATAACGCCTTTGGGAACGCCCGTGCTTCCTGAGGTGTATAGTACGTAAATCGTATCTTCTAGAGTTACTTTTGGAAGTGCAATTTTATCATTGGTCTGATAGTTTTCTTGTCTGTCAACAGGGAAAGCATCATAGCCTAAGTCGTGATATTCTTGCTGGTAATCACTAGAGGTCAGAATCGTTTTTGCATTGATATCTTCTAGAATGTAACGCTTTCTAGAGGCTGGATATAAAGGATCAATCGGTACGTAAGCGCCGCCGCTTTTTAGAATCCCTAGAATCCCAACAACCATCGTAAAGCCACGGTCTAAACTGATGGGAACAAGTTTGTCTTCTCCCAATATCCCTTTTTCTATAAGGTAACCTGCCAAATCATCTGAAAGACTGTCTAGTTCTTTGTAACTCATCGTCTCTCCTTCGTAATGCAAAGCAGTACTAGTTCCTTTTTTAGCTACCATCTCCCTAAACATATCTAAGAGCGTGGCATCTCCGTAATCGACTGTAGCGCCGGTGCTATATTTGAGGATTTCCTGTTTTTCTTCATAAGCAAGAAGTTCAACATCCGAAATCGTAGTTGTTTTTTTATCGTGTAGTGAGTTTAATACTTGCAATATGTGTTTTTCTATCATGGAAACCGTATGATGGTCTAGTAATTCATCATGATAGTTTAGATTGAAAGCTATATCGTTCTCTTGGATGATGACTTCGAGTGTTAGAGCGTAGTTTGTATATTCGTTACTTTGGAGATTTTGTATTTTTAAATTGCTGTCATTCAGTACAGATGTATCAACTGGGTAATTTTCAAAGACAAGCAAACTGTCGAAAAGAGATTCACTTTTGTTTAGGTATTCATTGATTCTAACCAACGAGTCATATCCATATTCTTCTCTTGTGAAAGCGTGTTCTTGTTGTAGTTTTGAAAGCCAATCAGATATGGATAATTCTCCTGTACAATCAACTACAACTGGCAGCGTGTTTATGTATAGTCCAACCGCTGATTCCATATTGTTTATTGAAGTATTTCTTCCAGAAGTTATTGCTCCAAAAGTTGCATATTCTTGACCTGTATATTTGTGTAGCATGTATCCCCAACAGCCTTGAATGATTGTATTTACGGTTACTTCATTTTCCTTAGAGTATTTTAAAATCAGCTTTGTAATTTCTTCGCCAAGACTAAATTTTCGTGTTGTATTGGCTACTATTTTATTCCTTTTTAGTGGTTTTTTTATGAAAGGTATATAGGTTTCTTCCGTACTGTTTTTTAGGTACTCTTTCCAATATTTTGAGGTATTGTATTTTTGATATTTCTTGATTTGTTCTACATGAGAGCGATAACGACTTCCCTTTATTACAGGAAGTGTGTGTGTAGTATACAGATTGTTGTAGACTTTTAAGAATTGATTCATTAATATAGATAGCGACCATCCATCCCACAGAATGTGATGATAGTGTACTACAACACGCATTATAGTATCAGATATGCGAACGAGTGTAATTTTGAATAACGGCGGTGTTTCTAGTTGGATTCCTTCTTGTCCTATTTGTGATAGTTTTGAAGACACTTCTGACTCGCTGAGTTCTCTACAATCTAATTCTATCAAATTCAATACAACTCGCTCGTAGATACATTGTACCGGAACAGCTAAGTCATTGGCATATATTCCTGCTCGTAGTATTTCATGCTGTTTTGCAAGATGATTCCAGCTTTTTTCAAAAATAGTCTTGTCAAATCCGTCTGTGATATCAAATGAAAACTCACTCACATACGCCGTAGTGGACTCATCAAATAAGGAATGAAATAGTATTCCTTCTTGAAGCGCACTTAACGGATAGATAGTTTCTATTTTTCCATATTGTGCTTGCCGTTTGTTTTTAAAGGCGTTTAATTCTTTGTTTTTAACCGTTGCAGGTAATCCATAATCAGAACGTGATGACTCTACAGAAGTTTCAGGCGCATTACAAAGTGTTGTTATTTGTGTTATTGCTTGATGATAGGTATTGGCAAAGCGTTGTATTTCTGCACTTGTATAGCATGCTGGATTGTAAGTGATACTAATATCGAGCATGTTATTTACTACCATACTGTTTATGGCAAGGTTGTGTGCTACTTTATTGTTGGGAGAAACATCTAGTTGTCTAGTGTCCATCTCATAACCAAAAAGACTTTCTTTTTTTACAATTTCATCAAAACTTCCAAGATAGTTGAACAGTATCGTTGGTTTTATGGAAGCTAATTTTTCTCGTATTTGTGCATCTTCACATAGTGTACTGAGCAATCCGTAACCAATCCCTTTGTTTGGAATATCTCGGAGTGTATCTTTGGTTTCTATCAGTAGTTCCTTTACATCTGCATGATGCTGCAATCGCACAGGATATATACTTGTAAACCATCCAATAGTTCTGCTAATATCTACATCAGAGAATACATCTTCGCGTCCGTGTCCTTCTAATGCAATGTAAAAATGCGCTAGATTGAACCCTGCATTCATCGCTACGACCAAAGCACTTAGTAATACATCGTTAATATTAGTGCCGAACGTTGTGTGAATGTTTTGTAGCAATGCTGAAGTTTCCGTAGCATTTAGTTGTAAACGATATTCTTGCAGTTCGCCAAATTTGACCGTAGGAATGGTCTCTTTATCAGTATTTTCAAGTTGAAATTGCTCGTGAAGTTTTAGCCAGTATGATTGTTCGCTACTATGCAATATTTTTTCACTGTGTTGTTTTAGTTTGCTCGCCCATTGTCTGAAAGAGGTTTGTTTTTGAGGTAAGGTAAATGACTCGCCTTGAGTTTCATGCAACAAAATATTTTCTAAATCTTCTAGTAATATTCTCCATGAAATACCATCTATTACTAAATGATGTGCTACTATGAACAGTTTGTTTTCTTCAGCTTCTTCATCAAGTATGTGTACAAATTTGCAAAGAGATTCTTCTAATTTTAGTGAAGCTTCAAACTTCATACAAATTGATTCCAGCGATGATCTTCCCTTGTGTTCGGTATAGAAAAAGTTATGTTTTAACGGTCCGTAATACGCCGTATATTCATCATCATTTTTCACAAAAAGTGCTCGAAGCATATCGTGATGCTCCATCAATTGTTGAACCGCATTTTTTAGTTGATCGGAAGTGAATTTTTTAGAGAGACTTACGAAGGCTGATTGGTTGTAATGTTCAGGCGTATGAGGATTGCTGTTTAAAAATTCTTGTTGAATACTTAGCAATTCTATAGTTCCTTGTAGTTTTCCAGATTCGGATACAGTGGTTGTTTCTGTGAGCAAATTTTTGCATAAACTGCGGATGCTTGGATAGTTGAATATATCTTTGATTTTAAAGTGTAATCCCGCATTTTTACAACGACTCATTAGTTGAATCGCCTTGATGGAATCGCCTCCTAATACAAAAAAGCTTTCCGTCACACTTATCGATGCTACGCCTAATAGAGAAGTCCAAATAGCCAACATTTTTTCTTCCTCTGCTGTTTCAGGCAGTACAATGCTATCAACCGTTTCAATGGTAATTTGTGGCAGTTTTTTTCGATCTAATTTTCCATTAGACGTAACTGGAAACTCCTCTAACTGCTTGTAAAACCTAGGAATCATGTACGCTGGAAGATATGCTCTTAATTTTTCTTGAATGCTCTCTTCTTCTATTGTAACATCTTTCTGTAATACATAATAACATACCAAATGTTGATTTCCGTAGATGTCTTGTAGTTGTACGGCACTTTGATATAATTCTGGAATTTTCTCAAGAATGCTTTCTATTTCTCCAATTTCTATACGATATCCTCGCAGTTTAATTTGCGAATCAGCTCTTCCTAAAAATTCAATAGTTCCATCAGGCAACCATCTGGCTTTGTCGCCTGTTTTGTAGATTCTATTTTCTTTTTTGAACGGATCTTTTTGAAATTTTTCTTGTGTCAGTTGTGCCAGGTTTCGATAACCTTCCGCTACTTGAATTCCTCCTATAAGCAAATCGCCCGTACTACCAATTGGTTGTAATTTCTGTTCCCGATCTACGATATACATTTGTGTATTAGCGACAGGTTTTCCTATAGGAACAATATTGCTGTTGTAATTTGTTAAATTTTGAGTAGTTACTTCAATTCCAGCTTCTGTAGGACCGTATAAATTATGTAGTTCAACTTTAGGCAATATTTTTTTAAAGTGTTGTACCGTCGCTAGTTTTAACGCTTCTCCACTACATACTACTGCGCGTAGCTTTTGGATGTTCCCAATTGCATCACTTAATAAGAAAGCATTGAGCATGGAAGGTACAAAATGAGTGATTGTAATTTCTTTTTCGTTGATTATATTCGCTAAATATTCACTGTCTTTTTCGCCTTCTGGCTTTGCCAATACTAGCGTTCCACCAGCTAATAATGGTAGAAAGAATTCCCAAAAAGAAACATCAAAACAGTAGGTTGTTTTTTGCAATACTACATCTTGCGCATTGACTGCTAAATAATCGAGCATCCACATCATTTTATTGTTCAACCCTTGATGTGTGTTGATAACTCCTTTTGGTTTTCCTGTGGTTCCAGACGTGTAGATTACATAAATAGTATCATTGCCAGTCACTTTTGGCAAGTTGTATGCAGTAGTATTTGGTAGCGATTCGTCATTTTCCGCATCTAAGACGATACTATTGTATCCGTAATCTGCAAATTCACGTTCATACTCCGAAGTCGTTATGACGATTTTTGCATCAGTATCTTGAAGTATGTATTTTTTTCTTTCTACAGGATAGGTAGGATCCATAGGAACATACGCACAGCCTGCTTTGAGAACCGAAAGAATGGCAAGAATCATTTTTTCCGATCGTTGTAAGCAAATAGGAATTAATTTATCTTCACTAAACGCATTCTCCAATCGTATTTTTTTGGCTAATTGCGTTGATTTTTCATCAAGCTCTTGATAGCTCAGTTCTATTCCTTCAAAACTAACTGCTTTTCTAGAACCGTGCTGTTTGACAATTTCATCGAATTTGTCTAAGATGGTTTTTCCTGAATAGTCAATTTTTGGACCGTTACTATTGAGCAATAGTTCTTCCCGTTCATCGGTGTCAAGAATATGAAGGTTTTTCTTTTTTAGTGATGGATTGGAAAGTAGCTGATGGATACAATTTTTAAAGTGGTTGAGTAACCGTTGAATGTATTTTTTAGAAAAATAATTGGTTGCGTATTGAACAGTAATTTCTAAAGAAGTATTGAAAAATACTTGTACCAGCAATGGCGCTTCAACACTTTCATACGTAGCATACAATTGAAGTGTAAACTCCTTATTTATGTTGATAGCATTGTTATCTACTGGATAGTTTTCAATGGCAAGTATGGTATTAAATAGCTCATTTTCTTTACTCGATTGCACAAACGTTTTTACCTGATTTAGCGAAGAATTGTTGTGTTCATTTCTAGTCAGTAATTCTTTATCGGTTCTTTTAATGATATCGATAAGACGTTCGTCAGCTGTGCTACGAAATCTAAGTGGAAGCGTATTAACAAAATTCCCCATGATTTCGTCAGCTCCTTGAAGCAATGGGTTTCTGGTAGATACTGGCGTACCATACATTACATCATCCGAATCTGCATATTTTTGAAGCAATAAACCATACGCTACATATATCAACGAAGCTTTTGTGATGCTTTCCTTTTTACAAAAATCGGTCAGTTGCTCAATTGGTAGTATTTGTTTTTCTCTAGCCGTTCCATTGGTATCATTTTCGGCAGTTACTTTTGATAATATGCCTGGCGTGTATTCTTCTAAGTATGTTTTCCAAAATTCAGCTGAGTTCTTTACAGGCTGGTTTTGCAATTGATTGAGATATGCTTTGTACTGTACTTTTGAAACGTTTTTGTAGTTTCCTTCTCCTTTTTGGAGTTTGTGGTACGTAGAAAATATATCTTTTAAGAAAATAGCATTGCTCCAACCATCATATAAAATTGTATGATGCGTGATTACCAATAAATATTGAGCAGTCGTTTTTTTCAAAAGTCGTACTCTAACTGGACAACCTTCGTTCAGGTTGAATCCTAGTTTTCGCTCTTGATTTAAGAAATTGTCAATCTGCGCCTCCGTATTTTCTGAAATGCTAACAACTTTATAATCCATTGCAAGCTCTTTTAATATAATTTGCAATGGTTTACTTGTTTTTTCCCAATCAAAAACTGATCTTAATACGTCGTTGTGTTTCTGTGTTTCGTATAGTGCATTTTGCAATACATCAGTATGTAGTTCTCCATGTATTTCTAATACTATTTGCGTATTGTATAAACTAAAATCTTCGTGCTTTAGAGAATCAAATAAAATTCCTTTTTGAAGTTCATTTAACTCACTAATATGCTGAACATTGGCCTTTTTAATCTGCATAAGATTGGTGTGATATTTTCACGCTACAAAAAGTATCATGAAAATGGATGGTAATTGGTTGTGTTAAGAATTTTGAGCGCAATCATATTCTGACTTTTCATGCTCACGAAAGCGTCAGAATATGTTTTCATTTATTTTAATAACTCACTAAGTTATTTTTCACAGCATTGCCATTGAGCACTTCTGCATCAAGAAATTTTTTGAGTGCTTTAATATGTTCTGGTTTGTCAAACTCACTGTGGAAGTTTTCAATAAGATGGATTGTTGCTACTTCTTTTTCTTTGGAATATTTTCTGATTACAGGATGCAAGAAGTCACTTTCGTCTGCGTGTTCGGCATCAAAACGATTGATACGTTCAACATCTTCAGAAAAAGGATCAAAATGCCTAGAACCGTATTCAAGTGTAATGATGTAATATTCTTCCTCATCCTTACAAAGTACTTCTTTTATGTAATCACACGGAAGAGCTTCACAGTAGCGTGTTTCGTTATTTTCTTTATCTACAATAAGCACATCTCCCATAAAAGAAAATTGTTGCCACAATGCTGAACTAAGGTTGATTTTTTCAATAATTTGTTCTGTAAGTTTGGCGGTATCAATTCCTTTTAAAACGTTAAAATGGAGTTCTTTTTGTTCGTGCTTTCTCATCAGAATTTTAGCAAGTGCTTCGCAGTTATATCTAAATCCATGAATGAATCCTGAAGTAGCTTTTTTAAAGTCTCTAGAATGCGTTAGAATTCCTGCAAAATATAGGTTTTCAACATTTGTAGATTCCCACTCATTGCTTAATTCTGGAAATTTCCCGTTGTAAACTGTATTAGGAACTGCATTTCCTTTAAAGATAGCGTCGTCCATTTTAAAACCACAAGTAATGATTACATGATCGTATTCAAATTCTTCTTTTTCACCACCACGAACTTGCGTATAATCTACGGTCACTTTTAGTTTACCATTATCTTGTTTTTCAATTTTAACAATATCAGCATTTAATATTGCATTTTGAGATTTTAAAAGATACGTGTCTAATAGGTTGTTATTTACAGCGCGTAAGTTACCCACGTAATGTGATTTCCAGGCAAATTTGATATTGTTTGGACTTACTAAGTGAATTCTGCTAGCCGTTGCTACCAACGAATCTGCCATTTCAAAACCAGAGTTTCCTTTACCAATGATTAAAACTTTTTTATCAATATAATCCTCAGGATCAACGGAACAATCAGCATAGTATTCGCAGTGTTCTATTCCTTCTATATCTGGAACAATTTGTTTTGGAACTCCTGTAGCTATAATTACGCGTTTACTCTCAAAATGTTGCGTTCCACATTGTACGTGAAATAGCCCATCTTCAGTTTTCGTAATTGCGTCTACAGGACAATTATAACGTATGTTTAATTTAAAATTATCAGCGAAATCTTGAAGGTATTTTACAAAATCATCAGAATGCGGAAAGTACTCTTTTGAGTAATTTTTCAGCAACATATTTGTATCATCGGAAAGTAGTGAATTCCAGTCCCATCGCATGTTTAAATCAGGATTATCATATCCCGTATATATTTTATTGATTGAAATTAGTTTTTTGTGTCTGGGATAAGTCTTGAAAAAGCTACCTGAACAATCGTTTCGTTCTAAAATACAATAATCGAGTTTATTCTTTTCAAAATAATAACCTAGTTGAATTCCAGCTGGACCAGCACCTATAATTAGGTAATCAATTTTTGTTTTCTCCATAATTTTATATTTGGCTTTGTTATACTAATCTTGTCCGTTTTACAAAACAATTGCAAATGCGTTACTGCATTACTCTTGTGTTTATGTATGTGATTTTTTAAAGCAATAGTTCAATACGAATTGGATAAAATATCCTTTCATTTTGAACATCATCATGAGGGATTTACGACACGTATTTTAGATTAGAAAATCACACAAATGTTCTTATCTAAAAAATGAGTCAAATGATTTTAGCATGGTATGCTAAAATCAAACTGCTTTTTAATGGGAGGAGAATTCCGCTATAACCAACTTCGTTGCTGTTATTTGAATACCTTTTTTGAGCCAAATTTGTTATGCAATACATCGGCTCAATTACTGGTTACAGCTATTTTGTACTTTATACTATTTATGTTCGTAAATTTAGGTAGTACAAATACCGTATATCATTATAGTTTTTATCGTATTCAAAACTATAATGAAATTTGTTTTTAGCATCATATAAACGATGATGCTTCTATTAATTTTTATTTAAAAATGTGGATGGAATCGCTTAAATTTCGGGTTTCAAGTGATTAAAGAATATGGCTTCGCCACTGTAAGTTACATTTGCTTAGCGCAATATAACATATTTTGGTAATGTCTTTTTTCTTTAAAAACAACTATAAAGTGTCTTTAATTTGACATTTTGATAAAAATACATTTTTTTGTTAAAATACCAAAAATACCAGTGATAATTAATCTTAAAGACCGCGATAGTATTCTAATATTTTTACATTTAAAAGGTACTCGTACTTTGCAGTACTTAGGTTTATGAGATTTTGTTCACGTTTATTTTTACTCAAAATATAATCTACAAGATTTGACACACCTGCATTGAATTTAACTTCATTGATTCTAAAGGATTCTTCAGCGTATTCAATTTGTTCTTTTAGCAAGTTGTAACGTTCATAAGCCGCCTTCATGTTATTAAAAGCCTGATTGATAGCTTGTTTTAATCTATTTTTGATATTGGTAAGCTCTGCACTTCTTTCTTCTTTTTTTATTTTTTCTAACTGTACGTTATTTTTTGCAGTAAATCCGTTAAAAATAGGAATCCTAACAGAGAGTCCAACCACCACATTAAGGTTATTTTCAAATTGATTAGAGAAGGTGAGTCTTTCTGGAACCAATTGAGGAACATTACTAAATACTGGCAAATCGCTCCCATCTACGGTTACAAAAGCTCCTGTATCTTCTACTGAAACTCCCGTTTCTCTAAAGATTCGGGCAAGACTTGAATAGTTGGTGTTTAATTGTCCAAAAACGGAAATCTCTGGAAAGTAATTCGCCCTAGCCACCTTGATTCCTTTTTCTGCTGCATCTAATCGTAATTGCCTAGCTTGAACAGAACCTTGATTTTCTACGGCCTGATTGTATACTTCAGAAGGAGTTAATTGGTATTTTTCAAATGTGGTAGCATCAATGATATCTTCAAACAGAAAATTGACCTCATCATCAACGTTCATCAACTCAATTAATTTTGAGATATTGATATTTAAAGCATTTTTAGCTTCCACTAACGATATTTTGTTCAGTTTCATTTGCCACATGATATCGTTGTAATCTAATGGATCGCCTGCTTCTTGTTCTTTTAACTTATTTAAGCGTTGCAATTGTTTTTCTGTGGATTCCAGTTCTCTTTTCGCTAGTTCTAAGATTTCTTGTCCGTTAAGAATTTGAAGAAATAATAGCGTCACTTGTAAAACGAGATTTTGTCTTGCTTCAACAATTTCCATTTCGGAAGCTTCTTTATTTAACCGCATTTGCGCAAGGGTGTTTAATAATCGAAAGTTGTTAAACACTGTTACATTCAAATCGAGTCGGGCATTCGAAAATGTCAATTCCTGGTTGATAACATCATTTGTAAAAGGATCGATACTTCTACCATTGTTAACTCCATGCGTAAAATCTAAATTCATGGTAGGAAACATGTCCCATTTAGCTTGACGGTGATTGATGGTTTCGGAAGCGTTGTTGAACTCAGATTTTTGAACATCCAAATTGTTTTTGATAGCAATTTCAATACATTCTGATAATGTTATTCTTTGTTGCGACGCTTCTTGTCCGTATCCTGTTATAAAAGATATTAAAAAGATATGTATGATATATTTTTTCACACGTGTAAGCTTTAATAAAAATGTTAATGATAAGTTTTTCGTTTCTTTTATTCTGTTCGTAAGCTGTCTATAGGATTTGCATTTGCTGCTTTGACACTTCTAACAGTAATTGTTAATAGAGCTATGACAATAATTACGAATGCTGTCAAAATAAACATCATGACGCCAATATTAACTCTGTATGCAAAATCTTGCAACCACTTATTCATAAAGTAATATGCAATAGGAAATGCTATGACGAGCGATATCAGTATTAGCTTTAAAAAGTCACTTGCCAAGAGTGTTACTATCTGCGTAGTACTAGAGCCAAGTGTTTTCCGAATCCCGATTTCTTTAAATCGTTGTGCTGCTGTAAATGTTACCAGTCCAAATAATCCCAAACAGGCAATTATTATTGTCAGTAACGCAAATATTTTTAGAATGGTGCCCATTTTTTCTTCTATTTCATACTGTTCACTAAACGAATTTTCCATAATTGTATAGGAAAACGGTTCCCCTACTTTGAATTCGCTCCAAGTATTTCCTATTTTATTGATAAGACCTGATAAGTCACTTGTTTTAGATCGTATAATCAATCCGCCGAAAGGTCTATTCACCATGATTAATGGATCAATTTTTTTGTGTAACGATTTATAGTTAAAATCTTTAACGACACCTACAACCGTTAGCGTTTCAAGTCCAAAAGGCGTTTCGCGAGAGAGTGTTTTATTCAATGCTTCTTTTCCAAATCCTAATTCGGAAGCGGCTGTTTCATTAATGATGATGTTGAGAGAATCGGCAAAAGATTTGGAGAAATTACGTCCTTCTACCACCTTCATTTTTAGCGTAGGAATATAATTTTCGTCCACATTATACACATCAATAACACGATTGAATTTTTGATTTATAAAAATACCTGAACTACTGCTATTGGTTTCTCCCACAGGAACATACGACGAAATGGTCACATTTTCCACTCTAGGATCGTTTAATAGCTGATTTTTAAAAGCTTCTAAACCTGTTCTAAGATATTTTGCATTTCTGATAACAATGAGGTTTTCTTTTTCATATCCTACATCTTTGTCTTGAATGTACTGCATTTGCTTTCCGACCAGAATCGTTAACAAAATTAATCCCGAAGAAATCACAAATTGAAGTATCACTAAAATGCTACGAATTCCTTTTCCTTTTCCAGAGCCAGAAAATTTACTTTTCAATGCTTTGATTGGTTGAAATGAAGACATATAAAATGCTGGATAACCGCCTGCCATTATACTAACTAACACTATAAGCATTAGTACTATAAAAATTACTTTTGGAGTAAACATGAACGATAATTCTAGTTCTTTCCCCGAAAGATTATTGAATAAGCCTAGCGTAGCCAACACCACAACATAGCCTATAATTGTAGCAATTAATGTGATGATGAACGATTCGGCTAAAAACTGCAGTACAAGCTGTTTTTTATTGGAACCTAATACTTTCCTGATTCCTACTTCCTTAGATCTTTGTGTTGCCGTTGCAGTAGATAAGTTCATGAAATTTATACATGCCACCAGAAGCATAAAGAATGCGACAGAACCAAAAATGTAGAGCTTTTTAATATCTCCTCCAGATTCCAATTCTGTTTCTCCTGAAAAATCTGAGTATAAATGTATTTTTTCTAAAGGCTGCACAAAGAGTCCGAATTTGTTACCTGACTTTATAAATTCAGAAAAGGTAATTCCCATTTCTCTTTCCATTTGTGCTCCCATATATTTTTCTACAACTTTAGGAAGTTTTGATTCAAATGCTTCCGCAGAAACATCATCAGATAGTAATACATAGGTATGAAAATCAGAACTTGTCCAATTGTCATTGCTAGCATATTCTACTCCTGTTGTTGTGATGAAATGATCAAAATGAAAGTGAGAGTTTGTCGGTATTTTTTCAAAAACACCCGTAACTTTAAATGACTGTCCTGATTCTCCGTATTTTACAATTTTATTTAAAGGATTTTGATTTCCGAAATATTTTTTTGCTTGCTCTTCGTCAATAACTATTGAATTTGGTTCGTTGAGCGCTGTAGCGGCATTCCCTTTTACAAAAGGAATGGTAAATATTTGTAAAAAGCTAGGATCAATCATCGCTACTTTTCCATCTCTAAATGTATTGTTGCCATATACAATTTTAGTAGCTGTAAGCTTTCTAAGTCGCGCCGTATTTTTTACTTCTGGAAATTCTCTTTGTAATACATCAGCAATCGGCCCTTGTGTATGTGCCTGATTCATAATGTTGTCTCCAATTTTACCACGAGTTACAATTCGGACGATATTATCTGCATTTTCATGGTGTTTATCGTAGCTCAATTCGTCTACTACATAGAGCATTAAAATAAGAAAAGAAGCAATACCGATAGCCAATCCTAAAATATTGATTAAGAAAACCTCTTTGTTAGAGCGTAAATTTCGCCATGCTATTTTTAAGTAATTACCTATCATACCTCAAATTTTATACAAGACTGTTTTCAATTACTTTTTTACCATCAAGCATTCGTATGATTCGATGGCTGTATTTGGCGTCATTTTCACTGTGAGTTACCATGATAATGGTTGTTCCCTGATTGTTTAACTCGGTAAGCAAATCCATAACTTCATTACCATTAGCACTATCTAAGTTTCCTGTAGGCTCATCGGCTAAGATTAGTTTTGGATTATTCACTACTGCTCTCGCAACAGCAACTCTTTGTTGCTGTCCTCCAGATAGTTGTTGTGGAAAGTGATTTTTTCGGTGAAGAATTTGCATTTTATCCAAAGCTTCTTCCACAATTTGCTTTCGCTGGTCTTTTTTGAGTCCAACATATACCAAAGGAAGTTCTGCATTTTCAAAAACGGTTAATTGATCTATTAGATTAAAGTTCTGAAAAACAAAACCGATGTTCTTCTTTCGAATATCTGCTCTTTTTCGTTCGTTGTAATGAATTACTTCTTCGCCATTAAATTTATAGCTACCTCCATCGGCATTGTCAAGCAATCCAAGAATATTTAATAGTGTCGATTTACCACATCCTGAAGGTCCCATAATGGTTACGAATTCTCCTTGTTTTACTTCAAAAGACAAATCGTTCAACGCAATGGTATGGAGTTCTTCGGTTTTATAAATTTTCTTTAAATCTGTTATTTGTATCATAATAGCTATTGTATTAATTGCGAGAAATTGTTCAATTTTTAGTTATTGTCTTTTGCAACAAAATTTCCTTTGTCATCTTTTACCAACCATGTTCCATCAGCTTTTGCATAGTATCTTACTTTAGAACCATCACTTTCCATGCTTCCATCCAATCTGTACACACCATCATCGTTTACTGAAATTTTTTGAATATATGCATCAGGATATGTTTTCATAAGCGCTGATAATAATGTTCTTGGAACTTTTTCAGGTGCTACTTCTTTAAATCCATCACTTTCTTGCACGGTATTTTGAGCAGTGGCTTCACCAGCTTTATTTTTGGTAACTTCTACTGTTTTTTCATCATTTTTGACAGTATTTTTTGCTTTTGATTCTTCACAAGCTGTAAAGAAGATGAGTGAAGCAATTACGGTGTACAATACTTTTCTTTTCATGTTATTTATGTTTAAAATTTGTTTTTTTATTTGATTATAAGTTCTTCTTTATCTCCAAAATTGGCATAGCTCGAAGTAATTACTTTGTCTCCTGGCAACAAGCCTTCTAGCACTTCGTAGTATTCTGTATTTTGACTTCCTAGTTGAATAGGAACTCTAAATGCACTTTCTCCATCTTGACTAACTTTAAAAATCCAGTTTCCGCCTGTTTTTTGGTAAAAACCACCTTTTGGTATTCTTACGGTTTGCTTTTCAGCACTTAGTGCTAACAATATTTGTATTGTTTGTCCTCTTCGAATTCCTTCTGGATTTTCTCCAACAAATCCCATATCGACTTGAAATTTTCCGTTGGTTACTTGTATATATATTTTCTTTATTTCTAGTTCATAGTTTTTTCCGTTTAGTAAAAACGATCCTCTTTGTCCTATATGAACTTTAGAAACATAGTGTTCATCAATGTTTGCTGTTATTTTATAACCACTTAAAACATCTATTTGTCCTAAACGTTCTCCTTTGTTTTTTGACTCTCCAACTTCAGCATCTAATGAGGTTAACTGCCCATCTAAAGGAGCTCTTACTAACAAGTCTTCCACTTTTCTACGCATTAAATCCAAAGCTCTTTGCGTTCGTGCATACGAACTTTTAGCTTGACTCAATTCATTTTTATTGGAAATAGAATCTTGTTTTAAAATTTGATCTGATAATTCTTTTCTTCGCAATTGATATTCATAATCATTTTTTGACGATTTAAATTCCTGTCCACCAATAGCATTTTGCTCGTACAATTTCTTATTGAGTTCATAAATACGTTTAGCTTCTATCAAGGCATTTTCAACATCTGTTTGTTGATTGAGTCTACTAATGGTATTTTGTCGCGCTGCATTTTGAGAAATTTGCATTTGCGTAAGTAAATTGTAAACCGAAGTTTCTTGGTTAATCAAACTCAGTTCTAAATCGGTATTTGACAGTTTCAAAATAGGATCTCCTTTTTTCATAATAGCTCCATCTTCTACAAAAATTTCTTCTACTCTTCCACCTTCTAGTGCATCAAGAAAAATAGTTTTTATAGGAAGTACTGTTCCTGATACAGGTATATTTTCCTGAAAAGAACCTTCACTTACTTCACCAATTATAATATGTTCTGAATCAACGTTCAATTTAGAGCCCGTTCCAGACATAATAGCCATTACTGTAATAATGAGCAGTGCTATTATTGCCATGAGTATGAATAGGCGTTTTTTGTTAAATTTTTTCTTTTCGATTGGGATATCCATGTGTACAAAAGATTTTTATATGTTACTGTATAAAAGGATAATCGTGCCAAAACCATAAACACTTAACATCCAGATAATTAAATATTACTCAAACTTGCAAAGTGTTCGGTTTTGAGACACAATGTGTTCGGTTTTGGAACATTTTAAAAAAATTACTATGCTAGCTTTTAAGGTCTTCATTAATTTTGTAATATTACCTAATGAAATTGAAAAATGCTTCCATACTGGTTATTGATGACGATATTGATGTCCTTACTGCCATGTCAATGTTGTTAAAAATGCATGCTAAAAAAGTCATCACTGAAAAAAAACCAAGTGCCTTATATTCCATTTTACGCGAAACGCCATTTGACTTGATTATTTTGGATATGAATTTTGAAAGTCCAGTAAATACGGGGAACGAAGGACTTTATTGGTTAAATGAAATACAAAACATTAATGCAGACATTCCTGTCATTTTAATTACTGCGTATGCAGACATAGATTTGGCTATTAAATCACTGAAAAATGGTGCTAGTGATTTTATCGTTAAACCTTGGAAAAATAATCATCTTTTAGCTTCAATTCAAGAAATTTTAGACGGTCAAGCCAAGACAATACCTACAATTATACATAAATCAAACACGTTAAACGATTCTGAAATTATTGGGGAAAGTCCCGTTATGGAATCTCTTTTTGTAAAGTTGCAAAAAATTGCTCCAACAGATGCCAACGTCCTTATTCTTGGAGAAAATGGTACTGGTAAAGATTTAATTGCCAAAACCATTCATCAAAATTCGCTACGTAAAAATCAACCTTATGTAAAAGTTGATTTAGGAGCACTGACACCCAATTTATTTGAAAGTGAAATATTTGGGAGTAAAAAAGGTGCTTTTACCGATGCGCAACAAGACAGAGAAGGCCGATTTCAAATTGCGAATGGCGGCACTCTTTTTTTGGACGAAATTGGCAATGTAGACCTTCAACAACAAGCAAAATTATTAACTGTTTTACAAAATCGTTTCATTACTCCTTTAGGAACTAATGAACAAATTCCTATTGATATCCGACTCATTTGTGCAACCAATCAAAAAATAGATCGTTTGGCAGATGAATCTTATTTTCGAAAAGACCTTATCTACAGAATTAATACCGTAGAAATTTGGGTTCCTCCGTTACGTGAACGTGGCAAAGACGTTTTATTATTAGCAAAACACTTTTTAAAAGTATATGCTGAAAAATATTTTAAACCTTCCATGAAGTTTGATGCTAGTTTTATTAAAAAATTACAAGCACATTCTTTTCCAGGTAACGTACGAGAATTACAATTTATCATTGAACGCGCAGTGATTATGGCCGATTCTCAGGTGCTTACGGAACAAGATCTTGTGTTTTCTCCTATCGAACAACATTTAGCAAGTGATACGCATCAAAATCAAACCGTAAATTTGGACGAAGTTGAAAAAAATACTATTGTTCGCGTTATTGAAAAAAATAGCGGAAATATTTCTCAATCAGCAAAAGAGCTAGGAGTTACACGATCTGCACTGTACAGAAGAATGCAAAAATATGGGATATAAAAAACTTCGATTACGATTGTATGCTCAAATTGGAGCACTACTGTTGTGTACAGTATGTTTGACCTATTTCTTTTTAGATGCGTCCCTTGAAAAGAATATTTCTTTTGTGCTGTTTTATGTAGTTCCTTTTGTGATTATTATCTTTTTTATTATTCGTAATATAATTACAAGCTCTGTTAAGCGCTTGCGTGAAACATATACTTTTCTTGATGCTATAAAACACCGTGATTTTTCACGCTGGTTTCCCGAAAATCAAGGTTCAAGAGGAATACGAGAATTGCATACAAAATTTAACGATGCTAATACAACGATACACGCACTCGATACCGAACGAGAAACCCAACATTTATATTTACAAAAAGTACTTTCTTTATTAGACTCAGGAATCATTGCGTATGAAACGGAGTCGGGCAAAGTGTTATGGATGAATGATGCCTTTAAAAGAATTCTCCAACTACCTACGCTTAAGAACATTGATTTTATAAAAAAGAGGAAAAAAGAGATTTACGATACTTTTTTAGAAAAAGACTATCCTTCTAAAAGTGTTGTTCCGCTCACGCAACATGAGGAAGAAGGCGCTATTTTAATCACTTCCACTATTTTTAAAATGGACAATAGTACTTTTAAACTCGTGGTGCTTCAAAATATTAGTGAAACACTTACCAAAAATGAGAATGAATCATGGAACAAATTATTACGAGTGCTTACGCATGAAATTATGAATTCAATTGCTCCAATAGCTTCTCTGACAGAAACACTCCAAAATAAAATTGCACTTAGTACCGATGCTCCACAAGAGTATCCATTAGATATGGAAGATGTTACATTGATTCTTGAAAGTATTCAAAAACGCAGTGAAGGACTCATGCAATTTGCTAAAACATACCGCGGACTCAATAAAATAAATAGTATCAACCTCAAAAAGATTCAAGTAGCGGACTTATTTTCTTCTATCAATAACATATTACTACCATCGCTTAATAAAAAAAATATAGAACTCCATTTTTTCGAAAAAAACGCCAATGTTTACATCAATGCAGACGCGCATCTTTTAGAGCAGGTTTTAATCAATATCATATTGAATTCGGTTGAAGCCGAAGCAAGCGACCGACCATTGGTTATTAACGTCCATGCTGAAAAAACTATTGAAGGCACTACGGTGATTCGCATTCAAGACAACGGCAAAGGAATTGCTCCTGAGGTTATTGACAACGTATTTATTCCTTTCTTTTCTACCAAAAAAAGTGGCAGTGGAATTGGATTGAGCTTATGCAAACAAATTATGTTACTGCACGGTGGAAAAATACAGCTTAAAAGCGTTGAAAATAAAGGAACAACCACAAGTCTTATCTTTATTAATTCCTTCTAAACAAGTTCTTTAAGTCTGATAAGATAGCAAATGGTTTTCTTTTCCCCATTCCAGATATTAGGTACTTATGGTAATCTGCCACGTGTTTCATATACTGGTAGTTTTTATTTTCATTTTCAATTCTAATCAGTATGTTGGTGTAAAACTCGTGTTCTGTTTTTTCTAGTACTGTGTACTTTGTCGTGTTTAATCCTTCTTTTTTAGTTTGTTCTGGATGAATGGTTGAATTATCAAAGTGTATTTTATTTACTTGCGCACTTAATTCCTTCGATTTTCGAGTCATATCACCATGATTTTGCTTATCGAGTTCTTTATAGATTTTAGAGCGGAATCTTTCGGTAAAATTCTCTCGCATCAACTTAATTTTATGATAGTTTGCTCTAATTAAGAATTCAGTATCTTCATAACCCCATTTCCAAAACTTAGTAGAAAATCCATTTAATTTGAGATAAGTTTCTGGATTGATTACAATAATATTACTCAAACAATGCCAATGTCCATACGGATGAATGATACAATCTTTTGGTGGTTTGTTGTAATTGGCTTCGGTAGTTTTTGGAACTACATCTACATCGTGCAAACAAAAATAATCGCCTTTGGGAAGATCTTTGTTAACTTCCATAAAGCCTGCGTTTAGGATACAGCCTTTGTTAAAATCTTTTTCTTCGTTCTGTTCAATAACATAAATGTGAAACGAATCGTTTAGGTTTTCAGTTAAAAATTTATGCAATGTTTCTGTAAGAATCTTTTTTTGTCTTTCCCTGTTTCTGTAAGGTACAATAATGTGAAGCATGTTAAATCTATTTAGTTTTTGTTTTCTTTTTGTTTGCAGGAATTAATCAGCTTGTCTGCATCAAGCTATAGGATGTTTTCAGATTAAAATCGGTAGTCAACTACTTACGGGCAAGCCCACAAAGCATCTCGTAGAAACTATTAAAAGCATTTCGACGCAAGGGATTATTTGACTAAATAATTACTTAATACTAATTTTGTAGTGTAACTTTTTAAAGAGGAACTTCTGTTTTCTTGAATATATTAAATATGGTATTGATAATTTGTTTTGGATGCTTATGAATAAAAAAGTGATTTCCTTTAAAAAGTTCAAAACTACATTCTGCAATGGAATATCGGCTCCAGTTTTCAATATTTACGGATTCATCTTCATCAGATCCCATCATTGCATATATTGGACACAAGAGTTTTATGTTTAATTCGTTTGAAAGTGTATCTTTTTCTAAAATTTCAAAATCAGAGCGCATAATAGGTTCGAAAAAAGTGTACAGTTCCTCATTTTCCAATACTTCTTCAGGAATTCCTCCCAATTCTCGTAGTTCGTTCTTAAAGGTTTCATCATCCATGAGATAACGTTTTTCCTTTTTTGGTTTTCCTTTTATTTGTGGTGCTCCTGGTCCTGAGTTTCCAGATACGACCAAAAGTTGCGGTTGATCTTCTAAACGTTGCATTTCATAAGCAACCGATAATCCCAACGATGCTCCCATACTATGACCAAATATGATATATGGCAATGCTTGGTTTCTTTTGTTGTTTATTTGAGAAACATAATCATGAACCGCTTCTGCCCTCGATTTGATGAAATTATCATTGAACCTTCTTCCTCTTCCTGGTAATTCTAAAGGAATAAATTCAACATTATCGTGTAAATACGGTTTTAAGAATTCATAAGAATATGCATTTCCACCAGCAAAATGTAGTAAGAATAACTGTACTTTTCTTGTCATAGCTTTTTCTTCTCTGTTCTTATTCATTTCCTAATTTTCTATTTCTAGCTTTAATTTTTTTATTCCTAAAATTATAGTCCAACGAAGATCTAACTCCTAATTATTTAAAAATAGGTTGTTCGTGTTTAGAATATTTTTAGGGTCAAATACTTTTTTTATGCTTTTCATAAGATGCAAGTTTTGCTTTGCCGTAAATTCCTCAAAATAACTTTTATTTTGTGTGCCAACACCATGTTCTCCTGATATTTCTCCACCTAAAGCAATTACTTTTTCATATAAAGAAGAAATGCATATATCTATTTTTTCCATCCATACATTGCTGCTCACATTTACATCTTCAAAGACGTTGATATGAAAGTTTCCATCGCCAATATGTCCCACAACTATATATTCTAAATTAAGAGAAGAACAGATGTAATTTACAATGGTATAAATGTCACTACTTTTTGAGCGCGGTACAACAATATCTAAATCATGAAAAGGCTTGTGATTTAAGGCTGCTTCTCCAATTTTTTTGCGATATTTCCAGAGATTTTCAATGTCTTTTGGCGATTGTCCTATTAAAATATCCTGATTCGTATAGTTTGAGAGAATTGCATATAATGCTTCAATCTTTGCTAAATTTTGTGCATCTGTGTTAGATTCAAACTCAATCCATAATACACCTTGTATGTTTTTTTCATCAAATTTTTCATTCAAATATTTAAATACTAAACGACAGGCATTTTTATCTAAAAACTCTAAACTAGAGGCATTCATTCCCAACTTGAAAAATTCGTGTACGAAAGAAAATAATTTTTGAAGGTTATCAAATGGCACATATACAAGTGCCTCTTTTTTTATAGGAATTATTTGCAAAATCACTTTAGTAATAATCCCTAAAGTTCCTTCGCTTCCTACAAATAGTTGTGTTAAATTGTATCCTGTGGCATTTTTTTTAACGTTTTTCCCTGTCCAAATCACTTCTCCATTGGGCAATACCACTTCCAAATTAATCACATAATTTTTTGTGCTTCCATATTTGAGTGATTTTGGACTTCCGCTAGATACCGCTACATTTCCACCAATAAAACTCAAACTAGCACTGCTAATATTTTGTGGAAAACATAGTTTTTTATCAGATAGGCTATTTTGAAGCTCTTGCGTCACTACACCAGCTTCTGCAATTACATAACGATCAATTTCATTAATTTCAAGAATTCGATTAAGACGATCTAATGATAAGATAATGTTTGAATCATCTACCAAACAGCCGCCACTGACGCCACTTCCACCGCCTCTTACCGTGATTTTAAAACCCTGATCGTTACAAAGTTTTGCAATTTTGGAAACTTGGGCTGTAGATTCTGGTCGTACAATACATATTGGCGTCGCTACTCTTCCACTACTATAATCTTTAGTATATGTATAGAAATCGACTACATCAGTTATTACATATTTTTTTCCAACGATTACTGCTAACGCTTCAATAAATGTTGATACTTCCATCTATTACTATGATTTATTCATCATGATTTCTTCTTCCATAGCCGCAAATAGTGCATGTATATTATCTAAACCGAAACCTTCGTAGTAGTTGACTCTTTGTATGATTTCGTAAAAGAATGTTGCTCTATCGCCAATAGGTGCTGTAAATACTTGTAGTAAAAACGTATCGTCAATAACATCACACAATACGCCGTGTTTTTGCATTTTATCAACATCGAGCTTTGGATATTTTTTACGCAAATTGTTGTAATAAGAATCTGGAAACGATGTGAATTTCACACCGTTTTTACGAAGTATTTCTACCGATTTAAAGATGTTTGACGACGAAAATGCAATGTGCTGAATTCCCGAACCGTAATTTTGGTCAATGAATAATTGTACTTGTGTGTTTTTGTGTTGATCAGGTTCTACCAAAACGTTATTGACTTGTTTGTCATCCGTTTGTAACACTTTTAGATACATTCCTATTTTGTTTTCGCCATCTTTTTGGCGTTCGTCAAAACACGATACAGTTTTGGATGAGAAAATGTTGTTAAAGTAGGTTTCCCAAATTTTAATTTCATTGATTCGCAATGCGCTGGCAATATGGTCAATATCTTGCAAATAGGACTCTTCTTTGTCAAAATCCCACTCGCCGCTTTCTACAGGTTCAAACCCTGGCATAAAAACGCCGTCGTACTTATCATAATCTACAAAGACAATTTCGTTATCATCAAAAATCTTTACAGACGCCATATCAACTGAACCATGCGCATCTGAAATGGTGTACGGAAAACGCATCGGAACTGCGCCTTTTTCTAAAGCATTTTGATAAAAAGTTGGCACATCTTTAATTTTTACGCCAATTCTTTTGATTCCGTTTCCGTGCAAATCGACAAACGATACAATTTGATACGATTTTGGATTGGAAGCTGAGGTGATGACCAATTTGATGTCATTTTTTACGATGTAATACGAACATTGTTCCGGATAGCCAGTTTCTGGTCCGCAATAGGCTACGACTTCAAATCCGAGGGCTTTTACGTGCCAGTAGACGACCATTTTCGCCATCCCGACATAGTATTCTATAAAGTCATATTCGACTTTTAAGAAGTCTGATTCAATTAAATTTTTTTCCATGGTGTAATAAGGTTAATAAGTATTATGTATTGGTAATTTTTGTAGCGAGAAAATGTACCAAGTTTTCAATCGCTGTTTCTATTTGATTTATTTTGACATAACTGTATGCTATTCGGATTTGATTTTCACCTCCTTTAGAGAGATGAAAGAAAGACATCGGTGTAAAGATGACGTGATAGTTTTTTGCACAAGCAGTAACGTCTTCTTTGGTGATTTTAAAAGGTAATGTCAAGGTTAAAAAGTAGCCGCCTTCAGGAACATTCCATGTAACTGATTGCAGTTTTGTTTCTTTGGAAGCGTTGATATACTTGGTCAATGATGCCAATACACTATCTCGTTTTTGACGTACGTTGCGACACTTTTCTTCGTTGTATTTTTGAAGTGAATAGTTATTTTTTAATAGCACTCCCGCTAAAATTGCTTGTGGAATTGCAGGTGAATTTACGGTTGTGTAGCCTTTTATTTTGGCAATAATATCGCTCAGTTTTGTACCGTCTTCAAACACTTTGTCTGCAACCATCACGCCCATTCGCAAGGATGGATGCAAACTTTTAGAAAACGAGTGCAGATAGATTACATTTCCTTCTGTATCAAGCGATTTCAACGTTGGATAGGCTACGTCTTCAAATACAAAATCTCCGTAGGCATTGTCTTCAATAATCATGAAATTGTGCGTTGCTGCCATTTGCAACAGCTTTTTACGCTTTTCAATCGGTGTGCGAATTCCTGTAGGGTTTTGAAAATCGGGAATGACATATACGGCTTTGACGCATTTTTCTTTTTGTTTGGTTGCTTCAATGGTTTTTTCCAATGCTTCCAAATTGATTCCTTCTGCATCTACAGCTATTGGAGCGGTTTCGTAACCGTTAATCAACGCAAAGTGACTGATTCCCACATAGGAAGGATCTTCTACACAAAACACATCTTCATCACGATTCATCAGCGAAAGTAACGACAACACCATACTTTCTTGCGAACCTACATTTACAACGATATCCGCTGGTGAGCAATCAATTTGATAGTCATTTTTAAGATATTTGGCTACAATATCGTTGATGATTCCTTTGGTTCGGTTGTATTGTCCCAAACTTCTCAAAAAGGCTTCGGTGGAAACGTTCGTCTCCTTACTTCTAAAATTTACAAACGTGTTGATATATTCTTGAAGGTTTTGCAAATCGAAAAAAGATTCCTCGGGTCTTCCAGAAGCCATCGAAATAGCTTCTGGAAAATTGAGTTGTACTTCGTTTAGGAAGCCCATTACATCTTCTTCGAGCTTGTTGAGTGATTTGTTTGTCATTAGTAAAAGTAAGCTTTGTTTGTTTGCAAAATGCCGAAACTAAGGTTGTACCGTTAGTTTGTGTTGGTTGGAAATTGCTGATGCTAGTGATGTTATTGTTGGTTGGTGAAAAAAGAATCCTACGTTTATTTTGACACCGTATTTTTTATTGATATCCGAAATGATTCGGATTGCTTTTATACTATCGCCTCCTAGACTAAAAAAATTGTCATTGATACTCACTTTTCCGTGATGATGTAGTATGTTTTGCCAAAGAGTTGCCAGCGTTTCTTCAATATCGTTGGTAGGTGCTATATATTTCGCAGTAGCATTTAGGTCTACATCTGCTGGATTTGGCAATGCTTGCTTGTCTAGCTTTCCGTTTGCTGTTTGTGGAAATTCTTGTAATCTTATAAAGTACGAAGGAATCATATAGTTGGGCAACGTATTCGATAAGAAACTTCTTAATTCTAAAACATCTATGGTTTCTGAACTTACGATGTATGCTACCAATTCTTTTTGTTCCTGTATTCCTTTTACAAGTACAATTGCTTTGTCAATTTCAGATTTCGATTGCAAGCGTTTTACAATTTCTTCTAGTTCAATTCGATGTCCTCTGATTTTGACTTGATTGTCTCTTCTTCCCACGAAAGTGATATTTCCATCAGGAAGCCATTGAGCTAAATCGCCTGTTTTGTATATTTTTTCTGTTGGTTGAAAAGGATTTTGAATGAATTTCTCAGATGTTAATTTTTGATTGTTCAAATAGCCTTTCCCTACTTGAAAACCACCTATACAGAGTTCGCCTGTAACTCCAAATGGAACCGCATTTTCGTAATCGTCAAGAATGAAAATTTTAGAACAGATATTCGGAGTTCCAATTACAGCACCTTTAAAGTTTGTATTTTTGCGTTCGTAGTTTTTGGTAGTCACAAAAACGGTTCCTTCTGTAGGGCCATAAAATACATGAATGGTGGCATTGGGAAATACTTCGTACATATCTTCTAAAACATGCGTTGGTACTTCATCTCCACCTATGTATAATTCTTTTACATTGGCATACTTGTCTTTAATTTTATTTCGCTTTATGAATTGCACTATTTGCGTCATCAATACGGGAACTGCATGAAAAGCCGCGACATTTTCTAATACACTTAGCAAATAGTCTAAGTCCCTAACTTGTGTATCTTTTAGCAATATTGCTGTTCCTCCTGAAAGAAACGGATTAAATAATTCAAATAAGAAAATATCAAAGCCACTTGAAGCCAAGAGTGGTTGACTAGAAATATTTTTGAAATGTTCTTCCACATTCATCAAAAACGTTCCTAAGTTTTGATGACTTAAAACAACACCTTTCGGTTTTTCTGTAGTTCCTGATGTATAAATAATATATGCTTCTGAATCGCCTGATATTTTTTTGTTTGGATACCCTGAAGATATCAAAGCCAATTGTTCAAAATCAACATGTAAAATTTGCATTTCGCTTGATGGAACTATGTTGTTCTCCAGCGCGGGTTTTGTGACCAAATAATTTGCTTGAATATCATTCAGAATATATTGCATGCGCTCTTTAGGAAGGTGAACGTCAATTGGAATGTAAACAGCACCCGATTTAAAGATTCCCAAAATGCTTACAACCATTTCCAACGAACGCTCTATATACAACGGCACATAATCTCCTTTGGAAACTCCTTTACTGAGTAAATAATTCGCAAATTGATTTGATTTTTCATCAAGTTCTCTGTACGTAAGTGTTTCGCTTCCAACTGCTAATGCAATGGAATTGCTATGCTTTCGTGCATTTTTTTCAAAAAGTGTCGTAACGAACTCAATTTCAGGAAAAGCATTGGTTTGTTTGTTGAATTCTTCAATGTATGTTGTGGTTTCGCTTTCAATGAGAAAGTTTATTTTTCCTAATGTCTCCGTGGTTTGACTTAGTAACACTTCTAGCAATTGACAATAATTCGTCATTAATTGCTCAATAAAATTTTCTTTATAGATATCTTTATTATATGTTATACCAAGACGTAAACGTTCTCCTTCTACTTTGCGTATTTTGATATCCAAATCATACTTAGAAAAACTTGTTTGAGTTGTTGTTTCGTGGATTGAAGTTTCTTTTTCTGGAGTAATGGCAACTGATGCAGGAACATCTTCATCTAGTGTAAACATGACATCAAATAGTGGATTTCTGCTCACATCTCTCTCCAATTTCAAATCGCTCACCAAGTCATCAAACGGATAACTATCATGTAAAAAATCTAACAGCGTATGTTCCGTTATTTGTTTATATAAGGTTTTGAAGTTTGTCTCCCAATTTATTTTGGTACGTAAAGGCAATGCCTCCATGTAAAAACCAACCTGATTTTTTAAATCAACATGATTTCTATCTGACACCGTAGTTCCAATAATGATTTCATTTTGAGAAGCATATCTTGTCAAAAGCACATTCCATGCACTTAGTAAAAACAGAAAAAGTGTTCCGCCATTTTCAGCAACAAATTCAGTTGCTTTTTGCGTAACACTAGTATCGATTAAGGTATGTAAAATAGCTCCGTTATTGGTTAAGATTTTAGGACGAATATTTTTCGAGCCCAAATCTAACACGGGCAAATCTCCAGAAAACCGCTTTAACCAATATGATTGATGGGTAGTATATGTAGAAGATTCTTTATGATTTAGTTGCCAAACTGCATAATCTTTGTATTGAATTGGTAAAGGAGCTAATTGCGGAGTTTTGTTTTGTTGATAAGCCGCGTAGCACACCATGACATCATTCAACAATATGTGCATCGAAATAGCATCACTAATGATATGATGCATGTTGATATGAAACAGGAAATTTTTCGAGGAAAGCTGATACAGAGAAGTGCGCATTAAAGGCCCATTTTCTAAATCAAATGCCTTGTATTTCTCGGTTTCAATATGGTTTTTAGCAACATTTTCCGCAATATCTTTTGTTGTACAGTCAATAAGCGAAACTGTAAAATGTATGCTGCCAAAAGGCAAAATCCACTGACGGATTTCTCCATTTTCATCTTCCTTAAAAACAGTTCGTAGTGATTCGTGTCGTTCTATCACACTTGCAACAGACTTTTTAAAGATTTCAAAATCTACATGTTGTAAAAATTCTATGCTCGAAATAGTGTATGCTTTGGAATTATCGTCTATTTGACAAACTGTCCATAAACGTTTTTGTGCGTTTGTAAGCGGATAATTTTTTTGAATTTCAACAGGTATTAACTCGTTTTGAGTTCCTTCTACATTGTATTCTTTAAGAAGATGAATCAAGTCTTGTTTGTGCTGTTTTATCTTTTGAATAAATGCAGTATCCAGCTCATCTTCTGATATTACTTCTAACTCACCATCAACAACAGCTATTTGAATAGCCCTTGATTTAATTTCTGCAATAAGTTCTTTCATGATGGATGTTATTGTAAATACGATTGGTTATATTGTAGCAGTGAAGCTTTGATTTTCTTTACACTTAGTTGTTACTTTTACATGTAAATTTTCTTCAATAATTTGACTGTAGATATAGAAATAAGCCTTTTCAAAAAGAAGGAGATTTTTAATTTTACTTGATAATCTAAATTAAAAATGCTCTGACGCTTGCATGAAATGTTTTTAATCGTTTCTGCTAAATGCTTCGTGGGCTTGCCCCAAAGTAGTTGACTCAATACTTCCAATGATGGTTATCTGCTTTAACAGATTGGTTCCTGATTTAAAATAATCTTAATTTGACAGGAAAACATTTTCGAGTAATGAAATTATTTTTCATAGAAAAAATAAAACGCTAAAGCTTTATAGGTATGACTTCATTATTTCACTAATTGACCGTGAAAATTGTGATTTCAACACATCTCTTCCGCTATTTTCACAGCGTAAGACCTCACTCAAAATTAAGCACTAACAGGTTCTTTTTCAAAATAATACGAAGGAAGAATCGCAGTAATGTTTTGTTTTAATTGTTCTATTCTTACAACTATTTTATTGATATTATTTACTTTAAGAACTTCACATCGCAGACCACTTAAAGAGCCAAACTCAATTTTCCTAAATTCTCCAACTCTAGGAACTCGATCATCTACTTCCAAATTCATCACGTCTTCAGAGCCAACCAAAAGTTTTATCTTATTGATTTCCCTTTCAGGAACTTTTGCGTACGAACTTCCAAATCGGATATAAGCACATGCTCCATTGGCTGATAATGCCTTATGGAAATCCTGCGGTGATTTTAAGTTTACGAATATATAAGAAGGAATGAGAGGCAATTGGACAATCTTTATGCGATCACTCCATTTCTTCTTTGTTTTTACTAACGGTAGAAATGCTTCAAGAGACAATCTAGTTAAAGCATCTAAAACTTTCTTTTCATGACGAGACTTCACATACAAAACATGCCAGCCAGAATATTTGCAATCCATTTTTATAAACTTTTCTTCTGATTAATTTAATTTTTGAGCAAAGCTTCGCTTCCCTCAGTCACATGAGGTGCTCTTATTTTAAAGTTTTAAGCGGGGGGAATTTCTAAAATTACTTTTAGATCAATTCTGTATAAGCTGAATTGATGTATCATTTTTCATATACAATTATAGCTGTTTTTTTTATTGAAAAATATCTAAAAACGTATAAAAAAGGCAGAAAGGTAAAATGATTACGGTTAAACCATAAACTATTTAACTTGTTAATATTTAAATAACAAAAAAGCCATAAAACGTTTAAACTATGTGAAAAAAGTTAAAACACTTTAGTCTACTAATTTGATATACTTTTAGTCTTTAAAACAAAAAAGTAATCTTTTACACTATATTTAGTAAGTTTTTTATTTCAAAAAATATAATTATTCGTGAAAAATGATAGCATTGTGAATTTTTTAATTCTTAAAAAGATACAGTAACTCGATAATATGTGAATGTAATTAGAAAAAGTGTGTTAGATGTATTTTATGATTATCAATGCTACCCCAACCAACCTTCTCTATCCAAACTTCGGTATTGAATTGATTAGAAAAATTCTTTAAAAATTAATTGAAGGATATTTTTTTTTACTATGAATTTTATAGCGTTATTCTCTGATATTAAGTTTAATTGATGATTATGTTCTTGTAATTTTATGTAGAGATTTTTTTTATCATGGCTTAGACTTACATCTACAATCGGAATCAAATTGTCATTAAATTTGATATACTTTAAATTTTGATAATCATTTATAGAAGGGTTTACTATATTTAGCTCGGTGTTAGAAATGATTTTAGTACTTGAGTTTATCTTTTGATTAAAATTGAATTCAATTGATGAACTAAGAAAAAAGATAATTACAATAAAAAATGACAGTATTAATATACCATAACGTAACAAAAACCCCGGAATGTTTTTCATTCGATTTTTTACGTTTTCAGATCTATTTTCTAATAATTTATTAGTTTCCAAGTTCTAATTGATTTTTTATAAGTTCAAAATATTTTCCTTTTTTATCGATTAATTCTTTGTGATTTCCGATTTCATAAATTTTACCGTTATCCAAAACAATAATTTGATCTGCATTTCGAACAGTACTCAATCTATGCGCTACTACTAAAACGGTTTTTCCTTTAAAAAAAGAATTCAAGTTATCAACAATCACTTTTTCATTTTCAGCATCTAAAGAATTAGTCGCTTCATCAAAAAACAAAAAATTCGGGTTTTTATATACAGCTCTTGCAATTAATAATCGTTGTTTTTGCCCTTCACTTAAACCTTCTCCATTGCTACCTACTTTTGTTTCATACTTTTGTGGAAGGCTTTCAATAAAACGGTAGATATTTGCAATTTTAGCTGCTTTTATTATCTTTTCATCTTCAATATCGTTGTTATCTTTTTCGCACAAACCGATATTATTTTTTATAGTGTCTGAAAAAATGAAACTATCCTGTAGCACTGCTCCACAATAATCTCTCCAAGTTGACACATCGACATTTTCAAAATTGTTTTCTCCAAGGGAAATTTTTCCTGAAAATGGAGCATAAAACTTTAAAAGTAATTTTAGTAATGTAGTTTTACCGCTTCCACTCACGCCAACAATCGCAGTGGTTTTTCCTTTAGGAATATTCAAATTTATATCTTTTAATACCAATTGCTCATCACTATGTGAATATGAAAAATTCACGTTTTGTAGTTTTATATCATCATGAATTTTTCCATAATTTTTTTGTGTGATTTGTTGTTTTATTAAAACTTCATCTTCCTTTCCATTATGAATTTCTGTTAATCTTTCTAGACTCAACTTTGCTATTTGCCCTTCAACAAACAAATTTATTAGTTGCTTTATTGGTGAATTAATTTGTCCTAAGATGAATACTATTGCTAGCATAATTCCCAACGTCATTGAGCCTTTAATTACAAAGTAAGCGCATAAAAATATGATAAAAATGTTTCGTGCATAGGAAAAAAATTGTTCTCCACCTTCCCTAGATTGATCAAGTTTTAATCGAGCGATTGACAAATCCATTAATTTTACTTGTATTTCTTCCCATTCAAATCTTTTTTTAGTTTCAATATTATTAAGTTTTATTTCTTGGACACTTGATAATAATTCGAAAATTTTTTCTTGATCTTCTGCATATAAAGCGAAGCGTTTATTTTCAAATATAGCTATCTTATCTAAAAAATAGTTTGTCCATAATATTTCGATAGATGCTCCTGCAAGCAATACTAAAAATATGACTTTATTAAAAATGAAAAGTACTAGACTTAATACAAATAACTTGAATAGAGAGAAAAAACTTGACAATAAATTTTGACTTATAAATCGTTCTATTTTTTCATGATCGCGTATGCGCTGAGATAAATCTCCTATAACTTTTGTGTCAAAATATTTGATAGGTAGTTTGAATAGTTTTATTAAAAAATCAGAAATTATCAATGCATTCACTCTAGCACTAACATGGAGTAAAATTCTACGTCTCAAAAATGCAATCAGTACACTACTGATAAAAAAAACTATTTGAGCTAGTAATATAATTTTTAAAAAACCGATATCCTTATTAGCTATTCCGAAATCAACTATTGATTTTGTGAAAAAAGGAAATAAAATTTCAAGTATTCCACCGATAAGTAAACCTATAATAACTTGATAGAGATGAACTTTGTAAAGTTTAAAATATTGAAATATAAATTTAAAATTATATTTAAACCTTTGATTATTATCTTTTAAATTATAAAATTCTTCTGTAGGTTTTAAAAGTATTGCAACACCTTTATTTTCTTCGATTGTCCATAATTTCAAAAATTCTTCTTTATTATACGTTAGCAATCCTAAAGCAGGATCCGCGATAACTACCTTTTTTTTGGAAATTTTATATAGTACTACATAATGATTCTGTGTCCAATAGAGAATTGATGGTTTCGGAGATTGTAAAAGCTTTTCATAGTTTACTTGTACTGGAATTTGCTCAAAGCCAAATTTCTCAGCAAGTTTTCCCATATTTTTTACTGATATTCCTGTTCTATCAACAATTTTATAATCCAAAAAATCATTTGTTAAAAATGTTTTCCCATAATATTTACTTATCATTCGTAGGCATGTTATGCCACAATCAGCTGTATTTAGCTGTATATACAAAGGAAACTTTTTTTTAAAAATCATCAACGCTTTCTATACTTTATTAAAATGTTTCCAAATCTTTTTTATATTCAGGAACAGTCAAACTATCTAAATCCAAATTATCCATATATTCTCTTACTTCTGAGTAGCTAACCTTTTCAAATTCATTTTTTTCCAAATATTCATCAGAAAAACTATCAACAAGGGCATTTTGAATATGCAAAATTAATTTCATAAAATCATTACAATATATGGATGGATTGTCAAATCCATTTTCTTTACTGTATCTATGTGCAATGTGTCCACCTCCACAGACTTCGTTTATTGGACATGCAGTACATTTTTTTGGCAACATAAGATGTGCTTGATGATATAGTTTTGCCAAACTTGTTTCAAGAGCCTGCGCAAAAGTATGAGTGTTGATATTTGCACCCTGTTTGGTAAATCCATTACCACATAGTTTTAGTGCTCCAATAGATTCAATTCCTCCATCGGTTTCAATTAATAATACTGAATTTTCGGTATTACCAAAATTATCCGAACTTGAGTCTTTACCCAAAATCAATTTTATTAATGTATTAAAAACTTTAATGTTTAAACGTTCATCTATTGATTCTTTTCTCCAAATATCGAAAATTCTAATAAGCCAATCTGCATAAGGAGTTGCTTCAGAGATACCTAAAACTTTTGATTTTTTTTGAGGTGGTTTATCCGTAGTTGCATACGGAATTAAAAAATCTCCTGGAATAATATTTAATTCTTTAAAATGGTGATAAGTATCCTCTGGATCAGCATCAATATTAATTACACACAAGAATCCAGGTCTTTTCTTTGAAAATTTCTTTGCAATATCAAAACCTTTTAAAATATCGTCGTATGAACCTTCTCCTTTATGACCCACTCTGTACTTATCGTTATCTTCTCTTCTTCCATCCAGACTGATTCCCATGGAAATGTCTAGTTCGTTAAATATTTCACACCATTCTTGGGTAAGCAAAATCCCATTTGTTTGAAGTTGAAAAATACATGTAATATTATTTTCATCTCTCAAACGTTTATTTGCATTTTCTATGAAATAATAAAAGAACTCTTTTTTCATCAACAAAGGTTCTCCGCCATGAAAAACAAAATTAAATTGCTTTAGTTTTTTTCTTTTATGGTGGATTATAATCTTATCTAATATAGCATCTACAGTTTTATAAGACATAAATTTTGGTTGTTTCAAGTAGGTATTATCTCCTACATTATACATATAACAGTATGTACAATTGAGATTACATCTACTAGCCACTTTTAAAACTAAGGTATTGACTTTCATGATAGTGATTTTTAAGAGAGAAATCGACCCTCTAATAGAAACGATTTCTCTCATTTAATTTAATTTTCTTTAGATGTCTGATCTAACTGGTAGTCTGATAGACTCTGCCCAGGATTCTCCCCAAGACTCTCCCCAAGCTTCTTCCCAAGCTCTAATTCCTCCTTTTAAAGAGCCACTTAAATCTTGAATCGCATCATTTTTGAATGCATTCAAATCCAAAGACTCATCTTTGATTTTTAGTCTAAATTTGTTTTTCATAATAAAAAAATTTAAAGTTGATTAATTAATGTCCTGCGATTTGACACCCACAGGTAGATGCTTCTGCAAAAGGTTATTTATATCGTATATGTTTTTAAATTCGTTCTTTTTCATTTTGAATATCATCTCTTCTTTGAGATTCTTTATTTCTTTTAGAATTTCCGAATCTATACGAAAATCCAAATCTCAAAAATTGATTTTCTCTATCATCAAAAAAGACTTGATCTTGATCTTCATATCTAGTTTCCAAGTTAAAATCTGAACCATTAAAAATATCTCCAACGTAAATCGATAATCTAGCACGATTCTGTAAAATTTTGTGAGAAACTCCAAATGAAACTTCGTGTCTGGATTTTAATTCAAAAGCTCCTTGTATTTTGGGGGATAAATATCTCGTAAACAACTCTAAAGATGTTTTCTCTGATACATAGAAATTATTTGTAATGAATATGTCTAAATTCCAATTTGAATTGTTGATTGTTGTATTTTGTTGTGAAATAAAACTGTTTCGTTTGTAATATGAATTCCACTGCAAATTCAAAATCCACCATTTTTTCATATCAATTTTTGAAAATACTGATAACCCAGTGGAAAGGTTATTATTTAGATTTACCGCAAAATATCTATATGTTTCATTTTCTCCATCTTGAAATGATATTTGTGTAAAAGGATTGTCTGTATAATTGAAATAGTATTTAAAAAAATGTTTTCCCCTGTAGGAATAAGTAAAGCTAAAATTGTCAGTAAATGAAGGTTGTAGAAATGGATTTCCTTCAATAAAACTAAAAGGACTATAGTAAAATCTAAAAGGATTTAACAATCCAAAATTGGGTCTAGAAATTCTTCTTCCATAGGCAAACCGCAAAGAAGATCTTTTCCTTAAATTATAAGTTATATAAAATGTAGGAAACAACCTGAAATAATCAAACTCATTGACTTGATTCAATGTTTTAGAATCTCCCTCGGTTTCAGTAAATTCACCACGTAGTCCTAACTTTATAGAAATTTTTTCAAAATTCCTGGCATAGCTAAAATATGCTGCATAAGTGTTTTCACTATATAAGAAATCATTACTCCTTAAAGAGTCAAAGGTTTCCGCTGAACCATTTATATTAAAGTAATTAAGATTATTTTCTGAATCGGTAAAAGCTGCTTTAATCCCCATTTCTATTTTAGAAGCACTAATAATATTTACATAATCGATTTTTGCTGACGTAATATTTATTTTTTGTTTGGAATCTGACCTGAAATCATCTGTAGCGAAAAAGTTAGAGCCATCTGTTATGACTTTTTCATTAGATTTAGAATTGTAATTTGTATTTTCAATCTCAATGTTTAAACGATCTCTTTTATCAATTTTGAATTCATAAAAAAGACTATTAGATATATTCTCTGAAGTTGACAGTGTATTATTTAATGTATTTAAAAAATCGTTTGAAGAATTGGATACATTTAAAATATCTGTATTTGTAATGGTTCTTCTATCGGAATCAGGAATATTTCCATATGAGGTAAAACTAAGACTACTTCTTTTAGTTAATGCTAAATCTATAACCAACCTGAAATTATGTGTATTATCTCTGGATTTTATATTTGTATTTTCATCCCAAATAGAAATCAAATCACTTTGTTGGAAATAATTAGTTTCTCTTTCTTTTCTACCATTATTAGTACCTGATCCATAATTATAGGTTGAATAAATTCCAACTTTCCTTTTAAGATAATTAAGAGAAAAGCCATTATTAAATTTAGGGAAAATAGAAAATTTAGCTTGAGAGTTTATACTTCCATTAATACCAAGATCATTTTTACGTTTTGTCTTTATGTTAATAACTCCTCCACCCTGAGCATCATAATTAGAAGGTGGCGTATCTATAATTTCTAAACTACTTATATTGCTAGCACGCATACTTTCAAGCATGTTCATCAATTCTTCACCACCTAATCGAATAGGTTTGTTATCAATGTAAATTAAGACATTGTTTTTTCCGAACATTTGTATATCGCCATTATTTGAAGTCACAATACCAGGAGATTTACTTATGACATTCCATAAACTGCCGTCTGTAAGTACTGAATTTTCTATGTTGAATTCAATCCTATCTACTTTTTGTATAATTCGTGGTTTTCTTACTAAAATTTCTACTTGCTTTATTAGGTCTTTATCTCGGAAGATGAAAATCTCTCCTATATTGGTATCTTCTTTAATAGTAACCTTTTTCGTTAGAGAAACATACCCAATATATGAAATCATAAGCTCACAATCGACTTTTGATGTGGTCAGCTCAAATATTCCATTTTTATTAGTTGTTGTTCCTGAAATGATTTTTTTATCAGTATCATATAACACAACATTGGCAAATTCTACAAATCCCAAAGAATCTTTGACAACTCCAAATATTTTTTTTTGAGAATGTACAACAAACGGAAAAATTAAAAGTAATAATATAAGGTTTAGCTTGTTTTTCATTAAATTCAATATCAGAATTTTATATATAACACACTTATGTTTTTACCGTATTTTTTATAAGGTTTTATTTCAAAAAAAAAGCGTAAAAACCTATTTACTAGACATAATTAACCTACTTAAAACTTTTAAAATGTTATCAAAACTTGATTTGTTAGGTATGAACAAAATCATTATAAACAGATCTTCCATATATGAAATTCGTTACAGAATGACTTCAGTATTGTAATTTAGTTAAATAACCCGTTGTGCATTTAGGTAATATTAATTTTTAGATTATTGATATTTCTGTTAAACTCAAATTTATTAATGCATTGAATAACGGTCATTGCAGTAATTTTAGATAGAACTCTGTTTTTAAATCCATCGAAAGATTTAGCGTAGTTGCTTATTATCATGAATTGATCACACAATTGCGAGAATAGCGTTTCGATTCTTTTTCTAGATTTTCTAAAAATATAAGGTTGCTCTCTATAATCATTTTGATTCTTTCTCTTCGGTGTTTCTAGTCTAATATTTTGACTCTCAAACAAATTGATTTGATATTAAGCAGATAGGTAGCCTAAGTCGCCTAGTAACAAACAATTCTTCAATTGATATTTATTATCGTTAGGATTTCCAATTGTGAGTTCCTTTCTATTGGTCGAAAAAAAATAACGATTTTCAAAAGTCCAAACTGAAATTTATGAAGGGAAATACCCTAAGTATTCTTTAATTATCCCAACCAACCTTCTCTATCCAAACTTCGATATTGAATAGCTTCTGCAATGTGATTGGGTGAAATATCTGTTTCTTGAGCTAAATCGGCAATGGTTCTTGCTACTTTTAAAATTCTGTCATATGCTCTTGCGGATAAACTCAATCGTTCCATGGCATTTTTGAGTAAATTCAAGGCTTCAGCATCCAATTTGCAATACTTCCGAATTTGCTTCGTGTTCATTTGTGCATTGTAATGTAGAATTTCTGAATCTTGAAAACGTTTCGTTTGTACTTCTCGTGCTTTGATAACGCGTTGACGAATTTCAGCACTGGTTTCGCCTTTGCGTTCTTCTGAAAGTTTCTCAAAAGGAACTGGTGTCACTTCTATGTGAATGTCAATTCTGTCTAACAAAGGGCCAGAAATTTTGCCCATATAGCGTTGCATTTCCATCGGAGACGCTGCCATTGGCGAATTTGGATCATTGAAAAATCCACTCGGACTTGGATTCATACTTGCCACCAACATAAAACTACTTGGATAGGTAATGGTGAATCGTGCACGCGAAATCGTGACTTCTCTATCTTCCAACGGTTGCCGCATAACTTCTAAGACGCTACGTTTAAACTCAGGTAATTCATCCAGAAACAACACACCATTATGTGCTAACGAAATTTCTCCTGGTTGTGGATAGCTTCCTCCGCCCACTAGAGCAACGTCGGAGATTGTATGATGCGGATTTCGAAATGGTCGTTCGGAAATCAATCCTGATTTATCTTTAATATTTCCAACCACTGAATGAATTTTAGTTGTTTCTAAAGCTTCGTGTAACGTTAGTGGCGGTAAAATAGATGGCAAGCGCTTTGCCAACATCGTTTTTCCCGAACCTGGTGGTCCAATCAAAATGATGTTATGTCCGCCAGCCGCCGCAATTTCCATACAGCGTTTGATGCTTTCCTGCCCTTTTACATCTGAGAAATCAAATTCGGGAAAGGCTAAGTTTTTTAGGAATTCTGCGCGTGTGTCAATAATCGTTTGTTCTAAGGGTTCGCCAGCATCAAAGAAATTAATGACTTGCTTAATGTTTTGTACACCATAGACTTCCAAATTGTTGACGACAGCGGCTTCTTTGGCGTTTTGTTCTGGTAGAATAAAGCCTTTAAACCCTTCTTCACGCGCTTTAATTGCAATTGGTAACACGCCATTAATGGGCTGTAAGCTTCCGTCTAGCGATAATTCGCCCATTATCAAATAGTTTTCCAAATTTTCAGACTGAATTTGATTGGACGCTGCTAAAATTCCCAACGCTAAGGTTAAATCGTACGCGCTGCCTTCTTTTCGTAAATCGGCAGGCGCCATATTAATGGTGATTTTTTTTCCAGGAATTTTGTAGCCGTTATTTTGCAGTGCAGAAGCAATTCGGTAATTGCTTTCACGAATGGCATTATCGGGCAAACCTACCAAGTGATAACCTATTCCTTTTACCATATTCACTTCCACAGTGATTGTGGTAGCTTCAATTCCAAAAACGGCACTTCCATAAACTTTTTTAAGCATTTTAAAACAGTTTTGTATAAAACTATCTTTTTGTTTGTTGAAAGTGAAAAATTACTTTGTAAGCGTTGTGATTTTTTTGTGAGTGATGATTTCTAAGGTTCTATCTCCACAAACCCACACCGAAACGCATACGACACCAACTCTGAAACGGAATAATATTCAACTTACTAACAAGTTTTTTATGCGATTGTACCGTATTGACCAAAATGAACAAAGTATCTACGATTTCTTTGGTCTTGTTTTGTGAAGTAAATTAAAAGCATAAAAAAGACACAATCTCTGTTATATGTTGAAATTGCGTCTACTTTAATGTTGATTTGAATAACTTCCGTTAGAAGTTTTATTGAGAGTTTAGTTAGTTTTCTATACCATTCTCCCTTCCTTGATAAATTCCCTACGAATTGCATTCTCCAAAATTTCATTGGTCAATTGCGTGCCACCTTCTGCTAAGACTTGCAAACAAGCATATTGCACAATATTGACAATGTTTGCACCTGTAACTTCATAGGTTTCTGAAAGTTCTTGAAGATTAATTTCTTCCGACATAAACGCTTCTGGAATGTATTTTTGCCAAAGTTCTAAGCGCTCCGGAATTCCTGGACTTTCAAAATCGATGATGGATTGAAATCTTCTCGTAAATGCTTTGTCGATATTACTGCGATAGTTAGATGCTAAAATCACCAATCCTGAATGCGATTCAATGCGTTGTAGTAAGTATGATACTTCTTGGTTGGCGTATTTGTCATGCGCATCGCGAACGCCTGTACGTTTTCCAAAAATGGCGTCTGCTTCGTCAAAGAAGAGAATCCAGTCTTTGTTTTTGGCTTTGTTAAAGAGATTGGAAAGATTTTTTTCGGTTTCTCCAATATATTTTGAGATGACTAATGACAAATCGATGCGATAGACGTCTTTTCCTGTGTGTTTTCCCATCAAACTGGCAGTGAGCGTTTTTCCGACGCCTGGTGCACCAAAAAACATGACTTTGTAGCCTGGTTTTATTTTGTCAACCATATTAAAATCGTTGAGCAGCGTATTGTTGTGTTCCATCCAAACGAGCACATTGTTGACTTCTTTGAGTGTTTTTTCATTCAGTACTAAATCGTCCCATTCGAGTTGCGTTTCTAACAATTCTGCTGGGAAATTTTGGCTGAGTTTTGGCTTGGAAATTGAGCCGTATACAAATAGTTCTACGTATTCAAAATCTAACAATAACGTTCCGCTGATTTTCGGTTCGCCTTCAGGCACATCACTCAAGCGTAAAATTGATTTTTTAGCAAAAGCATGTTCTTCATTAAAAATAGAAATGATAAAATTTCGCGCTCTATAATTCGTCCCAACCACAATAAAAATAGCCGTTTCGCCCGTTGGAAGAATACCGCGATATTGTTTGCCTTTTACACCTCCAAATTCAGGAAAATCACTTCCTTCTGGAAAGTATTCGGAGAGAATGCTGGTTAAAAAACCTGGTGCAATGTATGGCAACATGGCAAGCAGCAAAATCAGTATTTCATAGATTTGAAAGTTGTTTTCCGTTACAAATTTGGAAAATTCCGAATCGTCATTGGCAAAGTCAAACGTTGGGAAATCAATGGTTTCGTCGCTTCCTGAAACTTCTGCCAAACGAAATCGCACCGCTTGTTTTATATAGTCTATGAGTTCTGTAGTCATGATATTGAAATTATGATACACGCAGATGCTGCGCGTTATAGCAGCATAAATAAAAGAATACTTGTGGATTTATGAAACCGTTGAAATCCTTTTTTTATGGGTGTTTTTCCCCTTTTTATTTTTTGTTTAATTCATCTTTGAGTTCTTGAATTCGTTCAATAATTGTGTCGTTATTTTTGAGAATTCTATCGTAATACTTAATGGTACTTGGGCTTAAATGTCGCGCCAATGTCGGTTCGTAAGTCTCCCAATTGCCAGATTCGGAAATATTTTCAGTGTCGTCGTATATTTCTTTATTTCGCTCTTTTAGAAATTTAATGAGACTGTCTCTCGCATGAATTTCTTTTCCTTTTGAATTGATAATCAACTCTTTAACATCTCCACCTACAAAACTTTCCACATCGTCTAACGTGATGACTCTAGGCAAATATATTGGAATGTATCTGATACTGAATTTATTGGCGTTATAAATAGAATCTTCTTGAAATTGAATTTCCTCTAGCGGTTTTCTACCTCGCTTTTCCAAACGTCGTATCAAATCACTAAAGTAATCTGGATTTTTGTCTAAATTCACGCCTGCGCTGATGACTGCTGACAGATTTCCTTGTTCTTCTTCTTCAAATTCTAAAAAGTCAATATCATATTTTTCTTTAAAAGCTCTTAGTAGATATTTGATATAATTCGATTTTCCATTGATGATTTCCACAAAAATGACGTTTGTTTCTGGCATAATCACTGGTTTGTCGCCGTTTTTAAGTCGGTCGTACCAATCCAAACTTGTCAATAATCCACTGTTGTCAATCGCGCCCGCGTCAATATAATGTCCATAACCCGAAATTTTTGCTGCGGGACTGAATCCAGGAAAACGGTTGGTACACGACAACGCTTGATAAAACGATACTACAGGACGCTTGCCGTCAACAATAGGTTGTAATTGCGCTAAATTATCTGCATTTAAAAATAAATCTTCATCATCATCATAACGAACGGAGCTAAAAACACCTCTTCTCCCGTTGGTTTTTGCGGTATTGACCAAAATTGCTGGAAAATAGTCGTTTTTCTTATAAATATTGTCATACCAATATCCCTGAAAAGATACTGTATCTAACATACGTGTGTCGCGTTTTTCAAGTAAGTTTTGATAGGTAACCATGGAATAATACGCTCTATCTTTGTGTTTGCTGACTTTTCGAAGCAGTATCATTTTTCGGATAAAATCCCAACCCAACATATACGATACATCGCTGGATGCGTAATTTTCTGAAGCAACTTTATTGATACGGTTTTCTATATTTTTAAATCTATTTTTAGTTTTATTATTATATTTTCCAGATAAGACCGAATACATGCCCAATCCCATCATTCCGCCAGAAGCACCTGAAAACGAAGCTGTTTGGTCTAAGAATTCACCTTCTGTTTCTTCTTGAATATGATTGAGTAACTTCATCGTCCAAATATTTGCTTTTAAAGCACCACCGTGAGAGGCAACAAAAATTAGCGGTTTTTTATTATTTTTTATTTTTTTTCTTAACGAGTCCATATAATTGTTCAAAGGCAATACGCTATCATCTCTACGAACACTATCGGTGTCTAATTCATGCACATAACTTTCATTCCATTTTGGAGAAATGACCGCGATTAACGAGCAAAAAAGAATAAATCCTAATACAATAAGTGTGATGACATTTCCGCCTTTTACAAAGCTTTTTTGGTCTTTTAGTTTTACCAAACGATTGATTCCTTTTGGCGTCAATCCTGAGTAATCTTCATAGACTTTTTTGGTAATTTTTCCTTTTTCGTAAGCGTTACTTTGTCTTTTAATGGCTTGAATAACGAATAACGATTTTAACGCACAGGTTAAGATGTAATAGAATATGAAAAAATAGGCAAACAATACCGCCATAGCATTTGGCAATGGTTTTCCATACGCTACGCCGATGTTACAATACACCAACATTCCAAAGAGCAATAATGCTATGACAAAGAAAAAGCTCACGTAATTGTAGCTAAACGCAATTTTTTTAATAAACGGAATGGCAAGATACACATCTAACTTTGAGCGGAACAAACGAAAACTTATGTAAGTTACTGAAAGTAAAAATGTTAGTAATTGTAATAAATAATACGAAGTAAGATTGAATTCAGAGAGAAAAGCTGCCCAAAGCAATAACACGATTGAGAACAGCATTAACATGTAAAATGACAAAACACCTTTTTTGTAAAATGTATCATAAACCGCAGCATTGTCATTTGTATCTTCTTGCTTTTTATAATCACTGTTGAAGTTGTCTGTTTTTTGCTTCTTTCGAAGAAAAATAATGAGCAAAATGTACGGAATCAGGCAAATAATCCAATTAAAAATAATGATACCAGAAACACCTTCGTACACATAATAGAGTTTGGGCTCGTACGATTTATAGATGTAATACGCCCATATACTAAAGATGGAAATTCCCAGCGCATGTCTAAAAAACTTTGCTTTATAATCTTGTGAATATGCTGCTTTTTGGGAAGGTTTGGCTTCAATTGGTTTTTTACTAAATGTAAAAATGTTGTAAAACCATAGTTTGTGAATGTACCAAAAGTTTTCATCTTTACTGTCGTTGATGTCTTTTGCGTAGTAAATATAAATTGGATAGTGTGAAATAACTAAGGCAAATACTGAAATAATCGTGTAACACAGCAACAACGAATAGGAATTCTTATCTTCAATCATATCAACCAATAAGGTGTATGCCTGATCCAATCCTTTCACTAACAGTAACATGATGATAAGTATGATAATACTTAAAAATGAAGAGCGGCGAAATTTGTTGAACGCTACAATAACATCATAAAACCATTGCAATATTGGATGCAATGTTGCTTCTTTTTTCTGCTCTTTTTGTTCTGAATTACTGATAGATTCCATACGATTTTACTTTTGTTTTTTAAATATACAAAAATTGAGGTGTACAATGAGTACCTACGTTTAGGGATATTTATTTGTCATTATGGTGCCAAATTTTCAACATTGCACTTACCTTCTACTAGAAACATCAACAATCGACTATCATTTACGGTAATATTCCAACCTTTGTCATGCGCTCTGCATGCAAAAGCATTGATTTCCCAAGGAATCCAATTGTCTGGATTGGCATAACGTCCTTTTGCATCGTCGTTAAAAGCCCGGTCTTTGTCTAAAGCAATTTGTAATTTTTCATTGAAAGACGCTTCATTTCCTAAGTAAAATGCATTGCGCAATGCACTCAATGGAAGATAGATAGCTTCATACCAATCATTCCATTCGTCGTCATCTTTAAAAAAGTCTTCCGCACTTTTGTCCATCTTATCCAACTGACGCTGAATTACAGCATCGTCAATTTTATGCAATGATTTTTCTAAATAGTAATATGGATAATGATACGAACGCGCCAAATTCACATTATGAAAAAACGGTCCCGGATCGGTTTGTCGAAAGATGGCTTCTTTCACTTTTTCACAACGGCAAATGCAGGTAATATCATTGATTTCCATCAATGTAGCTACGTTCGTTTTGTGAGTTGAAGATGTTTTTTGCAAGCTTACTTTTTCATTATCAATCCAAAGTTCTTGTGTTGTTCCTAAATTCACTTCAGTTTGTATATGAGCATAAGCAGCTTGCATTGCTAATTTCATATAATAAGACAACTCTTCAAAAGAAGATTCGTTATGGACATATTTTATGGCAAACCATAAAATTGCCCGTTTAAAAAGACTATGTGATGTATTGGGATTAGATTTAGCTGCGTTCAGCATTTTTTCTTTAAATCCGTTAAAATTTTTATCGTAATCGTCTTTAAATGAGTTCTCATCCCAATTATTAAATTCTAATGTATTAGCCATTCTTTTTATATTGAAAATTCAGTAAGTATAGTGTTTAATGCCTGACCATTAGCGTCAATAGGCGTTTGTGCTTTATAGAATTTTATTTGTGAAAAGCCTCCATTGAGATCATAGTTCTCCATAATTTCATCCGCTAATTTCTTTTTGGCTCCTCCAGAATTTCGCATTCGTTCAATAACATACTCAAAATATTCTGCTGTTCCTTGCTCTACTCTAAATCCATTATGTTTTGCTGAACCTAAGGTAGAACTTCCTCCTTTAGCCTCCACAATGATATATTCACCCGATTCCGTTTTATGAACTTGATCAAATACGCCTGGGCCTTCATGCGTGTGAGTTTCAGAGATATTAGTATGTTTCTTTTTGATAGCATCTTCCGCTCCAATATCTCCTATTTGTTCACTATTCTTAACTTTTTTATTGGTTACTTTAAAATGCTCGTCTAATAATGCTTGCTCTTCTGGTGTTAATTCTTGCTTCGCTTTCTTTTTAGCTAATGCTTCTTCTACACCATCAACTTTTCTACTATCAGCAATTTCATCAACAATATTTCCTCGTTCTACTTGTGCTTGATGCATTTTTTTGTCTAATGGATCTAACGCATCCACATCTGCAGGATTGTTCGGATCTTTCGGTCTGGTACGTGTATACGTATCTTCAATAATGTTTCCGTTAGCATCAGTTTTGAATTTCGCAGGAACGTCAATCTTATCGTCCATTTTTGTAGCACTCTCCCAAGGAGAATTTGCATCTACTTTTACTTCATAAGTTCCATCAGCATTTCTACGCCATTGTGCTTTGTTTTCAGGTGTGAATCTGTTATCTGCTTCTACTTTAATACGTTCTCCTGTATCAGCATCTTCTCTGGCTAATAGGAATTCAGGATTAAATTCTGCCCAAAGCTCAAACCATTTTCCGCGCTTCTCAATCCAAATTCGCTTGAATTTGAATTTCTCCAAAATCTTCTGACGTAAGTTACTCAATTTCTTGGTTCCTTTGCCAACCATTCCTTGAATTCGGATTCCTAAACGCGTGTTTTTGATTCTGGCAACTCCTTTTTTGATGATGTTTCCAGTTTTGGTTACACCTTTGCGAACAAAGTTGACACCTTTCATCACTTTTTGTCCAATACGAGTCGTTTTGGCTGCTGCCATGACACGCTTGAAGACTTTCCCCATTCCTAAGAGGATTTTATCCAACAAGAATTCCATCACAATAACCGCCATTGCCATTGCTAAGGATTTTCCTGCACCAACAGCATCGCCAGCCCACGCTTTTTTCACGTAATCCCATATATGTCCCATCGCTTGGAAAACCGCATACGCACCAAAGATGATAACCAAAGCTTTAACAATAATGTCTACTGCTGCCACCAATCCGGCACCACCTGTAAAAAACGCTATGAGTCCCGCAGCAATTAATGCTGTGACTAAAGCAGCGATAATCCAAACTTTGTTTTTATTCCAGAATACTTGCAATCCTGTCATCATTTGACGTCCCATAAATGCCAAACGTGTTGCGATGTCTAAACGGCCTGTTTTGGTAATAAGCGTGGCAGGATCGTTGTCCATATTTGGTGTCGACGCTACTTTTCCTGGAGTTGGCTCGGTATTTCCAACTTCTTCGGATTCTACCAACATTTGGTTGTTGTAATGATCGAGTTTTTCAGGGTCGGACATGTTTATCCAATCTGGATTTGGCTTTTCAGCTGCTTCATCTACAGATTGAGTTGCCGATTCTGCATTTTCTTCTACGGATTCAGTGACTTGTTGTGGTGGCAATGCATAGCCTGCATCAGCTGCAGCCGAAGCTTGTAGTTGTTGAGCTGTAACGGCATCTGCACCAGCACCTCCAAGTTCCATGGTTCCGCCATCTTGCATTGGTGGTAAACCAGCGAGTAATTCAGGTTCTAAGGTTACCGCAGGATATGGCTCAATAGTAACATCGTCATTACTTAGTTGTGATTTTGTCAATACCGATTGTAAATGCTCTGGAATTGGTTGCGTAGCACTTGTAGCATCGGCAGTTGCTTCACCTGAACTTTTCCCCATCGCAGCAGCCCACGCTTCTTCTTGTCCAATCGGTACTTCAAAGTTTTTTAATGGTTCTGCAGGATTTCCGCCTAAAGCGACTTCTGCCAAGGCTCCAAAGAATTGTCCTGGCGCATGCCACGCTCCTACTTGTAAATTCCATAAGAAACGTATGATTTGAATCAAGCCAGATACTAAGAATTTCATCGCATCTAACAACAAATTGTAGAATGCTTGATACGCCGCTAAAATGGCATCGAGTGCTGCTCCGAGAATGTCTAGCAACGCATTTACCGCTTTTTTGAGTCCTTCCGCCAAGGTATTTACGACGTTTACCGCAGCATTGACGGCTTTGTCAATAGCAGCGTTGAATTTATCGCGAAGTTTCGGAAATGCAGCTAAGGCAACGTTTACTAAGGCTTTTAAGGCTTCTCCAAAGGCTTTGATGAGTCCCACAATCGCATCACGTGCTAAATCGATGAGTTTGTTGGCTAGTTTTTTCGCAGCTTCTATCAAGCCTTTTACAAGCGCGCGCAAACCGTCAAAGAGTTTATTGAGTCCTTCTTTGAGTTTGTCAAAGAAACTACTTACGGCGTCAATAGCTCTGTCCCACCAGCTTTTATTTTCCGATTCTTTTTTCGCTTCTGCTTTTTTAGCTGCCGCTTCTTTATCGGTCTTTTCAACTTCTTTATCCGCTTCTTTTTTGGCTTTGTCATATTCGGTAGCAATTTTGGTATCGGCGTCTTTGACTTGCGTGTCTATATCGCCATCAACTTTTTTCTTTTCTGCTTCCGATTTTTCGCTATATTCTTTTTTGACGTTTTCGTTTTCTTCTTGCCATTCGGTTCGTTGTGCTTCTACATCCGCTTTTGCGGTACTTTGCGCAAGTTCTTGTTCTTGTTTTACACGTTGTGTTTCCGCATCAATGTCTTGCTCAGATTTTAACCGTTCTTTTTCTTGATCGGTCTGCATTTTGGCATATTCCTCATTTTGCTTTTGCATATCAGGTGCCATTTCTTGATCAATGTACGATTTTGCTTGTGTGTCAAAACTATTTTTAACCTCAGCAGATACGTTTGGAATTTCTTCGGAAAGTCCTGTAGTTTCTGGCGGTGGCGCAAACTCAACCGTAGGCGACATCATTTCGAGTTCCATTTCTGGATAGATATCATCTTCGCCTTTGTAGAGTTTGCTTTCGGCGAGATTTTTAGCTTGTTCTTTGTTGGTTGTTTCGGTAGATTCGTCTAAGTTTTGCTTGTTTTTTTCAGGATCTGCCTGACCTGTCAAGTCAACTTTTGGCTTTTCACCAGGATTGGTATTCACACTTTCCGAAGTTGGCAAGTTATTGATACCGCTTTTTATTTGCGATTTTTTATCTTCATCACTACCACTTCTTCCCCAAGTAGAAATACTACGCAATTTTGCCATTGCCGTACTTGCTGGCTGTTGGCTTACTTCTGGAATTTTTTCGCCTTCTTTTTTTCCTGTCGGAGCCAAATCGCCCAAGGTATTTTTATCACTTTTTATTTGCTCACCAACTTTGTCAGACGCTGCTTTGGCTTTGGCTTTTTGCGCAGCCGATTTGGTAGGAACGCCCGTAGGTTGTTCTATTTCTGGAAGAGATTCTTGTAATGTTTTTTGCTCATTTTTTTGAACTTCCGAAGCCGTTGTACCCGATTCTTTAACACCTCTCATAAAGTTTGATGGTGTTTGACTCATCAATCCGTCGGCGTATACTTTTCCATTTTCTGTTGGCAATACCAATGGCGCTTCTTCTTCTTTGACGTTTTCTTTTTCTCCAACGCCACCCTGTGGTCCATTTGGAACTGCATACGAGTTTCCGCCACCGCCACCAGCGCCACCACTTCCTTTAGCACTTTTTCCAACAGGTGTGTTTCCTGTTTTTGCGTTTACTGTTGCTTTTGCTTCTCCATTTTCAGGCGTTGTCACTGCTTTTTGAGCTTCAGGTGTTGCTGGTTGCGTCTTTTCAGCAGTCGCTTCTTTTGAGGTTTCTTCTTGTGCTTCTTCTTTTTGTTCTTCTAGTGTTGTAGTATTTGTGGAAACACTGCTTTTTGGTAACGTTTGATTGATAAATGAGGAGCTAGAAGCTTCTGTGGTTGATTGTGTTTCTTGATTTCCTCTCGTTTCTTGTTGACGCGATGGGACAATAAATAAATCAGGCGTTTCGCTTTCTTTGGAGTTTTCAGATTTTTGTTTGAGTTGCGTTGGCGCAATAAATAAACTTGACCGAGAAGAATTTCCACTCGATTGCTCCGTTGTATTTTTTTGTACGCGTGCTGTACTCATGTGTTTATTTATTGTTTATGATTTGAATTACCATTCCACATGCATCATCTGTTCCATCCATTTTAATCGGATGAGACTGATGTTCCACGGAACTTTGTCAAGTAATACGTCTTGTGCTGCCCGTTCTATTTTGAGTTTGATACTGTTTTCTGTTTTTGTAAGTGCTCCATCACGTTTTAAGAACATATCACGCAAGGTGTTTATCGTACTTTTTTTGAGAACAACCCAATGTTCCAAAACTGCTTTGAGCAATTCTTCGCAACCTTCTTTGTCTTTTGATGTTAGTGGTGTTTGGTAGTTGATGACTGTTTCTAGCGGAATTCCTAAGAGTGTTTTTTCCAGCGTTAATTCTACATCAGTGACGTCTTCTGTTTCCGTTGCTAAGTAATGCAATAACATACACGCTTTGCCAACGTCATTGATTTCATTGTTTTCTGTGAGTACTCCCAAACCGCCGAAAAATCTTGAGAGAAACGGATGCAATAGAATCAATCCCGCTTTTTCCGTGGTGAGATTGATTTCGTTTTCGATGGTGTTTTTGTAAATCGTTGGTGTTTCTCGGATTGTACTGAATTTCTTTTTTATTTTTTCGTCAGCTTCTATGGCTGCATTCGCTTTTGCGAGATGTTCCGCCAGTGCAGTTGAACTCTCTGCACTAGCTTTTTCATCGTTCGCTTTCGTTTTGTGGTTTTGTTGTTTTGCTTCAGCATGAACATCATTGTCTTGAGATTGATTTTTGACGCTTTTTTGCTTTTGTTCTGCTGTTTTTGAAGAAGTTTCAGAGGTTATTTCTTCTTTTTGCGAACGTTTATTTTCCTTAGTATTTTCTGTCTGATTTTTATCAGATGTTTTTTGTTTGGAGCTTGATTGTTGCGCTGATTCTTTAGTAGCAGTAGCTGAGGATGATTGCGTATCTATTTTTTGAATTGTGGCAATGTTTGAAACGTCAATGGATATACGATTACCTTTTTCTTTTTGCGTGATGGCTTGTAATACTGCTATTGTGAGTTGTGCTTCATTGCTTTTACGCAATCGCTTGTGTTCCTTTGCTGCTTTAGAGGTTAACAATAGCAGCAATGTTTTTGAGAATTGCGGCAAGCTGTTACTTACGCCAAGTGTTTGATACCATATAGCTGCTTCTTCGTTGTTGTATTGTAATTTGAATTGTGTACAGAGTTCCTTCAAGAATTCTTGAAAGAATGCTTTTTCCAGCTTTACGTAGTGTGCTGTAATTTGCTGTTGCGTTGTAATGATGGTTGATAGTTTCTCATATTCATTCCGCAGCAGCGACAACATGCGTTCAATGGCTTCCGACTTTGTTGAGAATAGCGTTGTTAACTCGTTTTTTTCTTCATGAGTAAATTCCGCCACAGCGCCCAACCATTCTTTAAATGCTTTTACAGAGATGTTTGCTGGCAAAATTCCATCCGAAAGATACACTAACAACGCTTCAAACGGCGATGCTTCTTTAATGATAGTTGCGACTATATTTGCGTCCGTACTTGTACCATTTGATTGAATGCTGCGCAATTGCTGATGAATTTGCTGCGTGATTTCTTTTTGCAGCGTTTCCAAATCCTGCTGTTGCGTATCTACATTCACATCAATTGCATCTATAATACATTTTGAGTTTGGATGTTTTTTATCCCAATCGTTGCACAATCGTTCTATATGTGGCAACAATCGTTCTTGAAAAAAATCTATATAATACTGTTCCCAAGAAACTCCCGAATTGCTATAGTTTACATCTACTTCAAATGTTATGTCGTGAATGGTGTGCATATTGATTTAGCGGTTTCACTTTGTAAACGTACTGGTTAAGTTGTTTTTGAACGCGTCATCTTTGGTAGTGAAACTGTCTAAATAGCTTTGCGTAATGGTGGTTCTTGATGTTCCGTCATATTCAGATGCTCTACTACTTGATATCGTAATCATTTCATTGTAAAGACCTCCCAATTCGGCATTATTTTCATTGACACAACGAAGCAATTCTAACGACATGATTTCCATAAGCTCATCTAGTGCTAATAAGTCTTGCTTATCGGCTGGTATATTTGGATTCCCCAAGTATTTTCTGCTCAAACCATCTCTCATTACATTTAGTTGACTTAATGCTCCAATAGAATCATTGATAATGTCTGTACTTCTTGTAATTTGAGATATAATACTTTCCATTGGTGATAAAATATCATTCGTGATGGCGTCATTGAATGTTGTGGCTTTAAATGTGTTTTTTAATCCTGTATATGTAGTTCCAAATCCTAAATCGCCCAATCGTGTATTGTATGCCGTGTTACAGTTGAGTCTTTCAAATGTCGTTGGGGTGTCTGCTGTTCCTCCTGGATCAAGCATATCCATTACCGTGATTGTTACTTCGTCTGTGGTACATAAATTTGGCACAAAAACGCGCACGCTGTAACGTCTGTTAATGGCATTATCAGCAGGAACTTTAAATACGCCTTGTGCTACAGGCTCAATACGCTCTCCTGTTTCAATGTCTATTACTTCGTAATCAAAGTACGTTTTATCATCAAAAGTATGACTCAATTTGAAATTATAGCTTCCATTTTCCCATGAAGAACCATTCACATCATGCGCAATACTTTGTTCTGAAGGTAATTTGAAAACCCTTGTCGTATCTACCGTAGTGCCGTTTATTTGAAATTGAATCAATTCGCCTAAAAGCGCATTCGCAATGGAAGAAACTCTAAATGTGTGTGAGTTTGTATTTTGTACTAAGATACTACTTCCTACTTGCGGTGATGTGATAATGAAATCACTTGGTGATATTCCGATGTTTTCACTAAACGTTGGGTCACCTTCTTTCCAGCAATATCTATCTGAGATGCCTAAATCCGTTGGTAATTCTGGTGCTGGCGCATCTTCGTTAATGGTTACTGTGATTGGAGTTGTTTCACAAGGAGCAGCATCCATTAAGCTTGATTGTACACAAACTACAACCGTGTATGTTACATCTACATTATCGCCGCCAGATGGAATTACATGTCCCGTAGTTGTTAAAATTGGGTTTCCGTTTTCATCAAACCATTTGGTTTCTAGATAATTTTCTGGATTGCTAACACCAGGTACTGTATATGCTGCTGAAAGATTGACAATTAAATTGTCGCCTTCCCAACGAACAAATTCATAATTAGCATCTACATCTGTATTGGCTGGAACTTTGTAAACTGTAGTTGTCGCCGCTGGAGAACCGTTTACAAATAGTTCAATTTGTTGTCCGATGTCGCCGTCTGCTACTAGGTTTGAATCAAAATCGATTGTGCTTGTGCCTCCGATAATCATATCTTCGCCTATGGATGTTGTTACGGTATCATCTGGATTTACATCCAATCCAATCGTTTGCCCGAAACAGATGCCTCTAGGAATGTTTAAGGTTGGTCGCTCAAGCGTAAAGCTGACATCAAAACTTTGTGTACAGGAATCTTCTAAACCAACAACACTCATCGTGACTCTATAATTTACAGAAACGATACCTTCTCCAAAGTCTTCAATTCTATGATTCATGAGGATTCTGTCGGTTCCGATTTGCGTATTGTCGTTATTCAAATCAATCCAGCTATATTGAATGTATTCTTCGTCTTGGAAAATATGCGCTGCTCTTACGTGTACAATAGCGCCTGTTTCATCCCATTCTACCACAGTATATACTGGTAAATCATCCGTATTGATTGCAAAAGGAAGTTTTGCTACACGCGTAGAAACACCGTCAATAAGTTCTCCGTTGACACTAAAGGTAATGGCATCTCCTGCCAATTCATTTGGTACATTTACTGGATTGATAAAGTAGTTGCCATCTACATCTTGCTCTATAAAGCTTATTCCGTCTACAGGAACTTGTGGTGAGGTAAGTGTTGCATCAGATGGTGTTACTGTAATGGCCGTCCATGAAGGAGATGTTTCCATGAGTCTATGACAGATAATTGGTGGAACTTCCACATTATTTTCTATCGGTCTTGAAAAATCTAGGATCAAATCTGTGGTAACCGTACACGGCACTAAACTTCCAGTGACACTAATGGTAACTGTCACTGTTTCTGAGAATGCTTCGCCTGCATTTGCAAAGAAAACCGCAGCCAAATCTTTCGTAGTTCCGATTTCAGAACCGTCTGCTCTATTCCACACATAGGAATAATACGAAAGTGCTTCTAATTCGTGGTTTACGCTTAAATCTAAGTTGATGCCAGCTTCGTTCCACGATAAAAATTCAACAGTCGTCGTAATATCCGATGGTAATTTATACACACAGATTTCTAATGGTACAACTGGCGTTGTTCCGTTGACTAAGAATGTGAGTGGTTGTCCTAAAAGCTCATCTGTAACGCCTGTTGGATCAAAAGCATATCCAGTATCTGTTTCCACAATAAACGTATCGCCTTGTGGTGAAGTGATAACTCCATCCGTAATGCTTGTAATGAAATCTTGTTGTCCTTCATCGGTTGGCAAACAGTATTTTGTTTTTGCGATGGTTAAGGTTACATCAGGTTCTACATTGTACACAATCGTTTCTGGTGGACAGTCTGAACAACACATGTATGGCAGTGCAAAATCGAATTGTACTATTCCGTTGAAACTACTTAAAATACTATCGTCTTCTAGCAATTCTTCGGTTCCCCCGAGATACACCATTAAAAATGTTCCTCCTTTTGGTACACCTGCCATGTGCTCTGCGCCTGGATGTTTTTCGATGAGTCGCGATAAAATGAGTTCTCTGTATAAATTGTCTCGAATTTCATCTAATTGTGCTTTTAACCATGCAAATTTGCCTTTTAAACAGCAGAGTTTAGACAATTCATAGATGAAATACTCATACATTTTATCATGCGTGCGTGTTCCAAAAGTACTGTCGTCTCCCGCTTCTGAAATCGCAAATAACACTTGGTCAATGTGAGCGCACAACGCTTCAATAGCATTGTTGAGTGCTGTCCATTTTTCGGTTACATATACTTCGTTTAGCGACTCTAAAAAGTTGTTTTTAATGTCTGCCAATCCTGCAATGATTTTTATTGGTGCTTCTGTGTAGAAAAAATAATCGCTTCCTCTATCCACAGTTCCTTGTGCTTGGTCGATGATGCCAAGTGCAACTGTTGCTAAGTACAATCCCGCTACGTTTTGCGTTCCTACATACGAATACGCTTCATCAATGGCATATTGCAACGACTGACTGTAACGCGCAGATTCTATTTGTTGTCCAGCATCCAACGCTTCCATATTGGTATTGATGGTTCTGCTCGAAATTTTTTCTGGATTCGTTGTGTCTTCCGTTGCTTTCTTTTTACCAAACAATTGCAATACTTGTTGCTGTTCTTGTGTGGCAAGTGAATAAATGGTGGTGCTTGTATCGTTGTTTCCTAAATCGTCAAATTGGTATTTTGAAAAGAATTCTGTGGCACTTTCCGACACACATAAAAATTCTTGTTCCCATGTTTGCAACAAAATAGCATAGTCTTTTGTATCACATTTGTCATCGTCGAGAGAGACTTTATTTACTGGAAAACCTATGCTCACGGCTTTTACGTCAAAAGCAAGATTGTATTTTGCTTTTAAGGTGTTGATTTTTCGCAACGCCAAGCGGAAATCTTTTCCTATGTGACCTTCTATTCGATAGAAATCTTTATCTAAGTGACTGTATTCTAACGGTTTTTGAATACAATCGATGTTTTTTAAGTTTTGAACGTGATAGCCTAATTGATTTTTCGCTTTGCGTAATTGTACGGACCACGGACTCCAATTGGAAATCAACGAGTTTTTTGTTTCGTAATAGTATGGAATGGTACGTTCACTGAGTTTAAATTCATATCCTTTTGACGGCGTTACTTTGATGGCTGCCGTTGGAACGTTTGGTATTTTGTATTCTTTTAATTGATTGAAAAACTTGATACACAACGTTCTGATTGCTATGAGATTGTCCTCGTTTTCCGCAGCTACCGTTGGTGACGGATAAAAATCGTGTCGTGTTTGTAAGCGCGATGCTTCATCCAACGTTCCTAAGAGTAAATGTTTTGGAAAGGCATTGATATTGGCAACACATTCAAAACGTGTAAAAAGGATGAGTTCTCTAATTTCACGATAGGTATCAATCAAATCCTTCATTAAATCGTATTTGTACTGTACATGCGATTCGTCTTGCACAATAAAAATATCGTCAAAATAGGTAGTGATTTGCGGAATATTTACACCATACTTCGCAAAGTTGATGCGATGGTTGAAACGATTGATAATCGTTGTAATTCCTGTATATAAATCATTTTTTAACGCATAACTGTTGGTAAACTGATCTTGAATATCTATTCCTGATAGTGTATTTTCTGCGGTCAGCATCACGCGTGGCATGCACAATTCTGGCAACGTATCGTAATACGCAAGTACGTTGTGACTGTTGTAGATAGTGTCTTCCGAAACCAACGCACTTTTGTTGCTTTTATGAATTAAGAGATATTTGATGTTGCTGTAGACTTTGTTTCCAGTTTCATCACAACCAGAGCCACCGCATAAACCTTCGTCTTCGGTGTAATCTTCTACATATGCAACTACAATGTAATCTTTGAGCGAACCAGGCTCGTTACTTGTAAAAGAGGAAAGCGGAAGCTCGTCCGTCGGACGCCCCGCCTCCTCTTGTTCGTAAATCTCATATACCTGTAGTCCATCAAATAGTTCGTAAGACGCTCTATCAGTCAGTACCGAATAGTAGTGAAATCTACGTGTTTCTGTTTTTATAATGTCGCCATCGGTTGTTACGCCAACACCTTGACCAATTTCTATATGTCCATTGGTTATAATGCTTCCTTCCGAGTATGAAACAATATTCAATCCGCAACCAACACCCACACCAATTAGGTACACACGACTCAGTCGGTCTTGATCTTCGAAGTAATTTACAACTTTATTTAGATTTTTATGTGTTAAAACTTGATCTGGCAAAAATTCTTCATAGATATTGCCGCGTGTGTTCAAGGTGTGTAAGTACGGTTCTTTTTTCTCTATTGTTTTCATCTCTGTATGTTTTTTGTGGTCTTAGGTTTTGGGTGTTAGGTTTTGGGATTTAACTAATCCCAAATTCCTAATGCCTAATTCCTTTTCCCTAAATCATCATTTTTTATATGTTTTTTAATAGGTTTTGGTTCTTAGCTTTTTTTGGTTTCGGTTTGATAAAAACCTAAGACCCAACACCTAATACCTAACTACAGTGAGCCTAAGGCACTTCTGTTGAGTATGATTCTGTTTTTGTTTTCGCCATCATCGTCATTGCAATCGTGTAATGTTCCTGTGGCGTAAATGGTGTTCATTTGGTTCATAGCGCAAAGCAATTGTTTGCTACTTTCATGCGATGCCATGTATTGTGGCCCTTCTTTTTTGGATGCTAAGAATTGTTTCCACGCTTTTTGAATTTGTCGCATGTCATAATCTTCTGCATTGTCTACAATTTTGTAGAGGTCTGTTTCTGATGTTTCTTTTTCAGCATCTATATGTACTTCTACAGCTTCCGATACTTCTATATCTGAGATTGAAACTTCGGTTATATTGATATCTGTATTGGTCATTTCTTCTACTTTTTCTATCTGCGAAAGCGCACCATCAATGTGTCCAACCCAACAAATTCGTGGTAGAATGTGCGCTGGCAATTCTCTTCGGATTAAATCTTCCATGAAAATTCGAAAATCAATATTGGAAAATCTGGACGTGTATCCTGGAAATATTATCGTGACTTGATACGAAAATGGATCCATCGTTTTACACGTGTTACAACCATCCAAACACAACGGCAAACAATCGGTTAAATCGCCCAATTCTTTCGTGTGATATGGCAACGTCAAAATATTTTCAATCAGATAGAAACCTTCGTCAAACAGTAAATTATTGATATAGGCAATGGTTTCTGCTAATTTTTCTTTGGCTGTTTCTTCGGTAGCGTAATAGTGATTGTATTGTCTTCCAATTACTTCGCCTTCGTCATCTAACAGCGCCACATAATAGCGTTGCGATGGGGTTTCCGTTTGACGCAATACGTAGTTATTCTGATTGGTCACCAATTTTAAGACTTCCAACAATTCATTGATAGCTCTTTGCTTAGATGTAAAATCTTTTTGCGATGAAAGATATACTTTGTCATCACTTTTAATCAACCAACGATATTCGAAATGAATTCCGTCCGCGATTGTATCGCGCTCTAGCGTTTCAATGCTGATGAAATCGTTGAATAAATCGCGGCGAGAATAATCGTCCAAACCAGATAAGAGTGCAATTCGTTTTTGGAAACCTGATACATTTTCAGTATCCCATTGCGTTGGCAGTCGGTAATTAAACGCCAATCCACGTTCCGAACTGATGATATCGTATTCTTTGATAAAACGATTTTTCGTGGTGATGATATTTGCTTCTACACTGTCTTTTTCTTTGCCAAAAAGCTTGTACATCGTGTTCGTGTAATTTTCAAACACTTCCGCAAAACGCGCGATTAAATGGTCTAACAATTCGTTTCTACGCTCGTTGAAATCTTCCAGTTTGTCAATGATGTTTTCTACATTGTTTTGGTATTTTGGATAGTTTTCCAACAAAGTTTCGATTCCGTTGATGCCTTCTACTGCTTTGAAAAAGTAGGTGCGTTGTAAGTTTTCGTCAGACGCTAATAATGTTTTTACATGTTCTAAGTGTGAAAAATATGTGCTCAACACTTGATCGAAAAAGAGTAAGTATGCTTGTAATTGCTTGGCTTGTACTTTGCGCTCGTCAGAAACCGTATTGGACAACCCGTATTTGGAGATTCCGTAGTTTTCTGGCAAGTGATGTTGTACTGTGTCGTATTTTATTTTGCTGTATACACCTTGTGGCATTGGCAAATCGTCAAATGATTTTTCAGTACTTGCTTTGTATTCCGCTTCTAATTCTTCTGTAAATTCGGCTACCATTTCTTGGTTTAAACCTACTGGTAAGAAGCCTTTTTTGTATTTGAATGTACTTTGATCGCACAGTACAGGCAAATGATTCGGTTCTACACAAATCAACCAAGGATCACTTTTTGCCGTGATGTTTTGATTGCAATCGCCATCTTCACTATTTACTTTCGGCGGACAGTTGTCAATGCTGATGTCTTCAATGAGTTTGACACCATCAATTTTCATGATAATGTTCATGATGTCCGACAAACGAACTTGTGTGCGAAGCTCCGATTTTTCTAGTGCTTCTGGCGTTAGGAATCCGTTTTCTAAGATTGGTCCTTCAAATATTTCATCTGACGAAAGTCCCATATCCAACATTTCCGTTAACGAATTGGCACGAACGCTTGGCGATAGGTATTGTGCTACGTTCCACTGAATAGTCGCGTGTACTTTTTCTTCATTGGCGTCGTTTTCCAATTGTACTTCTGCGCAGACACGAATGCATTGTTTTGATACTTTTTTTACCTCAACCAAATCTTCGCAGAGATTTCTGTTTTCGTGATATTTGGTGAAAATCGCCGCAATAATATCTTCTTCTACATATTCTTCTTCCTCGTCAAAATCGACTAAAATAGTGTACAATCCTTTGATGTTGAAGCTTTCTGTAGTGTATTCCGAACCTTCAAACGGTTCAAAGCTGATTTGCGGATTTGCTTGGTTGCATTCTGCATACATCGGTAATGTGTGAATTGCCAACCAACAGTTTTTAACACCTTTAATGTCAATAAATAATTTTCTGTAATCAATTGCCGTTACAGGTCTGCACGTTAAAATATTTTTTGCCGATTTGAATTGCTCGTGCATTTTTTTGAAGTTGTCTTCTTCGGAAGCAACTAAGTTTTCAATTGGTTGGTCAATGCGTAAGCCTAAGTCTGTAATCGCATAGCACAACAATTCCATCATCGTAATTCCTGGATCGCTGATGTTGTAATCTGTCCAGAGTTTTCGACTGAGATTTTCAATGTATTGCTGTCCCGCGTCTCTTAGATGTTGAAAATCCAAGTCGTTTTCATAGCTTACATTGCTCGGTATGGTGATATGTTCGTCTACGTTTAACATTCTACTGTGGTTATGGCATTAACAGTATGTGACGCTGGCACAACTGAGGTTAGTATACTTTTTTGGTCGGTTGGAATGATTTCATCTTTTTCGTCTCCATCATGCAGCATTTTGAAATCTTTGATATAATCGACATATTCTAAATTTTCGATGTAATAGATAACTTCACTTCCATAAAGCGCATTTCCGAAAGAAATTGGCTGATTTTTGTCAAAAGCCCACGGCGCTAAGTATTCGGCTAAATCATCTTTGAGTTTTTTGGCATAAAAATTAGCGTCCAATCCTTCGTAAAATCGCGCACTGAGCATAATTTTCACAGGTTCATATACAGGTGAAACTACTTTCGCTTCTACATGCATCGTGTTGAGTTTGTTGATGTAATTTTCAATCGCGTTCAGTTTTGTTTGACTGAGTTTTGGTTTGTAAATGTCATACACATTTTGATCGATGATGTTTGGAATGGCAACCAATAATACTTCTCCCGGAGCTTTAAAACTTGTGCTTGTGCTGTGATTTAAACACTTAATTTTGTGCAGGTAATTGAATTCTTCTAGTACTAGATGCTCATAATCCCATAGCGTAATCGCTCTGTTTTTATGACGTAGTCGTTCGCTAACTCTTCGGTAAAAATCCAAGTCACTTTCTTTTGGAACGCCATCGAAAGAAGCATATGGTTGCATTACTTTTTTTACAGTTGCCAAACGGTCTTCCAACTTCGAAATGGTTTCTGCTGGCATGCCTTTTTCTAGGTGTTCTAAGGTGTTGTCATTGTTTACAAATTGCACTTCTGCCGCTTGCGCATGTATGTTTGTAAATTTTGAAACCGTATCAAAAGGTTTGTCAATTGTAGCACGAATCCATAAATAGTCTTCTGCAAAAAGGGTGTTGTTGCCATATTGCTTTGGCACTGTAAAGGCTACCAATCCTGCTCTTAAAAAATCATCAGTTTGATCTTTGAGTAAATAGGAAGGTTTTAAATTGTTCCACGTATTGTTGTATAAATATTGCCATGTTACGGTGGCTTTGTCATAGGTTTCGATGGCATCTGGATTTTCCGAACCTTCTTCTATCTGACATAACAATTGAATGTTTTGATCAGCCACAGCTTCCTCAATACCAATGTACAGTTGTCCTCCATTTTCTGGCGTTGGCATGAGCGCTAAGTTGGAACGATTCACGCGGTCAATCCCGAAAGGCAATTCGTGATAGAGTTGAATATCGTTTCTCGTTGTACCAATTTTTTCTACGGTGGTTATCGTTACTTTTAAATTTTCTGCAAATGGTGTGTAAGCGGCATTTGGTAACGCTAATTTTTCCAACGCATGATAGGTGTACACTTTTGGAAACGCATCGTGCAAAAAGTTGTTTTGTAAGGATAGTTGAATGACATAATCATCGGACTTTCGTGGAATGTACGTTGTATTTGCTGGTAAAAAGTTGTTAAATGTTACCGTAGAAAAACCATTGAACATTTGCTGACCGAGTCCGTTAGTAGCAGCTGCTCTTCTCGCGGCTTCGGCAGCTTCTGCTCTCGCCTGTGCTTTTGCTTCTTCCTTTGCATCTCTGTGTTGATGACGCATAGCGCGCATTTCATCTTCTGTGCGCTTTTTGGAGCGTTTGTCTCTTCTGCCAAATATTCTGCGGTCGCGACTGCTTCTTTTGTCTTTATCAGAAAACAAATCTGGTAATCCTTTTTCACGAGCTGCTTCTGCTTCCGCATCTTTTATTACAGCATCTGCAACACTTTCGGTACGTGTTTTTGTAGCTCCGATATAACTGGCATCCACCAAGAAACGATTTTCACCATCAACACCTGTAACGAGTTTTGTTCCTGTTCTGGTTCCTGCTTTTATTTCGTTATAAATTTCTAAAAACGTCTGCGTTGGTTGTAGATTTACATATTGTTGTAAGTATTGCTCGTAATGCGTTTGAAAACTGTCCGGTCTGTCTTTCCAATCTAAAGAAACCTCAACATTGCTAATGCGTTTTCCAATCCATTCGTCAGAAGAAATTCTGAAATTGGCACGTTTTTTTGCTTGTGTACCAAATGGATAAAATGGATTGTCCGTTTTTATTTTTCCTAAATCATTCTTTACGGTTATGTTTTCAGCATATTCCCCTGTAGTTGTGATTGTGATTTGTTGCAGTTCCGCATTGGCAAACAATTTATAGGTGTCGAATGTAGCTAAAGAAGTATCTTCTTGTGAAAATAACACACGAATGATTGGATGTGTGGTATTGTACTTTCCTTCATGAATTTCCGCATCGTAGTTTGCTATTTTTTCATCGTCTTCCGTCAATTCAATCACGATTTCTAAAGCGTTGTTTAATGTTTTCGCTTTTGAGATTGCTGAAAATGGTAAGGTGATCCATTCTTTTTCTCCAGTGTGTTCAATGGTGATGAATTCACTTAATTCTTCATCATTGGGTACGAATGTAAAATCTGCTTTGATGGTAATGGTTCGTACTCCTTCTGATAGTAATAGTGATGGCGCACTGAGCGAGAAGCCTTTTTTAGCTAATTTGCGGTCTGTATCGCCGAAAGGCAACCAAGAAGTGGTTCCATCTTCTGCTTCGCCACCTTCTCCATCGGCAGAGTTTGCTATGTCAGACGCATGCCAGTTGGATTCGTCATTGTATGCATACGTATTTTTTATGGCTGAAATTTTAGCTTTGTTGATAACGATTTCATCTTCTAGTTGGTAGTGAATGTCGTTTCCTTCGCTGTCTTTCCCAGCCTTTACAAGCGTTTCATCACTTAAAAATTGTTCGTTGGCATTTTTAGCCAATTCAAAAATAATGTATGCGTGGTCTGCTTTTTCGTCATTTTTTTCGAGTTGTAATACTTCTTTGTAATAGAAATCGAGATGACGTTGGGTAATGTCGTTGAATCGTTCTTTGCTTTTGTTCAGCAGTTTTAAGAACGCTATAAATAGTGCCAATTGTGGCGTAATGTCTCCTTCTGTATAGGTTTCGATGACTTCCTTAATTTCTGCAGAAGCATTGTGAAACGGTTCCCAAGTGCCATTTGGGTTTTTATAATCTTTGCCATCGAATAATTGTACATGCTTCGAAAACTCTTCCGCAAAACGCATCCAATCTTTGACTTCAAATCCCATGAGCTGTACGTTCTCAGGATTGAGCATAGAAAGATACCGCTCTTGCTGTGTAGTGCCTTCGCGTGACTTAATTAGTGTATTTTCTGTACAATCGCTCATGATTAAATGTCTGTTGCTTCTGTGATATAGTAAGGAAATACGATGTTTCTCCTTGTGTTAGTGGCTCTGATTAAATAGTCTATTTTGATTAAAAACTTTCCTTCGAGAAAATTTTGTGTGTCTAAAGCTATTTTGATGACTTCAATGCGTGGCTCGTAAATGATAATCGCTTCTTTGATTCTGTTTTTCATGATGGTCATTTGCGTTGCGCTCAAGTTTTCAAAGATTTGATCGGTTAAATCGCATCCAAATTTTGGGCGCATCACACGTTCGCCTCGTCGTGTGGTGATGATGATTTGCAGACTACTTTCGATGTCTTCGATGTCTGAAATCATTTTGATTTCTCCTTGATTTTTGAGGAATTTCGGTGGAAAATCCCATCCTTTCCCCAAATATGTTGCTACTGTTGAATCCATAGTATTATCCAATCATTACGGTTGGTTCTCCTAAAACAATGCTTCCTCCGTGTGCTGTAGAATCGCCCATTCGCGCGGCGGGCATGCCTTCTATCATTACCGTTCCAGAGCCAGCAATAATGCTATCTGGCGGTCCTGTACATACACACATATCTCCTACTTTTGCCGCTGGCAATCCTCCAATGAGTACGGTTGGTGCGCCTGGTGGCAATATTGGTCCGCCTACGTGTGGTACAACTCCTGTGACCATTGGACAAACGTGCATATCTGTAATTCTAGCTGCTGGTGGCATGTTTTTTCTTTTTTAGTTTATTTGTACTATTCCTCCTTTAATGGTGGTTGTGGCTGAACCTTCTACCGTTGATGAAACGCCTTCTGCGGTAAATTCTGCGGAAGCGGCAATCGCGATATTGATTCCTTCCATATTAATGTCTCCTGTCGCTTTCATGTTGATGTCACTTCCCGATTCAATCGTGATTCCGTCTGAATTCATGGTAATGATGTTACTGTTTTCATCTTGAAGCGTTATGACGCCTTCGTCATCGTCAATGTTGATGATTTTTTCGCCTGGTGTTTCTAGTTTGATGCTTTTGAGTTCGTCATTCATCGTGATTTTGATTTCACTTTTGGTCATGATGACTTTTTCAAAATTATCGTCTGAATATGCTACAGGTGAAAGATTCGTGTTGCTAAATAAAGAACCTAATACAATCGCTTGATTGGGATCGTCATTTAAGAATCCTACCAAAACTTCATTTCCAATTTCTGGTAAGAAGTGTACGCCGTATTCTTCGCCTGCATGCATGGTTAGCACACGCGCCCAAACACCTTCTTCTTCTGCGCTGATGATTGGTAGTTTTACTTGAATTCTGTGTTCTTCTTTCGGATCGCCTTCTAGGGCAGAAACTACTCCAATTTGCAATCCGCTAATAGCTGGCAACATTCCTGAAGCTGGTAATTGACTGACTTCGTAGGTTTCTGCAAACCATTCTGGATTTAATCCGAATTCTATCGTGGTGAGCCAATTTCCGTCTGTAATGGTGTGATGTACACCTCGCACAAAAACATCTCCGTTGAAACGGTCGCTCATTCCCGCTAAGGTTAACATCGTGCCTGGCAATACGACTTCAGTTCCTTGTACTTTTACGGTTCCGCAGATTTTAGCGAGTTGCTGATACATACTTTTAGATTCTGCCCAAGACGTTAGGATTTCATCTGGAATGTCTCCTGTATGTGTGAGCATAATGCTGTTGCCTCCTGCGGCTTCCGATAAAGCGCCTGAATCTAAGTTTCCTGCCGTGTTGAGTCCGCTATTACTCGCCGTTTTGGTGACTACTTCCTGATTGGAGTAATTCCACGCAGAAGCTTCAAACGCATCGTATTGGTTTCGTGCGTCAATTTCCGCATCAAACGAGAATACATTATCGCCAAAAGTTGCTGTGAATACACTACCGCTCAGCGTTGGTTTTTTGATATTGATTTCGCCATCTTCCACAAAACACAACATGTTATTGATTTGCGCTCTGCACTGTACAAAATCCCAATCGGTTGCTTGGTATTGCACAATTTCATGATGTGTGTGTGACGTTGTTTCCATACTTCCACTCAGTCCGTTTTCTTTGATGATGTCGCTAACCGCATCACTTTCGGTCGTTTCGTAGAAGATTTTGTTTTTACGCGCTTGTGTCATTTTGAACGCTTCGTCTTTACACTCAATGATTAAATAATTGGTTTTGTTGTTCGATTTGATAGCGTGTTTGGTGATGATGCCTTTAAAAAGCGTTTTGTCATCAAACTCGTAGCCGCCTTTGATGTGAATTTTTTCTCCTGGCGCGAATGATGGAGCGTTACTCGCTTCAAATTCTTGCGTTACACTATCACCGTCAACAATGACTAGACTTGCTGTTGGAATGCGATTGCACGTACGTTCAACCGTGATGGTTTTGATGCCGTACGTTGCGCTCACTTCTTCTTCAGCATCTCCAATGAGCACTGTGAATGTGACTAAGCTTTGTGTATCTGTCGATATGTCGCCGACTAAACTCATGCGCTTTGCGTTTTGTTTAATGGTGGAAAAAATAATTCCGTTCCAGGTTCTAGGTTTCTAAAGTTGAGCAGATTGTTTACTCTGGCTACTTCTAAGTAATATTTTGAATCACCGTAAATTCTGTACGCCATTAAAGGCAAGGTATCGCCTTCTTTTACTTGTCGCACGTGCGTTAAATCGGGTGATTGTTTGTTGACCGATGCTTCTCGGAGTTCGTCTGCTGTGCTATCTTTACACGTAAGTGTTGCCACCGCTCTGATGGGATAGCCTTTTGTGTTGAATAGTTTGTAATCGATGTCTAACTTCGTCAAAAAACATTTGAGATTTAACGATCCCCAAGCGACTTCCAATTCATACGGTTTGTGAATGTCGCCTTTGTATGTAACGAGTTCTTTGATTTTATTGATTTCGTCGACTACATTTTTTTCACTGGCTTCATCATCTTGAAATGGATTGAATCCTGCAATGTCTGCTGCAATACTGTTGAGCGTTTCCGTGATATCTAAGTCTACAATTTCGAAGATTCCCGTAGCATCAAATAGCAGTTTAAAGGTAAAGTCGCCAGGTTTTACTTTGACAAATTTTGGTTTTTTACCGCTAGAGTTTGCTTCTTGATCTTGATTATATTCAACCGTAAACGTTTCTTTGTATCCTTCAGGATTGATTGTAACCTTAATCGGCTCTCCTTGTCTAGCACCTTTGTCATCTAGTTTGTAGATGAGCATTTTTTCTAATTCTCCGAGTATAGACATGATTAACGTTCTTTTTTGTTAGCAATCATTTTTGAAACAACTGTCATGATTTCGTGGGAAGTCCAATTGGAGCGTTCTTCCTTAACCAATGACATTTCTTCTTCTTTTTGAGCATTGACATTTACTTTGATACGCAAGTTTTTGATTTCGATTCCCATAGTGTTTATAGTAATAGTTTAAAATAGTCATACTTTAACTCTAAGGTTTCGATAAGTATGCTTTGCGTTTCTGCATTGAATTCACCCAATTCGTATTTTATAGGATAGGCGCCAACCACATTCCATGTTTTGATAGGAAGATGATTTTCACTGAGCAATACGATGATGAGATTTAAGCGTTTGAATTCGAATTTTTCATACGCGTCTTCACACCATTTTGCTACCGATGACGGCACACTTTTGAGTCCTCTTTTGAGCGTAAGCGTACTGAATTTTAATCCTTTTGGTATTTCATGAACAAATCTATTTTCTCCACCTTCTGCATAGCTTTCGGTTTCCACCGTGACACTCAATCCAGATACGGACTGAAAACTCATGTCCACAGGGTTTGGAAGTAGTCCATTGAAATAGACTACAAAATGAAAGCCAGAAACTGGATATTTAAAACTGTCAAAAAGTGCCATGTGTTGGATTATCCTTCATTAGTAATTTCAATACGCTCGTGCGCTAGTGTTAAAGTTTCGATAGCGACTTCGTTGCTTTCTCCTTTTAAGTCTGTTGACTGAATTTTTAACGGCCAAGCATTTAATACTTTCCAAACTACCACAGGTGCGTGCTCTTCATCTAGTAAACTAATGGTGATATCGCGACGTTCTGTTTTGTTGAGTTTGTTTGTTTTCATCCAATCGAAAAATTCGTTGTCACCTTTAAATACGCCTCTTTTGAGTACGATATCGGTGTACTTTACCATTCCTGGCATATTAATTTTGCTGTATTCTGGACTTGATCCTTCACGATATTCTAACTTTTCAACTTCCGCATCGAGACCTGATACTTCTTGAAAACCGATTTTAGTTCCTCCCCATTCTACTTGGAAGTGAAACTTTGGTAATGGATATGACATAGTTTTATGTTTTTAATGATTTATGATCTTCTTTTACGTTATAAATGGTCTATTATGATTCTTGCATTTTGTGAGAGAACTTCAATACAATGAATTCTGCTGGACGTACTACTGCCATTCCAATTTCCACATTCATGATTCCGTTTAAGATGTCGTCAGCTGTCATGGTTTGATTGAGTCCAACTTTTACATAGAATGCATCGTCTGCTGTTGCGCCTGCTAATGCGCCTGCTTTCCACTGATTGGTTAAGAAGTTTTCAATCATTGATCGAATACGTACCCATGTGTTAGCATCATTTGCTTCAAAGACAAATTGATCACTTGCTTTTTTCACAGATTCTTCTACCATGTTAAAAAAGCGTCTTACCGAAACATAACGCCATTCGTTGTCGTTTCCTGCCAACGTACGTGCACCCCAAACAATGATTCCTTTTCCTGTAAATGAGCGAATTGCATTTACTGATTTTCCTGCTGTGGTGTCTACATTTAAACCATCTTGGATGTCGTTTGTTATACGAACCGTTGGTTTTACCACATAGCTTAGTCCTACGTTAGCTGGAGCTTTCCAAACACCTCTAGTGCTATCTACTCTAGCATATACACCTGCTACTGCTGAACTTGGTGGTAATTCCATTGGCAAGTTGTTGATAGCCGTTTTAATTTTGTTGTACGTAGCATTGTCAAGCGTTTCTACTTCTGCAAGCGTTTTACCGTTTAAGATTCCTGCGCCACCTCCTGCAGTAACTATATCATCAATTGCAGTAATGATAGCTGCTATTCTTGCGTCGATTTCAGTTGCGATGTCTAAATCGCCTGTTGTTGCTACTGCAGCAGCTCCTGCGGCATCTGCTTCTGTTTTGTCGGAAGCAGCATTTAGACTGTCTTTATCTCCTTCTAAGTTTACTATTTCTGTACGTACATGAGACGTGATTGCAGCATCTAGCGCATTTACCGCTGAAGTTACCGCAGCAATATCAGCAGGAACCGATGAAGCATCTGCCGCATCTCTACCAGCATCTACGAGTTTTTCAGCTTCAGAGATTACATTTTCTAAGTGTGCAATGATAGCATCTACTGCATTGACTGCATCTGGCACTTCTGCCAAGGTTGCTGAATCACCCGAAGCTCCTGTAATTTCTCCAACAGCAGCTGTTAAATCAGCAATTAAATCTGTTAATACGCCATCTGTAGTGTAGCCTTCTAAGGTATCTTTTGCTGCATTTGCTTTTGCTTGTGCAATTGGTGCAGGAGAACTTCCTCCAGAGTGAACAACTGAGATTCCAGTTTCACTAATGGTATAGTTAAGAATCGTTTCTAGGTGCGGATAATACGCTGCTCCGTATTTTACAAAGTCTTTTCCTAAGCTGATTCCATTACGTAAGTTTGTAATGTTTGGATCGGTAGATGTTGAACCATCATAGCTTAGCGTATCAATAATAGTAAATCGGTCTTGCAGTTTGTTACATTGACTTAACGCGTCGTTGTACAATCCATAAAATGTAGTGTTGTCTACTGCATCAATTCGTGTTGCATCTGGAAATAAAAGTAGTGTTGGTTCGTCTACTTTTGCAATTTCGTCCAATCCATCTTTTAGTGCATCAGCATCGGTAATACTTGTTACAGCACTTTCTCCATCTGCCAATTCGCTTCCATAGCGTCCTACTGAAACCACATAGCATGGTCCTCCACCATTGGCAAAGTATAGTTGCATGGAATAGTACATTATGAAAGGTTGCTTTGCCGACGGTTGCGTAACGGCAATAGATTTGTTATTGTTGGAATCTTCAGTGACCGTAACACTGATAGTGGTTTCGGCTTTGGCACCACCAAAAAAACGTTCGTATTCTAATAGTGATGTAATTCGTGTAGGAATGCTGTTTAGGTCGCCTGGCAATTTATTGGTTGCTTTTTCTGTATATCCAATAAATGCAGGAATAGCCGTTTCAACTTGCGCTACGGAAGGTGGAAATTTTACGATTTCCTCTACGTAAACTCCTGGTGTTTTTAATGTACTAGGCATAATATTTATGATTTAAAGTTTTGTTAGTGTTTGATTCATTTTTTTGGTGCTACTTCTTGATGAAGTTTGTTTTCTATTTGTTGATTGTATTATGGATTTAAATTGACTTCGAATGTTAGTGATTCTGGCGTGGTTATATTTACTTCTTGTATGTTGAGTTGCAAGATGGCATCTGGCTTTGTACGTTGTTTTACCGAAGTGTTTTCTGTGATGGTTCCTTCCAAATCGGATGCGCTGTACATTACAAAATCCGTAAGTGCTAAGTTGTCCCAGTCAGTATCTGTTTTATAGGTTTTATCCGCTATAGCGTAAAATTCCAAATCAATATCGATTACTTCAGGCAACCAATTTGAGTATATTGGATCAGGTGATGCGGATGCATATCCGACAATTCGTTGGTCTGTTACTTCTTCTTCACCAATTAAAACGACTTCATCGACTGTTTGCGCCACAAATTCTTCCTGCTTTTTGTAAAGCACTACAAAACCTTCTGGAATCATTTTTACCACAAGCTTGTGTTTTTCAATGAGCGTTTTGGTAGCATCATTTGGATAAATTTTCACATGATTTTGAGCTTCAAACTCGCTTTCATGAAGAAGTTTTACCGTCGTTAATAGCGTGTATGTGTAACTAAATCTACTCATAGTGCTTTTCTTCTGCTCCAATAGTTGTAATTACGGCTGACAAGTTTTCAATACCTCTTTCGAGTGCTGATACTCTTGCTTTGTATAGGACATTTGGTATTTGCTTTCCGCCCAACATTCCCCAAATATTATTGAGCTGTTCAAAACTTGGTGAACACAATTCCATATTGAGTTCGATATCGTCTTCATCTGCTGAAAACATGAATTTTCGCTGATTTTGAAAGAACTTGATGGTTTTATAAATCACTGCTACTGCTTTGTCATATTGCAGTGTACAGGAAAACATGAGGTAATAGTTGAGATGGATTTTCGGAAAACGTTTGTCCATTTTAAACGTACCGCCACTTTCCACCAAGCGTTGATTTGGAAAGTTTTTTAGCGTACTTTCTTCTTCTATACGAACAATAGTTATGAGTAGATTGTCGCCATCAATATCGCTTTCTTCCGAATCGATATCCGCTACATTTTGCGCACCTAGTTTTACCGAAATCCCTTCCAAGGTATTGATGTAGGTGGCAAGTCCGTCAGCATTTAGCTTATCTACAAATTTATTGATCATATTTCCCCTTATTAATTATGAAAACAAATCTATGTATCGTAGTGACGTTTTTATAGAGTCTATTCGCTAATTTGCCACAGGAAAAACACGGTTTTTATTTTGGGTGAAAAAACTTCTGTGCTACAGGAAAAACACGGTACTTTTGTGTTGTTATTTTTGTAGGAATTTTGAAAAATGAATTTCATGTAAATAGAAAAGTCGCTTTGTTTAAGCGACTTTGAAGCAATTTTGTCTGTTCTTTTTAGGAAGTTTTGAGTTCGTTTTGGATGACATCCCAAAGTGCTGCTGTGACATTTTCGGGAGATTCATCACCGTTTACTTTGACAATATGTTCTTCATGTTGTAATTTTTTAAACGCGCGCAAGTATTGTGATTGTACTGCTTTGAGATTGTCAAGCGTTTCGTAGATTTCTACGGTTTCTCTATTCGCATTGATGCGTTTCATGGCAACTTCTGGAGAAACATCTACAAAGATATTTACCGAAGGTTTTAGAATGTTTGCCGCCATTTGATTGGATGCAATTACCCAATCCATATCTACATGTGCACCGTGATAGGCATACGAAGAAAAGTAATATCTATCGGTAATGACAATATATCCTTCTGCTAGTTTTTTGAGAATTCCTTCCGTTTCGTGCAATACGTGGTCGAGTCTGTCGGCAGCAAATAAAGCTGCAATGACTTTTTCGTCTGCTTTTTCTTTTCCACCCAAAATACTTCTAATCATTTTACCAATGCGCATGTCGGTTGGTTCAAAGGTAAGATAGACTTTGTGCCCTTCAGCTTCTAAACGTTTGGCAATGTTTTTGGCTTGTGTGCTTTTACCGCTTCCGTCAATTCCTTCTATGGCAATGAAAAGATTTTTCTTCATGAATTTTTAATATGCCGTCAAAAGTAAACATTATCTAGCAGATTCTTAAAAAGCTGCAAGATTTATACTAAAGATTTCAACTTTTTAAAAATCGGGCGACAGTTCAATGAGCTTTTTTTGAATGCCATAAATGACCAAACCAGCTACATTTTTGGACTCGGTTTTGAGTAAAAGGTTATTACGATGTCCTTCAACCGTCCGTGGACTGATAAATAGCTTGTCAGCAATTTCGTTAGTAGTATATTGATTGCAGATGAGTTCTAAGATTTCTTTTTCGCGTTTGGTGAGTAGATTGTTGTCTAAATCACTTTTGATACGTTTGCTCTTGGCAGAAAGTAGATTTTCATGAATGATTTTTAACACACGTTCATCGTAATAAAAACCTTTGTCATATACTTCATTGATAGTGTGTACAACCACTTTTGGAGAGGTATTTTTGAGTAAATACGACGACGCACCAACATCTATCATGTTTGTAATGAACGATTTTCCATCGTAACTCGTTACTGCAATGACTTTGATTTCTGGATATTCTTTTTGCAGTATTTTGGTAGATTCTACACCATTGAGTGAAGGCATTTTTAAATCCATCAGAATTACGTCTGGTTTTTCGGGTGCTATTTTTAGTTTTTCGAGCAAATCGGCACCATTTTCTGCTTCAAAGATGATTTCAAAGTTTTTTACACGCGTTAGTATGAATGACATTCCTGCTCTAAACAGTGCTTCATCGTCTGCAATGGCTATTTTTATGATTGGTGTATCCATGGTGTTGTATTTTATATGGTAATTTCTACTTCTACTCCTTTTTCTTTTTCGCTGCGATAGTGGATTTCTCCTTGTAGCAACGAAACCCTACTTTCAATATTTCGCAGTCCAAGCCCTTTTTGAACGCCCATTTTTTCAATATCGAACCCTAATCCGTCGTCTTTGTAGTGTAAAAATAAGTTTTCTTTGGTAGGATTAAAATTTAATTCGATGCCTTTTGCCTTTCCATGTCGCATGGAATTGTTCATGAGTTCTTGTACAATTCTAAAAACATGAAGCTCATTGTCTTGCGAAAGTCGCCCAGGCTCATACTCAATTTTGGAAGAAACGGTTACTTTTTTACTATTGTTAAATTCGTCACACAATTCTTCTAATGCTGCGCCAAGTCCGAATTTTTCAAGAATTGGCGGTAATAAGTTATGCGCAATTTTTCGAGAACTTTCAATCGTTTTATTCGTCACTTTTAGCATGTGATGAATGATTTCGTCTGTTTCTTGCGGTGTGATGTTGTCTTCCTCCAAGAGAAAATTCGCGCTAAGCGACACCACATTTAGTTTTGCGCTAATAGCATCGTGTAAATCTTGTGCAATACGATTGCGTTCTGCTTCTTGGGCTACAATGGTCGCTTTGAGCATTTCCTTTTGGTGATTCAGTTCTAGTGTTTTTTTCTCTAATTCTTTTTGGATAATTTTTTTTCGCGATAAGTAAAAAAATAAAATTAATGTCAGCGCCATAATCAACATCAATATAGCACCGAGAATAACAATTGTGATAAATTTAGTATCGCCTGAAAAAAGTTCGTCCATATGTACTGTTAGATTGTTTTTTTCTTAAAATTACGAAACCATTCAATTGTAATCAGTATTTGATATACCAAATACAGCACTACATTCATAAACCAAACCAAATGATTGATAGATGGATCTAATTCCGTCATAATATTTCCTGAGCAAAAAATTAGCGTACTACTCAGTACGTAAATAAAAATTCCTGAATTGATATAAGTAAATTTTTTGACTTCACTCAACGAATTGTAAAAATGAATAATGCTATAAAAAACTATCGTTAGCGATGTTAGTAGAATTTCCGTCAAATTGAATCGATACAACAACTGCGGCATTAGATACGATTGAATCATAAGAACTAGTACTACTGTGACTAGAATGATAGAAACCAATAGTTTTTGCGCCTTACTTTTAAACAATGAATAATAGAACAGACTCAGCAAGATAAATTGTGTAATGAGATAATAATGTGTCAGATGTAAATTATTCACACTATTATACCACAACCAAAAAGTAGCTACTTGAATAATACCCATTCCCAACAAGTACCATGAAAACAGTTTAGCACTTACTCCAGTTGAAGAATAAGTGCTAAAAAAAAGTATGATATTCAATAACAATATCAAATATCCTATATATGCAAGAATATCTTGAATGACTAGTTTACTTTAAAAGTTAGGAACCTTTCTTCAGTCCATACAACGGACTATTTATATCACAAGTAGTTGGACATGGTTGTGAAAAGTCATATAACCCAGTATTTACAGAGCCATCATTATCGTCACAGCCATCACCTGCTGCTTTATAAATAATATCTTCTCCTGCGGCATTTACTCCAACAATCACCAAATGTGGACGATGTCCGTCAGTATCATCAACTCCAATATAGGCTCTAATATTTGCAACGTTTGGTTCTGCAATAACTTCTTTTAAATCTGCAAGTGGAATTAAAAATCCTTTTAAATCTTCATAATCTGTAAAAGTCCCACCTTGGGCTCTCCATGCTGTAGTCCATTCGACAGCTTTCTGTAGACAAATAGTGTTTACCATAATAGTTAAATTTTAGTAGTTAGTTTGGCTTAAAAATAGTAAAATATATCTTTTTACATTCTATGACTTACGTCAAAAATTTTCTTTTCATATAGAATTACGTATTTCTACCTGATTTTAATTTTAAGTAATAAAACCATGATGATATTGACGCATTACTTTTATTTTTGAGACATTGGCATTAAATAAAAAGTGCTATATTTATTCTTTTAACCTTATAAACTATATTATTATGGATCCATTTATCGGAGAAATTGTTATGTTCGGAGGAAATTTTGCACCAAGAGGTTGGGCATTTTGCCAAGGACAATTATTAGCTATCTCATCGCACACTGCGTTGTTTTCTATTTTAGGAACCACCTATGGTGGAGATGGTAGAACAACATTTGCTTTGCCTGATTTGCGAGGTAGAACCGCTATTCAGCCAGGAACAGGACCTGGATTGTCTAACATTAAGCTCGGACAAAGAGGAGGTGCTGAGTATCATACACTAACTGTTAGTCAAATGCCTAATCACTCGCATAATGTTTCTTTTAGTGGAGGTGGTGTTAATGCCGCAGTAAGCTTACCAGCTGTTGCTGATGAGGGTACTTCAGATGAAGCTTCAGGAAATATTTTAGCAAGTGGGATTACAAATTTATATGCTTCTCCTAGTGCTGCTGATGCTACATTAGCTCCAGCTAATGCTGCAATTTCAGGTAGTGTTAATACAATGGCTACTGGTGGAAATCAGTCTTTCTACATTAGAAACCCATTTGAGGGAATCAACTTTATCATTGCTATGGTTGGAGTGTATCCATCTAGAAGCTAAAAAGTGACATAAAAAATCGAATTAATTAACATTAAAAAAATATATTATGAATCCATTTTTAGCGCAAATAGTAATGTTTGCAGGAAATTTTGCTCCTAGAGGATGGGCATTTTGTGAAGGTCAATTGTTACCTATCAATCAATACCAAGCCCTATTTTCTCTTCTAGGAACGACGTATGGTGGAGACGGAAGAACAACGTTTGCTTTGCCAGATTTAAGAGGAAGAAGCCCAATTCAACAAGGTCGTGGTCCGGGTCTTTCTGACATCAAATTAGGACAAAGAGGTGGTATGGAAACCAAAACTCTTACAGTTATTGAATTGCCAAATCACTTTCATACGGTATCCTTCGCAGGGTCTTCTGTAAGTGCATCAGTAAGCCTTCCTGCTGTAGCTGATGAAGGTACTTCAGATGAAGCTTCAGGAAATGTTTTAGCAAGTGGAATTACAAATTTATATGCTTCTCCTAGTACTGCTGATGCCACTTTAGCTCCTGCTAATGCTGCCTTATCAGGAAGTGTAAATTCTCAACCAAGTGGAAACCAACAACCATTCAACATTAGAAATCCTTTTCTAGGGATAAATTATATCATAGCTTTACAAGGAGTTTTTCCTTCTAGAAGTTAACTTTAATTGCATTAAGATATTGTAAACAGTATCTTAATGCAAACTTTTTTTCGTACTTTGCGAGAAAATAAACTACTCAATTATGAATAAAAAATTACTTTTTATAGCCTTACTTTTGGCTTCATTTACTCAAACAACTTACGGACAATGGGCGCTTGGAGATATTGCTTTCACAGGTTATCAAGGTGATAATTCTGGAAACCCAAGCGGTGAAACCGACCAATTTACTTTTGTTTTGTTAAGAGATGTTGCTGCTGGAGAACTCATCAGTTTTACTGAAAACGGCTGGTTTGCTGCTGGAGGATTTAGAACAGGTGAAAGTACTGTTACTTTGGAATTTACTTCTGCATTAAATTGTGGAACTCAAATTTCAATTTCTGCTACACCATTTGTAGCTATTGAAGACGGTGGTGGTATGAGTGCTGGAAATTTAACTGGAACGGGGATGGCTTTATCTGTAAGTGGAGATCAAATTTTTGCTTACGATCCTGGCAATACGCCTAGTGCTGGAAATGAATCTGGATTTATTGCCGCTATTCAAATGAATGGTGGTTGGGATGCAGATGCTACAAGTACTACTACTTCAGCACAGCCAGCGATTTTTACAACACTAGCTTTTTCATCGATTGCCATTGATCCTGAAATAGACAATGCGGTATATAATTGTACAGATTTAGAAGATGATGATGTGAATGTATTAAGAGCTGCTATTCACGATCCTGCAAACTGGAATACAAACAACGATACTCCGTTTGACCAACCTGCATGTGGAGCAATTTCTTGTACTACACTTTCAAGTGAAGTTTTTGGTACTAATGATCCTAAGTCATTCGTAATTTTCCCAAATCCTTCAAATGGAAACATCACAATTAAAAATCCTGGAATTCCGCTACAAAGTGTTATTGTATCTGATCTTAATGGTCGTACACTTAAAACATACGAGTTTGGTGGAATTAGACAAAGTAAAGATATTCAGTTAAATTTAGGAACTGGAGTTTATTTTGTTCAAATGAATTCTGATACAACTACCGTAACTGAAAAAGTTGTCATCAACTAATTTTTCTTGATTATAAAATATTTGAAAGCCGTTTCTGTTGAAACGGCTTTTTTTATGCGTTTTTAATTATTTGTTTCTTGGTAGTATAAAGTTTGATGCTTTCTGAGTTGGTTCAAACCTTACGGTAACAAATAATGGTTCTTCTGTTATGCAATTTTCCTGTAGATATTTGATTTTACTTAGAAGCGACTTCTATATCTTACGGAAGTGTAAACACAAAAAAACGAGTACTTTTTGATACTCGCTTTTGTATATTTATAGAAAATTGAATTACTTTTTACTAGCAATCCATGTGTCTACCAAATCGCTTAAAACATTGAGCGGAACGGCACCGTTACTAAGAACGACTTCGTGAAATTCGCGTACGTCAAACTTCTCTCCCAACTCTTTTTTGGCATTCTTGTGTAAATCGACAATTTTATTCATTCCGACTTTGTAAGCTGTTGCCTGACTCGGCATTACAATGTGTCTTTCCACCATTTTAATAGCATCCGATTCCGCGTTTGGTGTGTTTGAGGTATAGTATTCAATTCCTTGTTCACGCGTCCATTTTTTGGTGTGAATTCCTGTGTCAACCACTAAACGGCATGCGCGCCATAATTCCATCGCTAAACGTCCAAAATCTGAATACGGGTCGCTGTAAAAGCCCATTTCTTTTGGAATGAGTTCCGAGTACAATCCCCAACCTTCTACGTATGCTGTATAACCGCCAAGTTTTCTGAACATTGGCACGTTTTCTAATTCTTGTGCGATGGCAATTTGCATGTGATGTCCCGGAATTCCTTCATGATATGCCAACGCTTCCATTTGATAACTTGGCATGGCTTCCATTCTATACATGTTTGCGTAATACGTTCCAGGTCGCGAGCCATCAATGGCAGGTTGTTTATAGAATGCTTTTCCTGCAGATTTTTCACGAAATGCTTCCACAGCTTTCACCTGAATATCTGCTTTGGGTTTTGTGATGAATAATTCATCCAAACGCGATTTCATGGAATCAATAATCGCCGTTGCTTTGTCCATATACGCTTTTCTGCCTTCTGTTGTGGCAGGATAATAAAATTGCGCATCATTTTTCATAAAAACAAAGAATTCCTGTAACGTACCTTTAAAACCGACTTGTTCTTTTATCTTCTTCATTTCGTCGTGAATTCGAGCGACTTCTTGGAGTCCGAGTTCGTGAATTTCATCCGCTGTCATGTCTGTAGTTGTGGTACGTTGCAGCGCGATATTATAGAATTCATTTCCGTTAGGGAACTTCCATACGCCATCTTCCGTAGTAGCACGTGCTTTTTGTGCTTTCAATAAAGAAATTAACGAAGTATAGGCAGGAGCTACCGAGTTTACTAGTGCCTCTTTTGCGGCTTCTTTCAACTTTTCATGCTCCCCTTTTTCTAACGCTATATTGCTGATTTTAGTAGTGAAATCGTTCCAAAGTGTGTTGTTTTTATCACTATTATCAAATGGTTTTCCTTTGATGATATTTTCACAATCGTTGATGACATGCGTAAACACAAATTTTGGCGGCATAATGCCTGCTTTTTCTTGTTCTTTTAGAATTTCCTCAACTTGTGCAAATACTATTTTTAAACCGTTTAAACGCGAAATATACGCTTCTGCATCACTTTTGTTCTTAATTTGGTGCATGTTGATAAGAAACGCTGGAATTTCCGCTTGCATTCCGTGCATTTGATTCAACGGATAGTAATACAATCGGTGTTGATAATCGTCAATGTGATTGGTGAGTTTTTGTTTGTATAACTTCAAACTCAACGCTGTAGACGCATCCAAAGCGGCTTCATCAATAGTATCATGCAGCCATTGCAAACGGTCTTTTGCGATTTGTAATTGCGTCGCTTCCGCTGCTGCCGAAATATCATCCCACTTGCCGTAATCCGTTTTATCTCCAATACTGGTTTGCATTTGTGGAGAGTTTTTCAAGTCTTGCTGAAATTGCTCATGAAACCAATCATTTAAGCGTTTGGAATGTTCGGTAACTTCGGCTTCTGTATACGTTTTTACAGCTTCTTTTTGTTTGCTTTCGCAAGAACTCAAAACTGCAACTACGAACAAGCAGATACTACTTTTTATGATTTTTTTCATACACTTTTTAAGGTTGATTATTGTTTTGCTTTGAATTTATCAATGCCATCTTGAAGCCAATTTCCATACTCTACTTCATCTGGTGTGTAACCTACTGGATTATTAAGCAGTTTCATATCTGGTGATAATAACACATAAAAAGGTTGAGAATTATTTTTAAAATTCAAGGTTTGCAACGTTGCCCATTTATTACCATAGGTTTTTATCTTCTTGATGTTACAATTTCCTTTGTCAAACTTGAATTGTTTATCTTTTGGTAATTGTTTTCTATCATCCACATATAAGGAAATGATGATGTAATTATCATTTAAAAGATTAAATATTTCAGGCTCACTCCACACCTGCTCTTCCATTTTTCTACAGTTAACACATGCCCAACCTGTAAAGTCTAACATTATAGGTTTGTTTTCTGCTTTCGCTGCTGCTATTCCTTCTTGAAGGTCTTTATAACATGGTAAACCAAGTGGACAATCAGAATACCCTTCGTCTACAACAGCTTTATCCTTTTCATATACACTGTAAAAAAGTGGCGGTGGAAAACCACTAATTAATTTTAAGTTCGCATATTTTGAATTCGTCACACCAGGAATGAGATAAATAGTGAACGCTGCAACCAAAATACCCAATCCAATACGCCATTTGTTTAATTTTTTGATAGGGCTGTCATGAGGGAATTTAATCAAGCCAAATAAATACAATGCTAAACCTGCACTTAATATTATCCAAATTCCAATAAATATTTCACGTTTTAAAACACCCCAATGTCCTACTAAGTCTGCATTTGATAAAAATTTAAGCGCCAATGCTAACTCAATAAAACCAAGTACTACTTTAACCGTATTTAACCAACCTCCAGATTTTGGAAGAGAATCTAACCACTTAGGAAACATGGCAAATAATGTAAATGGCAACGCTAATGCCAATCCAAATCCGCTCATTCCCATGGTGAGTTTCATTGCTGTATCACCGCCTGACAATGCTGTACTACCTAGTAATCCACCAAGTATTGGTCCTGTGCATGAAAAAGATACAATTGCTAAAACCAATGCCATAAAAAAGACACCTACAACACCACCTATTGCACTTGCTTTACTATCTAGTTTTGTACTCCATGACGATGGTAATGTCAATTCGAAATATCCAAAGAAAGAAATAGAGAATACAATAAAAATTGCAAAGAATATGATGTTTAAAGTAATATTTGTTGAGATAGTATTCAAGATTTCTGAATCAAGAGAATCTATTAAATGAAAAGGTAAACTCAATAAAAAGTAGATTAAAAAGATAAAAAATCCATAGAGAATTGAATTTGCCAAACCTTTTTGTGAGTTTGCTGCACTTTTAATAAAGAAAGAAACAGTTAAAGGTATCATTGGAAAAACACATGGAGTCAGCAATGCAATGAAACCTCCTAAAAGACCTAATAAAAATATGAGTAAGTAACTTTTTTCTGGTGTTGAAAAATCGCCCTCTATTCCTAAATCCAATTCTTTGGAAAGTCGTATGTCCTTTTCTGTTAGTTCACAATCTGATTTTGATGCAGTTATCGCTGAATTGTCCAATGCAAACTTTATCTCCTTCGCCGTTGGCGGTAAACACTTTTCATCATCACAGACCATAAACACCACTTCTGCCGTAATAATTTTGGTGTTTTTGTCTTTTAATTTGATTTTTTGTGTAAAGGTTCCTTCGTTTTCATAAAAAGAAATGTTTTTCCCGAATACCTTATCAAAGACTTCTTTGGTTTCAGACTCTTCTACCTTTCCTACAGTTTCAAAAGTGTTGCCAGCATCCGCAAAAGAAAACTCTGTTGGAAAAGGACCATCATCACCATAACTACGCTGCGAGTATAAGTGCCATTTTGGCTCAATAGCAGCTTTCATCACCAATTCGTATTCGTCATCTGAAAGCTTTTTAACGCTGCCTGTCCATTGTACCGGATCAAATATTTTTGGCTGCTCGTTTTGAAACGGATTTTGAGAAACCGAAGTAGTTTCTGTTGCTTTCTGAGGAACTGTAAAACTGAATTCTTTATTGCCTAATACACATTTTTCATCATCACAGGTCTGATAATCGATGCTAGAAGTAATCGTTTTTACGTCAGGATTGATAAGCTCAATTTTCTGTGTAAAGGTTGCAGAATCTTCAAAAAAGGTCAAATCTGCCTGAAAAACTTTGTCAAATTTCGTGACCGATTTGCTTTCCGTAGTGTTTCCAACAAGTTTAAAATCTGAAATCTGTTGTATAGAATCATACGTAAATACCGTTGGATAGCCTGTATTATCTTTTAAAAATTGCGAATACAAATGCCACTTTGGTTGAATCTCAGCTTTGTAAATCAAATTGTATTCCGTGTCAGAAACACGTTCAATTTCTGTTGTCCATGATACAGGATCCATCATTTGCGCATGCAAGCTGAAACTTGCTACACATAAAAACAGGAGCGTAATTAGTTTTTTCATTTAGTAATAGTTGTTTCGTAATTGTCAATTGAAATTTGTTGAATTTCAATGCAATGTTAGCTTAATAATAGTGTTGGTTGGTTGGGTTAGTTTGTACCGATTGTCGGAGCGTTTTCCAATAATCCATACAATATTTTCGCCGCTGCACAGCAACCATTGATGCTCTTTGTCAATCAACGAGTACTTTTCATCTTTGAAGTATTTGCTTACTTTCTTTTTGCCTCGCATTCCCAACGGGTAAAAATAGTCTCCATTTTTCCATTTTCTTACGATTAGCGGAAATTTTAACAACTCTTTAGCAACATATAAAATGTTTTTTCCTGTGTCTGTAATGCGTGCTACTTCTTCAATGTGCAGCTGAATTGGTGTTTTTAGTTCTGTTGGTATTTCTTTTATGAGTATTTCTTGTTCTTTATCGTCTTTTGATTGCTTCTGAATGAGTAAATGTGTTCTATCTTTGATCAATCGGTAATGTGCTGAAAATAGCTGTTTTCCGCTTTGGGCAGACAACATATCAGATACATCTTCCCAATGGTGAAATCCAAACTCTTTTAACAACTCATATAGATACGCTTTCGGATTGGACAATTGTTCAATTGCCGCAATTTCAATTTGATAGTAATCTTTTGCAACCTTTTCTAGCAATCGTTCTTTTAATTGCTGAATACGGTCATGAATGATAGCGTTACTTCCGCGTAAATGTTGTTGCGTCATTTCAAAATTGTCCATAAACGTTGGATGCAATTCCTGTAATAACGGCACAATATCGTGTCTTATTTTATTGCGAAGGTATTTTGTGGAAGCATTGCTACTGTCTTCACGCCATTGCAATTGTTGTTCTTTCGCATACGCGTGAATGTCTTCTCGTGTAAACGATAACAACGGACGAACAATGTTTCCATTTCGTTCAGGAATGCCTGTCAAACCTTCAATTCCCGTGCCGCGTGACAGATTGATAATGAACGTTTCCAATGCATCATCTTTGTGATGTGCCGTTACAATATAATCGTATTGAAATGTTCTCGCCAACTCTTGAAACCACTCGTAACGCAACTTCCGAGCCGCCATTTGAATAGATAACTTCTCTTGTTTAGCAAACGCTTCCGTTTCAAACTTTTTCGAAAAGACCTTTACATTTAAGGTTTCGGCTAATTCCTTCACAAAAATTTCATCACCATCACTTTCCTTTCCGCGAAGTTGAAAATTACAATGTGCAAACGCCAGGGAATAGTTCAATTTATGCAACAATTTCGAAAGCACTACACTATCCAATCCGCCACTAATAGCGATTAGCAATTTTGCATTCTTTAAAAAAGAAAAATTGGCAGTAATATGTGTTTCTAATTTCTCTAGCAAACGAATAGATTAAACAGAGTAAAACCCTTATCATTGTTAACGTTTCCAAAGATAAGTAAATAGCAGCATTATCAAATAAAACGACTTAGAAATGTTGAAAAGAGATGTGTAAATTTGATACTTATTCCAACGCTTCACGCATGGCTTTTGCCTTTAACAAACACTCTTCGTATTCTTTTTCAGGAATGGATTTTGCCGTAATGGCGCCACCAACCGAATAGGAAACGTATTTTTGGGTACTGTTGTATAAAATAGTTCGGATAACTACGTTGAAATCAAAATCGTTGGTTGGTGTAAAATAACCAATCGCTCCCGAATAAATGCCGCGTTTGGTTTCTTCTAAGTTTTCTATGATTTGCATCGCTGAAATTTTTGGCGCGCCTGTCATGCTGCCCATGGGAAAGGTAGTTTGTAAAATTTCTATCGGATTTTGAGTTTCCGAAACTTCAGAAACTACTGTAGAAATCATTTGATGCACTTGGTCAAAGGTGTAGATTTTACACAATTCTTCAACGTTCACACTGCCTTTGACCGCTGTTTTGGACAAATCATTCCGCACCAAATCGACAATCATAATGTTTTCGGCACGTTCTTTTTCATCGGTACGTAAATCTTCTGCCATTTGTACATCCAATTCTGCATCATCACTACGCTTTGCCGTTCCTTTGATAGGTTGTGAAATAACTTTTGTCCCTTCTTTTTTAAGATATCGTTCTGGCGAAGCAGACAGAATGTATTTGTCTTCCAATCGCATGAAAGTTGCAAAAGGTGGCTTTGAAATGGCATTTAAGTGCGTATAGGTTGACAGCGGATCAATTTCAGCATTTTCCGCATAGAATTCCTGACAAAAATTGGCTTCATAAATATCGCCACGATGAATATGCGCCAAAAGAGTATTGACTTTTTCATGATATTCATCTTTGTGAATTCGGAGTTTTATTTTAGGACGATGTTCTTTGTTAGACGTGCTATGTGTAAAGATTTCTGAATCGATTTTTGTATTCATAATGGTGAACACATCTTCCTGTAATTCATCTTTCAAAAAAGATAAATAACTGACTTCTAATATATTTCCTTTTAAAAAAAACAATTTTTTCGGTTGCATGAAATACAATTCAGGAAACTGCAAACCGTCAAAATTTTCAGATTTTAAATCTTCGGTAGCATTCTTCAAATCGTATGACAAATAGCCAAAAATCCAATCGTTGGTCGTTTTTTGATATTCTGCCAATTTTTGAAATGCGTTTTGTGTATCTGTTTGCAAAACCGTCAGCGCATCAACGGCTAAAATAGCATCGTATTCACTGTAATTTGCTTGATAGTGATTAGAATCAAACCACACAACTTCATGGAATTGCTGACTCCATACCAACAGTTGTTGTTTGATTGTAGAGATATCTTCTAGGGAAAAGGATAACGTGACTCTCAAAGAATTCAAGTTTAAGCTACAAATTTCTTAATTAATGTCCGTACTGCCAAATGTTTTTGGGGTTCAGGTGTTGGGTGTTGGGTGTTGGGTGTTGGGTGTTGGGTGTTGGGTGTTGGGTGTTGGGTAAAAGTACTTTTTTATTTTACATTTTGAGTTTTACATTTTAAATTTCGTTATTCGTTATTCGTTATTCGCTAATTTTTCACTCTTAACTCTTCACTTATAACTTAGTAACTAGTTTCAATCTTTCAATCAAACAAAACAAAAAAGCTCCAAACAGATTGTTCAGAGCTTTTGAATATGTAAAAACATTTCACTTCTTCTATTAAGAAGCTGCGTTTTGTCTTTTAATCAAGTTTAACGCAGAACCTGCATTGTACCACTCAATTTGTGGTTGGTTGTACGTATGGTTTGCTTTGATAACGTCTTTGCTTCCGTCTGCATGTACCACTTCAATTGTCAATGGCGAATCTGGCGCAAATTTGTCTAAGTCTAAGAAGTTAAACGTATCGTCTTCTTGAATTAAATCGTAATCATTTTCATTTACAAACGTTAACGCTAACATACCTTGTTTTTTCAAGTTGGTTTCGTGAATACGTGCAAATGATTTTACCAATACCGCCGCTACACCTAAGTGTCTTGGTTGCATTGCTGCATGCTCACGTGAAGAACCTTCTCCGTAGTTATGGTCTCCCACAACAATCGTTTTAATGCCTGCAGCTTTGTACGCACGTTGTACATCTGGCACTCCGTTGTACTCGCCTGTTAATTGGTTTTTAACGAAATTCGTCTTTTTGTTGTATGCATTTACAGCTCCAATCAAGGTGTTGTTAGCAATATTATCTAAATGTCCGCGGAAACGTAACCATGGTCCCGCCATAGAAATGTGATCCGTTGTACATTTTCCAAATGCTTTGATTAAGAGTTTTGCTCCTTTGATTTCGTCACCAATTGGCTCAAACGGAGTTAATAATTGCAAACGCTCAGAATCTTCTGCTACATTAACTACGACACCACTTCCGTCTTCTACAGGCGCTAAATATCCATTGTCTTCTACATCAAAACCTTTTGGTGGCAATTCCCATCCTGTTGGCTCGTCAAGTTTTACTTCTTCACCATTTTCATTGATTAAGGTATCGGTAATTGGGTTGAAGTCCAAACGACCAGAGATTGCGATTGCTGCAGTAATTTCTGGAGAAGCTACAAAGGCGTGTGTATTTGGGTTTCCGTCAGCACGTTTTGCAAAGTTTCTGTTAAACGAGTGTACGATACTGTTTTTCGGAGCATTTTTTGGGTCACTGTAACGCGCCCATTGTCCGATACACGGTCCGCATGCATTGGTAAATATTTTAGCATCTAATTTTTCGAATACTTCTAAAATTCCGTCGCGCTCTGCTGTAAAACGAACTTGCTCAGAACCTGGATTGATTCCGAATTCCGCTTTTGTTTTTAACCCTTTGTCTAAGGCTTGCTGTGCAATGGATGCTGCTCGTGACAAATCTTCATAAGATGAGTTCGTACACGAACCAATTAATCCCCATTCTACTTCTAATGGCCAATCGTTTTCAATAGCTTTGTCTGTCATCGTTCCTACTGGCGTTGCTAAATCTGGCGTAAATGGTCCATTTAAGTGTGGTAATAATTCTGATAAGTTAATTTCAATTACTTGGTCAAAATATTGCTCAGGATTTGCATATACTTCTGCATCACCTGTTAAATAGTCTTTTACTTCATTTGCAGCATCAGCTACATCGGCTCTGTCTGTAGCGCGTAAGTAACGCTCCATAGATTCGTCGTATCCAAAAGTAGATGTGGTAGCACCAATTTCTGCTCCCATGTTACAGATAGTTCCTTTTCCTGTACACGACATTGCGGTTGCTCCAGGTCCGAAGTATTCTACAATTGCTCCTGTTCCTCCTTTTGCAGAAACGATTCCTGCTACTTTTAAGATAACGTCTTTTGGTGCGGTCCAACCCGAAAGTTTTCCAGTTAATTTCACACCGATTAATTTAGGAAATTTTAATTCCCAAGGCATTCCAGCCATTACGTCAACGGCATCTGCACCACCAACTCCAACAGCGACCATTCCTAATCCACCAGCGTTTACCGTGTGTGAATCCGTTCCAATCATCATTCCGCCAGGAAAGGCATAGTTTTCCAACACTACTTGGTGAATAATTCCTGCACCTGGTTTCCAGAATCCGATTCCGTATTTGTTTGATACTGACTCTAAGAAATTGAACACTTCACTACTGTTATTCATCGCAGATTGTAAATCGGCACTCGCGCCAACTTTTGCTTGAATCAAGTGGTCGCAGTGAACCGTTGTAGGCACTGCTACTTTGGTTTTTCCTGCTTGCATGAACTGTAATAATGCCATTTGTGCGGTTGCATCTTGACAAGCGATACGATCGGGAGCAAAATCTACATAATCTTTTCCTCTTACAAACGCTTTGCTTGGAGTTCCGTCCCACAAGTGAGCATATAATATTTTTTCTGAAAGTGTTAATGGTTTACCAGTAATTTCGCGCGCTTTGTCTACACGTTCCACTATTGTTTCGTAAACCTTTTTTATCATGTCAATATCAAAGGCCATATATTTGTTTTTTAGTGTTTTGAAAGTCCTGCGAAATTACGAAATAATCTGCATTTTTAAAAATCCACAGCATACCTTTATTTTGAGTGAATTATTTTTATCGATTTTTTATTTTTGTTGCATAAAATTTAAAATTGAATATAAAAAAAGCTTCAAATTATGAAATTGATAATTTGAAGCTGTGTTTTTTTAGATAGTCGTAAAATTGTAAAATTTTACGTGATTTTATTTGAACAGAAAAGTTTTAAAATAAACTCTCAATAATCTTTTCAATCGTAATTCCTTCCGCTTCTGCTTTATAGTTTCGAATGACTCTGTGCGATAGAATTCCAATGGCAACTGCTTGCACATCTTCAATGTCTGGAGAAAATTTTCCGTTAATCGCCGCGTGTGCTTTTGCTGCCAAGATTAAATTTTGCGAAGCCCTTGGCCCTGCGCCCCAATCTACGTATTGTTTTACGATATCAATAGCACTTGCTTCTTTTGGACGTGTTTTAGAAACCAAACGCACTGCGTATTCTATCACGTTGTCTGCTACAGGAATTTTACGAATAAGTTGCTGAATTTTAATGATTTCCTGCGCCGAAAATAGTGCTTTTACAGAGGCTTCTACGTCAGTAGTTGTAGTTTTGACTACTTGTACTTCTTCGTCAAACGTGGGATAGGTTAAACGAATGGCAAACATAAAACGGTCTAACTGCGCTTCAGGCAACGGATACGTTCCTTCTTGCTCAATTGGGTTTTGCGTTGCCAATACAAAGTACGGTAAATCGAGTTTGTAATGATGTCCCGCAACCGTTACAGCTCGTTCTTGCATGGCTTCTAATAAAGCGGCTTGCGTTTTTGGCGGTGTACGGTTGATTTCATCTGCCAAGATGATGTTTGCGAAAATGGGCCCTTTAATGAATTTGAACGTACGTTTTTCGTCCAAAATTTCACTTCCCAAAATATCGCTCGGCATTAAATCGGGCGTAAATTGAATACGCTTAAAGTTAAGTCCCAACGTTGTTGCAATCGTATTGACCATCAATGTTTTTGCCAATCCAGGAACACCAATCAATAACGCGTGACCTCCAGAAAATATGGAGAGAAGAATTTGATCGATTACTTTTTCCTGACCTACAATTATTTTGGCAATTTCATTTTTGAGTTCCTTGTGTTTTTGCACAAGATTTTCAATAGCAGCAACGTCTGACATATATTATTCTTTTTCTTCTTCTTTTAACCAATTGTTTGTAAATTCACAGTCGCGATTGTCGGAATTCACATTGATGTAGGTGTCTTTTATTTTTTGTGAAATCCACTTTTCTACTTCTTTTAACTGCTTTTCTTTAAGCGCTAAGTTTTTGATTTTGATGTAATCTTTGGAATAATCAGCAATATGCTCATCAAAACGATTGGTTACTTTGAGTATTTTAAATCTTCTTTGTCCTGTACGCGTTTCGTCAATTAATGGAATAGATATTTCTCCTTCTTTTAAGGGTTCAATTTGCGAGTATTGCTCTGGATCCATTTTTGTCAATTCGAAGTGTGTGTCAAACGTTGCAGGGTTGATGAGTTTCCCTCCATTGTTACGCGTTTCTTTATCATCTGAGAACGAACGTGCCGCTTCTTCAAACGTCAATTCGCCATCCATAATACGTGTACGCAAGGTATCTATTTCTTTACGTGCTTCTTCTAACTTTTCGTTGGTGATTTCTGGAATTAATAGAATGTGTCGCACATCGCGTTCCTGACCACGAACTTTGTCTACCATTACAATATGCCATCCAAAATCAGTTTCGAACGGATCGGAGATTTCTCCTTGTTGCAATGAAAACGCCACATCTTTAAATTCTTTTGCCAATGGTTGTCTTTTGTTGATTGGCATCAAACCTCCTTGTCGTCCCGAAGCTCTATCTTTCGAATATAGAATTGCTTTGGTTCCAAAACTAGAACCTGCTTCTACTTCTGCTTTGATTTGTTTCAGTTTTTCAATCACTTTTTCTACCGCTTCTTCAGATGGTTCTGGTTCTATAACGATTTGAGAAACCTCTAACTCTACTCCGATTCTCGGACGTTGGTCTACAGGAATTTTTTCAAAAAACTGACGTACTTCTTCTGGCGTAATTTCCACATCACGCACTACTTTTGATTGCATGCGTTGTGTCAAAATATTTATTTTAGTGATTTCCGTTAATCGCTTGCGAAGAGTTAATTCATCTTCCATGGCATAAAATTTCAACAACTTGTCCATTCCACCAATTTGCTCGCTGAAATATTCTATTTGTTGATTTACACGGTCGCTTACTTCCCCTGGCGAAACTTCAATACTATCTTGAATTGCTTGATGCGCGTAGAGTTTGTCTTCCATTAATTTTCCAAGCAATTTGCAGCGTGTAAATCCTTCCATATTCACACCTTGTTGCTTAAAATCTAACAATGTTTTGTCCACATCTGATTCTAAAATGACAAAATCGCCCACAACAGCGGCAACACCGTCAATTTTTACACGCTCTGTGTTTGTTTTTGTAGAGTCCTTTACTTGTGCTTTAGCTTCCGTCATGGTTTCTGAAACCATCGTTGCATCATCCTTTTCCTGTGCTTGCATTCCAAATGCTACAAGCAGCATCAGTACATATATACCTTGCTTCATGTTATTTATACGTTTCAAACTGTTTTTGCTTAATGGCATCTTTTGTGATGTCTTTTTCTAATTTTCTGATAAATTCAAGTTTGCGCTTGTTGAGAATGATTTGTCGTACTGTGGGGCGAACATACGCGAGTGGCGCACTATCATTCCTACCGATTTTATCAACAATTTGCACCAAATATACTCCTAATGAATCTTCTATTTGAGAAAATTGTGATTTTTTTAAGTATTTCTCTTTGTTTTCGTTTGTTATGACAGGAATTTTGTTGAAAACCTGTGTTTGTTTTACCCAAATGGAATCGTTGAGTGAGTAATTGTTGAATTGAATCGCTAACGAATCCAACACCGTTTTGTCTTCTGCTTCAAAACGTTTGAAGCGCTCAGTGATTTCCTTAATATTAGAGTTGTCCTTCGCAATATTGATGTAACGCAACTTGAGCAATTCCTCATTGAGTTTGAAGTTTTCTTTGTTGGTTTCGTAATATTTTGCTTCGTCAAACGCTGTAACAACGGTATCAATCGATTGTTTTACCAACGCTTCTTTGTAGGCTTCAATATATAAATCGTTGCGATATTCTTCTACCAACTCTTCAAAAGCATCTTGTTTTTCTTGCGGAAGGTTCAACTTGGCACGTTGAATGAATAATTCTTGCATTGCCCAACGATCAATATAATTATTGACAACTATGGCACTATCTTGCGAAGACATAGCATCAGAGAGTAACGACTCAATATCACTTTTGTACAAATAACTTTCACCTACTCTAGCCACAGGCTCGCCAACATTGGTCGATTGAAAGTATTCGCACGAAATGCATAGAAAAATAACTAGTATGACAATTAGTTTTTTCAAAAGGGAATTACTTAACGAGTTTTTTTAGTTTTTTATAGGTGCGCTTGTTAATGTCGATTTCGTATTTTTCTTTTAATCGTTTTATCCACTCTTTTTCGAGATATACTTGATAATCGCTAATGACTTTTCCTTTGATTTCTGACATTTCTTTGTAGCTCGCAGGCAATATTTCATTTACTTTGATAATGGTGAAATCGGTTGTTCCATCTTTGTAAATATCAGAAACACCTGTTGAGAACTTAAAATTTTCTGGAAGATTTCGATGTCCATCTTCAAATACGCCAGGCGAAAAAATCACGTTTACATTTCCTTCTTTGTTAATTGCTTCCTTAATCTCGTCCAACGATTTTCCAACTTTTAAAAGTTGCTGAACTTTTTGTGCTGCTGATTCTTTTGAACAGGAAGCAATCACGCCTTCTACGCGCTTATTCCATTTGTAATTTTCCTTGTTAGCGTTAAAGAAGGTTTCCAATCCGATGGTATCTATTTTGGCTTTTTCCCAGATTTCAGTTTCCATCAAATCAAATAATAGCAATCCATCGCGGTATTCTCCGTAAATCGCGGCAAATTCTTCGTTAATGTTTTCCAAATCACTTTCGTAAAAAGCAAGCAACTTTCCATTGACAAATTCTTTATAAGAACGATTAATAAACTCTTTCGCAGCTGGATTTTGCGTCATGACACGCGCACGATTTTTCAATAAATACGTCGCAAACTCGTCATACGTGATTTTGGTATCTTTAATTTGAAGTAATGTTTTGTTAAGAAAAGCCTCATCTGTAGGTTTTTGCCAATTTTTACTGAAAAAAGTATCATCTGCCAAAGCGTAAAAATCATTTTTTACTGCTTTATCATTTTCTTCAATGGTATATAGCTTTCTAATTTTCTTTAAAATTGAAGAATTAATCACGCTTGCACGCTTGTCGTTCTTTATTTTTCGCTCCAAATTCGGTTTTTCTTCCTCAAAACTTCTCATGGAATGCTTGGAAATCAATTTGACAATATGCCAACCGAATTCCGATTGAAATGGTTTGGAAATTTCGTTTGGTTCTTTCAAAGAAAAAGCAACTTCTTCAAAATCTTTGGAACTCAAACGGCCACGACCAAATCGTGGTAATTGTCCATTATTTACACCAGAACTTCTATCGTCCGAAAAACGTTTTGCCAATGTTCCAAAATCTGCTCCCGACTGGATTTGCGAATAAATATCTTGAATTTTTTGCGCAGGATCTTCTTTGTTTTCACCTTCTTTTTTATCCAACAATAAAATATGTGCTACGGTAATTTCTCCTGCATTGTCACGAATATCTTCCGTTTTAATGATGTGATAACCAAATTGTGTGCGAACAGGCATGGAAACCTCGCCAACTTTCGTATTATAAGCTGCCGATTCAAAAGGATAGACCATTCGGAATGCTGAGAAATAACCCAAATTCCCTAAGTTTCCTTTCATACTTTTATTCCCCATCGCAGAAGGATCGTCCGACTGTTCCACTGCCATTTGCGAAAAACTAACACCGTGTGTGACAATCGTATCACGAATTTTCATGATGGCATTGTACGCTTTCAGTGTATCTTCTGGCGAAGCATCTTGTGAAACTTTGATTAAAATATGACTTGCTTTTACTTCCTTTTGCAAACGTTCATACGCTTCTCTTACCAATTTTTCTGTGGCTTGTTCGTCTGTAAGATAATTTCTAGATAGTTGTTTGCGATATCCTGCGAGTTCTTTTTTATAGGAATCTTTCTCGTCTAACTTTAGCTGTTCAGCTTCTTTCAGTTTTAACTTATATTCAAGAAATAAATCGAAATACTCTTCAATTTCTTTTTGGTCTTTTTTATCAATAATGTCAAGATTCTTTTTGTAAACTCTTGAAAATTCGGAAACATACGTTGGTTCTCCTTCAATGGTAAATAATACCTTGTCTTTTTTCGATTGTCCAAAACTCACAAAGCTTACCAAAAGGAGTAAAAATAATGGAATGTTCTTTTTCATTGATACTTTAAATTTAGTTCTATCAGATGCAATTCGTTCACATACCGATGTGTCATGAACGCACATTTTATTAGAATGTTTTTAGCGAAAGACAAAAATAACAATTCATCAATATTTCACAACTAATTGCAAAGCTGATTCTACATACTTTTTAGTTTTTGGCGTAATTATTGTACTTTTTATAGAAATTTAAGAGCATACATCTTTGAAATATTTTAGATATCGCTTAATTTTACCTAAAATTGAATCTATGAAAAAAAATTACTTTATACTATTATGCCTGTTTTTAACTGCTGCCACTTATGCACAGGAAGTACTCAGTATTTCTGGATATAATGGAGCAGGCAGTACAATTACAGCAACCACTTCTACAATAAATGACGAAATTACAATTCGTTTTGAAGATAGTGACATTATCAACAATTTCTATACTGAAAATCAAACATTTATCCACACGTACTTAGGGTTAGAAACCAGTAGTGGAAGCTTTCAGGCTGTTCCTGGAACGTTTAATGATTTGTCGTGGCAACCTGTATTGAATTTGACCGATGGAGACGCTTCTACAGCTACAAACACGTACGAAATCACGTTTACGCCTGGACAATTGTTTCCTTCGTTAGAAAATGAAACTATTTTCGGAATCAACTTTTTATTTCAAAATCAATTTGGCGGCGGCGGAAATAACCAAACGGTAGATTTCTTTATCGATTTGGTTGATGCTACACTAAACAGTAGCACGTTAAGCGTGAATGACACTACAAAAACACAAATTCAAACAAGTTACAATGGTGGACGATTAGAAATTTCTGGAATCAATACTACATCCAATATTTCAATTTACAATCTCTTAGGCCGTCAAGTAGTTGATTTGAAAAATGTTGCGATTAACGGAACATTTAGTAAGTATTTAGATTTACCAAGAAACAACATTTACATCGTAAAAATTTCAGCTGCCAATTTTTCCAAAACGTTTAAAATTGTGGCGAAATAATCATTAATGTATCAGACTAGAAACAAGCAAAAAATACGCAAAAGCTTTCAGGAAACTGGAAGCTTTTTTAGTTTCCAATAATACATCGAAATTGAAATCGTGACTCAAAAATCAAAAATTTGAATATCTTTGAGAATACAATAATTTCCAACCATAACAATTACAATGAAAAAACTACTTTGCTGCTTTTCCTTAGTTTTCTTCGGATATGCCACCGCGCAACACGGACTCGAAAAAGATATTGACGCTATAGAATCAAAAGTCATCAAATGGCGACGCGATTTCCACAAAAACCCAGAATTATCCAACAGAGAATTTAAAACTGCCGAAAAGATTGCCGCACACTTACAATCGCTCGGAATGGAAGTAAAAACTGGCGTAGCGCATACAGGTGTCATAGGAATCTTAAAAGGGGATTTGCCCGGAAAAGTCGTGGCACTACGCGCCGATATTGATGCGCTTCCTGTTACCGAACGAACGGATGTTCCGTTTAAATCAACCGTACGAACTACATTTAACGGTGTTGAAACTGGCGTGATGCATGCGTGCGGACACGATACGCATACTGCGATTTTAATGGGTGTTGCGGAGATTTTTTCCAATCATAAAGATAAAATCAAAGGAACAATTGTTTTTATATTTCAACCTGCAGAAGAAGGCGCACCAAAAGGCGAAGAAGGCGGCGCCGAACTAATGGTAAAAGAAGGTGTGCTTAAAAACCCAGATGTGGATGCCATTTTCGGATTGCACATCAGCGCAGGATTTGATGTAGGTACGATTAGCTACAAACCTGGCGGAATTATGGCAGCCTCGCAGAGTTTTGAAATCAACGTAAAAGGAAAACAAAGTCACGGTTCGCGTCCGTGGACAAGTGTCGATCCAATTGTGGCAAGTGCTAAAATTATTGACGGATTGCAAACCATCATCAGTAGAGAATCCGAATTGACCAAAGAAGGAGCGGTGATTACCGTTGGAAAAATTACTAGTGGTGTGCGAAGCAATATCATTCCTGAAAAGGCACAACTCATTGGAACCATTCGTACGTTAGATTATGACATGCAAGCGTTTATCAATCAGCGCATGAAAGAAATGGTGCCTGCAATAGCGAAAGCCTATAGAGCAGAAGCTACTATTGAAATTGAAAAAGGATATCCTATTACCTATAATGACCCGAAATTGACAGCACAAATGCTTCCGTCCTTACAAAAAGTAGCTGGTGCGGAAAATGTTATTGAAATTAAAGCTATTACAGGCGCGGAAGATTTTTCATTCTTTCAAAAAGAAGTGCCAGGCTTGTATTTCTTTTTAGGTGGAAAACCTGTTGACCAAGAAGCGACTTCACATCATACGCCTGATTTTTATATTGATGAAAGCGGTATGAAACTCGGTGTACAAACTTTTGTACAACTTACGTTAGATTACCTCAACAACTAAAAACCTTATGGACGCAGTTTTAGACTTTTTAGGAAACATTTCGTGGTGGATGTGGATTTTGATTGTACTACTCATCATCGCTATAAGAGATATTTTACAACGAAAACACACCATTAGTCATAATTATCCTATTGTAGGACACATTCGGTATATGTTTGAAAGTATCGGTCCAGAAATTCGCCAATATTTTGTAGCAAACAATCGCGAAGAATTACCCTTTAACCGAATAGAACGCGGCTGGATTTATGCTTCTGCTAAAAAACAAAACAATTACGAAGGTTTCGGAACCGATAGAGACATTTACGCGCATCATCACATGTTTATCAACAACGCCATGATGCCGTACAAAGTCCCTGAAAATCATCCAAATGCTACAGATACGTCATTTTTACCATGTGCCAAAGTCATGGGCGAATTCAACAAAAGAAGACGTCCATATCGCCCTGCTTCCGTAATTAACGTATCTGCTATGAGTTTTGGTTCACTTTCCGCCAAAGCGATAGAATCGTTAAACAAAGGAGTTAAAATAGCACACGCCTATCACAATACGGGCGAAGGTGGTTTGTCGCCATATCACAGTCATGGTGGTGATGTGGTTTTTCATTTTGGAACAGGCTATTTTGGCGTTCGCGCAGAAGATGGAGGTTTTTCTATGGAAAAAATGATCAAATTGGTAGAAGACAATCCGTTTATCAGAGCGATTGAAGTCAAATTATCGCAAGGTGCCAAACCAGGAAAAGGCGGTGTGTTACCTGGAAAAAAAATTACACCAGAAATTGCTAAAATTCGCGGTGTGGAAGTTGGAAAAGATGTCTTATCGCCACCAAATCACAAAGCATTTTCAACCGTTCCAGAATTAGTCGATTTTGTAGAAGCCATTGCAGAAGCCACAGGATTGCCTGTCGGAATTAAAGCAGCGATTGGAAAACTAGACCAATGGGAAGAATTGGCAGACATCATGAAACAAACTGGAAAAGGTCCTGACTTTATTGCTGTTGATGGCGGTGAAGGCGGAACAGGCGCTGCACCACCAAGTTTTGCCGATCATGTGTCGTTGCCTTGGGTGTACGGTTTTGCCGATTTGTATAAATTATTTCAAGAAAAAGGCTTGACAGAACGCATCGTATTCATTGGAAGCGGAAAGTTAGGCTTTCCTGCCAAAGCGGCGATGGCTTTTGCCATGGGCGTCGATTGTATCAATGTGGCGCGCGAAGCCATGATGAGTATTGGTTGTATTCAGGCGCAAGTTTGTCATACCAACCGCTGTCCGGCTGGCGTGGCAACGCAAAGCAAATGGTTGCAAAATGGCATTGATCCTACGTTGAAATCGGAGCGTTTGGCACAGTATTTCAGAACGTTTCGAAAAGAATTTATCGAAATCACACATGCTTCGGGTTACGAACATCCGTGTCAATTTACGATGAAAGATGTGGTGATGAATGTAGACGACCACCATTTGTCAAAAGACTTGGACTTGGCATATAATTATCAAAAAACGCCGGTGCCTTTTCACGGAATGCAGTCGTTGAAAGATTGTGAATTTTTGGGTGGGAAATAGTTTTTTGGATGTTGGGTTTTGGGTTTTGGGTGTTAGGTGTTGGGTGTTGGGTTTTTGAATTGTGAATAAACTCTTTTTTTACAATAAAAAAACAAAAAACGAACCGAAGCTCGCTTTTTGTTTATAACCTTTCTATTTCTGAGAACCACAAACTTGAGGACATGATTTCGTTAAGTCGCCAATGGTAGTGAATGTTGTTGTCAACAATCCTCCTTTTACTTCATTTGAAGAAATGTTCGCAATCGCTTTTTTGTTCAGTGCTAATGATTTAAGATTTTTTGTTTTCATGATTAAAAATTTTGGTTAATAATCATAAAGATATCAAATTGGCGAAAACTATTTTTTTGGTGTTGGTGTTGGGTGTTAGGTTTTTGTTATTTTGAATGTTGAATGTTAAATTTTGAATTCTTTCATACGACAAAAAACAAACAACGAAAAACAAAAAACCAACCAACAACTGAAAACTGAGACAGAAAAACTACCGACTTCTCAACTCTTCAATTTCTAGATGAAAATCGTATTGTAAATCTTCATGCAAGGTACTGATGGCTTTTTTTGCCATGGTTAACTGTCGCTCGTACATATTGTGAATTTGCAAGTTTTGCTGATGACGTGGTTTTAATTCTTTGAGTTTACTGCAAAAGTGTAACAGCAATGCGGCTTCTGTTTCTTTCTTTTTGGAATAGCGAATGTATTTTTTGATGTTTCGGAGAATTTTACGCAGACTTTTCTTCACGTAATACACACTGGTGTGATTCAACCTTGAAAACTCAATATTCACTTCTTCATTCACTTTTTCAATATATGTATCTTCATCATGCGATTCAAACAATAAATACGTCAATAGCTCTTTATTTTCCTTTTTAAACTTGGCTAATTTCAAGCAAATCTCCATCAATTCTTGATGCGAATGTTCGTGTAGTTCTTTTTTAAGGACGGAAATAGTAACAGCTTTCATGTTTGTGAATGATTTCGGCGTAATTTACACAATAAATGTTTATTTGGCTAGTTAGTTAAAACGTATTATGTTTGCTAAAAATGCTAGTTTATGGAAGACAAAATTTTTGATTTGTTGCTATACACAATTCCTGCAATTATTACAGGTGGAATTGCGTATTTTTTCTTTAGAGATCACATGCAAAATGAAGATCGAAGAAGACGTTATTTATTACACAAAGATGCGCAAAAGGAAGCTTTGCCAATTCGCTTGCAAGCTTATGAGCGACTTTCCCTATTTTTAGAGCGCATGACGCCTTCTAAATTGTTAATTCGTGTATCGCCAAATTCTAGCAATAAAGAAGAATACGAACGTTTGTTGATTATGACCATCGAACAAGAGTTTGACCACAATTTATCGCAACAAATTTACATGAGCGACCAATGTTGGAACATCATCATTGCCGCTAAAAATACTACGATACAACTCATTCGAAAAGCTTCTTTATCTGACAAAGTGACTTCTGCCGATAAATTACGCGAAGTCGTACTCACCGAACTCATGGAAAATGAATCGCCAAGCAATACGGCTTTAGCGTTTATTAAGAAAGAAGTTAGAGATATTTTACAACCTTAACGTGAGTTCGACGTAAGAAATCACTATATAATTCATAATTCACTAAGAAATAACTAATTGTCAGTTCGAACTCATGGAAAATGAATCGCCAAGCAATACGGCTTTAGCGTTTATTAAAAAAGAAGTTAGAGATATTTTACAACCTTAACGTGAGTTCGACGTAAGAAATCACTATATAATTCATAATTCACTAAGAAATAACTAATTGTCAGTTCGAGCGCAGTCGAGAAAAGCTAAGAATTGATTATTTCAAAAGAATCTCATGAGCTATGCTCAGTATCTACGATAATGCTCGATTTGACATTGAGTATAATCTATTAGTAATCAGTTACATAATAAAATAGTTATATCGAACTCACGTAGCCTTAATTTTTTACAATTTTAAAAGTACTGCTGTTATTTGCGTTGTCAATAAGTTTTACAAAGTACAAACCGCTTTTCAACGGTGACATATCAACAGTTGTAAATTGATTTTTCTGTGTCAACATTAATTGTCCTTGTACGGAATACACTTCTATACTATTCAAATTCGTTGCGCTGCTAATATTCAAGGTGTTTTTTACAGGATTAGGATACAAATTCACATTAGACAGCGTGACTTCTGCCGTACTTAACAATTGAGATTCCACAGGCAAATTTGATACTGTTCCCGATTCTATGACGCTAGGATAATTGTCCAAATCAACTTTTAAAAGATTCGCATCACAATCGCACATTAAAAAATATGCACGAAGCAACGTATTTTGCGAAGAAGATGGAAATGCTTGCTCATAGTATGTAACATTGTGCGTGGTGAAAATGGCGTTCAACCCTGCATCATTCGTAGTTACAATTCCGTTATTCATCCCAGTATATACTCCAATAGTAACGTCTGCAACTCGCAAATAAAGTTGGTTGTATGAGTAACGCTCTATAAGTGGATATGCGTTTTTGATGACCGATGAATACGCGTTTAAATTTGCAGCCAATTGGTTGTGATCGCAATCATCACACACAACCAACGTCCAATGTGAAAAACCTGCTCCATAGACAAATGGACTTGGAATGGATTCAATTGTATCATACGCATACACATTATTTCCGTCTAAAATTGCGTTGAGTCCCGCATCGTTTGAATAATCTGTGGCACCGGGCGGCATGTCATAATAATAAGTCGGTGCGCCGACATAAGAGTTGATAATTGTAGTATCTACCAGTTCAATTTGAATGTATTTGTCATTTTGTCCGAATAAAGAAATTACAAAACACTGTAAAAAAACGGCACATAAAATTTTAATCTTCATAACAATTGGTTTTCAATAAATGTACTATTTTTTTTCGTGTAAGAAACCTCTTTAAAAAGAAAAGTCTAAAAATGCTATTGATGATACGCAGTTATTTTTCCATACGTTGTTGTAGAAAGTCTTTTTCTTTTTCAGAAAGCAATGCTGTTGCTCGTTGAATATTTTCTTTGTAACTCGGATTTTTGAGAATACTGTCTAATAAATCTCTGCAAAATTTCGCGAATCGCCAGTTGTGATGCATGGCTCCGTTGACCAAATCTGCCAAGTTTTGATCGGTAAAGGATTGCAATTCATTCAGATAGATAAACGCGTTTTGGCGCACTTCAAAATGATTATAAGCCTGTGTATAGTTTGATAATTCTTGAAAATAATACGGTGTGTTTTTTCCACTATACTCTTTGGTGACCATTGCCAACGTCAACCATAAAATTCGCAGACTTTTATCGTTAAAGCCTGTAACATCTTTGGTAGCGTCCAAATACGTTTTCCGTTCTGATGGAAAATTTGCCCACAAATTATACAAGGCAGCTTCTTTGGTAACATACGAAGCGTCATTGAGCAAGGTTTCGTAGTCTGATTTCAATTCGACTGGAATTTTTGTCAGTGTTTGTGCAATGGCTTGACGTACTTTGAGATTATCCGTATGAAATGCTTCCTTATAAGTATTGTTTCTTTCTGTAGAATTTTCTCTAGGCAAATTCTTAATAAGATTCACAACCAGTTCTTCTGTTATCGGTGCTTCAAGGTTTTCTCCTTTATTTTTTAAATTACGAGTAAACATTTGAATACTTTCACAAATCGCTTTATTTGTTCTTTTTTGTTGATGCAAGCGTCTAAACACATACACTTGAGAAGGAGCACCTTTGTATCCGCCTAAATAATTAAATATATTTTCTTTAGTTGGTGCTATTTTTTTCAAAGTGGAATCACTAGGATCATAAAACTCCTCAGGCAACTGTGGATTCACCAACCACGTTTTTACAAATTTCCTTAATCTTTTTCCGCTCTCTTCCTCTACAATATTGATAAAATCATCCGTTGTGGCATTGCTGAATTTATATGTATTCAAATAGCGTTGTACAGATTTTTTAAACGCCTTCTCTCCTACTTTGGTTCGTAATACATGCAATGCCCAAGCACCTTTTTGGTAAAACGTCAAACTACTCGCCTTCGGATTTAAAACGGCTTCTCCTTTTCCATCGTTTAACGCTTGTAATTGCATTGCCGATTTGTACAATTGCCAATAAAAATAATCGTCTCCAAAAATTTCTTTTTCAGCCAATAGTGCGTAATAGGTTGCAAAACCTTCCTGCAACCAATGATGTTCATCACTTTTTGCTGTCACTAAATTTCCAAACCATTGATGTGCCAATTCGTGTGCGTTGACGTTGACGTAGTTTTTATCTTTAAAACCGATACTATCTACCACAAAAGTATCAGAGAAAATAGTCGTTCCGGTGTTTTCCATTCCTGCATACAGAAAGTCTTTTACGGGAATTTGCTTGTAATTCTGCCACGGATATGCCACGCCAATTTCCGCTTCTAAAAAGTCAAAAATGCGTTTTGTATGTCGATACGTAGGTTCAAAATTGGCTTCGTCTTCAGGATAGTAATACAATTCAATTGGAATACCGCTTTTGGATGTAATAATTTTCTTTTGATACTTTCCAACCGCAATTGCCGCTAAATAACTGCTCATCGGCTGTTTCATGTCAAAATACCATTTGGTCAACGAATCGTTAGGCGATTCTTTTTTAAGCAATTTTCCATTCGCAATGACTTCATAATCCTTATCGAACGTAATGCTAAAGTCAAATTCTACCTTTTCATTTGTATCGTCAAAACTTGGCAACCAACTGCTCGTATATTTCCCCTGACCTTGCGTCCACACTTGCTTTCTGCCCTTTTCAGTATTCCAATCAATAAAATACATCGCTTTTTTCGGATGCGTAAACGCCGCCAAACCAACGGTATGCTTCTCACCTTTTTTGAATTTGTTTTTTAGAATGATTTTTTTATTGTGATACGAATTTTGACTCGTAAACGATTGCTGATACACTCTGTACGTATCCAGCGTTTGCATGTCAAAGTAAATGCTATCGACATCTTGCAACACTTCAAATTCGTACAACACATCAATGCCTACTTCCTGCAACGTTGGACGCAATACTACATCAACCGTCGCTTTTTTAAAATCGACATTATTTGTTTGTTGTGCAACAAGTGTCCAATTTGCCAGCAAAAAAAGTGCTAAAAAAAGAATTCTATTCATGAAAAGTTGTCTATGCTATTAAAACGGTTTCAAGGTATTATTTATTCAAAACATAAAAAATTCTTTTTTCGTATAATTTTTTAAGACACGATATGCGTCAAAAATAGTTGAGTATGCATTCATTTTCCTAGCACGCAAACTACCTAAGACCGCATTTATTATTGTATTTTTGCAATAATTATTCGTATTACGTTTACATGAAGCCGCTTAAAAAGTCTATTATCAAATTTTTAAAAAGTCGCGCGCGTTGGAATCAGAAGATTCAGTCGAACGCGATTAATGACGAAGATGTGGATTTGATTGTCAACACGTCTATTTTGGGCGAATTGTGCTACGAATTTCTTCATTTTACAAAACCGATTCATTTTCAGTTTTTAGACATTGGTAGTTTGCTGGAAACGGAATCGAATTTATTTTTTGAATATCTCTGTTTGGAGCGAAAATATCAAGCCGATTTTTACCAAGAAGCGCATGCCAGCATTGTAGAAGATTATCAAGACATTTCCAAAGATTTGTATAAAAGCAATCCGACGTTGGACACGTTTTCGTTGATTTTACTAATGTCGCTACTGCAGAAAAAAAATACGTTTCCAGCTCCGAAAGAAAACATAAAAATCACTGCGGAACTTATTGAAGACCAACCACGAGAAGCCATTGAATCGATTATCGATTATGTCTTTTTTTATACTCAATTCGGACTCAAAAGGAACAGCCAACTCAACAAAAAATCCATTGCCGCTTTGGAAGTCATTCTTCTAGAAGCCATCAACGACTTTGACTTTTTGTTCGTTTCACGATTGTTGCGCATGTTTGCGTACGTAGAAGCGCCAAAGTCAAAAGCGACTAAAAAAGCCGTGCGTTTTTTACGAAAATTTACCCCAAAAAGAAGAAATTTAATTTTGGAAGTCGTCACCGAAAAAGGGCGTCAAAAGCTAGACGAAGACACCGAAATGGTAAAACTCAACAAAAAAATCATCATCGCCGTATTGGAATGGAAAACGGATTTTCGTTTTTATCGGGATTTTGGAATTGCTCAAAAAGATTAATTTTCAAAAAATCATTGCTACTCCTTCTCCACCTTACTTACCACTTCTTCTGTATAAAAATTCTCCGTTTCGTTGCCCCATGTGGTTGATGTATAATTCATTACATCGGCAACTTGCTTGTCATTCAACCCGAGCGGCGACATAATACCTCTGTAGGTGACGCCATTTACTTTAATTTCTCCACGCAATCCGTATTTTACGGAACGAATGCTTTCTATTTCTTTCTCTGTTAACCAATCGGAACCTGCTAACGGCGGATAGACTTTTGCAACACCTTCTCCACTGCCCAAATGACATTGTGCGCAGTAATTGTTATACACCGCTTCTCCACGTTTGTAGCTTTCTTCAATATCTTTTTTAGAAACATCAGCGCGTTTTGCAAAGGTGATTTCTGTTTTGTTAGTTTCTATCGTTTCGGATGATTCTGTATTTGCTGTTTGTGTCGAAGTCGTCTTTTTAGCTTCTTTTTTAGCAGTATTCGGAATCATTTTTAAAACGCCTTTTCCATCAATTCCCACATAAATATAACCATCTGGACCTTGACGAACCGAACGCACACGACCGATGCCATCTAGCAATTTTTCTCGCTTGGCAACTTTTTCATCTCGCGTAAGCGTTAACAATTCCAAATATTGAAATTTTAACGAACCTACGACCAAATGTCCTTTTAAATCTGGATAGACATCGCTTGTTACAAACGCCATTCCGCTTGGCGCAATCGACGGAACCCAGTAATACAACGGTTGTTCCATACCTTCGCGAGCCGTTTCTTCCGTAATGGTTGTGCCGCTATAATTGATACCATAGGTAATGACTGGCCAACCGTAATTAAGTCCTTTGGTAATTGGATTGATTTCATCGCCACCGCGTGGACCGTGTTCGTGAACCCAAATTTGTCCTGTACGCGGATTGATTGCCATTCCTTGTGGATTTCGATGTCCGTACGAGAAAATCGCTTCTTTCGCATTTGGTTGTCCCACAAACGGATTGTCTTCCGGAATGCGTCCATCTTCGTGCAAACGATACACTTTTCCACCATCTTTGGTGATGTCTTGCGGATTGATATCGCGTTTTCCTCTATCACCAATGGTGAAATACACATAACCATCTTGAAAAACTATACGCGAACCAAAATGATGCGCCGTATTTACGTTGGGACTTCCTTCGTATAATGTTTCTATCGAAGTCAACGCGTTGTTTTCGAGTTTTGCTCGAATGAGTGCGGTGTGACTTCCTTTTTCATTTTTCTTCACGAGTGAATAGGTAATATAAATCCAGCCGTTTTGTTGGTAATTTGGATGCGCCGCCACATCTAGCAATCCACCTTGATTTTTGGCAAATACTTCTGGAACATTGTTGATGGCCGTTTTATTACCATTCAGTACATGATACAACGTTCCTTCGCGTTCGGTGACTAACATGCTTCCGTCTGGCAACCATGTCATTCCCCATGGAATATCAATGCCATCTACGACCACTTCGGTTTTGTAATCGTTTTGATCTTCAATAATTTCTTCCGTCGTTTTTATGGGCGTTAAAGCGTCAAACTTTGCGGGAGTTACTTTGGCAACTTCTTTTTGTTTTTCGCCACAAGACATGAAAAATAGACTGATGAACACAAGAAAACTGATAGATTGTTTCATAATATGATGGTATCGTTTTTAGTTTATAATTGATAATTTAATTGTACGCCGCCATACATGTTAAACGGCAAGCCTGGATAAAAATAACGCGCTGTAGCATCATTTCCAAAGGCGTTTACTTGTAATTGTGACACATATTTGGTGTCAAAAATATTATTCGCGCCCAACGAGATGTCATAACTAAACTGACTTCCAATGGTATTTTGATAGCCAATTTTACCGTTCAACAATTCAAAAGCATCGCTGTAGACCGTGTTTTCATCGTTTGCAGGCATTTCGCCCACAGCTTGAAAATCCAATCGTCCATAGAAGCCTTTTTGGCTCGTTAATTCAATTCCTAAATTTACAACAGATTTTGGAACTCCCGTTAGGTCATTCCCAGAAAAATTTGCGTTGGTTTCCGTAAACTCTTTAAAACGGAAATCGTTCAAACTTGCATTGACGTACGAACTTAGGGTGAAACTTCCGGTGTTTATCAATTCGTAACGCAGTGCTGCTTCTATTCCGTTATGTGTTGTTTTTCCAGCGTTGAGCGTGATGTTTTGGTCCGTTGCTGTTCGTCTGTTGACTAATAAATCGCTGACAGCCATCGCATACAAAGATACAGAACCTGAGAGTTTTCGGTTTTTTGTGTGGAATCGTGAACCAATTTCAACATTCCAGCCACGTTCTGCTTTGATGTCTGGATTAAACGCACCATTTGGAAATAAAGTTTCTGCCGTTGTAGGAGTCGAAAAACCATGCGCAACACTTCCAAATAGGTTGAAATTACTAGCAACTTCATAGTTCACGCCAAATTTTGGAGAAACAATCGCGTCAAAGGCAAACTCTTCTTTTGCGGATGCATTTAGTTGATTTTCGGCGGTGTATTTTGTTTGATTGACATGCAATCCAACACTGAACGAAAGCTTCTTCCATTCGTAAATAGCTTCTGCAAACAGATTGAAATAGTTTCTAGTTTCGTCAATATTCGATACAATATCGCCCGCAACACTGCCAGTTCCTGCTGGAAAATCTTGATACAGATTGTCATATTGCTTGGCGTTGTAATCGTCAAAAAACAATTCGCCTCCCACAGACCATTTTAGCGTGCTATTTTCAAAAGTGTTGGTTGCCAATAATCGTGTTCTGATTCCAAACGTAGTGGCTTTTTCTTCTAAAATATTGAACGGACGCGGTTCGTAATTGCTATTGAAACTTGAAAAGATGCTTGTTTTTTGCGTGTAATTGTCATTAAAATCATGTCGCCAATTCACACCAAAAAGTGTTTTTTTAAAGTCTTCAAATCCGCGTGCATTGTTCCAAATCGCAGCAGCACTTTGCGGTGCATTTTCATAATCTTCCCGATTTAGCGAGCTTGGAATGAATGCTTTTAAAGTTGTATAGTTCCCTAGAAATGTTAATTCATTTTGTTCATTTACCAACCAATTCGATGTAATGGTTGCAGTGGCTTTGTCTAAAGCATTGTTCTCGCGATAACCATCGGAATGTGTATTGCTATAGATTACATTTATGTTTGCTTTTTCGCCGCCATGCGTGACTTTTGCAACCGTTCGAAACAAGCCAAAACTTCCCACTGTAGTGAAAAGATTTGTATTGGTTTCATTAAACTTTGCATATTCGGGATAGAGTAAAATTGTTCCGCCCAAACCTACACCATAACTACTCGATGAAGGTCCTTTGTGAATTTCCATTCTAGAAATCGCTGCTAGTTCCAAATCTTCAATGGCAGATTCACCATTTCCATCTGTCAACGGAATATCCGCATAGTACGCACGAATATTGGCGGTAGCAAACGGACTTCGCGCGCCAATTCCCCGAATCGTAATCCGATTGGTATTGAGCGAACCACTTTGCATAAAAACACCAGGCACTCTGTTTAAAATCGGAGCTAATTGTACGGTGTTTTCACTATTAATTTCGCTTTTAGAAACAATACTTACTGTTTCGGTGGTTTGTTTTAATTGTTGTTCAATGGTAAGTCCGTTGATAATGACTGCATCTAAGGTATTGTTTTTGGGCTGTAAAGAAATTGTGATATTTTTTCCTGCAATTGTGTTGATTTTTTGAGACTGATATCCTTCTAGAGAAATTTGTAATTCTACATTTTCAGTGGTAGCAACCGATAACGAAAATTTTCCTCTGTAGTTCGTTTTAGTGGTTGTTTTTGAGAAAGTATCCGTCACAACGGCATTGAATACAGGAAGATTTGTATCTGCATCAACCACAGTACCGTCAATACGTTGTTGCGCATGAATTGTTATTGTAAAACACAAAAAGAAAAAAAGCAGTCTACGGTTTTTTGGGAGTTTTATTGGCACGAACTTGTTTTTAGTCCATAAAAATACAGAGATTATTTATCTTTAGTAGTAGCTATTTAAAAGTTAACATTTCTGTGATAAATTCTGAAGATGGTAAACACTATTTCTTTTTCGGCATTTTTTTAGCAGCATCTTTTTTAACTTCTTCATTGGCTTTTTTTAATAACATGTATCCAAAGTACAAAGCGGCAACGGCTATACAACCTATTAAAATTTTACCAATAGTGACGCCCAATTCATAACTTTCTGAGTTTTCAACTGTAACGGTTGCTGTTTCTGTTACGGTTTCTGCAACGCCAAAAAAATGCATCACTAATGAAATAAGGATGTAACCACCGACTGACAATAAAATAAAGCCTGCTATTTTTTTCATAATGCATCAAATATAAAGAATTTTAAGAATACCAAACTTTCCATATCTTCGCTGTAATGAATACACTTGATATTAGAACGGTAAACGTTGTACAATATATAAAACCTTTGCGCGAAGGTGGCTCGCTTCCTGCGATTGTCAAAGCGGACGACGATTTTTTGTATGTGTTAAAGTTTCGCGGTGCGGGACAAGGTAAGAAAGCATTGATTGCCGAGCTTATTGGTGGCGAATTGGCGCGTGCTGTCGGTTTAAAAATTCCTGAATTGGTGTTTATGCACTTAGATGATTCTTTTAGCAAAACGGAACCTGACGAGGAAATTCAGGATTTGCTAAAGTTTAGTGTGGGATTGAACTTGGGATTGCATTTTTTATCAAGTGCCATTACGTTTGATCCTTTGGTAACCACGGTTGACGCTATCATAGCTTCAAAAGTAGTGTTGCTAGACAGTATCATCAGCAATATTGACAGAACGGTGAAAAACACCAACTTGCTCCATTGGAACAACGAATTATGGGTGATTGATAACGGTGCGAGTTTTTATTTTCATCACAATTGGGCAACTTGGGAACAACATTTAACACGAACGTTTCCACTCATCAAAGATCATGTCTTACTGTCACAAGCTACAGAACTCAGAACTGTTGCGGAAGAATTCCTCATCAAACTTACCGATGAAAAGATTACGGAAATCATCAACACGATTCCTGAAGATTGGTTGCAGTATGAAGCTGATGATTTATCGCCTGACGAAATGCGAAACGCGTATACAACGTATTTAAAAGCCAAATTAACCATGGTAGATTCACTCATAAAAGAAGCGGAACATGCAAGATAAAGTCACTTTTGAATATGCCATCATTCGCTTTATGCCCAAAGTGGAGCGAGAAGAATTCTTCAATATCGGCGTGATTGTTTTCTCGAAACGAAAAAAGTTTCTCGCACTCAAATATCATATTGACGAAAAAAAACTAGCGGCTTTTTCATGCGAAATTACCCTCGATGAACTCACACAATATCTCAATGCTTGGGATGCTATTTGCAAAGGCGCACCTCATGGTGGAAAAATAGGAACCTTTGACATCGCCGACCGTTTTCGTTGGTTAGCTGCTTCCAAAAGTACCATGATACTCTGTTCGCCAACACATGCAGGTTTGAGTACGAATCCGCAAGAGGAATTGGAGCGTATTTTTGAGGAATATGTGCTTTGATTGGTTGCTGGTTGGTCGCTTCGCTCTTGGCTTTTGGCTTTTGGCTCTGTTTTGTGTTATAGGTTAGTTTCAATTCAAAAATCTAAAATCGTCAATCTACAATCGTTAATCTTTTGTTGTCAGTTAGTTTCAATTAAACATTCAACATCCAAAATTCAACATTCATTATTCGTTATTCGTTTTCGGTTTTCAGTTATTTTCTAATTCTAAAATCTAAAATCGTCAATCTACAATCGTTCATCTTTTGTTGTCGATTTGTTAATTTGTCTATTCGTCTTGGTTCTTGGTTCTTGGCTCTTCATTCAAAATCCAACACCCAACACCCAAAACCCAAAACCCAAAACCCAACACCCAAAATCCAACATTCATTATTCGTTATTCATAAATAATCTTTTATCTTTAGGATTGCTTATGAAAACACAATTTTACTTTAGTCTACTGTTCTTCTTTCTCTGTGGAAGTATCATTACAGCGCAAACCAATTGGGATGAAAAAATCAAACAGGAATTACCTAGCATTCTTCAAAAGCACCGCGATTTGGTGAGCATTCCGAATGTTTCTTCCGATACAGAAAACATGATGAAGAATGTGACTTGGGTTACGGAAGCTTTTGCGAAATTGGGCTTTGAAGTCTCCATTTTATAGACCTCAACATTACCTGTTTTTTTCGCTGAAAAGCACATCAATCCCAACGCTAAAACGATGTTGTTTTATTTGCATTTGGACGGACAAGCGGTGAATCCTGAAAAATGGCAACAGGAAGATCCGTTTCAACCTGTATTGAAACAACAAACGGCAAACGGTGATTGGGAAATTATTGATTGGTCAAATATTCAAGGTGACATTAATCCTGATTGGCGTGTATTTGGTCGCGCTGCTGCCGATGATAAAGCGCCGATTATCATGTTGCTCACTGCATTGAAGTTTCTGCAACAGCGACAAACACTACCTTACAATGTAAAGATTATTCTCGATTTACAAGAAGAAACACGCTCCCAAGGTTTTTTAAGCACACTAGAGAAATATAAAGAAACCTACGCTGCCGATTATTTAATCATCATGGACGGACCTGCGCATCCTACCAACAAGCCTACGTTGACGTTTGGTTGTCGCGGTGTCGCAACCTGTCAAATCAGTTTGTATGGTGCAAAGTTACCGCAGCACAGCGGACATTATGGAAATTATGCGCCCAATCCTGTATTTCGAATGTCGCACTTGCTTGCCAGCATGAAAGATGATACAGGAAAAGTGTTGATTGATGATTTTTATGATGGAATTACCTTAGATGCTGAAACGCAACAACTACTCGCCAACGTTCCTGATAATGACGCTGAAATTCAAGCGAGTTTAGGCATTGCCAAGGCTGATGCTGTTGGGAAGAATTATCAAGAATCGTTGCAATATCCGTCGTTAAATGTACGTCATATTGAGACTTCTTGGAAAGGTCCGGGATTGAAAACCATTATTCCTGAAATCGTGACAGCATATTTGGACATTCGTTTGGTGAAAGAAACAGATGGTGCTGCACAACTAGCAAAAATTAAGAAACACATTGAACAACAAGGCTATTTGGTACTTTCGCGAACACCGACCGACGCCGAACGATTGCAATATCCTAAAATCGCCACCGTAAAAACAAATGCGGGTATCAATGCATTTCGAACCGATGTGAATTCTGGTATTGGTCAAAAATTGCGACAAACGATTACTACTGCTTTTGGCGAAGAACCGATTCTGATTCGAACGATGGGCGGCACCGTTCCGATTACACCTGCCATTCAAGTGTTGGACATTCCCGCCATCATTGTTCCGATGGTGAATATGGACAACAATCAACACAACCCAAACGAAAACATTCGCATTGGGAATATTACACAAGGGATTAAGATGTGCTTGGCGATTTTGGCTATGGAGTTGTGATTGGTTACACTGAGCTTTTCATAGTGTTGTTTGTAAAGATTACTGAATTATACCTAACTGTTTTAAAATGTTTTGCCCTAATTCGTTATCAAATAGTAGCTTTTCCTTGTCTTTAAAAACTGATATCTCACCAATGGAAGCCTTTATTTTAGGATTGTCGTGGTCGTTTTCATAGTCATGAAATGTAAACGTTTTTGTTTCATTGCTAGGATATAGCAATGCTCCTACTTTGCTGTTCCAAAATTTACAATAGGTATAAATTTGTCGAATGTCTTGCGCATGAGGTGTTTTCGTATTTTTTAAAAGTTTCCATTTAGTATCTAGAATATAAGTCCTTTCATTCTCAGCATTTCCTGTACTAATGACTATATCTGATTCCAATATGTTGGTCTGCCAAATTTTCTTACTGTCCTTTGCTACTTTCAGATTAATGTTTTTGTGCTTGGGCATCTCTCTTTTTAAAGTTTTAATCACATATTTTTCCCACAGTGCGTTCATATCAAAAAGTAAAGCAATCATTTCTTGTTTTCCATCTGCTATATCTGGACCAAGGTTTAGAATGATTACTTTTGCTAATTGCACTGCTTTTTCATAATGAGCGTTTTTACGTGTAATTCGTACAGTCTCTAACTCTTTTTTTGTAATCAGTTTATCTTTAAAATGCGGAAAGTGTAGTAGCCATTTTTGACAACTTTTGTGCAATTCTGTTCCTTTATTTTTATCGGCAACTATTTGTAGCGCTCTTACCAAAACAAAATGTAATATATGTTCTGGAGTATATTGTTTTTGACTGGTATAAAATCTTGTTTTATTCAATAAGTTCTTAGTACAATGTTTTTCAAATTGTAAACGTCCTTTTAGTACACTTCTATTAGACTCAATTGTCACATATTTTTTAATTAACCCTTTTCTAACTAAGGTTTCAATTTCTTTAATGTATGCTTCAAAAAAAATATCTAATAAATGTACTCTTTGTGCGCGTACACTAGCTGTATCAGTTTTTTTTATGTTAAACTTTTCTGTGATTTTTAAAATATAAATCAACACATCTCGCCAGCTACTTTTATCTTCTGTCAGTTTGTCAATCTTTGGGAGAATCTCAATGATGATGTCTTCTATTTGAATAACGCCTACGTAACTGTTAAATTTTACAGCCTTCCCTTGTATTTTAAAAAAAGAAGTCTCGTTTCTGTTTTTAAAATCTTGCAACACTTTCAAGTGTTCTTTCGTAAAAACAACCTCAGATTTGTTCATATTTACATATGACTCTCCAACTCTAAGCGTTTGATGTTCAAAAACCTGTATGAGTTTTGTGGCTCTCAATAGTACTAAAGATTTATCGCAACGGCTAATAAGCCAGCACTAGTAAGAGATTCTCTAAACTCTTCTTCATCATGATGATATACAAGTTTATACGTTGGATTTAATTCATACTCTTCTTCGGAAGCATAATCTTGTGCAAATTTTACATCAGAAGTCAATCGTTTAATAAAACCATTTCCTAGTACCATTCCTATTTTATCATAATCATTGTAAAAGTACTCTTGTAGCAATGGAATGATTTTTTTATTAAATGTTTCCATCAATTCTGCAACTGTGTTCAATCCAATAAAATATGAATGTCCAATTTGGTGCTCTCTATCCAATAATGCAATGAGTCTTTTATTTATAGTTTCAAGTAAATGCTTAGTACTGATACCTTCTATTGGTTGTAATACTTCATAATCAGGCATCATTTCTACAAAAGCAAAACGTCTACGCAAGGCATTGTCTAAAGCTTCTACACTTCTGTCTGCGGTGTTCATAGTACCAATAATGTACACGTTTTTAGGAACACTGAATAGCTTTTTAGAATATGTTAAATGTAAACTTAGCTCGTTAGCTTCTCCTTTTCGCTTGTCTTTTTCAATCAATGTGATGAGTTCTCCAAAAATATTGGAGATGTTTCCGCGATTGATTTCATCAATAAACAATGCATACGGATTGTTCGGATCTTTTTCGGCAAGTTCACACAATTGCTTAAAAGCCCCTTTTTGTATTTCGTAGGCGACTTCTGTTTGCGGCTCATCTTCTGAAAGCATCACAGGTTTTATACCTTCCATAAAGTCCTCATAGCTAAACGATTGGTGAAAAGAGACGAATTTGTAGCGTTTTCTGTTTTCTCCACCCTGTGATGTAAAATTTTTAATATCACTTAAAATACCTTCCAAACTCTCAGTAAGTTCTTCTGCTTTTTCGACAATAAACCAGAAAGAATCTTCTGTTTTATCAAAAATTAGATTTGTTGAAGACCTTTTCAAAGTATTCACTGTCGCGCTTTCTTCAATGGTGTGTGTTTGTAGTTGTGACCAAAGACGAGCATTTAAACTTTTAATTTCAGAAAGACCGTTTTTAGTCTCAATAAATTCGTGTCTCTTAATCTCTGCTACTTTACTTGGTCTTCCCAAGTCTAATAATGCTAAAGCTATCACTTCCCACCATTTAAGTTCATCTATAATATTTTCTACATATTGCTGGCGAGTAACCTGTTCTTTTTGAGTAGTAAACAAAGGGAAATACTCATTCTGTAATTTGTAAGTTTTTCCAGTCCCAGGTGGTCCATACAGAATCGTATTTAAAGCTAAATCGCCTACATCTACTCCTAAACTTGGTGGTGTTGAAGATATCTTGCTTTGATTTTGGTCATGATTAAAAATTAAATCAATATTAGCAGTATCTTGAATTTTATTAATTGTTTTTCGGTAGACACCTTTCCCTATTAATTCATACGGTTCAAAGTTTTCTTGCCAATCTACTTTGACAGTTTTACCATCTTTAGGATTATCCGTTACTGTTCCTACATTGTATATTTTGGTAGCAGAAATCGTTTTTCCATTCTCTTTTTTTGTGTAGGCTGTTTTTAATGCAATTTGATCCCCAATTTCAATAGTATTAACAACATCTGAAAACTTATCATCATAGCCATTTTCCCAAATGCCTTCTTTAATGAAGCGATCGTACTGACTTTTATCTCCGTCCCAGTGGAAACCTACGCTGTAGTAGTTTTTATCTACATTAGTCCCTTCTGGAGCATGTAATTTTTTTCGATTTTCTCTTGTCACTACTTTTTTTATACTTTTCTCAATAGGTAAAGGACTTATCAAGTTTTTCTTTTTATTCTCTTTTTTCATACTCCAAGGTTTAGGATTTCCATCATCTTCATTTTTAAAGTTTTCAAGGCTCCAAGGCTTAGTTTCTTCTTCATTTATTTTTATTTGGTTCTTTATACCTTCATTATATTTCTGTGCTTCATGTGATATTACGTAGAAAGGCTTTTCAATATTGGAACTTAAATATTTAATATAGTTCAAATAATCATTTAGATTTTCATTCGGAAAACTTAAACCATATTTTTCACTCAAGTATAACTTTGTTTCGGGAGTTACAGGAAAATAGTATTTAGGAGCGTATAAAAAAAATGAATGTGTGAGCCTCTCAAAGCTAAAGTATTTTATGTTACATACATACGAAAATAATTGAGATTCAATTTTTTTAAGATGAAGTTGTTCAAATAATAACCATAGATTGTTTACATCATTAACTCTACGGTCATCTTTATACGGAAAAAACTTTTTGTTATTGATACTAATACTTTGTAAGCCATTAAAATCTGATGGACTAATAGCTTTTATATTCCATAGAGTTCTCAAAGTTTCAAACGCTTTTTTTCTTTTTTCAAATCCAGATAATAATATAATCTCTAAAAATGTAAAAGGATCCATTCTTTTTAATTCTATACTTTGACCTTTATACTTATCTTCTAGGTTTACTTCTACATCAATTTTTTCTAAAGTATCAATAAGTCTTTTATCTCTGTTTCTATATTTACGCAGATAATATATTTTTTGTTCTAATTCTTCAAAAAAAGGAATCCAAGTATATTTTTCCATTCTATTATTAACTTCTATAATCTATTTATCAATTAAGCTACCCATTCCCCACTACCATTCAACGCACTATTAAATATATGATCAAAGATGATTTCACTTTTCTCAGCAAAGATGTTCTCATCATAGCTATCTGGTAAGCCATTATCGTTATCATCTAATAAGTCTTTGATGGTATTTTGTACACGTACGCGGGTTTTGTATGATTTGTACCAATCTATCACAAAAAGCTTTTCCTTTTCTTGTTTTAAGCGTGCCAATACATGTTTGCTTGCCAATTTTACACGTTGCAATTCTGCTTTGGTGAGCTTTTCCCTGCAAAGTAAATCGTAGATTTCAAGTTCTTCCGGTGTAAGCCCTTCACGTATATGGCGTTCTTCTTCTTTTTCAACATCTTTTGTAAACTGGATTGCCTGTTCGTAAACTTCTTCTACGTCAAGACTTCCCGAATTGTACTCGTCCAATATTTCTTGAAAACGTTCTAAGAAACGTGTACGTGTTTTGTTTTCGCGAATCATGTGTTGCAGCTTTACTTCCAAAAAGTGGCGTAAATCTGTAAAAGCGATATTCTTTGTTTCGGTTTCTTTAAACTTTTCTCGCAGTGCGTCAATGTCTAACTTACTTAAATCTATTTGCTTGTGGTGAGTTATTTCATACTTGATGTCTTCTTCGCCAACGGCATCTTCTGATTTCAAGATAGACTCATCTAATAATGCATCTACGCGAACGCGAACATTGTCCATACGTGCATCACTTCCTGCATTACGATCTACCACATTCCTTAAGTATTCAAAAACTTCTTTTTGCTGTTTTATGATTGGGTAATTGTATATATCTGGCTTACAAGAATCGTATAAAGAAACGATAGAATTGGTATATAATTTAAACTGCTTCTTAATATCATCATTACGCAATAAAACGTCAGCATATTCAGCAAATAAACGAACCTCTCCAAAATCCTTTTCGCCAAGCTTTATAATTTCTTGTAAGTCGGCTCTGTTGTCCTTACAATACTGCATGCCTTCCGCAATGGCAGCTTCAAGAATAACGATTAACTCCTCAAATTCTTGAATTGGCATCTCATCGTCGTCCGAAACTGTACTGCTACTTCCTTGTGCATAGACGGCTAATGCTTTTTTCAAGTTTCTAAATACACCAAAGTAATCAATGACCAATCCGTTTTTCTTTGCCGAAAATACCCTGTTGGCACGCGCTATGGTTTGCATTAGGTTATGATTTTGCAAAGGTTTGTCTAAATACAATGTAGATACCGATGGCGCATCAAAGCCTGTAAGCCACATGGCGGTTACAAATACGATACGCAATGGATGATTGGCATCTTTAAAATAATCTTCTACACTTCTGCCATCACTATCTCTTGCATCTACCATGTTGTGGTATTTAGTAACATCCAAACCTTTCTTTTTAAAACGCGCTTCGTCACTTTTGTCTTTACTGATTACGACTGCCATATCCGTTTCTTTTATAAAATCTACTTCACGATAATAGCGTGCACGCGTTTCTTTGTGAAAGGTTTGTTTTATTGTTCGCTTTAATTCTTTAATGCGTTCTCCTTGATAATACTGTACCTTTTCATACATCTTTGCCGCCGTATATTTGTCTATACAAACCACCATGGCTTTCATGGGTTTTCGATTGCCTTCTTCATCTACCATGTCTAAACGCGACGGATAATGTTGTACAATGTCTTTGGCGACTTCATTTAAACGATCGTCGCGTTTTACCACTTCCATAATCGTGCTGTATTCACGATTCAACTTTTGTTCTTCTTCTTCCGAAATGTTTTCGTCTTCTAATATTTCCGCGGCAGCGGCTACCAAATCATCTTCTACATTTACCATAGACGGTACATGCTTTTTATAGAATAATGGCACGGTAGCTTCATCTTCAATAGCTTGAGCAAAGTTGTATTCCGACACGTAATCACCAAACCAACGTTCCGTAAGTCCTCCTTTAATAATAGGCGTTCCTGTAAATGCCATATATTGTGCGTTGGGGAGTCCTATGCGCAAGTTGTCTGCCAGAGTTTTGTATTGCGAACGATGCGCTTCATCAATCATGACAATCCAACTACTGCGATCGGTAATTTTTTTGAATTGTAAACCGCGTTTGATTCCAAATTTTTGAATGAGCGAAAAGACATAGCTTTTGTTTTGTGCTAAAAACTCCAACAACTCTGCCCTACTTTTAGGACGGTACGGATTGCTTTTAGGATTGCTTACGCCTGTAATGGCTTCGGTTTCTACAAAGTTTCTAAAGATTTGATCGTCTAAATCGGTACGGTCGGTTAGGATAAGAAAAGAGAAATCTCCGGGAATGGTTCGCTTTATTTTTTGCGAAAAGAAAATCATAGAATACGATTTTCCTGAACCTTGTGTATGCCAATAAACTCCTAACTTTCCATCGCGGTTTTCACGATCTTTAAATACTTTAATAGCATTGTTAACACCAATGTATTGATGGTTTTTAGCAATGATTTTAGCTGAATTATTATGATACAGTACAAAGTTTTCTAAATAATCTAGCAATGTAATTTTATTGCACAGATGCTCGCAAAAGTATTCCAAACTTAGGCGTTTCTGCGCTTCTACCTCAGCTAAGTTGAGCTGATTTTTGTTTACTGCCGTATCGTCTTTACGAATCCAAGGGAAAAAGTGTTCCCAATCGGCATTAAAACTTCCAATACGGGTTTGTATTCCATTGGAGATACAAACAAGTAAGTTATAATCAAATAGTTGTGGAATGTCGCGTTTGTAGTCGGTTAAGTTATCGTCAAAACCTTTGCGCACTTTTTCACTAGCGTTTTTGAGTTCTATAAATACCAACGGTAAACCGTTAATGTACAGTAATACATCTGGGCGACGATGACGTTCTAGGTCTCGGTATTGGATGGTTAATTGCGATACTACCAAAAATTCATTGGCTGCGGGGTTTGCAAAGTTGATTACTTTTACGGCTGCGGGCACATCTTTGCCTTCGGCATTGGTATAGGTAACGGGCACACCGTTTTTTAGGTATTCATAAACTTCTTTGTTTGCCTGTATGGCAGATAGGGAAGCACGACTTTCGGTAAGCTTCTCAAAGGCATCTGTTGTGGCAGCTTCAGGAAGTTCCGGATTGAGTTCTTTGAGTTTATCATACAAACGATCTCTTAAAACAACTTCTTTAAGGCTGTTGCGACCTAAAAGTTTATGACCACTTGCGTTGAGATGTTCGTCATAACCAAGTTTATTGATAAACAAGTCAATATCTGCTTGTTCTATGTCGTCTTCGCTAAGGTAGTTTGCCATCGGTTTTTATTCTTCAAGGTATTTATAAGACACGACTTGCATATTACATCTTCGTAAGATAAAACTTTCTGCTGAATTTAGCACATTTCAACTATGTTCAGTGTAATTTTTATAATGTATCGTTTGAAAATGTACCAATGCCGCAATTTATTATTTTGACAAATTAGTCTTATACACTCCAAACGTCACTTCGAGTGATTTTCGAAATGAAATGAAGAAAATTGTATCGAGAAGTGCTTCGATATTCGTAGCTGTTCTTGATACAAATTTGCTTATCTCGACTGCGATATGACAAATTCACTCCTTGCTTTTATCATAGAAATCGAACTGACGTATACGTATCATAACAAACAAACTGCCACGTCACAGACTCCTCGCAGTGACGTTTCTGATTTCTTTGTTACGTCATAGCGAACGCAGTGAAGCTATCTGTTACTTTTAATAACATATACGTTCTAAAATAAACAGATTACTTCGTCATGCTTCCTCGTAATGAAGTAAACTAATTCTGAATTCATAATTCCGAATTCTAAATTACAACTCCAACTTCCCACTAATCAACCGTGGTAACAGCAAATCACGGGTTTGTTGTAAGAAGTTGTTTTTATCATATAAGTTGTCTATTAATTCATGAATAGATACTACACTTTTATTAAAATCATCCATTATATCATCTGATGGAATCAAAAAAGATAATGAATGTATATACTTTTTATTTGCATGTGGAATAGCACTTCCTGTATTATTAGTTTTTATAGATTTATGATTTAATTTTAGGAAGTGATACAGCATAGTATTTTTTACAGTAATATATTCATCATCTGTAAATCTTAACTTTGATAATGTGTTACCAACCGCTCCTTCTTTTCCTCTAAAAACAAGACTTGAACGCGATCCGTCCATCACCATTATTACATCTGATTTATTAACTACAATTTGTTTTTCAATAGAAACCCAACTTTTTCCTCCTTTATCTATTGCATCCATATTAAGATAAGGCATACTATTTTCTACTTCATCTTCATAAATTTCTTTAGGATTTTTTCCTTTTTCAAAAACTATCAAATCTTTCAGACGTTTCTTCTCCCAACCCTCAGGCACCCCATTTTCAATACTAGTATCTTGATAGTTAGGAAAACGCAAGCGTACAAACCATTCTTTGTAAATTTCGGAAGCCATTTCTTCCAATAGCTGAATGCGTTTGTTGTTGTTTTCTATGAGATCATCATAAGCAGAGAGTATGGAGGCAATTTTTTGTTGGGTTGGTAGTGGTGGAAGGTTTATTTTTAAATCTAAAATTTCATCTTTATATATTCTTGGTACTGTGGCTCCATGTGAAATAGATTCAAAATATCTTTTAACACCTTCCGTAAGTAAGTAATAATAAATAAAAGTTTCATTAGCGACTTCTTCATTTACCTGTAATGCAAAAACTCTACGAGAAGTTAAATATGTTCGATCATCAGGAACTCTTGCTATTTCTCCAACAGGTGCTTCCGTTGTTATTAATATATCACCTGGCTTTATAAATCCTCTTGTAGTCCACTTTTCATAAAGATCTAAAGATAAATACTTTCCATCAAGAATAATTTTGCCTTTTTTAATATTTGCAGCAGAAACTACCGCCACTCCAGAATCACACTTTGGAGGTGTTTTCCCTCTATAATCTATCGTATCATTTATTAATTCTCTTAAAGCCATTATCCTATTTTCCATCAAAATAATTTAGAGATTGCACTATTAATTTCAGTTTCTAAAGTATTAGAATGTTTATTTAAAGCTTGTAACTCTTTATTAAACGTTTTCATTTTCTCTGAAAACTCTTCCTCCGTCAAGTGATCTTCTTCTATCTCCACACCTACATAGCGTCCTGGGTTTAGGGAATAGTCTTGTTCATCCACTATTTCTTGTTGGTCGGCTAGTTTGCAAAGTCCTACGACATCTTGGTATTCCGCTTTTGGAAAGCGTTGGTGCAACCATGCCATGCTTTCGTAGTAATAGGCAAGTTCATCAAATGGCTTTCTATATTCTTTTTGCGCTACTTCTAACACTTTTTTAGGTGCTTTGGCAAAGCAACTGTTCCAAACATTTTTCTTTTTTAGTTTGAGTTGTTTTTCGGCAAATACCAACAAGGCTTCTAGTTGTTTTACATAGTTTGCCAATACTTTTTGGTGTGCTTGGTGGCTTTCCACTAAGTTTTGTAATTCACTAGCCAATTGTTGTTGCGCCGTATTGGCTTCGGCTACGGTTTGTGTTTGGGTAGCTTCAACTACGGTTGTTATTTTCTTTTGTATGTCGCCAGCATACGGAAAAGTATCGGGGAAGGCAATGGCAGTTTGTTGCAAGGCTTTCCATTTACTAGTCCACGCAAAGGTTTCTTTCTTTTTAAGTTGCGCTTTGGTGTGTTGCGGTGTAGCTTCCGTGATGTATTTTTCTAAATACTCTGTTTGGTATTGTAGCTGTAAAATATAGTTTTCCAAACTTTTTTCACTCTCCATTACTAACGGCTGTGCTTTTTGCAAGTACTCGTTTACCAAGTTGATAAAACGGTCGTTTTGCCCACGGTATAAGCGTGTAATCATCCCAAGGTTTCGTACGTGTTCTTCGGTCCATTCGCGGTGCGCGCGAGTAAGTTGCTTATATACATTACGGGCATCTATAAAGAGAATTTTGTCTTTTCGGTCGGTGTTTACTTTTGCCTTGTCAAAAAACCATAGGGTGGCTGGCAAGGTTACGGTATAAAACATATTGGATGGCATGGTCACCATTACATCTACAATACCAGCATCAACCACTTGCTTACGGATATCATATTCCGAATTGCGCGCATCACTAGCAGAGTTTGCCATAACAAAACCTGCGCGTCCTGTGTCATTTAGTGAAGTAGCAAATAAGCTTACCCACAAGTAGTTGGCATCGGTTATTTTGTCTTCTTTTTTGCCTTTGTTTTTTGGCAATCCAAACGCAGTAAAACGTTTGTCGTTTTTTACCGTACTTTCTTTTACTGATTTTACATTAAACGGCGGATTTGCCATAACAAAGTCAAACGCACCATAGCTATCGTACGGATCGTCTGCATAAGAGTTGGCTTGTTTGATATCGCCCCGCAATCCGTTAACCATTAAGTTCATTTTCGCCAACTTTACGGTGTCGCCTGTTTTCTCTTGTCCAGAAACGTAAATAGCATCCGAAGCATCTTTATCTGTTCGCTTCCTAATAAACTCTGCCGATTGTACAAACATACCGCCACTTCCACAGGCGGGATCGTACACTGTACCGTGATACGGTTCTATGACTTCTACAATAAATTTTACTACGGATGTTGGCGTAAAAAATTGTCCTCCTTTTTGTCCTTCGCTTAGTGCAAATTTCCCTAAAAAGTATTCGTATATTTTACCAAACACGTCGCCTTCGGCATCTTCGGGAATGTCGGAAAGTGCTTTGAGCAATTCGGGCAGAATTTTACGATCACTTTTTTCAATACTCGCGTATTCATCTTTGGGAAGTATGTTTTTGTTTTTTTCTTCTTGTGTACGCTCTATACCCTCCATAGCGGCTTTGATGGCGCTTGCCATGCTTTCCTTTTCAGGAAGATTTAAAAGGTAGTCAAAACGTGCCGTATCAGGCAAGTGAAAACCACATTTGTCAATGGCAATTTCGTGTGCTTGCTTTTTATTTCGTGATGTTTTTTGCGCTTCTAATGCAGCTTCAATTTCATCTTCTACTTGTTTGTATTTATTATCGGCATATTTTAGGAATATGAGTCCCAAAACAGGCGTCGCATATTCGCTTGATTTGAGCCCGGAATTGGCTCTTAAATTATTTGCCGATTCCCATAATTTATCTTCCAGGTCTTTCAGTGCTGCTGCTGTCATTCGTACGGATTACTTTTGGTTGTAGTAAGGTTGCAATTTACGCAAGTAAATACAATATTTTATCTAATTTGCATACAATTGTATCTCTTGTTTACGACATAAAGATAGAAAAAAGTCTATAAAAAAGCATAAAAAACGCACAAACCTATCACTTATTTCCTAAGAAAGTATGTTATGCAATTGATTTTTATTAGTTTAGAAACTTACCTAATAGGAAGTTGTCGCTGATTTATTGTACAGATTCCTCATAGTTATAAACTACACTGATTCCGACTGAGTGTTGCGCCTATAGTTTGTTGTAAGGTAGTATTAAATCATCTTAAATTTTTATCAACAATTACTCAATCTTTTCAACTTTAAAAAAAAGCAGCCAACTTGTTGTATATAGCCAATAAATGATCGTCAATGATGATCTTGTGTATATATTCAGCCAATTTACCGATTTGCTGCGGAGTTGGTGAGTAATGCTTTATGGCAAAATGCGCCCAACCTTCTTGCGTTGTTTCAAAATGGTTGGCAAAAATCGCTTTTTCTTCATCCGCAAACTGAATTTTTTCTTTATATATATTTCTGTTTTGTAGCAAATCGCCCTGCATTTCTACCGCAATGTGCATGACGCGTTCGTTGGTTAAGAGTTTTTCATAAACTACAGTAATCATCAAATTTCGCTCATGCGGACATACATAATATACCAAACGCTTGTCGTTGAAACTATTGAGTCGTGGTTCGTATTTCTCTAAATTTTCCAACTCATTCCCAACCTTGACAACTTCACTCAAAATATGTTCTCGCAACTTAAATTTGTAGTGTACCAATTGATTAATTTTTTGCTGATGTTGATAATAAAAATTGATATTTTCTTGCTCCATATATGGTTGACTTAGATTGATGATGTTTTGATAAAAATCTTTGAGAAATACTACATATTTATCATTGGCTTTTAATAAATAGGTACCCAAATACTGCATTACACGTTGCATTAATTGTAAGTGTGTAATATTGATAAAACGCGGATGCTCAATTTTATCTTTGGAAATGGGCTCTAATGACAATACAATTCCGACTTTTTCAATTTTGTCCAATTCATTGTAGTAAATATCTAAGTCGTTGTTTAACATGTGATAGACTTTGTTTTCGATCAAAATTGCTTGATCATTGTTGAATAAGGCAATATCCATCCGTTTCTGTTCTTTGGCTCCGAGTTCTGTAACGACATCAAAATTTAAAAAGGTTTCAAATATCGTTTTGCTATCGGGCAGTGAGCTTTCTCTAATCAGCGAAATCAAACTTTTGATGAATAAATTATTTAGTTTATGACTCTCGCGCACATTAAAGTAAAACGCATAAATATTAGACCATACGTTTTCGTAATGCGGTTGCTTGGCAATGCTTAAAAACGTTTTGGGTTTACCTTTTACCGTTGGAATTTCATTTGTGTTTAAAAATGTTTGTAATACTTGTAAAGCTACTTCTGAGGCTTTGGGTTGGTTCATGTAGTATTTTAATGGTAAATTTAAGAATTTTCCTTAAAGAAGTTTACACTGATTATTGCACAAACTTCCCAAAGTTGTAACCGACACTAATTCCGACAGAATGTTGTGTGTTGATTTCGCGCCATTGAAGTTCAAAGTTTAGCGTTGGTTTGCCATCTTTATCTTTAAAACTTATGGGAATTCCTAATTTCCAATTCCTATTGTGTATTTCGCCTATAGTTTGTTCGAAAGCAACACTCAATCCTACCGTATTATTGAAAAATAAGCTTGATACTTCTCCTTTTACTGAACCCGCAGGAAAATCGTTGTAATTTCCTAGGAATACGGAAGAGGATGAACCTTCTACTTGACTAGACATATTATCTTGTATAATGTTTTGAAATGTGACGGCGCTATCATTATTAGCAATAAAATCGTTTGTATTAAAAACAGCAAACTGAGCAGTACCTTTTATTGAAAAGTCTTTAATGAAACAGGCGTTATTTCTATTATACAAATAGTTCATTTGTAGCGTAGTATTCCAATTAGTAAACTTATTATCTTGTGTTGTCAAGTTATCTGTACTAGACGTAATTATTTTACGGCTTAGAGGCATAAAAAACTCCAAACTGTACCAAAACATATGAGAAGATTTAATTAAATTATACTCTTTTGCATAGGTGAGTTCTTTATCTACTATAGCTTCGTAAAACTCACGGTGTTTTTTTCTGACTAACTTGCTTTCTAAATCACTTTCATTGTCGTTAGGGTTTCTTAATTTTTCTAACTCCAATTCTTTTGTAAATGCATCTGCATCGTAATCTGCAATTGCTTTTTCAATTTCTTTTTGTATATATTTACTTCTTATAATATCTATTTGAGCTCGTTTATCAGTTTTAATAGTTCCATTATAAATACGAGTATACTTTCCTCCTATTCCAATGCTGCTATTAAAATTATATTCTTGTGTGTCACTATTTTCTGAATATAAGTTTGAAAAGCCATCACTCAAATCAGAGCGTACATAAAGTGTCAGCAGATTTCCAACTTTTCGTAAAGATTCCAATTGTCGTGCTGCTTTTCTTTTACCTTTTTCTTTTTTAAAATTGTCCAATCGAAAAGATCCACCTATTGTCAATGTTTTATTAGAAGTATTGGCATTTACGATATAGTCTGTGAAAGACAAATCGTCCGTGCTTATAGCGTAATTTGTAATTTTATTTGCAAAATATTTGTTGAGCACAACATTATTATAAAAGACTGAATCTTTTTTAGGAGTAGGGTTTGGGTTTAATTTATTCATATCCTCTAAATATTTATCAAACGTATTTTTTCGTAAACTATCAATATCACTAGGCACATAATTAATTTGATTATTTTTAGCAACTTCTTCATATTCAGTTTGTGTTTGTGAATAGACATTACTAGCTAAAATAAACAATAGTATACTAAGAATTAATGACTTCATATTCAACAGTTTTTGATTGGTTATAGGTATAAAAATAGTAGAATAACAAAGAACATACATACGGAAAACCGTAACTATATTACTTTTTTATAAAATTATTAGTTCAAAAATATTTGAAAAACGCAATGTAAACCATACCTATAAATCGGTATATATTTTACACAAAAGCAACAATAGAAATGATATAAAAGAGTACTTATTTTTTACTCTTGAGTAAAAATATTTCTACACTTGAGCACAAAATAAGAGCACTTGAGTAGAATTTTTTCTACTCAAGTGCTCTTGGAATGTATAATTGAATTAAATTTATTTGGAAAGTTTTTCTAGAATGTTTCCTGGCATGGTGGGTGATGTATCGGACTTTAATAAACCAGAATCTGACCTGCTGAATAGTGATTGTAAAACTAAGTGGCGTTCTTTTTCATCAATGTTTTTATCTTCTTTTAGTGCAAGATAGACATAGGTGAGTTGTTTACGTTCTTCGGCATCACGTGCTAAATGATAGGTACTAAACATTAGTCTAGTAAATGTACGAATACCATACGCTAAAAAAGAGATGAGTGTTATAAATACTATAGACCAACGAATGGCAAGTCCAGTTTTTTCAAACATTTCTTTTAGTGTACCGTTAGAGATAAAGAATAAGACAACTGTAAGTAAAACGGTAGCTACTACAGAACAACCAATCAACCAATACATCCATTTTTCACCTTCCGCACGTAACTTTTCAGCACGTTCTTCCCAATATTTTATAGGAGCTTTTAATTGAAGTATTTTATCGTAGAGTTCTTCTTTATCTGTGATGGTTTGTTTGCTTTTTTTATCAAATTCTTCAAAAGATTTTTGAGTTTGAGAGATCCAATCTTTATATGCTCTTCGTTCATCCGAAAACCACGTTTGGAATTTTTCAGTACTATGGCCTTCAAAGTTGAGGAGTTTATTTTCAGCTTTTTTTACGAGTTCTTCAAACTCTTCTCGAACTTTTTCTAAGCTTATCTTTTCAGCTTCACTTCTCTTTATTAACTCATCTTCATTACGTTGAAACTCAAATATTTCTTGAATAAAGAAAAAGTCTGTAGAATAGTCAACTGTAATTTTTTTTCCTGCAAATAAGTTTACAGCTTTTATTAATTTATCTTCATCTTTTTTATTTATTCTCATAATGAATTCTGTTTCAGAGGCATCATAAGTAAATATGTATTTATTATTATCTGTGTTTTTTTCTAAAAAATTAATTTCATTTCTTGGAAAATCGTAATTCTCATATATTGAAAAACCTCTATCGTTAATGAGTTTATTTATATGATTATTGATTAATCTTACAGCTTCACCAAAATATAATTTAGAAGTCTCTAGATACTCATTAAGCTCACTCTCTTTTTCCCAACCTTTGTATTGCCTAAAAAAGAAGCTGTATATTTTAATGATTCCTGATAATGTTTTGTTTACACTTGCATGCGGATAGTTTACAGTTATACTCAATCTATAAATTTTATGAGTTTTTTCCTTTGGTAGACTTTCTACTTTTTCTTTAAGTTCTTCTACAGTATAATAATTCATTAGTGTTAGGGTTTACGAAATAAGTATTATGCACAGGTATTATGTTACAACTAAAGTAAACTATATCTTATATAAATAAAAAAACACCACTACAAAATACATTGTAATGGTGTTGTTGAATATAAAATCTCAGCTATGAAATGCCTAGCTTACTTTGCTATACGATAGTGTTTTTAACATGTTTCGCATTTCCTTTCCTGGACGGTAACGAATACGTGCGCTTTTAATGTTGGTCGCATTGACTTCTTCTGCGGTATCAGAAGGATCGCTACTTACACTAATGGAAAACATACCGAGTTTTCCTAATTGTACACTTCTTCCTTCTTTCAATTCGCCTTGGATCACATTGACCAAACCAACAATGACCGCATAGATATCATTTTGACGTACCGTTGAACCGTCACCCACCAACTCTGCGAGTCGGTCAATATCTACCGTTCCATTATTAATTGCGATTCCATAACTCTTGGGAGCTGCTTGTAAATCGCGTGGATTTCTACGTTGAATTACTTTGAAATTAACTGCCATTTTTTGTTTCGTTTTAATGTTAATATAAAATTCGAAAGCATGGTACCAATTGCTTTCTTAGTGTGAATCTCAATAAAATTTCCGAAACAATTCCTATGAACCGTGATAATACATAGAAAATTCAGGATAAACACGGGAAGGCAATTGTGGATTTTCTTACGAATGCTTCGCTACGCTCAATTCAAGGATTGTTTTCTTTGTTAATTTGTGGATTTGTTAATTTGTCGTTTTTTGTTGTTCGTTGTTTGTTCTTTGTTCTTTGTGAATTATTAATACAAAAATCAAATAAGGAAACTTATAAACTCCTAAACAAGCTACGATTCGTCTTTGCGAGGCGCAGACGCGGCAATCTCATACTTCAAAAAACGAAAACGTCACTTGGATAAACAGACTGCCACGTCGCCTACTCCTCGCAGTGACGTTTCTTTAGTGCACTAAATGTTAGATACTGAATGCTGAATTATTTTTTTGAAATTTATAGAAAGTTCACAACACAAAACCCACAACGGAGCAAAGCGACCGACCGAAAACGATTTACGATTGTAGATTGACGATTTTAGATTGTTGAATTAAAAATAACTGATTACTGAAAACCGAAAACGGAGCAAAGCGACTAACCGACAACAAAGAAAAGAGCCAAGAATCAAGAGCCAAGAATCAAGAGCCAAGAATCAAGAGCCAAGAATCAAGAGCCAAGAGCCAAGAGCCAAAAGCCAAGAGCCAAGAGCCAAAAGCTAAGAGCAAAGCGACCAACCGACAACAAAAGATTAACGATTGTAGATTGACGATTTTTGATTGTTGAATAAAAAAATAACTGACTACTGAAAACCAACAACGAATAATGAATAATGAATGTTGAATGTTGAATTTTGGATGTTGAATTGAAACTAACTGAAAACCGATAACGGAGCAAAGCGACCAACTGACAACAAAGAAAAGAGCCAAGAGCCAAGAGCCAAGAGCGAAGAGCGAAGCGACCACCCAACACCCAAACTACTCCACCCAAACAGACTTCGTATTGGTAAACTCACGGATTCCATAGCCTGAAAGCTCGCGTCCGTAGCCACTGTTTTTGATACCGCCAAATGGCAGTCGTGGGTCGGAAACTACTAATTTGTTTACGAAACTGTTTCCTGCTTCGAGTTGTAGTGCGACTTTTTCACCGCGTTCTTTGTTTCCTGTTATGACGCCTGAACCCAATCCGAAGTTGGAATTGTTGGCGAGTTCAATGGCATGTGCTTCGTCGTTGGCTTTGATGACAGAGGCTACAGGACCGAAAAGTTCATTATCAAAACCTTCCATACCAGGTGCTACTTCTGCTAAAATTGTGGCTGGATAGTACGCGCCTTTTCTATTAGGTATTTCGCCGCCAATTACCAAACGTGCGCCTTGAGAGATGCTTTTTTCTACTTGTTCATGGAGTTCGTTTCGCAAATCGACGCGTGCCATCGGTCCAAAATAAACATCTTCATCCGTAGGTTCGCCCATTTTTTTGGATTGCATTTTTTCTGTGAACTTTTCTAGAAAATCCTCATAGATATCCTCAACCACCACAAAGCGTTTTGCCGCAATACAGGTTTGACCATTGTTTTGCAATCGTCCAAACACGGCTAAATCGGTAGCTTCTTCCAAATCGGCATCTTCTAAAATGATATACGCGTCACTTCCGCCCAATTCCATCACCGTTTTCTTTAAGTTTTTTCCAGCAATAGAAGCCACTGAGCGTCCTGCAGGTTCACTTCCTGTTAAGGTCACTGCTTTTACATGTGGATGTTCAATCACTTTTTCTACATCTTTCGAATTGATGTTTAAGTTGGCAAAAATTCCTTTTGGAAAACCTGCTTTTTCAATCATTTCTTCCAAAGCATACGCACAACCTTGTACATTGGACGCGTGTTTTAAGACACAAGTATTTCCTGCCATTAAGGCTGGAGCGGCAAAACGGATGACTTGATAAAACGGAAAATTCCAAGGCATTACCGCCAATAAAACGCCCAACGGCTGAAATGCTACGTAACTTTTGCTGGCTTCGGTTTCCACAGGCGAATCTGCTAATAAATCGGCAGCATTATCCGCATAGTAACGACAAATTCGAGCACATTTCATGATTTCTCCGCGCGATTGTTCTATGATTTTCCCCATTTCTTGGGTTGCCAATTGCGCGTATTCTTCGGTGTTCTCTTCTAAAATGTCGGCTAGTTTGTGCATCAACGTTGCACGATGTTCAAAAGATTGTTGTTTCCACGATTGAAATACATCGTTAGCGTTGTTTACTTTTTCAATAGCAACCTCAGCACTGATGCGCTCGTAAGATGCTATCGGTTCTTCAGTGGCTGGGTTGATGCTTTGTATAGTTTCCATAGTTTATTTTTTTAAGTTTTCTGAATATTCTTTGAGTAATACGTTTAAAATTTCATGATTGAGCGAATAGTCTACTGCCAAATCTATCAAATGTACGCCGTCGGTTTGTAATGCTGTTTCTAAATCGGAAATAAAATCGGCGACAGATTCAGGTCGATACCCTGAAGCACCAAAGCTTTCAGCGTATTTTACAAAATCAGGGTTGTCAAAATCGAGTCCGTATTTTGGGATGTCTTCTTTTTCTTGTTTCCATTTTATCATTCCGTACGCGTTGTCATTTAAAATAATAACGACAAGATTTAGGTTTAGGCGTACTGCGGTTTCCAGTTCTTGGGAATTCATCATAAATCCACCATCGCCATTTACAGAAATGACTTTTTTATCAGGATACAACTCACTTACCGCCATGGCAGACGGCAATCCTGCACTCATCGTGGCTAAAGCATTGTCGAGCAATAATCCGTTGGGAATGTACGCTGGATAGTTTCTGGCAAACCAAATTTTGTAAATTCCGTTGTCAAGTGTGACAATTCCGTCGTCGGGAATCAAATCACGAATGACTTTTACACAACGCTGTGGCAAGATTGGAAAACGGTCGTCTGCTTCATACTTTGCCAATCGCGAATCTACATGTTCTTTCACATGCATGTAAAAATCGATATTCCAAGATTTTGCTACGGATTGCAACGATTTGGTCAATTGTTTGATGCTGTGTGCAATATCTCCAATGACGTTTAATTGCGGAAAATACACCTCATCAATCTCCGCTGGGAAAAAGTTCACGTGAATGACTTTTCGCTCGTCTTCTGGATGCATAAAAAATGGTGGTTTTTCCACCGTATCATGTCCCACATTGATAATTAAATCGGCATTTTTTATCGCTTCGTGAATGAAATCGTTATCCGACAACGCCGCCGTTCCCAAATACAAGGGATGACGTTCGTCAATAATTCCTTTCCCCATTTGGGTATTGAAAAACGGAATGCCTAAGGTGTCAACAAATTCGTTCAACGCTTCGCTGGTACGTTTTCGGTTGGCTCCTGCTCCAATCAATAGCAACGGCATTTTTGAGTGTTCAATCATTTGCGCCGCTTTTTCAATGCTTGAAGGTTCCGCGTGCGACATTTTGGTGTCCGTTACTTTAAATATTTGCGGATTTTCCACCGTTTCTCTCGCAACATCTTCTGGGAATTCCAAATGTACCGTTCCAGGACGTTCTTCTTGTGCCAAACGAAACGCTTCTCGAACGCAGGCAGCAACTTGATCGCCATTGGTAATTTGCTTGGTGTATTTGGAGATTGGTTGCATCATTTCCACCACATCAATGATTTGAAAGTTTCCTTGCTTGCTCTTTTTGATTGGTTTTTGCCCAGAAATAATCACCAACGGCATCGCGCCCAATTGTGCATACGCGGCTGGCGTCACCATATTCGTAGCACCTGGACCGAGCGTAGACATGCAAACGCCTGCCTTTCCTGTGAGTCGTCCGTAAGTGGCTGCCATAAATCCTGCACCTTGTTCGTGACGGGTAAGGATGAATTTAATTTTATCTGATGTTCGAATGGCGTCTAATACATCGAGGTTTTCTTCGCCTGGAAGTCCAAAAATATATTCTACACCTTCATTTTCTAATGCTTTTATAAAGAGTTCCGCTGCTTTCATGAAGTGAGTTGGGTTTTTAATTTACGTATGATAACAGTGCAAAAATACTATTACAGACTAAAGTGTGTTTGCTGTATCGGTTTTTTTGTGTGCTTGATTACTTATGTGTTGGGTGTTGGGTGTTGGGAATTAGGGATTAGGGATTAGGGATTAGGGATTAGGGATTAGGGATTAGGGATTAGGGATTAGGGATTAGGGATTAGGGATTAGGGATTAGGGAAGTACATACATTAGGTGAAATATTATATATTTTTCAAATTATGCTCAATAATTGCAGGAAAACATTGAAACTTTTTATTAAACATTTCCTCTGATAAAGTTTCTTTATTAATTGATATATAAGTATTTATATTCTTTTTGAACGTCATGTAATGTGATTCCTTTTGTAGTTGATACGCACTGTAATCTTCGAAAAGTACATTGTATGCTTTATGTAGATGAACCAACTTATACAAATGCCTACTTAATCCTATAGTAGTTATAAATAATTCACTAAAATCTGATGGTATTAATAATTCTAGAGACTCTTTTATCGCTTTTGATTTTTTTAAACTTACAGTTTCGAGTAAGTAACTAAATAGTGAAAAAGCTTGGTAACTATCAAGATTTCCCTGTAAATAAAAATAGGAGATAAAATAAAGATACAATTGTATTTTTTCTAGTTGAAACTTTTCAATCATTTGTCCAAGATGATTTTCTAGATTTCCGTTTTCTTTTAGCGTCTTTAAAAGTGAGTCAAACGCTTCTCTGATATCCAAATCTTGATCTTCCCGTAAACTATGTTTTATTTTTTCTAAATAATTTGTCTTCTCAGTAACATCAATGGACACTAATTTTATCTCTAAATCTTGGGTAATGGTATCAACCAATTCTTGAATCTTATGATTTTGAAAGGCTTTGTCAATGATAGCTTGTTCACTATCTGGAAGATAAAAAGTCTCCCATATTTTAAGATGGTTATATCCTTGTAAGTACTCTGGCAGTTGATACCTTTCTTTGATTTTTGAAACAGCAGCAAACAATTCAGTCGTAAAAAAATAGTGTTCAAATTGTGTTTCAAAACTATTTTCTGTTTCAATAGTTGTTCTCGGATATCCTGTAAAGTATGAAATCAAAACATCTTGATTGAGTTTTAGTAGTTTTTCTAGAAGTTGTTTTTGTGTTGCTTTATCTTTTTCAAAACTCATAAACAATATAAAAGAAGGGACAAACTCTTGTGAGTTTTTGAAACATTCGTTTGCTTCTACTTCATTAGAATTCAATAAGTATAGCTGACCTAAGTAGTAAAGGTCTTTTGCCGATTTATCTTCTTTTTCTGCTAGTTCCTCAATAGCAGCATTTAAGATTTCTTCTGCATCCAGCTTTAAAATATCCGCCATTAATGAATAATAATATAGCTCCTGTGCGGTCAACGGGTAATAATCTTCATCTAAAACCTCATCATACTGAATATAGGCTGCTACAGGACTTCCTAAATAATAATTTAAAATAGCGCGTTGACTTTCTTTAGTACGTTGATCTAGATTTGATATGCATAAAAAGTTATAGTAATCTTCTATGGGTTGAATATGTTGAAGTTTGCTTTTATAATTGACAAACAAAAAGCTGTCAAAATCAATGGCAAAGTTTTCCAAAAGGAATTTATAATTATAAATATTGTCTTGCCATAGATTTAAAACCGTACTTCTTAATTCAATTTCTCTTTCTTTAAACGAGTAATACAAATACAGATGACCATAAAACTTCATTTTTACAAAATCTCCAATATCATCATATAATAAGAAAAGATTAAGATATACTGTTGAATACTCTTTATTCAACTCAATAACTTGTAGATAGTCTTTTAAAGCTAATTCATAATTTTTTAAATCATAATAAACACTTCCTCTGTTATTATATGCATCAGTATAATTTTTATCCAACTCAATAGCTTCTGTGTAATCTATTAGCGCTGATTCATAGTTTTTTAATTTGCTGTAAACATTCCCTCTATTAATATATGCTTTTAAATAATTTTTATCTAACTCAATAGCCTTAGTATAATCTCTTAAAGCTAATTCATATTTTTTTAACTCTTTGTAAACAACTCCTCTATTAAAATATGCTTCCGAATCATTTTTATCTAACTCAATTGTCTTAGTATAATCTCTCAATGCTAATTCATAATTTTTTAACTCTCGGTAAATAATTCCTCTGTTGTTATATGCATCCGAATCATTTTTATCCAACTCAATTGCCTTAGTATAATTATCTAAAGCTAATTCATACTTTTTTAACTCATGGTAAACATTTCCTCTGTTGTTATATGCAGTTAAATAATTTTTATCTAACTCAATAGCCTTAGTATAATTATCTAAAGCTAATTCATACTTTTTTAACTCTCGGTAAATAATTCCTCTGTTGTTATATGCAGTTAAATAATTTTTATCTAACTCAATAGCCTTAGTATAATCATTTAAGGCCAATTCATATTTTTTTAAACCTTGGTAAACAATTCCTCTATTATAATATGCATGCGAATAATTTTTATCTAACTCAATAGCTTTTGTAAAATCTTCTAATGCTAAGTCATAGTTTTTTAACTCATGGTAAACATTTCCTCTGTTGTTATATGCCCCCGAATCATTTTTATCAAACTCAATAGCCTTTGTGCAATCTCTTAAAGCTAATTCGTACTTTTTTAACTTTCTGTAAACAATTCCTCTATTATAATATGCATGCGAATAATTTTTATCTAACTCAATAGCCTTAGTGTAATCTTTTAATGCTAATTCATAGTTTTTTAAATCTTGGTAAACATTTCCTCTTTGAAAGTAACTATTAATCACATCAATGCCATTCTCTATATTTTGTGTATACAATGCAATCTTTTTTTCTAAGTCAGACATCATTAGGTGAAAGTTTTTAAAGAGATTCTAATATAGTTATAAAATCTTACAAAAAGAAGTACTCATAAGTTTAAGAATTTCCAATAACGTTGCTTTACTTTAAATATTTCTATACCTTTAAAAAAACACTAAAATACACCTATATTATGAGTTTATTATATGCTTTATTAGTTGGCGCTTTGGCTGGATGGTTGGCAGGAAGCCTGATGCGAGGCGGCGGATTTGGTCTGCTTTTAAATATTATTCTTGGAATCATTGGCGGCGTAGTCGCGGGATGGTTATTTAAAGAATTCAATATTAATTGGTTTTCAGGAATGCACCACATGCTGAGAGATATTTTACAAGGAGCCGTTGGAGCTGTTGTGGTTCTTTTTGTAGCTGGTTTGTTTAAAAAGTAAGTGGTTATAATTACAATGTTGGGGGTTGGGGGTTGGGTTTTAGATGTTGGATGTTGGGTGTTGGATGTTGAATTGAAACTAATAGAAAACCGATAACGGAGCAAAGCGACTAACTGACAACAAAAGATTAACGATTGTAGATTGACGATTTTTGATTTTTGAATTAAAAAGACTGAAAACTGAAAAAAGACAACTGAAAAAAGAGCCAAGAGCCAAGAGCCAAAAGCTAAGAGCGAAGCGACCAACCGACAACTGAAAACTAAATACTAACCATTATTAAACTTTCAATCAAAAGTTTTACTTTTGAGTTAATGAATTCAAACATCCTACAAACTCCCATAGATTACCTAAAAGGCGTCGGTCCGAATCGTGCGGATTTGCTACGTAAGGAGTTGGGAATTCATACGTATCAAGACTTTATCAATCTGTTTCCGAATCGGTATATTGACAAAACACGCTATTTTAAAATCAACGAACTGCAACGAAACTCTTCGGAAGTGCAAGTCGTCGGAAAGGTCGTCCATCTAAAAATGGTACAGCAACAACGAGGCAAACGCTTGGTTGCTACGTTTACGGACGGTACAGGCGAAATGGAGTTGGTATGGTTTCGCGGTCATAAATGGATTAAAGACAGCTTGAAGCTGAATACGCCGTACGTCATTTTCGGCAAAACGAATTGGTTCAACGGATTGTTCTCGATGCCGCATCCTGAAATGGAATTGTTGAAAGACCATGAAGCAAGTTTGCGAACTGCCATGCAACCTGTGTATCCTTCCACAGAAAAATTAAACAACAAAGGCATCACCAACAGAGTCATCAATAAGTTGATGCAACAACTGTTTATAGAAGCGCGCACGCAGTTTTATGAAACTTTGCCGCCAACGATTTTGGAAGAACTCAAATTGATTTCGAAGAGTGAAGCTTTATTTAATATTCACTTCCCAAAAAATCAAGAATTGCTTGCCAAAGCGCAATACCGACTAAAGTTTGAAGAGTTGTTTTACATACAAGTGCAACTCATCATGAAAAACCTCATCCATAAAAGCAAGATAAAAGGGTTTCCGTTTGACCAAGTGGGCGAAAAGTTTAATGAGTTCTATAAAAATCACTTGCCTTTTGAACTCACCAACGCACAAAAACGCGTAATCAAAGAAATACGGAACGATTTGGGCAGCAACGCACAAATGAATCGCTTGTTGCAAGGCGATGTCGGTTCAGGAAAAACGATTGTCGCACTGATGTCTATGCTTCTCGCGATAGACAACGATTTTCAAGCCTGCATCATGGCGCCGACGGAAATATTGGCAATTCAGCATTACAACGGCATTATGGAATTGGTGGAACCGTTGGGATTGAACGTAAAGCTACTCACAGGTTCTACCAAAACCAAAGAACGACGCGTGATTCATGAAATGTTGGAAGATGGTTCGCTACACATTTTGATTGGAACACACGCGCTTTTGGAAGATAAAGTACAGTTTCAAAATCTCGGATTGGCAATTATTGACGAGCAACATCGGTTTGGAGTTGCCCAACGTGCCAAATTATGGCGAAAAAATACCGTGCCACCACATATTTTAGTCATGACCGCAACGCCCATTCCGCGAACCTTAGCGATGAGTTTGTATGGCGATTTGGATGTGTCTGTGATTGATGAATTGCCGCCTGGCAGAAAAACCATTAAAACGGTGCATCGATATGATAGCAATCGTTTGAAAGTTTTTAAATTTATTCGGGATGAGATTGCGAAAGGAAGACAGATTTATATTGTGTATCCGTTGATTCAAGAATCGGAACAGTTGGATTATAAAGATTTAATGGACGGTTACGAAAGCATTGCGCGCGAATTTCCGATGCCCAACTATCAAATTTCAATTGTGCATGGAAAGATGAAACCTGCGGACAAAGATTTTGAAATGAATCGTTTTATTAGAGGCGAAACGCAAATTATGGTGGCAACGACTGTGATTGAAGTTGGTGTGAATGTACCGAATGCTTCTGTAATGATTATAGAAAGTGCCGAACGTTTTGGTTTGTCGCAATTGCATCAGTTGCGCGGTCGTGTAGGTCGTGGTGCGGAGCAGAGTTTTTGTATTCTCATGACGAGTCACAAATTAAGTGCTGACGGAAAAACTCGCCTAGAAACGATGGTACGAACCAGCGACGGATTCGAAATTGCGGAAGTGGATTTAAAACTTCGTGGTCCTGGAAACATTATGGGCACACAACAAAGTGGTGTGTTGAACTTAAAAATTGCAGACATCGTCAAAGACAATGATATTTTAAAAACAGCGCGTTATTACGCCCAAAAAGTGTTGAAGTCTGATCCGAATTTGGCGTTGCCAGAGCATAAAGCCGTTCGGTATACCTACGCGCAATTGGTAAAACACAAGAATATTTGGAATTATATATCTTAGATGTTAGAATGCTTCGCTTTTAGACTTGTTCCCGCCTAGGCAGGAATCTTTTAGACTGCTTTGCTTTTAGCATCTGGTTTTTTAATTTTAAATGTTGGATGTTGAATGTTGGATGTTGGATGTTGGATGTTGGAGGCTGAATGTTGAATGTTGAATGTTGGATGTTGGATGTTGAATGTTGAATGTTGGATGTTGGATGCTGAACGTTGAATGTTGGAGGCTGAATATTGAATGTTGTATTGAAACCAACAGAAAACTGACAAAAAAAGATTGACGATTGTAGATTGACGATTGTAGATTAACGATTGTAGATTTTAGAATTAGAAAATAACTGAAAACTGAAAACCGACAATTGAAAACTGATAACCAAAAGATAACAGATAACAAAAAAACAACAATTATGAAATTAGGTGCATTTTCGGTGAGTCTTTCCGTAAAAGACATTCACGCTTCCAAAGCTTTTTATGAAGATTTAGGATTTTCAGAGTTTCACGGCGATATCAATCAGAATTGGTTAATTATGAAAAATGATCATATTGTGATTGGTTTGTTTCAAGGCATGTTTGAAGGGAATTTGCTCACATTCAATCCAGGGTGGAATCAGGATGCGCAACCGTTGGAATCGTTTACAGATATCCGAGAGATTCAAAAGGAATTGAAAAGCAAAAATTTTGAGTTTGCCCGTGAAGCGGATGAATCCACTACAGGACCGACAAGCTTAGTGATTACCGATCCTGATGGAAATGTGATTTTGATGGATCAGCATGTATGATGTTTTAGATGCGCTACGCTCTTAGACCGCTTCACTTCGACAAGCTCAGCGTGAACGCTTTTAGAATCTAGACTGCTTTGCTGCTAGATTTTTAGACTCGCTGGCGCTCTTGGTATTTTTTTGCTTTAGATTAATGAATGTTGGATGTTGAATGTTGAATGTTGAATGTTGGATGTTGGATGTTGAATGCTAAATGTTGAATTGAAACTAACTGACAACCGAAAACCCACAACGGAGCAAAGCGACCAACTGACAACAAAAGATTAACGATTGTAGATTTACGATTTTAGATTTTAGAATTAGAAAATAACCGAAAACGAATAACGAATAATGAATGTTGAATTTTGGATGTTGAATGTTGAATGTTGAATGTATAATTGAAACTAACTGACAACCGAAAACTCACAACGGAGCAAAGCGACCAACTGACAACCAACAACCAACAACCAACAACCAGCAACCAGCAACCAGCAACTAAAAAAAAAGCACCTACCAAAACGATAGATGCTTTTTTCTAGGTGATGAATGACGGCGATGGTTTCTCATTCATGTCGCAATTTTTATGTTTTTAATTGATATCTTCTCCTTTTTTGAGTTTATCTAAGTTTGCTTGTACATTGGCTTTACTTTGTGCATTTGGTGCATTTTTCAAGGCTTTTTCTAGGTGTTTTATGGCTTTTTTATAGTCGCCTTTCGCTGAATATCCTCTTGCCATTCCGTAATGTACTGGCCAAGTATCCTTGTGTTTTTTGGCATTGTATTCAAAAACTTCTAAAGCTTTGTCTTTCATTCCCAACGAAATTAATTGACGACCGTATCCGTGAATTTCCAATGCCGTTGCAATAGGCATTACTTCATCCATTGCGGCAATGGCTTCTTGTTTTTTGTTTTGTTTCATCAAGATGGCCGCTTTGATTTGTGTATTGGCAAATGTTTGTTGACTGTAAAATTGTCCTGCAATTGCATTGTTAATCCAAGTCAACGCTTCGTCTAAATCGCCTCCATTGTTGAGCGCATACGAAGCGGCTTGTTCCCAAGTTTGACGATTGAATCCTGGCTGATCGCGCATTTTATCACGAATATCTGCCAATACAATTTCGGTAACATCAAAACTGATGTCGAACGGAATTTCTTTGGTGCCCCATTGTAATGCCAATGTTGCAGAGTTGGGTGTGACCTGAATAAAATCGAATGTTAATAATTCTTCGTGCGGAATGTCGGTTGTAATAACATCAACGCGCAATACATCTTCAGATGGATCATAAAAATAGCTTCCCCAAGAAGTACTATTGCTTGAAAAGATGACTGTTGCTTTGTCATTTTCGTTTACAATCATGTGCAATCCGTAAGTTCCTGCTTTGATAGGCTTTCCTCCTATTTTTGCATCATGCGAAAGCGTAATGACTGTATTTTCATTGGCACCAGCACGCCAAGGAGATGCTGTTGCAGTTCCAAATCCGAGATTGTTCATTCCGTACGGAACTAGTTTTCCCCATAGTTCCCGTTCTCGTACTTTAGGTCTGGAATAGGTGACAGAAATTTCAGAAATTCCAACGGTTTGCGATACGGTAGCTTTTTGACTGCCGCGTGGTGTGTTGAGTTGCGCAAAGGTTGTTGTGGTTAAAAGCAAGCAAAGAACAAAAGCTATGTTTGCTAATGGTGTAATTTTTAATTTCATAATTTTTTGATTGTGTTAATTTGGTGTACAGCAAATTAGAACTTCAAACTTAGTTGACTTGTTATAGCTTTGTTAATCTTATCATTAGGAATGTTAATTAACATTTGTAGGAAAGAAATCGTTCTAAAAAATGTTTAGTATCTTACGGCGTTTTTGAAAAAGGAATTTGAGATGAAAAAGATTTGGTATTGCCTGTGGCTGTTCCCCATATTTTTGACAGCACAGATTAATGAAAGTGATTCTTTAAAAATAAAAGCCGATTTGTCATTAACAGGCTTTTGGCAAGGTGGCAATGTAGACACGTTTATTTTTAGAGCAAAATCGGAAGTTGCCTTTACTCCTTTTAACGATTGGGTTTTTAAAACGAAAAACTCATACGTGTATCAAGAATTTGGCAAAGAAAAAGCAGACGAAGATATTTTGAGTCTGAATTTTTTATACCTAAATCCCAAAAAGCGATTTTATTCGCAAGCTTTAGCCTTTATCAGTACAAATTTTCGTAGAGAAATTGATTTGCGCTATTTGGTGGGCGGCGGTGTTACGTACCAAATTTTGACAAATAAGAAACGTTGGCTCAAAGTTTCCCTGACAAGCGAATATGAATACACACGTTTTTCCATGACCGATTTTAACAAAGATGAATTTGACGGAAGCGGCACGATTAATACATTACGCGGTACTATCTGGATAAATGGAAAGTATCATCTGTTTAAGGATAAAGTCATTTTGAGTCACGAAAGCTTTTTTCAACCTTCTATTCGCTATAATAATAATTTTCGCTGGCAAGCCGATGTGGGAATAGAGCTGCCAATTTGGAAGTTTATGAATTTTAAAGTGAATTATTTACACACGTTTGAAAGTGTCGTTATTGCTGACCAAAAACAGGAAGATCAGTTTTTGACTTTTGGAATTACATTGAAGAGTTATTGAGTTGGTTGCTGGCTGTTCGTTATTTGTTTTTTGTTTTTTGTTGAACGCTTAAATAGTAAAATCAAACTCATAACTGAAAACAAAAGATTAACGATTGTAGATTGACGATTTTAGATTGACGATTTTAGATTGACGATTTTAGATTGACGATTTTAGATTGACGATTTTAGATTGACGATTTTAGATTAACGATTTTAGATTAACGATTTCAGATTAACGATTTCAGATTAACGATTTTAGATTGACGATTTTAGATTGACGATTTTAGATTGACGATTTCAGATTGACGATTTCAGATTGACGATTTTAGATTGACGATTTTAGATTGTTGAATTAAAATAAAAATAACTGACTACTGAAAACTGAAAACCGACAACTAATTCTTCCTGAGCTCACTTCTACGCATCGGCATGGAATCTATTTTGTCGTATAATTCTTGTGGTGTAAAGGAACTTGTTTTTCGCATTTTAACACTGCCATCCAAACCGATGAGTAAGATTTCAAAAGTTTCGTCCTTTTGCAACATGTCTTGGTATTTTTGAGGCAGTTCCACATCAGGATACATGATAGGATTTTGACCGTCTGCATGATTGATGAGTGTTGTTGTTCTTCCTACGGAATAGATAACTATTTTCCGCTCTTTGAGTTCTTCTTGCTTTGTTGGGTGAAATTGTACTAAAAAAGCACTTCTTTCTGCATCATTTCCTTTTACAATTATAACTCGGTGTTTCCACGCATGATTTTGAAAGTCTTGTGCTTGTAGCGTCATAGTGGATAAAATTACGATTAAAAAACAAAATATTCTCATGCCATAAATGTAACAATTCTAAATGACAAAGCTGTTTGAGAAGTACTTTCTCAAACAGCTTTTGTTGTTTTGATAAATTTTAAAGACTTATTCCTTCACAAATTGCTTTGTCAAAATTTCATCGCCATCATTTATTTGTAAAATGTACATTCCCGCTTTTAGCGTGCTTACATCAATGATTTTAGTGTTTAGCGTTCCTTCTTTTACGATTTGCCCAACTAAGGAATGAATTTGATACTTAGCGGAAGCATCTGCATAGATTCGGATTTCTAGTTGATTGGACGTAGGGTTTGGATACATGGTAAAGTCTTCTTCCATTTCCAATTCGTCTGTGGTCGCTACTGCAGAAAGTTCTCTTGTTGTGACTTTGCTTGACTGCGTAATCATTCTCGCGGAAGCGTTCACAATTCCCGTAATCGTCACTTGATCGATATAAATTTGATCGGCATTGGCAGAAGCATCACATTGAAATCTGAACTTTGCATTGTTTACAAAGCTGTAATTCGTGCTATTGAGCGTGACTTTGGCATTGTAGAAACTTCCATTTTCAAAATCAGTTCCGCTTGCGTATGTACGTACGGTTTGCCAATTAGTCCCATCGTGGTAACGTACCCAGAAATCTTCGCCAGTTTCCATGCTATTTGCGTAAAAATAGAAATCAATTTCAACCTCATCATACGGAGAAACATCAATATCATTTAAGGTCATGGAAGAAGCTGTTCCTGAATCGTCTCGCAAGCGAATTGAATAACTGCCTTCATACGATAGACTTCCTGTGTAACGCGCGCAATCGCCACCGCCATCAACCCAACCGTCAAGTCCCGTTTCAAAGAAGCCTTCATGCAGTACGGTCGTACTTCCGCCAGTTCCGCCTGTATTTCCGCCACCATCAACAGCATGTGCTCCTAAATTTGAGCTGGTATCCGTTGCAAACACATCCCACTCTGGTTCTGTGTAATTTGTATTTGGACTCGTAACACTTGCAATTCTACGTAAAGTGACATCTATTGCGAAATTAGCACTTCCGCCATTAAACGTACCAATGACATCAATGAGTACATCATTTTTAAACAATCCGATAGGATCATTACCGTTAAAGGTTACAATGCCGCTTCCAGTACTCACATCTGCCTGATTTAGTATGGATGCATTCGCTGAACTGTTCGCAATGACAAAAACATCGCCATTTGCCAACACTCCTGATAAGTTATACGGAGAAGCCCAATCGCCCGCGCCATTGGTTTGCTTTTTTATAGAATAGATTGATAAATCGACTGGAGCTCCTGTGAAATTCGCAATTTCCAACGCTTTGTTAAATGACGAACCTTCAATATATTCTGAGAAGAATAAATCCGCTTCACCCGTTACAGGATCAAACGTTGTACTTGTCGTTGCCGCAGTACTTGTTGCAGACGTGTTTCCTGCTGCATCTACCGCACTTACGGTAAATGAATATGCTGTGTTAGGAGAAAGTCCCGTCACTTGATAGGACGTAGAAGTTGTAGCTGTTACCAAAGCTCCTGAACTGTAAATTTCATAGCTTGTTACGCCTACATTGTCTGTAGAAGCTGTCCATGATAAGTCAATAGTAGTTTGCGTTTCATTGGATGCTATTACATTTGTTGGAACGGTTGGCGCTGTTGTATCCACCGTAGTCACATTGGTTCCAGCACTTGTGGCAGATGTATTTCCTGCAGCATCTTTGGCACGAACTGTAAACGTATAAGTGTTGAATATGGTGAGTCCAGAAACATTGTAATTGGTAAATGCTGTACTTCCAATCAAAGTTCCATCTTGATACACATCATACGCCGAAACGCCGACATTATCTGTTGAAGCTGTCCAATTTAGTGTGGCTGTAGTTTCGCCAATATTGGACGCGATGATATTGGTTGGTATGGTTGGTGCTTCCGTATCAGGAGTTGTGCCGCCATTTACAGTGTGTGTTCCTAAATCAGAAAACGTATTGCTTGCATAACTGTCCCATTCGGAAGTTGTGTAGGTAGTATTTGGATTGGTAATTTCTGCTTTTCTACGCAAAGTCACATCTTGTCCAAATGTAGCGCTTGAACCAAATACGCCAATAATATCAATTAAAACATCATTTTTAAACAATCCTACTGCATCGTTTCCGTTGAAAGTGATGGAAGAATTTGTAGTTGTTGCATCTGCTTGTGCAATCACCGCAGCATCTGCCGAGCTGTGTGCCAATACAAATACATTTTCGTTGGTTAAGGTTCCGCTTAGTGGATATCCTGCAGACCAACTTCCCGCGCCGTTGGTTTGTTTTTTGATGCTATAACTTGAAAGATTTACGGAACTTCCTGTAAAATTCGCTACTTCCAATGCTTTGTTAAACGAAGAACCTTCTACATATTCAGAAAAGAATAATTCTGTAGTTACACCAGCTACGTTAGTAGTAATGGTGACGCCAGCACTACTGTTTGACGTATTTCCCGCAGCATCTTTTGCTCGTACAGTAAAGGTGTACAAAGTACTTGCTGCTAGTCCAGTTGCATTATATGTTGTGTTTGGCGTATTTCCGATAAATACTCCATTTCGAAATACTTCATAGGATGCTACCGAAACATTATCTGTCGAAGCCGTCCAGCTTAATGTTGCAGCTGTAGTTGTTATGTTAGAAGCTGTCAAATTTTGAGGAACTGTTGGTGCTTCCGTATCGTTGCCTACATTGAATTTATCTTCTGCTTGCGGACCGCCCCAAATTTGCGTAGCAAACGCTGGATTGTCAATAAAAGGATTGCGATTTCCTTGAATTCCTGCCAATACTTCATTGCGATTTTCTTCAAAAGCAGAAACAGGATCGTCTACGTTCCATTGCAAAAACAAGTCAATCATATTATTGTCAACACTTAAAGGTGTCCCTGTACCTACATTTGCAGGCAAACATTGATTGCCATACCGCAAATACATAAACATAATGATACGCGCTACATCTCCTTTCCATTCGTCACCAGGATACCAATCGCCTGTAGGATTTATATAGGCTGCAATTCCTGTTCCTACACCGAATTTACGATTATTACGAGTGGAATTTTGTTGAAAATCACACGCACGTAGATTGTGTGCATCTGCGCCTGGACCTGAAGTTCCCAAATCGGGATTTGCTAGTGACTTTGCAAATACATGCTCTCGATTCCAGTCGCCTACGCTTCCGCCGTTTTGAAATTTATCACGTGTTCTGTCATTTACCACACTTCCGTCCGTATCGTTGTGACCGTAAATTAACAGCACATTTGAACTATTTGTAAGATCTAAATCTGATTGTTGCAACGCATTCCATACGCCTGGTGTGTATGATAAGAATGTGGTGTGTGTGGAAATAATTTTAGTCGCAAGTTCATCTTTTAAGTTTGTTCCCGATTGCGAGAGGTTTACATCGTTGTAATACGCTGGAATTTGCGCATACGAAGTGAAGCTTACAACTAAAAAAAGCCAAAGTAATAGTTTTTTCATAATATGTATTTTGGTTGGGTTTAATTTTCTACCCTATAAAAATACTTTAGTTTTTGCTAATTTCATATGAACTAATTGTTGGCTTTTCATTTAGAACGTAATTTTACGTTTACACCCTACTAATCAATATATTAAACCGTAACTAATTATTCTTTTGTAGCGTTGAAACGAAGTTTTCAAAGTCATTTTTGAAAGCTACGTATTTACTTCCCGTAGCAGGACCGTTAAAACCTGTATGAATGCGTCGGACTTTTCCTTTTTTGTCTATAAATATTGTAACGGTTTTTTATGTTGAAAAGTAATGCTTAGGTGATTTGGTTCGAATTATTGGTTACAAATTACAATAATTCACAAAACTCTATAGTTTTTGTAGGTTTATTTACTGAATTCATCTCGACTGCACTCGATGTGACATTCAGGAATGAAAAATTCAACACAATTAAAATTTCAATAAGTCCAAAAGTAAAACGGTCTAAATAAAGTTCGCGCGTAAGCGTGAAAAAAGTCTAAAAATCTAACAAAAATTTACTCCATAGAGATTCCCTTTTTCAAGGGAATAAATATTTGCCAACTCTGCGTATTATCTTATCTTTGCGGACTATCAATACGAATACTAATGAAAATATCATACAATTGGGTAAAGCAATTTATCCAACTTGACTGGGATGCTGAAAAAACGGGCGAACTCTTAACAGACTTAGGTTTAGAGGTAGAAGGCATCGAAAAATATGAATCTGTAAAAGGTGGATTGGAAGGTATCGTTGTCGGACATGTATTAACCTGCGTACAACATCCAAATGCCGATCGTTTAAAAGTGACTACGGTTGATTTAGGCAATGGAGAACCTGTACAAATCGTCTGTGGTGCACCGAATGTGGCAGCTGGTCAAAAAGTACCTGTAGCGACTGCTGGAGCGACGTTATATGATGCAGATGGCAACGGATTTAAAATCAAGAAAGGGAAAATTCGTGGCGAAGTGTCTAACGGAATGATTTGCGCCGAAGACGAACTTGGTTTGGGCGAAAGTCATGACGGAATTATGGTGTTGGATGACGATTTAAAACCTGGAACGCCTGCAAACGAAGTATTTAACATTGAAAATGATACCGTTTTTGAAATTGGATTAACGCCCAACAGAGCTGACGCGATGAGTCATTACGGAGTGGCGCGCGATTTAAAAGCAGGATTGCTTCAAAAAGACATCAATATAGAGCTCATTACACCATCTACCAGCAGTTTTAGAGTAGACAATCGTACACTAAAAATTGATGTGGATGTTGAAGATAAAAACTTAGCGCCTCGCTATTGTGGTGTGACGATTTCTGGAGTGCAAGTAAAAGCATCACCTGAATGGTTGCAACATCGTTTAAAGGCAATTGGTTTGACGCCAAAAAATAATGTGGTTGATGTGACGAATTATGTATTGCACGAACTAGGACAACCGTTGCATGCCTTTGATGCGAATTTTATTTCTGGGAATAAAATTGTTGTGAAAACCTTAAAAGCAGGCACAAAATTCATTACGCTAGACGAAGTTGAACGCGAATTGCACGAAGACGATTTGATGATTTGTGATGCGGAAAAACCATTGTGTATTGCAGGTGTTTTTGGCGGATTAAAATCGGGCGTAACTGAACATACGACCAATATTTTCTTAGAAAGTGCCTATTTTAATCCTGTTTCTGTTCGAAAAACGGCAAAACGTCACGGATTGAACACAGATGCTTCGTTCCGTTTTGAGCGTGGTATTGATCCAAATAGTACTGAATACGCGTTGAAAAGGGCTGCATTATTGATTCAAGAATTGGCTGGTGGCGAAATTACGAGTGATGTTTCTGACAGTTATCCGACAAAAATTGAAGACTTTCAAGTGCGTGTTTCGTTTGACAATATTTCCAAATTGATTGGTGAAGAATTGCCGCGAGAAACGATTAAAAATATTTTATCGTCTTTAGAAATTAAAATCAATTCGGTAACCGATGGCGGATTAGGTTTAACGATTCCTGCCTACAGAGTGGATGTACAGCGTGAAGCGGATGTAATTGAAGAAATTTTACGTGTGTACGGTTACAACAATATTCAATTTGATGAAAAGTGGCATACATCCATTTCAAACACCTCGCGTTTTGAAGATTACAAATTGCAAGATGTAATCGCAACGCAATTGGTTTCGCAAGGTTTTTATGAAATCATGTCCAATTCGTTGACAAATGCTTCGTATGTTGAACTTTCGGAGCAATTAAAAGCTGAACACAATATCACAATGTTAAATCCACTTAGTGGCGATTTGTCTGTGATGCGTCAATCGTTATTATTTTCTGGATTGGAAGCGATTTCACACAACATCAACCGAAAAAATAGTGACTTAAAGTTGTTCGAATTCGGGAAAACCTATCATGAATTTAGTGAAGGAAATCGTGAAGAGTTCAAGCATTTATCGATATTTATTACTGGAAACACAACTTCTGAAACCTGGATGCAAAGCAAGCCTGTTGCCACGGATTTCTTTTATGCAAAAGGAATTGTAAACGCGATTTTGACACGCTTAGGCATCAATTCGACGAAAGTTTCGCCAATTAAAAACGAGTTGTTTTCAGAAGGAATTACCTTGAGTTTAGGCAAAATAAAGTTGGTAGAGTTTGGAATTGTGAAGCGTAAAATTGCCAAGTCGTTCGACATTAAACAACAAGTGATTTTTGCTGATTTTAATTGGGATAACGTGTTGCAAGTCGTGAAAAACAGAAAAATTAAATTTCAAGATATTCCAAAATTCCCAAAGGTTCGTAGAGATTTTGCCTTGTTGATTGATGAAAACACAACCTTTGCCGAAATTCATAATATTGCGCAACAAAGCGAGCGAAATTTGCTAAAAGAAGTGAACTTGTTTGATGTGTATCAAGGTGATAATTTACCAAAAGGCAAGAAAAGTTACGCCGTAAGCTTCACACTGCAAGATGAACACAAAACACTGACAGACAAGCAGATTGACAAAATCATGAACAAATTACAGCAAAGTTTTGAGAAACAATTGGGCGCGGAGCTTCGATAAGCTCAGTGTAACAATGTATCAATTTTTTAATGTAACAATTGTTTGATTTGATAATCTTGTTTATAAAATATGGAAACGCTTTTTACGTTGGTAGGAAGCGTTTTTTAATGCTTTGAAACTAAGAATTTTAAATGTTGGATGTTGAATTGTTTGCAGCTAAACACATAAATCTATAAACTTTAGAAAATCAAAGCTGTTCTCGATACAACGAACTTGCGTTCGCCACTCGAACGGACGTATAATGTTTCAAATTCAAGTTCGAGTTCAAGTTCAAGTTCAAGTTCGAGTTCAAATTCAAGTTCCAAACCTCAACATCGAAAAAACTTACTTTTATTACATATTTTTTTGTACATTTAAAATCTCATGAAAAAAAAGTAGGGTATGTTAGATAAAATTTCAAATCTCGACGGATTTAGTTTTATTAATAAAAAAGGACAACGCAATATTGTTGGTGGAGCACCGCGTTTTTGTAGTCACAGAAGACCGTGTGATTTTCCGTATGTTTGCTATAACGGAATTTGCAGACTCCCATAATCACTACATGTAGATTGCACATCTTTTCACAAAGCTTATCATTGTTATAAGCTAGAATTTCTATAGATTTTTATTTCTAATTTCTTTTTTTGAATTACTCGTAATTTATAAATCAAGAGTAATTTTTCTTTTAAAAATTATTGTAACTCTCTAATTTTAAAGTAGTAACAAAAAATTTTTAATTATGAAAAAAAGAAAAACAACATCGTTGAAGTTGTCAAAAAAGACAATTTCGAGTTTTACTTCCAACGAATTAACAGGAGGAACGCGAACTTCTAATTTATGCACGGCGTATTGTACATTACAATGTCCGCCACCGCCAGATACGTATTGGTGCGACTATACAGAAGGAAGCGCTTGTATTTGCTTGTAAAGTAAACTGAAAAAAGAAATCGCCTGTTTTAAATTGTAAAACAGGCGATTTTTTATGGATTATTGTTGAAAAACTATGCTTCTACTGCATACATTTTTTCGCGTTGCTCTTTGATTTTTTTGTCGCTCATATAATCGTCGAACGTTAAGTATCTGTCAATAACACCGTTTGGTGTCAATTCGATGATTCTGTTGGCAACGGTTTGTGCAAACTCATGATCGTGCGTAGTAAATAACACAGTTCCTTTGAAATTTTTCAAGGAATTGTTGAACGCCGTAATGCTTTCCAGGTCTAAGTGGTTAGTAGGTTCATCTAGCATTAATACATTGGCTCTCATCATCATCATGCGCGATAACATACAACGTACTTTTTCTCCTCCAGAGAGCACTCTTGCTGTTTTTAAGGCTTCTTCTCCACTGAAAATCATTTTTCCTAAGAATCCACGAACGTATACTTCTTCTCGTTCTTCTTCTGTAGTTGCCCATTGACGTAACCAATCTACCAACGTTAAATCGTTGTCAAAATATTCAGAGTTATCTACAGGTAAATATGATTGTGAAGTGGTAATTCCCCATTGATAGGTTCCCGCTTCAGCGTCCATTTTACCATTAATGATTTCATAAAAAGCCGAAGTAGCACGTGAGTTTTTAGAAATAACCGCTACTTTATCGCCTTTTGCCAAGTTGATATCTACATTTTGAAACAACACTTCGCCATCGGCAGACGCTTTTAAGCCTTCAATGTTTAAAATTTGGTCACCAGCTTCGCGGTCTCTTTCAAAAATAATAGCAGGATAACGACGACTCGACGGTTTGATGTCTTCCACTTTTAAGCGTTCCAACATTTTTTTACGTGATGTCGCTTGTTTTGATTTTGCCACGTTTGCACTAAATCGCATAATAAACTCTTGCAATTCTTTTGCTTTTTCTTCTGCTTTTTTGTTTTGTTGCGCACGCTGTCGAGCCGCTAACTGACTACTTTCGTACCAAAATGTATAGTTTCCACTGTAGTGATTGATTTTGGCAAAATCAATGTCTGAAATATGTGTACAAACTGCATCCAAGAAGTGTCTGTCGTGCGAAACTACAATGACACAGTTATCATAATTTGCTAAGAAATTTTCCAACCAAGAAATAGTTTCAAAATCTAAGTCGTTCGTAGGCTCATCCATAATCAACACATCTGGATTTCCAAAAAGTGCTTGTGCTAATAATACACGTACTTTTTGTTTACCGTCTAACTCGCTCATTAACGAATAATGATATTCTTCTGAAATTCCTAAGTTTGATAATAACGCTGCTGCATCCGAATCGGCGTTCCAACCGTTCATTTCTTCAAACTCTACTTGCAACTCTCCTACGCGCTCGCCATCTTTATCTGAAAAATCTTCTTTCGCATAAATTTCATCCATTTCTTTTTTGATGGCATACAAAGGTTTATTTCCCATGATAACCGTTTCCAACACAGGATGTTCGTCATACGCAAAGTGATCTTGTTCTAATACGGACATGCGTTTTCCAGGTTCTAAGTGTACGTGCCCAGAAGTAGGGTCCATCTTTCCTGATAAGATTTTTAAAAAAGTGGATTTACCAGCGCCATTCGCTCCGATAACACCATAGCAGTTTCCTTGCGTAAACGTGGTATTTACTTCGTCAAATAAGACGCGTTTTCCAAATTGCACAGATAAGTTAGATACAGATAACATTCTTTTCGTTTTTTAAACTTTTTTATATATTGCGCAAAAGTAAGAATTACATTGAATATTACTAAGCTTTACAGCGAATTTTACTTTGATTGCTTTTAATGCTTTATCCGTTATTTTTAACAGCCTATTAACAGCGTATTGCGTTTGGGATAGTTAGTTTTGTTAAAATTGAAAAGAAGCAGCAGATTGCTATGAAATATTTTACCCCGTTATTACTTATATTTTTGTGTTTAGTAGGTTGTAATAACTCTCAAAAAGAAACCGCGGAAGATGTGGTGTATTTTGGTGGAGAAATTATCAATCCTGCTGATGATTATGTAGTATTGTACCATCAGGGGAAATTTGTAGACTCTTTAAAATTAGACGAAAAGAACCGATTTATGGGAAAATTGAAAAACCATAAAGACGGTTTGTATAAGTTTTATCATTATCCAGAATATCAATATATTTATTTAGAAAAAGGTGATAGTTTATTGTTGCGATTGAACACGTATAAGTTTGACGAAACACTTTTTTTTACGGGAAAAGGCGCTGAAAAGAATAATTTTTATATTGAATTATTTCTGCTAAATGCGAGTCATGAGCGTCCTGTATATCAATTTACAAAGCTAGATAGTGACGAATTTCTTGAAAAAATTGATTCACTACAAGACATTAAATTAGCAAAACAGAAAAAGTTTCTAGCGTCCAATCCAGATGTTTCGGATGAATTCAAATCATTTACAGACAAAGCAATTCAATATCGAAATTTCAGATACCGTGAAACGTATCAGAATATGTTTTTTAAGCGAAAAAAAGAAGATTCTACCCTAACGCTGAGCCATTCTTTTTACGATTATAAATCGAGAGTCAACATGAACGATTCTACGATGAGCCATTACAGTCCGTACGCAAGATACATTATGCAGTTTATCAACAATTCAGCATATAGTGAATGTTTACAGAAATCGTGGAAAGGTGAGAAACCCATCAATACATCGTTGACGTACAATAAAAATAAATTGAAAATTATTGACAGTTTAGTGACGTATCCGTTTTTGCGAAATGAATTATTACGCTACACGGCGTATTCGTATTATAGAAACAATGCTACAGATATTGTTCAGAATAATGAATTTTTCAAACTGTATCAAAAAGTTACCACAGATACCAAATCGAAAGAAGAAATTACCAATTTGCACAACGGCATTAAAAGTCTGCAATCTGGAAACAACTTTTCGAATCAGATTTTTGTGTACGACGAAAAGCATGCACGTGTCCCTGTAAATCGTTTAAATTCGAAACGCGGAAAGACCTTATTTTACTTTTGGACTTCCAAACAAAAACGACACAAACGTTTGATTACAGATAAAATCAAAGCGTTGTCTAAAGAATTTCCTAGTTTGAATATCATTGGAATTAGTCTAGATGAAGACCACAAACAATGGAAAAAAGATGTAAAAACCTTCGATTTTCCACAAAGCAGGCAATATCGAATTGGCGAACGAGAAGACGTACTGCGTGATTTTGCTTTGATTAGCATCAATAAATTAATCATTACTGACCGAAGTGGAAATATCATAAACGCTTTTGCTGATATTTATGATGCTGATTTAAATGAGCAGTTGAAGTAGTATTTTACTTAAAAAATCATAAAAAAAGCGTTTCATACAGTATGAAACGCTTTTTTTATGCTGTTGAGAAACGTATTAGTTCCCTTTCTTATAATCTGCTAAGAATTTCTCTAATCCGATATCTGTCAACGGATGTTTCAATAATCCTTTAATTGATGACAAAGGTCCTGTCATCACATCTGCGCCAATCTTAGCACAATCAATCACATGCATCGTGTGACGTACAGAAGCTGCTAAAATTTCTGTTTCAAATGCATAGTTATCATAAATCAATCGAATTTCTGCAATCAAATTCAATCCATCTGTTGAAATATCGTCCAAACGACCGATAAATGGTGATACATACGTTGCGCCTGCTTTTGCTGCTAACAAGGCTTGTCCCGCAGAAAATACCAACGTCACGTTTGTTTTGATGCCTTTATCAGAAAAATATTTACACGCTTTTACGCCGTCTGCAATCATTGGTAATTTTACCACAATTTGTGGATTTAACGCAGCCAATGCTTCGCCTTCTTTTACCATTCCGTCAAAATCGGTAGCAATGACTTCTGCAGAAACATCGCCATCTACAATCTCGCAAATTGCTTTATAATGGTTTAAAATGTTGTCTTCTCCTGTAATTCCTTCCTTAGCCATCAACGAAGGATTTGTGGTTACACCATCCAAAATACCTAAGGCTTGTGCTTCACGAATTTGATCTAAATTAGCCGTGTCAATAAAAAATTTCATCTGTTACGTAGTTTAAAATATATCAGTTGTGTTTTTATATTTGGGCGTTTTAACAGGCTATTCGCTGTATCTTTTTGGCACATTTCGACACGCTCAATGTCTCCATTCGACGCGCTCAAAGTGCCAAAAAGGATGTCGCTACTATCCTTAACGCAATTTTGCGTAAAATTACAACAATAAAGTATGTGATAAGAAACATCAGTTATAGAATAATCCGTGAGTTATTAACAAAAAAACTGCCTCTAACAAGAGACAGCTTTCCCAATACAAATTTCAAAGTATGCTACTGTCGTTTACAGAAAGACAGCAGTATGATGTAATTAATGAAACACAATGATTTTATTGCACTATAAAGTACGCGAAAAGTTCGAACGCTTGTACAAAAAGATGTGTAGATGTATCGGAATGTTGTAATGTTGGTAGCTTGTGAGTTTGTTTTACTCTAAAGCTGGAAACACTTTTTCCATTTCTTCGGTAAGTTTCAAATCATGTTCCGATTTATCAAGAAGAATTTCTAAAAACTGACGAAAATCTGCTTTTTCATATTCATTAAAAGGAATTTGTATGTCCGCTTTTTTCTCAAAAATCAATCTAAAATCATTCCCAAAGGTGGTAAAATCAATATGCTTTAATTTTTTGAGGTCACGTTTTTGAACATATGTACTGAAAAATATCAAAGTATTCTTATCAATTACTAAAGTTACAGGCTTTCTTTTCTTGTAGATAAAAAAAGTAATAAACTCCACCAACATTATAAAAACCCAAATGAAAAATATGATATCAGAACTTTTTATAAATTCTTCAGTTTTGTTTTCAATAAGTCTAAGAGTTAGTACCCCAAGAAACAATAGTCCCATGAATATAGTATATCTACTAATCTTTTTTCTAAAACTTCTCATCTGAAAATCACCTGTATATGTATGGAAGAATACTGAAATTTCTGCCATTAATAACGCTATAAAGAGGGAGAAAATAAGTCCGATATTTAGCCAAACAGGAAAATCAATATAAAGTCCTAAAATCGATACTAAAAATATAACTACAATAGGATAAATGTTTTTCATTTATAAAAGTTTATATAAAATTAGTGGGTAAGATGCTTAGAATGTTACAATGATTAAAAAGCTATTATTAGGCTAAGTATTGCATATCAATACTTTTTGTAAGTGTATTTGGTTTGTACAGAATCTGTTTCCACCCTAAAATGCAATACTTTATCATCGAGTTGCAAAATACGATACGAACGTTTTACAATAGTTAATACAGAATCTTCAATTGTATATGGAATGACAAGTGATAAGCCTTCATGTGAAACGGAAAACTCTATATCCAAACTATCGCGAAAAGACATGTCAATTCCCTTTTGAAAAAAACTATCTGCCGTATACTTTGAAAGTGTATCCGTTCGTATAATATCTGTACTCAAAATGATTTTTTCTTCACTTTCAAACTTCCACTTTCCTAAAATTTTCTTTGAAACATCGGTTTGTGAAAATACATATTGTACTGTTAGAAGTAAACAACAAAATAGTAAAATAGATTTTATGTTCTTAATTTGTATCATTTACAACTTATAATGATTCATCAACAGCTTCTCATACATTTTATCGGGTAACACGCGTTTCAATACAATAGAAAATTTCTGCATAAACGCGCCTACTTTGTAATGAATTTTAGGCTTTTTGGTTTGAACGATTTTCAACACTGCTTCCGCCATTTCTTTCGGATCAGAACCTTCATCGACATGTGCGTCCATTTCTTTCAACATATTTCCATATACTTCTTTATAGGGAGAATTTTCAAAAACAGGCGTATGATAACGTCCCGCAGCAATATTGGTGGCAAAATCGCCTGGTGCGACATTTGTAATTTCGACACCAAACATTTTGGTTTCCATGCGCATAGCTTCTGTCACCAATTCCAACGCGCCTTTGGTTGCCGAATAAATTCCTCGGTATGGCAATCCCATATATCCTGCAATAGACGTTACATTGATAATCAACCCGCTTTTTTGCGCACGCATGTGTGGCAAAACTGCTTTCATGACCGAAATTGGACCGTACAAATTGGTTTGAAACGCTTTGTGGATTTCTTCATCGGGTGTTTCTTCTATCGGACCTGTAATGCCAACGCCGGCATTATTAATCAACACATCCAAGCGACCTTCTGCATCAATGATGGTTTGTACTGCTTTTTCAATCGTTGCCGTATCTCGCACATCTAAAGCAATGAGTTTAAAGTCTGTAAAATTGTCAAATTTGTCAGGGTTTCGGCTTGTTCCGTAAACGTTATATCCTTTCTCGGCTAATAAAATTCCAATAGATTTTCCAATTCCTGACGAGCCGCCAGTAATCAATACAACTTTTGACATGCGATTAAATTTTGGTTAACTTTTTTACAAATATGCTTAAAAAAAAGGAGAAATAGTAGTTGACTTTCGGGAATAAAAAAAGGCAAGCTACCTACATCACACCGCTACGACCATTTACCTTTGCTGCGTTCCCGCCCTGGAGGATTCAACAGGAGCTGGTTGTGTAGGACTTGCCGCTGCAAAGATAAAATGTTTTTACATTATAGCAATGATTTTTTAAACTGATTTTTATGAATTACCTTGCCGAAAAATTAAGTACTGCGATGAAATTTTATAAAATATTCATAATCACATTTTTAAGTTTGATTGTTTTTTCATGCGAAAGCAAAAAAAAACCTGCTCCAGCCAAGTTTACACTAGAAGTTGAAGGAAAAACGAGCAAATTTCAGCTAAATGCTTCCTTAAAAGCGAAAGTAGTCAATGTAAATAATGGCCCAATTGAAGCGGTTGAATATACATTGAACAATCAAAAATTGACAAATTCTAGCACAAATCCTGCCGTTTTGGAAACTACCATTCCTACCGATATGCTACTCGGAAAACAATTATTGAAAGCTTCGGTAACATACGGTGGCGGCAAAACAGTTCCTGTAAAAACGAATATCACGGTATTATCAACCTCGAAACCTAAAATTTACACCTACAAAATCATCAATACGTATCCGCACGATAACAAAGCTTACACACAAGGATTAGAATTTTACAGAGATACGCTTTTTGAAAGTACCGGACAACGAGGACAATCTTCCTTACGTAAAGTAGATTTTAAAACAGGGGAAGTATATCAACAGATAAATTTAGAGAATAAATATTTTGGCGAAGGCATCACGGTGTTAAACGATACCTTATACATGCTGACCTGGCAAGCAAACAAAGGTTTTGTATTCAATCCTGATAATTTGAAACAATTGCGAACGTTTTCATACAAAAAAAGCAAGCAAGGTTGGGGATTGTGTACCGATGGCGAAAAATTTTATAAAAGTGACGGTACCGAAAAAATCTGGATTTTAGATGCAAAAACCTTGCAAGAGCAATACGCAATTCAGGTGTGCGATAATAAAAATACCTATGTAAAATCGAACGAATTGGAGTTTGTGGACGGAAAAATTTATGCCAACAGCTACCAAAAACCAAGCATCATGATTATCAATCCGAAAAACGGTGCTTTGGAAGGTTTGGTCGATTTTAGAGGTTTAAAAGAAAAAACAACCGTGCTTCCTACAACCGATGTTTTCAACGGAATTGCCTATCATCCCACACGAAAAACGTTTTTTGTAACTGGAAAATACTGGGACAAAATGTTTGAAGTGGAGATTGTGGAGAAGTAGTTTTTTAGGTGTTGGGTGTTGGGTTTTAGGTGTTGGGTGTTGGTTTTTTGTGTATTTGTTTATTTAAAACTAATAACCTGAGCAAAACAATACCAAAATACCAAGAGCAAAACGATGAGCGAAGCGTTTCTAACAATCTAAAAATCTAACAGCGAAGCGAATCCAAAGGCAAAGTTTCTAGAGTCGAGCTTTTTGATTGAAGATGTGAAAGCTATCAAATTATTTGTAAAAGAATGTTCTGTGCAACAAAATGTATCATAACATGAAAAAATGGTCTCAATAACAAACCTTGAATCCTTGAATTTTTAAATCTTTGAATTGAGCCTAGCGAACCTAATAGCGAAGCGCATCTAATTCATAATCTTTACCAACAACTCTTTCAACAAATCACCGTTGGATAAATTACTGGCGCCCACGCCTTTACTTTTTACGTCCATTTCGCGTAAAGTCGCCACAATACCGCTCACCTTTTTCATTGGGTAATTGCGGGCAGCGGTTTGGTATTCTTTAACAAAAAACGGGTTGATGCGCAATACTGAAGCTACATTGCGCTGACTATGGTCATGCAAACCGTGATATTGCAATAGTTGCGAAAAGAAATTGAACAATAACGAAACCGTCACAACTGTCGGATTGTCTTTCGGGTTTTCAGCAAAATAGGTAATAATTCGGAACGCTTTTTTGATATCACGGTCGCCAATGGCTTTGCGTAACTCAAAATTGTTATAGTCTTTGCTAATTCCGATGTTTTCCTCAATAATTTCAGCGGTGATTTCGCTTCCTTTTGGGAGAATCAATTGTAACTTTTCGAGTTCATTATCAATTTTACTCAAATTCGTTCCCAAAAACTCCACCAACATTTGCGCGGCTTTCGGTGTGATGTGATATTTTTTTCCAGCCAATACTCTACGAATCCAATCCGCAACCTGATTTTCATACAATTTCTTGCTTTCATACACAACGCCCTGTTTTGCAGCCGCTTTGATTACTTTTTTATTACGCGCAATCTTTTTGTACTTATAACAAATCACCAAAACGGTTGTTGGCTGTGGATTTTCAAGATAATCCGCGAGTTTTTCAATGGTTCTCGATAAATCTTGTGCTTCTTTTACAATCACCACTTGGCGTTCTGCCATCATTGGATATCGTTTGGCATTTGCCACAATATCATCTACAGAAACATCGCGTCCGTACAATACCATTTGGTTGAACCCTTTTTCGGCTTCATCCAACACATTGTTTTCAATATATTCCGCAATTTTATCAATATAATACGCTTCCTCGCCCATTAAAAAATAAATAGGTTTAATATTGCCTTTTTGTATATCAATGACGATTTGTTTCGCTTCTTCCATGTTCAGGACAAATGTGAAATTGTATTGGTTTTCGGTGTTTGAATATGTAGCTTTGTGCTATGGAACACTTGAATTTTCCAAAATATACGTTCCGCTTCAAAAATAGGGAAAATAAAATCTATATTTTTGATGCGATACGGAAAAAGTTTGTGGTGCTGACTCCAGAAGAATGGGTTCGGCAACATACTGTGCAATTTTTGATACAGGAAAAGAAATATCCCATAAGTCTTATCAACGTAGAAAAAGAACTCGTATTCAACGACTTAAAAAAACGATATGATGTTGTTGTCTTTAATTCGGATGGAAGTATTTTTTTGGTGGTCGAATGCAAACGAAGTACCGTAACCATCAATCAAGAAACCTTTGATCAAATTGCGCGTTACAATATGATTCTCGATGCCGATTATTTAATGGTCACCAACGGATTGCAGCATTATTATTGCATTATGGATTACGAAGCGCAGCAATATCATTTTTTGAGAGCTATTCCGGAGTATAAGAAAGGTTAGATTGTTAGACTTGTTAGATTTTTAGAAGTTTAAATGGTATGAGTGAAAAGCTTTATTTTTGAACTCGAATTTGAACTCGAACTTGAAACCAAACGTCACTTCGAGTATTTTTCCGCACATTGAGCCTGTCGAAATGAAGGAAAAAAGTATCGAGAAGTGCTTTGAAACTTGAAATGTTAAATTATCATAAACTACTAAACTTATAAACCTATAAACTAAAAAATATCATTTAAGTTCAGCTTGAAAAATACTGATTACGCTACAAACAAAGAACCAACAACCAGCAACTAAAAAAACCTAACACCCAAAACCCAACACCTAAAACAAAAAAAAATGAACATCGCCGTCGTCATCCTCAATTGGAATGGAAAAGCATTGTTGGAAGAGTTTTTACCGAAAGTGGTAACTTTTTCAGGCGACGCAACGATTTATGTGGCGGATAACGCTTCCGCAGATTATTCCATTGCCTATGTTGAAGCAAATTTTCCCACGGTGAAAATCATACAAAACACTGAAAATGGCGGGTATGCGAAAGGCTACAACGATGCACTTCCATTTGTGAAAGAAGAAATTTTCTGTCTGTTAAACTCTGACATTGAAGTCACGGAAAACTGGCTCACTCCTATTCGATTCGCTTTCGAAGAACAGCCAGAAACTGCTATCATTCAACCAAAAATTTTAGATTTTAAACAAAAAACACATTTTGAATACGCAGGTGCCGCTGGCGGATTTCTAGACAAATATGGCTATCCGTACTGCCGTGGACGTATTTTTAATACCATTGAAAAAGACAGCGGACAATACAACGACAACCGAGAAATATTTTGGGCTTCGGGCGCGTGTTTGTTTATTCGCAAATCAGTTTTTGAAGAATTGGGCGGTTTTGATGAAGATTTCTTTGCGCATCAAGAGGAAATTGATTTGTGTTGGCGCGCGTTTAACAAAGGGTATAAAACACAATATGTTTCCGAAAGTGTGGTGTATCATGTCGGTGGCGCGACGTTGAGCAATACAAATCCGCAGAAAACCTATTTAAACTTTCGGAATTCCTTGTGTATGCTAGCAAAAAATCTCCCGAAAGAGAAACTATTTCCCATCATATTCATGCGATTGGTACTAGATGGAATTGCGGGAATTCAATTTCTATTTCAATTCAAATTCAAACACTTTTGGGCAATTATCAAAGCTCATTTTCACTTTTATGCGCGTTTTTCTAGCATGATGAAAAAGCGTGATACACATCAAAACAAACAGTACTTTCAGCACAAATCGATTGTGTATACATACTTTATCAAAGGGAAAAAAACATTTTCTCAGTTCTAAAAAACATATAATTTTTTTAAAAAGACAAACAATATTTCGAATAAAAAGTAGTTCTCTTAGAAATGTTAAAAAATCTACGAAATATACCTTTAAAACTTTGTTAATACTTTTATAATACCTCGCTTTTTTAATACTTTTGAGTAAAATTTTTGAACAAACCACTTAATTATATAAAATACAGACTTATGAAGAAGATTTTTTTAATGGCAGCCACAGCGTCCCTAGTGTTGTCCTCTTGTGTTTCTAAAAAAGAATTTGCCGATTTGGAAGCAAGACATAAAGAAACGAAGGACTTGTTAAATTCTGCCACTGTAAAACTGAATGCTTGCCTTGAAGAAAAAGCTTCTGCAACTGCAAAAGTTGAAGCCATGGAAGGTCAAGTTGCCGATTTACGTAAAGCCAATAATGACTTAAAAGAAACCAACCAAGGTTTGATTGAAAACACAAAAGATATGACGGTGTTGACAACCAAAGGTGCTGAAAACTTAGAAAAGTCGTTGGAAAGCATGAAAGAGAAAGACTTAAAGATTACACGTCTACAAGATGCATTAAACAAAAAAGATAGTGTCACTTTAGCGATTGTTTCTAGCTTGAAAAAAGCGGTTGGAATCGACGATCCAGATATTGAAATTAATGTTGAAAAAGGCGTTGTTTTTATCTCTATTGCAGATAAATTATTATTTAAAAGCGGAAGCTACAACGTAACTACCAGAGCAAAAGAAGTATTAGCGAAAGTTGCTAAAGTGGTAAAAAGCAAGCCTGATTTCGAATGTATGGTAGAAGGTCATACCGACAATGTACCGTACAAAAAAGGCGATATTTTACTCGATAACTGGGATTTAAGCGTAAAACGCTCCACCTCTATCATTCGCGTATTGCAAGAGTTAGGTGTAGATCCTGGAAAATTAATCGCAGCAGGAAGAAGCTACTATGTTCCATTGGTGGAAAATGACACCGCAGAAAACAGAGCGAAAAACAGACGTACACGAATTGTCGTATTGCCAAAAATCGATCAATTCTATGATATGATTGAAAAAGAAATGAAAAACCTTTCTGCGGAAGGAAAATAAGCTAGTTTTAGGCAAAAACATATTAAAAAAGCGTTCAAGATTGTTCTTGAACGCTTTTTTTGTGATTGTATTTTTTAATTAAAATATATTGAGCGGTTTTGGTGATGTGTAAGAAAATTGTAGATTTAAGAATCAATAAAAGCTAAAAAAATTAAAAATTGAATTTTATACTGACCACATATATCTATCCAATTAAGGAGGAAATTCAAATTTCTAAACGATTTAAATTTTCACTTGATAACCCAAGAACTAATGAAGAAATCAAGTTAGTAAAGGCACATCTTGAAAAATCCTTAAACAGCCCAGAAGAATTTTATAAGGATAGATGGAGTGCAAACTTACCAGTATTTTTAACAGAAGAAACTAAAAACTTTCTTTCCGTTGAAAGTGCTTTAATCAACTTTGAAAAAAACTACTCTAAATCTGACAAATATGTTTCAATTTTTTTTAAGCATAATAAGGAAACAAACATTCTTGAAAAATTAGCAAAATTATGGGTAATAGGAAGATTTGATGATAATGGTCAATATGAAAGTATGAAAACTACTTATCAAGAAATGTCAGAACAACAACAACGTGGTTTTTTTATGTTAGATAAAGGAAATCCAATCATTAATAATTCGAATAATCTAATTAATTTTTCATACTTAATTTCACTTTTATTATATACGGAGAAATCCGATTATTACGGAAAGTCTTTTTTCTTACATGATAGTGATATATCTTCTCAAGAACTGAAAATTGATAGACATCTTAATTTAGTTGTTTTGAATTTCGGGTTTATCTCATATTCAGAAACAATTAACCATAAAGAAGATGTGTGGAAATCGTTTTCACATATCAAAGAAAATTTAATTAAAATTGCTAATAACCTTGACTCTGTAATTGATGATTCTAATGAAGACAAAATTTTATTCATATCAAATTTACTAAAAGTAACAAGTGAAGAAATCAAAGATTCAAGATTTAAACTAGTAACACTAATAAGCATTATAGAACTATTATTAACGCACAGTCCAAACTATCAAAGATTTAATGTTGAGGATTCAATTAGTAAACAATTTAAGCTTAAAACTAGCATACTTGTATATAAAAATAATAATAAGTTAGATTTAAATTGGTTAAAAAATAGATTGAGAGATATTTATAGTCAAAGGTCAAATATTGCACATGGAAACTTTAAAGAATTAGATAAATATTTAGAGAAAGAAATAAAAAAATTAGACCCAAAAGAAAACACATTAAATTTATCTAATGAAGTTTTAAAAGATACTATTTTAGAGAATTTAATTAGTGATGTTTATTTATTTATCCGAGCAATTATTGAAGAATATATAAAAGACAGAAAGTTAGTTGAATATTTGAAAGAAAATTAAATCCAAGTTAAGTCAATCAATAATATACATAGCTCATTGCGGTAGAATTAAGGAATTACTTACAATTTGCTATACTTAAGCTATTGTGGAAAATTGGCTGTGGTTTTCTGCAATGAAACATACACAATACGATAAGCATTAAAGTTTACATCACACCAAATCAATTCTTCCATAAACGAAAATAATTCCAAAAGCATAGCGAAGAAATAACCTTAAATCATTGAATTTTTGAATCCTTGAATTGAGCGAAGCGAAACTATATACTCTGCGGATGCTGAATGCGATTTTCAGAATCAAGCTGTTGTTTGATTTTTTTCAATTCAGGAAGATACTTGCCGTAATACGCCGTTTGAAAGTCTTTGAAGTTAATATCGGGATAATTGCGGTAATGCGCGCGAATTCCATGTTGGTAAAAATACTCCTGCACTTCTTGAAACGCCGCTAATCGACTCGCCTCTTGTGAAGGTTTGTCCCAATACGATTGCAGTTCAGACAAATACGGATAGCTTCTATGTGGATAAACCGAACGTTTTTCAGCAGCTGTCGAATTGATATTGCCACCAAGCGTATTCACTTGGTAAATCAGTCCGCGAGAAGAAATTACTTTGGAAATAACGTCGTCAATACAACCTTCAATTTCAGCAAAATCTTTATACAATCCCGCGCAAGCGTTTTTAAAATAAATAGGATGCTGCACGCCGTAAAACGTTTTTAGAGCTTTTGCTAACGGACGTTTGCTTCCAATCGTAGCTTTGTCCGATTTTGCTTTGAGTGCGTTGTACATTTGCAACACTTCTTTATCATCGTCGGAATAACTCGTGATGAGAATCGTCAGTGTCTTTCCGTTCAGGACAAAGGCAGAAAAGGCAGTTTTCGGTAATTTTTCTGTGTAACGAAACCACGTTTGCAATAACTCTTTAGCCCGTTTGGTGTCTAATTTATACGATTTGCAACGAAATGCTTGAAAGAATTTTGGCGCTTGATAGGTTCTAAATTTCATTTTCGTAACAATGCCAAAGTTTCCATTTCCGCCACCTTTACACGCTTTTAAAATAGCCGAATTACCACTTTCGTGGAGAATGTTCCCATTGCCATCTACAATGGTGATTTCTTGTAAACTATCGCAGGTTAAACCGTATTTCCGACTGAAGAAACCATAACCGCCACCGAGTGCTAGACCAGCAATTCCGACCGTAGCGCACGAACCTGATGGCAAAATGCGCTGTTTTGGTAACATTTCATCGTACAATTCTTTGAGAATACAACCTGCGCCAACAGTCAAACTGTGATCGGACGTCCATTCCATGGTTTTCATGGCAGAAACATCTACGACCAAACCGTCGTTGGTACTGGAGAAACCTTCAAAACTATGTCCACCACTTTTTACAACGACTTTTAAATCCTTGAATCTCGCGAATTTTACAGCATCTGCAACGCCTTGTGTTGTAAAACACTGCGCAATATATGTGGGCGATTGTTGAAATCGTTTGTTGAATCGTACTGCTAATTCTTGATATTCCGCATCTGCTTTTTGGTAGAGTTGTACATTTTTTGGCAACAACTCAGGCATTTTTGGCACTTCATCTTTTACATCAGATTTTTCCTTTTTAGCATCCTCACCGCAAGCAAAAACCGTATATCCGATTCCGCCTAAAACGACCAATTTTGCAAAGTCTCTTCTGTTGTAATTCGCCATTAACGGTAGATTTTACGTTCGTTTAATGCTTTGTGATATTTTCGCGCATTGATTTCGTGTTGACGATTGGTTTTCGCAAAGTTGGAATAGCCTGAAAAGTCTTCTTTCGCACAGAAAAAGATGTAATCGTGCTTTTCATAATTCAACACCGCGTCAATGTATTGCACGGACGGAATGTAAATAGGTCCTGGCGGCAAACCTCTGTATTTGTAAGTGTTGTACGGAGAATCGAGTTCTTTGTATTTGTTCAATACACGTTTGATGGTGAAATCACCCAAAATCCACACTAAAGTTGGATCGGCATCGAGTGGAATTCCACGTTTTAAACGGTTTACGTACACGCCTGCAATTTTCGGAGCTTCGTCCATCATAATGGTTTCACAAACCACAATTGAAGCCAAAATAGACACTTTGGTTTGTGACATGCCTAATGCTTTGGCTTTCGCTTTTCGTTCAGGCGTCCAAAAACGTTTGTATTCTTTGGCAAGTTTCGCAATTAAATCTTCCGCAGAAATGTCCCAATACACATTGTACGTATTTGGAATAAACATCGTATTGATAGTTGTTGGCGTAAAACCGTATTTGCTGGTGAATTTTTCGTCTGTGATGAGTTTAAGAATGTCATCCGCTGTCAGTTCAATGGTCAAAGCGATTTTTTCAGCGAGTTCTTGCTTGGTTCGTGCATTGTTGAACGTAACTTGCGTTTCTTGTTCGCCATTTCCTTGACGTAAATCTTCTACAATTTTGCTGTGTGTTACGTTTTTAGGAAAGACATATTTTCCAGCTTCCAGCGTACTTTCTTTTAGATTTCGAAGCTCCGCATATTCTTTAAACTTTTCGGTATTTTCTACGATGCCTTTTGCTTTTAAGTCTTCTAAAACTGCATCAAACGTAGCTCCTGTAGGCACATAAAAAGACACATCTTCTGTATTGGAAGCGGTTTCTTCACCATATAAATACATGGAAGCTTTTGGATAGACTAAAATTCCAACGACAATTATAATGACGAGCAATAGCAATCCAATTATTTTAAATTTCTTCATAAAATATGCACTATCAGTTTTAAAGAATAACGTCAATATCGCCTTTTCCTTCACGAATTACTTCAGGCTCATAACCCGACAAATCAATAATGGTAGAAGCTACATTGTCGCCATAACCGCCATCAATTACTGCGTCTACCAAATGATCCCATTTTTCATAAATCAGTTCTGGATCGGTCGTATATTCAATAATATCATCATCATCGCGTATAGAAGTAGATACAATCGGGTTTCCCAGTTCGCGCACCAACGTTCGGATGATGTTGTTGTCTGGCACACGAATTCCGACCGTTTTTTTCTTTTTAAATACTTTTGGTAGATTGTTGTTTCCCGCAAGGATAAACGTATACGGACCCGGAAGCGCTTTTTTGAGAATTTTATAAGTTGCCGTATCAATCTGACGAATGTAATCGCTAATATGACTTAAATCGTTACAGATAAAAGAGAATTTTGCTTTGTCTAATTTTACGCCTTTTATCTGTGCGATACGTTCCAGCGCGCGCGCATTCGTAATATCACAACCCAAACCGTACACCGTATCGGTTGGATAAATCACCAAACCGCCATCACGAAGAATGTCCACAACTTGCTTTACCTGTCGCGGATTCGGATTTTCGTTGTATAGTTTAATAAATTCTGCCATGATTACGGACGATTACATAACTACAAAAGTAATTGATTTTTCGTTAAAAAACGTATTTCTGGTAGAATCGGATAATTATCAACCAAATCTTGCTTCTATAAAAAATCAACTTCCTGATTTTTAATTATTTTCACAAACAATGCCACACTCAAATTTTAAGGGAACATTAAGAGTTGCGCATCCTTTTTTTTGAGATATTGCGTTATCGTTGACATTAAACCCTTTCGCATGAAAAAAACGCTTTCCCTTTTCGTTTTGAGTCTTTTTATGGTGTTGAACTATTCCTGTAGTTCGGATGCACTTGATTTGAATGACAATCTATCGCCTACCAACCCTTCTACGGTTGCTGCTGCTACGTTACTCGATGTTTCGTATGGCGCAGATGTCAATCAGAAATACGATATTTATTTACCGCAAAACAGAACGTTAGACACCAAAGTGGTTATTTTAGTGCATGGCGGCGGCTGGACAAGTGGCGATAAGTCTGATATGAGCAGTTTTGTAGAGTTGATGCAAGCCGATTTGCCGCAGTATGCTGTAGTAAATATTAATTATCGTTTGGCAAACGAAACAACCTCACCTTTTCCTATGCAATTGGAAGATATTACAACAATTATCAACGATTTGAAAGCTCGAAATGAAGAATATATTATTTCAGAAGACTATGCGTTTTTAGGAACTAGTGCGGGCGGACATTTATCGTTGTTATGGAGTTATGCGTACGACACACAAGCGGATGTCAATATGGTCGTAAGTATTGTTGGACCGACAAACTTAGCTGATGAAGCTTATTTGAACGCTGCCGATCCAATCATACAAGGATACATTGATGTGTTGGGCACAGAAGTGGTGATTCCGTTTTTGGAAACCTACAGCCCTTTTCACCAAGTAACGGCTGCTGCGCCACCAACAGCGTTGTTTTACGGCGGACAAGATCCGTTGATTCCAAATTCGCAAGGAAGCGATTTAAGCAATCGTTTAACACAACTTGGCGTTACGCACGAATTTACATTTTATCCAGAAGAAGGTCACGGCTGGACAGGCGTAAACGCGATTGATACGTGGGTAAAGTTTATAGATTTTGCTTTGGAACATCATTAGGTTTGTTATTTGTTATTCGTTTTTTGTTTTTTGTTTTTCGTCGAATCAGATGTAACTTTCTGGTTTACTACTACATAATGAACAACTAGCAACTAGCAAAAAACTACCTATACAAAAGCGTCACAAAACCATGCACAATATCGAGTTTAAAGGTGTTTTTCCGCGTTTCTGAATCATCTTTTCCAATGGTGAACATTTTTGACTTTTTACCATCGCGACTTGGTTGCGCGACGATTTTCGTGCCGCCATCGTTCAAAATAGCATCATGTCCGTATGCTTCAAGATAATAGTGCTGCTTTTTCTCGTTAAAAATGTTGATGTCTGAATATTCGCAAAACATTTCAATCGACTCAAAGTTTTCTCCTAAATTGTAAAAGAAGTACTTGCTCTTAAAATCGCGAAATTTTACATTTTTCTTGATTTCCCCAACAGAGATTTTAGAAAATTCGGTGTCTATCATCGTATTTTCCAGCTCGCCAATCAAACCATTACTGATGTTTCTAAGCATGTATCTTCCGCCTGAAATCTCTTTCACTTTGAGATTTCCGTTCATAATCGCCATATTATTGTGCTCGTTTTGAAGCGTTTCTGCCTGTAAGGTTCCTTCTTTAAAGTTTCCACGAATGACATTTGTAAACGTTCCGTCAAAAGTTATCGTTGCATTGTCTGCCATGATATCAATCGTGATGTATTTCGGAACATAGACGACATATTGCGAACGAATGCTCAAAATTTGTTTGTTGGAACTGTTATCGATGTCTTTTAAAGGAACTTTGTCACCATTTTCAAATAACACATAACCGTCCAAATCCTCAAAACCATCGTCACTCGTGTCAATTTCTCGATGGATATCTGAAACCGATTTGTGTTTTTTCTCGGAGTCATTGTCCCATGAAAGATTTTCCAAGCGAATTTCCCCAGATTTCAACTGATAACTCAATCTGCCAATGGAAGTCTGCGAGTTGTTTTCTATCTGCAAAAAGCTGGTATCATCCATGGACGATTGCATACGAGCCGACACTATCACATTATCAGAGATGTTTTTGATTTCTTTTTCGGAATAATTCTTAAAATCTATTGAAAAATCGACCTTCACTTCATCTTTATTCCACGTTTTAAAGGTAACGTCAATATTGTTCGTTTGAAATCTTAGTTGTGTTTTTTCAGTAACATAAAATGTTTTTTGATACTTTTTTTCTGTCTGAGCTGTCAATCCAACTGTAAAAAATACGAGTAGTAGAAAGACTTTATAAGGTTTGTTGTTCATTTTTTAATCGTTTTAAATGTTGTTGAATTTCCTGCAAAAGTGTCAAGCGCATTTGCAAGTTTTGAATCATTTTTTCCAGCGTTGTCAAGCTATTTTTTTGTACTAAGAACGTTGCTTTCAATTCTTGATACGACGCGTCTAAATGTTGCAAGCGTTCTTCGTACTTTTTTACCAAATAACTATCATTTGCCGAGAGTTGAAACGTTTCCCATTCCGAAGCAATATTTTTTAAATACTCGTCTTCAATCGCTTTCATTTCTGCAAATAGTGAAGGCTGCGCAGCTTCTTTACCATAATTTGCATATACAAAAGCTCCAATTCCTATCAGCAATACACATGCAGCTGCAATGGCACGCCAATAGAAAAAGGATTTTATAACACTGGAATTCGTTTCGGTTACTGTCAATTTTTCTAAAAATTCAGCGCGATGTCCTTTCGGTAACGTTGGTGTTTCCGCAGGAGCATCATTTTCGTGTAAGATGTCTTTTATATTGTTCATAACGATATCTTATGTTTGTATGTGTCTTGTAATTTATCTTTCAATTTCGCCTTTCCGCGCATTAATTGTGTGCGTGAGGTTTGAACAGGAATGTCTAGTATTTCTGAAATTTCTTGATGATCGTATCCTTCTATCAAATACAATTGTAACACGTATTTGTATTTTGCGGGTAACCTTTCTATGGTGTGAAGAATCTCTTGTTTGGTCACATTCACGGAAATTTCCCAAGAAGCATCGTCGTCAACAATCGCTAGGGTTTGATGGCTCATTTCTTCGTACACCAGCGAGCGTTTTTTCAACGTATCCATACATTGATTGATAACAATTCGCTTCAACCACGCACCAAAAGTGAATTCGCTTTTGTATTGTGACAAACGCGTAAATGCTTTTAAAAAGGCTTCCTGCATCACATCTTTGGCATCTTCCCGATTGGAAATATATCGACAAGCGACCACATACATGCCATCTGCGTACAAATCATACAATTGCATTTGTGCTTTTCGGTTGCCTTGCAGACATTTTTTTACAATTTCGAAATGCTTTGGGTTCATGTGTTTGGTTTGTGTTCTATTGTAAATACGAGGCTTTTTGGGTAGCGTTTCATTTTTTTGTCAGAAGATTGGACTTTGTTAGATTGTTAGACTTTTTAGATTTCATAGCACTTCTCGATACAAAATCTCTACGAGATTTCACTCGAAGTGACGCTATTTGATGGAAGATTAACGATTGTTGATTTATTTGATTTTCGATAACATAAACGTCAGATTGAGTGATTTTCGTACTAAAATGAGAAAATTGTATAGAGCACTTCTCTGAAACTTTTTAGTTTATCTGTTTAAGCGTTTAAAAGTTTAGTTAAAAAAAATCAACATTCAACATTCAAGATTCAGCATTCAAGATTTCAGTTTAAGAATCATTCCTTCTTTTAATTTTCCAATCAAAAATTATATCGTAATTTCGTTTATAAACGTAAAATAGGCAATTTTCTTGAGTTCAAAACCAACACATACTTCTGCGTTACATGAAAAAGATGGCGTTTCACAACCTGATTCGTTAAACAAATCGTCCATCGCTTCCATCAAAAAAAATAGAAGAAAACAACCTTCTGTAGATGAATTGGTTACAGGAATTTTGAATCAAGATAAAGTCGCGTTGAGTCGTGCTATTACCTTAGTAGAAAGTAAAAACACCAAACATCTCGAGAAAGCTACAGCAATTATTGAAAAGTGTTTGCCGCATGCTAATAAGTCGATTCGAATTGGCATTACTGGCGTTCCTGGCGTCGGAAAAAGTACGTTTATTGAAGCCTTTGGGAAGCATTTGACGAGTTTAGGGAAGAAAGTTGCCGTATTGGCGGTAGATCCAAGCAGTTCTATTTCGAGCGGAAGCATTTTAGGTGATAAAACCCGTATGGAAGAGTTGGTGAAGGATGAAAACGCTTTTATTCGTCCGTCCGCTTCTGGAGATTCGCTTGGCGGTGTGGCTCGAAAAACGCGCGAAACAATTATTTTGTGTGAAGCTTGCGGATTTGATACGATTATTATTGAAACGGTTGGTGTGGGACAGAGTGAAACCGCCGTGCATAGTATGGTAGATTTCTTTTTGTTGTTGAAATTGGCTGGTGCCGGAGACGAATTGCAGGGCATTAAACGTGGCATTATCGAAATGGCAGACGCGATTGTGATTAATAAAGCCGACGGCGATAACGTGAAGCGTGCGCAAATGGCACGAACGGAATTTAAACGTGCATTACATCTCTATCCACAAAAAGCTTCTGAGTGGCAACCCAAAGTTGTAACAGCTTCTGCGCTACAAAAAAATGGTATTGACGATGTGTGGCAAATGATTTCAGCTTTTCGCGAAAGCACCAAAAATAACGGTTATTTTGAAAATCACCGGAAGCAGCAGAATCGTTTTTGGTTGTTACAAACCATTGAAGAACGCTTGAAACATAATTTTTATACCAATGAAAAGGTGAAAAACGTATTGGGTGACTATTTAAACGCCACAGAAAACAGCATGATTTCTCCGTTTCATGCGGCACAACAATTGTTAAAGTTATTGAATAGCTAGACTATGGTGTTGCTTCTTTTTCATATTTTTCGCTACAACCTTCAATACACGGATAATGAATAAGTAGTTTTCCTTCAGTAGAGATTTCAAAATTGACTGGAAAAGGTAAATCAAAATCGCAGTTTGTTACATTTAAAACTCCTGTATCTGCCGAGTAAGTTCCAGTACCAGCTTCTTGATCTGCTACCAAAAGCATGTTGCAAAGAGAATAATTAGAAGTAACTTCTCCATTCGAATTAAAAGTTACTGTTTTGTCCGAAGTAATTGCTATAAATGTACCACTTCCATCTCCTGGATCGACAAGACGTTCAATCAATTTCCAGTTTCCAATAAGCGAGACTTCTTCAGGTGTTTCTGTGTTATCATCGCTTGCACAAGAAAATAGGAATGAAGTTGCTACAAAAAGGCATAAAATTTTTTTCATATAAATCGGTTTATGGTAATGTTTGTCTTTTAGATGATAAAAGTACAATTTGGTTGCGCCTAAAAATATAAAAAAGTGAACCGAAGTCCACTTTTTCATGTTTTTATATTACAATTCACAATCCCAAACGGTGTGACATTCAGTGTCAGTGCAATCTCTTTCGGTTGGACAATCGCACCACGAGTTTTCTGTCCAACGACAGCCGTATAACGTAGTATCTTCTCCACCTTTTAAAAGGTTTTGCGTCAAGCTTGAAATTGATTTTTTGTTCAATTGTAAGGTTTGTAATTTTTGCTTTTTCATGGTTTAAATTTTAAGTTATTAAAGCTTAAAGATAACCATTCGTAGTCGCAACCGTTTCTATTTTAGGAGTACCTTAACAGAATTTTGCAAGAATTTACTCGAATCATCAAGCATATTTTCGAATCAAAAATTGGCGGAATTTGTACAAAAGTGTTCCGTAAATCGCGCCAACAATGGCTCCCGTAAGCACATCGCCAGGAAAATGGACACCAATATAAATTCGGCTGTAGCCAACAAATGCTGCCCAAATTAATAGGAAAGGAAAGATATAGTTAAAATGTTTTTTTAAGACCAGCCCAATAAATACAGCTAACGCCATCGCATTAGACGCATGTCCTGAGAAATAGCCATACGCGCCGCCACAAGAATCTTTGACCAAACGCAGATGCTCCATTAAGTCTTCGGTGTAGCAAGGTCGCGGACGTAGAAAAAGTGTTTTTTTAAACAAATTTGCCGTTTGGTCAGTAATTGTAATGAGCAACGCAACCAATACCAAAGTAAAAAAGATTTCCTTTTTTTTGTGTGTTTTGATGATGAGAAACAACAAAAAAGCATACAACGGAATGGCGTAATATTTATTGGTGATGAACATCCAAAAACCATCCCAAGTGGGCGTTCCGAGTCCGTTGAGAAATAGAAAAACTTCTTTGTCAAATTGTATCAGTTGATCAATCATGTAGCTAAATTATGCTATTCGTCGTAACGCTCCAATTCACGATCGTAGAAATCGTTGGCAGCTTGAAATAAATTTTCTGCTTCAGAAGCCAATTCTTTTTCATCTTCCTTGTCAAATTCTTCCATCCACTCTACCTCATCATTTTCTAGATTGATGATAAATCGTGGAAACTCAGTGTGTACAATAAAAATTGCGTTGGGATAATCGGTGTTATCGCCCAATAAAAATTTAGGAAGCTCCATGCGTCAGTTGCTTATTTATAAGTTTTTTGGATAAATAATTAAATCTAATATACAATAATATTGCTGAAGTTGTCAATCCTGCCAATAAACCAATCCAAATTCCAGTACTTTTATATTCGGTGTGCAATCCGAGATAATACGAGGTTGGAAAACCAACAATCCAATACGCAATAAAGGTAATAAGTGTTGGAATTTTCACGTCTTGCAAACCGCGTAAAATCCCCAGTCCGACAACTTGTATTCCATCCGAAATTTGAAAAAACGCCGCAACAAGTAAGAGTTTTGCTGCCGTAATGATTACTTCTTCATTATCCACCATATTGATGATATTGTGCTCGTTGACGTATAAGGTTGGAAACCAATCGTTGAATAACATAAACATTCCTGCGAAGAAAACATCAATAATCAATACCAAAAACAACAGTGATAATGCGATGCGTCGCAATTCTGAAAATTGCTGTAATCCTTTTTGGTTTCCTACTCTAATCGTTGCCGCAACACTGAGTCCCATGGCAACCATAAAGGTCATGGCAGATAAGTTTAGTGCAATTTGATTTGCCGCTTGCGCATTTTTACCTAAAATCCCTGACAACCAAATAGCAGCCGTAAATATCGCTACTTCAAACAACATTTGTAACGACGACGGAAAACCTAAGGCAATGATTTTTTTTAAGACAGATTTTTGGATGCTTTTAAAGTCAAAATTTGTAACATACGCTCTGAATTTTTGTTTGTAGCGCAGCAATAACCAAATAAAGAGCAACATGATAATTCGCGATGCTAGCGTACCAATTGCAGCACCAATGATTCCCCATTTTGGAAAAATCCAGATTCCGAAAATTAAGAAGTAATTGATAATGACATTTACCACATTTGCTAGTAAAGTTGCCCACATGGCGTATTTGGTTTGTGACAATCCGTCTGCAAATTGCTTAAACGCTTGAAACATGATTAACGGAATCAACGAAGCGGCAACCAAATTTAAATAAGGCATCGCAAGAACAACGACTTCTTCAGGCTGCTTCATTTCGTACATTAACGGTTTGGCTAGCAAAACACCGACAAATACAACAATTCCGATGATGGTGCAAAGAATCAAACCGTGTTTTAAGGCACTTTTTACCTTTTGCTTGTTTCCTGCTGCATCTGCTTCAGCGACTAAAGTGGTGATTGCTGTGGAAAATCCGATACCGAGTGACATCGCAATGAAGAGAAAACTATTCCCTAAAGACACTGCGGCGAGTTCCGCCGTTCCCAATTGTCCCACCATTGCATTATCTACAAAACTTACAAAGGTATGCCCCAACATTCCTAGGATAATTGGAGACGCCAATTTAAGATTATACCTAAATTCTTTCGTGTAGTTTTGTAAAATCACAGGTTTGTTTTTGACGTGGCAAATATAGCCTTCTTTTCTTGTAAAGACGCATACTTTGAAGTGAATTTACCCTTTCTATTTTATAAAATAAACAGCTTGATTTTTAAAACAGACATAAGAGTTCTTTTATTCGAAAAAATCTCCTATTACATTTGGAATGTCATAAATTATGCATGAGTGGCTTAAAACAATTGTGATTTATGATTTCAGATTATTAACTTAAAACTAAAAACAATGAAAAAAAACATTTTAAACATCAAAGGTGTTTCTGCGATCTCTAAGGAGCAACAAAGCCAAATTAATGGTGGAGCAGGATACGACCTATCAAAATGCGGATGCGATTGCGCAGGACGCGTTACAGGACCAAAATATTGCAGCTGGTTTATTGCTTGTCCACAAGTATATACTTGCGGTGACACTATTTAAGTCGACACCAAAACATAAAATCAAATCATCATATAGTTATTCATAAGCACAACTATATTTAGGGGAAAGAAAGGCTTCATGTTACAACATTGAAGCCTTTTCGATTATCTACTCCGTTTTTCAGCGCGTTTTTAGTGTATTCACTTTATAAAACAAACAACTACAATTTTTAAAACGAAAACGATTCCTCTTTTATTCTTATAAAACTGTATGTAATTTTAATAGTAGAAGCGTTGACTTTACACATTTAAAAAAACAAATATTAACTATAACATTCGTAATAATGAGTAAAATTTTAAACATTAAAGGAGCTACTGAGATTTCAAAAGCAGCTCAGAGTAAAATCAATGGTGGAATTGGGAGTAATCCAGATTTATCAAAATGTGGATGTGACTGCGCAGGACGCGTTACAGGACCATTTTATTGCAATTGGTATATAGCGTGTCCGCAAGTGTATACTTGTGACGATGCTACATTTTAATTTTAGAGGTTAATTAAGATTAATTTACAAAAAAAGGCTTCTTGAGTGATTGCAAGAAGCCTTTCAAATCTTTTTAATAAATAATCTTAGGCACAATCATTCGTGTCTTCTGTAGATTGTGTTCTTCCGCCTTTTGGAGTTCTTGATTCTTCTGGCGCGCATTCTGGAAATACCGTATTTGGGACGGTAGTTCCTCTTCCAATGATAGCATAAGAATTGACTCTTGCGATTTTTATTTTGTTAAAGGCTAATGGTTTTCGATTTGTTTTCATGATGGGTATATTTATTAGTTTTATTCAAGATACATAACAACTTGCTTTATACATCAAAAAAAGTCTTGCTAATTTATAAATTGAACAGTCTTTTTTAACGTATTTTTTTGAGATATGTAGATGGGTTTTCGCCTGTTTTAGCTTTAAAAGCACGCGAGAACGAACCATGACTTTTATAACCAACTTCTTTGGCAATTGCCTTAATAGTGTACATCCTAAATTTCTTATCGTTCTCCAATCGATTGAGTGTATATTGAATGCGAAGATTGTTTAAGTATTCGGTAAAGGTCATCTTTTTATGCACATTCAAAATGGTAGATAAATACGTCGTATTGGTATCAATCTTTTTCGCCGTTGCATACAAATTGTATTTAGGATTTAGGTAAAATTCCTGTGCTTCCAAATTTTTCAACTTTTGAAGTATCTCATCAACAGTTTTATCGCTTTTAATGCTGGTTTGTGTGGTCGATTTTTCTTTTTTAGCGATTGAAACTGTTTTTTCTAGTTCGTTTTCTGTTACAGAAACTACTGCTGCTTTTTTCTTAGAAATTTGTTTGTAGAGTAAGAAGCTAAAAACTGCAATCACAATGATAGCGATTGCTAAAAAACTGTAAAAACGCTTTTTATCTTTTTGATGTTGCGCTTCAAATTTATTTTTAAGTTTTTCAATTTCGTATTGCGTTGCCGTTTGAAAAAACGCCGTTTTATCTTGTCGCTCCGCAATTTCCTTCTGAATATCTGCTGATTTTTGACGATAGACAGATTCGTTTTCAAATTGCTTACTACTTTTATACACATCAGCTTTCAACACTAAAGCGTCATAATAATCGGTTTCTAAGAGAAATTTTTGCTGGTAACGTGCTTCCAACTCGTCAAGCAATGCCAATGCTTTGGAAGTTTCTCCTCTTTGAAAATGATTGTCGGCTAGCAAATACATAATTTTAGAAATTTGCTTTTCATTCTGTAAATCGGTGAAAATTTCTTTGGAAGCGGTTAAATTTTCATGTGCTTCCGCATATTTTCCTTGTGCAGTATGTGTTTTCCCTTTTAGTTCGTACAAATAGGCCTTTCCTTCAATATCTTGATAATAATCGGCAATGATGATGCCTTTATCAATATAAGACATGGCAGAATCCAACAATATTTCAGCTTGATACGCTTTAGCCAAAAACATGTGATAATTAATATAATCTTCCACATAATTGATAGAATCTTTTTCAATGAGTTGCTTCTCTTCTATCGTTTGGATGGCTTCTTTGAAACTCTTTTTAGCTTCTTGAAAATTCTTTAAATCCAAACTCAAAATCCCCATGTTTCCATTCACGTTGATGAGCTGCATGGTGCGTTTATTACGTTGCGCGACTTCATACGCATCCAACAAAATTTCGCCTGCTTTGTATTTGTTTCCTAGTTCAATCTCAGTGGTAGCAATGGCAATCTTAGTTTGCACATAGCGCGCGCTGTCGGCGTCGTCGGAAATATGTCGCAATGCTTTTTCATATTCGGACATCGCATCTTTGTAAATGCCTCTACTTTGGTAAAATTCGCCTAAATAAAAATGCGCACGATAGGTATGAACAGAATCGTTAAACGTAGAAGCTTTGTGGTAATATTCCATCCGAAGTTGCATGATGGAATCGGTTTCAATTCCTTGATAATTCAACACCGCTTCTTCTGCTTCTTCCAATAATTGTTTTGTACTATTCGCGCTTTGCTGAGAAGACGTATCTGCACAAGCAATCACTAGAAAAAATAAAAGATAGTATAGAAAAAAGCGATTCATCATCTGGTAAATAGGCTATAATACGAATTTAGCTCTAAGCTACAACTTTATAGGTGAAGTGGCATCTTAGAATTAAAATCATATAAGAATATACTTTTTTATAAATATAACGAAGCTTTTTTAGCGTCTTTTTTTTAAATATCGCTAAAAAAACTGATGCTCAACGCACTACAATAGGTTAAGAAATGATAGGGAAATACAGACTTTTCTGATTAAAAATCGCTTCTGTGTTATTTGTAATACAATTTAGACTAAAATCGGTACAATTAAAAATGACTTTCTAAAAAACTAACGACATTTTGCTCTATTCTATGCTGAATATTGGAAACATCTGCCTTTTCAAAAGTATCGCCAGTAATGTTTTCGTAAAGTTCAATATAACGGTCAGAAACGGAATTGATATAGTCATCGCTCATAAAAGGCACTTCTTGACCTTCTTTGCCTTGAAATCCGTTGCTAATCAACCATTGGCGTACGAATTCTTTCGATAATTGTTTTTGTGGCTGTTGTTTGGCTTGCAATTCCTCGTAGGTATCCGCATAAAAATAACGAGAAGAGTCTGGTGTGTGAATTTCATCAATCAACACGATTTTACCCTCTTTTGTTTTCCCGAATTCGTATTTGGTATCTACCAAAATCAAACCGCGTTCTTTGGCAATTTTTGTGCCTTCTTCAAAAAGTAATCGTGTATAGTTTTCCAACTGCACATAATCTTCTTCCGAAACGATTCCGCGTGCTAAAATATCTTCGCGAGAAATATCTTCATCGTGTGCTCCCATTTCCGCCTTTGTTGCCGGTGTGATGATTGGTGATGGAAATTTATCATTTTCAATCATACCGTCAGGCATTGCTACACCACACAAGGTACGTTTTCCAGCTTTGTACTCACGTGCTGCATGTCCCGACAAATACCCACGAATCACCATTTCCACTTTAAAAGGCTCACAATTGTGACCAATCGCAACATTTGGATCTGGTGTCGCTAGCAACCAATTTGGCACCAAATGTTCCGTAGCTTTCATCATTTTCGTCGCAATTTGATTCAGAATTTGTCCTTTAAACGGAATTCCTTTCGGCATCACCACATCAAACGCTGACAAACGATCGGTAGCAATCATGACTAACACATCCTCGTTAATCGTGTACACTTCGCGTACTTTTCCTGTGTATTTCGCAGTTTGATTCGGAAAGTTGAAATTTGTTGCTGTTATGGTGTTCATTTTTTTTTGGGTGTTGGGTTTTTGGTGTTGGGTATTAGGTTTTGGGTGTTAGGTTTTGGGTGTTAGGTGTTAGGTGTTAGGTGTTTTGTTGTTCGTTGTTCGTTGTTCGTTATTCGTTTTTTGTCGATTCGTCTATTTGTCTTTACTCTTAAATACTGACTCTTGTTTCTTTTTGTTATTTGTTGTTTTGATTGAAAACTGCCGTCATTTCAAGTGATTTTCTGTCATATCGAGCGCAGTTGAGATAGATAGAAAATTGTATCGAGAAGTGCTTTGGTACTAAAATTACGATTCAAAGTACTTCTCGATACTAAACTCTTTCAGAATTTTACTCGAAGTGACGTTTTAGTCTTTTTCAATTCAAAGTTGAACATCAAAAAAACACTTTTACATTTAAAATTTAACATTCGACATTTATAATTTCCTAATTCTGATGCTCTATACTTTTATAGGCTTCAATAACTTTCTTAACCAATCTGTGACGTACCACGTCTTTGTCATCCAAGTAAATCATTCCGATACCTTTGATGTCTTTTAGCACTAATAATGCTTCTTTCAATCCTGAAATGACTCTTCTTGGCAAATCTATCTGTCCTGGATCGCCTGTAAGCATGAATTTTGCATTTTTCCCCATACGCGTCAAAAACATCTTCATTTGCGCATGCGTGGTATTTTGTGCTTCATCCAAAATCACAAATGCATTGTCTAACGTTCGTCCACGCATAAATGCCATCGGCGCAATTTGAATGGTGCCATCTTCAATGTATTTTGCCAATTTTTCTGGCGGAATCATATCGCGCAACGCATCGTATAACGGTTGCATGTACGGATCGAGTTTTTCTTTTAAATCGCCCGGTAAGAAACCTAAGCTTTCGCCAGCTTCTACTGCTGGACGTGTTAAAATGATACGTCTGACTTCCTTATTTTTCAACGCTCTCACAGCCAAAGCCACGCCTGTATAGGTTTTTCCTGTTCCTGCGGGACCAATGGCAAACACCATATCGTTCTTATTCATCAATTCCACCAACTTACGTTGATTTGCCGTCAAGGCTTTGATCAATTTTCCATTAGTGCCGTGTACCAACACTTCTCCACTCGCTTCTGAGGTATCATAATCTTTGGAGCTTTGACTTGTCAATACGCGTTCAATGACATTTTCATCAATTTTGTTGTATTTGGCAAAATGTTCCATCAACATGGTCAAGCGCTTGTCAAATTCTTCCAATAACGCTTCATCGCCGTAGGCTTTTATTTTGTTTCCTCTAGCGACAATTTTTAGTTTTGGAAAGTACTTTTTAAGCAATTCTATATTGGTGTTTTGATGACCAAAAAACTCTCGTGGACTGATTTCTGAAAGTTCAAAAATAATTTCGTTCAAAAGCGACTCGTATTAAAGATTAGATTTCCGTTTTGTTTTTTTAGATTTGCAAAGCAAACTTACCATTTTTTAATAGATTAAACTTAAAAAAATATCAACAATTCGCCAATGGCAATTATAACTTTGACAACTGATTTTGGGGAGAAAGACCATTTTGTGGGCGCAGTTAAAGGAGCTATTTATAGTGAACTTCCCGATGTTCGTATTGTTGATATCTCACACAGTATCAATCCATTTAGCATTACGGAAGCGGCTTATATTATTCAAAATGCGTTTAATAGCTTCCCAAAAGGCAGTATTCATATTATCGGAATCGACTCAGAGTTGAATCCTGAAAACAAGCATATTGCGCTCAAATTGGACGGTCATTTTTTTGTGTGTGCCGATAATGGCATTATGAGTTTGATTGCTTCTGAGATTGTTCCTGAAAAGATTGTAGAGATTAATATCCACGATCGAATTGAGTCAAATTTCCCTGTGTTGGATGTGTTTGTTCAAGTGGCATGTCACATCGCACGCGGCGGAACGTTGGAAGTAATTGGAAAAACGATTCAAGAAATCAAGTACTTAACAGGCATCAAACCTGTGGTGAATACGGATGAAACGCAGATTATTGGAAACGTAATTTATATTGACAATTACGGCAACGTGATTACCAATATTTCACGAAAGTTGTTTAAAGATGTTGGAAAAGGACGAAAATTTGAAATTTCTGCACGAAATTACAAGTTTAGAACGATTCACGAGTGTTACAGCGACGCAATTAATTTCAACCTAGAAAAACACAAACGCGAAGAAGATGGTAAAAAGTTAGCGTTGTTCAATTCGGCAAATTTTTTAGAATTGGCAATTTACAAAAGCAATCCGCAAACGGTTGGGAGCGCTTCTACCCTTTTTGGCTTGCGATTTAGAGATACCATAACGATAAATTTTAGTTCTTAATATGTTTGTACGCATCGTAAAAATGAGCTTTCACCAAAAATACATTCCCGATTTTTTGGCAATGTTTGAAGAAAAAAAACAGTCCATCAAAAATCGTGAAGGTTGTGAATTTTTGGAGTTATATCAAGATAAAAACAATCCTGAAATCTTCTTTACGTACAGTCATTGGCGACATGTAGACGATTTGGAAGCGTATCGAAATTCGGACTTGTTTAAAGATGTGTGGAAGCAAACCAAAGCCATGTTTAACGACAAACCGTATGCGTGGAGTGTGGACAAATTGGTAAGTTTATCCTAAAAAAATACTAGAATACAGAAGCGAACGTTACACATTCAAAGAATTGTTTATAAAACCGTATGTTAAGATCAATCTATTATAAATTATCACCCAAACAGCGATTATTACTGCGCAAAGTTGTGTACGCGCCTATTGATCTTTTCAGAAAACGCCACGAGCTCGAACCGCCAAAAGGGTATGTGTACACAGGTCCTGGAAATTATATCGAAATTGGTGAAACTTTTTTTGAATACTTCCAACAATACGGAAACATTCAACCCAACAGTCGCATCTTGGATATTGGCTCTGGAATTGGGCGTATGGCGATTCCGTTTACGAACTTTTTAAGCCAAGAAGGAAGCTACAAAGGTTTTGATGTGGTGGCGCAAGGTGTGAATTGGTGTACGGAACATATCACCTCAAAATATCCGAATTTTACCTTCACACACACGCCACTAAAAAACGACTTATACAACCTAAATACAAACGCAGAAGCGAAAGATTTTACCTTTCCATACAACAATAAAAGTTTCGATTTTGCCTTTTTAACGTCTGTTTTTACACACATGATGCCCGAAGATGTCTTGCATTATTTAGACGAAATTCACCGTGTGTTGGACGATGAAAAAATATGTTTGGCAACGTTTTTTGTGTTGGATGAAATCTCGCGAAAGCACATGCAATCGAGCAAAATGAACTTTAAAATTCAGCGTGACAATTACGCATTGATGGACGAAAAAGTGAAAGAAGCCAACGTGGCGTTTGACAAAGCGTATTTATTTGCACAGTTTGAAGCCAAAGGTTTTACCATAAAACACTATTTTCCAGGCACATGGTCTGGAAGAACCGAAAATACCGTATCGTACCAAGATATTATTATATTACAAAAGAAATAACACTACATGTTAGCCATACTCAAAAAAGAAATCAACTCATTTTTTTCCTCGTCGATAGGATATTTGGTGATTGCCATTTTTTTAATTCTCAACGGATTATTCTTATGGTTTTTTAAAAGCGAATTCAACATCCTCGATTACGGATTTGCAGACTTAACGCCATTTTTCACGCTAGCACCGTGGATTCTTATCTTTTTAATTCCTGCCATTACCATGCGAAGTTTCTCCGAAGAAAAACGAGTAGGAACGCTAGAATTGTTGTTGACAAAACCTATTTCAGGTTGGCAAATCGTATTGGGTAAATATCTCGGTGCGTTTGTATTAATCCTTCTCGCGTTGATTCCGACACTTTTATACGTCTACACGGTTTGGAATTTGGGAAATCCTACGGGAAATTTGGACGTGGGTAGCACGCTTGGCTCCTACTTTGGTTTGCTATTTTTGATTGCGGCATATACAAGTATTGGTGTGTTTACCTCAACGCTTTCGCAAAATCAAATTGTGGCGTTTATTGCGGCGGTTTTTATCTGTTTTGTGATGTATTTTGGCTTTGAAGGCATCGCTTCCGCAGATGTGTTCGGCGATTTGAATCCTACGGTTGAGAAAATTGGCATGAAACGTCATTTCGACAGCATAGCGCGCGGCGTGATTGACACACGAGATGTTGTCTATTTCCTTAGCGTGACCATTTTCTTTTTATTCTTAACAGTTGTACAACTCAAAAAACGATAAGCTTGAAAAAAGAAATTCCTATTCCTGTAAAAATACTCTTAGTGTTGGTCGGATTGATTATTTTAAATATCGTTTCGAGCAGCATCTTTACACGTTTTGACTTAACTCAAGACAAACGTTATACCCTTTCTGAACCCGCAAAAAACACCGTCACAAAAGTACAATCGCCATTACGCGTGACTATTTTCTTAAAAGGAGATTTACCAACAGAATACAAACGTTTGGCAGACGAAACCGTGCAATTGTTAGAAGAATTTGCCGCGTATAATGACAATATTGACTATGTATTTGTAGATCCTATTGAAGAAAACGCTGTTGAGTATTTAGCAGAAAACCAAATGCCGCCACGCTACGTGACCGAAGAAGTGGCGAATAAAGTGTCACAAGAAGTCGTATATCCATGGGCAATTGCGCAATATGAAAATAAAATTGTCAATGTTTCACTATATAAAAACAATATTGCCAATTCTGACAAAGAACAAATTGCCAATTCCGTTCAACATTTAGAATATGCGTTTGCAGATGCCTTTTCAAAATTGACATTATTAGAAAAACAAAGCATCGCTATTTTAAAAGGAAATGGCGAATTGGACGATATTTATATTGCCAGCTTTTTGCAAAGTCTGAAAGAATACTACCGAATTGCGCCGTTTGATATCAAAGCATTTCCAGACAATCCGCAGAAATCATTGGAAAACTTGAATCGTTTCGATTTGGCAATCATTGCGAAACCAACGACGAAGTTTTCAGACGAAGAAAAATACATTTTAGACCAATATACCATGAATGGTGGAAAATCGTTGTGGTTGGTAGAAACGGCACAAGCAGAAATGGACAGCATTCGCGAAAAAGGAAAAACCTTAGCATTTCCAAGAGATTTAGGATTGACAGATTATTTTCTAGATTACGGAATTCGCGTCAATCCGAAATTGGTGAACGACATGCAATGCGGCGCGATTGGAATGGAATTTGGCGAAGGTAGCAACACGCAATATTTGCCTGTGCAATGGCGCTACAATCCGCTCGCGCAAACCGATTTGAATCATCCAATAACCAACAACATCAACTTGGTACGTTTTGAATTTGCCAATCAAATTGATGTGTTGCCAAAAGGTCCTGAAAAAACCGTATTGCTCAAAAGTTCGCCGCGTTCCAAATTGGAAGGAATTCCCAAAGAAATTTCGTTAAATATCATCGAAAACGAACCAGAAGCGGAAACCTATCAAGGAAAAGGCAATCAAAATTTAGCGGTTTTGGTCGCAGGAAATTTTCAATCTGTATACAAAAATCGTGTTAAGCCATTTCAACTCGAAAACGAAAAAACAGCAGGTGAATCCAAAATGATTGTTGTTGCGGACGGCGATGTTATCAAAAATCAAGTCTCGCGTGGACGACCACAAGAATTAGGCTTTGATATCATCACACAACGCCAATACGGAAACAAAGAATTCCTATTAAATTCGGTAAATTACCTGTTGGACAACAACGGACTTATAAACATTCGCTCCAAAGAATTAAAACTAGCCTTTTTAGACAGTCAAAAAATAACAGACGAAAAAGGGTTCTGGCAATGGATAAACATTGGCTTTCCGCTGGCAATACTTGCAATTTTCGGTGTTGTTTTTAACTATATCCGCAGGCGTGCATACGCAAAATAGTTGTTAATAAGTTTCCTTTCTTTACAACGAGTTTTGAGATATATTTGTAAGAATATCACAAAGTGATTCTTTTTGCCACAATTTACCATTGAAAAGCTATGTAATTTAACTGGGAAGAATTATTTTTGAACATTAATATAGCACACAATCACATGAAATTTATTGTATCAAGTACATATCTATTAAAGCAGCTGCAAGTTTTGGGCGGCGTTATCAATAACAGCAATACCTTACCAATTTTAGACAATTTCCTATTTCAACTCGATCATAACGAATTGAAAGTGTCTGCATCCGATTTAGAAACGACGATGTCTTCTGTGTTAACCGTAGAATCAGACAGTACAGGAAATATTGCAGTCCCTGCAAAGTTATTATTAGATACTTTAAAAACGTTTCCTGAGCAGCCATTAACGTTTGTTGTGGAAGATAATAATACGGTTGAAATCAGCTCTAATCACGGTAAATATGCCTTGGCGTATGCAGATGGAGACGAATTTCCTGCGGCAGTGGAATTGAAAGAGCCAAGCGCTACGACGATTGAAGGCGATGTATTGGCAACGGCGATTAGCAAAACAATCTTTGCTTCTGGAAACGACGATTTACGTCCGGTAATGAGCGGTGTATTTTTTCAGTTTTCTCCAGAAAATTTAACCTTTGTTGCCACAGACGCGCACAAACTAGTAAAATACCAACGTACAGATTTGAGCGCTTCGCAAGTAGCAGAATTCATCATGCCAAAGAAACCTTTGAATCTTTTAAAAGGAATTTTAGGCGGAAGCGAAGACGAAGTGTTGATTGAATATAACGATAGCAATGCGAAGTTTTCTTTTGATAATACCGTATTAATCTGTCGTTTGATTGATGGAAAATATCCTAACTACGAAGCGGTAATTCCAAAGGAAAATCCTAACAAATTAGAAATTAACCGTAATCAATTTTTAAACTCAGTACGTCGTGTGAGTATCTTCTCAAACAAAACCACGCATCAAATTCGTTTAAAAATTGCAGGTGCCGAATTGAATATTTCTGCAGAAGATATCGATTACTCAAACAAAGCAGAAGAACGTTTAACATGTGATTACCAAGGTGATGACATGCAGATTGGGTTCAACTCACGTTTCTTAACAGAAATGATTAACAATCTAAATTCTGATGAAGTTTCGTTGGAAATGTCGCTACCAAACCGCGCAGGAATTCTAACGCCAATCGATGGTTTAGACGAAGGCGAACACATTACGATGTTGGTGATGCCGGTGATGTTGAATAACTAGGTGTTGGGTATTAGGTGTTGGGTATTAGGTGTTAGTGCTTTCCCAAGAACCTTTTTAAAAATATAGTGAAATCCGTTATGCAAGTATGTGTGGCGGATTTTTTTGTTATTCGTTATTCGTGAAACTACAAAACACGAAACACAAAGAACAAAGAACAAACATAAAAACACCAAAAAGCGAAGCACCCCAAAACCCAAAACCCAACACCCAACACCTAATACCCAACAAAATTTCCCTATTTTTGCACAAAATTTAATCTATGATTCCAAATGATACCATTGTGGCTTTGGCAACACCTTCGGGAGCTGGCGCGATTTCTGTGATTCGCGTTTCGGGAAAGGAAGCAATTTCCATTTGTGAACCGCTTTTCAAATCGATTCGCAATAAGAAATTGACCAAGCAAAAGTCGCACACCATTCATTTAGGTCATATTGTGGATGAAAACCGTTATTTGGATGAAGTATTGGTGTCTGTGTTTAAAGGACCGCACTCCTACACGGGCGAAAATACGATTGAAATTTCGTGTCACGGTTCGGTGTACATTCAGCAGCAAATCATTCAATTATTGTTGCGAAACGGCTGTAGAAACGCCAATGCGGGCGAATTTACCCTACGTGCATTTCTCAACGGAAAACTCGATTTATCACAAGCAGAAGCGGTTGCTGATTTAATAGCTAGCGATTCCGAAGCGTCACACCAATTGGCAATGCAACAAATGCGTGGCGGATTTAGCAACGAAATAAAAAACTTACGTGAAGAATTACTCAATTTTGCGTCTTTAATTGAATTGGAACTCGATTTTGCCGAAGAAGATGTCGAATTTGCCGATCGTACACAATTTAAAACATTGGTAGAACGCATTCAATTTGTCTTAAAACGCTTGATTGATTCTTTTGCGGTTGGAAACGTGATTAAAAACGGAATTCCTGTAGCGATTGTTGGCGAACCGAATGTGGGGAAATCTACCTTATTAAATGCTCTACTAAACGAAGAACGCGCCATTGTTTCTGACATTGCAGGAACCACACGAGATACGATTGAAGACGAATTGATTATTGACGGAATTGGCTTCCGATTCATTGATACCGCAGGAATTCGCGATACCAAAGATGTCGTAGAAAGCATCGGAATTCAGAAAACATTTGAAAAAATTGAGCAAGCGCAAGTGGTCATTTACTTGATTGACAGTTTACAACTTACAGACGAACATTTGACTTTACTCAAAACAGAAATCGGAAAAATCAAAAATAAATATCCGCAAAAGCCACTCATCATTGTTGCTAATAAAATCGATAAGCTAGCATCATCGCACATTGAACAATTACAAGCGGAAATTGAAAACATTCATCTCTTATCTGCCAAAGAAAATATCGGTGTCGATTCGTTGAAAGAAAAACTTGTTTCCTTTGTTAATACAGGCGCGCTTCGAAACAACGAAACCATTATTACTAACACACGTCATTATGATGCGCTGTTGAAAGCTTTGGAAGAAATTGACAAAGTACATTACGGACTCGAAGCTGGATTGTCAGGCGATTTGATGGCAATCGACATTCGTCAAGCACTCTTTCATTTTGGGGAAATCACAGGTGAGATTACTACGGATGATTTGTTAGGAAATATTTTTGCTAATTTTTGTATTGGGAAGTGATTTTTCGGAAGAATTAAAAAAAAATAGAATTTTATCTATTTAAATTTCAATTACTTATGAAATAATTTTAACTTTTTTCAAAAAAAATAAAAACCACTAGAAAACTTTCTTCGTATATAAAATCGTAAACAACAAAATCTCACATAATGGATTGTAAATTGTTGTGAATAATCTGATCGAAAAAACCATCTGCCGCCCTTACAGTTGGTTTTTTTCTTTTATAACAATTTGGTTTTGAAAAAAATAAAAATTATCGTACTGAAATTCAATTACTTACAAAATAATTTCAACTTTTTTCAAAAAAATAAAAACCACTCGAAAACTTTCTTCGTATATAAAATCGTAAACAACAAAATCTCACATAATGGATTGTAAATTGTTGTGAATAATCTGATCGAAAAAACCATCTGCCGCCCTTACAGTTGGTTTTTTTCTTTTTAAGTCTATTTTAAAATTTCTTCCAAAAATAAAAACCAAACCTTCTGCTTTCTCGTACGTATTATTGAAAACAAATCAATCGTATATAATGAAAACTAAATTACAAGCATTTATTGTCTGCATCCTTTTACCAATCATCGCATTTGCGCAATCTATCACAGGAAAAATTACCAATCCGTACGACATTCCGATTGCCGAAGCACAAATCTTCAATCAAAACACAAAAAAACATACACATAGTGACGAATATGGAACATTTTTGTTAGAAAATGTTTCTGTGGGCGACAGTTTGCGAGTTTCTCATATTGGATATCAAACAAAATATATAGTCATCAATTCTCTAAACGAAAAACTTAGTATTTTTCTGGAGAAAAAAACAATTTCGCTAAATGAAGTTGTCATCACGCCAGAATTAGATGCGCTTAATTTAATGAGTGATATCAATATTCAGATAAATCCTGTAAACTCCTCACAAGAAATTCTGCAACAAGTTCCCGGATTGTTTATCGGACAGCACGCTGGCGGCGGAAAAGCGGAGCAGATTTTTCTTCGCGGATTTGATATCGATCACGGTACCGATATTGCTATTACGGCAGACGGAATTCCTGTAAATATGGTATCGCACGCGCACGGACAAGGATATGCCGATTTACACTTTCTCATTCCTGAAACCTTAGATAAAATCGATTTTGGAAAAGGGCCGTATTACGCCAATCAAGGAAACTTTAACACCGCAGGATATGTAGATTTTAAAACAAAAAAACGTCTAAAAGAAAGCATGATAAAGTTGGAAGCTGGACAGTTTGATACCTACCGAATGTTGGGAATGTTCAATATTCTGAATACAAGCGAGCATTCTGCCTATATCGCCAGTGAATATTTAGCAACCGATGGTCCTTTTGAAAGTCCGCAGAATTTTTACCGCTTTAATATTTTGGGAAAATATACAGGAAATATCTCCGAAAATGACCGTGTTGGCGTTACATTATCACATTTTGAAAGTACGTGGGATGCTTCTGGACAAATTCCACAACGTGCTGTTGATAGTGGATTGATAAGTCGTTTTGGTGCGATTGATGACACAGAAGGCGGAACTACTAGCAGAACGAATCTATTAATCAATTACGATAAACGATTGTCGCCAAATGCTTCTGTTGAAAACAGTTTTTTCTACAGTAAATATGATTTTACACTTTATTCCAATTTTACATTTTTTCTGGATGATCCGATAAATGGTGATCAAATCAAACAGCAAGAAAACAGAACTTTATTCGGTTTCAAAAGTGAATATTCACGCTCGTTTCGTACAAATTCGTTTGAAGGTGAATGGAACGCAGGAATCAGTTTGCGTAAAGATTTGAGCAATGATAATGCGCTTTCCAAAACATTGAACCGCCGCGAAATACTATCACGAACGCAATTTGGTGACATTGATGAAACAAACGTTGGAGCCTTTTTAAATGCGAGTCTTGAATTTGGAAAATGGACTATCAATCCGGCAATTCGCGTAGATTATTTTGATTTTCAATACAACGATTTTCTGCAAACACAATACGAAACACAGTCGGAAACGAAAGCGATTCTCAGTCCGAAACTAAACTTTTTATACAATCATTCGGATAATTTACAAGCCTACGTAAAAACAGGAAAAGGATTTCACTCCAATGATACTCGTGTGGTTGTGACACAAAACGGAAGAGAAATTTTGCCTTCTGCCTATGGTTTTGATGCTGGATTCATTTGGAAACCAATTCCTGAATTAGTTCTAAACACCGCGTATTGGCAATTGTATTTAGAGCAAGAATTTGTCTATGTAGGTGATGCTGGAATTGTAGAACCAAGTGGAAAAACGCGCCGACAAGGAATTGACCTCAGCGTTCGTTACCAACCGTTTCAGTGGTTATTTTGGAATGTTGACACCAATTACACACACGCACGTTCAACAGAAGCGCCAAATGGAGAGGATTTTATTCCATTAGCTCCAGATTTTACCGTATCAAGTAGTTTAAATTTTCAGTCGAAAGATGGTTTTTACGGCGGATTCAAACTCAGACACATCAAAGACAGACCTGCCAATGAAGACAATTCGATTGTTGCAGAAGGCTACACCGTTGTGGATTTCAATATAGGTTACGACTGGAAAAACATGAGTTTCGGATTGCAAATTCAAAACTTGTTTGACACGGAATGGAACGAAACCCAATTCGCCACAGAATCGCGTTTACAAAACGAAACACAATCCGTAGAAGAAATACATTTTACGCCAGGTGTACCGTTTTTTGCGAAAGCGAGTGTTACGTATCGATTTTGAGATTGTTGTTTTTCGTTCTTCGTTCTTTGTTGTTTGTTGTTTGTTGTTTTTCTTTCCTATTACAATTGAATTTTGAAGATAATTAACACATTGCTACATTTTCAAATTATCAAATTAAGAAAACCGTTCCACCTCAAAACCTTCTAATTTCATCGAAGTTGGCTTCGCTCCTATCAATTCACTGACTAGTTTTCCGGTGGCTGGACCTAAACTCCAACCCATCATAGCGTGACCTGTAGCAATCGTGATATTTTTGTAGTTTGAAGTTTTTCCAATATACGGCAAACCATCTGGCGAACACGGACGCAATCCGCAAGCAGCATTTTCAATAGAAGTCTTTGGAATTTTCAATCCGTTGTAAAAAGTTTCCGCTGCTTTTGCAATCGCATTTACGCGTATTTTGTTGATGTTGTGATTGATACCGCCAAGTTCCATCGTTCCTGCAAAACGCGTAAAACCTTGCATGGGCGTTACGGCAACTTTGGCTTCTGCTAAAATGGCTGGCATGGTAATTTTAGTATCTTCCGAAACATCAATTCGGTAGCCTTTTCCCGCTTGAAGCGGAATTTGTATGCGTAATTTTTTCGCCAAAATAGAACTCCATGAACCTGCCGAAAGTATAAATTCATCTGCTTTTAAAGTTCGTTTCGAAGTTTGTACAGCAACAATTTTATCCGCAGAAAACTCAAGATTGGTAATGGTTTCATCGGTATAAAATTGAACCCCTTTTTGTTGCAACAATGCTATCAGTTGTGGCATAAAATTCGTCGGAGTCATGTGCGCATCGGAGTCAAAATAAATAGCGCCTTTGATATTAAAATCTACATTCGGCTCAAGTTTTTTGACTTCTTCTTTGGTCAGATTTTGAACGTGTAAACCTTCTGAAATAGCACGTTTTCCCATGTTCCACTCTGCTTCGCCTTCTTTGTCGGTTTGATAACACATCAACAAGCCTTTTCGCTCGAAATGAAAGTCAAAATCGCCCGAGTTTTTCATATCCACATACAATTCTCGACTTAACAAATTGATATCTTTTATAATCGGAATTGATTTCTCAACATGTTTCGCGGTGGCAGATTTTTTAAACAACCATGACCAGCGTAAAAAGTCGGCTTCTAATCGTGGTTTTATATAAAACGGACTCGACGCATCAAACATCCACTTCAAACCTTTAGTAATCATGCCAGGCGCTGCCAACGGAATAATGTGACTTGGCGTAATATAACCCGCATTTACAAAAGATGCGCCACTGGACAAATCACTTTTGTCAACAATCGTCACTTGGTGTCCGTCTTGTTGCAAATAATACGCACAACAAAGTCCAATAATACCGCCTCCAATAATTACTATTTCTTTTTTCAAATTTTTACTTCTTTAGACCTTTTAGATTTTTAGACCGATTCTTTGAATCTTTTAGACTCATTTTATTTTTAGATGGTTGATATATTTATATTTCATAGCTGTTCTCTATACATTTTTCTGTCGAAAAATACTCGAACAGAAGAGCTTACTAACGCAGCAATTTGATAATATATTTCGTCAAGCTGAACTTGATTCAGCTTCTCATAAAGTAACTAAAATTTCAACAAAAATTACTTGCTTTTCACACAGAAACCGATCTAACATAAAAAACATCGAACAACGAAAAACAAAAAACAAACAACCAGCAACCAAACTAAATCACTTGAAAACCGTGCGCATACGGATCGTCTTCATCATCAATGATAATTGTATTATAACCATAAATTTTTGCCCAACCTTGAATACTGGGTACAATCGCGGGTTTTCCTGCTAACTGAGTTTCTTCTTCAATTTTCCCTATAAATTTTGAGCCAATATAACTTTCGTGAATGAATTCTTCTCCTAATTGTAATTTTCCTTTGGCGTGTAATTGTGCCATGCGCGCAGAAGTTCCTGTTCCGCAAGGACTTCTGTCAATCGCTTTGTCACCATAAAATACCGCATTTCTTCCCGAAGACGTTTCGTCTAGCGGATTACCTGTCCAAAGTATGTGTGAAACATCACGAATTGTTTCATCTTCCGGGTGCACAAACATGTTCGGATATTTTTGATTGATTCGAGCGCGAACTACTTGTGAATACTGGATGATTTTACTCGCAGTAAAGTCGTGAATGCCTGAAAAATTTTCTTGCGGATCCACAATCGCATAAAAATTACCACCGTACGCAACATCAAAAGTCAGTTCTCCTAACTCTGGACACGCTACGGTTAAATTTTCAGCTGCCAAATAGCTTTTAACATTCGTCAACCGTACCCAATCTACTTTTTTGTTCGTTTGCTGATATGAAATAGCGACCAAACCTGCGGGCGTTTCCATACGAATTGTACCCTGCGTTTTCGGTGTAATCAATCCTTCTTCTATGGCAATGGTAATCGTACCAATCGTTCCGTGTCCACACATGGGCAAACAACCTGAAGTTTCTATAAACAGAATTCCAACATCATTTTCAGGATTGCTTGGCGGAAATAGCATACTTCCGCTCATCATATCGTGACCGCGCGGTTCAAACATGAGCCCTTTCCGAATCCAATCGTATTCTTTGAGGAAATGCTGTCGTTTTTCGCTCATATTTATTCCTTTCAAATTCGGAACGCCGCCAGCTACGACTCGCACAGGATTTCCACAGGTATGGGCGTCAATACAGAAAAAGGTTTTTCTCATTTAATATATTTTTTCTCTAACTGATTTTTAATCCACTGATAAAATAATTACAAAGTTTCTCTTGTTTGTTTTCCGTCAATCAATCGAAGAATTCCTAAAGGATTTTCATTTTTTAAAGCATCAGGTAACAATTCATTGGGCCAATCTTGATAACTAAACGGTCGTACCCAACGCTTGATTGCATCTTGTCCAACCGCCGTAAAACGACTGTCCGTAGAAGCAGGATACGGTCCGCCGTGTTGCATGGCTGGCGCGACTTCAACTCCCGTAGGAACTCCGTTAAAAATGATTCTTCCAACTCTATTCGACAATGCTTTAATGACGTTTGTATATGCTGAAATTTCGTTTTCTTCCGAAATGATAGTTCCTGTAAGTTGTCCTTCCAAATCTGCAATTACTTTTTCCAATTCCGCTTCGTTTTCACATTGAACAAGCAATGAGAAAGGTCCAAAAACTTCGTGATGTAGCTGGTTGTTTTCTAAGAATGTTTTTCCGTCAACTGTGACTACGGCTTGTTTTGCATAGTTTTCAGCGACAGCGATATCCAAATCGGCAAGCGTTTTTACGTTTTCGTGTTGCTGTGCTTTTTCTTTATTGTTTTGATAGCTGGAATGAATATTTGGATGCAACATACATTGTGGTGCAATTTGAACAATTTCGTCCGAAAGTTTCGCAGCAAAAGTTGTCAAATCATCACTTTGTATTCCCAAGAGTAATCCCGGATTCGTGCAGAATTGTCCTGTTCCCAAGGTGATAGAACTGGCATAGGTTTTTGCCCAAGTTTCGGCTTTTGTTTCCAATGCTTTAGGCAATATTACTACTGGATTGATGCTTCCCATTTCCGCAAAAACAGGAATCGGTTCTTTACGTTTTGCCGCCAAATCATACAACGCACGTCCGCCGCGAATGCTTCCTGTAAATCCGACACCTTTTACTTTGGGATGTTGCACTAATTGTTGTCCGACTTCAATACCGCTACTGTTCAAATTTGAAAACACACCGTTTGGCATGCCTGTTTTTTGCGCAGCTTTTAAAATGGCTGCAGCGACCATTTCGCCAGTACCAGCGTGCATTGGATGCGATTTTACAATGACTGAACAACCTGCAGCGAGTGCAGAAGCAGTATCGCCACCAGCCGTTGAAAACGCGAACGGAAAGTTGCTGGCACCAAAAACGACAATCGGACCAATCGGAGTTAACATTTTTCGTAAATCTACGCGCGGATTCGGTTCTCGATTCGGTTGTGCAGGATCAATTCTGGCTTCTACCCAGGAACCTTCTGTGAGCAATTCCGCAAACATTCTAAGTTGTCCAATCGTGCGTCCGCGTTCGCCTTTAGCTCTTCCTTCAGGCAAACCACTTTCAGACATGTAGGTTTGAATTAATTCGTCATCTAATGCTATAATTTCATCTGCAATAGCATTTAAAAAAGCGGCTTTTTTTGCTCCAGAAATCCTTTGGTATGCTTTAAAAGCTTCTGAAGCCAAGTCTACCGCGTCGTTGATTTCTTCGGAAGTAGCTTCTGTAAAAATTGTTTTGTTCTCCGTATTTGCTTGCGGATTAAACGTTGTATAAGTTTTATTGCCTTTGGCGGAAAGTGAATTTCCAATATAGTTTTTTCCTGTAATCATTTTTTGGATGGTTCTTCGTTTTTTGTTTTTTGTCAGTTTGTTGATTTGACACACTCAATTCTAACATTAAAGATACTGTTTATAATTTGGTAACACTGGGCGATTTTTGATTCCTTCTTGAATAATTTCTAGTACGCGTTCTCGTTCTTCTCCAATCAACGGCAATCGTGGTTCGCGAACATGTTCTGTTCCGATTCCTGTAGCCACTTCTGCTAATTTTATGTTTTGAACAAGTTTCGTGTTGATGTCTAATTCTAATAACGGTAAAAACCATCTGTAAATCGCGATAGCTTCGTCAATTTTTCCCGCTTTTGCCAATGCATAAATCGCGACGGTTTCTGCCGGAAACGCACACACCAAACCTGCAACCCAACCATCTGCGCCCATCAACAGACTTTCCAACGCCAAGGTATCAACACCACTTAAAATCGCCAATCGGTCACCAAAACGATTTTTGATTCGGGTAATATTTGAAATATCACGCGTCGATTCTTTCACGGCTTGAATATTTGGGCAATCGTTGAGCAAAGCTGAAAACATATCGAGCGTGACTTCAATTCCGTAATCTACAGGATTGTTGTACACCATAATCGGCAAATCGGTACTTTGAGCGACCGATTTAAAGTATGTCACCGTTTCTCTGCTATCTGCTTTGTAACGCATCGGCGGCAACATCATCAAACCGCTAGCACCGTCTTCTTTGGCATGTTGCGCCGCTTGTTTCGCCGCAACGGTAGATTGTTCAGCAATATTGATAATGACAGGGATTTTTCCATTCACAAGTCGCACCGCTTCTCGCACTAAAATTCGTTTTTCGTCATTCGTCAATGTACTGGCTTCTCCAAGCGTTCCGCCCAAAATGATTCCATGCACGCCTGCATCAAGTTGTGCTTTGATGTTGACTGCAAACATTTCTAAATCGAGCGTATCATTTGTTGTAAATTTTGTCGTAACGGCTGGCATTACGCCTTTCCAATTGATTTTCATGTTTTTGTTGTTTGTTGTTCGTTTTTTGTTTTTTGTCAATTTATAACTCTTAACTCCTAACTCATCACTTTTTAACTAGTTGCTAGTTGCTGGTTAACTTCTTTACACTATTTGTTATTTCAAAATTTAAACTCCTCAACTTATAAACATATAAACTTCGTATTGTCGGTTACACATACTTTTTCATTTTATTTTACGGTTTTGCATTTACATTTTTCTATCTGTTTACACTGAGCTTGTCGAAGTGTAAAAGTATAAAAGTGTTCTTTTGTTGAAATCGTGAATATTATCCAATATTGATATTATTTTATCCTAATTTTTTATTTAAAATCTATTTTTAGATTAATTTTAGCATGATTTAATTCCTAACATGAAAGTTTTACCGTTTAAGATTCCGAAAACTGAAGACGATATTTTGATTGTTCAAGAAGATGTTGGACAAACGTTTTATGAGCAATTGCATCAGCATGAAGAGATTCAGCTTTCGTGTATCATTTCGGGAAAAGGAACGTTTATTGTCGGTGATACGATTCGCGATTTTCAACCGAAGGATGTGTTGCTGTTTGGCAGTACTATTCCACATGTATTGAAGTGTGATACTTCACTTGACGAGGATTCGTATATGATTTCGCTGTTTTTTACGCATCATAGCTTTGGTGAACGTTTTTTTGCGTTACCAAAGCTTCAAAAACTGCAACAATTACTATACGATGCGGATTTCGGTGTGAAGTTTTTAGAAAATCAATCGCTTGTAAAACCATTGTTTGAGCGGATTTTACACGAAAACAGCTTGCAGCAGTTTGCCACTTTTTTTGAGATACTTTCTTTAATAGCAGCATCAAAATATGAAACGGTTGCTTCGTTCCTGAATACTAAAAACTACACCGATGACGAAGGAAAACGCATGAGTGCGGTTTTTGAATTTGTAATGAATCATTTTGAGCAGAAAATTGTCTTGGAAGATGTTGCCACCATCGCCAACATGACACCGAACGCATTTTGCAAGTATTTTAAACAGCGAACCAATAAAACCTTTTTTAAGTTCCTCACCGAAGTTAGAATTGAAAATGCTTGTAAGTTTTTGACCAATTCCAAACAGTTTTCGATTTCAGATATCGCCTATAGTTGTGGGTTTTTTAATGTGTCAAATTTCAATCGGAAGTTTAAGGAAATTAAAGGTGTGACGCCGACGGAGTTTCGGAAGAAGGTTTTTTAGGTGTTGGGGTTTGAATGTTGAATTTTGAATTGTTTTTTACGTCTTCACGAGGAAATATGACGAAGTGATCTGTTTCTTTTTTTATTTCATCATTTTCATAAAAGCAGGAATCTTACAACTAACTCCAATCATATCTGTAACATCAACTTATATTCAAAGACTTATGTTTTAGTAAGAAAATAGCTATATTTAAACATGATTACAGAAAAAACGTATAAGTGGGTTGAAGAATTGCTAGACCCGAAAGTCACTGAGATTTCAGATGAAGATTATGACCGATTGGTTGAAAACTATTTTCGAGTAGATAAAACAGATTGGTTTGAAGAAGATGACACAAGAATATGGAAAGACCAAAAACAAGTAAGTGATTTTTGGAGTCTAATTAGAAAATTTTCCATGCCAATAGGAAAAAAAAGAAAGCTTTATGACTTTAGTTATTTTAATTTTCCTGAAATAGACTATGTAGAGAATAATAATTTTTACGATAGAAATGAAAAAAGCATTTTTGATGAAAAAGTTTTTTTTAATGGAGCAATATTTTTAGATATAATGCAATTTTCTATGACTATATTTACAAAAGAAGTTGAATTCAAAAGAGTAAAGTTTCATGATTTATATATTATAAATTCAGAATTTAGAAAAAGTGTAATCTTTGATAATAGTCAATACCTTTCGCTTACTGTAAGCAATTCTTCTTTTAATGAGGATTCATATTTTAGAAATAATATTTTTAATAATGAATTTAATTTTAACAATAATACTTTCACAGGTTTAGTATGGTTCAATGAATCTAATTTTCTTAGTAAAACATATTTTGATAATATAACTTTTCTTGATAATAGAGTAATTTTTAATGAGGTTGAATTTAATGATGATATAGAATTTTATAAATGTATTTTTTATAGAGAAGCACAATTTACACCAACCTTTTTTTCAAAAAAAGTTGAGCTTATTCAATGTGAATTTTGGGATGATGTACATTTCAACCAATCACAATTCAATGGTATAACTGTTTTTGATAAACCTATTTTCAAGAAAAAAGCAGATTTCTCCTTTTGCTATTTTGAAGACATTAATTTAAAAGAAATTAACACGAATTGGCAATACAGAGAGAATAATTACACTGAACCTGCCGAATTGTATTTTAGAGATGTATTCTTCAACTCAAAAACATTTTTCAAAAATTCAGACTTAACAAAACTAGAATTAGACAACTGTGATGTCTCCAATATTACCTTTAGCAGATGTATATGGAATGATGAAAAAAATAGATTAAAGCTTGTAAACGAATTACCGATACAAAGTCTTGAAGCTAAAAATAAATTAAAATTAGCAAATCATCATCCTTCCAAAAAAGAGGAAACTCAAAAGCTGATTGATAAACTACGAGATTCTGAAAATCATTATCGTCAACTCAAAAAGAATTTTGACAGTACTAAAAGTTGGGAACTTTCGGGAAAAGCTTATGTCAGTGAAATGGAAATGCGCAAACGTAGATTATATCTTGAAGGCAAATTATACCAATGGGCTATTTATAAGTTTTACGATGTTTTTGGTGGTTATACACAGGACTTCAGAAAACCAATTGTCAGTATTTTTAAATTAATTTTTGCTTTTTCTACCATTTATTTTTTTATTGATTATAATGTTTTGAATGCCATCCAAAGAGGCATTAAAGGTGCATTGCCATACATGGAAATAGGAATTGAAGATCCTTTTACTGGCTTCTGGCTAATACCTAGAAATATTGAATTAGTACTTGGCGGAACATTTTTGGCGTTTTTTATTCTAGCATTACGCAAGCGATTTAAGCAGTAAATCGTACTTTAATAGCGTTTGTTAAGTTTGAGATTACTTTGTCATACTTCCTCGTAAAGACGTATCAAAAAAGCTTTTTTATGAGATGCTGAATCAAGCCTGTCTTGAGTTACAGTCGAAAGGTTCTGCATGACGAAATATATCTTTTAATTCTAAAATAAAAGCCATTGGTGCATTATCAAATTTGCACATTAAAAACCGTCACTTCGAGTGTTTTTCTGAAAGAAAAAAGTATCGAGAAGTACTCTGAAATTCATAGCAAGTCTCGATACAAAATTTCTCCGAAATTTCACTCGACCTGACGCTTAGTAAATAAAAACCAATCAACAAATTGACGAATTATCAAATCATCAAATTGACAAACAACCTTCCCAAATCTTTCTTAAACTGCAACAATTTTCCAAGTCAATCGTCTATATTGTATCATCATCAATCAAAATTATGCGAAAACTTATCTTTACCACGTTGGTTTTCTTCTTATCCATTCAATCTATTTGGGCAAATGAGGAGGAAAATCCTATCCAAATTTTGTTTCCTCAAGCAGAGTTTATCAATCAACATACAGCGCGAATTCCGTTTAAAGTCGTAGATCATCTGATTGTCGTAGAAGCCGAATTCCTCAACCAAAAAGGCGATTTTATCATTGATACTGGCGCGGAACGACTGATTTTAAACAAAGTCCATTTCCCGAAAGGACATATTTTATCCAAAAAGAAAGGTAAAATGACGGGCGTTACGCGTATCATAGACCAGCCGTACGAACGAAAGCTCAGCGAGTTCATCCTACACAATTTTAACCTGAAAAATAAAAAATCGGACGTGATTGACCTTTCGCATATCGAAAAAAGCAAAAAAATGCACTTGCTCGGTATTATTGGCTATAATATTCTAAAGGATTACGAGATTTTTATCGATTTGTATCTGAACCAAATCACACTCGCAAAAACAGACAAATACGGTACAAAATTGGACACGAAAGTTTTTGCTGAAACTATTACCGATAGCTTAGATTTTGAATTAAAAAAACACACCATTGTCGTTTCTGGATTTGTGAATGACGAAAAAGTGCGTTTTGCGTTGGACACAGGTGCCGAATTCAATCAGTTGAACAAAAACAGTTCTAAAAAAGTATTGGAAAAATTTCGTCCCATCAAACGATTGTCCATGATTGGCGCGGGCAATAAAAAGGTGCGTGTTTTGGCAGGAAAGTTGTATGATTTTCGATTGAACGAACACAACGGCGTTGGTCCCATGTATACCATTGTGACAAATTTGCGGAAAATGCGAGACGCCTATGGCACTTCCGTAGATGGCATTTTGGGCTACGAATTTTTAAAATACAAGCGTACGATTATTAATTACAAAAAAGAAAAGTTATATTTCATCAAATCACCTATATTTAAACCGTGAATCGAACCGTAACACATATTATTTTATTGCTAACTTTCTGTTTTTCAGCGAGTCTTTTAGCGCAAAAGAAAACGCAAGGCTATCGCATTGAAGGTGACGAAGTTGTGTTTACGTTTGACAAACGCGAGTATTCTCAAGTGACGCATGGTTTGTATCAACATCGAAAGTCGATGAATGATGAGGATTTTGATATTGAAATGATTGCCGTTGCAGGCGAATTCAACGATTGGGCAGAAGACCGTTGGATTATGAAAAAGATTGACGAAAATCGCTATGAATTGCGCAAAAAGATAGCCGATTTTACCGACGAAATTTCTTGGGAATTCAAATTCGTCATCAACGAAGAATATTGGGCAGAGCCTGAAAGTGATGTCGGAAATATTTCCAAAGCCAAAAGCAAATATGGGAAGGATTTACACGTGTACAATCTTAAAATGTACACCGCGCATATTTCAGAAACTGGAAATACGTCTTTTTTCTTAAAAGGCTATCAAAAAGCGGAAAAAGTGATTTTAAGCGGTTCTTTTAACAAATGGAATGAAGAATTGTTTCAGATGAAAAAAGCAGACGACGGCTGGCATTTGACTTTACAACTAAAGCCTGGCGTGTACGAATACAAATTTATTGTAGACAATCGTTGGATTACCGACGAAGCCAATCCGAACAAGAAACCGAATGAATTTAACGAATTTAACTCTGTAATTGAGGTAAAAGCGTATCATACATTCACGCTTTCTGGATATGACAATGCTACAAACGTATTGCTTTCAGGCTCGTTTAACGATTGGTCGGAAGATGGATTTCGCATGGCAAAAACTGACAACGGTTGGGAACTTTCGGTGTTGCTTTCTGGCGGAAAACATCAGTATAAATTTATTGTAGATGGCGAATGGATTCTCGATCCTGAAAATCCTGTGAAAGAGTATGACGAGAAAGGTCATGTGAATTCGGTGTGTATGATTCGGTAGTTTTTCAAACTATCACAAAATAATTTCAGAATGACGTATAGTTTTAAAACAATCAACAAAACAAAAGCTGTTACACTAGCATTTATTACTACCGTCATTTTCTTAGCTATTGTTTATACTTTGTTATTCTTTTTTCGAGATACTTTATATGATTTTGGTTTTTCTCAAGAAGTAAACTTTATCATTTTTATCTTAATTCTTAGTGTAATATTAAACTTGCTATTTTTTTGTATAACTAAATATATTGCTAAATTAACGTGTGTAAAAGTAACTTCAACAGAAGTTATTATTGATGATAACGATTATTTATCACTTAATGAATTGACTCACATTGAAACAAAAGCAAAAAATACTATTGCCATACTGCATTTTAAAGACGAAAGTCATTACAGATTGCGAAGTTATGGTAAAAATCTTCAAGGTTTTCATAATTTGATTCAAGCTCTAGAACTTTATTTAAACACAAAGAAATCGCTTTAAACTTCTCAAAGTACGACAAAGATTTATCGATACTCTTGAAACACTATGTAAAGAAAAAAACATCAAATCTATTGTAATTAGAAAAGCTTACATTCATGAATACAATCCAAAACCGTAATTCAAAAATTATTGTATATTGAGTTCCGAAACTTAGTAATAGTATAAAACATGATTATTTTTGGAACTCGCGGTGTAAAATCTACCATCAAATCAGGAAATTTTAACTGCCCACAATGCGAACAAAGCAAACCGTACAGACATCGTAAAGTCACGAAATTTTTCACGCTCTATTTTATTCCACTCATTCCGTTGGGAAGTGCTGGCGAATATGTAGAATGTGGCTCTTGTAAAGGCACCTTTATCCCAAGAGTTCTTTCTCAAGATGCTTCTGAAGATGAATTTATGGCGTATTATGAAAAAGCGATTCGACATTCGATGGTATTAGTAATGCTTGCCGATGGTGAGATTGATGCAAACGAAAAAGACCAAGTATTGAAAATCATTAACAAATTTGGTACAAACGATTTGTCTATGGCAGATTTGGATGCGTATATCGCCAAAGTACAACGTGAAAACGAAGATGTTGCTACGTATTTAAAACGCGTTGGTCCTTCGCTCAACGAACACGGAAAAGAAACGGTGATAAAATGTGCCTTGTCTGTCGCTGCGGCGGATGGACATGTGGATGATTCCGAATTGGATTTAATCTCTAAAATGGCGCAAGCGATGGAAATGGCTTCTTCGCATTACAAAGGGATTTTAAGCGAAATGTTTGAAGCTGCGGAAGCGTAGTTTTTTTAGTTGTCAGTTGTCAGTTGTCGGTTTTCAGTTGTCGGTTTTCGGTTTTCAAAGCTGAGAAAGCATAATTGTTTTTTAGCTGCTTGTGGGAAGCTGAATCATACTGAATCAAGTCCAGCACACGAGTTCAGCTTGAAGATTTGATATGAGTTCAATTCATGGATTTGAGTGAATTCGCGGAGCGAATTTATATCGAGAGAAATCTCAATACTCATATCTCACTACTAAAAAGACTAAGACTTTACAATTTCCAATTTCGCAAAACGCAATAACAACTTTTTAATACCGCCAACCTGAAACTTGATTTCTGCTTTTTTATCGCCACCAACACCTTCTAAGCGTAAAATTTCTCCGCGACCAAAGCGTGAGTGTTCTACTAAGGTTCCTGGTTTTAAGTTTTCATCTAACAAACTGCCGCTTGCTGGACTGCTTTGTGACGATTCTGGCTTAATTTTTCGCAGTTTTCGGATTTGTTCGGGCGTTGGATTTCCAATGACAGGCGGACGTCCCGATTTTGGTTTCTGCAAACGCAATTTGCTTTTATCGACTTCGCCAAAAATATCATTATCAATCAACGGTTTAAAGCGATAACTCTCTACTGGCGTGATGTAATCTAAATATGCATCGTCAATTTCTTCGATGAAACGACTTGGTTCGGCATCAACCAATTTTCCCCAACGATAACGACTTTGTGTATAGGTCAAATACGCTTGCTTTTCAGCTCTTGTCAAGGCTACGTAAAACAATCTGCGCTCTTCTTCCAATTCGCTTCGTGTGTTCATACTCATGCCCGACGGAAACAAATCTTCTTCCATTCCGACAATGTATACATACGGAAATTCGAGTCCTTTTGCTAAGTGAATGGTCATTAGCGCAACTCTATCAGGATCACCTTTATCATTGTCCATATCGGTTGCCAACGCGACATCTTCCAAAAATTCTGCCAACGCACCTGTGGCATCTGCCACTTCTTTCTGTCCTTCCACAAAATCTTTGATACCGTTGAGCAATTCTTCTATATTTTCAATTCGTGCGACACCTTCTGGCGTTCCGTCTTTTTTGAGTTCTTGAACTAAACCCGTTTTTTTGGTGATGTGTGCTGTCAATTCGAAAGCATTCGCGCCTTCATTCATAATTTGAAAACTACGAATCATCGTCACAAAATTCTCCAATTTGGTTTTGGTTCCGCTATTGATTTTTAAATCGATTTTGGAAATATTTTCCATCACTTCAAACATGGAACGACCGTAATGCTTGGCGGCAACGACCAATTTATCTATGGTTGTTTGTCCAATTCCCCTTGCGGGATAATTAATGACACGCTTTAAACTTTCTTCATCTTTCGGATTGACCACTAAGCGTAAATATGCCAACACATCTTTGATTTCTTTGCGTTGATAGAACGATAATCCGCCGTAAATACGATACGGAATATCACGCTTTCGCAAAGCATCTTCCATCGCTCTTGATTGTGCATTGGTACGATATAAAATCGCAAAATCGCCATTATTGACTTGCTCGCGCATTTTCGTTTCAAAAATAGAACTCGCCACAAAACGACCTTCTTCACCATCGGTAACGCTACGATTGACTTTGATTTTTGGTCCAGCTTCATTGGCGGTCCAAACTACTTTGTCTAAACGTGTTTTGTTATGTTCGATGACTGAATTGGCAGCTTCTACAATGTTTTTGGTAGAACGGTAATTCTGCTCCAAGCGATACATGGCAACATTGTCATAATCTTGCTGAAAGTTGAGAATGTTATTGATATTCGCGCCACGAAACGCATAAATACTCTGCGAATCATCTCCCACAACACATATATTCTGAAAACGATCTGCCAACGCTTTTACAATCAAATATTGTGAATGATTGGTATCTTGGTACTCATCTACCAAAATATAACGGAAACGATCTTGATATTTTGCCAATACATCTGGAAAACGGTTGAGCAATTCGTTGGTTCTTAACAATAAATCGTCAAAATCCATCGCGCCAGCTTTAAAGCATCTATCCACATATTCCTTGTAAATTTCGCCCATACGCGGACGTTTTGCCATCGCATCGGCTTCTACCAATTCAGGATTGTTAAAATAGGCTCTCACCGTAATTAAGCTGTTTTTAAACGAAGAAATTCGCGAACGCACTTGCTTGTACTTGTAAATGTCTTTATCAAGCTGCATTTCTTTGATGATGGAGCGAATCAAACGTTCAGAATCTTGCGTATCATAAATCGTGAAGTTACTTGGATAGCCTAATTTATCTGCTTCGAAACGTAATATTTTTGCAAAAATGGAGTGAAATGTTCCCATCCACAGATTTTTTGCTTCACTTCCGCCCACAATTCGCGCAATACGTTCTTTCATTTCACGCGCAGCTTTGTTGGTAAAGGTCAACGCCAAAATGTTGAACGCATCCACGCCTTGACTCATTAAATACGCAATGCGATATGTTAAAACTCTCGTTTTTCCTGAACCTGCGCCTGCAATTACCATCAACGCACCATCTTTGTGAATGGTTGGCGCTCTTTGTGCATCATTTAGCTGCGAAATGTAGTGTTGAATATCCTGCTCCATAAGTAACTTCAAAAATAATACTCTCGCAGCGCTAATACAACTTTTTTATTGGGTTTTGGGTGTTAGGTTTTGGGTGTTAGGTTTTGGGTGATTTGTTCTTTGTTGTTTGTTGTTTGTTGTTTTGTCTTCTTGTCTTCTGATTATTTTCGACGAATAACAAACAATAGAAAACAAAAAAACATGAATCTAACACCTAACACCCAAAACCAAACACCTCATCTAAAAAGAAAAATCACAAATCTGTGGTTTTAGCACGCGTGATTTGAAATGGTTGAAATAAATCCCAGCTGACGCCGAATCCGATTTGATGCCCTGAATCTACAAAACGGAGATTGTAATTGTCGTGTCCGTACACGTACGTTCCAAAGAATCCGATGTTGCGATTGAATGGGTAAATAGTAAAGGTTGTTTCACTCCGTAACGGTTCTACAAAAGAATGCGCACCTTGTATGAGTTCTATTTTTTGCTCTAAGGAATAGCGTATTTTCGGCTTCCATTGATGCACATATTCATATCCCAATCCAAAACGATGTCTACCGTAAATGCGGATGTCAAAATCGGTATAACCTCCCACATTGAACAACCCGAAAAAACGATTGTGATAGAGTTCATACGAAGTTGTAAACGAATGAATTTTATAGGGTTCATCAGCATTGTTCAATTCGTTGAAGCGAAAGTTTAGAGAGAGTTTTGTGGTATTGGTGGAAAAATTTCCGTTAGCTCTGTTCAATAATTGGGAAAGATTGCTTTCGTCCGTAATAGTAGTGTGAAAATCCATACATGCCATCGATTCGTCGTCTTCTCCCGAAAGGAACGCACAACCCGATTGTCCGTTAGAATAATGACCACTTTCAATTGCCCATGTAAAAAAGTTGTTACTTTTTGTTTTAATCATGTGTTGCCAACCAAATAACACACGATATGAAGGCGTTTTTACAGGTTTTGAGTTTTCTGCATACATCCGAATATGTGGTTGGAAGCTCATGTAAAAGGCGTTTCCTGCTTTGTTTTCTTCCGATTGCATATTCTCAATAATATTGTTGATAATGCTGTAATATACTGTCGGTTTTGCATCAAATAAGATATCTTCATGTGCGTTCATGTTTGATAAATAGCCAAGTGAGGGTTTTACAGCGATGGGATAAAAATCATTGAATGCATTGTTGTCGTTGGTATTTGCATTGGAAGTTTGTCCAAAACTCCATTGAACAAGTATAAAAAGTAAGAAGAAATGCCGCTTTTTCATGAATCGTTGTTTAATTTATTGGTAAATGTAGAAAAAAAGTATATCGCTTTTTAATCGTAATTGTAAGAATTGTTAGTTTGATTTGTTGAATTGTTTTTGTGACTAGATAAAAAATTACGTGAAACTACGCCTACATCACTTTCAGATATTTTGCTACTTTTAGGGAAAAAATAATTCCAATGGGATATCCTAAAGAAATTCTAATTATACGTCATGCAGAAAAACCTGCAGATCCTTCTAATGAAAACTTAGCAACCAAAGGTTACGAAAGAGCCGCCGCACTCGCCTATTATGTACCAGCGAATTTTAACACCATAGATCATATTTTTGCGGCTGGTGTCGGATTGAAAAGTCCAAGTAAACGTCCTGTAGAAACCGTTACACCGTTGGCTGCACGATTGAACAAGAAAATTCACGATTCCTTTTTAAAATATCAGTATCAAGATATGGTGACACATATTTTGAATGATGATTCGTATAATGATTCCGTCATTGCGATTGCTTGGCAACACACAAATATTGAAGCTATTGCAACTGCATTTGGCGCAAAAGAAGTCCCTTCAAGTCTTTGGCCAGAGAGCTGTTTTGATTTGGTTTGGAAACTTACGTATAATGGAGATACAACTTATACGCTAACACAAATTCCACAATTATTGATGTATGGCGATACCGACCAAACTATTGTTGACCCTATTGAAAAAACATTTTGTGAAGAATTGCAAACGATTGATCCGCGCGAATTGTTTGGAAATCAAGCACCGATTCCCGCAGGAAACTTTCCAAATCAGGCAATGACCTGTATTTTTCAAGTTCCAAAAGCCAATGTTCCAGAAGGATTGACAGAGCAATATATTTTTGTAGGTGCAAGTTTTTTATTGACAGAACAAGCGATTATCGACAACCAAATTGCGGCAGTTTTAAATGTAGCGTATGATGTAAATGATAAAGAAGATTTACAAATTCCATTTTCTGACCCGCAAATAGACAAACGCTCTGCGCTGCCTTTTGAAAAAGCTGCCAATGAAAATTATTATTTGAATCAACTTAGTAAAGTTGGTTTGATTGACGGCAGCGATAATGATATCATGACCTTAGTGGCGGCTGTACAAGAAGCAGAACAATTACTCAACTTTCCGTCGCCAACACAACAAAAAGCGGATGGATTGGTCAATTTTTACGCACAAGGAAATTTAGTCATTCATTGTCATGACGGTGGAAGTCGCTCCGTAACAGTTACCGCGTTGTACTTGTATTATAAATATTATGTGAATACAGACATTCCGTTTGTGGATGTATATAAAAGTATTATTGCATTACGCTGGAATCATACTTCCAACCATCATCCAACACAGGGAATTTGCGAAAACGCGTATGAAGTGTTGAATACGTTTGAAGCTTTGTTTCCTGAACCTGTACGGAAAACGTATTAATTGTAAGTTTTTACATTACTTAAATAGCATCTTTATTTTATAAATTTATGAGGTCTTAAATTTAGATATCATGAAAAAAAAGAAATTAAAATCACTAAAATTTAACAGTGAAAAAATAGCTGGATTAAGTACTAATAAAATAAATGGAGGAGCGAAACAGAGCTTGGCTACAAATTGTATAAACATAAAAGCATGTCAACAACTTTCGCTGTATTTGCCGATAAATTATTGTTATTAGATTTTTTAACGTCATAAAATGTTGTAAACATCAAAAATACGGTAATACCGTACCTAAAAAATCATAAGCTTGCATATTTTTAGGTATTAACTTAAAAGTATCATTATGAAAAAACAACATTTACAAAGTTTACGATTAAACAAAATTTCTATTTCAAAATTTGAAATTCAAGGTGGATTAGCACCAAGAGGCGAATCTGAATTTAACACGGTTTGTCCTATGTGTGAAACGGAAGATTGTCCGACAAAAAATGAGGATAGATAATCATACATCGTTTATGTTGAAAAGCTTTCAGGAAACTGGAAGCTTTTCTTTTTTTCATCATCTTTGACTCGAGATGCGTATTTTTGTAAAAAAAAAAGAAACATGGGAAAAGTAAAACTTATTTGGGATTTTAGAGGCCCAAACGGAAAACGGACTGCTGAACATCATTGTGTGCATTTACACGATTTTATCAAAATGGAAAAACTGCATGGAGAAGCTATTAAAGTAGTAGAATTTTCCGAAATGCACGCTGCAGCAACGATGATTATTAAAGAAGAAGATGTTACGGTGATGCGAGAAAAGTTAAAACCACATCGCGGACAACGTGTAGAGTAATTTTTGTTAATTACTAATAGTTTCAAGTGGTTTCAGCACTTGACATCTGTTTCAATTCGTAAAAAAATCACTTTAAAAACGTTAATTTTCTGCAAGTTTGTTTTTTTGGTATGATGTTTTCATTACTTTAGCCAACTTTGAAAAATAAAAAATTTAATCTAATGAAAATTAAACATTTACTCTACACATTCGCTATTGTATTTTGTTCCTATACAGTGTCAGCTCAAACAAAAGTTGGTACTGTGAATATCAATATTCTAGTTTCTAAATTACCTGAAATTGCAGAAGTTCAAAAAGGTATGGAAGCCTACGAAAAAGAGTTACAAGCCGATTTAAAAGCAAAATTAGACGCGTACGGAAAAGAAGTAGAAGCTGCGAATGCTGCTTTTAAAGACATGACAGACGAAGATAAAAAGAAGAAACAGAAGGAAATTTTCGATTTAGAAAACGATATTCAAAAGTTTCGTCAAAATGCAGTGCAATTGGTACAATTAAAACAAGACGAGTTGATGCGACCGTTGTATAAAAAAGTAGGTGACGCTGTAGCTGCCGTTTCGAAAGAAGAAAAATATACACAAGTTTTTACACTTGACGGAAACGAATTGGCATACATAGACCCACAATATGACATTACGTTAAAAACTGCAGCCAAACTAGGACTCAAATTAGACGAAGAGAAATAAGGAATTATATATCTTTATAAAAGCCTTGCATTTTCAATATATGCAAGGCTTTTTTTATGGAATATATAGAGGTCAAATTCATGAATTTGAGCAAGTCCTTGGCGTTTCTCAACGTATATTTTTTTCATTAGCGACAATCATTTGATATCTTTAAAGAAATGTCCAAATTAATTAACTATTAAATTTTTAAGATTATGAAAAAAAGAAATTTGAAAAATGGTTTGACTTTACAAAAAAGAACCATTTCGTCACTTTCTGAAAAAGCAGTAAAAGGAGGAACAGGAACTTCTGACATTTACACAAGTCGCTTTGTAGATTTATGTTATGGAGTACAAACAAGCTTTGGAGGAGTTTGTGCTATTCAATGTGCACCAACTGAACCATAAGATGACTTAGTATAACGATAAAGGCTGTCATTCTCGAAAGAAAATGACAGCCTTTTTTATGTTGTATTAAAATGATTTTACCTTCTTGAATAGTTTGGCGCTTCTTTGGTAATAGCAACATCATGTGGGTGACTTTCGTTGATTCCACTTGCTGTAATACGCACAAATTGTCCGTTTTCTTTGAGTGTAGCAATGTCTTTTGCTCCGCAATAGCCCATTCCTGCACGCAATCCGCCAATAAATTGATGAATGCTTTCGTCTAAATTTCCTTTATATGGCACACGACCAACAATTCCTTCTGGCACTAATTTTTTAATATCTGCTTCTACATCTTGGAAATATCGGTCTTTAGAACCTTGTTTCATCGCTTCTACAGAACCCATTCCACGATACGATTTGAATTTTCTTCCTTCGTAAATGATGGTTTCTCCTGGTGATTCTTTCGTTCCAGCTAATAACGAGCCTAACATTACAGAATCGGCTCCGGCAGCAATTGCTTTTGGAATATCACCTGTGTATCGAATTCCACCATCAGCAATCACAGGAACTCCACTGCCTTTTATCGCTGCAGCCACTTCCAATACCGCTGAAAATTGTGGAAAACCAACACCAGCCACCACACGCGTCGTACAGATAGAACCTGGACCAATTCCTACTTTGACAGCATCTGCACCAGCTTCTACCAAATATTTTGCTGCTGCACCTGTAGCAATGTTTCCAACAATGACTTCCAAATTTGGGAATTTTGCTTTTACGTCTTTTAACACAGTAACTACACCTTTGGTATGTCCGTGCGCGGTATCAATTACCACTGCATCCACGCCCGCTTTTACTAAGGCTTCTGCTCTATCAACCGCATCTGCGGTAACGCCTAATGCGGCTGCTACGCGCAAACGTCCGTATGAGTCTTTGTTCGCAATTGGTTTTTGGGTGACTTTGGTAATGTCTCTAAACGTAATCAATCCTTTTAGTTTATATGAATCGTCTACGATTAACAGTTTTTCGATTTTATGTTTTTGTAAAATTGCTTCAGCATCTTTTAACGAAGTTCCTTCCGAAGACGTTACTAATCCGTCTTTTTCGCTTGTCATGACTTCAACAATTGGGCGCTTGCTATTGTGCTCAAAACGTAAATCTCTATTGGTTACAATTCCTTTCAGTTTTCCTTCATGATCTACAATTGGAATTCCGCCAATACTGTTTTCTTTCATGCTTGCATTGGCATCTGCAACGGTTGCCGTAAGTGGCAACGTTACAGGATCGAGAATCATACCACTTTCAGCACGTTTTACTCTGCGTACTTTTTGGGCTTGTCGCTCAATCGTCATGTTTTTGTGTAAGACACCAATACCGCCTTCACGCGCCATTGCAATTGCCATTGACGATTCTGTTACCGTATCCATCGCTGCCGAAATGATAGGTACATTAATCGTAATGTTTCTTGTAAATTTTGTTTGGATGTTGACTTCTCTTGGAAGAACTTCTGAAAACGCAGGTACGAGTAAGACATCATCGTAAGTTAACCCTTCGCCCAGAATTTTGTTGTTGTGTGCTGTCATTGTGCAATTAAAATATAATTGCGTGCAAATATACTACTTTTTTTTGGTAGTTAAGAGGTTTTCCTTTTTTGTCTTTTTGATGGCTTGTCTCTTTGTTGATTTGTCTTTTTGTTTGAAACTTAAACTAATAAACTTTTCAACCACTAAACTTCTCAACTACTAATGATAATAATTAAAAATTTTAGAAGCTTCGTTGTAGGCAGATTCAAAACTCATGGCTTGAATATTACTGTTTGCTTTTGCTGCTGTAAAATACGAAACCATTTTCTCGGTAGGCATGTTTCCTGTAAGTTCATCTTTTGCCATTGGGCAACCGCCAAATCCTTGAATAGCGCCATCAAAACGTCTACAGCCAGCTTTGTATGCGGCATCTACTTTTTCGTGCCATGAACTTGGTGTGGTGTGTAAATGCGCGCCAAATTCAATGTCTGGATATGCTGGAATGAGATTGGAATACAAATATGCTATCACATCTGGTGTGGAAGAGCCAATGGTATCCGAAAGCGATAAAATTTTAACGCCCATGTTGGAGAGTTTTTCCGTCCATTGTCCCACGATTTCTACATTCCAAGGATCGCCGTACGGGTTTCCAAATCCCATAGAGAGATATGCTACCACTTCTTTATTAGTTTTAGTCGCTATGTTTAAAATTTCTTGTAAAGTTTCTATGGACTGCGCTATGGTTTTATGCGTATTTCGCATCTGGAAGTTTTCCGAAATTGAAAACGGATAGCCTAAATACTGAATTTCTGGATGCGCACTTGCGTCATTTGCACCACGAACATTCGCCACAATTGCCAATAATTTACTTTCTGTCGTAGACAAGTCTAATTGCGACAATACTTCGGCAGTATCTACCATTTGCGGAATGGCTTTTGGCGACACAAAACTTCCAAAATCAATCGTATCAAAGCCTACACGCAGTAAGGATTGAATGTATTGCACCTTTTTTTCTGTAGGAATAAACATCTTAATGCCTTGCATGGCATCACGTGGACATTCTATTATTTTAATGTTTTCCATAGAGTGTCAAAGATAATCAACGAAAACGTTTTAGCGAATGTTTTTTTAAGAGATTCAATCATTTTTACACATAAAAAACAGCTTATTAATAAATAATAAGCTGTTTTCAAATTTTTCACGTGTACTGTGATATCTTATTGGTCAGTTGGACAGTAATAGGTTGGGCAGCCTCCAAATCTAGAATCACACCAGTTGTTTACTGTGTCTTGACAACCTGTGTATGGTTGTGTAACTGGCGGTGGCGGCGGTGGCAAACATGATAAAATTTCTGATTGTGCTTCTTGAAGTCCACCTGTAACGCTGCGCTTAAAATTACTAATTGTGTTTTTCGTCAACTTTAAACTTTTTAGGCTCTTTTTTTTCATAATTACTACGTTTTTGAAAGTTAATTTTGTTGACGAAATGTATTGATGACTGGGCGTTTTTAAAAACAATAACGCTCGGTTTTTATGAATTGTAAGCAGCGAATTATTTTGTTCCGCAAGAAAGTAATTGAAGTAATATTCTAAATTACAGTGTTTTATGTCAGCATGATAAAAATAGCAATTCCCACGAAAACGACAATTTGCAACCATTTCATATAGATGCCTATGTTTTTATTTTTTTGGATAGATTCTGAGATAATTCCTCCAAAAATAGCAATCGCACCAAAAACGATAAACGATACTAAAATGAATAAAAACCCTAAAATATAAAACTGAATTACGTTATTCATGGTTTCACTGAAGAGAAATCCGGGAAATAGTGCTAAAAAGAATAACGTGACTTTCGGATTGAGCACATTCATGATGAATCCTTGCTTGAATAATTCTCCAACAGATTTTTTCGGAACGGCTTCGTTGCCCAATTCAATAGCACCTGAACTTTTGTAGACTTTATACGCCAAATACACTAAATACAACGCTCCTAAAAGCTTGATGCTAAAGAATAATGTCGGATTTTGCTTGAGAATGGTAGAAGCACCAAAAGCCACCAAAGATGTGTGAATAATACAGCCTGTCATCAATCCTAATACGGTAGCAATGCCATATTTGCGTCCGTTGACAATACTTTGCATCAACACATAAATATTATCGGGACCGGGAGAAATGGCTAGTAAAAAGGTAGCAGTAACAAATCCTATGAGTATTTCTACGTTCAAAAAAAATCTTTTAGTTCGTAAAAATATGCTTTTTGCATAAACCTGCCTTTCTTTTTTTATATATTTGGTTTAACTAACTTTATAATTATGAAACAAATTGGTATGTATTTAGCCATTTTCGGAATTGGCTCTATTGTTTTATATTTTTTTGATATGCAATTCAAAATTCTAACGTGGATAGATGAATGGGGAGAAACTACAGGATGGGCAATTCGTATTGGAATGATTGTTCTTGGTGCTATTCTATTTTTTATAGGAAAATCTAAAGAAGAAGAACAAGAAGAAGCTCCCGAATAAAATATAGCTACATTCCTCTTATTTTTGAGTTTGTTTTAATATCTCTTGATTGATTTTCTTGACCAGTTTTGGACCTTCGTATACAAACCCTGTGTACAATTGTACCAAATCGGCTCCTGCGTCCAATTTTTCAAGTGCATCTTTGGCAGAATGGATTCCTCCTACACCAATAATTGGAAAGGCTTTGTTGCTTTTTTCAGCTAAAAAACGAATGACTTCCGTAGCACGATTGGTCAACGGTTTTCCACTCAATCCTCCGACTTCATTTTTATCTTTGGATTGCAAACCTTCTCGTGAAATGGTCGTATTGGTAGCAATGACGCCAGCAATTTTTGTCTCTGCCACAATTTCAATAATGTCTTCCAATTGTTCATTGGTTAAATCAGGTGCGATTTTGAGTAAGATTGGTTTTGGAGCATTTTTCGCTTTGTTCATGCTTTGCAACGTCGTCAACAACTTTGTCAACGGTTCTTTGTCTTGCAATTCTCGAAGTCCAGGTGTATTCGGTGAACTTACATTGACCACAAAATAATCTACATGTGGAAATAACGCTTCAAAACAAATTTTATAATCTTCTACTGCTTCGTCGTTTGGCGTGACTTTGTTCTTCCCGATATTTCCTCCAATCAATACGCCTTTGTTCTTTTTTAAACGCTCCACCGCTTCAAAAACGCCGCCATTATTAAATCCCATACGATTGATAATAGCTTTGTCTTGCTTCAAACGAAACAAACGTTTTTTAGGATTTCCTGCTTGTGGTTTTGGTGTCAACGTTCCTATTTCTATAAAGCCAAATCCGAAGTTGGACAGCTCGTTGTAGAGTTTGGCATCTTTATCAAATCCTGCAGCTAATCCTACGGGATTTTTAAATGATAACCCAAAAACAGTGCGTTCCAAGCGTTTGTCATTTACTACATACATACTTTTAAAAATGCTAGAAACTCCAGGGATTTTAGAAAGCGTTCTTATTAATGAAAAGGTAAAATGATGCACTTTTTCAGGATCAAACAGAAAAAGAATGGGTTTTACGAGAATTTGGTACATGTTGTTGTGTTTGTGCAAAAATATAGTCTATTCTTTAGATGTCAAATATTTTGCTGCTGTTATTTTAGGAAAGTATGTTTTAGATCAAAAAAGAATAAAAAGAACTCTAAAACTGCCAACTAAACCATAAATCTGTAAAAGTAAGTAAGACTTTATTGTAGTGATAAAACACAGCTTTTTTCTATCTTTAGAAAAAACTTATGGATACAAATCAAAACGAAGAACATAACGAAATGCTATCAGCAGGACCAGGAATTAAATCGATTTCAATACATAATACGCTTCCAGCAGTAATTGAAGTAAATGTTATACCTGGCAAAATACCGCCTGGTCGACCTATATTATTAGGGCAGAATCAATGGAAAACTTTTGAACCCGCTACAATACCAAATTTAAAACCTGGAATGCTTTGGGCACCGATTGCAAGAGCAGGACGTGAAATTCGTGGCGCAAGCTATCCGTATAACCCAAATGGTGTAGACATTTATTTTAATGTGAAGCAAAAAAACCCTTTAGAACGGTTTGATTTTGTTCTAGAGCAAACTTCTGAGAGACCTAATTAGATGTTGGGTTTTGGGTGTTAGGTGTTGTTTTTTGAAAAAATAAAATTGTTTGTTTCTGTAATTTTTGAGAAACGTGTATTTTTGAAAAAAACGAACACACATGCAACATATTATAGATAGATTCATCAGTTATGTTACGATTGATACGGAATCTGACCCAACTTCTGATACCACACCAAGTACTGAAAAACAATGGGATTTAGCCAATTTGTTAGTGGACGAATTGAAACGAATTGGGATGGAAGATGTCACTATTGACGAAAACGCGTATATCATGGCAACTTTGCCAAGCAATGTAGACCACGAAGTGCCAACTATCGGATTTGTATCGCATTTTGATACGTCTCCTGATTTTACAGGCGCCAATGTAAATCCACAAATTGTTCCGAATTACGACGGAAAAGATATTGTACTCAACGCAGAACAAGATATTGTGCTTTCTCCAGATTATTTTGATGATTTGCTATTGTACAAAGGACAAACCTTAATCACAACCGATGGTACAACGCTACTCGGCGCTGATGACAAAGCAGGAATTTGCGAGATTGTCTCTGCGATGGAATATTTAATTCAACATCCTGAAATAAAACACGGAAAAATTCGTGTGGGCTTTACGCCAGATGAAGAAATTGGTCGTGGCGCGCATAAATTTGATGTCGCCAAATTTGGTGCGGATTGGGCATATACAATGGACGGAAGTCAGATTGGAGAATTGGAATACGAAAATTTTAACGCAGCCAGTGCTACGATTGAAATTAAAGGAAAAATTGTACATCCTGGGTATGCAAAAGGAAAAATGATTAATTCGGTTTTGATTGCGAATGAAATTATCAATTCGTTGCCACCACATGATATTCCACAAGAAACTACAGGTCGCGAAGGGTTTTACCATTTGCACACCGTAAAAGGAAGCGTGGAAGAATCATCGTTAGCCTATATTATTCGTGATCATGATAAAAATAAGTTTGAAGCGCGCAAAGAATTGCTAGAAAAAATTGCTGCAGACATTAATAGTCGCTATTCCTATGATCCTGTACAACTGACAATCAAAGACCAGTATTACAACATGAAAGAAAAGGTAGAACCTGTATTTCATATTGTAGAAATTGCCGAAGAAGCGATGAAATCATTAGGAATTACGCCAATTATCAAACCAATTCGCGGTGGAACTGACGGTTCACAATTGTCCTTTATGGGATTGCCATGCCCGAATATTTTTGCGGGTGGACATAATTTTCACGGACGTTATGAGTATGTTCCTGTAGAAAGCATTCAAAGTGCTATTGACGTGATTGTGAAGATTTCGGAATTGACGGCTGAAAAGTATGCGGAATAATTCTGTTTAAAACAAAGAAATTACATAGAATAAAAAAGGGAGTAAGCTAAAAATTACCCAAAATAGCTTGCTCCTTTTTACTATAAAAATAATCCCTAAAACGACTGAAACACACAACAAGACGCGTTCAAAAAGCAGAAAGTTTTCAAGACTTGTTCCTAATGTAAAATTGATTCCGTCAATTAGAAAATAGGTTTTAATTGCAAATACAATCGTGTTGACAACTGCTAAAATTTTGAGAAAACGCATGTATCAAATTTAGAAATTAATTTCTGTATTTTAGCAAAAATCAAGCTTCATGAAAAAATTCACTTCCGTAGAACAGTACATTCAAAACTTTCCTGAATGGGAAGAAAAGCTGCGATTGCTACAACGAATTATGCTCGATAATGCACATGTAACAGAAACATTGAAATGGAATATTCCCGTGTATACGGTCAACGGAAAAAATGTATTGGGTATTGGTACGTTTAAAACCCATGTTGCTATTTGGTTTTTTCACGGAGCTTTACTGAACGATGAAGCCAATGTTTTGGTTAACGCACAAGAAGGTAAAACCCAAGCTATGCGTCATTGGAAATTTGCTGCTGCTGACGAAATTCCTGTTGATTTGGTAAAAAACTATGTAAACGAAGCTGTACAGAATCAATTGAAAGACAAAACGGTTGCGTTTAAAAGTTCTCAAACTGTAGAAATTCCAGCAGTATTAGCTTCTGCCCTTTCTGAAAATGACAAACTAAAAGCCGCTTTTGAAGCATTGTCTAATTACAAGCAAAAGGAATACATAGAACATATTGCATCCGCTAAAAGAGACGTAACCAAGCAAAACCGTTTGGATAAAAGTATTCCAATGATTTTGGCAGGAAAAGGCTTGAATGATAAATATCGTTGATTTTTTGTGTGTTGGAATGTTAGTAGGTTGGCATTTTGGTAGAATGGTTTCCAATCTTTTATTTTTTTAATCCTTGAATCTTTCAATACACAAAAAAGCAGCTCGAAAGCTGCTTTTTTATTTACTTATAGTGTAATGATTTAATTATTTTGTTTGAGAATTGCTTTTGTTGAGTCGTTCTGTAGCTTCTACAGAAAGTGCTGCGCGTTCAAATTTGATTTTTCCAGCACCTGTTTCAATAACACAGGTATTGTCTTTGTCATTGAGTTCAACAATTTTTCCATGAATTCCGCTTTTCGTGATGATTCTATCACCCTTTTTCACAGACGCCATGAAATTCTTCTCTTTTTTTTGTTTTTTTATCGAAGGTGCAATGATGAGAAAATACAACACTGCAATCATCAATAATAACGGTAAAATCTGATCCAATATTTCTAAATATTAGTGATTAATGATTGTGTCCTTCGTGACCTGTTTGCTGTGTTTTTGCAGTGTTACCAGCTGCTGCTTGCGCTTCTTGCTGTTTTTTCAAACGCGCATCTCTCTCAGCTTTTGCTTTTGCACGTTGTGCTTCCATTTCTGGATCTGGTGTAGCGTTTGCTTTGATACGTACAATTTCTCTACCTTTTTCAGTATTGGCTGTAATGGTTACCGTATTCGTTTTTAAATTAGGCTTTCCTTTAGAGTTGTACTTTACAGTAAATTGTCCTGTTCCTCCTGGTGCAATTGCTTCTCTTGGCCAGTCATTTGGAACTGTACATCCACAACTTCCTTTAATGTTTGAAATTAATAATGGTGCGCTTCCTGTGTTTGTAAATTTAAACACAGTTTCCACTTGGTCACCTTCATTGATAACACCAAAATCGTGTTCTGTTTTGTCAAATGTCATCGCTGCAAAGTTGGTAGCATTTGCATCTCTTTTAGCTGCATCAGCAACATTTGTACTTTGTATCTTTTTTGAAGCATCGTCTTTACAAGAAGTAAACAAAACGAGCGTCATTGCTCCTAGTAGTAAAAATCCTTTTTTGATCATAGTATTTAAAATTTTGAGGGTAAATTTAATAATTGTTTTCGTTACATCAAACCTCGACCGATTTTATTTAACTTATTTTCTTTTTTGTACTCTTTAATTAGTTTGTCTAAAATTCCGTTGATAAACATACTACTTTTTGAGGTAGAATATTCTTTTGCGAGCTCAATATACTCGTTTATTGTGACTTTTGCAGGGATTGAAGGAAATTTTAAGAATTCACAAATCGCCATTTTTAAGAGAATTAAATCGAGGTTTGCAATTCTATCCTTATCCCAATTAGGTGTTTTCCCTTGAATTTCTTCTGTAAGCATTTCATCGTTCAACACTGTTTTTCTGAATAAATCTTTTACAAAAGCTTTGTCTTCATCGTCCTTGTACAATTCTGATACAAAAATATGCTCCTTCCCTTTTTTAGCTTGTTTAATCGATTTTAGAACAAGCGTGTTTATCACAGGCAAATCGTCAATCCACGTTAGTTTTCTATCTTCAAAATATTCGTATAACTTTTCGTTTGGCGCAATGATTTGAGAGAATAATTTTGCTACAAAGGCACGGTCTTTATCGTAATTGGTTTCCGTATCTGCCATGTATTTTTTATACAAATCGCTTTGTAACATGTCTTCAAAAATAATGCGGATATATTCGTCATTTTCTTCCCAATCGTCCAATTTACGGTTTTTTACTGCATCTTTTAACGCTTCATTCTCAGCCAAATGACGAATGATTGCATTTTGAATAAACTTTTTATTAGGATTTTTATCTGCGGAAGTTGCCAAATACTTTTTTTGAGATAATTCGATTTGATTTTCAGCGTATTCGCTCAATTTTACAAACAAATCTAGCGTAAGCACATACAAATCGTGCATATTCGCGATACTCATGTTGATAAACTTCAACTCTTTGTCTACCTGATCACTGTGTGATTGTGACAATGCATAAATAGATTGCATTACTTTAACTCGAATATGTCTTCTTGTTAGCATCTGCGTCAGAACTTTAATTTTTATAAAATAAAAAGGGCGAAAGAATTATTTCCTTTCGCCCGCAAAAATATAATTATTTTAAAAGAATGCTACTATTTGTTTGCTTCTTTTTTTCGTGTTTCAATTCTATTTAAAGCAATACTCAATGCTGAATTGTGTGTGGTTGAATTGTTGGTTTCTGAATGTTTGAAAATTTCTAAGGTGGTGTTGTAGATATTTTCAGTTTTACGCATGATTTCCGCTTTTCCATATCCTTCCAACTCCGCATACACATTGATGATTCCACCTGCGTTGATTAAGAAATCTGGCGCATACGCGATGCCTCTATCTCTTAACATTTCACCGTGCTTTACTTCATCTTTCAACTGATTGTTGGCTGCTCCAGCAATAATTTTTGCTTTTAATTTGTAAATGCTATCATCGTTAATCGTTGCTCCTAAAGCACATGGCGCATAAATGTCCATATCTTCCGTGTACAAATCTTCACCGCGATAAATTTCAGCACCATATTTTTCACTTACCAATTGCAAACGCTCTTCGTTGATGTCTGCAATGACTACGTTGGCACCTTCATTGGTCAAATGCTCTACCAACGCTTCACCTACGTGACCAATTCCTTGTACATATACCGTTTTGTCTTCTAAAATATCCGAACCAAACTTGTATTTTGCCGCAGCTTTCATTCCCATAAAAACACCGTACGCCGTAATTGGCGAAGGATTTCCAGCACCACCTTTTGATTCTGAAATTCCAGTTACATACGGAGTTACGCCACGAACAATGTCCATGTCGCTGGTTTCCATTCCAACATCTTCTGCGGTGATATAGCGTCCACTTAATGAATGTACAAATTCTCCAAACTTACGCATCAATTCAGGTGTCTTTTGCGTTTTAGCATCACCAATAATTACGGCTTTTCCTCCACCTAAATTCAATCCTGTAATTGCTGATTTAAACGTCATTCCACGAGACAATCGAAGAACATCATTTAAGGCTTCCCATTCATTTTTATATTGCCACATTCGAGTTCCTCCAAGTGCAGGTCCTAAAACTGTGTTATGGATTCCTATTATTGCTTTTAATCCTGTATCTTTGTCGTTGCAAAAAACAACTTGTTCATGATTATCAAAAGATAATTGTCCAAAAACAGGGTCCACCTTGTGCAATTCACTTGTGTTAACGACGTCTGAAACCATAGGCTTTTATGTATTAAAAATATAATATTTATAAAAAATTGTCTGCAAAAATAGTGATAATTCAAAATTATGCAATGAACATCTTGTTAAAATGAATATTTTTCAAAATAAAAACCTCAACAGAGTTTTGATTTTTAACGAATGAAAGAATTACAACATTTAAACAAATTTTTCCTCAAATATAAAGGAAAATTACTTTTAGGAATCCTAATTACAATAATTGCACAAATTTTTGCATTGGTTACGCCAAAACTCATCGGTAATTCGCTGACTGCTGTTGATAAATATAATAGAGGAATTATCACTGATTTGGAATTGGTTAAAAGTGAACTTTGGCAAAATATTGCTATTATCATCGGAGCTGCAGCTTTGGCAAGCTTTTTTACGTTTTTGATGCGAAGAACCATCATTTATATATCTCGCTACGTAGAATATGATTTGAAAAATGAAGTCTATCAGCAATATCAAAATCTTTCTGTCAATTTTTACAAAAAGAACCGTACGGGCGATTTGATGAATCGTATCAGTGAAGATGTTGGAAAGGTTCGTATGTATGCTGGTCCAGCCATTATGTACAGTATTCGTACCATAACGTTGTTTGCGTGTTTGGTGCCGTTAATGTTTATCTCCGCGCCAAGAGTAGCGATTTATACACTGATTCCACTTCCTATTTTATCATTTTTAATTTATAAGTTGAGTCGCGCTATTCAAAAACGAAGTGCCATAGTACAGAAGTTTTTATCAAAACTATCCACATTTACACAAGAATCATTTTCAGGCGTGTCTGTCATTAAAGCGTATGGCATTGAACCACAAGTGAAAGAAACCTTCAACGAAATGGTGGTGGAAGGAAAAACGAAAAACATGGATTTGGTTAAAGTGAATGCCTGGTTTTTTCCAATGATGATTTTACTAATTGGCGCAAGTAATATTTTGGTAATTTATATTGGCGGACAACAATATATCAATGGCGAAATTGAATTGGGTGTGTTGGCAGAATTTATCATGTATGTGAACATGTTGACGTGGCCTGTTGCAACGATTGGTTGGGTAACATCTATTATACAACAAGCAGAAGTGTCGCAAGAACGTATCAACGAGTTTTTGAAAGTCGTTCCAGAAATTAAAAATAATACCATCGAAGTCACGCCAATACAGGGAAATATTGAATTTAAAGATGTGTCCTTTACGTATGATGACACCAATATTACAGCGCTAAAAAATATTTCTTTTACGTTGAATTCGGGAGAAACACTGGCAATTGTCGGAAAAACAGGATCAGGGAAAAGTACTATTTTAGATTTGATAAGTCGCATGTATGATACTGACAACGGCATCATTGAAATTGATAACATTCCGATTAAAAAACTTAATTTGAACAGTTTGCGCAATGCGATTAGCATTGTTCCACAAGATGCGTTCTTATTTTCGGAAACCATTAGGGAAAATATAAAATTTGGAAAAGAAGACGCTACCGATGAAGAAGTGATTGCGGCAGCAAAGTTTGCTTCTGTCCATAAAAATATTGTCGGATTTAAAAAAGGCTACGATACCATTCTTGGCGAACGCGGAATTACGTTGAGTGGTGGACAAAAACAGCGTGTTTCCATTGCAAGAGCTATCATCAAAAACCCAAACATCTTATTACTAGACGATTGCCTCTCTGCCGTAGATACCGAAACCGAAGAAGAAATTCTCAACAATATCGAACGCATCACCAAAAATAAAACCACCATCATTGTAAGTCACCGAATTTCCTCTGCCAAAAACGCTGATAAAATTATTGTGCTAGAAGATGGGAAAATTATTCAAAACGGCACGTACGACCTTCTTATTGAGCAAGACGGATACTTTAAAGAGCTCTATTTAAAACAACTTTCCGAAAAAGATTTATAAAATTTTGTTGTTCAGTTAATTTTTTTTTTACATTTTTGAGGGAGATTAACAAACAACTAAATATTTAGAAAAAGGGATTATGAGTGATAAAGATTTGTTGGAGAAAGAAGAAATTTTCTCCAAAGTATTGAGGGCAGGAAGGAGAACTTATTTCTTTGACGTCAGAGCTACCAAAGCTGGCGATTATTACCTAACCATTACTGAAAGCAAAAAATTTACCAATGACGATGGTTCGTTCCATTACAAAAAACACAAAATCTATTTGTACAAAGAAGATTTCACAGCCTTCTCCGAAATTTTAGACGAAATGACACAGTACATTGTTGATGAAAAAGGAGAAGAAGTAATTTCTGAACGTCATCAAAAGGATTTTAAAAGAGAATACAGTGCAGAAGACGCTTCAGATTCTGTGAATGAAAATGATGTTGAAAATTTTACAGACATCAACTTCGAAGATATATAAGATATCATAACCAACCCAAAATGAAAAAAGCCACTACAAAAAGTATTTGTTAGTGGCTTTTGTATTTTTATTGAATGATTGAAAGATTCAATAATTCTCAATTCTGAATTCCTAATTATCAATTCTCAGGATGCATAAAGGCCTGCTTTCCTAACAATTCTTCTTCCGTTTCTACTACATCTTCATCGGGTACACAGCAATCTACCGGACACACCGCAGCACATTGTGGTTCATCATGAAATCCTTTGCATTCTGTACATTTATCTGGAACAATATAATAAATTTCATCCGAAATTGGTTCTTGCGCCTCGTCAGCATCGGCTTCTTTTCCACTTGGAAGTACTACATTACCAGTTAAAGAAGTTCCATCGGCGTAACGCCAATCGTCAGCGCCTTCATAAATTGCAGTATTAGGACACTCCGGCTCGCAAGCGCCACAATTGATACATTCGTCAGTTATTATAATAGCCATTATTTCTTCGTATTTCGTTTACAATCTTTTTAGGTTCTACCACTTATGCGGTAAAAGTTTTATAAATTCGCCAAAAAATTAGTCAGCGGCATTATAAAACACAAAAATAACGCCTAAACTATTCATAAACAAATTCAGATGGCTTTAGGAGAAAGAATTAACGCTTTTGTACAACTTGGAAACTTCTTAAAACAATTCGCTACGCAAGTTCCGCAGGCAAATTCGGACGTTGCTTTTAACGAACTCTTTTTTGATGGAATGAAGCATCAACTAAAACTCACGCAAGAACACAACGGCTGGTTTACGAAAGAATATCTATGCTTCGCGATTGGCAATTGGGCAAACGCACTACAAAAAGAATCCTTAGAACGCTGGACAGCTAAGTACAATCTTGAAAATACAACCTCCAAAAAAGTGGCAATTGTCATGGCGGGAAACATTCCGTTGGTAGGTTTTCACGATTTTTTATCAGTGTTGATTGCAGGACACAGCGTGTTGGTAAAGCAATCGTCCAATGACAAACACCTACTGCCCTATTTGTCGAAATACTTAGAATATGTAGCACCGTCATTCAAAGGAAAAATTACATTTACCGATGAAAAATTAACAGATTTTGACGCCGTAATTGCTACTGGAAGCAACAACACCGCACGCTATTTTGAATATTATTTTAAAGACAAACCGAATATCATTCGCAAAAACAGAAACTCAGTTGCCATTTTAACAGGAAACGAAACCGCAGCACAACTAGAAGCATTGAGCGATGATATTTTTACCTATTTCGGATTGGGTTGTAGAAGTGTTTCTAAACTATTTGTGCCAAAAGGCTATGACTTTCAAGACTTTTTTGGCGGAATGTACAACAAAAGTGACATCATGAACAATGCAAAATACGCCAACAATTACGATTACAACAAAGCAGTATATTTAATGAGCTTGTTTGATGTTTTGGAAAATGGCTTTTTGATGATTAAAGAAGATACTCAGTATGCATCGCCTATCGCGACGGTTTTTTATGAATATTATGATGATGTGGATTCGCTTCAAGCAAAACTAAAAGCAGATTCAGAACACATACAATGCATTGTGGCTGATATTGGCATGAAAAACGAAATTGCATTCGGGCAAACCCAACAGCCACAATTACACGATTATGCCGATGGCGTGGATACCTTGCAATTTTTAAGTACTTTATCTTGAAATATTAGCAAAACCATAACAACAAATCGTTGAATATTTAAGAAATTTGCACAAAACAACAGCACTCAAAAAAACACAATGAAAAAACATAATTTTAGCGCAGGACCTTGTATTTTACCACAAGAAGTATTTCAAAAAGCTTCGGAAGCAGTACTCAATTTCAATAATGACCATCTTTCTATTTTAGAAATATCACACCGAAGCAAACCCTTTGTTGATGTGATGGAAAAAGCGCGCAGTTTGGCGTTAGAATTGCTCGGTTTGGAAGGAAAAGGATACAAAGCGCTATTTTTACAAGGCGGTGCAAGCATGCAGTTTTTAATGACAGCGTACAACTTGTTAGAAAACAAAGCGGCTTACCTAAATACTGGAACTTGGAGTGACAAAGCCATCAAAGAAGCAAAATTATTTGGCGAGTTGGTCGAAGTAGCCTCTTCAAAAGACAAAAACTTCACGTACATTCCAAAAGGATATAATATTCCTACGGATGCAGATTATTTCCACTGCACGAGTAACAACACCATTTTTGGAACACAAATCAAGCACTTTCCAGAAACAGAGGTGCCAATGGTCTGCGATATGAGTTCGGATATCTTTTCGCGTCAATTGGATTTTTCTAAATTCGATTTAATCTACGCAGGCGCACAGAAAAATATGGGACCTGCCGGAACAACCTTAGTCGTTGTAAAAGAGGAAATTCTAGGAAAAGTCAGCAGAACCATACCTTCTATGTTAGATTATAAAGTGCATCTTGGAAAAGACAGCATGTTCAATACGCCTGCGGTTTTTCCTGTATATGTATCGATGTTGACACTAGAATGGTTAAAAAATTTCGGCGGCATTGCTGCGATTGAGAAAATCAACGAGCAAAAATCTACCTTATTGTATAACGAAGTTGACCGAAATCCATTATTTGCAGGTGTAGTCGCTACAGAAGATAGAAGTCACATGAACACTACGTTTACCTTAACAAACGACAGCTTAAGCGAAACTTTTGATGCAATGTGTAAAGAAGCAGGCATTAATGGACTCAACGGACACCGAAGTGTTGGCGGCTATCGCGCTTCTATGTACAACGCATTGCCTGTAGAAAGTGTACAAGTGTTGGTAGCTGTGATGCAAGCACTAGAAAAAAAGGCATAATTATTAAATCGTTTAATCATTGAATTCTTCAATCATTAAATTTTTCAATTACAAAAAATGAAAATACTAGCAAACGACGGAATCTCTCAAAGCGGCATTGATGCATTGACAAACGACGGATTTGAAGTCATCACCACAAAAGTAGCGCAAGAACAACTTATCAACTTTATCAACGAGCATAAAATATCAGGACTTTTAGTGCGCAGTGCTACCAAAGTTCGCAAAGATATTATTGACGCTTGCGAAAGTTTAAAGCTCATCGGTCGCGGTGGTGTTGGTATGGACAATATTGATGTGGACTATGCTAAAAGCAAGGGAATTCATGTCATCAATACGCCAGCAGCTTCTTCTAGTTCAGTCGCGGAATTGGTGTTTGGACACTTATTTAACGGAGTTCGATTTTTGCACGATGCTAACAGAAACATGCCATTAGAAGGCGATTCTCGATTTAAAGACTTAAAAAAATCGTATGCAAAAGGTGCCGAATTACGCGGAAAAACCTTAGGAATTATCGGCTTTGGGCGAATCGGTCAAGCAACGGCTGAACGAGCACTTGGTTTAGGCATGAATGTGATAGCTTCTGATGTACACATTGAAAAAGCAACGATTTCTCTAAACTTTTTCAACGGACAATCAGTTGATTTCGAAATCGAAACAGAAGCTATGGAAGATGTCTTGAAAAAAGCAGATTTTATCACACTACATGTGCCTGCGCAAAAAGAATACATCATTGGGAAAAAAGAAATTGCTATGATGAAACAAGGTGCAGGAATTGTAAACGCATCGCGTGGAGGCATCATTGATGAAGTCGCACTAATAGATGCTTTAGACGCACGAAAACTAAGCTTTGCAGGATTGGATGTATTTGAAAATGAGCCAACGCCAGCCATCAAAGTATTGATGAATCCGTATGTATCTTTAACACCTCATATTGGTGCAGCAACCAACGAAGCACAGGACCGAATTGGTTTGGAATTGGCTTCGCAGATTAGCCATCTTTTAAAAAATTAAACAGAACAACTAAAAGATAAAAAATACAAAAGCGCTCATTTGGGCGCTTTTTGTGTCTTTGAAATGTTCTAAAAATCCATTCACCCGATATTTTTGCATTTTATACATTTAACACAAAAAATACATTTTCATACAACAGCTTTTGTAGAATATCACTATATTGTTTTCATATTAACAATAAATATCATTTTTAAAATGTCTGGAATTTTAGATTTATTAAATAGTGATTTGGGAAGACAAATCATCGGTGGCGTAAGTAATGAAGTTGGAGAAGATCAAAATAAAACAGCTTCAGTACTCAGCATGGCATTACCTGTATTGATGGGAGCAATGAAAAGAAATGCAAGTTCTCCTGAAGGTGCAGAAGGATTGAACAGAGCTTTAGAGAAAAAGCATGATGGAAGTATTTTAGATAATTTAGGCAGCCTTTTTGGTGGTGGTGTAAATCAAGAAGTCAAAGATGACGGAGAAAAGATTTTAGGACATGTATTAGGTGATCGTAAGCAAAATGTGGAAAAAGCAATTAGTAAGCAATCGGGTATGGATACTTCTTCCATTGCTAACATTTTAAAAGTAGCAGCGCCTCTTTTAATGGGAATGTTAGGAAAACAAAAACGTCAGCTAAACGTAGAAAATTCAAGCGGACTTGGTGATTTACTTGGCGGACTGTTAGGAGGAAATGCTACTGCGCAAGCTCCACAACAACAAAGTTTTATCGAGTCTATTTTAGATGGCGATAATGACGGAAGTGTACTAGATGATATTGCCGGAATGTTTTTCGGAGGAAACGATAAAAAAGATAACAACAGCAACAATAGTGGCGGCGGACTTGGCGGTTTGCTAGGCGGATTGTTTGGTGGAAAATAAAATCGCTTACTATAAAATAGTACAAAAGCATCGACAAACGTTGATGCTTTTTTTGTTGAAAACTTTCAGTGTGCTATGGTTTTATCCTTTCATTTAAAATTAAAAGCACTCAAAAAGCAAGCTTTACTATTTTTTATTAGTTGACCGATGAATTTCTATCCATACAAAGGAAATTATACAAATTGAAAGTAGAATTGTCTTAATCAATTCTTGTCCATATCTTTTAAAAATTTCTATGAATAAGAATACCGAAAAAACAAAAAGAACAATTTCTAATTTATCTAACCTAGATAAATTTCTGTAAAAAGAAGTTATTTTTTTAAACATTTTTAATAGTGTTAATGATTTATAATTTGATTGGCTATATCAAATTTTAGAGGGAGTTTTTAAAGATACACTTTTTTTAGAAAGTTGAATGAAAAAATAAAATCACTCAAAAGCGCTCTTTACGAAGTCAAACCACTACTTCACTCCTTTGTGGGTGCAGACTCTTTAAAAAATCGTACCTTTATTTAAAATGATAAAATATGAAAAAAGTACTTTTCTTAATGCTCTGCGCTGGATTTTTCGTCTATTCCTGTTCAGTTCAAGAAAAAAAAATCACCCAAAAAAAAGACGACAACCAAAAAGTGTCTGATACCATCCGATTTACGCTTGGCGCTACCAACGAAGACTCTGAATATGAAATCATCATCTTTGAACCTGGATTTAGTGCTTGGATGCAAGGGTATGCGCGACCGAGAGACTACTATTCTCAATCTTTTTTGGAAGGAAAAAATCGTATTTATGTAACCGAGTGGAACTTGCGATGCATTGAACCTTCACGCTACAACCCAGATTTGTATCAGCAACAAATCAATTATCGACTCAACGTTGATTACGGATACGAAGTCAATTACCAACTGTACTATTATTTTGTATTCTTTCAACAAAAATACAAACAACAGTTAGCACCATTTCCAGCTCGGATTTAACACAGAAGTTGTGTATATTTGCAGCGCAAAAAAACACAGATGACTTCATTTAAAGAACGTTGGGAAATTCAACACAACTGGCAACTAATCTTTCCTTTTTTAGGAATACTTTCGTTACTCTACACCGCGTATCTTTTTTCAAAAAATATCATTCGTTCTTTTATTGACCGTCATGAACAACAACTCTTGTATTATGCGCTGCTTGCCGTGTCGATTGTTATATTTTATATCATCATGCTGCGTTTCTTTTCATGGTGTTTTAAAAAGCTAGCAGGCAAATGGAAAACTGACTATCGCTGGGAAATGATTGCTATTTTTTTGGTATTTGCTATTACAGGAACTAGCGCCATGCGTATTGCCAAACCACTACTCTACTGGTTTGGATTTAACAGAGCCATTTTTGCCGATGGCTTTTTGGGAAGCTTTTTATATTGGACAGCACGCATTGTGATTATTTTACCAATCTATCAACTATTATTAATCTTTTTCGGAACGATTTTCGGACAGTTTACATTTTTTTGGGAATTTGAAAAGAAAATGCTCAAACGCATGCGAATCATCAAATAAATAATCCATTCTTCTTAATAATTTGTTAATTCCGTAAAGACATATTTTTTTTACACTAAACCTTTTAGTACATTTGGTAAAATTTCATCACACGCCCAAAAAAGATGAAATACCAATGAAAACCGTAACCAACATAAAAGAAATTCTTATTGCTAGCGCCTTACTACTAGTGCTAACACTTCCTTCTTTTATACAGTTTTCACACCAACTCACAGAAGAACACGAATTCACAGTTTGTCATGAGCAAAATGATCACATACATGAAAATGTGATGCATTGCGATGTGTGTGACTTCCATTTTACAAGTTTCTACTTTGAATTTTTAAGCTATCAAGAATCGATAGTAATTCCAATTATTTCACAAACTACTATTGGCACTACCACGCCATTATGTTATTACTTACCGCGTACCAATACGCAACTTCGCGCTCCGCCAGTATTTTCTTGATTCATCTCAAAAAATATACTCATTTTTAATAAAGAATATACATGCGTACATACTTGTGTATGATATTGTTATGTAGTGCTATGGTTGCGAAAAGTCAAGATTGCAGCTATACACTTTCAGGCAAAATCATTGATTTACACGACAACACTGTACTTCCAGGAGCCACACTAATCATGATTGGCGAAGGAAAAACAGTAGAATCAGATATTGACGGAAAGTATCTATTTTCCAACTTATGTGACGGAAGCTATTCGTTACAAGTATATCATCCGAATTGTGAAACTCAAATTTTCAAAGTGAAAGTTTCGGGTAACACAGAACGAAATTTTAAGCTAGAGCATCATTTAGAAGAACTCAATGCTATTACGTTACGTGCGTCAATTTTTGGAAGCAAAACAAAAACCAATTTTGAGCAAAAAGTAACTGAAAAGCAATTGGATCGTTTTAGCAGTGCTTCTTTGGGTGAAGTTCTCAATACGCTAAGTGGCGTATCTTCTCTCAATACAGGAAATGCGGTGGTAAAACCAATTATAAATGGTGTACATAGCAGTCGTGTCGTAGTCATGAATAATGGTGTTCGTATGGAAGACCAAGAATGGGGAGCTGAACACGCTCCAAGTATCGATGTCAATGCTATTGGAAACATTACGCTGATAAAAGGTGCTGGTGCACTCAAATACAGTGGTGATGCCGTGGGCGGAATCATTGTTACTGAAGCTTCAAAAGTTCCTGTAAAAGATACGATTTACGGAAAAACGAATGTTACGGCGGCTACAAACGGTCGTGGTGGTGCTATCACCTCAACACTCACAAAAAGCTATGCCAATGGTTGGTACGGCTCAATTCAAGGAACCTTACGCCGCTTTGGCGATTATGAAGCGCCCGATTATATATTGAGCAATACTGGCAATTTTGAACGCAGTATTTCTGGGCGTGTGGGTATCAATCGTTTTGAATACGGTGTAGAAGCCTATTATTCTTTCTTTAAAAATGAAATCGGCATTTTGCGTGCATCACACATTGGTGGTGCTAGCGATCAGGTGCGTGCCATCAATAGCGGAACTCCGTTGATTATAAGAGATTTTACGTACGATATTGACGCTCCAAGACAAGATGTAACACATCATTTGTTTAAAGTGCGTGGATTCAAAAATTTTAAAAACTTAGGAAAAGTAACGCTCCAATATGATTTTCAACAAAACGAACGTCTCGAATTTGATGTTCGTCGAAGTAGCAATGATGACGATAGAGCTTCATTGGATTTAGCATTAACCTCACAAACCTTGCGTTTGGATTTAGATACAGACAATACCGATTTGTTCAACTTAAAAACAGGACTCATGGCGCAATATCAAAAAAATGTAGCCGATCCGAGTACAGGTGTACGACGACTGATTCCTGATTATGAGCGATTTAACTTAGGACTATACGGTGTTGCTGATGTTTCAATAACGGACAACTTTTTGGTCGAAGTTGGTGGTCGATTTGATTATTTTCACATAGACGCCCAAAAGTTTTATAGAAGTTCTTTTTGGGAAGATAGAAATTACGACGAATTGTTTCCAGACATTGTGGTGGAAGAATTCAGCAATCAAATCCTCACAAATCCGAAGTTGAATTTTTCAAACGTCTCGGCAACCTTTGGAACACGCTATACCTTCAATGATTCTTATAAATTATACGCAAACTATTCACTGGCTTCGCGCGCTCCGAATCCTTCTGAATTGTTTAGCGAAGGTTTGCATCATTCCGCTTCACGAATTGAATTAGGAGATTTGCGTTTTGACTCGGAAATTGCACACAAAGTGTCGGTTACCTTGCAAAAACAAGGAAAAACCTTTGGCTTTTCAGTGAATCCGTTCGTAAACTTTATCAATAATTTTATCATTATAGAACCTACAGAAATCCGACAAACCATTCGTGGAAACTTCCAAGTTTGGGAATACCGACAAACCAAAGCAACCCTTTTAGGAGTGGATATTGACGCGTCGGTTACGTTTAACGATAACTGGAATTTCTATCATCAATTTTCATTGGTAAAAGGTTATGATGAAACACTCGATTTGCCATTAATCGATATGCCGCCCGTAAATACAATGAACGGATTGGTATATCAAAATAAGGAATTAAAAAACTTGCTAGTTGAATTGCAAAGCGAATATACATTTAGACAAAATGAATTTCCAGACAATAACTTTCAAGCATTTATTCCAGAAACAGACTCTTTTGAGTTGGTAGATGTAAGTACGCCACCTGATGCGTATCATTTGTTGCATTTACACACGAATGCTGACTTTTCACTGAGCAAAAATTCAACGCTCAATGTGGGATTGTCAGTCACTAATATTTTCGATACTAATTATCGAAATTATCTAAACCGTTTGCGGTATTACGCAGATGATTTGGGCAGAAATATTTCAATTAATTTAAAAATTACCTATTAAAAAAGAATATCATGAAAAAATTCAAACTTTCAATTTTAGCCGCAATTGCCATTACAGGACTCGTATTCACAGGATGTTCAAGCGATGACGATGCACCTACCATAGTAAATGAAGAAGAAGTAATCACAACACTATCTGTGACGTTGGTACCAACCGCAGGTGGAAATACCATCACATTAGTTTCAAGAGATTTGGACGGTGACGGACCCGATGCACCAGTGGTAACAGTTTCTGGAAATTTAGCCGCAAACGCTACCTATACAGGAGCTGTCGCGGTATTGAATGAAACGGAAACTCCTGCAGACAATATCACACTAGAAGTCGTTGAAGAAGATTTAGAACACCAGTTTTTCTTTACTGTTGGCGGTGGTTTAAATATTACTACGGATGGTTTCAATTTAGATTCTGAAGGAAATATTTTGGGAACTACCTTCAACGTAACTACAGGAGCGGCAAGTTCAGGAACATACACAGTAGCGTTGGTTCACGAGCCAACAAAACCAAATACTGGCGTAGCAGATGCTGGTGGAGAAACAGATATCGAAGTTACATTTAATGTGACAATTCAATAATAATTATCATTATTTGAGATAATTTCTCATAAAAAGCTAAAAAAGCCATTCCGCATTTGCGTGAATGGCTTTTTTGATTTACTCGTTCAAAAGCAAATAGATTTCTTTCCCAGCCAATAAGACAGCAGCGCTAGTTTCCGTATCAAGTTTCTTGAAAAGCTGATTTTTCAAAAGTTCTGATTGTAGTTGCTTCAACGAACTTTTTACTGTATCTATATACTTTTTATCAAAAATACCATTGCGAATTCCTGCGGCAACACTGTAAATTATCAAGGCTCTTATTTGTAATGTATCTCCAATATGTTTTGGGTTTAAAAGTTCTAAAAAAGCATCTTTTTCTTTGGTAATACTAGCTTTCAATGCTTCAATGCTTGCAATTTCGTTTTCAAATTGCTCAATCGCGCGAATTTGTGAAGCAAACGATAGACTTGCTTCTTGTTCTTCAAAATCAGCTAATTGTAAAGATTCTAATTGTTGCAATGTCTTGCGATTGTTTTTAGCGTTAAATGACCAAATCACGTCAAAAATAGTAGTGCTTTCCTCGTCTACATCTTCTAGTGTATCCCCAAAATACTGTTGAATGTTCTGCAATTCGTTTGTATAGCGGTCTTCTTTAGTGATTTCGTAAAAAGCTTCAATTCCGGCATACCACATTCCAAAATTCCAACGTTGCTTAGAAAGTGAATGGTTTGGGTTTTCTAGCAATCGCTCAGCAACTTGACGTAAAAATTGAAGAAGATTTTCTTTGGTCAAAGAAGTCGTCAGTGAAGGCTTTTTCAAATTCATTTTTACAGCTGTATGAAAGCGCTCTTTAAAATCAACTTCTTTTGTTTTGCCACGCGTATCATGCGCAAAATAGATATAATTGGTACTTTGCAACCACAACAATTGCAATGGATTTCCAGGCTTTGCTCCCCGAACGGCAAACGGACGAATATTATCTTTGGTAGAGTTTTCCGTGATTTTTTGAACTTTCCATGATTTCCCTCGATTTTGAGTCGTCCACTGCTCTATCTCAAAAACACCGTTTCGCTTTACAGAAAGATACACCGTATTTGGCATTTCATGATCAATCACAATACCGCCTGAGTAATGTGGTGAAGGTTCTACTGTATTTTCTCTTGTTTTTGGAAACCATCCACCCGCTTCTATTATATCATAACTTTTCCATTGATTGTTTTCAAAAGTCGCATACGCGTAGATATGTTTGTCTTTTTGTGGGAACTTTACATACGTTACAACTGGATTTCCATTTTTGTTTTGCGCAATATCCCAATTCCACGATTTGATACTGTCCGATTCAAAAATCACGTCCAATTCAGAAGCTAAAACTGGTAATTGAGATACTTCTTTAATTTTTTGTCCGTTAGCTTTAAAAAATGCACCATTTTCATAGTACATATAGTATAATTTATTGTTTGTTTCTTTTGCGGGATGTCCGTCTGTAAACGTAAAATGAATTTTGGAAATACCATCCGAATACACTTTGGTATATGGTACTTTTAAGTCATATTCTTCCTTGGGTTGAAACAAAACTTCACCTGCAGACCAACTTTCTCCGTTATTTTTAGAAACTGAAAACGAAGGTTTTACATCCACGCCACGCCAAAAAAGATACATGGCTTTTTCGTTGGACAACCGCACAGGATTGGTATAGGTATGTCGTAAAATACGCGCCGTTCGGTATTTTTCTTCATCATTTAAAAACAATTCTTCTACAGGCGACCACTCTTGTATTGATTCTGGTTGTAGTGATTTACAAAAAAATAACGGACGTTCGTCTTGTAAATGTGTGTTAAAAAAAACGAGCAATCTGCCGTCATCGTCAATTACAATAGAAGGATTATCATGATCGTCAATTTCTAGGTTATCATAAATCACTTTTGAGTCAATCACTTGTGTTTCGTGGTCGTAATAGCCAATATGTACATCGCCGTAATTGTCAATCCAACCTGCGTAGGTTCGTTTGTGTTTTCCTTCAAAATACACCGCTCTTGGATCCGAAAACCAACACCAAACACCGTTAAACGTCATGGATGTGTAATTTTCAGAAGAAGTCGCTTCCGATGATACAAACACATGATTCGTTGGTTGTTGTGCGAGTCCATTCGCGCCAAGCATTAAAAAGATACCAAAGAAAACCGTTGAAAATTTCATACGTACAAACCTACGCAATATTCGCGAACGACACTATACACAACTTCCAAATAGCAGTATTACAAATAAATTTTGTAACAAGTTCGGTAGAGTTTCGTCTTGAAGAAAACGAACAAACACATGAAAACTATTTTTCTCAGCCTACTTATTATTTGTACAACTTCCCATAGTTTTGGTCAATCGAAAACACAATTTACCAAACAACAAGTGACAGATGATTTGGAATATTTGTACACTTCTTTACAAAAAACACATTACAATATTCACACGTACACTACCAAAGAAACGCTAGATACTACGTATCAAACTTTGAAAAATTCGCTTCAAAAAGAAACATACAATCTGTTGGAAACGACAAGCATTTTTCAGCGCATGATTTCGGCTGTGAATAACGGACATACCGAAATTGATTTTCCTGCACAGTCGTATATAAATTATGCGCAAAACGGTGGCACTATTTTTCCTTTAGAAATTGCTTTTGAAAATGGCAATAGTTTTGTTCGAAAAAATTGGTCTGCAACGGATGAAATTCCAGTCGGAGCCAAAATTTTGAGCATCAACGGACAATCAATGGAAACGATATTGGCTAAAATATATCCACAAGTTTCTGCCGAACGTTTGTATTTTAAACATGCTAAAATTGAAGTCTATTCGTTTCCACGATATTATTGGCAAGTGTTTGGACAACAAGATGAATTTGAAGTAGAAATCGAAACTGATAATCGTACAGAAACCTACACTGTCAAAGCAATTCAAGTGATCAACGATTATGAAATGAAGCGTACCGATGTATTAAACGCACAAATGAAACTGGAAATGTTTCGTCAAACTGCGTATTTGAATCCTGGAAATTTTTCGGGCGACGAAGCCAAGTATCAACAATTTATGGATAGCGCGTTTCAAAAAATAAATAGTGAAAATATCAAAAATTTAATCATCGATTTGCGAAATAACGGTGGCGGAAACGATTCGTTTAGTGATTATTTGGTATCGTATATTGCTGACAAACCTTTTCGATGGAGTTCAAAGTTTGAAGTAAAAGCTAGTGAAATTCTTAAAAATCACATTCGTTCACAAAACAATCCACCAAGCGATTTTTCAAAAGCAATTTTATCTCATGAAAATGGAGCTATTTTTGAGTACAAATTTGAAAAATATCAGCCACAGCCTTTAGAAAAACGCTTTACGGGATTGGTTTTTGTGTTGGTGAATCGTCAATCGCATTCGCAAGCAACGGTGACCGCAACACAAATTCAAGATTATGGTTTGGGAATGATTATTGGCGAAGAAACAGGCGAGTACAGCTCTTTATGCGCTTCACAACTGATTTATAAACTTCCGATAACAGGAATTAGTGTAAAAGTTTCCAAAGGTTTTATGACGCGTCCTAGCGGAATTTTAGAACTGAAAGGTGTGCAACCTGATATTGTGATAAAAGACCATTTGTTGGATGAAAACGATGAAATTTTGGAAGAAACACTACGAATTATAGCGGAATTGCGCTAATTCCCAAAAACCTCCGCATCCAATACAGAAAAAGGCAAGGCTCCATTTTGAAGAATTTTGGTATGAAACGCCAACCAAGGAAATTCCTTTCCATTTGGCAACGTAGCTTCCAATGCGGCTTTCCATTGTAAAATTTGGTTTGCGCCGTATTTATAGGTGATGACTTGTGCTGGCCATTGTTTCATTCGATTGATTTCACGCTGAGCGATAGCGTCTTTTCCTTGAATGTGCTGTTGCCAGAATTCAAGTGCTTTTTCGTCGCTCCAATCATAATAATTCAATCCGACATCCATCGCAACTCGCACAGAACGAATAATGTCCCACTCCCATTTGCCCAAAGCGTCGTATTTGGTCGTTTCTGGACCAAATTCGTATATCAATTCTTCTACATACGCTGCCCAACCTTCGCGATAACCGTTGTATGAAAACAACTGCTGAATGGGTGTTTTTTCCAGTTGCGCTTCAAATTGTATTTGATAATGATGTCCTGGAATGGCTTCGTGCATGTAAATCCACGCTACTTGTCGTCTGTTAAATGGTTTGTCAAAAAAGTTATAGTAAAACGTTTTTTCAAATTCATTGTAATACGCCGGGACTCGCCCATAGTCTTCGTTTTTTCCTTCTTCAATTGTTACGTCTGGTAATTGATGTACTTTAGGAAAATAACCAATCAAGTTGGGAAGAATGGCTTTTTTGTAATTTTCAAAACCTTGTTGAATACTGGCAACATCTGTGTAGAAAAAACGCGTGTCATTGATGTATGTTTGATACGCAATACTGTCCAATCCAGAAGCTTCTTGAATTGCTTTTATCGCTTTTTTAGCACGATTGATTTCTGACAATCCAAATTGAAAAATAGCATCTGGCGTTACTTCAGCATCTACCCATCTTTTTAGAAAATACACGTACCATTCTTTGCCCATGGGCACTTTTTGTAAACCTTCCTCGGGAACTCTTCTAGGTTTTATGTCTAACCACTTTTTTTCAAGTCGCACGCGTTCTAAATTCAGATTGATTTCATACGCTGCCAACGCATAATCTAACTTTTCAGTTTTGTTCAACGCAGTGGAATCAATAGCTTGCAATGCTTTTTGATACTGTAACAGTACTTTTTCCTGCTTTTCTACATTGCGTCTACTTTGAATGAGTTCTAAATTATTTATGTAAGAAATTCGCAATTCAGAAATGTACAAACGCTGAAAGTCTTTTACAAAGTTGCTTTCAAAGGTTTTCCAATCTGTTAGCGTGTTCTGTCCAAAGACAACAACATTCCACAGCAGGAACAAAAAGAATATGTTTTTAGCGTATTTCAAACGTACTATTTAGGATAAATCTGAACTGATGAGTTTTAAAAATTCATTGCGTGTTTCCATACTTTCAAAAGCACCGCGAAAGCCAGAAGTGGTGGTCACCGAATTTTGTTTTTGTACACCGCGCATCATCATACACATGTGAGAAGCTTCAATCACTACGGCAACACCTTTAGGTTTTAGCGTGTTGTTGATGCATTCTAAAATATCGTGCGTTAAGCGTTCTTGCACTTGCAATCGTCTCGCAAAAACATCTACCACACGTGGCAATTTGCTCAATCCAACTATATGTCCATTAGGAATATACGCGATATGCGCTTTTCCGAAAAACGGCAAAATATGATGCTCACATAACGAATACAATTCAATATCTTTTACAATCACCATTTCGTTATAATCTTCCGCAAACATGGCTCCTTTTAAAATTTCAGCAGCGTCCATATCATACCCTTGCGTTAAAAATTGCATGGCTTTTGCGGCACGTTCAGGAGTTTTTAACAAGCCTTCTCTAGTAGTATCTTCGCCTAACTCTTCAATAATCGTTTTGTAACGATTTTTCACTTCTTGCGTTACTTGTAAATCGTATTCTTCTAATTTTCTATAAGACATTATTTTTCTTTCAATTTTTCAAATCGCCTAAAGATACTTAAAAAAAATCCAATCAAACTCACGAGAATCATCTGTCTTGTTATTTTTTTAAGTGAGATTTAACTTTTTTTTAGGATAAAAACGTGACGGTTCGCGGTAATTTTACGCAGTCTTACTGTAACAAACCATGTTTCCCTTATTCTTTAAGACAACTTCAATCAAAAAAACAAATACATGAGCCGTTTTTTAGTATTCGTACTACTTTTCTCTTTTACAGTAAATTGCATTGCTCAAGACAGTATTTTCAAAAAAACATACAACATTAAACGTACGTCAACGCCGCCAAAAATTGATGGTGTTTTAGACGATGACGTTTGGCAAAATGCAGATGTTGCAACCGATTTTGTTCAGTTTAGACCTGCCATTGGAAATACACTTCCCGATTATCAAAAGACAACGGTAAAAATGACCTACGACGATAAAGCTATTTATGTAGCTGCGTATTTGCGTGATAAACCCGAAGATATCATGCGTCAATTTACGAGTCGTGACAATTTTGGAATCAACGACTTTTTTATCATTGCGATTAATCCGAATAATGACGGACAAAATGATACGTATTTTGTAGTGTTTCCTAACGGTGGACAGGCAGATGCAATTGCCAATCCGTCCATTGGAGAAGATTACAGTTGGAATGCCGTTTGGCAAAATGCTACCAAAGTTGTGGCAGATGGTTGGATTGTAGAAGTGAAAATTCCGTACCGAGCGCTACGTTTTACGAATCAAGAAGAGCCAACTTGGGGAATTCAATTTCACCGACAGTTTCGAAAAACACGAAAACAATACACGTGGAATCCGTTTGACCCAACCAAAGGCTATATCGGTTTGTATGCAGGAGAAATGAAAGGTTTACGCGACATTCAGCCGCCAACACGTTTGATTTTATATCCGTTTGCGTCTACTGTAATCAATTCGTTTGATGGCGTTACGACAGATGAATATAATTTCGGAATGGATGTAAAGTATGGAATTACCGAAAATTTTACGTTGGATGCGACGCTTGTCCCCGATTTCAGTCAAGCTGGATTTGACAATTTACAACTAAATTTAGGGCCTTTTGAACAGACGTTTTCTGAGCAACGGCAATTTTTTACTGAAGGCGTCGATTTGTTTAACAAAGGAAGTTTATTTTTCTCGCGTCGTATCGGAAATGCTCCTTCTGGAAGTGTAGATTTAGCCGATAATGAAGAATTGGTCAATTCGCCCGACAAAGTCAAATTAATCAATGCCGTGAAAGTTTCTGGACGCACCAAAGACGGATTGGGAATTGGTTTTTTTAACGCCATTACCGAAGTCACCAAAGCAACCGTTCGAAACAACGACACAGGCGAATTTCGCCAAGAAGTCGTAGAACCGTTGACCAATTATAATATTTTAGTGGTTGATCAACAATTCAATCAAAATTCATCCATCAGTCTTATCAACACAAACGTTACACGTGATGGAAGTGGTTTTAGAGACGCCAATGTTACGGGACTTGTGGCGGATTTGGTCAACAAAAAAAATACGATGAGTATTGCTACGCGCTTGCGTATGAGCAATCGAAATTTACCTACCGGAACTGAAACTGGGTTGAATTCATTTTTTGCTATTCGTAAAATAAACGGAAAGTTTCGATACAGTTTTGATCACAGTTTTTCCAATACCAAATACGACATCAACGATTTAGGATTGAACTTTCGAAACAACTTTAACAACTTCGGAATTGATGCATCATATCAAATTTTTGAACCGACAGAAAAGCTGAATAATTTTAGAATCAATACGTGGGTAAATTACAATCGTTTGTACGATCCGAATGTCTTTACAGGAACGAATTTTGGTGTAAATGTATTTGCTGTGTCTAAGAAAAGTTTGATGGCATTTGGTGCTGATGCTAGTTTTGCGCCAGGAAAACAATACGATTATTTTGAACCGCGCGATTTTGAAAATAGACGCTTCTTTATTCGAGAAAATGAATTTTATGCTGGCGGATTTATCTCTACAGATTACAACAAAACCTTTGCATTGGACATGAATGCTAATTTTGCCACATTTTTTGAAGATGATCAAGGATTTACACGATATCGTGTGCGATTGGAGCCTAGAGTTCGTGTGAATGATAAGTGTATTTTGGTGTACAGTTCGTCATTAAATGTAGAAAATAACCGAAGAGGCTACGCCAACGATTCCAACAATTTGGAAGGAGAAATCATTTTTGGGCAACGCGATCAAATTGAGTTGGTCAATAGTATTTCTGCCAATTACAGTTTCAATGCTTTGCACGCGCTCAATTTGACCTTTAGAAACTATTGGACTACCGTAGATTACGACGATACGCCGTATTTTTTACAAGAAAACGGTCGTGTGGTACAATCGCCAAACACTTTTGAAGAATTAAGCTTAGGAAACTCTAACATCAACTTTAGCACTTGGAATTTGGATTTGAGTTATACGTGGCAATTTGGTCCTGGAAGTTTTTTAACGGCGTTGTATCGAAATCAAATTTTCAATCAGTCAGATGCTTCTAAAGCTACGTATTTTGATAGTTTAAATCGTTTGTTCGACGAGCCAATTGATCACACTTTATCTATTCGATTGGTGTATTTTATTGACTTCAATAATGTTAAAGGTCTATTTCAACGTAAAAAAAGAATGACAAATATCAACTCATAAATTGTGCAACACCGCATTAAATAGTACATTTACGCCAATTACACTTTTGGAATGATTACAGCTAAAAATATACGCAAGCAATACGGCGATTTGGAAGTCTTAAAAGGCATCAATTTAGAGATTGAAAAAGGCGAAATTGTTTCCATTATTGGTGCTTCTGGCGCAGGAAAAACTACCTTATTACAGATTTTAGGCACGTTGGATAAAATGGCGTCTAGCAAAGATAGTTCGCTTGTTATCAACGGTGTAAAAACCGAACAACTTTCCGAAACAGCACTAGCAAAGTTCCGCAACGACCATATCGGATTTATTTTTCAGTTTCATCAATTACTTCCAGAGTTTACAGCGATTGAAAATGTGTGCATTCCAGCATTTATTCAACATAAAGACAAAGCGACTGCTGAAAAAAGAGCCAAAGAATTGCTAGATTTTTTAGGATTGGCAAATCGCTACCATCACAAACCCAATGAACTTTCGGGCGGAGAACAACAACGTGTTGCCGTTGCACGCGCACTGATGAACAAACCTGCCATCATTTTTGCAGACGAACCGAGTGGAAATTTAGATTCTGAATCGGCAGAAAACTTACACAATCTCTTCTTTAAACTTCGAGAAGAATTCGGGCAAACCTTTGTCATCGTCACCCACAACAAAGAACTCGCCGACATGGCAGACAGAACCATTGAAATGCGCGATGGGGATATTATTTGAATGTTGAATGTTGAATGTTGAATGTTGAATAAGAAAGTTCGGTTTTTAGAATTACAAAACGTCACTTCGATCTCTATGACAAAAGCAAGTAGTTTTTGTTGAAAATTTTAGTTGCTTTATGGGAAGCTGAATAGAGTTCAGCTTGACGGAAGTATATTTTCAGTTCTAAATAAAAGCCATTAGCACATTTTCAAATTATCAAATTAATACATTGAAAAAAGCGTCACTTCGAGTGAAATTTCGCAGAAATTTAGTATCGAGAAGTACTTTGACACGAATAGTTTCTGAGTACTTCTCGATACAATTTTTCTCCATTTCATTACGAAAATCACTCGAAGTGACGTTTAGCCTCATAGATTTAAGTTGAACATCAAAAAACACTTTTACATTTAAAATTTTACATTTTATATTTAGAATTTCAACGTGCGCAACCTTTTCAGCGTTTCCGTATCTAGCTATAAACTCAACGGATGAAATCAAAAATTCTCAAATTAGTTGTGGCATGTACCTTGCTTCAAATTTGCTTGTATGCTTGCTGCACCGATGTCAACAATATTTTTCTAAGTACCATCGATTTTACGGTGAGAGATATGGCAGATAATGACATTACAAGCGTTACAAATGAAGATTTTAGTTTACTCGCCAAGACGGATTATGATTTTTCGCCCGTAACTTCTTTGATTCGGAAATCCAATTTTATCAATATGGCTTATGCGACAAGTTGCGATGACGAATTTATCATTACCAAATTTGTTACCAATGTAGTGTTGACTGCTGATGTTCCACTTTTCGGAATTGCCGCTGGAAATGCATTAAATGAGCATGTGTTGGTTGGTTTTGGTGTTGTTTCTGAGGAAACTGGTTTTTCTATGAATGATATGAAAGCTGCACTCAACTATGAACTTACCAATCGTTCTGAAGATTACTTTTTAACTTTTGACACTGTAATTCCCACAGAAACCACGGTTACTTTTACATTGACAATCACTTTTGAAAACGACGAAGAATTAGTTCGAACTACAAATTCGGTGACGTTTACGGAGTAATTTGCCTTAAAAATAACGAGCTCATTATTTTACCTTTTTCATCTTATACATTATTACCAAAACTTTGAATATTTAACATCGTTTAATTTTGATAAGAAATTTGATTCGTTTGGGTGAAGAAAAGACTCATCAATAAGATTCATATTGCTATCTATTAGTATATATCTCGGAATTGAAGTTAATTCTACAAATTCTGTAAAGTCGTTACTTTCTGGACTTGTTTTGTCAATCAAATATGTAATTTCTTGATGTAAATTTGTTGTTGTTCTTTTCCAAATTTCTCTTTTTTCATGCTCATCAATGCTAAGGCTTATTACTTTGACATTTTCAGGAAAATCCATAGTTTCCATGAGTTTTATTCCTTCTATACAAGGAACACACCAAGTTGCCCAAAAGTCAATAAGATAATAATCCGAAGGATATTGATTCATAATTTTTGAAAACAAAATTTTATCAAAATCCTTAGAAAACACTTTTAAGTTTTGGAGCTTTTTTTTGAATTCTTTATTATCTAATGGCTGTATTTTTTTTTGAATAAAAGCTGTATCTTTTTGATACAAATCTGTAGTTTTTAACCACGAAATAGCAGCATTATATTTTGGATTTCCTAAATTATTTTCGTGACGCAAAAAATTAAACATTCCTATTGCGAGTACATCGAGATATTCTTTTGAATACTTTTTTAACGTAAGATTCTCATATGTAAAGTCCTCAATTCTATTCTTTACATAATAAAATAATAAATTTGATAATGGTCTACTCGCAATTGGCTTTGAGATGTTTTTTAGAAAGGAATCTATTTCTTTTTCATAAGGGTTTAGTTGTTGAAGTTCATTATAATACAGATAATCATTCAGTGTTTGTAAAACAGTATCTTTTTTAATTATGAAAGATTCTTTAAAACCATGTTTTAGACTGTCTAATGTTTTCTTCAACAATTTTTGATCTTGCTTATTTGAATTCTTTATTTGAAAAGAAATTTGAGAATATGTATTAAAGAGAGAATCCACTAGAATTCCTTCTCTTGAATCTTCTAAAAGAATATTCCCTTGATAATAAGTGAATGCTAAACTCTTGGTTTCCTTTCGAATTAAATAATGATGGCGATGCTTTTTTGGTATTCCATTAATTACAGAAAAACCTAAAAAACTGATAATTTGATTTTCAAAGTTCTTTTTTATTTTATGAGTAATTATTGTATCCTTTTGTTTAGTATTATCAAATTTTAACTCTTCAAAATGAAAATAATTGTTAACCAAATTTAAGTCGGTAAAACCTTTTGTATTAAAAGATATTGAGATTTTTAATGAATCTTCTACTTCTACGTTTATATCCTTTTTGATAGTATTATTTACAGGTATACTACTTTTCTTTTTTTGTTGACAAGCGTACAAAATGATAAAAACACAACACAGATAGCCTAGTTTCCATCTGTTTTTTTTAAGAAGCATCCTCATTATCAATTATTTATTGTCCGAAACCATCGTATTCACAATCATAAAAACACCTAGAAACTCCTTCATTATATATCTCACTTAAACAAAAATTATTTGCGCCTTGAGAAATCTCCTCACCAGTAGAACCAGAAATAAAAACATTAACACTGTCTCGCCCTCCATCTTGATAAATAATAGTAATTCTACAAATATTAGAACCTGCTCTGATGCTTTCCTGTTCTTTTTTGTTGAGTATCGACACTCCTCTTAAATGTAAGATATTTTTTAGCATAATATAATATTTTATGTTTTCAAAGATATTATATTTCTTTAAAAATAAAGTATATTCTTACATATATTTACAACCCATAATCCAACGGCAGCGTATTCGCGATACGCTTGTCGCCCAAAACGCCTCCAAAAGAGATTCTTCGTGGAGGCGAATAATTTCCGTATTTGTTGATGACAAAATCTTTTTCTTTGTCCAGAATAGTCATGAACGATTTTTCAAACCGATCATACACAATCACCAATTTATCTGCGGTGAATGTTACGTGGGTATCTTCGCCCTTTGGCGTGATTTTAAAATACTTATACGGCGGCACAATGAATCCTTTATGAAAGATTTGAAAACCGTTTTCTGTCAATTGTTTTTTGGCTAAAGAACGCATAAAATACAATACCGATTGTCCAAATTCTTTTTCTCTCGCTTTTTGATGTCTTCTACGAACTCTTTTATTGAGTTCTTCATAAAATGTTGCACCTTCAATATACACACTGCGCGTCAATACAAGTCCTGTGTTGGTAACGCTTAAATCCGCTTCAAAGGCTTCCATCGTGTACGAAACCATGTAACCTAAATATTTATTTTTGATGATAATTGGTTTTTCGGCATACGCATGTAGCTTTTGTGTAGTGGGATTGTAAGTCAATTTGATATCGTCCAAATTCAGGATGCGACACTGAAATAGTTCTACGGAAGTGCCAATAAATTCACGCTTAAAAATCGCCATTTTCTTTGCCCTTGACCACGGATCGTTTTCCAAATACACCGTTCCGAGTGCTTGCGGCTTTAATTTTAAATAAATTTTTGCGCCGTTTTCCAGTTCTCTCACATTAAACAACAAGGTTTCATAACCGATAAAACTCACCACTAAAGGCGATTTAGTAGAAGCCTGATAGTTGATGGAAAACTTTCCGTCTTCGTTGGTAGAAGTTCCAATCGTTGTTCCGTCAAAATATACAGAAACACCATACAAAGGTTCTTTGGTTTGTTCGTCAAACACAAATCCTTCCAACGATTGTGCGTGCGATGTTGATACGAAAAAAAGGCATGCAAAAAGACATAATAAAGCGTAGTTTTTTATCATAGTTGTTGTTTGATGGATGGTTCCTAAAATTAATACTTATTTTTGTCAAAAGATTCCGAAATCTTATGAATATAACCGAACTGAAATCCTTTTTAGACGAAAAAGTGTTGGAATACAATCAACCCAAATTCGTGGAAAGTGATCCGATTCAAATTCCCTATCAATTTCACCAAAAAGAAGACATTGAAATTGCTGCTTTTTTAACGGCAACCATTGCGTGGGGCAATCGAAAAATGATCAACAATAATGCCAAAAGAATGATGGAATTGCTCGGTAATTCTCCTTACGATTTTATCATGAATCATACCAAAGAAGACTTAGAAAAGCTGCAATCGTTTGTACACCGAACGTTCAACGGAACGGATTTGATATTTTTTGTAAAAGCATTGAAAAATATTTATAAAAATCACGGCGGATTGGAAGCAGTTTTCGCAAATGCTAGCACAGAAAATCTACAAGAAAGCATTTCACATTTTAAAGAGGTCTTTTTCAGCATTCCGCATCCTGAACGTACGCGAAAACACGTCTCAGACCCCAAAAAAGGAAGTGCTGCCAAACGCATCAATATGTTTCTTCGTTGGATGGTTCGCAACGACAAAGCAGGCGTTGATTTCGGTATTTGGAAATCAATTTCACCTTCGCAATTATCCTGTCCGCTAGACGTGCATTCTGGAAATGTCGCACGCAAATTAGGCTTGCTACAACGCAAACAAAATGATGCTAAAGCTTTACTAGAGTTAGATACAGCTTTGCGAAAATTGGATCCGAATGATCCTGTAAAGTATGATTTTGCATTGTTTGGTTTGGGGGTTTTTGAGAAGTTTTGATGCTAGATTTTTAGACGCGCGTTGCTTTTAGACCGCTTTGCTTTTAGATTTTTAGACTTTTTTTAATGCGTTCCGTATTTTTACTTTGAAAGATGGTTTTTAGTTGTTGGTTTATGGTTTAGAAGTTTTGTTGAAAACAATTCAATAGTTAGCATTTAAAATTTTGAGTTTCAAAGCACTTCTCGATACATTTTTCCTCCGGGAAAACACTCGAAGTGACGTTTTTAATGTGTCAATTTGAAAATTTAACAATGTACCAATGTCTTTGGTTTGTTCATTTATAATTTAGCCAAAAACAATTCAACATTCAACATTCAACATTCAAAAAAAAAACCTCATCAAAATTGACAAGGTTTCTGTAGATGTAATATGTTTACTGTTATTTGACACGATTAAAAACGACGGCATCTTTAGAAAAATCCGTAGGTCTTCCGTAACCGCCACCAAAAGTAAGCGCCATTTGCATTTCGTTTCTCGAATTCATCTTAATAATGCCTTTTAAGCGTCCCATTTCACGTTTCGATTCGTTGTCCATTATGATAAAATCGATTCCTTTAGGATTCGTTCCGCTATTCACGGTATATTTCATAGCCGCATTGATTCCTTGATGGTTGTATGATTTTCCACCCATCGTTTGCCCGTTGAATTCAAAAGTAGCATATCCGTCGCTGGTCAACGTTAAAAAGCCAATATCGCCTTTATCTTTTCCTTTCCATTTTCCCACATAATCACCTCCTGGTGCCGTAAATGAGAACAAAAGCATCAGTGCCACCAACGCGAATGAGAGTTTTTTCAAAATTTTCATAATCAGAATTTTAAGTACGTTTTCTGCCAACAAGATAAATGAATATTTTAATACTTACAATTGTTTTTCTTCACAATAAAAGCGAAACTCAACTATTTTTTACTACTTTTTTAATGTTTTTAAGTGTTGATTTGATATTTACAAGCATTATTTTGACCTTAAAAAGCGTGACATAAGTATTTTTAAGCGTTGATGTAGTTGCTATAAACGTGAATTTAATCCTTAAAAATAGTAATTTACTTCTTGTAAGGAGTCATGTAATGGTTCAAAAGTATACTGTATGGGATTACCCTATGTCAATAAGGGGTACTATTGCTGTTTTCGTCTAAAACTACAATCCAACAACAGCCGCTTCTGCACAGCGTTCGCCGTCCATTGCTGCAGAAACGATTCCGCCTGCATAACCGCCGCCTTCACCACAGGGAAATAGTCCTTTGATTTGTGGATGTTCTAAGTTTTCTTTTCTTGGAATGTTGACAGGCGAAGATGTCCGCGATTCCACACCGACAATATTCGCTTGATCGGTATAATATCCGTTCATTTTTTCGCCAAAAGCAGCAAATCCTTTGCGCAAGCGTCCACCAATAGCTTTCGGTAATAACGAATGTAAGGGAGACGATTGTAAACCAGGTTGATACGACGTCGGATTCAAGTCATTTGATAGTTTTCCTTCTACGAAATCCGTCAATCGTTGTGCAGGCGCTACTTGACTTCGTCCGCCAGCGGTAAACGCCAAACGCTCCAAGTCTTTTTGAAATTCCAAGCCTTTTAAGACGCCGAAGTGTTCGTATTTTTGTAAATCTTTTTCTGCGTTGATTTCCACCACAATTCCCGAATTGGCAAATTTATTATTGCGTCGCGAAGGAGACATTCCGTTCACAACGACTTCACCGTTTGCCGTCGCTGCGGGAACAATAAATCCGCCCGGACACATACAAAACGAATACACACCTCTATCGCGCACCTGATGTACCAAACTGTAGGCTGCGGCAGGCAATAACTCGTTACGTTCGCCTGTGCAATGGTACTGAATGTTATCAATGATTTCCTGCGGATGTTCCACACGAACGCCCATGGCAAACGATTTGGCTTGCAGTGCGATTTGTTTTTTGTGTAATAATTCAAAAATATCTCGCGCCGAATGTCCCGTAGCTAAAATGACGCGCGTTGCCGTGAATTCACGTCCGTCTTGGAGTTGTATGGCTTGTATTGTATTGTTTTTGATGATGAAATCGGTCACGCGTGCTTCAAAATGGACTTCGCCACCGTAGTTGATGATGGTTTCCCGAATGTTTTGCACAATATTTGGCAATTTATTCGTTCCGATATGCGGATGCGCGTCTATCAGAATTTGTTCCGTAGCACCGTGATACACTAGATTTTCAAAGATTCGGCGGACATCACCACGTTTGAGGCTTCGTGTATATAGTTTTCCATCCGAATACGTTCCTGCGCCGCCTTCGCCAAAACAATAGTTAGAATCTTCATTGACAAAGTGCTCTTGGTTGATGGCACGCAAATCGCGACGACGTTCTTGCACTTTTTTTCCGCGCTCCAGTACGACAGGTTTAAAACCCAATTCAATACAACGCAACGCCGCATACATACCTGCAGGACCAAATCCGACAATGTGAATTTCTTTCGCGTTCGACACATCTTTGTAATCAAATTGGTAGTCGCTCGTTTCGGGAACCGTTTCGCCGATAAACACCGCGACTTTATAGTTAAACACAATCAACGGATTGCGAGCGTCAATAGACTTTCGCAATACTTTGATACCGCTTACTTCTTCCCTACTTAAACGCAGTTTTTTAAGTGCTTTTTGCAACAAAATAGCGTCTTGGGTTTCTTCTTCCAGCGTAACGCGCAATTGGATTTCTTTAATCATACTGCGAAGGTATTATTTTTTGTTGTTCGTTGTTTGTTTTTTGTTATTTGTTGTTTGAGTTGGTTAGTTATTGCGTGTATTCGTTTTTGAGTGGTTTATTTTTTGTTTTTACGGGAACCCACATTGTGTATGTCTGGGTTTTGTTATACATTTAGGAAAATAATGGGAAGTTATAACAAAAAAAGTTCCTGTTATTTACTAATTTTAGTATATAAACAGGAATTCCGTATATACATACGTTGGCAGTAATTTGAGAAAACCGAAATGATAGACAAATACGACAAGCAAATAATGTTTGAATATTTATGGAAAACCATCAATTTCTTTTACGGAATTATGATTTTGCTTTCCATTTTAGTCGGAATTAGGACATTACTTTATTTTCTCGGCGGAATGAAAGATGAGAAATTTAGCGTTAACGGACTTTTAATCGTTTCAAGTTTCATTATTATTTACATCGTTTTAAGAAACCTGACAAAACCATTTTTCGAGAAAAAAATAAATGAAAGAAAGTAAAGCTTTAAAATGGACTTTGATTTCAGTTTGCGGAATTGGAATAGTGCTGACCAGTTTTACTGTGTTATATGAATTACTAATTCCAGACATTTGCTATTATCACACTCACGAAATGAATTCATTTTTGAGTTTATTTTATAGTGCTGGACCAGCAAGTAATGGACATCCAGAACCGAATATTTTGAATTTCATTTTATCATTATTAGTTGGTGGAATAATTGGAAATGAAATTTATAAATTATTGACAAAGAAAACCGAATTAAAAATAAAAACTACTGCCAACACCGTATAAAATTAATTGCTAGTGCAAGCCTATTTATGAAAATCCTCGCGGATTTTCTATCTGGTTTGTATTTGCTAAATTAGGTGCTTAAACCACGCAACTAATCTTATACAATCACGTTGTAGATAATTAAGAAAAACCATATGAAAGCACCTTTAATTTCAATACTTTTCTTTCTTGTGTTTGGTTGTCAGTCAAACTCACAATCTATATCAGCCGACAATATCAAAGAAGGATGGAAATATTTTTTTGATGAGGAATTTGAAAAATCAAAGATTCATTTTGAAAAACTGCACCGGGCTGACTCAAACAACATTGAAGTTAATGAAGGCTTATTCTATTCCACTTCACTTTTAGATGAAAAACTAAAACTTGACGTACTAACCAAACTTCTAGGAGATTCTGAAGAGAATTTTTATAAATATGGAATGACAGCCACGGTTCTCTTAGAATATTACTCTACTCCTGAAACAGATAGAAAAGAACCATTTGATTTTAGTGTAGAGGAATTTGAGGCTTACCATACAGACAGATACCTAAAAGCAAAACATGCTGAAGGACAGTTTAAAAATCAGAAAAAGGTGGGATTATGGAAATATAATAATCTAGGAGGTACATTATATAAGACAATTGATTATTCAGATTCTTCTAATATTCACCTAGTTACATTTTTTAACCAAGACAGAAAAATTAAAGAAGAACTAACTCGGATAGAAGAAAAAGAAGGTAGTACTTCATATTATGTTCTCAAAAGAGTGATTTACTACCAAGAACTGCCAGATAAGATTGCAGAATACTTGTTTGTCTCGAAAGATGGTTTTTGCGTTCTTGACAAAAAAAACCCTGTTAACCTAGATGAAAATACTCCCGATAATGTAATTGAAGAAGAAGTATCATTAGAAGGAACCAAATACTTCATATGGAAAGACGGAATACGAAAGATGTACTTGGAAAAGAAATATTAAAAAAACTATCTACAACACGGTGTATAGTGCATAACCTGCGGGATACGTACCATACACAAACCGTTAGCTTTTATTGCCAATGAACTTCATGAAAAAAATATTTAACAAGAAAAAAATGGACTGCCCAAGATGTTTGGGGAAAGGAAACGTGGATTGGGAGGACATAAAAAGGCTGAATAAAGAACTCAAATGGAGACCTGGAAAATGTGCTTACTGTAACGGAAAAGGGAAAATTAACGAGAATTTTGAGAGTAAAGTTGCTGTTGATACAACTTACTTAACTTCTGACTTGAATAAAGATGAAAGAAACAGAATTATAAGCGGAGATGAACAAGCTATATTAAGAGGAATTCTATTTGAGAAAAAAGCGGATGATTTTATAAATCAAGTAGAGTTTCTGAAATCAAAAGGAAATCTATCAGCAAAAGAGATAGCTGAATTTTATCTGATTCCAGAAAACGAAATGTCGAGCGATGAAAAAGAGGAATTGGAAGATTATATAAAGCGAATAATTGAATTTAAAAACAACAAAAGCTAACATTGGCTATAAACAATTGCTATTACAGGCTTATCCTGAAAATTCCTGCGGAATTTTCAGCTTATAGTTTATTTGCAAAAGTCCGTGCTAACACACGCAACTGTTCATAGCCGAGACCGCAAGCTAAAAAAACCAATCTGAAATAAATGATATTTAAAGGAATTAATGACCAAACTGTTGAATTTAGGATAACTAACTACCAGTTTCCTGAAATAACGGATTGTAAATATGACTCAAATTGGTTATTGGTTTATTTAAAAGTAAAAAGTGATTGCGGAAATTGGGAAACGGTTGCCCCATCACTTTTGACAAGAGATTTAAAAGAAATAATCGAATGGTTTGAGAAACTCTCAAATGACATTGAAACGGATTCTGATTCGCTTGTTTTTATTGAACCGAATTTGGAATTTGAATTAATCAAAAATCAATCGGACTTAAAAACTGTGCGAATTAAATTTGACTTAGAATCTCGTCCAAAAAGTGCAGATGATGAAAAAGAATATTTTGTGGATTGTGAAATGGACAACGCGGAATTGAAAAAAGTTGCGGAGGAATTAATAATGGAATCGAAATCGTTTCCAGAAAGAGCAAGCGGATGAAAAAAAGCCAGCGCACAACAACAATAACCGTTGCACAACCCAATAATTCTACAAAAAACAAGGCATTCCTAGCACTTTTAAGAGTGCTTTTCTTTTGAGTTTTCCTATGGAATCCTAAAATTTGCACCGCTTACAATCAACTACACTGACCAAATAGTGACTTTATTTTGAAAATAACTAAATCAAGTGAGTTTACATTTTTTTAGTGAATTTAAAATATTTCCTCCAGCTATTAGAAATAAAAAAGTCACACTAATTATAGTATGACCTTTAGAAACTCTTTTAAACCCTATAAATATCGCTGCAACAACGACTTCAACTTATTATACTCCGCAATCCCTTGTGGGTTTTTGGTAATATAATCAATAGTAGCTTGTTGTAATGCGGGTACCATGTTGCAATCAAAAGAATCGTTTATGTTTTGTGGTAAAATGGCTTGTACGCGTACGCCATCTTTAATGCCGCCTGTTTTGATGAGGTTTTCAAATTGTAGGTCTGCCGTAAATTGATTGGCGTACATGAGTAATTCTATCAATCGTCCGCGACCTGTGGATACATTTTCCAAATTGTATAAATCTTCTGCTACCCAATTTGCCGTATTCCAAAAACCATATTTTTGCCCGTACGGTTGCCAATCGTTCACTGCCTGATCGCGAATATTCACGCCGCCATTAAACGGATTGATACCACAACCTATAGAAACTGCTACGACATTACGCACATCAATTCCTTTGTTGCGAATCAAATCTACTCCAGTAATGATTGGATTGTTCGTTACCACGCCACCGTCAATCACCCAACGTTCCGTAGCTGAGGAACGCCCGTTGTTCGTTCCGCCCACATTGGCAATTGGGAAAAAGGTTGGTGCAGCGCTGGTGCCGCGTGCCGCTTCCCACGCATAGTAATTTTCGTTTTTGCTAGCATTTATCGCATTACTCCACGTAAACTGATACGGTCCGTAGTTGACACCTTGTATGGCTTTGGTTTGTTTATGACCGTCACCATTCACAATATAACAAGTTGTAAACACATCACGCACGCGGCTGTTTGGCAAATTGGTCATATTGGTAAATGCATCCCTTAAAGAAAAGGTATCACCAACCAATCCGCGCAAATACACTTCAATTCCCACAGAATTCGTTCCGCCACTATCCGCATAATAATACGGTCCTGTTTCTTTCACAGGCACTAAAATGTCATTGCAATGCTGTAAGTAAATATTTTGAATTTCAGCAGCGGTTCTCGGCACGGAAACTTTTAAATTTGATGATTGTATTTTTGGTGTCGTCAATCCCACAGAAATAATTCCGCCTGTAGACGTTCCGCCAATCATGTCAAACATTTGGTAAATTGGTTTTCCCATGTCTTTTTCCAACTGTGCTAAGATGGTTGCAGGCACAATTCCCTTTACGCCTCCGCCATCAATGGTGAGTAATAAGATACTTTTGCTTGCTGTTGGCGTTCCTTCTACTAGTGTTGCATCTGAAGTTGTTTTGGAGTTGGTTGCTTCTTTAAGTTTGTCGCACCCTATTAAAAATAGACTCATGCATAAAAGAAATACGATTGATTTTTTTGCTTTCATATACACATATTGTTAGTTTATAATTTACTGATTATTAAGCTATTTAAAAATACGTATCGTTGATAGTTTAAACTAGCGTAGTTTTACGTGGTTTTATAATCATTATTTATAATGTTCGTTTTTATTATTTTTTATGATTTTAAATTGTAATATTTTTATTATTTTTAAAGAAGGTTTTAAGTGTTATATCAAGAATAACATTTCAACACTTTTGTTTCGGATTTATTTGTAATTAAAAAATAACCAAAAATTATAAGGGAAAGGTCGCCACTAACCGCCCAAGACCTTAATGGGGCACAAAAACCAATTTTAATTATGAAAAATTTAATGTTAACCTGCGCGTTCTTATTAGCAGCGACTTTCTCGTTTGCTGGAGAATCAAACCAAACAGTAACTGAAGCAGAAGCTGCTGCTTGTATTCCAGCTACATTATCATGTGGAATTGAAGGTATTGCCTGTGGTGATACCCTTGAAGACATTATTGATATTGTGTTAATAGCAGACGATATTCTTTGCTAAGAACATCAATGTATAGTAGAATCTGTCTACTTTTTGTGGACAGATTCGTTTTTTAAATTATTTATGACTTAACCTCACATTATACCATGCAAAAGTTATTTTTTATTTTCTTATGTTTCGTTTCCTTTTCTGCCACAGCGCAAAAAGACAATGCAAAAATTTATAAATTTACCTATCAACTTGTATATCAATCAGACTCTACGGATGTGTATAGCAAACAGGTTGAAGATATGCTATTGTTTACCAACTCTAAAGAATCCGCCTTTTTGAGTAAGAATGGTTTTGAGCGCGATTCTATCATACAAGAACTAAAAAATAATCCTGAACTTGCTGCAAATGGTATTAATGCATCCATGTTTCCTAAGACACGATTCAATTATAAAATTATAAAGCATTACGGAAAAGATGATTTTGTGTATTACGACAAGATTTTTAAAGATTATTTTATGTATAAAGAATCTAAAAAATCGATTCCGTGGAAAATTACTACTGAGACAAAAACCATCAACGGTTTTAAATGTCAAAAAGCAACGACTTCGTACGCTGGTAGAGATTACACCGCTTGGTTTTCCAACGAAATTCCGATTACTGACGGACCGTATAAGTTTTACGGACTGCCAGGATTGATTGTCAAAATTTCAGATGCAAAAGAACATTATGTTTTTGAATTGAAGAAAAAAGCAACTGTTGCTAAAATGCCTTCCGTAGTAGACAATAGCAAACCGATTTACGAGGTAACGCGTGCCACATTTAGAGAAAAAATGAACGAATACAAAGAGAATGCTGTTGAGCGCATTTCACAATCAGGATTTACGCTAAATGATGAATACAAGGCACAAGTTCGCGCAAAACTTAAAAAAAGAAACAATCCTATTGAGTTGAGTAATTAAGTGCGTATGCGTGTTCTTTTTTGTATCTCTTGTTGGCTGTTTGCTTGTTGTTGTTTTGGGCAAACTACCATAAGTGGACAAATTTTTAATGAAAAAAATGAGCAACTTCAAGGAGCAACTGTAGTGGTTTCTGCCGTTGGTGAAGATGTGATTAGAGCGTATGCTATTTCTAATGAAACAGGCGCATATGAAGTGAATGTTTCTGCAACGCTTGATTCTTTACAAATCAATGTTTCCTTTATTGGATATGCCAAACAGACGAAAATTATTGCGAATACGTCTCAAAAATTAAATTTCACCCTTGTCACTTCTACCGAAGATTTGAAAGAAGTCGTAATTGAAAATGCTCCAATAACGAAAAAAGGAGATACGATTAATTATGCCGTAAACTCGTTTAAAAATCAAAAAGACAGAGTCATTGCCGATGTGTTGAAAAAACTTCCAGGTATTGAAGTTTTGAACGATGGAAAAATTCTTTATCAAGGGAAACCTATACAAAAATATTATATTGAAGGACTCGATTTGCTCGAAGGAAAATACAATCTTGCTAATAACAATTTACCCGCAAACTCCGTTTCGAAAGTACAAATTTTAGAAAATCACCAACCAATCCAGTTATTGGATAGCTTGGTTTTTTCGGACAGAGCTTCGTTAAATATCAAACTCAAAAAAGACATCACCGTCACAGGAGTTGCCCGATTGGGTAGCGGATTTTCGCCATTTCTATGGAATGTGAATGTCACGCCGATGTTATTCTCCAAAAACAAACAACTTATTACTTCCTATCAAACAAATGCTACGGGTAAAAATATTTCCAACGAAATAAAAACACTGACGCTAGAAGATTTACTGGACGAATTTGAAAACAATACTGAAAAAAGAGATTGGGTTGGTATTGTGGAGCTTTTTCCGCCTTCTTTTTCCGAAAAATATTGGTTGGACAACAACGCACATTTAGTCACAGCAAATTATCTCACGCGAATTGAAAAAGATGTCAATTTAAAAGTGAATGCTTCGTATATCAACGACGTTCAGCGGCAAATTGGAAACACACAAACGACTTTTTTTACGCCAACAGACACCATTAATATTACTGAAATCACCAACAATTCGCTCTTTACAAACGCGTTAAAAAGTTCGTTGATTTTCTCCAAAAACACTAAAAAGAAATATTTAAAAAATACCCTAACCTTTGATAATTACTGGAATTCGCAACGAGGAAACGTACTATTGAATAACGAACAAATTTTGCAAGAAGCGGAAATTCCGTTTACGAATCTGAGCAATAAATTCAAGTTGTTGACACCTTTCGGTGAAAAGATTATTACGCTGCAATCTATCGTAACATATACAAAATCACGACAAAATTTACACGTGTCGCCAGGTCAGTTTGAAGATATTTTCAATGCGGGCAATGCTTTAGATAATATTAACCAACGTGTGACACACGAAAATATTTACACCAACAATCGTGTCAGTTTTACGAAAAAAATTAAGCGATTTACCTTGATTCCGAAAGTTGGATTTTCGTTGCTGCATCAAACTTTAGACAGTCGCATTGCTACTTTTGAAAACAATCAGGAAACTGTTTTTTCAGAAGATTCTCAAAACGATTTGCAATTTACCCAAACAAGTTTTTACACCACTTTGCTTTCACAATACGAAAAAGAAACGTGGAAACTCGCGCTAGAAACACCTGTAAAATTGTTGCTGTTTGATAGAAATGACGCTTTGGAAGCTTCAAGAACGCAAGACCTCAACAGACTCATCTTTGAACCAAAATTGACTGTGAAAAAAGACCTCAACGCCTTTTGGAAAGCAAGTTTGTCTATGAATATATCCAATGATTTTGGAGATTTAGACCAGTTGTATTATGGTTTTATTTTGAATAATTACAGAAACATTCAACGCTATAACAATCCGATATTAGAAAAAGTAAGCGGAAATACTTCTATTGGGTTTTCATATAGAAATCCTGTTTCTTCACTATTCATCAATAGCTATTATACATATGCGAATACGCAACAAAATTTACTTTTTGGAAACACCGTAAATGCAGATGGAACGTCCAAGTTTGGCTTTTTTGAACAGGATAACACCATCCAAACACACAGTTTTAACATCAAAGCCAGTAAGTATTTTAGCAAATTGAAAACGAATATCACACTTGGTAGTAATTTCTATATTGATCAAAAAGACCAATTTTTAAATGGAATTCTTGCCAATACCACGACAAACAGTATTCTTTTTCAGGGAAAATTGGTCACAAATCTCACGGATTGGTTAAATATTACCTACGAAAACAACACTTCAATTTCCAACACCAAGTTCGAAAACCAACGCTTTGATACCATTACGAACCAAGAACACATCGGAAATCTGAACATTTTCCCAAGCGAACATCAATTCATCGGTTTGGACTTGACCTATTACAAAAACAACATTTCCAATCAGCCACAAGAAAACTACTTTTTGGACTTTACTTACCGATACACTTTCAAGAAAAGTAAAATCGATATAGAACTCAATTGCAGAAACCTCTTCAATTCCGATCAATTCAGAACCATCCTCAATAATGCGTTTTCATATACGCAAAGCAGTTATATCCTTCGCCCGCGACAAGTGTTGTTGAGTACGAAGTTTAATTTTTAGGGTGTTGATTTTTTGGATTGATTACAAGAAGCCTTTTGATTCACTTTAAAAATAATATAAACAGAAACTAAATTTTTGCTATTATGGTTTCCCATAAAAAAACATTAAATCTTCTTGTTACATTAGCAGTGGAATTTAAAACAGAAAACTATGGCACCAACTAAAAAATGCTGGGATTGTGGAGAAACTATGTATATTGACAATGAAGAAAAGACTCCAAAAGGAACATATGTTACCTACATATGTAGAACATATAGTTGCAGAAACTCTGAGAAAGTTTTCATAGATGATTAAAAATAAAACTTCATTTTTTTTAATTCATCGAATAGGAAGTATCCCTTTTAACAAACCTTTATCAACCACAAACCATACTAAAATAAAATTAAACGTTTATATTTGAATAAATGTTTAGTTCCGAATGCAATTCAAAAACCCAGAAGTACTTTACGCGTTATTTTTACTCCTAATTCCTATTTTAGTTCACCTATTTCAGTTGCGTCGTTTTGAAAAAACTGCGTTTACGAATGTGAAGTTTCTACAAAACGTGATTCTGCAAACACGTAAAAGTTCGCAACTTAAAAAATGGCTGATTTTAGGGACGCGATTGCTCGCTATTGCGGGATTGGTCTTTGCGTTTGCACAACCGTATTTTGCAAATCGAGATATTGTGAAAACGGACAAAGAAACCGTGATTTATCTTGATAATTCGTTTAGCATGCAAAGCAAAGGTGAAAAAGGCGCCTTGCTGAAACGTGCAGTGCAAGAACTACTAAATACGGTTCCCGAAGAGGAAGAAATCTCACTATTTACGAATACGGAAACGTTCAAAAATACAACGATAAAAAGCATTCGAAACGAATTGTTACAATTGGACTATTCACACGAACAAGAAGCGATTCCATCTGTGTTGTTAAAAGGTCGGAAGTTGTTTTCCAAACAAGCGAATTCGGTAAAAAACCTGATTCTTATTTCAGATTTTCAACAAAATGAACCCTTACAAACACAAACAGATAGTACGTTCACGACAAATTATGTACAAGTAAAACCCGCGAATGCCAATAATATCGCCCTCGACAGTCTGTATATTGCCGAACAAGACGCAAATACGGTAAAAATTGCGGTTGTACTCAAAAATTCAGGCGTTCCTGTGCAAGATGTGCCCGTTTCGTTGTACGACGGTGAAACGCTGATTGCAAAATCGTCTGTGAATTTGGACGCGCAAAAAAGTTCGGAAGTGAGTTTTTCAATTCCTTCCAACAAAATCATTCAAGGAAATATTCGCATTGATGATACGAGTTTGCAATTTGACAACAATTTGTTTTTCAACATCAACAAACCTGAAAAAATCAACGTGTTGGCTATTAATGAAGCGGATGATGAATTCCTTCAAAAATTATACACAGAAGACGAGTTCAACTTAACTTCTTCACCCTTAAATCAACTGAATTACAACGAAATTGCTACGCAACAATTGATTGTGCTGAATGAACTAAAAACCATTCCGAATCCGTTGTTGACCGCACTGAGAAGTTTCAAGCAAAATGGCGGTTCACTCGTGATTATTCCCGCTAAGGAAAGTAATCTCGCCAGCTATAACGAACTTTTACAAGCGACAAATTTTAGCGCATTACAAGAAGTTGTTGATATCACAGAAAAGAAAATTACCAACATCAACTTTTCGCATCCGTTATTTACCAATGTGTTTGAAAAAGAAGTGACAAACTTCCAATATCCAAAAGTCAATCACTACTTTTCTTTGGCAAGTACGGCAGCGATTTTACGCTTTGAGAACAATCTGCCATTTTTGGTAGCGAATAATGAAATCTATGTATTTACAGCTGCTGTCAATCGTGAAAACTCCAACTTTCAAAGTTCGCCGCTCATTGTTCCTATTTTCTATAATATTGCGAAAAACAGTCTGCGATTAACGAATTTATATTATACGCTTGGACGCGAAAATGTCGTGGATGTGCAAACGTCGCTGACACAGGATGCTGTTTTGACAATTTCAAATCTGGAAGAAGAATTCATTCCATTGCAACAAACATCTAACAATAAAGTTCGCTTGACGACGGACGAATTTCCAACAAAAGCAGGGATTTACAGCATTAAAAATCAAAACACGGAATTGCAGCAAATCAGCTATAACTTTTCGAGAAACGAAAGCGATTTACAGTATCACAATCTTGCCAATTTGTATCCCGAAAATACACATACAAGCGTGGCGCAATTTTTTGAAGAATTAAAAAATGAACAGTCCGTAGCTTCGCTTTGGAAATGGTTTGTTATTTTTGCGTTGGTATTTTTAGGAATTGAAATGCTAATTTTAAAATTCGTCAAATGAACCTCATCATAAAATCCGCCACTATCATTGACAAAACGAGTGAACATCATGGCTCACAAAAGGATATTTTGATAGAAAACGGAGTGATCACCCAAATTGCAACTTCCCTTGAAAATTCGCAAAACTACGAAACCATTTCGCTGGAGAACCTACACATTTCTCAAGGTTGGTTTGATAGCAGCGTAAGTTTGGGAGAACCTGGATTTGAAGAACGTGAAACGATTGAAAACGGTCTAAAAACCGCTGCCAAAAGTGGTTTTACTGCGATTGCGGTAAATCCGAACGCACATCCAATTGCAGATACCAAAGCGGATATTTCATATTTAAAAAGTAAAGCCTTTGGAAATATTGTGGATTTACATCCGATTGGCGCACTAACCAACGCTAGCAAAAGTGTGGATTTGGCTGAAGTATTCGATATGAAAAATGCAGGTGCCGTAGCGTTTGGCGATTATCAAAAAGCAGTGAAAAACCCGAATTTACTCAAGATTGCGTTGTTATATGCAGATAATTTTGATGGTTTGGTCTTGTCGTTTCCGCAAGAAGACGACATTGTGGGAAAAGGCATTGTTAACGAAGGATACAACAGTACGCGACTAGGCTTAAAAGGAATGCCTTCCTTGGCGGAAGAACTACACGTGGCACGCGATTTATTTTTGTTGGAATACACCAAAGGAAAACTACACATTCCGACGATTTCTACCGCGAAATCTGTGGAATTGATTAGAAAAGCAAAAGCAAAAGGCTTGAATGTAAGTTGCTCGGTTGCCATTCACAATTTGGTACTAACTGATGACGAATTGGAAGGCTTTGATACCAATTACAAAGTATTGCCGCCATTACGCACCGAAAACGACCGAAAAGCGTTGATAGCAGGTATTGAAGACGGCACTATCGATATGGTGACTTCTGACCACAATCCGATTGACGTAGAACATAAAAAAGTAGAATTTGACAACGCACTGTACGGAACCATTGGTTTGGAAAGTGCTTTTGGTGCGTTGCAAACAATTTTTGATACCGAAACGACTATCAAAATGTTAAGCGCAGGAAAAGAGCGATTTGGCGTAGAAACGTCCGCTATTGCGGTTGGACAAACGGTAAATTTGACACTTTTCAATCCTGAAGGAAGCTATACTTTTAGCAACGAGCACATTCACAGTAGTTCGCAAAACTCCGCTTTTTTAGGCAAAAAACTAAAAGGAAGTGTTTATGGAATCGTTCATAAAAACCAAAAACTAATTTCATAATGGATTCAAAAACGATAGAAGCTGGACGACAAACCGCCATGATTTCGTATTTGACACTCATTGGACTCGTCATTGCGTATTCGATGAACATGGAAACCAAAAACAAATTTGCAGCCATGCACATTCGCCAATCGCTCGGATTGAACATACTCTTCTACTCCATCGCGATTTTTATTGGTTATTTTAACAGTTGGCTGGTTTCAGGACCTTTTTACGTGTTTTTCGTCGTACTTTGGACATTCGCATTTGTCAACGCCATTCAACGTGAATACCGACCAATTCCAATTGTAGGCGACTATTTTCAGGAATGGTTTAAATCTATTTAATTAAAAAACTATGGAAGCAAAAAAACTTTCACTACATCATATCATCAGAACACCCAAAGACGGCGCTGAAAACGCACCTGTTATCATTTTGTTACACGGTTACGGCAGTAATGAAGAAGATTTGTTTTCGTTTGCCTCAGAATTGCCTGAACATTTATTTGTGATTTCGGCACGCGCGCCGCGCGATTTACAACCGTATGGTTATTCTTGGTATGATATTCATTACACAGCAACGGAAAAAATCAGCAACGACGAACAAGCGATTGAATCGAGAGATTTGGTAGCGCAATTTATTGATGAAGTGGTGGAAAATTATTCTGTTGATGCGAATAATGTAACCTTGTTAGGATTCAGTCAGGGAACGATTTTGAGTTATGCTGTCGCGTTTACGTATCCTGAAAAAATAAAAAATATTGTCGCGCTCAGTGGCTATTTGAATCATAAGATTTTTGATTTTAGTGATGATAAAAACTACGAACACCTACACTTTTACTGTTCTCACGGAAGTGTAGACCAAGTCATTCCCGTAGCTGCCGCACGTTTGATTGAACCATTTATGAAAGAACACGGATTGAATTACGTGTACGAAGAATATCCTGTAGGACACGGCGTAGCACCGCAGAATTTTTATTCGTTTAAAGCTTGGTTATTGAAACAGATTTGAAAAAAACTTTATCTAAACTTTAATTAGTATATATTTCTTACTTTTATAAAGTGTATATTTTCTTATACAACAATTATACTTTATATCATAAGAAATGAAAGATTTGCTTAAAGATGTTGTAGTTTACGTTTGTAAATTATTGGGATGCCCAGAAAATATTCAAAGTGAAATATTACTTGGTATTGCCTTACTGTTTATTCTTATTATAGTGCTTTCTTATTTATGGAAAGGAATAATGTTATTAATTAAATGGAGAAATAAACTACTATTAAATAAAAATTTAAAACCTTATTTCACTTCTTCTGATGTAAAAAAATACACTAAACACTATATTACTCAATATTATCAAGATATTTCTCCTTCTAATGAAGAGGAACCTAATCCTCGACACATTGGTGCTGCAAGGCAAAAAATCATAAAATTATTTATTAATGAAGTTTTTAAAGAAAAATCTTTAAATAAATATTTCATAATACTTGCGGGAGCTGGTATGGGTAAAACAGCTTTTATGATTAATCTATATTTAAAGCATATAAATCAATTCAATACCTTTTTTTCAAGACAGAAATTAAATATCAAACTATTTCCTTTAGGAGCTAAAGATATTCTTGAAAAGATTAAGTCCGTTCCTAATAAAAACAATACAATTCTACTCTTAGATGCACTTGATGAAGATACCAAGGTATTAAAAAATTATGATGAAAGAATGTCTACGATTCTAGATGTATGTAATGAATTTAATATTGTAGTAATTACATGTAGAACACAATTTTTTTCAAATGAGCAAGAAGAACCTTATGAAACTGGACAATACTCTTTTGGAGAAAGTGGTCATTACTATTTTAGAAAAGTATATTTATCTCCTTTCAATCATTTAGATATAAAAAAATATATTAATAAAAAATTCAAATTTTATCAGTTAAACAAAAAAAGAAATGCCCGAAAGATAATAGTAAAATCTCAAAGCCTCTTAGTTAGACCGATGTTGTTATCACATATTGAAGATTTGATTAAGATTAAAAAGAAACGATTAACAACTTTCTACATATATGAGGTCCTAATCAATAAATGGTTAGATAGAGAGTCAAAAAAGCCAGGAATAGATATAAAATTTGGATCTACAGAAAAGTATAAAGAATTATTAAAAAACTTTTCAATAGGCTTATCAAAAAAAATGTATGATGACATTCATGAAAAAGGACTTCTAATACATCATTCTTCAAATTTTGATGTTAATGGATTCGATATTTCTATACTAGAAAGTGAGTTTCTTAATAATAAATATAGTTATATAAAAAGTAAATCTCTATTAAACAGAGACTCTGCTGGTAATTATAAGTTTTCTCATAAATCTATTTTTGAGTATTTTTTTACTTTAAATATTATTCAAAATCCAAAAAGTATATATGATATTAATTTTAATTCACTAGAAGTAACTGAGTTATTTCTAAAAGAGTTTTTTAAATCAACTAATGCCCCTCCTGAAGAATTTATCAATTATTATATGTTTGACAGTAAATTAGGTACAAAATATATTGATATCAAATATTTTGTAAAAATTAGACATAAAAAAATATTCTTAGTCAAAAATGACTATAAAAAAACCATTAATAATTTATTAAATTTAGAGAGAAATTATGATTGTATAATTGTTTATGATGGTAGCATAAGGATATTATATTCCTTGGTGTTACTATATGAGAAATTAGGAGAAGATTTATTGTTAAAAATATCAAAAAATCTTGATAAAAATATTCTTTTATCTACTACTCCACAAGTAGGACTTTTAAAGAAAAGACTAATAAATTATATTAAAAACTCTTACATAAGTAATGCCTTATCAGGTTTAGACTTTATAGGAATTAGGCATGTAGATAAGAAACTTAATGATGATAAAATAATTCCTCAGCTTTTAGAATTACAAGAACTCATAATCTTTATAAAAAAAATGCAAAAAGAACATCCTGAAATAACATTTTATTATTAAAGTAATGCACAAATTATATCATGGTAAAGAAATCTTAAAATTATTTAATAACTAAAATGTAAATTATAAAATAATTAAAAAATCAACCTTCATACTTCGGATACAACACTTCTGATATTAATTCAAACGTTAATTCCTTGGTTTTTCCGTTGATTTCGTAGCGTAGTAACATTTCGCCCCAATAATCGCCGTCAGTGAAGCTGCAGATTACCCATTTGTGATTGATGACTTTGACACGGTCTACGGACATGAATTTTCCGCTAGTACCATCAAACGGAACTAATGGATTGTTGGCAGAAGCCGAATTTTGATCATAAATAGCATCCGTAATAATTTGTGGAAGGTTTTGCACATCCACTTCCGTTCCTTCAAAATAATTAATCGCTTCGCCATTATTTTCAAACGAAAAATAGTGCAAATTCGCATTCACGTCAAGTAAAGTATTGACAGAATCTTTATACGTAGTAACTTCGGTTTTTAGTGTATCAATTTTCCCGCGTAATTCTTCAATTTTAGTGGATTGTAGCTCATATTGTTTGTTGGAACTCACATAGAGATACAATACTAGTAAAATCAAAAAAATGATGCTATATAGTAAAATTCGCTTTTTCATGTAAATGCTATTTTAAATTGTAATGGTTAGGGTATCGTACGCCAAAAATACATTTTCTGGCAATTCTTTGGAAACTTCTGCATGAAAACCTAACAAATGACTGATATGCGTTAAATACGCACGTTCTGGCTGAACTTCGGCAATAAAATCCAAGGCTTCTTGCAACGAAAAATGTGAAATATGTGGTTCAATTCGTAATGCATTGACAACCAAAACTTTTAGTCCTTTTAGTTTGTCTTTTTCGGCTTGTTCTATTGTTTTCACATCCGTGAGATAGGCAAAATCGTCCAAACGATAACCAAACACCTGCAATTTGTGATGCCACACATTAATTGGCGTTACCTTCACTCCTTTCAATTCGAATGAATGGTTGTTTTTCACTTCATGCTGAATCACACCAGGCGCGCCAGGATATTTATTTTCAGTTTCAAAAATATAATCAAATCGTCGTTCTAATTCTCCAAAAACACGTTTGTGCGCATAGGTATCAATATCGCCTTGACGGAAATAATACGGACGAATATCATCCAATCCCGCAGTATGATCGGCATGTTCGTGTGTAAATAAAATTCCGTCAATATAGTTGCAATTGGCACGCAACATTTGCTGTCGGAAATCAGGGCCACAATCAATAACGTACGTAGCATCTTCCCAAGAAATCAACACGGAAACTCGCAATCGTTTATCGCGCGGATCATCACTCAGACATACAGGATGCGTACTTCCGATGATAGGAATTCCCTGCGAAGTTCCTGTGCCTAAAAAAGTTACTTGCATCATAAAGGCTGATAGTTTGTTAAGAATTAGACCGTTTTGAACAGGCAACGGCGTATTTTATCGATGATTCTTCAAATTTAACTGTTTATTTAACAAAAAACTTAAATATATGGTTCAAAAAGAATAATGAATGTTTATTTTTGTAATAAACAAATTTAATTCACGCATGGCTATTGTCTACAAAGGTGACAAGGTAATTGAAAATGTACCTTCCATAAAAGCGAAAGCATTACGAATCAACTTAAATAATCAGATTTACGGAACATTTGCAGAAATTGGAGCTGGACAGGAAACTGTTCGCCATTTTTTTAGGTCTGGTGGTGCTTCTGGTACGATTGCAAAAGCCATGAGTGCGTATGATAAGGATTTTAGTGACGCTATTTATGGTGTAGAACACGACCGACGTTATGTTACGGAAGCACGTTTAAAAAAGATGTTGACACACGAAATGGCGTTGATTGAAGCGCGTATTTCTCGTGAAAAACATCCAGATAAAATGTTTTTTAGCTTCGCAAATACGGTGGCTACGATTGATTTTGCTAAAAAATACAAAGGTCACGGTTGGATTGGAATTAAATATCAAATTGATCCATCACAAGGATATAACGAAATCCTTCTTCACATTCGTTTCCAAGAAAATGATGCAAAATTACAGCAGGAAACGCTTGGTACTATGGGCGTAAACTTGATTTATGGTGCGTTTTACAAATATGACAATCCAAAAGAATTACTGAAAAGTTTATACGACCATATTGACAAGGATAAAATTGAAATTGACACGATTAACTTCTCTGGACCGCAATTTGACAAAGTTGACAACCGATTGATGAGTTTGCAACTCTTGAAAAATGGCATGACAGAAGCCGTGATTTTCGGTCCTGACGGAAATAATATTCTTCCAGCGCGTTTGTTGTACAAAAAGAACGTATTAGCGCTTCGTGGAAGTTTTCGTCCTGTAACCATGGTAAACATGGATATGTTTGAAAAATCGTATGAAATTTTTATTCGTGAAAATAAAGTAGAAGAAGAAAATACGGTTGTCTTGTTTGAAATTACACTTTCCAATTTACGTGCAGAAGGTGAAATTGATGAACAAGATTTTATGGACAGAGCGCAATTACTCGGTTCGCTTGGACAAACCGTCATGATTTCTAACTTTAAAGAATACTATCGATTGGTAGAATATTTCTCTAACTACACGAAAGAGCGTATGGCATTGACGATGGGCGTAAACAATTTGGTCGATATTTTTGATGAAAAATACTATCGTCACGTCAGTGGAGGAATTCTAGAAGCATTTGGTAAGCTGTTCTATAAAGACTTGAAAGTGTACTTATACCCAATGAAACGCAAAGAAACAGGCGAATTAATCAACAGCAACAACCTAAAAGTACATCCACGAATGAAAGAATTGTACAAATTCTTTAAGTACAATGGAAAAGTGGTTGATATTTTCGATTTTGAAAATGATATTCTACATATTTTCTCGCGACAAGTGTTAAAAATGATTGCTGACAATGAAGAAGGTTGGGAAGAAATGTTACCAGACGGTGTTGCAAAAATCATCAAAGAGAAAAACCTGTTTGGCTATATGCAACAAAACAAAAAAGAATTGATTGAAAATAAATAATATAGAAAGCTCCAATTGTTGGAGCTTTTTTTATGTTCAAGTTTATTCATGAATTTTTCACTATTATATATTTTAAAAATACTATGACTTTAGTTGACTTTACTAAAACAAGCGATATTTCAAATTGGTCTATTGTGAATGATGCTGTCATGGGTGGCGTTTCTGAGGGAAATTTTAGCCTTAATGAAAACGGTCACGGTGTCTTTAAAGGAACTGTTCGCTTGGAAAATAACGGCGGCTTCTCCTCTATTCGTTATGCGATAGGAAAAACTATTATTTCTGGGAAAACAACTGTTATCATTCGCTTAAAAGGTGATGGAAAAACCTATCAATTTCGCGTAAAAGAAAATAGTGACGACCGTCATTCGTATGTTTCAAAATTTAAAACTTCGGGCAATTGGGAAACGATTGAAATTCCGCTAAACACGTTATATCCACGCTTTCGCGGAAAAATCTTAGATATAGAGAACTTTTCCGCTAATCAAATTGAAGAACTCGGTTTTTTGATTGGCAATAAAAAGAAAGAAACTTTTCGATTGGAGTTGGATTGTATTGAACTAAAATAAAAAACAGACTTTATTTTTCTATAAAATCTGTTTCTATTTCTGAACGTCACTTCGAGTGAAATTTCGCAGAAATTTAGTATCGAGAAGTACTAAGAAACAAAAAGTCACCAAGCAGTTCTCGATACAACGAATCAGAGATTCGCCACTCGAACAGACGATTTAGTAATCAAGAAATTTTCAAATTGACGAATCAACCAACCAACTCCAAAATCTGCGCTGCGTGATCTTTGGTTTTTACTTTGTCAATTACGTGATCAACCACACCTTCTTCATTGATTAAAAAGGTTTTACGGTGAATTCCGTCATAGATTTTTCCCATGAATTTCTTTTCGCCCCAAACACCAAACGCTTCAATCACTTCTCTGTTTTCGTCAGCTAATAGCGGAAATTGAAAATCGTATTTATTTCTAAAATTGGTTTGTCTTTTTTCAGAATCGGCACTTACGCCTAACAATTCGTATCCTTTTTCGTGTAAAATTTCGTAGTTATCTCGCAAATTACAAGCTTCTGCCGTACAACCTGGCGTACTTGCTTTTGGATAAAAGAACACGACTAATTTTTTCCCAGCATAATCCGACAAGGAAACCGGATTTCCATCTTGATCATTTACTGTAAAATTAGGTACTTTGTCTCCACTTTTTAACGTATTCATAGCGTATCGTTTAATATTATTTTATTTTTGTTCAAAAATACTGAAAAATGACTAAACAAGAAAAAGTTCAGTTTGTTATTGATACTTTAGAAACATACTATCCTGAAATTCCCGTTCCACTTGACCATACAGATCCGTACACGCTGTTAATCGCAGTGTTGCTATCTGCACAAAGTACGGATGTTCGCGTGAATCAAATCACACCATTACTTTTTGAGCGTGCTGATAATCCCTATGACATGGTCAAACTTTCGGTAGAAGAAATCAGAGAAATCATCAAACCTGTGGGCCTGTCGCCAATGAAATCGAAAGGAATTTACGGTTTGTCACAAATTCTGATTGATAAACACGATGGAAAAGTACCGAAAACCTTAGAAGAATTGGAAGAATTACCTGCGGTCGGACATAAAACGGCGAGTGTTGTTATCAGTCAAGCCTTTGGAATTCCAGCATTTCCTGTAGATACACACATTCACAGACTCATGTATCGTTGGAATTTATCCAATGGGAAAAATGTCGTTCAAACGGAAAGAGATGCCAAACGGTTGTTTCCCAAAGAAAAATGGAACGATTTGCATTTACAAATTATTTGGTACGGACGTGAATACTCACCAGCGCGCGGTTGGGATTTGGACAAAGATATCATCACCAAAACTATTGGAAGAAAATCGGTGATTAATGAGTATTTGAAATTGAAAGCGAAGAAAGGGAAATAGGTTTTTTTGGTTGTTTGTTGTTTGTTGTTTGTTGTTTGTTGTTTGTTGTTTGAAACGTAAACTTTTAAACTCATAAACCACTAAACAATAGCGAAAAAATAAATTGACAAATGAGCAAAGCGAAGAAAAACCTGGAATCATTGAATTTTGAATCCTTGAATGGAGCAAAGCGACCAAAGCAAAATAAAAAAGACTCGCAGCTAACGAGTCTTTTTTCCAAAGTTTAGTTGAGAAGTGTTTCAAACTTCATCCTTTTGTAATTAATAACACTTAAAGCTTTCGAATAGTTCAACAGAAAGCTAATTGTTTCCTTTTTCGGTAGCATTTTTTTGGTTTCTGGTGAACTTTTAGTGTAATTTTTTGCCATACGTTGCCGTTTAAATTTAAAAGAACAACGCAGCATTTTTTAATTTATTGTGTTAGTTTGTCAAAACTATGTTATGTTTTTCAATTACCTTACGCAAATTAATCAGCGCGTAACGCATTCTACCCAGAGCAGTATTGATGCTAACGCCTGTTTTCTCTGAGATTTCCTTAAAGCTCAAATCTTGATACATTCGCATCATTAACACTTCTTTTTGGTCAGCAGGAAGCTCGTCTACCAAGCGTCGTACGTCGCTTTCAACCTGTGTTTTAATGATTTTACTTTCCGCGTTTAAATTCGTATCGCTCAACACCGAAAAAATATTAAAATCGCCACTATTATCATACTTTGGCATTCTATTATTCTTTCTAAAATGATCAATCACTAAATTGTGTGAAATACGCATTACCCAAGGAAGAAACTTTCCTTCCTCATTGTAATTTCCTTTTTTTAAAGTTCGAATCACTTTAATGAAGGTATCTTGAAAAATGTCTTCTGTAATATCTCTATCTAGCACTTTAGAATATATAAAACTATATATTCGCTGTTTATGACGCTCAATCAACACGCCCAAAGCGCACTCGTCGCCACTGATGTAATTAGATACCAATACTGAATCTTGCAGGTTCTGTTCCATAGCAATACTTTTTTACTTTAGAATTATCGAGGCTGATAATTATTACGAATTTTTTAAAAAAGTATTTTTATGCTATACGCAGATTATTTTGTAGAATTTGATTAATGATGTCCAAATATAACAACATTCGTTAAAAAAAAGCAAATAAAATCAAATAATTTAACATTTTTCGTGTGTTTATGATACTGAAAGTGTGTTTGTAAGACATTATTTTTTTCGTAAACACAAACACTTTTATTGAAGATGCATTACAGTAAAATGATTTCATTACGAGATGTAAAAGCCGTATCTTTGCACTTATTTTTTCCCAATGACACAAGACATCGCTACAGTAAATCCGAAAGAAAATATTATTATCAAAGGTGCAAAATTGCACAACCTTAAAAATATTGACGTAGTCATTCCACGAAATAAATTGGTGGTGATTACAGGACTTTCAGGTTCTGGAAAATCCAGTTTAGCCTTTGATACCTTATATGCGGAAGGACAGCGACGTTATGTAGAAAGTCTATCGTCGTATGCGCGACAGTTTTTGGGACGATTGCACAAGCCTAAAGTCGATTATATTAAAGGGATTGCACCTGCCATTGCGATTGAACAAAAAGTAAACTCTACCAATCCGCGCTCGTCTGTGGGAACGACTACAGAAATCTACGATTATTTAAAATTACTATTTGCACGCATAGGAAAAACCTACTCTCCTATTTCGGGCGAAGAAGTCAAAAAACATACCGTAACCGATGTCATCAATTATATAAAAACGTTTGAAGAACGCAGTAAGTTACTATTATTAGCGCCTGTCACAGTTCCAGAGGATCGCAGTGCATTTCACACCATAAAAGTATTGGCGCAGCAAGGCTACGCGCGTATCAAGAAAAATGATGAAATTATTCGTATTGATGAAATTAACGAAGACTTTTCAGACGATTTTGCTTTGGTGATTGACCGAATCGTGGTTTCACACGACGAAGATTTTTACAATCGTTTGGGTGATGCGGTACAAACTGCCTTTTTTGAAGGAAAAGGCGAATGCTATATTGAAACCTTGAGCGATAACACAATCGTTCATTTTAGCAATAAATTTGAACTGGATGGCATGAAATTTCTCGAACCGAATATTCACCTATTCAGTTTTAACAATCCGTACGGCGCTTGTCCAAAATGTGAAGGCTACGGCGATGTGATTGGAATTGATGAAGATTTGGTCATACCTAATACGGGACTTTCTGTGTATGAAAACGCTATTTTTCCTTGGCGTGGCGAAAGCATGAGTTGGTACAGAGATCAATTGGTCAACAATGCCTATAAATTCGATTTTCCGATTCACAAGCCTTGGTTTGAATTGACAGACGCTCAAAAGCAACTTGTTTGGGATGGAAACGAATATTTTGAAGGATTGCATCAATTTTTTGCCTTTTTGGAAGAGAAAAGCTATAAAATTCAAAATCGTGTGATGCTTTCTCGTTATCGTGGAAAAACCAAATGTACGGTTTGCGGTGGAAAACGCTTGCGCGTAGAAGCGAATTATGTGAAAATTGGTGGAAAAACCATTACAGATTTGGTCGTATTACCGTTGAAGGAATTGGTCGTGTTTTTTGACGAATTAAAATTAAACGAAAACGATGCACAAATTGCCAAACGTTTATTGAAAGAAATCAAAAATCGTTTGCAGTTTCTAACCAATGTCGGATTGGACTATTTGACGCTCAATCGTAAATCGAATTCACTTTCTGGAGGAGAATCGCAGCGTATCAACTTGGCGACTTCGTTGGGAAGTAGTTTGGTGGGTTCTATGTATATTTTGGACGAACCTAGTATTGGACTGCATCCGAAAGATAGTGAACGTTTGATAAAAGTATTGCTTTCCTTGCGCGATTTAGGAAATACCGTTATTGTGGTTGAACATGACGAAGACATCATGCACGCCGCAGACGAAATTATAGATATTGGTCCAGAAGCAGGAACAAACGGTGGAAATGTGGTCGCTTTTGGTGATTACAAGAGCATACTCAAAGCAGATTCGTTGACTGCAAAATACCTCAACAAATCTATGAAAATTGAAGTTCCTAAAAAACGTAGAACTTCCAATCATTTCATAAAGGTAGTTGGCGCACGCGAGAACAATCTTAAAAATATTGACGTGACTTTTCCACTAAACATGTTAACGGTTGTTACAGGTGTTTCTGGAAGTGGAAAAAGCTCGTTGGTCAAAAAGATTTTATATCCTTCCATGCTAAAAGAAACTGGCGGTTATGGCGAAAAACCTGGTCAATTCAGTAAATTGGAAGGGAAATATAGCACTGTAAAACATATTGAATTTGTTGATCAAAATCCGATTGGACGTTCTTCACGCTCCAATCCTGTGACGTATATCAAAGCCTATGATGATATCAGAGCCTTGTTTGCAAGTCAGAAATTATCCAAAATTAGAAATTACAAAACCAAGCATTTTTCCTTTAACGTAGACGGCGGACGTTGCGAAACTTGCAAAGGTGAAGGACAAGTAACAATTGAAATGCAGTTTATGGCAGATGTGCATTTGGAATGTGAAACTTGTGGTGGAAAACGCTTCAAAAAAGAAGTGCTTGAAGTCACGTTTGAAGATAAAAATATCGACGACATTCTCACGATGACGATTGACGATGCGATGGAATTTTTCACCAAACATGAACAAACGAAAATCTACCGTAAGTTAAAACCGTTACAAGATGTTGGTTTGGGTTATGTAACGCTGGGACAAAGCTCTTCAACGCTTTCTGGCGGTGAAGCACAACGTATCAAGCTGGCGTCGTTTTTAGTGAAAGGAAATACCAAAGAAAAAGCATTGTTTATTTTTGATGAACCGACTACTGGATTGCATTTTCACGATATCAAGAAACTCCTCGCTTCTTTTGACGCGTTGATTGATAAAGGACATTCCATCGTTGTGGTAGAACACAATATTGAACTCATTAAATGTGCCGATTTCATCATTGATTTAGGTCCAGAAGGCGGAAAAAACGGCGGAACTTTAATTGCAGAAGGAACACCCGAAGAAATCGTACAAAATAAAAATTCGTTTACAGGAGCGTATTTAAAGGAGAAACTGTAAGCCTTTTTCCTTTCATCAATACACAAAAAACGTCACTACAGAAAGTATTACAAACGACAACGGCACTACAAATAGCAAATAAATAAAGATGAGGAAAAACGACTTAAAAAACGTTTTGAAATAGCCTTGCTCGTAAAAATGCTTCAAGCTAATGTACAAATAAATGAGCATGGAAAGTATCAGCGTAATGTCTATCCAATCGGGAATATCGATGATTAAATTTGTCAAGATGATAATACTCGATGCTAAAAATATAAAAGCAAAATAGTAAAAGCTAAACACCATGTGATGCGCGAATCGTCCGCGTTTTCGATAGAATAATTTTAATAGCATCGCAAAAATCGGAATCAAGAAAAACATGGAAATTGGAATGGTGTCCATAAATACTTTCGAAATTCCGTCACCGTGCTTTTCTCTGAGTTTGATAAGTTGTTTTCCGATAAACTTTCCAAACCAACCATCAGATTCTTTGTAGCCTATTGCTTTTAATTTTTGATCCATACTTGCACCTGCTACATATAGCGAATCAAGTTTGGAAGTATTAAAATTGAATCCTAAAAATTCACCTTTTATCCCTGAATTTTTTGATGATTTCATGGACTTTTTTAGTGTAGAATCCTTAGTGATACTATCGTTTGGCTTTTTGTTTCCTTCTAAAAATGTGGTCACTTTTTTAATAACAATACTATCGGTTTCATCCGCTTCTAACAAATTGTTTTGTAGTTCTTTTTTTAGAGAATCTCGTATTCTTGCTGTTTCTGCAATCAAAACACTTTCTTTTCCAAAAGCACTTCGCAAGCCTGATTCAAATTGTTGTCGCGCTGATTGGGTTGAGATTGAAAAAATAAAGAAAAAAACAATGGACGTAAACAAATAAAATTGCGCAGGATGCAAATACATCAAGCGTTTTCCTGAAACAAACTTTTTCGCCAAAAAACCTGGTCGTGTCAATAAGGGAATAAAACTCCTAAAAAAACGTGCATCTACCGAAAAATAGTTCATCACAGTATTGTGAAACAACACGCGCATGTTCAATTTATCATCTACTTTTTGCCCGCAATTTGGACAATACTTATGATAAATCGTCAATTGATATTTACAATTTAAACAGTGTTTCTTTTTGGTGGACATAGTTTTGTTGGCTGCTTTGATAGTACAAATATGCTAAAATCTATTTACAATTTTCTAGTACATCATCAATAGATGCATAATAGCCTAAAAGTAAATTTTGTTACACAATGCAAATTAAGATACCAAAATACTCAAAATAAAGCACAATCTAACATGGTTTAAGTTACTGAAAATTAAAACATTACATTTTTGGCATGAAATTGGTTTTATCTATAGCAAATAGCGCACGCCGAAAAGCTAAAGAGTAGGCATAACCCTAAAAGTACAGATTATGAAAAACTTTTATCTTTTATTCGTAGGATTGTTACTTAGTGTAACAACTACACAAGCAAATGTAATGAGCGACCAAGTACACGGAAGCGAAAACGGGTTAACCAATCGCTATCCTTACGCACAACCAATTCAATTTGTAGAGAGAGGTGTAGAATTTTTCGTTTTCCTAAATGGAGAATTCGATTTTAACACGCATCCTGTCAACTACAGAAGAACGCGAAGAAGTACTGTAAACACTACTTTTGGCGCGCCAAGAGTACGAACTCATGCAACTCGCTACAATACCAGAACTATTGGTGTTCGTGTAGAACATGATATCAATGGAAGAGTTCGAAGAATTGGAAATTTATTTATCAATTATGACCGTTTTGGTAGAGTAAAAAGAATTGGCTCCATTTATATGAACTACCACAACAGACACGGAAAGTTACTGCAAATTGGAGGTTTACAATTGCAATACAACCGTTGGGGAAGATTGGTAAGACAGTCTGGAGTTGTAAAACCAATCGTAAATTGTGGTGTATGTGGTATGGCAAGTTGTGGAATTGATCACGGAAATGTTCATATAGATGATGATTTTGAGCACGGACACAATATTCCAGCGGATGATGAAGATTTGTATTACTACAGAAATAACAATGGTAAGTCTAAAATAAAGAAAGGAGTTAAATAAACGTATCTATATATTAAATCCCGCAAAATGCGGGATTTTTTAATGCCTAAAAATTCTCCAAAACAAAACCTCGTGAATTGTGTTACGATTCACGAGGTTGCTTTGTTATAGTATAAAGAAAACGCTCCAATTATTTCTTTGCTGTTTGCCATTTTCTTGACATAAAGAGCCAACTAAACTACAAAATTTATCATATCAAACGATTATAACTAATTTTCTTTATGTCGGTCCAAAAGCGTCACAGCACTACTATATTTAGATGTCTAAAATAATTATTTGCAACTACTTTACAGTATGGAAAAACCATACTTTACATCGGTTAATAAACTCGTCATCAAGGTGTTTTTGGAAAACTTCTGTTTTTGGCACGCTGTTTGGTTAGTATTAATAGAATATTAAAAACGCATGTTATGAAAAAAATACTCATTGCTTTAACAGGGCTGTTTTTCTTTACGGTGACAACCGCAGAAGCAAAACGGATGGATACCACCACAACCAACGCATTCTTTATAAACGGAGCGGTAACGTTCGTTGAAAATGGAATCACGTTTTCTGTGTATCACGACGGAGAGTTTGATTTTTTCATCAATCGATTACATCCAAACATTAACGCCAATGTGAATATGGGCGGATTGCAAATCACCTTCAACTCAGGATTTGATTACAATCCATTCATTCAGTATGACGATTACGGTGCTATCATTCAAATAGAAAATACGCCTATTTTTTATGATTACTACGGACGCGTCTTCCGAATTGGAAATGTAAACCTCAATTACAACGGATTTGGAAACTTAGTGCAAGTTGGTGGATTGTTCTTATACTACGATTCGTATGCACGTTTCACCCACACGAGAGGTTTTATCAATCCTTTTAACAGATATTACACATATCCAGTATTTTATAACGATTTATTCTTTAGACCAACAGTAAATTTCTGTCTAGTAAGCGTAAATCCATATAGAAGATTTTATACACCTATTCGTTACACATTCTGTTCGCCATATAGAAACAATTTCAGATTCAGATATGCAAGAGCGCGTATTGGACACATCTATCATAGTGCAGCGCGTATCAATACGAATAGAAGAGATATTTATAGAAACGACCGCAGAGTTACCCGTAGAAATGATGCTGCTATTTACAACACACGTAGAACGGTAACACGTACCAACAGTAATACTCGTAATACACGTCAGGCTACAACTCGTGGAACAAGAGCAGAAAACACACGTTCGGCAACAACAAGAAATGGAAATACACGTGGAACTGTTCGTGGAAACACTAGAAACACACGAGATAATGTACAATTAGGTGGCGTTCGTAGCAACAATAACAACAATACACGTATTGAGCGTGGAAATACGAGAAGTCAAAATAACACGAGAGCTACACGTGGAAATACAAGGTCTCAAAACTCTAACAGTGTACGATCAAATTCTACACGAAACAATACGAGAGCGACACGTGGAAATTCAAGCTCTACAAGAGATATGAGAAGCACGCGTAGTACACGAAACAACAATTCGGTTCGTACTAATCGTAGCTCAAGTAGAAGCTCTGTTACAAAGCCAAGTAGAAGCAATTCTTCCAGAGCTACAAGATCAAATCGTTCTTCAAACCGAAGTTCAGCAACACAGCGTTCCAATCGCTCACAGCGAAAAGCAACTTCTAGCAGACAACGAGGTTCGAGAGGACGAAATTAATAGATAGTTGTTCAAATTGTAAAACCTTACTTGATGGAAACATTGAGTAAGGTTTTTTTTATGGAGTTATATAGAATGTAAAAGCGTTGCTAATTTTTTGGTCAACGCTTTACGCGAATACTGTTGCAATCCGATTGGTGATGTATGTAATTTTTGCTGCTGAAATGCTTCGTAATACGCTAAGATTTGCGTTTTGAGTTTCGCTTTTTCAGTATATAAAAAATACGTCCCTGTATTGGTCTCCTGAATAATCTTTGCAATATCAGCATCTTTAGGACCAATTCCGATAATCGGTCGTTCCGCCACCATATATTCAAACAACTTTCCTGCAATAATTCCTTTGGTTTTTTCGGAATCAATTTCTATCACCAATAACAATTGCGAAGCACGTTGCAATTGCAAGGCTCTTTTGTGCGAAACATAACCGAAATAAATAGTGTGCGAATTCAAACCAACTTCACCAATGGCGCGTTGTATGCGTTCGCTGATAACACCTGCAAATTGCAATTGAAAATCGTTTGCGAAACTTTCGTTTTCTGCTACCAATTCTGCCAATACTTGCCATAAAACGACTGGATTTCTATCCGAAAGTAACGAACCTATATGCGATAGCGTAAACTTTTCGTCCATTGGAGTTGGTTCGTATTGTTCAACATCATAACCATTGGTAATGACGTTTATAGGTTTATCGGTTAGCGTTGAAAATTCTTCTTTAGTAGTAAAACTTGTCGTTACAATTTGATCAGCAGTTTGCAACACTTCCGATTCCAGTTGAATATGTTTTTCTTGCGATTTTTTAGTCAAACGTAACTTTTCATGATAGCCAATTCGCGTCCACGGATCGCGAAAATCTGCTAGCCACGTAATTGTCAATTGTTTTCGCAATTTAAGACCAATCAAATGTAAACTATGTGGTGGTCCTGTGGTGATAATGGTTTCTATATTGTTTTCTACCAAATACTTCTTTAAAAATTTCACAGAAGGTTTCACCCAATATTTACGTGCATCAGGAATAAAAAAGTTTCCTCGAATATAAAGCAATACCTTTTCTACCAGCGATTGTTTTTCTTTGGCAATAATACCGCGACTGATTTTTTGAGTTTTCTTTTTAGAAAAAAGTTGCGCAAATTCGTATGGCTCAAAAATAGGCTGCTTGATGATGGTGATGTCGTTAGGAATATCTTCTGAAAACGTTTCATCAACAATAGGATAACTTGGATTTTTAGGTATAAAAACGATAGGTTCTATATCAAAATCACGCAAATACTTTACGAATTTCAACCAACGCTGTACACCTGGTCCACCAGCTGGCGGCCAGTAATATGTAACAATTACTACCTTTTTAGCCATAATTTTGAGGAGAATTATGCTGTTGTTATTCCGTTGTCACTTTCTTTTTCTTCTTATGCCAAAATTCATAGTAAATTCCACCTACAATCAATAAAAATAAAATAATGGAACTTGTGAGTGATATGGTAATTCCTTTTTGAACAATAGTTGGTTCAAATTTGAACTCTATCGTATGTTTTCCAGCAGGAACTTCCATACCTCTTAAAATATAATTTACGCGATAATGTGGCTCTAATTTTCCGTCAATATACGCATTCCAGCCATGTGGGTAATGGATTTCAGAAAATACCGCAAAACCGTGCTCTTCGTTTTCTGATTTGTATGTTAAATGCTCTGGTTTGTAGTCTACTAATTCAATGTTTGCGAGTGAATCTTTTCCGTACGTTTCCTTGATAATGCCTTCTTCCGCTCTCGATTTTCGGAAAACCACTTCGTTTTTCGTGTTCAATCCGTACAACGAAAGCATTTCATCATCAGCCGTATCAACAAAATTGACTTTTTCAACAAACCATGCATTTCCATTCGGATATGGGTTTTTCAGCGCAATGGCTCCTGCTCCAGCCTGATCTTGCTCACCTTCCAAATCTTTGATGATGTAGCGAACGTTCAACATGTTCAAGATATTGATGTTTCGCTCGTTGACTTCAAATTTTCTATCGTAATCTAAATAAAAGTCATACACTTCTTGAAACTGTCGTGGTTTCGCCGCATGATAACCGCCAAGCGTATTGTGGAAAAATGCTGTACGCGAATTGGCAAGTCGCAATCTCGGTTCAAACACACGATAATGTCCTTTATCTTTTAAAATTTGCTTGTCTACCTCTAAGGTTTTGTATGGAAAATCGAATTGTGCTTTACTTACAAATTCTTCTGTATTTACATAATTTCGAGCAATCGGTACCAAATCGAACAATAACAACGCTGCAATGGCAATAGTTACGATATTCTTGTTTATTATTTTGCGCAAGTAGGCTATCAAAACACCAGCTGTGAGTACAATTAACAACAAAGCACGCAACGCATCTTTGGTTAGCATTGCCATACGGTCTTCCTTGATAATTTCCATGAATTGCTGCCCATTCAATCCTTGCTGAGTGAATTTATAAGCATAATAATCATCGTTTAATCCATTAAAAGTAAATAGCGAAGATTTAAAGGCAATCAATGCTAAAACAATGACTACAAAACCTACCGTACAGTATAAAATTATCTTTTCTGTCGCCTCTTTCTTTTTGTCTACTGTTTCTTTTTTGAAAAGATACGCTAACGCTAAAACACCCAAGATTGGAATGCACAATTCGAGCACAACTTGTATGGACGAAACGGCTCTAAATTTGCTGTATAGCGGAAAATAATCAAGCATTAAATCAGTAAGAAAACTTAGATTTTTTCCCCACGAAAGTAGTATTGACAGCACAATTCCTCCAAAAAGCCACCATTTGGCACGACTTCGCACTAAAAATAATCCTAGCAACGCCAAGAAAATAATGACCGCTCCTACATACGCTGGCGCTGCAATAATTGGTTGGTCGCCCCAATAGCCAGGAAGATATCTTACAAATTCTCTTGCAGAACCTGCAGGAACGCCTAGTTGTACTAAATATTCGTATGCTTCGGAATTGGTTCCGAAATCTTCCGTGTTTCCGCCACCCATAAATCGCGGCATCAACAAATTGAAGGTTTCCATTTTTCCGTAGCTATATTCGGTAATATATTCTTTAGAAAGTCCTTTGCGTTCTTTTTTGCTGCCGTCTGGTTTAATGGTCAATTCACTTTCCCCACGAATACTCCAATCGGCGTATTGTTTGGTGGTTAATAAGTTGGTTCCGTTAACGCCGATACTTAAAAATACAGCAACAATGAGCAATCCGACTGCTGTAAAAAAGTGCGGCATTTCTTTTTTCTTGTAGGAATCGATAAAGTACACCAATCCTATCACCATCACCAACAGCATCAAATAATAGGTCATCTGCGGATGCGATGTCATAATTTCTAACGACATGGCGACCGCTGTGAGTAAAAATCCCCAAATATATTTCCGCTGAAAAGTGAGCAAAATTCCTGATAAGACTAACGGAAAATAAGCAATAGCGTGTGCTTTGGCGTTGTGACCAACGCCCAAAATAATGATAAAGTAGGTAGAAAATCCAAAGGCAATAGCGCCGAGAATGGACAGTTTCCAATCGACTTTCATCACCAGCAATAGTATGTAAATACTAAAGAAGTATAAAAACAAATAATCTGCTGGGCGTGGTAAAAACCGGATAGCTCTGTCTAAACTTTTGATGTACGAATGCGGATAACGCGCTCCCAACAGATACGTTGGCATTCCACCATACGCGTTGTCTGTCCAGTACAACTCCTCACCTGTTTGTTCACGATAATCGTTTTGCTTTTTTGCCATTCCAGCATACTGGATGATATCTTGCTGTTGCATTTTTTTACCTTGTACGACAGGGTAAAAGTATGCCAACGACATTCCTATAAACAACAGTAAGGCAATTGCATGCGGGACAAATTTTTTAATATCTAAATTCACTTGGTGTAATTTTTAGCGTGTACAGATAAAAGGCAATATACTAAACCTTTTTAGAACGGTTTTTAGGTGTGCTTTGGGCAAACATTAATCAACTTCTTCAAAGTCAATATATTCTCCCACATTTTTTGATGATTTTCTATCGGGCATTTTATCAATCGTAGTTTCTCCTTCTTTGGTACGTTGTTGCTTTTGATATTCGGCTTGTTGTTTGAATTGCTCCGAAAAACGCTTCTCGGCTTTTTTGGCGACATAGCGAATCATAAAAGGCGCAAACATTCTACCCAATAAACGCAATGCGTACATTACTAAAATTATGATTGCTAATGTTCTCAGTAATCCCATATTGTATTATGAACTATATTTTTTCAAAAATACAATTTATGTGGATTTAATATCGCTTTTACTAGATAAAAAACTATAATTTTATGTAGTTTTGGCTTAACATGTTAAAATTTTAAGAAAAACATGCACTCCTTTATTTTGTAAAGGCGCATTCATGTTTTTTAGTTCACGAAACAACCTAACAGCTATATGAAAACAACATCTTTTTTAACAATTCTTAGTTTTTTACTTTGCACATCCGCAGCGTTTGCGCAATATACTGATGTCATCAATTCCAATCGTCCTGGAGCTTCTGTTGGCGCGTATGCTGTTGGTAAAAATGTATTGCAGTTTGAAACAGGCATGTTTGTAGATTTTCAAGAACATAAAAAACTCAATACGGAAGTAGATGCATTTGGAATCGATTTTGCATTGCGATATGGCTTGTTTAAAGAACAATTAGAGATTCGTTGGGAAGGTGCGTATCAGTTTGATACGTTTACAAGTAATACCACCATTCCACCGTTGGAGTTTAACAGAAATGGCTTTTTATCGCATACGATTGGCGCGCATTACATGCTGTACGATCCGTATTTAAAATCTGAGTCGGAAAAGCCAAATTTATACAGTTGGAAAGCAAACAATTCATTTCGTTGGAAAGATTTAATTCCTGCCATTGGTATTTACGCAGGTGCGAATTTTGTTTTTACGGACAATCCATACTTTCCTCGCACAGAACCTTCTGTAAGTCCAAAAGTAACCTTGTCTACCCAAAGTCACTTTGCAGGTCGCTGGGTTTTTGTGTCGAATATTACGTATGATCGCATTACTTCAGATTCAAAAGAATTGAGCTATATTTTAACCTTAACACACGCGTTTGACAATCCGAAATGGTCAGCTTTTGTAGAGCATCAAGGAATTGACAGTGATATATATGCAGATGCCCTTTTTAGAGCTGGTGGCGCGTATTTGGTTGGAGACGATTTTCAGTTGGATGCTTATGTTGGCGCTGGTGTAAAAAACACACCAACACGCGTTTTTGCTGGTTTGGGACTTTCCTATCGCATCGATGCATGGCATGAAGATGAAATCATTCCGATTGACGAGCAAGATCCAAACGGAGAAGATCCAAAAAAGAAAAAAGAAAAAGAATTGGAGAAGTTTGAAGATGATGGAAACATCAACAACTAAATAGACTTTGTAGCAACCAAATTTTCAGTGAATGATTGAAGTTAGAGAAGTAGCCAACAAAAAGGAATTAAAAGCTTTTATAAAATTTCCGTTTCGCCTTTATAAAGATTCAAAATATTGGGTTCCGCCGATTATTAAAGACGAATTAGAAACCTTTAACAAAGATAAAAATCCTGCATTTTTAGATGCAGATGCACAGTTTTTCTTAGCGTATAGAAATGGTGAAATTGTAGGTCGTGTTGCCGCCATTGTCAATTGGATTGAAGTAAAAGAACAAAAACTTTCCAAAATGCGCTTTGGTTGGTTTGATATGATTGACGATTTGGAAGTTTCTGGCGCATTGTTGGACAAAGTCGCTGAAATTGGTCGCTCGCACGGATTGGAATATATGGAAGGGCCTGTTGGTTTTTCAAATTTGGATAAAGTAGGTGTGCTGACAGAAGGGTTTGATCATATTGGTACAATGATTACGTGGTACAATCATCCGTATTATGAAAAACATCTGATTCATCACGGTTTGGTAAAGGAGAAAGAATATTTAGAAAATAAGTTTCCCTTTTCTAATGTAAAGCCCGAATCGTTTGAACGTGTCCAAAACTTGATTAAAAAACGGTATCAATTGCGTCCGCTCAATTTTACAAAAACGAAAGACATTCTACCCTACGTAGACCAAATGTTCGATTTGTTTAATGAATCGTACGCATCATTGGCGTCTTTTGTTCCGATTAACGACATTCAAAAAGAGTATTTTAAAAATCGGTATATCGGATTTATCAATCCTGAATTTATAAAGTTTATTATTGATAAAGATGATAAATTAGTCGCGTTTGCTATTGTCATGCCTTCGTTTGCCAAAGCTTTACAAAAAGCCAAAGGAAAGCTATTTCCGTTCGGAATTTTTCACATGTTGAAAGCGCGTAGAAACCCGAAAAACATTACTTTTTACTTAATTGGCGTACATCCTGAATATCAAAACAAAGGATTGACGGCTATTATTTTTATGGAATATTTCCTCACGTTTACCGAAAAGAATGTACAAGAATGCATTCGAACTCCCGAATTGATTGAAAATACAGCGATTCATCAAATTTGGAAGCACTTTAATCCTGTAACGCACAAACGTCGAAAAACATATAAAAAAGATTTATAGACCGCTTCGCTTTTAGAAACTAGACCGTGCTTGCGCACTTTTAGACTTTTTTTATCTCGCTTTGCTTGATTTTTTTTTGGTGTTTTGGGTGTTAGGTTTTGTTTTTTGTTTTCTGTTGTCTGTTTTTTGTAGTTTCAAATGTGAATCTTGACTCTAGATTCATACTTCACAACATAAAAAGCAACTTCAAAAAACGAAGAACAAAAAATTAGAACGCCGTCAACACCTCATCAAATGGAACTTCTACTTGCGTACCGCTTTTCATGTTTTTTACGATACAGGTATTATTTTTGAGTTCGTTTCCTCCAATGATAATTACATACGGAATATCGCGTTTGTTGGCGTAATTCATCTGTTTTTTCATGTTTTTATTGTCTGGAAATAACTCTGCACTTTTTCCTGCTTTGCGCAATACTTTGATGAGTTTTAACGATGCCAAGGCTTCTTTCTCTCCAAAATTCACACACAACACATCTACCCTATCCGAAACCGTTTCTGGAAATAAATTAAGTTCTTCTAATACTAAGTAAATTCTATCCAAACCGAAAGAGATACCGACTCCACTAACATCTTTTAAACCAAAAATTCCCGTTAAGTCATCATAGCGTCCGCCGCCACCAATAGAGCCCATTTTGACATCTTCGGGAGCCGCAACTTCAAAGATGGCTCCTGTATAGTAGTTTAATCCACGCGCTAAAGTGATGTCTAAATCCAACGTAGCTGTTTCTAATCCGAGTACTTCAATAGCTTCAAAGACAAATTCGAGTTCTGAGATTCCTGTCATTCCTTCTTCCGAATTGGCTAATAGCTCTTTGAGTTGCGCTAATTTTTGGTCTAAATTCCCCGAAAAACTGAATAATGGCTGTACTTTTTCAATTGCTTCCGCAGCAATGCCTTTTTCCAACATTTCTTTCTTTACGCCATCTTCGCCAATTTTATCAAGCTTGTCTAGCGCGACTGTAAAGTCGATAAGTTTGTCTTTTGCGCCAATCACTTCTGCGATTCCAGATAGGATTTTTCGATTGTTGATTTTAATCGTAACACCTTTCAAACCAAGATTGGAAAAGACTTTATCATACAATTGCACAAATTCCACTTCCTGCCACAGCGAGGTTGAACCTACGACATCTGCATCGCATTGAAAAAATTCACGAAAACGTCCATTTGCAGGTCGGTCTGCACGCCACACTGGCTGAATTTGATACCGTTTAAACGGAAATGTAATATCGTTTTGGTGTTGCACTACATAGCGCGCAAAGGGCACCGTTAAATCATAACGCAAGGCTTTTTCGGAAAGTGAATTAGAAAAACGCGCTAAATTATCTTCTTCCAACGCTTTTACGTCTGCTTTTTTGACTTTATCGCCGGAGTTTAGAATCTTAAAAATTAGTTTATCTCCTTCTTCACCATATTTTCCTGTTAAGGTTTCTAAATTTTCAAACGACGGTGTTTCAATCGGTTGAAATCCGAAGTTTTGAAAAGCTGATTTTATGATATTAAAAATGTAGTTACGCTTGGTAACTTCTATCGGAGAAAAATCGCGTGTTCCTCTTGGTATGCTTGGTTTTTGTGCCATGATTGTGTATTGTGGCGCAAATATAAGTCTATTTTTTAGGGATTGAAAAATTGTAAAGAATAATGCTGAAAAAACCAGATAATTTTCTTTTTAACTTATGCATGAAGCAACAAAATTAAAATCTAAATTTTAAGTCTGTCATTCATCACAAAGGAATTATTTTTACGGTATTTTAAAGAATTTAGCCTCAATAATTGTAATTATATGAAAACACCTTCTTTCGTAAATACGTATTAATACTCTTACAATATAGCATCATTAGGTCTACTTTTACTTCACTATTAACCAAAAAAAAATAAATATTATGGGGAACTCTATGGGAGCCACTTCTTGGGTAGATGGAAGTGGACAAATTCACTTACGAATTTACAGTTTACAACAATCTAATGGTAAACTTCTAGAAAGATGTTGGGATTCTAACAAATGGTATGACGGAGCTTTGACAAATCAGTTTTCTGCAATTTCTGGTGCAGGAGCGACTTCTTGGCTTGACTCAAGCGGACAAATTCATATACGTGTATATGCGATTGGAACTAATGGAAAAATCATTGAGCTTTGTTGGGACAAAGACAAATGGTATTCTGGTGCTTTAACTAGCGGGCAGTTTTATGGAGCTTCTACTCCAGATGCGACTTCTTGGTTAGATAAAAACGGGCAAATTCATATTAGAGTTTACGCGTACAATCAAGACAATGTTCAAAAAGAATATTGCTGGGATGGATCAAAATGGTATGTAGGTGCCTATACTGAATAAGAAATTGTATCGTATTTGCTACTTAAATAGTGTCTCTTTTTTTTAGAGGCACTATTTTTATGCTCAGAAATACCTTTATAAATAGTGTTTCATTACTTCATCACAGGCACTTTTCGCCAACCGTTTTTAGATTCTGAGAAGTTTCTTGCAGCAAAACACCAAATAATGACTTTCTTTTTTCCGAGCCAATCTTTATTTTTAGCTTTTCTGTACAAATCGATTCTGACGGAAGTCGTTCCTGAACCGCGCACGCCTATCAAATCTACATTCAATCCTAATTGCGCCGCTAAAGCATCAGTAAAACCTGCATTTTCAGCTAGCATATCGCCGCCCGAATGAAAAATCAACGTGTGACTATCTCCTATGACCAACACAGGTGAGTTTTCGTCTATTTTTGACGCTTTTTGAAATGTATTGATACTTAATTTTTCTTTTCCAAGATTTATATCAGCTGCCGCTTTTAAATCGCCCTCAATTTGAATGGTCTTTTGTGTAGGTTTCTCTTTTTTAATTTTTCCAGCATCATTTTGATACCAATCTTGCTTTTTAATGGTGTTTGAAACGTTCGTACTCGCAACTTTGATTCCTGCGGGATTCCAATGCGAATCTTGTTTGCAATACATCAGATTTCCTTTTGCTGTTTCTTTGTAAAAATCTGGAAATACATCAATCACTTCTACTCCTTGACCTCTCAATTCTTTGTAGAGATTTTGATAATGAACTGCCAATTTTTGATTGTTTTGTAAAGACGCATCCACTTTACTAGCATTAATCATCGCTTTTGGTGGAACTGGCATCAGGTATAGTTGAATGCCTTGTTGTTGCAATTGATTGTTGAAATCGACAATGGCAGGAATGGGATCTTTTCTATCGGGACTCGCACATACCGCAGTTTTTGCCGCTGCGGAACCGTAAAACTTTCCTTTGGCAATGTGTGATAATTCCGAAGTTAGAAACAACCAACCATCTTGCCCAACGACTGTCGTCGACGTTGCTTTTGTCACTTTTTCTTTGCATATTTTTTCAAAAGATGTTTGCGCAACACACGTAAAACCTCCCAAAATAGCTAATGTTACAACAAGAATATAGTTTTTCATTTTTTTTCGGTGTTTTTATGTCAACTACTTCATTTTAATCTCGATTATCGAGTAAAATTCCCCAACAAGGATCTTCAAAAGACAGTTCATCATCTTGCAATTCTGAACGATTCACAGCGCCGTACGTTTCTGAGAAGTCATTCCAATTGTATAACGTAAGCGTTACTTTTTGTCCATTTCGCAAGCGAGCGGCATCGGTCCAAACATTGTCTTTCATACTGGCTAAATATACAACGGATTCTCCTAAAGCTTCTCCTGTTTCTATATTTTTCAACGCTGTAATATGTGCTGACACAAGATGATCTTTGTACGGAACTGAACTCGGAATCGGCACTTGACTCGTTTCACTCACAATTCCTGTTACGGTAACAGATTGTTGTTCTTTCGGTACAAAAAAGTTGGAAATATAGTTTTCGTTCAACTCTATGTTAATTAGTTTCCAATCTCCAAAACTCAATTCGCGTGCCGCAAATTCCCAAATCACGATTTTTTTCCCAGCCAAACGGTCTTTTCCTCGTTTCAATTCGTTAGAAAGCGCTACGCGCGTGGCATGAGCGCCAGCATCGTTCATTTGTATGCGATCTACTGGTTTTTGCATATGATTGCTCAACTGTTCGGAAAGTCCCGCAGCACTTCCCCAATTCATGATTTCTGACGAAAATATATTGGCGTAACTATCGCCCAAAAATAAAATATCCGATTGTGAAGAAGGTTTGAACAAAAAGTTTTCATCAAGCACTTGGGTAATTGCTACTTTTTGCGGTTGTAGTTGCAAATCCTTTTTGTCGATGTGAAGCATGTCTGCTATGTCTCCATAATTTTCTACCGTAATGTTTTTAGTTGTGTATTGTGTAGTTCCTTTCGGGATGGAACTACTGTCTAATACTCTTGCCATTTCTTGAGCGACCATTTCCATCGCTTTTGGTGTCCAATGTGTGTCGTATTTAAGATAACTTTCTTTCGAAAGCCGCTTCTTTTCAAACAATTGAAACACATCACAAACCAGAATATCATGTTGACGCAACGTGTTTATAAATGTAGTATACGATTGATTGTTTACGGCCTTTTCTCCTTTTTTTAACACAAATGAAGCTTTTGGCGGTGCAGGGACAATCATGAGTTGAATATTTCGTTTTGCCAATTGCTTTTTAAAGTCTAAAATCGCTTTGATTGGATTGGGCTGTATTCCTTCTACGGCTCGTTTTTTGAGTTGTATTGGTTCTAAAAATCCCGCTTGTGTTAGGTATTGATTGGCATGTTTATAGTAGAAATTTTCATCTGAAATCCACGCGTTTTCATTTCCTGTTTGGAAAACATTAAATAGTACCGATTGCATCACTGGAATAAACGTTTTTCGCAAAACGGAATTTTCTTCAATGCCTGTTTCTAATGCTTCTATGTGGTTGCGTACTGCAGTATTTGTTTGTGAAAGTGTTTCAAAAAGTGAACTTGCTTTTGTTTTTTCCTTTGTAGTTTTTAGTGTGAGCTGCGTTTCGTTTTTTTCTGCAAAGAAAAACTGCGCTAGCATCCCAGAAATCAACAAGACTATAAAAAACACAAATAGCAATTGTTGATTGCCTTTAGAAATGGTTGTTTTTCCTATTTCTTCCATCGCAATCGCTTCTCGTGTCTGTTTTTGTTCTTTGTTCAACATTGCTTAGAATATAAAGTAGATAAACGGATTGAAATCTTGCGTCATCAATGTTAGTATGGAAATAATCATTACGAAAATAATCCAAAGTGATTTTGCGAACGTGATGTTTTTGGTGAAATTCCATGTTTGTGGAAATGTCCAAACCACTATTCCCGCAAGGATAAAATTGATGATATAATACGGATTTTTGATAAGAATGTCATTTACAGCGTCAATTTCCATAGCTGACGTGCCGCCAAACATCGCTTGTAAGTAGTTGATAGCGTTTGGCAAATCGCTTGCTCTAAAGAAAACCCACGCACAAACCACAATGATAAATGTAAGCATGATTCCGCCGATTTTTGGCAGTTTTTGGTAGAAAGCTTTTTTGTTTGCCAATCGCTCCAAGGCTAAAAATACACCATGAATTGCGCCCCAAATTACAAAATTCCACGACGAACCATGCCACAATCCGCCAAGTAACATCACCAACATCAAATTGATGTACGTTCGTGTGTTTCCGTTTCGATTTCCGCCTAGTGGAATGTAGAGATAATCGCGCAACCAAGTTGATAAGGAAATATGCCAACGTCGCCAAAATTCCGTAATGCTTTTGGATGAATACGGATTGTCAAAGTTTTTGGCAAAGACAAAGCCGAGCATTAATCCCAATCCGATTGCCATGTCTGAATATCCACTAAAATCAAAGTAAATTTGAAACGCATACGAAATGGCGCCATACCACGAATTTAAAAAGCCAACATCAACCGCATCAAAGCACGTATCTGCAATTTTTCCGCAGGGGTTTGCCAACAATACTTTTTTTGCCATTCCTAAACAGAAAAAGGCAATTCCTCTTGAAAATTTTTCTAAGGTATGTGTACGATGACGCAATTGATTGGCAACATCTTGAAAACGAATGATGGGGCCTGCAACGAGTTGTGGAAACATAGAAACATAGCAGGCAAAATCTATAAAGTTCCGTATTGGTTTGGCATTGCCACGATAGATATCGATGGAATAACTCATGCTTTGAAACGTGTAAAAACTGATTCCCAACGGCAAAACTACATTCATGATACTGTTGGAGTCAATTCCTTCCAAACCTATAAATTCTAGCAATGCATTGTAGTTTTCAACCGCAAAATTGAAGTATTTGAAAAATGCGAGTAATGATAAATTGGAGATGACAGAAATGGTAACTGCCCATTTTTGTTGTTGGGTACGTTTTCCTCCTTTTTCCAGACTTTCTATAGGTTTTGACCAGTTTTTTCCCCAACGCTCTGCGATAAACAATCCGCAAATGTAATCGATAATTGTGCTTCCCAACATCAATAACACAAACGCAGAATTTGCCCAACCGTAAAAGATGTAGCTTATAATGGTTAGTGTAAAATGCCGTAACTTTTTGGGAGACACATAGTACAATAGCAGTACTATTGGCAGAAAGTAAAAGGTAAAAAAGTAGGAACTAAAAACCATTCATGTCTGCTATTTGGATGATAGAACACTTATGTTAATTTTTTTAATTAACTGCTTTTTCTTGATACTTTTAAACGAAACTATGAGTTTCTGAGGGTCAATATTTTTTTTGACATTAAAATATACCGTTTCAAAATATCCATCTTTTACATTGGCAGAGCGTAAAAATCTTTTTTCTTCTCCTGCATAAGTAACTACGACATGTCCAAAACCTACAGAACGAAATTCGAACTTTACTTTAAGAAGAGTATCTTTTGTCATATTTTTAATCTCAGGAATGGTAATAACCATATCGCCACCATCACTTTTTATACCATTCTTGCCGACAACGCTAATGTATCCGTTTTCTTGTATGCGAAAAGGGATTCCTGGTTTAACTTCAGGTGGAAATTCTACATACGCATCCCAAGTATCTTTTTGAAGCGTGACAATTTCTTTTTCTTGAAACCGTTTTTGAGAAATACTCGCTTCCAACGGAATTACAGGAACGGTTCCTTGAAACGATTGCGGAAGTGCCACATACACAATAGCTCTTCTATTTTCTAAAAATGAAAGACCTTTTTTGTAGATGAGTCTTCCGAGTCCCACGCCGCCACTTCTGTAATACACATCGGGTTGAATACCTGTTTCATGAATAAAATAATGTGGAATACTTCCGCCACGAATGATGGATGGATAGGCTAAAAAAGAGTTTCCGATGAATAAAAAAGGAGAGGTATTTGTGTCGTAATGTATAGATACTACGTTTTTTGTACTGTCTAAAACTGTTTTGAACGGAATCATTGTACTACTAGAAAATGCCCTGTTCCCTTTTGGCCAACGATACGATTTGCCGTTGCGGACACCAACGGTGTCTTTTAAGCTCGTAGTAATTTTAGCAACTTCATCATATTCTGTATATCGCGCTAAAATTTCTTTGAGTTCTTTAGCTACAATCCAAGAGGTAGCTTCCGCTGGATGCGTTTCTTCAAAGTCATTATACCAAAATAGTAAAGGATGCTTTTCGCGTTCTTCAATGAGTTTTGGCAAGATATCGTGCACTTCTATTCCGTTTTTTAACAAATCGAGCGTGACTTTCATCGCGTACGGATTAACGATGCCATCGGAAAGTTTATCACTAAAGAAATCACCCGCAACTTCGCCTTTAAAGGGAATTCGGATAACGATAAGGTCTATGTTGTACTGTTTTAAATAGGTGTTGAAACGCGTCATGGCTTCTACAAAATTGCCTTCATTTTGTTCAGCATAGGCATTTCCTGCAGAGAAAAACGAATTGCCAATCCATTTGGAAGCTTTTGCTTCTGTCGCTTTTGCGTATTCCGCTTTGAAGTCTTGAATGTCTTTTTCCCACTGTTCCCATGAATTTCCGTGTGCTTGTAGCAGTTTTTCAATTCGTTGAATTTCAGATTTTATCTTTTTTTTCCGAATACGCACTGCTTTTCTATCTTTTTCTAATGTGCTAATGGCAGCAACCTTTTCTTTCGTTGTTGTAATTGTTGCTGTTGTTTTTTTAGAGGAAAATTGTTTTATTTTTTTGGCTTCAAGCGCATAATAGACTTTCATATCAAAATCGTCCACCTCATCGACCAATTGCGTTTGACGCACTTCTGCTTTCGTTTTATTAAAAGGAAGCAAGTTAAGTTTGAGTTTATCACCAATTTTAAAGTTTGCCGTAGCTACCTTTTGTTTGTTGACAATCCCTTGAAAAATCACATTTACTCGTGTATTTTCATCTTTAGAATTCAGTTTTACAATGGCTGAATAGTTACAGTTTGGATAGTCAATTTCGTTCGGTTTGGGAAGTTTTGAGACAAATACGACTTCACCTTCAACTGCGAGTTTGTCTTTAGAAGACGTTTGCGCGTACACATTTACAACTACTAGAAGGCATGCAATGAATATGTAGGTCTTCTTCATTCGGGCTTTTGGATTTTATTGATGGAATGAACAGTTATCGATTGTTTGCGATTGTTCGAATATACAATAAAATTCAAAAATTCGGTTTTTGAGATATGATTTCAAATTAAAAAGTAGAAAAATACGATAAACTACGCCATCATGGCTTCAAACCATTGGTATAATTGTCCTTTGGTAATGTTGGAACCTTGTTGTATCAAAGCGAATTTATCTGCGTTTCTGTCTTCCGAATAGGCTTTGTTTGCGGTTAAGATTTCCACTTCTTCAGACGTGTAATTTTCACGCAACCATTGAAAGCCTTCTTTTGTAGTAATGTCAATAGCTGGATTTAAAATTTTAACCGCAATCAGCTTCATTTCATCTTCACGCAAGTGAAATAAATACAGATGTTGCGGCGAGATATTTTCTAAATAGGTTGCTTGCGTCAATACACCTTCCCACACCAAATCGCTGAATACGTCAATTTCTTGTTCAGCAACTTCTGGCTTTTCCGTTTTAATCGTTTGCCATTCATCTGCTGTAATAGATTGTGTTGCTAGAAAGTTGATGAATTCTTGATGGAGTTCTTCGAGTTGTTCTTTCGTAAGTCGCGTGTATTTCATAAATATTTTCGTAATCTTTCTTCTTAAAAAGTGTACAAATTTACAAGGATATTTTCAAACGCAACGAATGAACGAGTTTAATTTTTGCTAGTAATATTATTCTCTTACAGGAGCTGTTTGCATTACAAAACTTTCATATAAGTCTCGATTAACACTTATTGTTAAAATTCTTTTTATGGTTTGAAAACCAACCATAGAAACTGTTATTTCATATTCACTTGGCATTAAATCTGCAAACGTACTTTTTCCTTTAGCATTGGTCACATGCGTAATAGGCATGCTATCGCTTTTTGATTTATTTTGAAGCATTAGAGTAACGCCAGGTAAAGGTTCTCCAAGTGTATCGGTTACACTACAATATAACGCTGAAGTATTCATTAATTTTAGTTTTGGTTCTTAGTTGTTTGCCATAAATATAAAAAAAGTCACTCAAAACTGAGTGACTTTCTATATAAAACGCTATGCGCTATATTTTATGCTTCTGCAATAACTTCAAATTGTAAATCTACAACTACATCTCTGTGTAAACGTACTTTTGCTTCGTATTGACCAGTTCTTTTCACGTTTCCACCAATCACTTTGATATATTTCTTATCAATTGCGTGACCTTCTTTAGAAAGTGCTTCTGCTAAGTCAATGTTGTTTACTGAACCAAATAATTTTGTTCCAGCTCCTGTTTTTGCAGTAATTTTAATGTCTAGTTCAGCCAAAGCTTTTGCTGTTTCGTTAGCTTCGTCTACTAGTTTTTGTTCTTTATATGCTTTTTGTTTCAAGTTCTCTGCTAAAATTTTCTTAGCTGAACTTGTTGCTAATGTTGCAAATCCTTGTGGAATTAAATAATTTCTTCCGTATCCGTTTTTTACCGTTACGATATCATCTTTAAATCCTAAATTTTCAACGTCTTGTCTTAAAATAAGTTCCATAATCTGTCTTTATTTTATTTTAACATATCGCCAACGTATGGCATTAATGCTAAGTGACGCGCTCTTTTTACAGCTACAGACACTTTTCGTTGATACTTTAATGAAGTTCCTGTTAAACGACGTGGTAATAATTTCCCTTGTTCGTTTACGAATTTTAATAAGAAATCTGCATCTTTATAATCGATATATTTGATACCTGATTTCTTGAAACGACAATATTTCTTATTTTTTTGCGTCTCTATGTTCAAAGGAGTTAAATACCTGATTTCTCCTTCTTTCTTTCCTTTTGCTTGTTGTTCAATTGAAGACATACTTTCTTAAGCTTTAGCAGTTTTTCTATTTCTTCTTTTCTCAGCCCAAGCAATTGCATGCTTGTCTAACTTAACCGTCAAGTAACGCATGATACGCTCATCACGTCTAAACTCTAACTCATACGGAGAGATTACTTCTCCTGGTGCTTGGAATTCAAATAAGTGATAAAAACCACTCTTTTTGTGCTGAATTGGGTATGCTAATTTCTTTAGTCCCCAATCTTCTTTTGAAATCATTTTGCCACCTCTAGAAACGATGAAATCTTCAAATTTCGCTACTGTTTCCTTTATCTGAGTTTCAGATAAAACGGGATTTAAAATGAAAACAGTTTCATAATGATTCATAAATACTATTTTTAATTAAAATTGGGCGCAAATGTACTGTTTATTTGTTGTAATACAAACAAAAACCATTCTTTTTTTTCTGTATTTTTCTTAATAAATCCGCTATTTTGTTGTGGTTTTGATTTATTTTTTTTAACATTGCATGTACCCAAATTACATAAAATCGCTATTTTGCTTATGAAGCTTAACTGTATTATCGTTGATGATTCTTCTATACAACGCATGGCTGTTGCTAAGTTGATATTGAACCATCCTTCTTTAAACTTAATTGCAGAGTATAGTAATGCTATTGAAGCAAAGAATGGTTTGAAAACCAACAATGTCGATTTAATCTTCCTCGATATTGAAATGCCAGTTTTAAACGGATTTGATTTGTTGGAATCGTTAAAGAATCCTCCGCAAGTCATTATGGTTACTGGAAAAACCGAATATGCTTTTAAAGCGTTTAATTACGATGTTACCGACTTTTTACACAAACCATTAACAAAAGAGCGTTTTGACAAAGCTATTGCGCGTGCATTAGACAAATCGAATTATGCGACAAAAAGTAATGAAGACGATGAACATATTTTTGTAAAAAGTAACTTAAAGAAACGCAAAGTTATTTTAAACAGCATCAAATGGATTGAAGCGTTAGGTGATTATGTAAAATTGGTTACCGACGAAAGCAATATTGTCGTTCTTTCTACCATGAAAGCCTTTGAAAAGCAGTTGCCGTCTGAAAAGTTTTTACGAATTCACAAATCCTACATCGTAAATTTAGACAAAGTAGATCGTTTTAACAGCAAAAACGTTGAAATCGACGGACAATTAATTCCACTTAGTAGAAACAAAAAAGTAGAACTCTCCGAAGCACTTTCGAATATTTAGTCTTCGACTAAGCTCAGACTACTTTCTAACTTAGCTCAGTCTATTTTATTTTTAAACATTATTTTCCTTTGTTTTCATTGAAATAAAGTTAACTCTCAATACCAAAACCTAATAGCTAACACCCAAAACCTAAACAGTATCCACATCAATAATTACACGAACGCTTCTATACTCTGAAATAGATAGAAAACTAGTTTTGATTCTTGTAACGATTTCTTTGGTTTTTGCCAACGATTGCTGCTTTGGAATTTTCAATAAAATATTCTTCAAATACAAATTCCGAATGCGAGCAATAGGCGGAAATTCTGGTCCCAATACGTTTTCTCCAAAATTATTTCGCAACGATTTCGCAAACCACGCCGAACTTTCATTCACGCGATTGTATTCTTTGTGCTTGAGCGTAATTTTAATCAGTCGATAGAATGGCGGATAGTGAAATTGACGTCGTTCATTGAGCTGATCTTTGCACATATTTTCATAATCGCCCACAGAAACTTGTTGTAGTATTTGATGATACGGATTGTAGGTTTGCACAATGACTTTTCCCCGTTTTTTGGTTCTTCCGGCGCGACCAGCAACTTGTTGAATGAGCTGAAAACTACGTTCATGCGCTCTAAAATCTGGAAAATTTAGCATGCTATCGGCATTCATGATTCCAACTAAATTCACATTTCGAAAATCCAATCCTTTCGTGAGCATTTGCGTTCCTACTAGTATTTGAATTTCTTGCTGTTCAAACGACGAAATGATTTTTTGATAGCCATATTTTCCGCGCGTGGTATCCAAATCCATTCGTCCAACTTTGACATCGGGCAACAACTCGTTTAACTCTTGCTCTATTTGCTGTGTTCCAAAGCCTTTGGTGTCCAATTCATGACTTCCACACGCCAAACATTGCTGCTGCATCGCAATGTGGTGACTGCAATAATGACAACGCAATTGATTTTTGTAATGATGATAGGTCAAACTTACATCACAATTGGGACATTGTGGCGAATGTCCACAGGTATTGCATTCAATAATTGGCGCATATCCACGACGATTTTGAAAAAGTATGACTTGTTCGCCGTTTTCTAAGGTTTCTTTGATTTCTTCCAATAATCTATCGGAAAAATGCCCTTTCATACGCTTTTTACGATGTTTTTCTTTGATATCGACCAATTCCATATCTGGCATCAATACATCCCCGTGACGTCTTGTTATCGTTGCCAAAGCGTACTTTTCTGTTTTTGCGTTGTAATAGCTTTCAATACTTGGTGTTGCCGAACCTAAAAGCGTATTGGCTTGATGCATTTTAGCCAACACAATGGCAGCATCGCGTGCGTGATAACGTGGCGCAGGATCGAATTGTTTGAACGATGTTTCGTGCTCTTCATCCACAATGATTAGCCCTAAATTTGAAAATGGCAAGAGCAACGACGAACGCGCACCCAACACAATCTGTGCTTTGGGTTTGTTGTGCAATACGTTGTTCCAAACCTCAACACGTTCATGAACCGAATATTTTGAATGATAAATCGCTACTTTTTCACCAAAATATTGCTGCAATCGTGTAATGATTTGCGTTGTCAGTGCAATTTCTGGCAACAGATATAATACTTGCTTTCCGCTGCCTAAAATATCTTCAATTAGTTTTACGTAGACTTCCGTTTTCCCTGAAGAAGTAACGCCGTGCAACAGACAGACATCTTTGGTTTGAAAAGCGGTTTGTATGGTTTGATAGGCTTCTTTTTGATACGGATTGAGCTGTTTGGAATCTTCTGTTTCGTCACCATCGTACTCAATTCTGTCTTTTTGAATATAGTATTCTTCTAAAATCTCTTTATCAATCAGCGCTTTAATGACGGCTGCACTCGCATTGCTTTGTTTTGCGAGTTCTGCAACACTAATTGGTCTTTTCGTAGCTGCTGAAATTGAAAATAACGTGAGAATCACTTCGCGTTGTTTTTTAGCTCGTTGTAGTGAATCTAATAAGTCATGAAGTTGTGCTTCGTTGGAGTATTTCGTGTGAAGTTTCACGTAGCGTACCAATTTTGGTTTGTACTGCTCGTAGATTTCTTCATACACTTGAATGATTTTTTTATCCAACAATCGTTTCAAGACAGGTACTACGTTCTTTTTTTGGAGAATGTTACTGATTTCCTGAATTTTCAACAAGGATTGATGCTGTAAAGCTTCATAAATTAAAAACTCGTCATCTTTGAGTTGACTTTCATCGACATCACTATTGTCATATTTTGAAATAATAGTTTCACTTTCCAACAAAAAAGCACTTGGTACAGCCGAACGAAATACTTCACCCAAACTCGCCATATAATACTCTGTAATCCATTCCCAATGCTGCAATTGTGTTGTGGTAACGATTGGTTCTTCATCCAGAATTTGTTGAATTTCCTTAGCTTCATACACTTCAGGTGCTTGCTGATGAATTTTATGAACCAACGCCGTGTACACTTTGCTTTTTCCAAACGGAACCGCCACACGCATTCCTTGTTGTAGAAATTGTGCTTCAGCTTCGGAAATGCTGTATGTAAAAAGGCGTTGAAGCGGAATGGGCAATATGACGTCAATAAAATATGCCATTATTCAAAGGTAGCATTTTGGTCAGATAAAATACATTTCAATGAAAAGAGTTTTTCTTTTTTTAGTTACTTTTTGAAAGCTTTTAAACATGAAAATCGTTGGAATATACTAACTTTTTCTATGGTTTTTCCATACTCAAAAATTTATTTCTTTTCGTAAATTAAGATGATAACATAAATATTTAATCATGAAAAAAAGAAATTTCACATCGTTAGCATTAAACAAGAGATCAATCTCAACATTTGAAGTAAAAAAACTAAAAGGTGGAAACGAACCAACTGACCAACAAGGCTGGACAACATGTGTAGTAACACGTTGTAATCACCACTAATTTATGGTATAAAAAAACCACTTCTTTTCAGAAGTGGTTTTGTAAATATTTTTGGTGAATGGTTATTCTACGCGATACCAATTTTGGGTTCGGTAAAAAAACGCGATATAACCACGCACATAGAGTTTATTTTTATTGTCATCATCGAGCCAAATTTTACATTTGTATTCTTTTCCCTTTTCGGGATCGAGAATTTTTCCATCTTCGTATTCGTTTCCGTCTTTGGTCAATCCGTCGATGATTTGCATGCCCATCACAGGCTTATTTTTTCGTTCACCACTGCACTTTTCGCACAAACCATCACGCTTTTCAGGATTTAGAATAGCTACTACTTTTCCGTAGATTTTACCATTTTGCTGATAAATTTCCACAATAGATTTCGATTCGCCTGTTTCGTCGTCAATCGTTTTCCATTTTCCGACTACAGATTGTGCTGTACACAAGTTTACAAAGAAAAAAATTCCAAAAATAGTGAGGTATGCTGATTTCATGAAATGCAACTTTTATTCGTTTCCTAACATGCCACTTTTCAAATTCTTATCCGCAGGTTTTGTTCCTAACCAAATTCCGAACAATGCTTTTTTGAATTCCAAACCAGGAATCACTCCTTTTTCAGTTCCATTTTTGTACACTATCACACCTTTATCTTTGATGTATGCAATGTCAAAAATATCACCATCGTTGATTTCGTCGCTAAAGAATCCTTTAAATGTTTCAATTTTATTAGCAATTGGCGCTGTATTTCCTTTGGTAGCTTTTTCAAAACCTTCATCCACCGCATTGATCATTTTTTTACTGGTAATCATTCCCGAAGTGATGTGTAATTTAATCGCCATCGATTCGTCAGCGGTTCTAATATCATACGCATTGCTCGATTTTTGCTTTAAGTATAATCCGCCAGAATAGAGCTTAAACCATGCTTTTTTACGCACACCAGCTCCGTTGTAAATAAGTTCCTGACCATCAAAAGTAACGGAATTTGGCAAGGTTGCCGATCCAACTTCATGCTGTGCACTTACTGCACTAATTCCTACGATTAAAAAAGCGATGAACGCATAAATTGTCTTTTTCATTTTCTATTGGGTTTATTTTATAATTTTCGTTCGTAATATACTATTTTTTATTATGCAAACATAATAAATTAGGCAGACTCATTTTTGGCTCGTAACATATCAATAGAAGCGTTTAACTCAAATCCTAAGAGTAAAATATTCGCGTTCAGCCAGATATATAACATGAGTATTAATAAGGCACCAATGGAGCCATAGAGTTCGTTGTATTGAGAAAAGTTAGCGATATAAATACCGAATAAATATGAGGTGAGCACGATTAAAACGGTTGTTAACAACGCTCCGATGGAGAAAAATTTTGCAGTTTTTCTTCGCAAGGTTCCGTAATAATATAAAATTGCTATTCCCATATAAATCATGCAAACTAAGAGTAGGTATTGAATAATGGTGAGTCCGATACCACTACTTTCTACAGCAGTTTCGCTTCCTAAATTACTTAAATACGGTATGTATATTTCTATATATCCTAACATTGCAATGGTAAAAATCAACAACAATGCCAAAATTAAACCCACACTTAACGCGTATAGATATTGCTTGAAAAAACTTCGTTTTTGGTGAATATAATAGGAGTTTTCAAATCCTGAAAAGATAGCCGCAACGCCGTTTGCCATTAAGAATATGGACAGAAAAAAAGTTGACGAGAGCAATCCGCCACGTTTGTTTTTTACGATATCGACAATGATTTCATTTAAAAATGCTGCAGATTCATCGGGCAGAAATGACGTGATAGTGTCTATAAAATTCGCTTGAAAGTTTTCAATAGGCACATACGGTAGTAAGTTTAAAAAGAACAATAGCGACGGAAATATTGCCATAAAGAAACTAAATGCAATCGCGCCGGCTCGCGCCGTAAGCGTTCCATTTATGATGCCTACAATGTACATTTCGAGCAAATCGTATAGCGATAAACCCTCAAATCCTGGCAGTTTTATTTTTTTGAGGAGCATCACCAAAATGTTGATGAGCGGAATTTTGTCGAGTTTCTCTTCGATGTCTTTTGACATTAGTCAATTGCTTTTAGACTTAAATCTAAATTGTACACCGAATGCGTCAACGCGCCCGAAGAAATGTAATCGACGCCACAAAGTGCATATTCTCGAATGGTATTTTCATTGATGCCGCCTGACGATTCTGTCAAGCATGTGTCGCCAATCATTTCCACCGCTTTTCGCGTGTCTTCGTAATTGAAATTATCAATCAGTATTCTGTACACACCATCAGATTGTAAAATTTCGGCAATTTCATCCAAATTACGCGCTTCTACGATGATTTTTAAATCCAATTCGTTTTCTTTGAGATATTGCTTGGTTTGTGCGATTGCTTGTGTGATTCCACCACAAAAATCGATGTGATTGTCTTTCAGCATGATCATATCATACAACGCAAAACGGTGATTGACACCACCTCCGATTTTTACCGCCCATTTTTCCAACGCTCGGATGCCAGGCGTCGTTTTTCGTGTATCGAGAATTTTGGTTCCTGTCCCTTCTAGTAGTTTTACAAACATATTCGTTTTCGTAGCAATAGCGCTCATGCGTTGCATCGCGTTCAATACCAAGCGTTCTGCTTTTAGAATGGATTGTGATTTTCCTGTGACATAAAATGCAATATCACCATATTTTACAGCGCTTCCATCTTCAATCAGTGTTTCAACTTTCATATCGGCATCCACATAATCGAACACCATTTTCGCAAATTCAATACCTGCAATAATGCCTTCATCTTTTACCAATAGTTTAGCTTTTCCCTCTGCATTTGGCGGAATGCAAGCTAGCGAACTATGGTCGCCATCACCAACATCTTCGCGAATGGCATTGGAGATAATCAATTCTAATTCTTTTTGAAATTGCGCTTCTGAAATCATGTTTGTTGTATTTAATTCAAAATTGCAAAGATTCCACTGCATATCAAAATCGAACGACATATTATTTACAATAAAAAAAGCGTCATCTTCGTTTGATGACGCTTTTAAATATTGTTTTTTTACTTTTTAGCAAAAGAAACTATCGTCAGAAGAGCACCAACATTCTGATGCAATGTCTCTAGATTGTGTCCAACAAACCGTTTCTATTGTATAAGGTTGTGGGTCGTAAGGAACACAGTTGTAGCTTCCTGGTGGTCTACCACCATTCAATTCTGACAAGTTTCCAATTGTTTTTTTGGATAATTTTAATTTTCCAAGTTGCTTCTTTTTTTTCATGATGTATGGTTTTTAAAGTTAATAATTCAATTATCTGCTACAGATACATGACAATTCAAATGAAATTTGGCATGCTGTATAAGGAACTGATCTTGGTGGACATCCAATTGAATCTGGTAATGGTTCTGCTGGTTGACAGGCACCTCCACTAATTCCTCCTTTTACAACCGTAGCTTCTAAATTTGAAACTGTGTTTTTACTTAGAGATAATTTGATCTGATTTTGTTTTTTCATTTTTTTCAAAGTTTTTTAGTTACTAAATTGAATCTCAAAGTAGTGCACTTTTTACGTAACTAAAAGTGAAATTGGTGACTTTTTATAAAATATCACAGTAAGATTTCAAGAAACAAAAAACAAATCAACTTATTTATTTTCAGTAATTTAAACCCAAAAACATGAGTGAGAATTTAACTTATTTATGATCTGGACATTCCCATCCAAGACAATGCGATACACAATCAGTTCCAACCGTAGGTCCACCACCTTTTAGGTTATTTTTGTTAATTGCTGAAATTATTTTCTTGTTTAATTTTAGCGAGTGTAATTGCTTTTTTTTCATGAATATATGATTTTTTGGTTAAGAATTATAAGATACGTACAATTACACTCAATTTGGTATAGATAAACCTTCGTTCGCTTACACTTTTCATGTACTTTTTTATAATTTCCTTAGTGGGAAAAGTGTGGACGCTATCTATTTTTGAAAATTCTACTATTTTTACCGTATGAATATACAATTGCTCGCTATTGGACGAACGGACGACAAACAGTTGCAACAACTGATTGACCAGTATGTAAAACGATTATCACACTATATTAAGTTTGACTTGGAAATCATTCCCGACCTTAAAAACACTAAAAATCTCAGTGAAGCACAACAAAAAGATAAAGAAGGTGAATTGATTTTAAAAAAATTAGCACCTTCTGACGTGTTGATTTTGTTAGACGAAAACGGCAAGCAATTTTCATCGGTAGATTTTTCAAATTACCTCCAAAAACGCATGAATTCAGGCATTAAAACCTTAGTATTTGTTATTGGCGGACCGTATGGTTTCTCAGAAGAAGTGTATACAAAAGCGCAAGGAAAAGTATCGTTATCCAAAATGACATTCTCGCATCAAATGGTGCGTTTGTTTGTGGTAGAGCAATTGTATAGAGCCTTTACCATTTTACGAAATGAACCGTATCATCATCGATAAAACTAAAAATTATGAAACTCGTATTCGCTACCAACAATCAACATAAAGTCAACGAAGTACAATCTCTGTTGCCAGAAACAATTACGGTGTTAAGTCTAAAAGATATTGGCTGTACAGAAAATATTCCCGAAACACAACCAACCATCGAAGGCAATGCAATTCAAAAAGCGCAATATGTCAAAGAAAAATACGGTTACGATTGTTTTGCAGACGATACAGGCTTGGAAGTCAACGCGCTCAACGGCGAACCTGGCGTATTTTCTGCGCGTTATGCAGGCTCACAGCGAAATGCAGATGATAATATGAACAAATTGCTCGAAAATTTAGCTGACAAAAAAGACCGTTCTGCACAATTCAAAACAGTTGTTGCACTAATTTTAAACGGACAGCAATATACTTTTGAAGGAATTTGCAAAGGAACTATCATTCATGAAAAACGTGGCGACCAAGGTTTTGGCTACGATCCTATTTTTATGGCTGACGGATTTACAGAAACCTTCGCTCAAATTTCTTTAGAAGAAAAAAATCGCGTGGGGCATCGTGGAAAAGCGGTACAAAAATTGATAGATTTTTTGGAAACTAAAATCTGATCAATCTTGAGCAAACCGTTACTTTTATCGTTATTTATCTGTGTTCTTATTATTTCATGTACAAAAACAGTCACAGAAACTGTTACGAATACTGTTATTAAAAAAGAAATCGTATATCTACAAAAAAGAGATGACACCTTGATGCGGGTAAAACTACCGAAGAAAAACGGTGATCTTTATCAATTCAAAATTTTAAAAAATGATACTATCTTTCGTGCGGAAAAAGACTCAACGCGATACAAACCATCTTTCGAGAGATTTGATAGTATTCATAATGTAAAAGCTACTTTTGAAAATAAACATATTAACGTTGAAAGACACGATGAATATATTCAAGTAGCTGAAACAAAAAATATTGTTTCTAAAAATACTGCGGGATTAGCGTTCAAGTATGTTTTAAAAAGACTCACACAAAGATACCAAGACTATAAAGTATCAGGATTAGCAGGAACAAAACACAATTTGCAATTTTTCCGTCCTGAAAATTTAAAAAATCCCGCTTACGAACTCAACTTTTATACTGATGCTCTTAGAATTTATGAAAAAGAAGGTTATTTATTAACTACCATTTTTGGTTGCTGTACAAGTTTACCCATATATCAAATATTTGATTTCAAAGGAAAGTTTATATTTAACTCTAATAACTTAATCAAACGAATTAACACTGAATACGGTCACTACTTAATTAGCGTGTTAAAAAATGAAGTATATGATCATATTACTGTTGTTATTCAAGATAAGCACCAAAGTAAACAGTATATAACACTTTCAGACGAAATTCATAATTATGAATTTGGAGCAAACTATCAATTAAAAATTAATGATAGAAAAAAGATAGAAAAAGTAGATTATGATAAACCATTGGAAACTTACAACCTAAAATCTCTAGACGACCTCGAAATCTGGATTCCATTTGGCAAAGCAGACACGCTTAAAATCCCCTTTAAAAACGAAAAAGCATTTGGTGTAGATTATCCGCAAGTTAAAGTGACACTACAAAAACACAAGAAACCTGCTAACTAAAAAACTGCACACAAATTTCACTGAAAATCAAATAAATACAACAAAACTTATTTATTCAAAATAAAACACTACCTTTGCGCCTTGAAATCTCAGAGCGAGATGAAGTTACCACAGCGTCAGGGTATTTTAATTTTATTAGGTCGTAACGCTCCATGTAACTTCTCAACACAGCAGAAATAAGAAGCTGTACGAACCTTTTAAAAATATAGTATGACAAAATTTGAAGAATTAGGTCTTCAAGAATCGCTTTTGCGCGCTATTCAAGACATGGGCTTTGAAACGCCTAGCGAAGTTCAAGAAAAAGCAATCCCAATTTTATTAGATAAAGAAACCGATATGGTAGCTCTTGCCCAAACTGGGACAGGAAAAACAGCTGCTTTTGGTTTTCCACTTATTCAAAAAATAAATGCGGAAAGTCGCACCACGCAAGGATTAATTTTATCGCCAACGCGCGAATTGTGCTTGCAAATTACCAACGAATTAAAAAGCTACTCCAAATACGATAACGTCAATGTGGTTGCCATTTATGGTGGCGCCAGCATTACCGACCAAGCGAAACAAGTAAAAAAAGGCGCACAAATTGTAGTCGCTACGCCAGGACGTATGCAAGATATGATCAACCGTCGTATGGTGGATATTTCTAAAATCGAATACTGTGTGCTCGATGAAGCCGACGAAATGCTGAACATGGGATTTTATGAAGACATCACTTCCATCCTATCGCATACGCCTAAAGACAAAAGCACATGGCTATTTTCGGCAACCATGCCAAAAGAAGTTTCAATCATTGCACAAGAATTTATGTTTGATCCTGTGGAAATTACCGTAGGTTCTCGTAACTCTGGTTCTGATTCGGTAGTACATGAATTTTATGCGGTAAGCGGACGCGACCGTTATTTAGCATTAAAACGTTTGGCAGATGCAAATCCAGATATATTTTCAGTAGTTTTCTGTAGAACAAAACGCGATACACAAAGTGTTGCTGAAAAACTAATTGAAGATGGCTACAGCGCTGGTGCTTTGCATGGCGATTTAAGTCAAAATCAACGTGACTTGGTGATGAAATCGTTCCGTACGCGTCAAATTCAAATGTTAGTTGCCACCGATGTTGCCGCGCGTGGAATTGATGTGGATGATATTACACACGTAATCAATTACCAATTGCCAGACGAAGTAGAAACCTATACACACCGAAGCGGACGTACAGGAAGAGCAGGAAAAAATGGTGTTTCAATGGTGATTGTAACTAAAAGTGAAATGCGCAAAATCAAATCGATTGAGCGTAAAATTCAAAAGAAATTTGAGCAAAAAGCCATTCCTACAGGAATCGAAATTTGTCAAGTACAGTTGTTTCACTTAGCCAAAAAAATTCACAATACTGAAGCAAACGACGAAATAGAAGAATACTTACCAGCCATCATGGAAATTTTTGAAGATACTTCAAAAGAAGAACTCATCAAACGCATGGTTTCGGTAGAATTCAACCGTTTCTTCAATTATTATAGTAAAACGAGAGACCTTAATCAGCCTAAAGGAAATAGCGAAGACAACTCCTCTCGCGGTAGTAGTAACGAACATAGCACTCGCTACTTTATCAATGTAGGTTCAAAAGATGGATATGACTGGATGCGATTGAAAGATTTCTTAAAAGAAACTCTCAATCTAGGTCGCGAAGATGTATATAAAGTAGATGTAAAAGAAAGTTTCTCTTTCTTCAACACCGATAACGACAAAAAAGAAAAAGTTTTAGCCCATTTTACCGATTTTAAAGTAGATGGACGATTTGTCAATGTAGAAGAATCTACCAATTCTGGTAGTAGTGGCGGTGACGGACGTCGTCGTAGAGATGGCGGAAGAAAACGCAGAGACGGCGGAAACGGCGGTGATCGTAAAAGAAGAAGTCGTAGAAGCGAAACAAACACTGCTTCAAACAGCAGCGGAAGACGTCGCAGAAGTGAAAGTGGCGGAAACGAACGCGAACGATTTAGAGGAAGATCGAGAAGAAAATAACGATAAATTGTTAATATTTAGTAAAAAGTGTGCTTTGGCGCACTTTTTATCGTTTTGTTTAGTACTTTTATACGACAATTAGTCTGTGAAGTTATTTACACTTTTTTTCTAGCTGCAAATAACTTCAAAACTAATTTCCTAAAAATTGCATGCATGAAGAAGGTATATACGTTGCTACTTTTATTCTTAACCCTCACAACTATTTCTGCACAGGAAAGACAAACGCTGTATGCAAAAGTGGTGAATGACGCCGACGACAAACCTATGAATGCGGTGCATGTAGTAAACTTAACCACAATAAAAGGTGTGATAACCAATGATAAAGGAGAGTTTGAAATAGAAGCCAATCCTGATGACACACTTTTCTTTTCCTTCCTTGGATTCAAATCGATTAAAGTTCGGGTAACGAACGACATGCTAAAATACAAAGGCTCTTCTACTATCAGAATGACCGAATTGGCGTATGCGCTGGAAAAAGTGGTGTTAACACCGTATCAACTCACAGGATATTTAGAAATTGATGCGAAAAATGTACCGTTGCGTCCAAACTATCGCTATCGTATTGCGGGACTTTCCACAGGATATGAAGCTGGCGAAAAAGCACCAGGCGCTATTTCATCTGTGTTAGGTGCTATTTTTAATCCTGCAGATTTCTTACAGAATCTTTTCGGTAAAAAACCAACACAAATGCGCAAACTGCGCCAAATGAAAGAAGACGATAAAATTAGAGACTTATTAGCTTCTAAATTTGACCGTCAAATGCTGCGCGAATTGTTACAAGTTGAACGTGTGGATGTTGATGAAATTCTCTCGCTGTGCAACTATTCCAAAACGTTTATTACCAATGCCAACGATTTGCAAGTATTGGACGCAATTAACGATTGCTACGAAGAATATAAAGTTTTGAGCAGACAACGAAAAAAGTAAATACACCACTACAAGTTTTTTCGCGGTAATAAAAATTTATAGAACCCTACTCATTATACCATAGAAAGTATAGATGACAAAATCACAAATTCATAAATCAATTTTAACAGGACAATTACAGCTTACTAGACGTGAAAAATTGAAACATTTTGAACCTATTGGCTTTGTGCTTTTCATACCATTAATCATCATTATACTTTACATAAAAGATTTGATAATGAGTGATATAAAACCTCTAAAAACAGGTCTCTTACTTTTTATTTTAATTCCGATTGTGATAGCTATAGGATTATATTTTTTACAAACATATCGACTAAAGTTTAAAACCGTTACAACCACATTAAATTATAAAAGAATCAATCAGATTATAGAAAAAGTTGCCACAGATTTAGAATGGAATATCTACCACAATAAAAACAATGTAATTTTAGCAAATACAAGTCCAGGCTTTCTTTCTGGAAGTTGGGGCGAACAGATCACTATTTTGTTGGATAGAAATAAAGTGTTTGTAAATAGCATTTGTTCTTTGAATAAAAAAATGTCAATGGTTTCCATGGGACGCAATCGCCAAAATATGAACACATTGATTTATGAAATTGAAAAAGCAAGTTCGTAACGATTCCGCAATTATTCTACATAAAAGTCATTCGCCTTTCACAAAAACATAAAAATCTGCCGTAATTTTTAATTTTTTCACAAGAAGTGAGAAAAAGTTATTAAGAAAAATGCCTTCTCAATCGTTGTAGTTTCTCTTTTTTTACTTACTCCTAATTTTACGATATGAAAAAAGCTTGGTAACCTTTATATTGCAATAGATTAACTCAAAACTACTGACAAAATGAAGCAATTCTTCGTCTTATTAAGTATCGCTCTTTTCCTTTTCGGATGCAAAACAAAACCATCAAAAACTGCCAAAGCTGCTACTGTTGAAGCACAACCGTTTGTATGGGAAGCTGCCAATGTCTATTTCATGCTGACCGACCGCTTTAACAATGGAAACAAAGAAAACGACTTGAATTTTGACCGTACCAAAGAGCCTGCAAAACTCAGAGGATTTATGGGCGGTGATATGGCAGGAATTACACAAAAAATAAAAGAAGGCTATTTTGACGATTTAGGCATCAATGCGATTTGGTTTTCGCCTGTATTAGAGCAAATTCACGACAGCACTGACGAAGGCACAGGAAATACCTACGCGTTTCACGGCTATTGGACAAAAGATTGGACACAATTTGATCCAAATTTTGGAACCGAAGCTGACTTTAAAGAACTCATTGAAACGGCACACAAACACGGAATCCGAATTTTGATGGATGTGGTCATGAATCACACAGGTCCTGTAACGGAAAAAGATCCTGTGTGGGACAATAATTGGGTTCGTACGGAGCCTGGCTGTACGTATCAAGGCTACGACACTGCGGTAAGTTGTACGCTGGTAGAAAATCTTCCTGATGTGTTGACAAACAGTACAGAAACCGTTTCACTACCCACACCTTTAGTTGAAAAATGGAAAAAGGAAGGTCGTTACGAAACAGAACTAAAAGAGCTAGACGCATTTTTTGAAAAAACAGGTTTGGCAAAAACACCAAAAAATTACATCATCAAATGGTTGACCGATTATGTGCGTGAATACGGTGTGGACGGTTATCGTGTAGACACCGTAAAACATGTAGAAGAAGGCGCTTGGAACGATTTAAACCAACAAGCACAAATAGCTTTTTCCGAATGGAAAAAAGCGCATCCAGAAGCGGTATTAGATGAAAATGATTTTTATATGTTAGGTGAATTGTATGGTTATGGAATTGACGGAAAACGCTATTATGATTTTGGCGATAAAAAAGTAGATTACTACGCAAATGGTTTTGACAATTTAATCAACTTTCAATTCAAATATGATGCGCAAGGCGATTACGAAAGCATCTTTTCTAAATACAATGACATTCTACAGAACGATTTACAAGGAAAAAGCGTGATGAATTACATCAGTTCGCACGACGATGGCGATCCGTTTGATAAAGCGCGTACCAAACCATACGAATCGGCAACAAAATTATTGTTAACTCCAGGAATTTCACAAGTTTATTATGGAGATGAAACGAAACGTCCGTTAATTATCGAAGGAACTGTAGGAGATGCAACCTTGCGTTCGTTTATGAATTGGGATATGATGAACGATGCAGAAACAAAAAAACTACTCACGCATTGGCAAAAACTAGGACAATTTAGAAAAGCGCATCCAGCAATTGGCGCAGGAACACACAAGATGATTTCTGAAAGTCCGTACGTATTTGCTAGAACCTACAAAAACGACAACGTTGTTGTGGGATTGGATTTGCCAACAGGAGCAAAAGAAATCAACGTTGATGGACAATTTGAAAATGGTATAACTGTTACCGACCATTATTCTGGAAAAACGGCCACTGTAAACAATGGAAAAGTTACGATTGATTCAGAATTTTCAATTGTGTTGTTACACCAGTAATCTGTAGCTGAGACAACAGAAATAATACTGAAAAGACTTTTTACGAAGTTTGAATTTCGTAAAAAGTCTTTCTTATTTTTCAATAAGTTATTGCTGCAACGAATCAATTCCTAGAAAACAACGCAATTCTGTTGCCTTCACAATCAATAAAAACTGCCATATATCCTGTTTCGGGAGAAATTTGGGTTTTGCCTTGCACTACTGTTCCGCCAGCTTTGGGAATTATTTCCAATTCGTTAGACACATCTTCCGAAGAAAAGTAAATGAGGACACCATCGGTTTTGCTCGGCGTGTAAGCTTCGTAATTGATTAATGCGCCTGTAGCATTGCCTTCTGCGGTTTCTGGTGGAAACCATCCATATAAAAATCCTCCGAGATTTTGAACTTTTATGGAAACCTTAAAAACCGTTTCATAAAATCGCTGCGCGCGTTCCATGTCCTTTACAGGAATTTCAAACCATCCTATCATATTGTTATCTTTTAATTGTTGAACGTTATTTTTTAGCTTTCAAGATGCGTTTTTAAATCTGCCAAACCTTCTTCAAAATCTTTTCCGACAGCTTTATCCATATTCATGAATAACATGAAAATATTGAAAGGAACTTTGTTTTCTCCTGAAAATCCCCAAGTGACTTTTGTTTGATGGTCGTTCACCGCTTTGGTACTTAAATAAGCATCTGCTTCAGATTTCCACGGTTTGAAAAATCGAAGTTTTGAAATCACGCGTTGATTTTCTTCTATTTCTATGATTTCCTGTTCGCCTTCACCAACGTGTTTATTTCCTTGCCAACGCGCAATAAAACCAACTTTGCCATCGGTTCCTTCATACGATTGTGCCATATTTGGGTCTTTCTTTTTCCAAGGCGACCATACATCTTGATTTTTTATCGATTTTACAAATAGAAAAGTCTCTTCAAGCGGTTTATCAACCACAATACTTCTACTCACTGCAAACTTTTTTGGAGCTATCATAGCTAGAAAAATAACGAATAAGAGAAGTCCACCAATAATATATAATGCAAGTATCATGAGGAATAGTTTTAGGTGTTTTAGACTGGTTTTCAGAACGGTAAATTAATAAGTTACCTTACATCTGCGTATTAAAAGTAAGTTTTTATTTTATCTATTCAAATCCTTCTAAAAAATATTTTTAGTACAAATAAGCGTTTGTCGTCAAAAAAAAGTAAATTTAAAGAGTCAACTACTTCGGGGCAAGCCCACGAAGCATTCAATAAAAACTGTTAAAACATTTCGACGCAAGTGTCGGAGTATTTTAAATCTCGATTATCGAGTAAAAAACGCTTACACCAATGACATATAAAGCACATTCCATAGAAGAATATATTGAGCAACTTCCTGAAGAACGCAAAGAAGTTATTGTAAAACTGAGAACTATTTTACAAGAAAATCTACCCGAAGGTTTCACAGAGCAAATCAATTATGGTATGCCGAGTTTTGTGGTTTCGCATCACACATATCCTAACGGTTATCATTGCGACCCGAAGCTGCCATTGCCTTTTATTAATTATGCTTCACAGAAAAATTTTGTGGCGTTGTATCACATGGGAATTTATGCCAATAAAGAGTTGATGGACTGGTTTGTGGCTGAGTATCCAAAACACTGCAAGTACAAACTCGACATGGGAAAAAGCTGTATTCGTTTTAAAAAAATGAACGATATTCCGTATGAGTTGATTGCGGAATTAGCACAAAAAATGACACCATACGACTGGATTGAATTATATGAAGAAAACATAATGAAAACGACCAAAAAAGCGCGTTAGACAAATTTCACTCTATAATTTTCAACTTTTGGGTTCGTAGTATCGCGATAAAATATCGTCAATACTGCGAATTGATTTTTTACACCAATCCAAACGTTTTTCGAGAATTTCTGCTTCTGTTAATCGCCAAGAAATAGATGAATTTCGCAATTTCGTAGTCACATGCTGAATGGTAATCGCTGCCGATACTGAAATATTCAAGCTTTCTGTAAAACCAACCATCGGAATTTTTAAAAACTCATCTGCTTCCGACAGTACTTCGTCGCTCAAGCCTTCACGCTCTTTTCCAAAAAAGAACGCTGCTTTTTGAGTGGTATCAAACTCATGCAAATACTGCGAATTGGTATGTGGTGTCGTAGCAACAATGCGATAACCTTCGTTTCGCAAACGCGCAATACAACTTTTAGTATTGTTGTAACGATGAATATCTACCCACTTTTGTGCGCCCATCGCAATTTCTCTGTCCATCTTTTTCCCCAAGCGTTCTTCAATGACATGTACATCTTGCAAGCCAAACACATCACAACTTCGCAATACAGCGCTGGTGTTGTGCAGTTGGTAGACATCTTCTACAGCAACCGTAAAATGGCGTGTGCGTTCTGCTAATACTTTGACAAACAAGTTTTTTCTGCGTTCGGTAAGATAGCCTTCTAAATGTGCTAATAAATCTCTGTCAACCATGTTGCAAATCTATCATAAAAACCCAAAGACACAAAATGAGAAGATGTTTCTAAAATCGACTCAAAGACACCAATAATTTTGATTATTTTAGTAGCTCTAAATTGTGATGAATGAAGAAATGTATTTCCTGTCTCCTTTTTTTATATAGTTTTTTGTTGTTTTCGCAAGAAACGAACGAATCGTACATAAAAAATACCGATGAAAATGATAAAAAAGTAATTGCGTTGGGCGAAGCGTTATCGGCATCGTTTTATGAAGAAGAGTTATCGTCTTTCTTTATAGATAATTTTGACATTGAAAGTTTTGCGAAAAAGGCACTCTCAATTAATGAAAAAGTCAATGAGAGTAATGCTTTGGACGAATTTAACAACACGTTTGGCAAAGACTATTTTTTAGAGCGCTTTGAACAGTTTCCAGAAACTATACGTGCAGATATTGAAAATGGCGCTTCTTATAGTATTGTGAATTTTTATTATCATTTGGATGAAAAAAAATACCATTTACTATTCCGATTATTTACGGAAGGAGAAGGCATTAATTATCATGATTATCAATTAGGCTATAAAGATGACAAGTTTGTATTACAAGATGTTTTTGTTTACTTTACAGGACAATATTTTAGTGAAACCTATAAAGATTTATACAGCTTAACCATTCCGAGTGATGATGTAGAGGCAAATAAAAATCGCTTAAAATCATTGCTATTTTTTCGCTTATACAGAAACCTAATTGCAAAGAAAAAATACAAGGAAATTTTCGCGCTTCTCAATACCTTAGAAGGCGAATTCACTACTAAAAAAATATATTACATCACCAAAATTAAAATCGCGACACAAATTAACGAAGTTTTTCAATTGGAAGCCATTGACGAACTTTTAAAAGCATTTCCCAACGATATCGCGTCGAGACTCATGGCTGTGGATTATTATATCATGTTAAAAGATTACAATACAACCATGCTGCTTTTAGACGATTTGCAAGCAACTACCGAAGACCTATTCATTGAATACATTCGTGCCAATGTAGCTTGGGAATTTGAAGATTACGAACTCGCCGAAAAAGCCTATGCAACTACCATTAAAGAATATCCAGATTTTGAAAATGCCAAACTGAATTTACTGTATTTGTATGATTTTTTAGAAAAACACGAGGACAATATCGTCTTGCTCAATAGCATGATTGAAAGTGAAGAATACTTAAAAAAAGACCTTATTGATTTTATAGACGATTCCGAAAACGAATTTATAAATTTACCAAAAGCGCGTATTTACAATAAATGGAAAAAACAAAAATAGTCGTATTAACAGGTGCTGGAATCAGTGCTGAAAGTGGCATCAAAACCTTTCGGGATGCTGACGGATTGTGGGAAGGACACGATATCATGGAAGTCGCTTCACCTGTCGGATTTGATAGAAATCCTGAATTGGTATTGGATTTTTACAACCAACGAAGACGTCAGTTACAAGAAGTACAACCCAATAAGGGACATAAAGCTTTAGTAAAACTTGAAGAAAAATACGATGTTACGATTGTTACGCAAAACGTAGACAACTTACACGAACTTGCAGGAAGTTCAAACATTATTCACTTGCACGGCGAATTGTCTAAAATGAGAAGTGTTGACTATCCTTATAAAATTTACAATTGTACAGGCGATATTTCAGTTGGAGATGTATGTGAGCGCGGTTCTCAATTGCGTCCGCACATTGTTTGGTTTGGCGAAGATGTCCCGATGATTGAAACTGCAGTTGCGGAATGCCAACAGGCAGACATTCTACTCATCATAGGAACGTCAATGCAAGTATATCCAGCAGCAAGCTTAATTAATTTTGTGCCACAAAATACTCCGATCTATTTTATAGACCCAAAACCTTCTGTAAATGAAAACGCCTATGAAAACCTAACCGTTATCGCGGAAAAAGCTTCTACAGGCGTTGTATCTGTCGTGGAAGAGTTACTTTGATTGGGTGTTTGGTTTTAGGTGTTTGGTGTTTGGTGTTGGAAAATTTCAACCTAAAACCCAACACCCAATACCTAACACCTAAACTATTGTGGTTTTTCCTTTTTAAATGCTAGTACACTTCGTGCAGTTTGTACCCAATCCTTAATTTCTTGGATTTGCGTTTCTGACAATTTTGCATCGCCATGTGTCCACAAATACGAAGCGATTGGCATGTGTCCTTCTTCAATTTCTTCAACGATTTCTTCTAATTTGTGATCTTTTCTTTTGATGGAATACGAACTCCACGCTGAAAAATTCAATTCGTCTTTTCCGTGCTCAACATGGTCTGCCATCCAATACGAAATTGGTTCAATATTGCTATACCAAGGATAACGCGTATTGCTCGAATGACAATCGTAACACGCCACTTTTAAAGACGCTTGAACCGACGCTGGCGGATTGGTTTCTGCAATAAACGGTTCTAAATCTGTAATGTCACCTTCATTACGTTCAGGACCGAAAAATTGTAAAACTACCAGTGCAATTAATGCTAAAACTGCTATTTTTTTAAGTATCTTCATGTTGTTATTTTTATTTGGTCTAAAAATATAAAAACTATGACATTTGAACAACTCTATGCGGAGCTAAATTATGTAAATCATTCGCGCGAAAAGCGAAATTATTATGCCACAATAGTCCTCAATAATCCGGAATTATTGCCCACGTTATTAGAAGTCGTTTTTACGGTAGACGATAAAATTTCTGCCAGAGCTGCTTGGTTATTTGAATTTGTTGCGAGAGAAGATTTGAATGCCATTCTTCCCCATTTAGATATCTATATTGAAAAAATGCACACGGTACACATAGATGCCGCTGTACGACCTATGGCAAAAGTTGCGGAGTATTTGATAGAAGCGTTTTATCATAAACATAACAATCAAACCAAAGAAAAATTAACCAAAAAACACCGTGAAAAAATTACAGAAGCTTGTTTTGATTGGATGATTAGCGACCAAAAAGTTGCCGTAAAAGCGTATTCCATGCGTTCATTGTATTTATTAGGTACAGAATTCGACTGGATTCACGAAGAATTGCTTCAAATCTTAGAACGTGATTATGCGTTAGAAAGTGCTGCTTTTAAAGCCAGAGCTAGAGAACTGATAAAACGTATAAAAAAAGCGAGAAAATGAAGTAGTAAAATTTTATTTCAAGCAACGTAACAAGTATATTTGTGGCTTCAACAACAACACAAACACAATGACGCTTACACCGCTTAACGCCATTTCCCCTATTGATGGAAGATATCGTAGTAAAACCATCGCTTTAGCTGCTTATTTTAGTGAAGAATCACTCATTAAATACCGCGTTTTAGTCGAAATTGAATATTTTATTGCATTGTGCAATCTTCCGTTGCCACAATTGGACGATTTTGACGCTTCTCTTTTTGACGATTTGCGCGCCATTTATGAAAATTTTTCTTCCGAAGATGCACACGCCATCAAAGAAATTGAAAAAGTAACCAATCATGATGTAAAAGCGGTTGAGTATTTCATCAAGGAAAAGTTTGATCAATTAAACATTGCAAAATACAAAGAGTTTATCCACTTCGGATTGACGTCGCAAGATATCAACAATACTGCCATTCCGCTTTCTATCAAAGAAGCCATTCAGCAAGTATATCTTCCAGAATTGGTACAGGTTTTAGAAAAATTGAAAGAATTATCAAGTGAATGGGAACATGTTCCTATGCTAGCGCGAACGCACGGTCAGCCGGCTTCGCCAACACGTTTGGGCAAAGAAATTGAAGTCTTTATCACGCGTATTGAAGCACAAGTAGAAACGATGTCGGTTATTCCACACGCTGCTAAATTTGGTGGCGCTACAGGAAATTTCAATGCACACAAAGTAGCCTATCCTACAGTAGATTGGAAAGCATTTGGGACAGATTTTGTGGAGCGCATTTTAGGATTGCATCACTCCTTCCCTACGACTCAAATTGAGCATTACGACCATTTAGCAGGCATTTTTGATGGTTTGAAACGAATTAATACCATTATTATTGACTTGAATCGTGATTTTTGGACATATATTTCCATGGATTACTTCAAGCAAAAAATCAAGAAAGGTGAAGTTGGTTCGTCTGCAATGCCACATAAAGTTAATCCGATAGATTTTGAAAACAGTGAAGGAAATTTAGGCATTGCCAATGCTATTTTTACACATTTAGCTGCAAAACTGCCAATTTCAAGATTGCAACGCGATTTAACAGACTCAACCGTGCTTAGAAATGTAGGTGTTCCGTTTGGGCATACCTTGATTGGTTTTCAGTCTACACTCAAAGGTTTGCACAAATTATTGTTGAATGAAGTAAAATTTGAAGAAGATTTGGAAAATAATTGGGCAGTCGTTGCAGAAGCAATTCAAACCATTTTGAGAAGAGAAAATTATCCAAATCCGTACGAAGCATTGAAAGGATTGACGCGGACTAACGAGAAAATTACACAAACGTCAATTGCTAATTTTATTGATACCTTGACAGTATCAGACGCTGTAAAAGACGAATTAAAGCAAATAAATCCTAAGAATTATACTGGAATTTAAAATTTCATAGCCTGTCACATGGTTTTTTTGTTAATTTTGCAGAAAACCAAGAACTAACAAAAATAGATGTTGTGAATATTAAACTCACAAATAATAGCGGCAATATTAATTTGAATGTCGAACAAAAAAAGGGAAGACTTCAAATTAAAAAAAGAATCTACAATAAAACATTCAAATCTTTTATTGAAGACAAATACGGTTCGGGAATTCATTTTGGAAACATGGATAGCAATTTGGAAGAGATTCTCAAAAATCTATCTATTGACCATATAATGGAATGCTCTGTGCGAATTCCAAAAATTGACTTGAATACTTTATCAAAAGTTAATAATAAGAAAAATGAATTTTCTGATTTTGACTTATACGATAGTTTTGAGTGTACGTTTTTAGCGAAAGAAAATGTCAGTTCGGAAGAATTTGCAAAAGGAATAGACATACTCCAAAAAAAGCTTTTGGATACTTATAATCAAAAAGTACATGATGAGATTTTGGAACGAGAGTACGAAAATCGTCTTCAAATCAAAAAAAGAGAGTTAAAAGAAATCACCTTTTTTATCATTCTTGCAGTTGTTGCTTTGGTATTGATTTACTTTTTTACGCTTAAATAAACGGTTACAATCTATAAATTTTAAGAAAATGGATAAATGCGCATGCATTTATCCATTTTTTAATTGTTTGAAAACATATTCGTAATGCTGCCCAAATTAAAATTGAGCGGAACATCTTTTTGTTGGGTGAGCTTGTACAACTCCATAAATTTTTCCAAAGTCATATTGTCGCCAATAATGCGCGTTACGGCAAATCCGTTGTCTTTATTTGCCAAGAAAACAACAATTTCGTCCATGGCATCATCAGTACCAATATATTTAATGATTCCGTTGGTTCCTAAATTGATCAACTCTTGGTATTTTTCACTCTTTAAAATTGAGCTAATAGTGCTTCTTTCCGTTGAAAACTCCGCTTCTTTTGCAGCATCGTATTTGTAAAATAACAAATTGATATGCTCTATAGCATCCACAGCTTCTTTTTGTTTTGTGGTCAATTGCAACGCTTCATTGCGCAACAAACTTACAGGAAGTGTTGTGGAGAAAAACCCCGTTTTTTCAGCGTGATCTACAAAATAGTTATGCAAACTATTTTTATCCGAACAACTCGTAATTCCTATAAAAAGAACAAACAGCAGTAAAAGTGATGTATATTTTTTCATAATCTGGTTTTTATGTTTTTTGATGTGATGATAATATAAAATACGCCAATGAGCAAGTTTTGCTCATTGACGCATTTTTTAGAGATATGCTTTTTTAGTTCTTCTTAACACTCTTTAAATGCTCTCCACCAGGAATGTTCATTTGATTTGTCAGTTTGGAAACTTGTGTTAAATCAATATCACCTAATAAAGATACAACTACCGTATTAATTTTTCTATCCTTTAATTGTACTTTATCTTCTATTCCTGTGATAAACATCAACAGTTCTTTTACGTGTGTTGGACTTTTTCCTTCTTTCACGTAAAACTTTACACGTGTATCACCGTCGCGCACTTGCATAAGCTCGTCTAATTTAGAAGATTGCTTGCTTACCCAATTTTTCAAATCTGCTGAAATATTATCGTTTTCAGTTGCAATCACTTGCAGACTCTTCATGCTATTCACCATTGCTAAAAACTCTTTCGCTTCAGGATCGTTAGAGTCAATTCCCATGGTTGCCAACATTTTAAACATTTTTGGGCTAATAGACACATAGGTTACTTGCTCATTATCGGCATATTTTTCAAAAATATTTTGTCCAAATGTAAGTACTGGCATCGCCAATAACATTACGAATATTGCTATCTTTTTCATTATAAATTAATTGTTTTCGGTTTTAAAAATTTTGTTTGTTGTTTCTTCAAATTGTGTTAAATAATTGATGTGACTTGCGCCAGAATTGAAACTTTGCGATACCAATGCCATGGTAGTTTTAAAGTATTCAAAAGCTTCTTCGGCTTGTCGTTGTTTGTTCCATTCGTTGATGAACAAACTCGTTGTGAGAACAAATACGGCGGCGACAGAAATCCATTTTAAATAATTTTTTCTAGGTTGTAATGGAACGTTGCGAGTAGATGTCTCGGCTTTTAGATTGGTAAAACATTGAAACATGGGTTGGTACTCTTGCAAATGCGGCGCCACATTGTCTTGCGAAAAATACGCTTGTAACTCTTGTTCTTCTTGAACCGTTGTTGTTGCTTCAAAATACTTCTCTAGTAAATTTTCTATGTTAGCTAACTCCATAGTTGTGTTTTTTTATAAGTTCTTGTCTTATGTATTTTCTTGCTCTTGATAATGCGACGCGAATGGCTGTTGGATTCATATCCACTACTTTGGCAATTTCTTCAAAATCATACTGTTCTACATCTCGCAATTGTATGATAATTTTTTGTTGCTCTGGCAGTTCTTCCATAATCTCGTGTACAAAACTCACACTATCTCTTAATTCAACTTCTTTTTGTAAAGAAGTGTTTTCGTCTTTATAATTGCTATGAACTAATTTTAAATTTCCAGCTTGTTTCGATTTTAATTTGTCCAAGCAATAATTCTTTGTCATCGTCATCGCAAAAGCTTCTACATTATTATAAGCTTCTATTTTCGATTTTTTAGACCATAACTTCATCAATACTTCTTGTGTCGCATCTTCTGCTTCTTCATTAGAAACTAGCAAACGCTTTGCCAAACGGTATAATTTGTCTTTAAAAGGCAATACAGTATGTAAAAAATCTGCCTGTTTCATTTTATGATGTATTGATTTCGGTTAGTTACAAGGAAGACGAACGAGTTACGAATTTGTTACAAATAATTTTTATTTTACAATAATGTGGCTATTTTTAGTGTTTATAAAAGTAAATACAAACTATGACAAAGAAAATTATGAATGTAAAAAAATTGCTGCTGCTGTTTGTTGCTGCTACAATAGCAACTACTAGCTGTACCGATCAAGATGATAATCTGTTTAGTGTACCTGCAAATATTGAAATTCAAGACTTTGTATGGAAAGGATTGAATCTGTGGTATTTTTGGCAAGGAGAAGTGACCGATTTAGCCGATAGCAAGCTTGACAATGCCGAAGGATATATTTCTTTTTTACAAAGCTATCCGAATCCAGCAGATTTATTTGAGCATTTACGTCATCCTGATGATCGTTTTAGTGTGATTGTTGATAATTATGATGTGCTGCAAAATTCTCAGCAAGGAACTTCTGCTACGGATGGTGCGGATGTGCGTTATATTTATCTAAACAGTGGAAGTCCAGAAGTAATTGGCTATGTCCGTTATATCATTCCAGGTTCTGATGCAGATGGAAAAGACATTCACCGTGGCGATATTGTGTATGCAGTAAACGGACAAAGTTTATATTTTAATTCGTCTACTGATAACAATTTAGGATTGCTTGATGCAGGCTCGTACACCTTTAATTTAGCTGATTTAACTGTTAATAACGGCGTGCGTTCTATTACTCCTAACGGAAGAAATATCGATTTAACAAGAGCAAACATTACAGAAAATCCAATTTTAGTAAATACTACGTTTGACGTTGGTACGAAAAAAGTGGGTTATATTATGTACAATCAATTCATTTCAAATTTTGATGCACAATTAAATGATGTGTTTGCCAACTTTCAAGGACAAGGTGTAAACGAATTGGTATTGGATTTCCGTTACAATCCAGGCGGATTTGTAAGCAGTGCTATCAACTTAGGAAGCATGGTTACAGGACAATTTGACGGGCAATTGTTTACCAAATTTAGATACAATGATAAAATTCAACCGATTTTAACAGACGAACAAGAAAACCGCTACTTTAGAAGTTCCTTAAGTACAGGAGCGGCTATCAATAGTTTAGGATTGTCAAAAGTGTACGTCATTACGACAGGAAGTACAGCTTCTGCAAGTGAATTGGTCATCAATTCCTTAGCGCCATATATTGATGTCGTACAAGTAGGAACAACTACAACAGGAAAAAATGAAGCTTCGGTTTCCTTATACGATTCGCCTTCGTGGACCTTTGGCGACGAGCAATTGAATCCAAATCACAAATGGGCAATGCAACCTTTAATCTCTCGTTTGGAAAACAGCGCAGGATTTTCAAATTATACGGACGGACTAAATCCTGATATTGAATTGGCGGAAGATTTAACCAATCTTGGTGTGTTAGGTGATGAAAACGAACCGTTATTGGCAGCGGCGTTGGCAAATATTGCTGCAGCTGGAAGACCGTCAAATTCCAACACGAACAAAGTCCTTCCAATTGAAGGAATTACAGAAACCAAATTGCAACGCATTACAGGAAATCGTATGTATATCGACTTAAAGGTTGGAGAAACAGACGATCATCTGAAAAATCATAAAATAATTATCAACGAATAATTTATTGCTATCGTTCACTTACATAGTGAGCGATATTTTACTCGTAAAACTAGTGTAGAAGCTGCTTCAATATGCTATGAAGCAGCTTCTTTTTTATCTTTATTTACAGGTAAATAAACATTTGTCCGTTCGAGCGCAGTCGAGAAGAGTTAGAAAACTAAAATTTCGATTGAATCTCAAAAGCTACACTTGGTATCTGCAATAATGCTCGATTTGACATTTAGCGTAAATCATTCAAAGTCAAATGGATATTAAAAATTACATCGAACTGACGTTAAACTTACAGGCTCAACGAAAACCCAACACGAACATTCATTCCTCTTGTGGTAAATCCTGTAATTTCAGTATAGTCTTCATTAAAGATATTATCAACCGTGACAAATCCTGTCCAACGCTTGTTAAAGGTGTGATTCAAATTCGCACCAAACAAATTAAAAGCATCTAAGGTCACATTTTGAAAGGTTGTAAAATCCGTATCCAAACGCTCAGAAGTATATTGATAGGTCAATCCAGCATTGGTTTTTGCTGAAAACGCATAACTCGCATTCAAATTTGCTTTGTGGTTCGGAATTCGCAACACGTCCACATCTTTTTTCTCTGTAAACGTATAATTAGCGTTTACGGTTACATTTTCTAGTGGAGTGGCAAAAACTTCTACCTCAACACCATTCACAGTAAAATCTTGTTGTACATTTTGATATTCGCCCGTAAACGTGTTAAAATCCGTAACCACATAATCAATAAAATTTTCTTCATCTCTATTAAAATATACCGCGCTTACACGTAACTTTTTAGACAATTGCACTTCTACGCCACCTTCTAAAGTGGTATTTTCTTCTGGTTCTAAATTCGGATTCGGTCCAAAACTCCCAAACAATTGTGATAACGTCGGCGCGATAAACGACGTGCTATACGAACCAAAAACTTTGGCATAGCCATCTTCCCCTAATTTTCTGCGATACGACGGATTCAAGTTATAGGTAAAATGTGTTCCGTATTCACTGTGATTGTTCAAACGTCCACCTACATTCACATTCAAACCAAATTCAGACACATACACCACATTTATGTATGGATCAACAATAGAAGAAGATGCAATTTCTGCAAAGGTTGTTTGATTGTCAATATAATTCAATCCTACAACGGTAAAAAACTTGTTGTTAAAGTTGTATTTGTTAAAAATATCAACGGCAACAGTTTCCCCTTCAAAAGTAGATGGAAAGTTCGATTGAAACTCTCTGTCAATCGTTGTATACGCAGCATTCATCGTTACGCTACCATTTTTATACGTGTATTTCGGCGCAATTCCCACACGATATTGTTCACTCTTGCTTACAAATTCAGCATCTTGTATTGGAAAAGAATTATCATAATCGCTTTTAAGTTTATCAAATGTCCCGAAAACACTCGCTTCAAAAGCATCTGAAAATTTGTACCCTACACGCACATTGGTGTTGATGCGTGAAAAACGATCGCTTTCTTCACCAATGACAGCAGACAAACCATCGGTATCTTGATGCCCAAATCCGACTACATACGTTACCTCATCAATCGTTCCGTCAATGCGCGCACTATTTGAAAAATCAGTCACATTATAGTCTTGATTGTCTTGTGATTGATTCGTTCCAAAAGCACTATTCACACGTAATGCAATGGTATCTTTAGATGCTTTTTTGATGGTGATGTTGATAACTGCTGTTGCCGCACCACTTCCGTAGAGCGTACTCGAAGCGCCTTTTACAATTTCAATCGATTCTATTTGATCCAACGCCAACAAACGCAAATCAAAATCGTTCGCAATAGAAGAAGGATCCGTTACCTGAATTCCGTCAATCAGTATCAATACTTGCCGATTGTTTCCACCACGCACAAAATAGCTTAGGTTTTGTCCCGCATTGCTTCTACTTCCCAAAATTTCAATGCCGCTTTTGGTATTAATCACTTCGGCAACGGTTCGTCCTCGATTCTTTTTAATTTCTTCGCTAGAAATGCTAATCACCGTTTTTCCTGAATTTTCACGTTTTAACGCGTGACGTGAATCGGAAATGACAACTTCATCGAGTTGTTCAGTTTTGTCTTGTTCTTGTGCATACGCAGCGGTACATGCCAAAAACAAAGCACTAACAGATAGTACTGTTTTTTTCATTAAATTTTCGTTTTATGGGAATAAAGCATGGGTTTTCCATACGCAAACTTTTATCCCGAAAGTTTGACATTCGTTGTGAAAAATGGCAGGTCTCCTGACTTACAATTTGCTATATACCTTCCCGAAAATTCGAAAATTCAGTGGTCATGTAGTTATAGCAATTCATTTTTAAATGAAGTACTGAACAAATTCAGCACATGCTTACAGTTGCGGGAACAGTTCAAGACTGAAGGTTTTTTACCTTTTCACTTGATTCCCTTTTAATTCGAGCATACATAACGCATGCTCAAAACCAAAATTCGCAGCAAAAATAAACATTCTAAAGAATCTGCCGCTATAAAAGATGAAATAATAGTACTTTTGAAAAAATTACGACGACTATTCATGCGAGCTATCAATCCTGTTTTTTGTGTCTTTTTTACGATTTTTCTCTGTTGTTTTTCCTGTAAGAACGAACAGAAAAAAGTTAATAATCAGCCACTTCCTACTCCGCAAGAAGCGACTTCAACTACCGAAAATTTACGTCATGCTAAAAAGTTTTCGGTGGAAAAAAATGGAGATATTACGCTGATAAAAGTATTTTCGCCGTGGCCAAATGCCAAAAAAGATTTTACCTACGCACTCATTCCAAGAGAAAAAGTAGCTTCCATCACACTTATGAAAGATGCCTACGACGCGATTGTGTTGACGCCTGTGGAGCGAATTGTGGTAACCTCTACCACACACATTCCTATTTTGGAGATGTTGGGCGTTGAAGAAACACTCGTAGGTTTTCCACAAACGGAATACGTTTCGTCTGAAAAAACACGCGCGCTGATTGATGCAGAGAAAATAAAAGACATCGGACTCAATGAGCAAATCAACATTGAATTACTTATCGATTTACAACCTGAATTGGTGATTGGTTTTTCCATCAACAATTCAAATCCGACCTATAAAAGCATTCAAAAAGCCAATATTCCTGTGGTGTATAATGGCGATTGGACCGAAGAAACGCCGTTGGGAAGAGCCGAATGGATTCACTTTTTCGCACCGTTTTTTCAAAAAGAAGCCAAAGCCACCGAAGTCTTCAATTCGATAGAAAAAAACTATGTAGAAGCAGAACAACTCGCTCAAAAAACTACGAAGAAACCTAGCGTTTTGTCAGGTTCGTTATTTAAAGATGTTTGGTATATGCCTGCGGGCGAAAGTTTTCAAGCGCAGTATTTAAAAGATGCAAACGCCCATTATATTTGGGCAGATTCTAAAGGCACCGGAAGTTTATCGTTGAATATTGAAACGGTGTTGGACAAAGCCGCAGATGCCGATGTTTGGATTGGTCCAGGAAGTTACAAAACCTACGTCGCGTTGGAAAATGCGAATGGTTTGTACTCGAAATTTAAGCCGTTTACCGATAAGAAAATTTACAGTGCCGCGAACACGGTGGGTGACACTGGCGGAATGCTCTATTATGAATTGGCGCCGATACGACCAGATATTGTATTAAAAGATATCATCAAAGCGGTTCACCCAGAAATTTTACCTGAATATCAACCGTTCTTTTTTAAACCTTTGCAGTAATTGGCTAGCGAGAAAACATATAAATTCACCTTTATCATCCTTATTATAGTGTTGATTGGTTGTTTTTTGATGAACATTAGTTTGGGTTCGGTTTCCATTTCGCTAGAAGGTATTTTTGCTGCATTTACAGGTGGTGACATTGAAAAAGAAACCTGGAGAATTACCGTGCTAGATATCCGATTACCAAAAGCAATCACTGCTATTTTAGTCGGTTTTGGTTTATCACTAAGTGGTTTATTGATGCAAACCTTGTTTCGAAATCCATTATCAGGACCTTTTGTATTGGGGTTGAGTTCTGGAGCAAGTTTGGGCGTTGCGCTGTTGATTATGGGCGCCTCTGTTTTTGGTGGCTTTATGGGAACGTTGTTGTTATCAAGTTATAGTTTAGTGATTGCGGCAAGTTTGGGAAGTTTTTTAGTATTGTTGACCGTCATGATTGTATCGTCGCGTGTCAAAGATACCATGTCTATTCTCATCATCGGATTGATGTTTGGGAGCATTACCGCTGCCATTGTAAGTGTTCTCACCTATTTTAGCGATGCCGAAGAGTTAAAACAGTTTATGATGTGGACCTTAGGTTCATTGGGCAGTCTGACGTGGGAAGAACTCGGGATTTTAGCAAGTTTAATTGTGTCTGGAACGTTGTTGAGTGTGCTTTCCATCAAATCGTTGAATGCTTTTTTATTAGGCGAAAACTATGCACGCAGCTTGGGAATTGATATTAAAAAAGCACGTTATACCATCATTATTGCGACAAGTTTGTTAGCTGGAAGTTGTACCGCCTTCGTCGGACCGATTGCTTTTATCGGCTTGGCAATTCCGCACATTACACGATTATTCTTCAATACAACGAATCATAAAATTTTAGTGCCAAGCGTTTGCCTTATTGGCGGCATTTTAATGCTGATTTGCGACAGCATCGCACAAGTACCGTTTAGTGATATTACCTTACCTATCAATGCCATTACGTCCATGATTGGTGCGCCTGTGGTGATTTGGTTGTTGGTACGGAAACGGAAGATGATATTTTGAACCTGTTCCCGCGTAGGCGGGAATCTCTTCGCTATAGATATTTAGACCCGCTTTGCTTTAGATATTAGACGCGGCTTTGCCTTTTAAGTTTTTGAAAGTAATTGATACATTGCTATATTTTCAAATTGAATAGCTTCGCTTTCGCTCAATTTAAGGATTTAAAGATTTAAGGTTTTTGGTTTTTGGTTTTTAGCTACTTGAAAAATATACTATTTAACGTGAGTTCGATATAACTATTTTATTACCTAACTGATTACTAATAGATTATACTTAATGTCAAATCGAGCGCAGTCGAGATTCCTTTGAAATTATCAATTCTTAGCTGTTCTCGACTGCGCTCGAACTGACAATTATCTATTTATCAGCTATTTATGAATTATAAAGTGATTTCTTAAGTTGAACTCACGTTATTTATTTTTCTCGTTTAAAATCTGTAAAAGCTTTTTTGGATCTTGACGGTTATCCCAAAACGAAGTGATTATGATTTCATCATCTGTTACTTTGTAAAAAATGCTAAAATTTCCAAGGGAAGCAACTCTTGTTCCTTCAAAATCTACTGATTTATAGATAAAAGGAGATTTTCCAATTTGTTTAGTCCGTTCTGTTATTAATTTGATAAGCTTTTTGGAGTAGACAGTCGATTTATTTCTTTTCGCCCAGTATTCAAGAACTCCTATGTATTGAATATCAGCTGTACGTGTCCATTTTACAATCCGTTCAGCCATTCAAGATTTCTTTTATCCATTGCTTCTTGAGAAATAAGTCGTCCGTTTTCTATATCCGCTTCACTCATTTCGAGCATTTGTTTTTGCTCTTTTGTTAACTCTATAATTTCAGTTTCAGCAGAAGTTGAAGAAATCATATTGTCAAGTGCCAATAACACATCTTTATTTTTTATAGATAATATTTTATCAATTAATCCGCTTCTGATTTTATCAACTGTCGCCATATTCTTCTAATCTTTAACTTTTTAAATATCCGAAATTTTGATTGTTTTTCCTAATACTTTTTTTTTGATGATTGCGTATAGATACAGTTAAGAACTCGTTTTAGTAATCCCGTGTTGGCGGGAATTGCTACGCTCAATTCAAGGATTTAAAGATTTAATGATTGAAGGTTTTGGATGCCGGCTAGAACAAATAAATACAGTAAACCATATCTGCTACCTTTTTTATTTTAAAAATTGCTTTGAAAAAAACTTTTAAACAGTCAGTACATGATAGAATCCGTTCTATTTGCCTTTATATACTGTTGTGGGTAGCTTTAACTCTCATCTCCAAACCAAATGATTCCTATTTTTTCAGCAGACACAATTAAAAAACCATAATCATACCAATAACCTTGACTAAAATTGTCCCAACCAGTCATGTCAAGTTCATCTTCATGTAAATTGTCATCAAAAAAAACTTCCCAATATGAGTTTGTGTAAATTTTCTCAATGTCGTCAAACTCGTTTAAGAATGACATAGCATATTTACTTCCCTCATTCCAATCCATGAAATGTTCGTTATACTTACATTCTTTAATTATGGATGATATTATAGCTCTTCTTGCAAAATCAAAATCAATTGTTTTTAAAGAGTCAAAATTAACTTTCTCTATATCAAAAAAGTTTGATTTTTTGATTGCGCTTTTGAAATTACTAAAATCAGTTTCATTTTTATCTCTATCAATTATTTCACAAAAAACTTCTCCAACTTCAGCTCCATAATTGGTCACGTATGTTAACTCAATGCTCTCGGAAAATTTTTTAGGTTCGAATTTCATTTATATTAAATTAGATATTAAGGTTTAGGTAATGAGAACTTACGTAAACTAACACTCAACTTTACAATTACAAACCAAACTTAAAATCTCAGAGAATTTTCAGAAGTTGACGAGAGCATGAAACTAACTGTAGAAACTTTACGCTTATTTTATTTTTCTATAAATGTAATTCATTTAACTTGTTTGTAGTTACTCTTGGAGCACCTCTTACCCCTTGTCTATTAGTTTGAATATCTGGCTCGACTTCCTTAAAATTTCGAGGTCGTCCATTATCATAAAGACTTACATCAAGCAAATAAGCAGAATACCTTTTACCATCTGATGGAGCAGCACTTGTATTATTATCAATTATGTGAATAAATCTCAAATCCACTAATTCCCTTATTACATTTTTAATTTTATCATTTTTATTAAGACTATCATTTTCAATAAGAAAAACATTTGTTCTTCGTTGCTTGAAAACAAAGTCTCTCAAATAGTTAATATACAATTCTAAAATATTACTTTCATCCGTTGAATCTTTTGCTAGCGCGTTTTTCTTGTTAATGAAATTTTGTATTGCTATTTCTCGAACTTCCGGAACAGTTATTCGCATCTTATTCTCATTGATTAATTGGCAACTCTTAATAAATAGAACTAAAAAATCCCTAGGCACTCCTCCAGATGCAATACATAGCTGGTTAAAACTTTGTTCATTAAAAACTGAATCAATGTCAAACTTAGCTCCTGATGAATTAATAGCAGTATCTAATAATTTTCTTTTAAATTTTTTTAACTCATTCCATTTATCTAAAGTATAATCTAAATCAATGTCGTATACATCTGCATTCAATTCCATACCAATATAACTTTTATTACTTTGAAAATATAAATGTGAACGATGTTTTATTGTACCTATTTTTAAATAAAAGTCATTTGATTTTGATAGTCTGTGGAAATAGTCAAGAAGAAAAGGTTGTATATCCCTTGGAATAAAATAGAAGTCATCAAGTATAAGTATTAATTGTCTTCCTGTGAATTGAACTATTTCATTTATTATATTTTTATTGAAATCAATAGAGGTTTTAAGCTCGTTTAATTTATCAATTTCCCATGAGTACTCAGACTCAAATTCAAGAGACGAAGAATACATTGATTTTACGGATATAGGGTTTGTTGATGCTCCAACAGAATCCTCACTAGATGATTTCTTAGTTTGTTTTTTTCTTTCTTTATAGCTATCTGGCTCAACAAGTTTAGTATTTAGACTTAAAACATGTTTTTTTATTTTAGTGACAAGCTTTCGAGTTTTAAAATAATTTCGTTTCTTAAAAAAAGACTTTTCATTATTCAACTTTCTTGAAATCTCTCTATAAAAAGTTACAAGAACTTTTATTATTATATTTGGAAAAGTAATGTCTTTATAATCTTCAAGATTAACATATATTGTCAAAGACTTATCATATTTGTTCAAAGTCTTGAGAAGTGTACTCTTTCCAGCTCCCCTACGACCAAAAACAACATAGTTCTGCTTACCTCTAACTTTTTCTTTAAAATTTCTTGGGTCAATAAATTCAATCCCTGAAACTTTATCAGCACGTGTATTTTCTTCTAAATAAGTTATTAATTTGTTTAATTCTTTATTGTCCATTATTAGGTTATCGTTGTGTGGTTTTAATCGTGATAAATATTTATTTAAAAAGATAAAATTCTTTTTTTGGTAAAACTCATATTAAATAAACAACCCTTTAATTAAAACCCTTTACTATATTTTCTTTAAATGTAACCCAAATAGTACTAACTAACAATGTGGTTTCCCGTAAAATGATAAAAAAAATAGCATTTAGGACATAAAAAACTTAAAAAATCAGCCCAAATTTCAACCCAAAAATGACCTTAAAAAAACCTACTGAAGTTTTACCCAAAAGCTGCTGAGGAAATGACCAAAACCTACGGAGGTTTTGATGAAAACCTCCGCTGCTTTTTGAAGAAAGATGCTTTACTTTTTTGAGAATCATACGCACGAAACCGAAAAAAGCTTCCAAAAAATCATTTAGATTTTAAGGAAGCTTTTGAGTTTGTATGACTTCTCGACTGCGCTCGAAGTGACATTTATTGTATAAAAAACTATTTACTCAAATACATTTTTCTACGTGAGTATAAGTTGTAAAAGTCATCGTCTTTTAAACTGTCAATGAATAAGATGCTTTCCCCAGTACTTTTCATTTCTGGTCCTAAACGCTTGTTTACATTTGGGAATTTGTTGAAGGAGAAGACGGGTTGCTTAATGGCGTAACCTTCCAATTGCGGATTGAAATCAAAGTCGGTTACTTTGTTGTGACCTAGCATGACTTTCGTTGCATAGTTTACATACGGTTCTTTGTACGCTTTTGCAATGAAAGGAACGGTACGCGATGCTCTTGGATTGGCTTCAATGATGTACACCATATCATCCTTTATGGCAAACTGAATATTGATGAGTCCGACTGTGTTTAGTGCCAAAGCAATCTTTTTTGTGTGATCTTTGATTTGCTGCATCACAAATTCACCCAAGTTGAATGGTGGCAAGGTTGCATTGGAATCGCCAGAATGAATTCCGCACGGCTCAATATGCTCCATGATTCCGATGATGTACACGTTTTCGCCATCGCAAATCGCATCTGCTTCAGCTTCTATGGCGCCATCTAAATAATGGTCTAGCAAAAGTTTGTTGTTTGGAATTTTGCGCAATAAGTCTACTACAGTTTCTTCCAATTCTTGCTTGTTGATAACAATTTTCATTCCTTGTCCACCCAACACATACGACGGACGTACTAAGATTGGGAAGTTCAATTCATCTGCCAAGGCTAAGGCTTCATCAGCATTTTCCGCAACACCAAATTCAGGATATGGAATGTTGTTTTCTTTTAATAAGGTTGAGAAACTTCCTCTGTCTTCCGCTAAATCCAACGATTGGAAGGTTGTTCCAATAATCTTGATGCCGTAACGGTCTAACTTCTCCGCTAATTTCAACGCGGTTTGTCCTCCTAACTGCACAATGACTCCTTCTGGCTTTTCATGCTGAATGATGTCATAGATATGTTCCCAGAAAACAGGCTCAAAATATAGTTTATCTGCCGTATCAAAATCGGTCGAAACCGTTTCTGGATTACAGTTAATCATAATGGTTTCGTATCCACATTCGGCGGCAGCTAACACACCATGCACACAGCAGTAATCAAACTCAATTCCTTGTCCAATTCGGTTTGGACCAGAACCTAATACGACAATTTTTTTACGGTCAGACACCACACTTTCATTGTGTACATAACGATTTCCATCGGCGGTTTCAATTTCTGCTTCAAACGTTGAATAGTAATATGGTGTTTTCGCAACAAACTCCGCTGCACAGGTATCTACCAATTTATACACACGTTTGATCCCTAGTTCTTCTCGCTTGTTATACACTTCGCTTTCCCAACAACCCAACATATGCGCGATTTGTCTATCAGCAAAGCCTTTTTGCTTAGCTTCCAGCAACATCTCTTTAGAAATGGTATCAATCGTGTTGTGTGACGAAATTTCTTTTTCTAGTTGATATAATTCTTCGTATTGCTTTAAAAACCACATGTCAATCTTCGTGATTTCATAGATTCTACTCAGCGGAATTCCCATCTGAATGGCATCATAAATCACAAAGACACGATCCCAAGAAGCATGACGCAACTTGCTGATAATTTGATCGTAATTGGTATAGCCTTTTCCATCGGCTCCAAGTCCATTACGCTTTATTTCCAATGATTGTGTGGCTTTGTGCAAGGCTTCTTGGAACGAACGTCCAATTCCCATCACTTCACCTACAGCTTTCATTTGCAAGCCTAATTCGCGGTCAGAACCTTCAAATTTGTCAAAGTTCCAACGCGGTATTTTTACAATTACATAATCCAACGTTGGCTCAAATAACGCCGAAGTAGATTTTGTAATTTGGTTGTCTAATTCGTCTAATGAATATCCGATTGCTAATTTTGCCGCAATTTTTGCGATTGGATATCCTGTAGCTTTACTCGCTAGAGCAGAAGAACGCGATACACGTGGGTTAATCTCAATAGCAATAATGTCTTCTTTTTCGTCTGGACTTACCGCGAATTGTACATTACAGCCACCTTCAAAATCACCGATACTACGCATCATTTTAATCGCCATATCACGCATTTTTTGATACGTACGGTCTGATAAGGTCATCGCTGGAGCCACCGTAATGGAATCTCCTGTGTGGATTCCCATCGGGTCCATATTTTCAATCGAACAGATGATGACTACATTGTCGTTTTTATCGCGTAATAACTCTAATTCGTATTCTTTCCAGCCCATCATCGCTTTGTCAATCATCACTTCATGAATTGGTGATGCTTCTAATCCACGACGTAGCAATTCGTCAAAATCTTTTGGGTCGTATACAATAGAAGCTCCTGCGCCACCAAGTGTGTACGAAGCTCTAATTACTAATGGAAAACCAAATTCTTGGGCAATTTCTTTTCCTTTTAAGAACGAAGTTGCGGTTGCTTGCGGCGCCATATCGACACCAATTTTTCCCATCAATTCTCTAAACTGCTCTCTATCTTCCGTAATGTTGATGGCTTCAATATCTACACCAATCAATTTTACTCCGAAATCTTCCCAAATTCCTTTTTCATCTGCTTCAATACATAGGTTTAAGGCAGTTTGTCCGCCCATTGTTGGTAAAACTGCATCCACATTTGGATGTTTTTTCAGTACTTCAATGATGGAACGTGTGGTTAGGGGTTTTAAATATACATGATCCGCCATGGAAGGGTCGGTCATGATGGTTGCAGGGTTTGAATTGATTAAAATAGTTTCAATTCCGTCTTCTCTAAGTGAACGTAAGGCTTGTGATCCTGAGTAATCGAACTCACAAGCTTGACCAATAATGATTGGTCCTGATCCAATAATTAAAATGGATTTTAAGTCTTCTCTTTTTGGCATTCTTTTGTTGTGTGTTGTGTTGCGTAAAAATAAAAAAACATTTGGGTACAAAAAAAGGTGTCGCTTAAAAAAACAACACCTTTCCTATATTACTGCTATATCATTACTTCTTGTGTCTTAATTCAGATGACACAGATAATTTTTTTCTTCCTTTTGCTCTTCTTCGAGCTAGCACTTTTCTACCGTTTACAGAAGCCATTCTTTCTCTGAAACCGTGCTTGTTTCTTCTTTTTCTTTTCGATGGTTGAAATGTTCTTTTCATTACTTAATGTATCTTTAATTTCTCTTGAATTTAATATAAACGCACGCGAGATTCCTTTCCAAAAGTGCGGCGCAAATATACAAAGAGTTTTTACTTTAACAAACACATTTTAAAAAATATTTTCGTTTGTTTTTTATACATTTGCAATCGCTACAAATATATACCAATTTATGTTCAATAAAAATATCAAACTCATTATAGCGGCAGGAGTTTTTGCCTACGCAGTTTATCAATTTTACGAAGGTTACATCGGTAACGGAATCTTTTTGATTTTGTTAGCCGCTATTTTCATTTTACTGTATTACAAAAACGAATTTATTTTATTGTCGTTTTTAAAGTTGCGCAAGCAAGATTTTGATGGCGCAAAGCGCTTATTGGGTCGCATCAAAAATCCTAAAGCGGCGTTAACGCGTAAACAACAAGGGTATTATTATTATTTACATGGTATCATGGCATCACAAACCAATTTGACACAAGCCGAGAAACATCTGCGTAAAGCGGAAAAGTTAGGATTGAGCATGTCGCACGATATGGCTATGGTAAAAATGACCTTGGCGGGAATTGCGGCACAGAAGAATCGTAAGAACGAAGCGAAAAACTTAATAAAAGAAGCCAAAGCGCTTGATAAACGCGGAATGTTGACGGAACAGATTAAAATGATGGAGCAGCAAATGAAACGCGCTGCCAGTGCGCCAAAACAACATTACGGCAACCGACAGCAAATGCGAAGAAGATAAGATTTTTACAAAGCGACTTTTTTTGAAGTCGCTTTTTTATGTACGATTTTAGATGTACCATTTTTGATTTTTCAATGTGTCAATTTGATAATTTGATAATTTGAAAATGTGCTAATGTTTTTGGTTTGATAGTTTATGTAAAACTATCTTAGGACACTAAATTGTTCATTACTTGAAGGTTTCAAAGTACTTCTCGATACAATTTTTCTGCGAAAAATCACTCGAACGGACGTGTATTGTTTCAAATTCAAAGTGTCACTTTGAGTGAAATTCTGCAAGAATTTTGTATCGAGAAGTACTTTGAAATAATCTCATATACTCACATCTCAATTCTCACTACTAAAAAAACTACAAAAGTCCATTCGTAACTAACATCTTCTTCGTTTGCGCATGATTATTCCAAAAACGATTCTTAATTTTTTGAATGGTTTCTGCGTACTCAGGATGCGATTGTAAGCTTTTCATCAGCGGATCTTCTTCTATGAATAGTACAATCCAGTATTGGAAATGGTCTTGGGTAGCGAAGATTTTCAGTTGTTCAATCGCTGCTTCTCGGTTTCCTTCGTATAAATGCAACATGGCTAAACTTGCCGATTTGTACAATGAAACATCGCTTTTGCAATACGACACATATTTATCAACATATTTTTTGACTTCTTCCTTCGCTCCTACTTTTTCATAAGAAATCGCGATTTTTAAGTTTTCTTGCGGATAGATATCTATGGTTTCATCACCTCGTAAAGCATTGTATTTTTTATAATACTGATACGCGTTTTGATAATCTTCCTGAAAATAATACAACTTGCCAATTTCTTGTAATAAATCGGTTCGTAGTGTATCTTTTTTCCATTCCGCAATCAGTTGATTGGTCGCTTTTTGAATATTTTTATGCTGTGCGTAGTTGATAAATATTTGCAAATACGGACTGTAGGGATTGTTAGGATTTTCCGCTAAAGATAATTGTATGTATTTGTGAGCTTCTTCCACAAAACCCGTTTGTACAAGCGAATTTCCTAAGTGTAGATAGATAAAACTTTTCCCAATAGAATCGTTGGCTTGAATGTTGAGTTGCTCGCCTTTGAGTGCATATTTTAAATATTTTTCCGTGTTCGGAATGGCTCTCGCATACAAATCCGAAAGAATCAACACCACAGCAGCTGCATTCGGATTGTACTCCAAGGCTTTTTCCAAATGTGGCACTGCCAAATTGAATTCTTGATTGTTGATATAATACAAGGCTTTGGCAATCAGGCTTTGATCCGATGTTGAATCGTACAAAAGTGCCTTATCTGCATTTTCATTAATTGCGTTGGTGTATTGCTTTTCTTGTTGATAAATGTCCAAATAGAAATACGCAAACGCCATTTTTGCATACGCTAAAGAAAATGTAGGATCGAGTTCTGTTGCTTTTTTGAATAATGAAATGGCTTTAAGTAAATCTTCTCGAGTTTGTGTTTGTAAAGGTTGCAAACCGCGTAAAAAGTAATCGTAGGCTTCTAAATTTTCCGTTGGTTTTTTGTCTATCAAAGCCAATTCTGCTGGTGTGACGGTTGCTCGAATTGCCGTTGCTATTTTTTTAGCAATGGTATTTTGCAATGAAAAAATGTCGCCCAATTCGTGCTTGTATTGCGCTGCCCAAATGGGCGTATCGCTGGTCACATCAATCAATTGAATGTTCAGCAATACCTCATCGCTAATTTTTTGTCCGCTGCCTTCTATGACGTAATTGACGTTCAATTCTTCTGCAATTTCAGTAATGGTTTTCGTGGTGTTTCGGTATTTTTCTACGGAAGTGCGACTAATCACGCGCAGGTCTTCTATTTTTTGAAGATTATTGAGAGATGCTTCCATCAAACCATTGACAAAATAATAATTAGTGGAATCGCTACTCATATTTTTAAATGGTAATACTGCGATGGACTTTTGTATGCTTGCGGTTTGTGTGGAATCGGCTTTTGTTTCCTTCCAAAAGAAAACAATCAATACAATGATAACAAGCGTTGCCGCCACGATGATTTTATTTGCATGCTGATTGAAAAAGCCTTGTTTTTCAGTAGTTTCAGAAGCTATTGGGATGTCTGATTCAACAATTTCTTCTGCTATTTCAGTAGGTTGCTTGCGAATTTCTCCTGGCGGAAATCCGTACAATTCTCTAAAACACTTGATAAAATACGACGTATTGCCAAATCCCACTTCATACGAAATCTCAGAAATGGTCAGTTCGGTGTCTTCCAACAATTCTTTTCCTTTTTCCAAACGGATGTTTCGGATGAATTGACTTGCTGAGAGCTGCGTTTCTTTTTTGATTTTTCGCAACAAATTTGAGCGACTCATATTAGTCGCTTCTGCCAATTCGGATACGCCAAATTGTTCATCGGAAAGATGTGCTAAAACGAGGGCTTTTGCTTTCTGTAAAAAGTCGCTTGTCGATGCTGTTTTTGACATGTTTTTGTTGCTTCGAAACGAATATATACATTTTATAGAAACTTCCCTGTTTTACGTGTTGATTTTGTGTGATGAAATTCCGTTTTGCGTCATAATTGATACTATTGCATCATAAGTTACAACCATTCTTCAAACTTGATAGTTCTTGAATCATGCGTGTTTATTGATGCGTCACGATTTGATACATCTTTGTAACAACAAAAATCAAAACACGAACTTTTAACACATTGTATCATGAAAACATCACACGTATTCTTTACAAAATTCATCTTTATTATGATTGTAGCCATTAGTATAAGCTTAACTTCTTGCGCACAGGAAAATGGTTCTAAAAGCAATCAAACATCCAAGGTAAAAGCACCAACGGTTGACATTCACACTGCAGTTCTTTCGGGAAATTTAGAAGCGGTTCAACAACATATCAAAGCAGGAAGCGATTTGAATGTGAAAGAACCAATGAGTGGTTCTACTCCACTAATTACCGCAGTTACGTTTAACAAAATCGACATTGCCAAAGCATTAATCAACGCCAAAGTAGATGTATCACTTAAAAATAACGACGGTTCCACAGCATTGCATACCGCAGCATTTTTTGGGCGTATTGAAATGGTACAACTTTTAGTAGATGCAGGCGCAGATAAAACCCTGAAAAATAGTTACGGAATGACACCAAGAGAAACGGTTTTAGGCGATTTTGCACAAGTAAAACCAATTTATGAAATGTTATTGGCACAACTACAACCATTAGGTTTTACACTCGATTTAGAAGCAGTGGAAAAAGCGCGTCCTGTTGTGGCGGAGATGTTGCAATAAAATTGCTGCTACACTGCGGAAAAGGATAAGATTACTTTTTTTAATTCACTAAAAATTACACCATGAAAACTACTAGAAGATACGATATAGATTGGCTTCGCGTCATTGCAATTGGCTTGTTACTTATCTATCATATTGCCATTATTTTTCAACCGTGGGCGATGTTTATTGCTTTTATACGAAGCGATGAACTTTCGGAAGGGTTATGGAAACCAATGACGATGTTGAACGTATGGCGCATTCCGATTTTGTTTTATGTGTCGGGCATGGGATTGTATTTTGCGATGCAAAAACGAAATTGGTGGCAACTGCTTGCCGAACGTACCCAACGCATTTTAGTACCTTTTGTGTTTGGAATGATTGCCATCACGCCGCTACATATATTTGTATTTCAGAAATATTACAAAATGGCGTTGGATTATTATCCGCACTTTGGACATTTATGGTTTTTGGGGAATATTTTCTGTTATGTTGTACTATTGTTGCCTGTATTTTTATGGCTAAAAAAACGACAAGATTCTTCTTTAAAAAAGTGGTTTGAGAAATTGTTCAAAACGCCTTTAGGACTGTTGTCGATAAACCTCTTTTTTATAGCAGAAGTATCGATTTTACGACCAAAACCGTTTGCGATGTATGCAGAAACATGGCACGGATTCTTTTTAGGATTGTTGGCGTTCTTCTTTGGGTTTTTAAACATGTATGCTGGGAAATCGTTTTGGAAAAACGTACGAAAGTGGCGCTTTTTGTATGCAGGAATCGCGGCGGTTTTGTTTACCATGCGATTTGTCGTATACGCTACAGAAGCTCCAGGCTATTTGACCGTTATCGAATCCAATTGTTGGATTTTTGCTGTCTTTGGTTTTTGCAACAGATATCTCAACAAACCTAGCAAAACGTTATCGTATTTGAGCAACGCCGCATATCCTGTGTATATTATTCACATGATTGTATTGTATTTGGCTGCGTATGTTGTGTTGCCGTATCATTTGCCCGCAATGGTCGCTTTTGTCATCATTACAGTACTTACTTTTGTGGGATGTTTTCTAATTTATGAACTTATCATTAGAAGAATTCCTTTTTTAAGACCATTTTTTGGCTTGCGCTGGAATTTTCCTTTGTTTCAGAAAAAGAACAAGAACGCACTTTCCATCACAAAAGAAGAAGCTTCGTAAGTTTTCAAGAGAACATGAGTCGTCTGTTATTTTTTACGTTTAATTTTACATCACATCAAAAAACGAACACCTAATCATGAAATTTAAAAAAATACACATCATACGGATTCTTCTTTTGACTGGAACTTTTATTTCCTTGTGGTTTGTTCCGTGGCCTATTGTAACAGCATGGATACAACCACTTCCCAAAACAGTACAAGCGCAAGTAGATAAGGTTGCCGATTATGGTTTTGACGGAATTATTGTGTATGTATACACAAAAGGAAAAGCACCTGTTTGGTATACTGCTGGCTGGCATGATAGTAAAGAAAAGATTCCCGCAAGACCAGATGCGCTGTTCAAAATTGCGAGTATTAGCAAGTTGTACGACGCCGTTGCCATTACCAAATTAGTGAGCAGTAAACGAGTATCGTTAGACGGAACACTGGCTATGTATTTTCCTGAGTATACAAATCGAATTGCCAATGCGGATAAAATTACGCTGCGAATGCTCGTACAGCATCGAAGCGGCATTCCGAACGTGACCGATACACCTAATTTTTGGGGAAATCCGCCAAATAGTAGTGAAGAAGCCTTGGAACGAATTTTCGATTTGCCTGCAGATTTCGCGCCTGACACTTCGTATGCCTACTCCAACACAAATTATATTTTGATTTCCGAATTGATTCAAAAAGTTACTGGCAACCACAAGTTTCAGTACATGAAAGACACATTTTTAACGCCGCTTGGACTTTATAATACCTACGGTTCTATTCATGAAATTGACATGAAAAATTTGATGAGCGGTTACCATGTTGGCGTGGAAGAAGATTTGAAAACAACCGATTATGGTGCCATGGTTGCCTCTGCAGAAGATGTCGGAACGTTTCTACGTGCGCTTAATGATGGCAGTATTTTTAATAAAGAAGAACGCAAAATTTACGCTTCCATTTATGTGTACAATCACACAGGTTTAATGCCTGGCTATCAAAGTATTGCGCATTATCATCCAGATATTGATACAGTCGTGATTCAATTTATAAATACAACCGATTTTAGAGGTTATAACTGGAATTTATCGGAAGTGATGTATAATAGAATTGTAGCTATTATAGAAAAGCAATTGTAATGTCTTGCTATTTTTTCGTTTTATGTCGCAATATGTCTTTTTGCAATTGCGAATCGTCTGTAACAAAGCAATTTAATAGCGATAACATTCCGTATTTTTGATGGTTTTTTGAGATTAATTCATACGCCATTTCCTGAATGTCTTCTTTCGGCGCAATGTCTTTTTTGTATTCGTGTGTGAGTACTTCTAAAAATTGACGCTCGTTTCCTTCGTGTGTTCTTGCGGCTTTGAATTGGTGAATTTCCTTTTGGAGCGCTGCTTGGTCTTTGAAATTGGCAAAGTAATTATTCGCACAGTTGACCGCGTCTTTATTTAGTGACCAACCTTTTAATAACAACTCATTCGCGGCAGGAATGTTGTTCATTTTTTTGCGATATAACAATGACGCTTTTACATATTGATTTCGCTCTACATAGTCATCCACTACAATTTGATAATGATGTGTTGCTTTTTCGGAATCGTTTATTTTTTGGTACAAATCGCCTACTTTTTCATGCTGATTCAATTCTGTATACAACTTGATAGATTTCGAATACGAGCGCGCCAATTCATAACATTCGGCAGCATTTTCTTTGTGAAAACACTTTTTTAAATACACCAAAGCCGCTTCATTGTACAAATGACCATCTTTTAAAATACTAGCAGCTCTGTATGGGTTTTGTAGTAATTTTAGCTGAATGTACGCTGCTTTTTTATATTGCTTTTTCTCGATGAAATTGTTGGTGAGTTTTTCATAATGATTGCGCAATGCGTTAAATTGTTCTTCGCCAATAGTAGACGTTTGCCCGTAGCGACTTCTCCCTTCATCTTCTTCTCCAAAAAGTTTATGTATCAAGTAAATGACCGCAAATACCACCAATGCCAACACAATGAGTTCTACCAAAAAACTAGGGAAATCGCCCGCGATGATAGAAGTCACAATAAGGTATATCAATTTCATCACCAACACCAGAAAGATGAAGGAAAACAATTTTGATTCGAAATTGCTTTTTCTTTGATTAGTCATCAGAATAAAGTTTGTTTTTATTTAGCAAATCGTATAGCATGCGAATGATAAATCCGATAGCGATAATGATAAATATGGTTTTCGTGTTTTTGTTGGCAATCATAGGATATAACAAATATGCTACCACAGCAAGAATCATTAAAATTATGATTGTTTTGCTTATTAGCGACAATTCATTTCCGCCAAAATAAAAGCTAAAACCATTATACTTATTTTCTTCTTTTTCTTCCTCGTCAAATGAAAAGAAGCTGCTTTCTTCGGGTAAATTCATCCATGAAGAATTGTTATTTTGTTCGACTTTCTTTTTGGAACGTTTTCGCGTCCATTGAATGATGAAAAGTATGATGATTCCGACTACGAGAATGTATATGATCGTCAGCAAAGTATTTTTAAGCGTAGCATCTTTAGGCTTTTCACTCGTTTTTAAATTTCCGTTAGAACCGTCAGCTGAGCCACTTTCAGATTCTTTTTGAATACTATCCAAATACTTTTGATCTAAGGATAGTATCTTTTTTTCTTCCGCTGTTAGCTTCTCTTGGTCAATTTTTGGACTTATGGTAACCGTACCAGTACCTGGCTTCACCACAACTTGATTCTGTTTATATGTATCTACCACAAGCAAACCCAACCAAAAGATGGCAATAATAGCCAAAATACCAAAAACCGTTTTAATACCTGTTTTTGTCTGTTCAGAAGCATTTCCAAATCCAAAAGACTCAAAAAAGTTACTTTTAAATCGGTATTGCGCAAATGCTTTTCCGCGTGACGTTCCTAACATGTCTAACGGAACTGCCATTTTTAGTGCAGCATCAGGATTTTTTTCTATGTATTTTAAATATTTTTCAACTTCTTTGTTGTTTCCTTCCAACACCTTTTTCATATCAAAAGGCAAGTCTTTCGTATTTACCTTTTCGTTTCCTAAGGAGTTTTCAAGTTCTTTTTCCGTTTCTGCTTCTTCAATTTCAACACTAAACGCCGTAACGTTCATCGGAATCTGTACGCCTTTTGCGGGTTTTTCTATGGCAGGAAATGCTTCTTCTGGAAATTGCAACAAGGTTTCCCAGCGAACTTCTTCGGTGAGTTCTATCAAACCAAATTCGTGATGAAAAAAGTGCGGTTTTCCTTGCGTGATTTTCGTAAACTCATCTGGCGTAAGCGACATGTTGAGTCGCGTAAACTCTGGAATATAAAAACCTGTATGCGCTTTTAAGACACACATATTACGCTGAATGTCAATTTTTTGTTGTGCCGATTTAAAAATCACCAACACGCCTGAAATACTATTTGCTTCCAAAGCGGGACATGGATACAGGGTACATTCTGACAATTTTAACTGCATACGCGTGATTTCTTCCAACCACACTTTTGGAGAAGCATGCTTGATAAAAATACCACAGCGTGGATATTGATGGTCATCGGTATGTAGCAATGCTAACTCCATGTATCAAGAATATGACTTATAAAAGGTTCTACATATTTAATGTCGAATTCGTGAATTTCTATTTTTCTCAGCATGGAATTACTTGGTAAAAAATAGTCAGCGCCTGCAAATTCTTCATCTGTTGCAAGGGCAATGTTAATTCCGATATATGATGCTACATAAAACGTTGGAATGTCAGGATTTCCACTTCTAAAGATAAGTATTCCGTTTTTATCAATTTCAATCTCGCTTCCACCTCCAAGTGATACTTTTTGATTTCGATGGCGAAAATAGACCGTTGCTTGGTCTTCTAAGTACATTTCTTCTTCTTCATCCAACAAATCAAAATAACCAATAGAGGTCACAATGTCAAGACGATGTTTAAAGTTAAATACAAGTTCCAAATCATCCGTAAATGTTATGGATTTTATCTTCGTAAATACAGAACCTTCAAAGTAGCGAACTTCGTTTTTTAAATATGCTTTATAGCTTGCTTCTAAGGCTTTGGAAGGATTTTCAATTGGTGTATATCGCTGCTCATAAATATCAAAATACGTAAATACAGGCGGCGAACTGTAATAGTTTTTCGTCACCAAATACACTTCTTCTTCATGCACTATTAGATGTGTAAAAACCTTGTTTTTATATTTAGAAAGATCAAACTTGTAACTATACGTATGATGTTGTGTTTTAAAAACCATGTGATTGTTTGCGTTCCAATACAAAATAAGCAACTCACCTTGAAACATAACACCAAACTTTTGTTGACTGATTCCTGTTACAAATCGGAAACCACAGTCAACCATTTGAAAACCTTTGTTTCGATCTTCTGTTCGAAACAAATCGCCATTTTTTTGAAGCAAATACGCACTGTGTTCATCTGTAAAATTAATTCCAATACGTGTAGGAAATCCGTATAACAAAGGATAATTGATTACGTCTTTAGCCATTGTATATACTTCTTTATCGGAAGTTTTTCGCTTTGGCGGATGTGCCCAAAGTTCTGCTAATGGCAGTTGAATGTGTTTGGACAGACTTCGCGTACCGTTTTTCAGTTTATAAACATCAATATTTCCCTGACTGTCAGAGGTAATAACACCACCAAACTTTTTATGATGCAAATTGAAAATACGTCGAATGTTATGATGTGTAAGCGTTTTTGCTACTGTAAACAGCGTGATTTCGATATTTTCCTCTTCACATTCATCGATGAATTTTTCAATCGCTTCTGCGGCGTCTAATTTTGGAGATGCTAGTTGCAATCCTGTACTGACATTTTCTTTGGTATCAAAATGCAGTTGCTGATAGGTTTCACCCAATGCATACGGTTGAAAGTACATGTTATTTTTAGGGTGATGAATAAATGAAAAAGCAGTTGCAAACGATAGTATTTTGGGCGTTCCCCAGTTTTTAATCGTGGTGTCAATTAAAAATATACGTGTGCGCAAATCTTCTTCGGGTGTGGTTTCTCGGCGAATGAATAAAGCTTCTTTATTAGCGATTCGATGTAGAAAGATTAAATCATCATTCGCGAATTCGGACATTAAAATATTGTCGAATTTTCCTTTGTTGGTAATATCCGATATTCCGCCCAAAGGCATTTCCCCAGGATGCGAATAATGCATTGGCAATTGAATTCCAGACCATAATCGCTTGACAAGACTTCCCATAAAAAAGGTTTTTGGGTCTTCTATCAATTGCTGAATGATATCTGGGTTTTGACTTATATGCTCAATTTCTGCATCTTCAGGATCCACAGGCACTTCTTCAATTTTCAACCATGCTTGTACCAAGGCTTCTACCGTTGGATAGCGTTTGTGCAACAGCGCCAATGCATTGATGTCTTTACTCAATGTCGCTACTGTAATTTCTTGTTTTACACTACATACATGAAGTTCATCGCTTTGGTTCTGAATAAAATCAAGAATTTCATCTGAGTATTTTGGCGATAGACTGTGATTTGCCATTTCAAACAAAAACACCAATAAGTCTACTCGTTTTTGTCCTTTTTTATACGCTTCTGGCAGTATGCGTAAGGTTTTGAGAAACGATTCTGCCGCAGCAAAATCAATATGACCAACCGTAGGAAAGTTTGTGTGCTTTTCTAAAGTTTCTGCAAATATTTCTTTGATTGCCGAATCCACTTCTCCAGAATTGGTTGCCAAAAACACCAACACCAACGCTCCAAAAGGCGGCAATCCTGTTTCTGAAAGTAATTGTAAAACTTCCACAACAGGCTCTTTATACACAATAGTCATTCCCTGAGGAATACTGATACAATTATAGCTTCCTTGAAACATGTGATCCACTTCCCATTCCCAAAAATAGTCATGGTAGGATTGAAAGTAATATGTTGCCTTAGCGTGTGTTGTATTCATGAGTTATCGTGACAATCGGTATCCGCTGATTGTGAGTTTTTGCAAGTCTTCTTTTGAGATTTTAAAATAGGTGTTGTTGGTTTGCATCACGATGATGCTTTTACCATGCTGATTGATTTTTTGACGGAAATAGGTCCGCAATTCAGGATATTCAAAATCGTAGCCTGTGGGTAGTAAGAAGTTTTCTGTTTGCCAAAAGACTTTTCCCGGTAAGGCAAGCAATGGCAAACCGATGAGTAAGGCTTGATTTTCAATGAGTATCCATTGCAATGGTTGCAACCGAACTGCTGGCATTTTTGGAATCGCCGCGTCCAACGTAGCTAATGAAATGAGTTGCGCTGCCGCTTCTCTTTCCACTGTTGATGGCACAATACGAAAATTTATCGTTTCTTGAATGCCGAAATAGTTAAAATTATACGTTGGCGTTTCTACAGGCAATGCTTTGTCAATTGGCGACCAAAGTAGCGAAGTTTTTAAACGCTCTTCGGGTAGATTTCCATCTAACAAAAACAAGGCATTTTCACGTTGAAAGTATATTTTTTTAAATGGAATGCTTCGAATTTCTTCACTGTGGAGTTGACTCGGAGGAATTCCGCGCACCCAAATGTCATCGCCATCAGTCGCAATTCGCAGCGATTTCCACACACGAATTTGCGCTAATTTTTCTTTATATTTTGAGGGCAATCGCAACCAATATTCGGTTACTCCTTGTGTAAGATGTCTTTCCACAATTGATCAATTTCCGTATGAATGTATTGTTTTTTCTGTTGTTCTTTTACCCAATCTGTTCGGTTTTGCAGATAGCGCAATTTGTCTTTGATGACGTTTAATTCTTGTAATGAAATGTCTTCGTTAGAAAATTTTTCTTTGAGATGCGATACTTCATTCATCAATTCTTCCGGATTGGGCGCTTTGTTAAAAAATGCTTGCGGATGCACGCTTTCTTCCGTCACTTCTTTTTCAATCAGTGCATTGACGGTGGCTTGCAAGGTTTCTATTTGTTCTTCCGTACTCCAGATATATTTCAACACCCACAAATCGGATACAATGGCTTCTTCTCTATCGCACAACATCGCACTTGCCGCAACTAAATTCTGCATTTTTACCGCACGTCGGTCAGAGACTTCGATGCCTGTGTTTCGCAAACTGTGAATCAATTCAATATACGAACTTCGGATAGGTGAAAGATTCACGTTTTTTACTTTTTCCTGCAAGTCTTTGATTTCTGCTGGCGAGATTTGTGTTTGCGCCGATTTTTCTTTTCGTTCCAATTTCCAACCCGCTTGCAGTACTTCCTCTAGTAAATCGGGTTTTACATTGTCTACTTTTAAGCGAATTAAGAAACGATCAAGCAATGCTGCCAACGCTTCATCTTCTGGCAATTGGTTACTCGCACTGATAAACATCAAAGCTGGTAAATTTTTAGTTTCTTTTCCACGACGAAATATTTTTTCGTTCAACGCCATCAACAAACTATTTAAGATTGCCGAATTCGCATTGAATATTTCATCTAAAAACACCAAAGACGCTTCTGGAAGCATGCCGTCCGTATTCGTTTTAAGTTCACCTTCTTTTAGCAAACGAATGTCTAATGGTCCAAATATTTCGTTCGGCTCCGTGAATCGCGTTAGCAAATAATCAAAGTTAATTCCGCCAATTACGTGACTTGACAATTGCTTTACAATGGCACTTTTTGCTGTGCCTGGAGGTCCTAATAGGAATACATTTTCTCTGGCTAATAAACCAATTCCCAATAAGTCAATGACCTCATCTTTTCCGACAAATACATTTTTGATTTCGTTGAGAATGGTTCGTATTTTTTGTGTTTCGTTCATAATGCTGTTGCTTGTATGGCAAAGGCTCTCCAAAAGTGTTGTGCGTGTTCACCCAATTGGATAGCGACGTTTTTTTGAATGATTTTTTGTGTTGCTAGACTGATGTCTTTTTGTGCGATGACTCTGTCAATATATAATGTTCGGAAACAATCGTTTTGGAAGAGTTTTGCGAGTTGTTCTTCTTGAATTTCTAGTTCTAAATCGTGTCCGATCGTCGAATATGAAAAGTTTTGCAGTTGTTTTTTGAGTAATTTTACCAGCCAATCGTCAAAGTCAATATACTCCAATTCCTTGATGATAAACGGCAAGAAACGCAGTGAAATATCCGCAGAAAGTATGACTGACGGCGAGATTTCTTCTGTAAAATCTGCAAAAAATTGTTGCAAGTCTTTCGGTTCTTCCAAACGATGTGCTAAAAACTGCGCTGCATAATAGATTGTTTTTGCTGCCCAAACAGCCGCTTCTTTGTGAAATACTGGTGCTTCAAACGGATAGTTGAGCGATTCGTTTTCGTATTCTTGCTGTAAAAAATCGGCTAAATCGTTCAATTCACTTTGACTCACTTTTGGTTTGTTTGTGTATAACACAAATTGCCCAGAAGTTCGCAAGTGATGAATGGTTTGTAGTATGTTATTTTGTAAACTCAAGTAAGAAATAATGGTGATTCACGAAGGAATCTGTTGGTAACACTCAAAAGAACGAATTTTTTATGGATTTGGCAATTTTAGTTGCTAGTTGTTTGTTGTTTGTTGTTTGTTGTTTGTTGTTCGTTGATTTGTCAATTCGTCTTGGCTCTTGGCTCTTAAACAAAAAAAGGAATTTCTAAATTTAAAGTGAAAGCTATTAAAGGTGACGATGATACCAAAACATTTTCCTCTAATCTTTTTTCCAAACACTCTTTCAAACTCTATTAGATTTTTTTGCTCTGTTTAATCTAAAAAAATAGACATTTTCATTCCTCTTTTTAAAATAATTTTCAATTTTCTAAAAATAGAAGAAAGAGGTATAAAAAAAGTCTACTTTTTAAAATAGCAAGAACATTTCCGTTCAAAAAAAGACGGTACAACTTATTAATTTTTAGTTATTTAGCATAGTTCTAAGACGTCAAAAGAACTTAACCAAATTATTAATAAATTAAATACATGTTATGAAAAAAGTTTATGTATTGATGTTACTTATAATTACAATTATAAGTTGCTCAAAAGAATCTGAACAATCTTTAAATCCTGAAGATCAAAGTTTGTTCGAAACAGTTAATCCAGATGCTAAGGCAGCATTTTATTTAGATGGAAAATTACAAGAAGGAGAATATGCAATTGATGAAAATCACAAGTATGTTATTTACAGTGGAAATACTGTAAAAGTATATACTTCCGAAACTACTCTTCAAAAATCAAATACTGATTTTACAAAGATTAAAGATATTATCAAAGCTGCTAAGAAGGCAACTCCAACGGGTATTCAGCAAATGGAAGATTTGGCTACTGCTCGAAAAAGAATAGAAAGATTTATAGATAATGCAAGAGCAAATCCTGTTCAAGAAAAAGTATTAGATGATCCACATTTATTAGAAAATCATGCTGATGATTTAGCGATTCACATGCGTGGTAACATTTATGGTGAAAAATACTATGTAAAAACCCAAGTAAACCAAACAACACCGACTGGAGGATTGGTTGGTGTATATGGTGTTTTAGACCTTGAGTCAGAAGTTCTTTTGGCTCCAACCACAAATGCTAGTTTATATTTAGGTCTACCAGAAACTACAGAAATTACTATGGTTAACCATGGTTTAGCAAGTAAAGGTGCATTATTAACCACTGGAGCTGACTATACTGGGACTGCAGTATTTTTTGACAATCTTTCACCTGGTGAAGAAATTGATTTTAGTGTAGCAAATTGGACAAATGTAGTATCCGTTTATGTGTACTAATAGAAGTTGTAGACTAGGAATAATTATTAATTAAAAAAATTACGAAAATGAAAATTTTAAAAAATATAAAATTCGCATTGGTGTTTTTAATTTCATTAAACACTTTTGCGTCATCAAATTATGATAATTGTACTACTAATAAAATAAAAAAAGCTGAATTAGTTGATAAAATGGCGGCAGATGATGATGTTGCTTCTGTTGTTGCCAATTTAGCTGTCTTGTCTATCCTTGAGTCAACCAAAGAAGAACTTGACTTAAAAGGACCAGGATACGATATTGATTATGAAAGAACTACGGAAGCAATTAACGCAAAAGTAGCAAATGTAAAAGCTAGTTTTCCTGAATTTTACGATTTAAGTAAAAAAGAACGTAGAGATGTTTTAAACGACGTGGCAAAAAGATCCAGCAAAATTAAAAATACTTTAATTTGTGTGATTGGTGGTACTTCAGGAGTTTTTACCGTTTGTGGTATTAATGCAGGTAGCTGGGCTTTAAAAAAGTATGCCGCATGTATGGCTGCAGGTGGATTGATTGATATTGCTTTAGAAATTTTATCCGATGGAGCAAATACTGTTGAATTACCAGAGGAAATAGCCGCTGAAAATAGAGTTTGTTTACGATTTGCATTACGTATTACTCGACAAGAAGCTATAAATATCGCTTCATGCATATTTACAGGTCTTGCTGGTGAATTCGCTACTTGTGGAACGGTATATCTTCTATCATAATTAAAAAGTCAGCACTCTAACGTGTAGTTAGCGTATGATTTTAAAGAAAATAAAAGTCAGTGAAAGTATAATTCACTGGCTTTTTTATATATGCATAGTTGATTTTTTTACGATTGAATTGTCAATAGCTTTACTAACACCTACACTTTTAATATATTTAGAAAGTCTACCTATATGTTTGCTTAAATGTAAAAACTTATACAAATTCAACCCAAAAAATGCAATGTATAAGCTTGTTCTTTTAGCATCAAAATGCTTGTGAAAATTTTCCATAGCTAAGGCTATGCAAATCACTCACAACGTTCTTAGCTACCAAAGCAGTTTTGCTTCTATAGTCCCATCTTAAAGTTAAATTGTATTATACCCTTTTACTTCTGAATAAAGGTTCAATCTAAAAGAATTCAATATGAATCGCTGCTATTACTTTTACCTATACAGCATCATGAGCATTAATCGCAGTGTTTGAAGCACTGGAAGAGCTCTAAGATATAAAAGCTATATAATTCAGATAAGAAAAGATGATTCGATTTTTTATCAGGATACAATTTTTAAATTAGCGTTCATACTTTCAATCAAATAGAATTAACAATTCCAAATTGTATTTCAATCTTGTAACGCGATGAGTAAAATATATTACATTACTGAACCACTACTTTAGTTTTTAATTTTTTAATAAGTTTTCCTGGTTTTACTCCAAATCGCTTTTGGAATACTTTATTAAAGTACGATCGACTGTTGAGTCCAACCGCATATAATACCTCATTAATAGATTGGTATTGCTTGGTAACAATTAATTCATAAGCCTTACGAAGTCGAACTTCTAGAATTACTTTTACAGGTGTCATTCCTGTTTTATTTTGTACAATTTTCGTGAATTGTTTGTGACTATATCCACATTGTTTCGCAAGTTTATGAATTGTAAATTCTTTCTTGTTTATATTTTCTAAAATAATTGCATTCACTTTTTCCATAAACTCAGCATGAGGTCCGTTAAAAGTAATTAGTTCATTTTCTAAACTTTGTAATTGCTTTTTATAAATATTTTTCTCTAAGTGATAATTAATTCTTGTAAGGAGTTCAATACTATCAAAAGGTTTAATTAGGTAATCATTAATTCCATACTCTTCTTTTTTGTGTTCCAAATACTCTTTTGCAGAAGAGGTCATGACAATAAATGGTGTGTTTTCGTAATTTTTAAGCTGCTGTAATTCAGCTTTAAGCTGATACCCATCTAGCAGCGGCATGCGCAAATCTGTCAAAATTAAGTCGTACTGTTTCTTTTTAGCAAAAGCTAGTGCTTGAGCGCCATCAAAAGCGAAAGTGCAAGTCAGTGATGGCTCTAGTAAATCTTTTAAATAACCTATCATTTCAATATTATCATCTACAATCAGGACTTGTGGTAAATTGTTTTTTTCATCCGGAATCGTAATTTCTGGTTTTGAAATGCTTTGATATTCTTGTTTTTTTTCATCAATATACAATAGTGTATTTTCAACCGTTAATGGTAATTGAATTGTAAATACGCTTCCTACATTTTTTTTACTGTCTAATTTAATAGTTCCGTTTAATTTTGTAACCAACTCATAAACAAGTGATAAGCCAATACCAAAACCACCATTTGTTAAATTATTTTTAGTTTGATAAAAACGATTAAAAATTAATTTTTGTTCCTTTTTATCAATACCAATTCCCTCATCTTTCACTATAATATTCAATCCTTTTTTATCTATAAATGTATGCACATAAATTCCATAGGTAGGACTTGTATATTTGAGCGCATTAGACATAATATTGTTGATGATTTTATGCAAATCATCATAATGAAATTCTATTTCTTGGTCTGTCTTAATATTAGACTTGTAATACAAATACACTCCTTTTATTTCTGCAACTCCTTGAAACGCAAACGTACTTTCTCGTAAAAACACCTCCATTTTTTTAGATGTCTTTCTACTTTCTATCGGGTTTTTATCTTGTTTTAAAAGTGACAGGAAATTATCTAGCATAGTAACAATTTGTTCATTATTTCGAATTGTCAAATTGGCATACTCTACAATTTTAGAATAATCCATTGTTTTCGTTATCAAGCGTAAATAACCGAGCGTGATGGTAATTGGTGTACGAATTTCATGTGATAAATTTTCAATAAAATTATTTTTAATTACCGCAACCTCTTTCATTTTTTCATTTTCATATTGTAATTTGAGTCGTTTCTTTTTACGCTTATGCAGAATAATTAAAAAGATAAGAATCAACACGGAAGCAGAGATAAGAAGTGTAGAAAAAATATAAAACTTCTTATTGCCTTCCATTTTCACTGTGTTCATAGCATTAATTTCATGCAATTCCTTTATTTTCCGATTCTGATTTAGTTTAAAATTTAAAATAGCTGCATTTAAATTTAGATTAAAACTCTTGATAGAATCTCTGATGCTATGAAAATTTTCCAAGGCTTTAAAAGCTTTTTTATAATTGCCCAAAGCTTTATGCGACATATACACAACTCTATGCAATTTGAGTACTTCAGATTGCGCTACATACGTAAAAGCTGAATCATTTTGAGCAATCTCAACATAGCGCAGTGCCTGCTTATAGTTTTGCTCTTTCAACGCAATGATTGCTAAATATATATTTTCAATAGCTTTATCTTCTGGTTGTGCTACGCTTTTCAATTCGCGTATCTTATTAATATAAACCCGAGCTGAATCCGTTTGATTACTTTTTAAATAGCATCTTTTGAATGCTGTATAATATTCCTTTAAAATTCTCGCATCAGAATTAAAATCATCTACGTTAAGTGTTTTCAATACATTAATAGCAGCATCAGTATCACCTATAAATGCAATATAAGAGGCATGATTTATTAAAATTTGACTCTTTAACAAAGCTGAAATTGGCTTGGGTAAATAATGATTCATTAAAACAGCATCTGCTTCTTTATACAAAGCAGTACTTTTAATTTTTTTGTATATTTTCGAAAGTTTTAGGTATGTAACAATCTCTTTGTCAGTTGCATGAATACTTTTAAAATAATCCAACGCCTTTTGCAATGACCGAATAGATTCAAAATATTTTTTCTTAAATAATTTCTCATTTGCCTTATACAAAGCTGCATTTCCCAATACTTCAGGATCTAAGAGATTATTTTCAATTTTTTCATAATAATGTTGGACAGAATCATATTCTTTTTTTCCATCATAGATATTTAATAAAAATAAAAGTGTTTTCGCGTAAATCTTGCTTGAATCTGAATACAAATGATGAATTGAACTTAGTTCTTTCTCAAAAAAATTCAGAATCCTATCGGCTCTTTTTAAAGTAGTATCAAGAGAAACTGCCGAAACATCGTTCAACATTTCTGTATAATGTTCTTTAAAATAATTTAAACATTCTGAATTAAGATTATGCTTCACATTCGGGTACAAGAAATTTACCCCTAATAGAAATATAAGTAGGATTTTTCGTTTCATAGCAATACAAAATAACTAAAAGTAAGCTACAAAATATTACGGTTTTTCCTTCAAAATACGTAAGGTAAAAAAAGAGAACATAAAAGTTAAAAAAAAAGACACACTCTAAATAGTATTCAAAATATTGATTGCCAATTATTTAAACTCAAAAACATCTATTAATAAGTAAAATTTCATCTAGCAACTAGCAATCATAAATAAAAGTTAAACCCTATGATTATTTAAAAAGAAATGTTAAAAAATTATTCAGAAAATATGATGTCAATATATTAAAAACTATAGCACGCGAAAATTAAACTTTATAAATGTCTAAAAAAATGTCAGAAAATCTAAACACTTATATTAGTGTTTTTTAATTCAAAATTGAAAATTCAGAATTCTAAATTACTTAGCATAATAGCCTTTCTCTGGAATCGCGATTTTGTATAATTTACGTGATCTGTTGTTCAACTTGTTTTCGCGCAACCACGGATTGTGGATTTTTAAAATTTTATAGTTGATGTCAAATTTCTTTGCGAAGCTGGCAATGTTGGTAATCGCAGTATCGACCTCAACTTCATACGTTGGAATATATTTGTACAAGTGTTTTTCATTGAAATTGAAACCGTATTTTTTAGCATTGCTAAAGATTTCTTTCAGAGCGATTACACGAAAGATATAACGTCCTGTTTCTTCTCCTAACAATAAATCATAATACGAATCTACTTGCTGATCTTCCAAACGACGGGCAATTCCCGCATTTCCTGCGTTGTACGCTGCTGCTGCCGAAGTCCAATTGCCAAAACGCTCTTTAGCTTCCAATAAATATTTACACGCTACATGCGTCGCTTTTTCTAAATGATAACGTTCATCCACATTATCGTTGATTTCCAAACCGTTTTCGCGACCTGTCGCTTTCATAATTTGCCAAAAACCTCTCGCGCCTGCTGGCGATGTTACATTTTGCAAACCACTTTCAATCACCGCCACATATTTAAAATCGTCTGGAATTCCGTATTGCTTTAAAATTGGTTCAATGATTGGAAAATATTTGTTGGCACGTTTAAACAGTAACAAACCATTCGATTGCCAATAGGTATTTACCAATAATTCTCTGTCCATTCGCTCTTTGATATCTGGCAAGTGCAACGGCACTTTTTCTCCGGCAAACTCCAAGGTTTCTGGTACGTCTATAGCATATACATTATAATCGTTAAAATCATTGGTAGCTGGTTTTGAAGAAAATGTGTTCATTTTTGAAGGATTTTCATCCGAAAGTGCTGCATCTTGTGTGACAGCATTCATTAGTAAAATTCCAAGAAAAATTAATCCTAAAAAGGCAAATCCGTTTTTGAATGTACGCATGGTATTATTGTTTTTTTATGATGTTAATCAAATTTCGTTGACGGTGTTGAACTTGTAAAATGGTCGGATAGGGATTACAAAAATAACAAACTGATTTAGAACCAAGAAGCTATCTGTAGTTTTTAATGTTAAAATAAGAAAAGTTTCGCTATTCTTTGATGAATCGTGGAAGATTTTCATTAAACCATTTGAATTTGTTCAAAATCATGATATGCGTGCCACCTTTGACAGGAATGCAATCAGAAATGTATTTGATAGGAAAAACTCGATCTTTTTCGCCATGAATGTGAACGGTATTTGGCAAAGGCTCCTCTTGCTTCCAATTGACAATTTGCGCGATAGACCAATCCAAATAGTATTTATCACGAACAGACAAAAATTCTTCATACAATTCCAAACGCTTAGTCGCCAAATCGCCAAAAGCAAATTTGCGCAATACCTCTATATTGTTGACCAAACTCGTGGGAAAGAGTTTGTAAATTTTCGTTGCTCGGGCAAATCGCATGCGTCGTGGCAATTCGTATTTGGTTTTAACACTCGATACCACAAAAATCTTTTTTACGTTGATATGACGTGCCATTTCTTGCACCAAAATTCCACCAAAAGAAACCCCAATTAACACCACATTGTCATGTTGAATTTTTTGCGTCATGCGCAAGGCGTAATTTGATAAAGTCTCTCCTTTTTCGGGTACAAACCATGTTAAAAAATGTACTTCAAATTCGTCTTCAGGAAGTGTAATATGTTTAAAAATAGAAGGATTAGCCGCCATTCCTGGCATAAAATAAACTTGTATTTTGCTAGCACTCATGCAAATAGAAACGTTAAAAACTCGGAAATCTACTATAAATTTCGTATCTTTGCAAAGTTAATTCAACATTTCTTCTAAATACACCACATTTTTTTTAAGAAAAGATTAATTTAAAATTTATACTGCTATGACTGATACAATGGTTATCAATGATAACGAATTTTTACGCCAATTTGAATACAAAACGGAACATGGAATTGCCAAAATTGAGTATTCTCTGCAAGAGCGTAAAATCTTTTTGACAAAATTAATCGTTCCTGAAGAGCTTGATGATGTAGAGTTTAAAAACACATTCATTAAAACTGTTCTCGATAGTATTCAAGAGCGAAACTTGAGAGTCGTACCAACTAGCCCACGTGTAGCTAGTTTTTTGCGAAAGCACAAAGAGTATAAAGATTTGTTGCCTGTAGGCGTACGAATCTAAGAAAAAGTTAAGGGAATCAATCGATTCCCTTTTTTTATATCTTATTGTTTCTTCAATGTTTCCAATACTTCATCGGCTTGCGCTTCCAACTTTTCTAACAATGTCTGCAATTTTTTGGGCGCGTTGACTTTGTAACGAATGTGAACTTTCTTTCCTTTATAAGTAACATACGTATTTTGCAAATCCATAATCATAGGCTCATCGTACAATTCTTTGAAATCTTGAAAATTGGATTGCTCAAACTCCTTAAAAATAGATTGCGATTTGTTTTGCGCGAGTTGTACAGTATGCGTTCCTTGTACTTTTGCATTGTATTTTCCAACATACTGAACCGTTCCATCTTCGTAAAATTTCATCGTAAATTCTTCACAAGTTCCTTTGCATGGTGATTTGTACAATTCGATATAATCGCCTTCTGGCTGAACAGCATCCGTAGTTTTGGTAGCATTCGGGTTTTCAAACTTTCCAACATTCGTAGTTTCTTCCGTTGGAATTTTTTCACTTTTTGTATATGCTTGTTTTCTTTCGGAAGTCATGTTCGATGGTTTCTCTAATGGTTTTATTTTTTCAAAGGTAATCTGTACGTCGTCTGAAAATAATTGCACGCTTTTTTTGTACTGTTTGATGTTTGAAACTTTTCGCAGCGCACTCACCACAGCGCTAGAAAATTCTGAATCGCAACACATTTCTGTACATGCCATTTCGCCTAGTTGTATGTTAGATTCTCCCGTGATTGTGTACGTTCCAAAACATGAATTCGCGTCTAATTTAAGTGTAAAATCAGATTCACTCGTAACCGTTAAAATCACCGCGTTGGTTACCGAAACTGTTGTTCCGTTTACTTTTAATTCCGTGACTTTCCACGAGCTTCCTACAAATTCTTTCGTAGAAGCATCACAACTCACCAAAGTCAATACCAATATAGAAAGTACAATTGTTTTCATTTATTATCATTTAGAAAGTTAAATATACATATAACTTTAGATTACAATGTCATAATTACATGAATCGTACCATTCTTTCGATAAGATTTTAAATTTGTCGGTGTGTGAAATGATATTAACTAAACGCCACCGTCTCATCCACAAACTCAAAACGAACCATACCGTCGTCGTCAATTTTTGTCAACGTGACATCGTGAAGAGTATTAACCAACTCCGGATTCCAAGGTGCTTTTACTTTTACGTAATTTTCCGTAAAGCCGTGAATATAGCCTTCTTTATTTTCGCCTTCAAACAATACCGTTTTCGTCTTCCCGATTTGACTTTCATAAAACGCTCTTCGCTTTTTTACAGATAAGCCACGTAGCATTTTACTACGCTTTTTTCGAACGTTTTGCAGAACTACGCCATCCATTTCCGCAGCAATGGTATTTTCTCGTTCTGAATACGTAAATACGTGTAAGTACGAAATATCCAATTCCGTCAAAAAATTGTACGTTTCCAAGAAAATTTCATCCGTTTCACCTGGAAATCCAACAATGACATCTACGCCAATACAGGCATCTGGCATGACTTCTTTAATTTTCGTTACACGATCTACATACAATTCGCGCATATAGCGACGACGCATCAAACGCAACAACGTATTGCTTCCACTTTGTAGCGGAATGTGAAAATGTGGTACAAATGTGTTGCTTTTAGACACGAAATCAATAGTTTCGTTTTTTAGTAAATTCGGTTCAATAGAAGAGATTCGCAAACGCTCAATTCCGTCAACTTTATCCAACGCTTGTACGAGTTCTAAAAAGGTATGCTCGTGTTTTTTATTTCCGAATTCGCCTTTTCCGTAATCGCCAATATTCACGCCTGTCAACACGATTTCCTTAATGTTTTGCTCCGAAATTTCTTTGGCGTTTTTCAACACATTTTCCAATGTATCACTTCGAGAAATTCCTCTTGCGAGCGGAATGGTGCAATAGGTACATTTATAATCACAGCCATCTTGCACTTTTAGAAATGCGCGTGTGCGATCGCCAATAGAATAGCTTCCCACATAAAAATCAGCATCTTCAATTTCGCAGGAATGCACTTCTCCAAAATCATTTTTCGTCAGGTCGTTGATATAATCGGTAATGTTGAATTTTTCCGTCGCGCCCAACACCAAATCCACACCATCAACTGCTGCTAATTCTTCAGGTTTTAATTGCGCATAACAACCCACAGCCGCCACAAACGCATCCGGATTTGCCTTTTGCGCCTGTTTTACAATCGTTTTAAAGCGTTTATCGGCATTTTCTGTGACGCTACATGTATTAATCACATACATATCTGCATATTCTGAAAAATCAACTTTCTCAAATCCTTCCTCTTGAAAACTTCGTGCAATGGTGGAGGTTTCTGAAAAATTCAGTTTGCAACCTAATGTATAAAAAGCGACTTTTTTTCTCTCGTTCATTCCTGTACTTTTCTACCAAAATGGCAGCGATTTGTATTTTTTATTGTGTACTTTTAGAGCCTAATTAAACTATTTTAGTACAATAAGTAGTTATGTATTTTGTTTTGTTTAATTATGCCTATTGTCAGTTCGAGCACAGTCGAGAACTCTTAAATAATTCTCTTTTCAAAAAGAATCTCGACTGCGCTCGATTTGACAGAAGCTATTTTTTTTAGTATTCACAATCAATACTAAAGCGCGCAAATTTACAATTAATTCATTAGATGATAAAATTAAGCCTTCGACATTTTCACTTGATATTCAAGCAACTACCTTTTTTAGTTATCATTTTGATAGTTGTTTCGTGTCAGCAAAAGCAATCTGAAAATAGAGACCACTTGGTTTTTCGGTATAACGAACATGCTAATATTACTTCGTTAGATCCTGCTTTCGCCAAAGATCAACGCAATATTTGGGCAGTTCATCAATTGTTTAATGGTTTGGTGGAAATGGACAATGAGTTAAACGTCATTCCTGCCATTGCTAAGTCTTGGAACGTTTCTGAAGATGCACTAACATATACGTTTACATTGCGCGATGATGTACAGTTTCACAAACATGAATTGTTCGGAAAAGATAGTACACGAATCGTTACGGCTCACGATTTTGAATATAGTTTCGGGCGCATTTTAGATGATAAATTAGCTTCAAGTGGTCGTTGGATTTTTAAAAGTGTCCAAAATTTTAAAGCGATTGATAAGACAACGTTCCAAATTCAACTAAAACAACCATTTCCAGCATTTTTAAGCTTGTTAACGATGAAATATTGTTCGGTAGTTCCTAAAGAAATTGTTGAGCATTATGGCAATGATTTTAGAGCGAATCCGATTGGTACAGGACCTTTTCAATTTAAGATTTGGGAAGAAAATACAAAATTGGTTTTACGCCGAAATCCAAATTATTTTGAAAAAGATGATAAAGGAAATAAACTGCCGTATTTGGAAGCTGTTGCGATTACCTTTTTACCTGATAAACAAAGTGAGTTTTTGCAGTTTGTACAAGGAAATATTGACTTTTTAAATTCGCTCGATCCGTCGTATCAAGATGAAATTCTAAATGCTGCGGGACAGTTACGAAAAAAATATACAACGGATATCAACTTGATTTCTGGACCGTATTTAAACACCGAATATTTAGGAATTTATATTGGCGACAGCAGCAATGTTTCGAGTCATCATTTGTTGCGAAAAGCGATGAATTACAGTTTTGACCGCAAAAAGATGATTACGTATTTGAGAAGCGGCATCGGAACGCCTGCCATTCATGGTTTTATCCCGAAAGGATTGCCTGGTTTTGACAATATTGAAGGTTTTACCTATCAACCTGAACGCGCCAAAGAATTGGTCAAAAACTACATAAAAGAAACAGGAAATTCCAACCCAGAAGTATCTATCACAACCAACGGACAGTATTTGAATTTCTGTGAATACATTCAGCGCGAGCTTGAAAAAATTGATATCAAAGCGAGTGTCAATGTCATTCCCGCTTCTACCCTACGCGAATTGCGTTCGAAAGGAGAATTGCCGATTTTTAGAGCCAGTTGGATTGCCGATTATCCAGACGCAGAGAATTATTTATCCTTATTTTACAGTAAAAACTTCACGCCAAACGGTCCTAATTACACACATTTCAAAAACGCTCAGTTTGATACATGGTACGAAACCGCTTTGCGAGAAACCAATGCTTTAAACCGTGCAAAGTTGTACACCAAAATGGACTCGTTACTCATTTCAGAAGCGCCGTTAATTCCGTTGTATTATGACCAAGTGGTGCGATTTACGCAAAACAATGTGCAAGGTTTAGGCATCAATGCGTTGAATTTGTTGGAATTGAAGCGTGTTCGAAAAGAGTAACTTACCTTGTTTCAATACTTTTTTTGTAACTTTCAATTAAATATCTACACTAATACTATAAGTGTAATTTTAAACCGATTAGTTATGTTTGGAGGATCAGGAGCTGCATTTCATGTATTTGACGACTTAAAAAGGACGATGAAAAGACGCGCGAAGCGCAACGCATTCGATCCTAAAAAACGGTATTATAAAGATGATGGAATACAGCAATCGTTTCCTGAAATAACTTCACAGATGCGGCAAAAAATTAGAATGCAAATGCTGCAACAACGCAAAGAATATAGACGAAAATTATTGATTAGACTTAGCATTTTTTCGGTAATTTTTGGCATCATTGCTTATTACCTGCTTTTTGTTGTTGAAATTACCGATGCATTTTGGAGACTGTTTACGTTTGGATAATTCTTTTAACCTGAGTTCGATTTAAAATTTGATTTATAATCATGATTTTCATACAGTTACAAAAGTGTCAAATCGAGCATTATCGTAGATACCGAGCATAGCTCTCGAGATTCAATAGAAATATAGACTTTCTTAGCTGTTCTCGACTGCGCTCCGAAATGACAATCTGTTATTTATTGGCTAATTATAAGTGATAAAATGATGATGATTAATCGAACTCAGGTTTTTAAAGAAACATGAAAGTTTTAACATGTTTCTCTTATTTGATATTCATATGAATCTTCACATTAAATAGAAAAAAATTATATATATCTGTAACATTTTTCTTAACTTACATACTAATGTAGTATATGTTGAACTTAAAAGGAGAAGATTATGTCACAAGGAGTTGGATTTTATGTATTAGACGATATCAGGAGAACTAAAAAAAGACGTAACAAACGCGACGCTTTCAATCCTGACAGACGGTATTATAAAAATGACAGAAACACCCGTACGTTTCCTAAAATTTCTGAAATACAGTTGCGTACTATTCGAGAGAACGTGAAGAAACAAAATCGTCAATCGCTTCAAAAAACAATTGTTATTTTTTCGATTGTCGGCTGCCTTTTAGCAACAGCTTTATATTACCTTTTGTTTGTATATCAAGTGTAGCATCAACACTTATACTTCTAAAAGATAAAGATTTGATTATAGAATATGAATTAACCGCTACAAATTGTAGCGGTTTTTTTGTGCGTTATCATTAAAAGGAATTATAATTTGAAGCGATTTCCTCTTCTGACTTTCCGATATCTGAAATTTTGGGTTTGTTCCGTTCTTTTTCTAAATATTCTTTGTGCCATTTCTTTTTGAGTAATTGATAGGCTCCATAACAAGTAATAATTCCTGTAGCAATTGAAATTACAATTAACATAGCATCTGATAAAGAAGCAATAGACTCATAATCACCTGTAACTTCTGCATAAAATAATAGGACTAAAGCAGCTAAAACTTCGCCTGCATAATATGAAGCAATACCAACAATGAAATAAATCCAAGCAAGTTTTTGTTTGTATTTTGCAGCTAATTGATAAAATTTTCTACCAATCAATATAAAAATTATAATTCCTATCATTATTTATGAATCTTTACGCCATTTTTTAGTGTCTTCAAAAACGTGTGTCAAAATGGCTTCGTCTTGAGCGGTAAATTCCACATTTCTTCTCGCCATGACCACTTTTGCGACTTCAAAAGCTTTTTTAGTCATATACGTTGTAAATCCACTCGCGCCGCCCCAACTGTAGCTTGGCACAAAGTTTCTTGGAAATCCTGAACCGAATATATTCGCATTTACACCCACAACAGTTCCTGTATTGAACATCGTATTGATACCACATTTGCTGTGATCGCCCATCATCAATCCGCAGAATTGTAAACCAGTTTTTGCAAAGTTTTCCGTTTCATAACTCCACAAACGTACTTCTGCATAATTATTTTTTAGGTTGGAATTGTTACTGTCAGCGCCAATATTGCACCACTCGCCTAACACGGAATTTCCTAAGAATCCATCGTGACCTTTGTTGGAATAGCCCATTAATACCGAATTGTTGACTTCACCTCCAACTTTACAATACGGTCCTAACGTAGTTGCGCCGTAAATTTTAGCGGAAAGTTTTAGTACGGAATGTTCACACATTGCCAAAGCACCTCGAACAACACAACCTTCCATGATTTCCGCTTTTTTTCCGATATAAATCGGTCCCGAACTTGCGTTGAGTGTGCAGAAATTCAACTTTGCTCCTTTTTCAATAAAAATATTTTCTGGCGATATTACATTTACCGTTGCAGGAATTGGCTGCGAGGTTCTGTCTTTGGTAATCAATTCAAAATCGGCCTGAATGGCTTCTGCATTTTTTGAAAAAATATCCCACGTATGCTCTATTCGCAAACAGTCTTCTTCATACGAAATCACCTCGTAGGTATCAAAATCAACCTCATCTTGTTGGTCTGTAGTATGAAATGCAATGATTTCGTCGCCTGAAAAAATTGCTTGTTTGGCTGTCAATCCTTGAATCATGGCTACCAATTCGGCATTCGGTAAAAAAGACGCGTTAATCATTACGTTTTCTTCCAATTCGACCATCGGATATTTTTCAGATAAATATTCTTCCGTAATCGTGGTGGTGGTTCCGCCCAAATGCGCTTCCCACTTTTCACGAATCGTTAAAATTCCGACTCTAATATCAGCTACTGGTCGTGTAAAGGTAAAAGGCAATAATGCGTTCCGTACAGTTCCGTCGAAGAGAATATAGTTCATAGTTTAGTCAATTTTTGTAAAAATAAAAAAAGCTTAGCGTTTGTATATGTGATTGTCAGAATTTTTCAAAAAAAAATGTCTCTCAGTTTCCTGAAAGACATTTTGTGTGTTAGTGACAAAATTCTTATTTCTTGAATTTCGCGTATTTATTTTTGAACTTATCAATACGACCTGCTGTATCTACTAACTTAGACTTACCAGTATAGTATGGATGTGACGTTCTTGAAATTTCTAATTTATATAATGGATACTCAGTACCATCAACTTCGATAGTTTCTTTTGTATCTACTGTAGACTTCGTAAGAAATACATCTTCATTAGACATATCTTTAAAAGCTACCATTCTGTAATTTTCTGGATGTATACCTTGTTTCATCTTTATAATCTTTTATAACTTTCTCTTTTTTCGAGGTGCAAATTTAACTATTATTTCTGAATGTGCAACATTAAAATAAAATTATTTTTGATATTTTCTACGCTCGAATTTCTATATTTGTGTCCTACAAAAACCCGCGTTCATGTTTTCAAAAACAGCTCATTTCGGAATCGCTCTAGGCTTTGTTCTTATTGCTTCTTTCATTTTGCAATATAAGCTAAATGTGCATACAGACCCACAAAATGTGTATTCGTTGGCAATGTTTCCCGTCATGGCAATTTTTATGATTTTAGCCATTGTAAAGGTGAGTCGCAACGGCGAACCATTTTCAATTCGTGAAGGTTTAAAAACAGGTATTGGTGTCATTCTTTTGAGCAGTTTGATGCTTTGGGTGTATATCATTATTCACGCATCGTATATTGAAACGGATTTTGTAGACAAACTCGCGGTCGTTGCAGAGCAAGATTTACGCAAAAACAGTGACTTTACCGATGAAAAAATTCAAGAAAGCATCACATTTCTGAAAGACAATTTTAAATTCGCTATTTTTATCGAAAACGTATTTAAAAGTTTATTAAGTGGATTTTTCTTTTCTTTATTAGCATCTTTAGCCATTAAATCAAAGATTTTCACCAATCCTAACAACGCGTAATGAATATTTCCATAGTCATCCCTTTACTGAATGAAGAAGAATCCTTGCGAGAGCTACACGAGTGGATTTTTCGCGTGATGGAAACACACAAGTTCACGTATGAAATTTTGTTTATTGATGATGGAAGTACGGATAATTCATGGAACATCATTCATGAGTTAAGTCAGAAGCATTCCGAAGTAAAAGGCATCCGTTTTTTGCGAAACTATGGAAAATCGCAAGCGTTACACGCTGGTTTTAAAGAAGCTTTGGGCGATGTTGTCATTACGATGGATGCGGATTTGCAAGACAGTCCTGACGAGATTCCTGAATTATACAAACTCATCACAGAAAAAAACTTTGATTTGGTGTCTGGTTGGAAAAAGAAACGCTACGATTCTGTCATTGCAAAGAATATTCCGTCAAAATTGTTCAATTGGGCAGCAAGACGCACCTCTGGATTGAAACTACACGATTTTAACTGCGGTTTAAAGGCGTATAAAAATATTGTCGTGAAGAATGTAGATGTATACGGAGAAATGCACAGATACATTCCTGTGTTGGCTAAAAATGCAGGATTCCAACACATTGGCGAAAAAGTGGTACAACACCAAGCGCGAAAATATGGGAAAACAAAATTTGGCTACGAGCGATTTATCAATGGCTTCTTAGACTTGATTACGATTTGGTTTTTGTCAAAATTCGGAAAACGACCAATGCATTTATTTGGTGCTTTGGGCGTACTCATGTTTTTTATCGGACTCGCCTCTGCTGCTTATATTGGTGTGATGAAATTGTACAAAATTGCGTATGGTTTAAAAGCCATTTTAGTTACAGAAAATCCTTGGTTTTACATTTCGTTGGCCACCATGATTATTGGAACACAGTTTTTCTTGGCTGGTTTTTTAGGCGAAATCATTCTACGAAGCAAACGCGATAAGGAGCGTTATAAAATTAGTGAAACAGAGAATATTTAACGTCTTAGTGTAACATTTCCCGTCACTACTCTTCCGCTTTCTAAGGTGAGTTTATACCAATAATCGCCAGAAGGCAATGGCATTCCTCTATAGGTCCCATCCCAAGAACCCTCTGCTTTAAAATTGACTAAATTTTTCCCATAACGGTCGTACAACTCTATAAAGGCATTTGGATAGAATTCTTTTTTAATCAATTCCCACGTGTCATTCGTATTGTCGCCATTTGGTGTGAAGAATTTTGGAAATCCGCCCACCAAAATTGTTTCCGCAGCAGCATCACATTCGCCACGACGAACCACCACATCGTACACGCCTGGATACATATTTACAAACTCATTTGAGGGCACAAAGGTATTTCCGCCATTGATAGAATAACTTACAGCTTCCATATCAGTATCTGGTGTTAGCACGATAGTAATCGTATTGACATCTTGAAAATCTTGCACCGCTATTTCGTCAATAACTATCGGCGGCTCTTCTACCACTGTGTAATTTACTTCTTTTTCACAACCTGCACTATTGGTAACAACTACAGTATACGTTCCAGTTTCTGTGACCATGATGGAAGGCGTAGTTTCATTGGTAGACCATACATAGCTTGAAAAAGATTCGTCAAATGACAATTCTACCGCAGCGCCAATTTGTCCACATAAAAACGCTTGTTGATCTTCTACCGTAGGTTGCGAAACTATGTTTAATTGAACGCTTCCAATGAATCCGCAATTGCTTCCGTAAGACACTCTAAAAAACAATTCGTCCGTAAGATTGACATCTACAAAAGAAAAATCGGTTAGTTGATTTTCTAACAATAACGCATCATCTCGTGTACTGTAAATACTAATAAGCGCATTAGGAAAGTCTTCTTGCAAGATGTTTTCTATTTGTGAGATGGAAATATTGGTTTCGTCAACTTCGCACACATCAATTGTATCATACACACCGAGATTACTTCCTGAGCTAACATTCAATCGCACTTGTGTAATGGTGAAACAGTCTATATACGAAAACACACGCGCATACAAAATTTGATTGTTTACGCTATTGGCATAAAATTCGTTCGCAATGTTATTCTCATTCAATTGTGCGTCTGTAATGCTTTCAAAAAATAACACGTCAATATTGTCGTCTCCGTTATCTTCTTCTATAACTGAGATTGCTTCTTGTAGATTGAAAATTGACAAACCATCTGAATCATTTTCATCCACATCGCACTGTTGTATGGTGAACAACGGCGCTATATTCGGTACTTCTTGAATGACTACAATTTCTGTAAAAATTTGATTGGGAGCATCGGAAAACGAAACTTCTGCCGTAACAGTAAATGTTCCTGCGTTGGAAAATACATGCGAGGTCGAAATTTCATTGGCAGTATTGGCACTTCCAGAAGCTGGATCGCCAAAATTCCAATTCACTCCAATGACATTGTTTTGAGAAATGACGGTAAATGTTGTTTGGTCACCTAAACAAAAATTTTCAATCGTAGCAATACTTTCGTAGAATGATTGCACTGCTGCAGGCAAACCGAAACGAGAAAAATTCATTCCCAAATCCACACTTTCAAAGTCAAAATCGCAAGCATTTCCAAGTAAATTGGGCGAATTAATCGTTGATAATTTAGAAGACGGCAACGCGTGATAGATTCGTTTATCCAAACCTAATTGCAAACTTCCAGATAATGATGGCGTGATTTGCGCCGCAGGATAATCAAAAACAATGAATTTTGTATTGGCAACATCAGCCGCTGTTACGTCGTATTGTTGCACTTGTATATTACTGATAGATTCACTTTCAAAAAACTTTCCTGTAGCATATAAACGTGTAGAATTTGAAGAAAACTCTACCCCGTAAAACGTAATTTCATCCCCCAAAAACGATGGATTGCTCACGAAACCTGTCGTACTATCAAAATCGTATAAATACAAAGAACCTGATTGCACTGGCTCAAATAAAGTATGTGCAATGGCTAATTTTTGACCATTCGGAGATATTTTCATATTTCCTCTGATATTGTTAAAATCTGGAATTGACGTGGACGTATTTGATACAATTGGAATGGTATTTACACCTGCTGCCGTAACTTTAAATGAAAAAAATTGATTGTTTCTATGTGTCACAACCCAAAAATTTCCGTCGGTACTCAGTGTTGCAGATACTTTTTCGGAACCATTTACGAGTAAATTCACATTTTTAGTCGTGACATCGCCCAATCCGCCAGCGAGCGTCATATCAACAATCGAATAATTAAAACCATTGCTCGGTCCTTGATTCGTGCCATTATACGCATCCACCACATCGGTTGTAAAAATGTAAAATAAATTTGCATTGCTAGGATTCGGAACAATAATACACGATTGTGTACTGGATAAGCTTCCTGCCAAATCCGTTCCATTTGGCATCATTTGATGCAATTGATTCCACACCGTCACACCATCCGTATAGAATAGTAAATTTCCATCAGCATCAGATATTGCAGAACAACCTTCTAGCGTGTTTGTCTGTCCTGTATCAACGCTGACGGGAATTCCTGTGTTAAAATCAAGTCCAGCATTCACTCCAAAAAACCAATTAGCGGCTTCTCGTTGTGCGTTTGCTGACATAGAAATAAACAGAAGAATGCAAAAGAGTTTTAGGGTAGTTTCTTTCATATCTATCATAGCAATAGCATAAAGTTATCTAAAATATACTAGCTATCAAAAAGAAACCCAAATGAATTCATTATTTTTGTGATTTAAAATCACCTACAAATGACAAAGATTGACGCTAAAATTTTGGAGAAAGCAACTGCCTGGCTCACTCCTGTTTTCGATGCAGAAACGCAAGCAAAAGTGCAACAATTGATAGACTCAAATCCGAAAGAACTTACCGAAAGTTTTTATACCGATTTGGCATTCGGAACTGGTGGAATGCGCGGTATCATGGGACCTGGAACTAATAGAATCAATAAATATACGTTAGGAAAAAATACGCAAGGACTCAGCAATTACCTTAAAAAAGTATATCCAAATCAAGCATTAAAAGTTGCCATTGCCTACGATTGCCGACACAATAGTCAATCGCTTGCAAAAGTCGTAGCCGATGTATTTTCTGCGAATGGAATTAAAGTGTTTTTATTTTCAGATTTACGGCCTACGCCAGAATTGTCTTTTGCGGTGAAGTATTTAGATTGTCAATGTGGAATTGTTTTGACAGCCTCTCACAATCCGCCAGAATACAACGGTTACAAAGTGTATTGGGCAGATGGCGGACAAATTGTGCCACCGCAAGATGGTGAAATTATTGCAGAAATTAATCAACTCGATTTTTCGCAAGTCAAGCTTGACGCGAATGAAGATTTAATCGAATTCATTGATACAAATGTAGACGAAGCATTTATCAACGCAAGTGTTGAAAATGCAGATTTTAAGGCAGCTAATAAAGACGACGTCACTATTGTATTTACTTCATTACATGGAACTTCTATCACAATGATTCCTGAAGTATTGAAGCGTGCAGGTTATAAAAATGTACATATTGTTGAAGAACAAGCCAAACCAGACGGCGACTTCCCTACTGTGGAATCACCCAATCCTGAAGAACCAGAAGCCTTAAAAATGGCGTTGGAATTGGCTGAAAAAGTAAATGCTGATATTGTCATAGGAACCGATCCTGATAGTGACCGTTTGGGAATTGCCGTGCGCGATTTGGAAGGAAACATGATATTGCTCAACGGAAATCAAACCATGGTTGTGATGACCGATTTCCTATTGCAACAATGGAAAAACGCTGGAAAAATCAACGGAAAACAATTTATCGGTTCTACGATTGTTTCTACACCAATGATGACGACACTCGGAAATGCGTATGGCGTAGAATGCAAAATTGGCTTGACAGGTTTTAAATGGATTGCCAAAATGATTAAAGATTTTCCAGAAATGGAATTCATTGGCGGTGGCGAAGAAAGCTTCGGATTCATGACAGGAGATTTTGTACGTGACAAAGATGCAGTGACAGCTACATTATTGGCATGCGAAATTACAACACAAGCAAAAGCCAATGGAAGTTCGTTTTATGCTTCGTTGATTGACATGTATGTGGCACACGGATTTTATAAAGAAAAACTAATCTCACTAGTAAAGAAAGGAATTGATGGCGCCGCTGAAATCAAGCAAACTATGATTGATTTACGCGAAAATCCATTGACAACTATTGACGGTTCCAAAGTGGTTAAGATTGAGGACTATCAGACTTCAGTAATGACCAATATGGAAGACGGTTCTACAAGTACTATTGACATTCCGAAATCAAATGTTTTGATTTATTACACGGCAGATGGCACTAAAATTGCAGCACGTCCGAGCGGAACAGAACCGAAAATTAAATTCTACTTTAGTGTCAATCTTCCTTTAGACCAAAAAGAAAATTTCGCACAGGTAGAAACACAACTCGATGCCAAAATTGAGCGCATCGTTCAAGAAATGAATTTGAATTAGATGGAATACATAAAAAAACTATCTCACTATATAATTCCTTATAAAAAGTACGCGTATCTAAATATTTTCTTTAATATTCTGTACGCCTTATTTGGAACGCTTTCCTTTGTTTCATTGATGCCAATGCTGAAAGTTTTGTTGAAAACAGCAGAGCGTATTGTGGTAGAACCGATTAGAGAAAATTATGAAGGCATTAAAGGTTTTGGAGATTATTGGAATGATTATTTAAACTTCTACATCACACAAAAAATTGAACAAGACGGACAATATGCCGTGTTGATTTTAATGATTACTATTGTAATTACTACGTTTTTACTGAAAAACTTAGCGGGTTATTTTTCAAATTTTTTCTTAGCATACTTGCGAAACGGAATCTTAAAAGATATTCGAAATAAGCTCTATGAAAAAGTGACTTCGTTGCCTGTTTCGTACTTTTCAGAAAAAAGAAAAGGTGACATTATTGCTAGAATTTCGGGTGATGTCAATGAAATTCAGAATTCGCTATTAGCCATTTTAGAATTACTCGTACGAGAGCCGCTCACCATTTTGTTTACCATTATATTCATGTTCTCGTTGAGTTCACAATTAACGATTTTTGTATTCATTTTTATTCCTATTTCAGGATTTATTATTTCTAAAGTTGGAAAGAGTCTAAAAAAACATTCGGACAGAGTACAAAAAGAAAACGGTGTTTTTCTTTCTATTTTAGATGAAACACTTAATGGTTTAAAAGTTATTAAAGGATTCAACGCGGAAAAACATTTCAAAAATTCCTTTGGAAGTTCTACTTCGCGATTGTATAAATATTCTAACAATTTAGCGCATCGTCAAAATTTGGCTTCTCCGACAAGTGAGTTTTTAGGAATTGTTGTAATCGCTGTGATTTTATTATACGGTGGAAAGTTAGTTTTGATTGATAAAACCATGACGCCTGACGAATTTATCACCTATATGGCATTGGCGTACAATATTTTAACACCAGCAAAAGCCATTAGTAAAGCAAGCTATAAAGTGAAAGCAGGAAATGCTTCTGCTGATCGTGTGTTGGAAGTACTGCAAACAGAATCTACCATTCAAGATGCTAAAAATGCTATTGAAAAAACTGAGTTTACATCAGGAATTGAACTTGAGAATATTTCGTTTAAATACGAAGATGATTTGGTATTGAAAAACTTCTCGCTTAATGTTCCCAAAGGAAAAACCGTAGCTTTAGTAGGACAATCAGGAAGTGGAAAAAGTACGATTGCTAATTTGGTTACGCGTTTTTACGACGTCAATGAAGGTAGTATTTCGATTGATGGCGACAATATCAAATCGCTTACAAAATCTTCGCTACGCGGCTTAATGGGCTTGGTAACGCAGGATTCTATTCTGTTTAATGATTCGATTCGTAATAATGTAAAACTTGGAAAACAAGATGCTACAGACGAAGAAATTATCGAAGCACTGAAAATTGCCAATGCGTGGGAATTTGTGAAAGATTTACCCGAAGTTTTAGACCATAATGTAGGTGATTCTGGAGGAAAGTTGTCGGGCGGACAAAAACAACGATTAAGCATCGCAAGAGCTGTATTGAAAAATCCGCCAATTATGATTTTGGATGAAGCTACTTCTGCGCTCGACACCGAAAGCGAACGTTTGGTACAAATCGCGTTGGAAAACATGATGAAAAACAGAACTTCCATCGTGATTGCGCACAGATTATCCACTATTCAAAATGCAGACTTGATTGTAGTGATGCAAAAAGGGGAAATTGTAGAACAAGGAACACATCAAGAATTGATTGCCAAAAACGGCATGTATTCGAAGTTGGTGCAAATGCAATCAATAAGTTGAGTTTGAACTTGAACTAGAAGTTGAAATTGTTTTTTTGAAAGCATCTCGTGAGCTATGCTCGGTATCTACGATAATGCTCGATGTGACACTTTGAACTTGAAGTTGAACTCGAAGTTGAAATTGAGATTTTCTAATCATCTAGTGAGCTATGCTCGGTATCTCCGATAACGCTCGATGTGACACTTTGCTAATGTATCCATTTGAAAATTTGAAAATGTTCCAATGCTTTTTTTATTCGTCCTTGCGAGATTTTTTATTGCGCTGTGCGAAATATAAAAATCATGGCAATCTGATTGTTGCATACTGCGATTTTCCTTAGATATAAAAGACTGCAGCGTCATACTTCCTTGCAGTGACGTTCCATAATTTTTGTAAAACTTACCTATTTTATGTAAAAATCAAAGTGCTGTATTTTATATAAATTCTTGAATTATTTTTCTTTTTTTATATTTAGATTAAACCTTTACACAAACTAACTGTCTAAAGGGAAAAGTGAATAGATTTGAGCGTCGCAGAAATCAATCTTATTGAAGACTTAAAAAACCCGAAAACGCAAGAAAAGGCGTTTCGACAATTAGTGTCCGAATACAAAGAACGTTTGTATTGGCATATTCGTCGCATGGTAACAAGTCACGACGACGCAGATGACGTGTTGCAAAATACGTTTATCAAAGTGTTTCGAAGCATTCATAATTTTAAAGGCGATAGCAAATTGTATTCTTGGATGTATCGCATTGCCACCAACGAATCGATTACATTTATCAATCAGCGTGCAAAAAAAGCGGGGATTTCTTCGGAAGAATTACAAGAACAATTGGTCAATAATTTAACCGCAGATGTATATTTTGAAGGTGATGAAATTCAACTAAAATTACAAAAAGCCATTGCAACCTTGCCGCAAAAGCAGCAAATTGTGTTCAATATGAAGTATTTTGACGATTTAAAATACAGCGAAATGAGCGAAGTTTTAGATACTTCGGTTGGAGCATTGAAAGCTTCGTATCATCATGCCGTCAAAAAAATAGAAAGTTTTTTAACCGATTAAACCTTTTCCGTAAATTAGAGTCAAACTATCGTGAAAAATAAAGAATTACATAGCAAAAAAACTGGATTCAGTACTCCGAAAGATTACTTCAATTCGTTTGAAGACCGTCTGTTTGAGCGTATGAAAACGGAAAGCGTGATTCCAACAGAAACTGGTTTTCAAACACCTGACGCTTATTTTGATAGTCTGGAAGACCAACTTTCTGAGAAGTTGTTTACTACGAATAAAACGACAAAGGTCATTCCGCTACAGCGAAAAAGAAGGTATATTCACTATTTGAGTTATGTGGCAGCGGCTTGTGTTGTGTTGTTGATTGCATTTCACTTTTTTAGTGGAAAAGATGATTTAACCATTGATAATATTGCAAATAGTGAAATCAACAGCTTTATTGAAAATGATTTGATAGCTTTGAACAATTACGATGTGTTAACTGTTTACGAAGAGGAAAATGTGGATGTTACCAGTATTTTTGAAGTAAAATTGAACGAAACAGAAACCATAGATTATTTAGAAAACAGAGCAGATCCTTACGAATTGCTTTTAGAACAATAAATACAGATATGAAAAGATATATTACCTTATTACTTGTGTGTTTTGGGCTTTCTTTCGGGATTGCGCAACCTCAACATGGCGAAATACGAGAAAAAATTAAAAAACTACGCATCGCTTATTTTACAGAAAACTTGGATTTGACACCGCAAGAAGCGCAGCAATTTTGGCCAGTGTACAACGCGTACGATGATGTAAATCACAAATTGCGCGTACGAGAATTGAATAATATCAAGCGTGATATCAAGGAAAATCCTGATATGTCTGAAGCAGAAGCGAGTAAAATATTGGATCGCATTGAAGCTATTGAAAAGCAAGTGTATGAAAACGATGTTGAATTGACATCCAAGCTTCGCAAATTTTTGCCTGCGAAAAAAATCATACGCTTGAAAAAAGCAGAACGCGATTTCAACAAAAAATTAATGAAACAGTTTCGCGACCGACGCGAAAGACGAAAATCAATGCCCTAAAAAACCTAGAATTTCACATTCAAAACTCGCATTGATTAAGAAAAGAGCAATTCCTTCAAAGAATTGCTCTTTTTGTTTTTAAACCTTTTCTAATAACGAAAGTCTAAATAATATAAGATAAGAATACGTGACGAAGGTCACTGTTTATATTTTTTGGTGATTGGTTAAAAGGAGCGTTTTTTGGACGCTCCTTTTTTTATTCACCTATTATTGTTTTCTTAAGTTTTCGATAGAGTTCGTGTGCGTTAGCATTTTCTGGTAATCCAGCTACTTGTCCATCACCTAATTCTATAATAATCCATTCTCCATTTACTTTTTGTGCAATATCCATTGTAAAGAAATTGCTCTCAACAGTAGCCGCAATATCTATAAATTCATCAAGTTTTGGGAGTGTTCCATCATAAATTCCTTCATCCCAATAATTAAAAACACCAATGATGTTCTTGAAGGCAAAAAACACTCTAAACTCTTTGGTAAGTGGCATACCACTTTTAGAATGCTCTGTTAAGAATTGTAAGGCTTCAAATTCTCGAAATACTAATCCTTCATTTAATGAATTACCTCTTAATTCGAGAAATTTATCAACTACTAACTTCACTTTTTCAAAATCTGCAGCGTTTGGGATATAACAAGCCTCTTCCCAATGATGTTTTTCAGATTTCACAAAATCTTTTAAAATCAATGGTTTATCTCTAAAATTATGTATCACTTGTTGTAAAGAAGCATCCGAAAAATCAGTTATCCAATTTGAAGTAGGAGTTTTGTGTGCTATTTTGGAATAAGAATTTGGCAAATAATGACAATGTGTATATTCTTGTACCGAGTTTATTAATTGAATATTTTTCGCCAAAAGTCCTTTGTAAAGTGTTGCGTATTGATTTGGAGTGAGCATCCATCCTCTATAAATTGCAAATTCTTTAACGTCAGATGTTTTTACATAGCGTAAACTTACAGAAATATTTCCTGCAATTAGCTCTTCGAAACTGATGAGTGAAAATTCAAATCCAGCTTCTAAAGCTGCTGTTTTTTCTATTTCATAATCAGGTTCTATCTTGTTGTTGTCAAATACACTATCACAAAATATAATTCTCATCTAAATACTTTTTCGTCCTATAATTATTTAAATAACAATTTCGCAATACTATATTTCCCAGCAGCGTACGCTGTAGAATCGTTGATGAATTTGATGGTGTAAAAACCTTCGTCAGACAAGTGTTTCCAAGTGTTTCCAGCATCGTTGGAATAATCGATTCCTTTGAAACCTACGGCAACTAGCTCTTTGGCTTCACTGTTGGGAACGTATTGCACGCAGCTTCTGTATCCCGGGTTTTGATTTTCGGCAACTAATTGCCATGTTTTTCCGCCGTCGGAAGTTCGTATTTTGTTGGCTTCGTTGATGTCTGCTTTGCTGTAATCGCCGCCAATGGCAAATCCGTTGTGTTCATCGTAGAAGTCGATTGAGTACATTCCTGTAGTTTCAATTCCTTGTACCATCGGTGTTTTGTAAACTGTCCATGAGTTTCCTTTGTCTTCAGAGTATAAAATTCTGCTTGCTTTTCCACCTGTCGCAATCCATGTTTTGTTCCCTACAATGGCAATATTCGTATTGCTCGCAGCAAAAGCAGCTTCACCATCTTTTGCTTTCGGTAATTCGTCGCACAGAACTTTTTGCCATGTATTTCCGCCATCACGCGTAATGATGATGCTGATACAATCGTCTGTTGGATCGCCCATGGCAATTCCTTCATTTTCATTCCAAAAAGCAATCGCATCATAAAATACTTTTTCATGCGTTTCTTTGTACACCAACATTACGTCACCATTTTTCGAGATTTTATATAACAATGCAGGATTGACAATACTGATTCCGAAAGTCGTATTGTTGACATGCGCCACCGCGCGAAAACTCACGTTTACCGAATCCGACACTTTTCCTTTAAGTAAATTGGTATGCTGATGGGTTTTTGCGTTGTAATAACCAATCGTATTGTTGTTTCCGCCATAGACCAAATCGTTTGTTGGCGTAATGTCAATCGCTCTGATACTTACTGAATCGTTAAAGATTGGCGTAATTTCCACCGTAGAAAATATGTTTCGTGGTGTTTTTTCTTTTTTAGTTTTTTCGGCACATGAAAAAAGTGTCATGAAAATGACAAACGAGTATAAAATACGCATGGTTTATGATTTTTTAGAAGTGAAAAACGATTTGCCTACCGCACGAATGGAAATAACATTCAGCGGAAATTCCATAAATACATGCACAAAACTTAAAAATAAGAGTAATGTAAACCCAATTTTATAGTGGTACATATAGAGTGCTACAGAACCAATCCACAGCAGTGCAATAGTTACAGAACGTTTTTGCGTGAGTTTTTTATGCCAACCAATTACGGAAGTTTTGGAAAACCAATTTAAGTAATGATAGGTGTACGCAAACGCAATAAAAATTTGAATTTTTATAAATACATTGCCTTCAAATGCCAAACTGTTTGCTTCTGACAAGCCCATCGTTTCAGAAATTTTAGCATTTAAAAACAATAATTTGTTGTCGTTATAAATTGTGCTTGTGGTATCGCCTAAAACATAATCAAAAGGATTTAAGGACAGAAATATGATTAAAAAAGGAATGGCAAACATAAAGATGATGTTGAAATAGCCTATTCTGCTTTTCGATTTGAGATTTCCGTACCACATAAACATGATGGTGAAGAGATATACGTGAATCACCGTTGGAAGAAATACTCCAACAAGCAAATGATATAAGGGCAACGCGTGAAAAAGCACTGCTAACACAACACCTAAAGCCAATACTGCATATTGACTCGATTTGCTTTTAAACACCGTAAATGCCACCGCTGCCATGATTGACATAAATAAGCATGCATTAAAGTATGGTGGAAGCGTGTTGATGATGAACAATACCATTTCAGCATCAACATACGTTTCAGGTGTAAAAACACGCAGTAACGGCGGAAGTGATACCAATAAAGCTGCTGCAACTACAAGATAAATCCAAAGTTTGCTGGCAATAAAGTATTTTTTATCACGAATCCAATTGATTTCTGTAAGATAATGCAAAGGTCCTAAAACGGCATATGCAAACAGAAATAACTCAAATGGCAACCAATAAGCAAACAGAAAAGATACCAGTATTAATCCTGTGTTCAGTAAATCTACATTTTCTGTTTTCATGAAGGTTTTTGTTGGTTGGAATGCTTTAAAAATAAAAAAAGCTTCGTAGACTACGAAGCTTTTTTGTGGTATTTTGAGAATGTTTTTATTCAACAATCATTTTCTTCGTATCTACTTTTTTACCACCTACATATAAAGTGTAATAGTACATACCAGAAGATAAGTTTCTAGTGTTGATATTTAATTCTTGATCTCCTTTTTGTTCTAAATCTACTCTTGAAATGATTTGTCCAGCAGTATTTACAAATACAATCGAAGCGTCACCTGTTAATTCTTGTGGAATGAAGTAACGAATTGCAGAAGTATTGTTAAAAGGATTTGGAATGTTTTGATACAAGATAGCTCCACTATTTCTTGAAGCATTGCTTGGTGGCACTACTGAAAGTGTTCCATCACACGCACATACTTCAATCGCTGCTACTCTCGTTAACAAATCATCAATTTGCGCTTGTTGTGATACGTTTTCAGCTTCTAGTGGATCTAAAATTGGCGATAAATCTACGTTTACAGAAGTTCCTCCTTCAATCGCAACAGTTAACGTGTTTCCAGATAGTGTTGCAGAAGTTAAGTTTTGGTCATCCGTTCCTGTACCATCTTGGATTGTTGCTAAATCAACACCTGTTCCTCCAGAAATGTTTAAGGTAGTTCCTGATAAGGATAAATTCTGACTATCTGTGTTGTCTAAATATGGTGATAAATCTACTGTAGAAGCGTTTCCTGTAATGCTTAAGATATTCGCCGCTACTGAGATTGCTTGCGCATCTGTTCCTGTACCGTCTTGAATTACAGATAAATCAACACCTGTTCCACCAGAAATATTTAAGGTAGTTCCTGATAAGGATAAATCTTGATTATCCGTATTATCTAAATATGGGGATAAATCTACCGTTCCAGCATCTCCAGTAATACTCAAAATGTTAGCAGCTACTGAAATTGCCTGTGAATCTGTGTTATCTAAGTATGGTGATAAATCCACCGTTCCAGCGTCTCCAGTAATGCTTAAAATGTTAGCGGCTACTGAAATTGCCTGTGAATCTGTGTTATCTAAGTAAGGAGACAAGTCAACTGAACCTCCATCTGTCAAACTTAAAATATCAGACGCCAAAGAAAGGTCTTGTGTATCCGTGTCGGTATCCATCATTCCTTTCCACTGTGTTCCGTCCCAATAGTATGTATTGTCATCTTCAGTATCATATACTACCATTCCTTCATCAGTCGCGCCTAATGAAGTTGCAAATGCAGTACGTTCTGCATTAGTCATTCGGTTTAAATGCAAACCTTTGGTTGCTCCTGTAAGATCTAAAGCAGCGTTTGCATTTGGTGTATCTGTTCCAATACCCACACTTAGTGGATTTGTAGCACCACCAAGTACCATTGTATTGTCGTTTACAGCAGTAGCTGCGTTACCGATGGCAACTGAGTTTGTTCCTTGCACGTTTGCAGCGACACCAATAGCAATATTATTTGTTGGAAGTAAAGCTCCTGGATCTGTGGAAGAAGCTTGATACCCAATGACAATAGCTCCATCATTTTGTGCAACTGTTGTAGAACCAATAGCAACTGCAAATTGATTATCAACATCAACCGAACGACCGATACCTACTACATCATTTTCTTCAATATCCACTTGATCCCCGATACCTACTGAGTAATCAGCCAATGCTTGCATATTTCCTTGATATCCTAACATCACTGAGAAATCACCACGAACATCGTGATTGATACCCATAGAGATAGAATATTGTCCATCTATAAATGAGTTGTTACCAAATCCCATCACGTTATTATTACTTGCGGTAATATTATATCCGAAGAACATCGCATTGGAGAGGTTGGTATTGTCAAAATCTGCTAATGATCCCATACCTACGTTGTACTGACCTTCTCGGTTGGTAAAACCAGCTGAAAAACCTACGTAGGTGTTGTGGTTTGCATTGGATAAACTATTCGTACGGTTGTTATCCCAACCTGCTTGCGCTCCAATGAATGTGTTATAATCGGCATATTCTGTTGCCACACCAGCAGCGGCACCCACCATTGTGTTGTAAATACCGTCTCCAATATCAATCGCAGCAGAATCTCCCACACCTGTGTTGTGGTGACCATCGTCAACGTCACTCATAGACTCACTACCAATACCTGTATTACGATATCCAACGTTAGAAGAAATACCTACCTCGTTACCAACGAATGTTTGTTTGTAACCAGTAGTATTACTAAAACCAGCATCTTCTCCAATGAAGGTGTTTTCGTAACCCGTAGTGTTGTTTGCTCCTGATTCCTCTCCAACGAATGTGTTGTCATAACCAGTAGTGTTATTTTCACCAGATTCCGCACCGACAAAGGTGTTATCTCCACCAGTAGTAGTCAAACGACCTGCTTCATAACCCACGAAAGTATTATCAAAACCTGTAGTATTTGAATATCCTGCTAAATAACCGATAGCAACCAACTCACTAGTGGTTACACTACGTCCTGCCGAATATCCAAACAATGTGTTTCTGGAGCCAGAAGTTGTAAAACTACCAGTACTATCTCCATAATAGGTGTTAAAGTCTCCAGAAGTAATAGAAACTCCAGAACCTGTACCCATAGTTTCATTCAGTGTTTGTGCTTGCAATCCTGTAATCCCTAATAGACACAAGAAAAACACAACTACAAAGGGTAATTGTTTTCTCATAATAGATTTATTGTTGTTTAGTTTATTTTTAAGGTTATATCAAATATAGAAAATTATATTTTAACATACTTTTCAAATATAGTTAACTTAACTTTAAGAGTGGTACGTGATTATACGTGTTTTGTTTAATTTTGTGTAGTTGACACGGTTTTATTTATAAACTGTAGTTTTCGAATTGAATAATTCTTTTATATTGCAGAGATAAAATAACCAAATTCTACATGCCAAAAGCTGAGAAAATTTGTAGCTGGATTTTATTTATAAGCATCTTTTTGGTTTATGCGATATCCGCTCCAAACACCATTTCTTTCTGGGATAGCCCTGAATTTATTGCAAGTAATTATACCCTTCAGGCATCGCATCCTCCAGGCGCTCCTTTTTATACAATTTTATGTAAATTACTACTTAGTTTCTTCCCTGCTTCCAAAGCAGCACTAATTAGTAATTTGATTTCTGCATTTTTTGGCGCGCTCACGTGTATGCTCTTATTTAGAATCACTATAAATATAGCAGCGCGTGTACTTTCTGCTACTAAAAGTAAAGCTGTAACTACAGTTTCACTAATTTCTGGAGTTGTTGCAGCATTGACACTTGCGTTTTCTGATAGCTTTTGGACAGCTTCCACAGAAGCCGAAGTCTACACCTTATCGTTTGCACTCATCACAGGAATGATGTATTTGATGCTTTTATGGGAACAAGCTTCAACGCGAACCAAAGAAATCAAATACGCCTTTTTTATTGCTTTTTTACTAGGAATTTCCACAGGCGTTCACCTCATCACCATTGCCATTGTAATTCCGTTTTCTGTAATCATAGCACATAAAAAATTTGGCTTGACAATTAAATCATTTTTTGTAGCAATTTTAGCAGGTTGTGCAGCATTTGTCATTATCTATAGTTTCATCGTTCAAGGACTCATCAAACTTGCAAATTCCTCAGATATTTGGCTCGTAAATGCTTTTAAAGCACCGTTAAATTCAGGAGTTTTGATGGTTGTAATCTTTATCATCATTGCTGTAAGTTCACTGTTATATTTCTCCAAAAAAAGACACAAAACACAACTACATCATATCACTTTGGGTATGATTTTTTTCCTTGTCGGGATGAGTTCTTTCTTCATGCCATTGCAACGGGCAGATGTCAATTTAATGATTGCCGATAGCATCAAAAACAGCAATAAAATGCTACAATATGTACGCGCAGAACAATTCGGTGTAGGTGCTATTCCGCTTATAAAAGGTCCTGTGTACAATGCGCCTTTAGACAAAGATGTAGCGTTTGTAGACGGACAACCCGAGTATCGATTTAATGAAAAAACAAAAACATACGACATCACGCATGATGGAAAGTTTAAAGAAGTGAATTATGCAAAGGAATTCACGATATTTTTTCCACGATTGTTTGATAAAGGCGATGCCGAAAAATACAAAGCGTGGACACCGATTTATGGAGAAGCTATCAAATATCCGGTGCGTGGTGAAGTTGTCACAATTCAAAAGCCAACTTTTGCTGAAAATTTGAGCTTTTTTATCAATTATCAAACGATTTGGTTGAACGCGCGGTATTTATTTTGGAACTTTATCGGACGACAAAACGACCATCACGGTTTGGGTTATATTAAAGATGGAAACTGGATCAGCGGTATTTCATTTTTCGACGACAATCGTGTCGGAGAACAAGCAGTCACGCCCGAATTTTACAAAAATCACAAAGGAAATGATGCTTATTATTTTCTACCTTTTCTATTAGGGATTCTAGGCATTATGGCGCTGTGGAAGCACAAACCCTATTTTTGGATGACACTCCTACTCTTTCTCACCTTTGGCATCGGAATCACAATTTACGTTAATCCTGTACCTTCAAGCATTTTAATTCGTGAGCGCGATTATATTTTTATGGGTTCGTTTGTCATATTTGCCTTGTGGATTGGACTCTCCGTAGTGTTTCTGACGAATGTCTTAACAACCATCAAACAGCCAAAAATACGCATCGGAATTGTGGCAGGAATCGTTTTACTAGCCGCGCCATTACAACTATTAGCCAAAGGTTGGGACAATCACCAACGCGGACACGACAGATTTGCGTACAATTTCGGAAAAGCCTACTTAGATGCCTGTCCACCACAATCCATTCTCATCACAGACGGCGACAATATGACCTTTCCGCTTTGGTATTTGCAACAAGTAGAAGGTTATAGAACGGACGTTCGCGTTGTGAATTTTGATCAATTACATATCGACACACACATCGAAAACTTACAAAAAGCGTCTTTTGACTCAAAACCTGTAAAAATTGACCTTGACCGAGATTTTTATGTCAGTGGTGTTGAAAAACTCATTCCGCTTCAAGAAGAAGCCAAAGACGCAGCGGTATTGCCCATTTTATTCGAATTTTTAAAGAAAGAAAACACACGCATCAACTGGAACGGACGCCTGCGACATTACATTCCATCCACCTCATTTTCAATTCCTATTGATACTTTAAAAGTTCATAAACTATTCAATCCGCAAAAACTCAATGCTTCGTACACCTCATCGATTACTTGGACGCATGCGAAAAACTTTTATGGTTTAAATGAAATTGTGTTGATGAATGTATTACTCAACAATATCAACGAGCGACCAATTTGCTTTGCGATAAACGGTAAAAAACGCCATCAAATTAATCTAGAACCGTATTTAATTCAGCATGGACTCGTCAATATTTTAGCGCCAATTCAACGAACCAATTCGGAAGCAAATCCTAAAATTGTGGACACCGACATGATGTATCCGTACATTATGAATCAAGTCAATTTTGAAGGTGTAAACGATGCTGACAAATTTGTACGCAATGAAAATGTAACCTACGCGCGTGAAATTTTACGTCAAAACTATTATTTCGTCGCGCAAGCTTTATTGGAAGAAGGAAAAACACAAAAAGCAATTACTATTTTGGACGAATGTGTCAAGCTATTTCCAAACGAAACCATTCCTTTCAAACAATTTGCTTTCGCTATTGGAAAACTATACGTACGCGCAGGAAAAACACAAAAAGGAACGGCTATTTGCGAAACTGCCATGCAAAATATTTGGGACGAATTGCAATGGATGACGTCGTTTGATCCGCCGTATCCTATCATTAACTTGCGACATGCATACCGACTCAAAGAAATATATTTTCAAATGATGCAACAATTTCCAAAAGGCATACAAAATGCGCCTGTAAGTGCGCAAACTTTTCGTAGCTTTGACGACGCATTTCAAACTTGGCAAAAACGAAACTGGCCGTACTAATTCCCTAACTATGTTATTTTCAACCGAAGTCACTTCTTCAAAAATTATTTCTGACAATCCGTTGTTTCAACGCACTCTGAAAGCCTATCATTTGGTAGCGCCGTACGTTCATGGAAATGTGCTTGAAATCGGTTGTGGCGAAGGATATGGCGTGGAATTATTGTATAAAAATGCCGAAAAATTAACGCTCATTGACAAATCGCCGTACACGGCAGAATTCATCAACAATAAATATCCTAATACAAACATCATTCAAGAAAAAATTCCGCCATTAACAACCTTAGCATCCAATAGTTTTGATGTGGTGGTTTCTTTTCAAGTCATTGAACACATTAAAGATGCGGAATTGTATATAGAAGAAATTCATCGGGTCTTAAAACCGAATGGAAAAGCCTATATTTCCACGCCAAATGCCGTAAAAACCATTGCCAGAAATCCGTGGCATTACAAAGAATATACCTTTGAAGATTTGTCAAATTTGATAGCAAAAACCTTTTCAAACTACACCATTCAGGCAGTACGTGGCAATGAAAAAACGGATGCGTATTATGAAAAAAACAAAAAATCGGTGGCACGCTTTTTACGCTATGATATTTTTAACTTAGAACGAAGAATTCCGTCGTGGTTGCTGCAAATTCCCTATGAATTTGCCAATCGGATAAATCGAAAAAAACTGCTCAATAAAAATCCTGAATTGGTTAATAGCATTACTTTAGACGATTATTCGCTCACCGAACATTCCGAAGCAACCTTAGATTTTTTCTGCACGTTGGTGAAATAATTTGGTTAGATTGTTAGACTTGCTTCGCTTTTAGATTCGTTTCACTATTAGATGATTAGAAGTTTAGATTAGTACAGCTTTTACATGATTAAACTTTAAGATTTAAAAACCTTGAACTTTAAACCTTAAACGAGAAAAACACTTCTACAGGCTTAGTGTAAACATCAAATACACAAAAAACAAACACCGAACAACAAAAAATAAACATAAAACAATACCTTTGCGCTTTAATTTGAATTAGATGCGATTACACAGAAATTTAGTTTTTTCCGTAATAGATGGATTAAACTTAATATTTAATGAAGGAGCTTATGCCGATAAAGTAGTTGAAAAGTTACTGAAAAGAGATGCCCGTTGGGGAAGTCGCGACCGTAAATTTGTCGCAGAAACCACCTATGAAATCGTTCGTTGGAAACGCTTGTATGCAGAGATTGCAGATAGTAACGAAAATTATTCTCGTGAAAACATATGGCGAATGTTTGCCGTGTGGGCAACCTTGCGAGGCATTGAATTACCCGATTGGAATCAGCTTGCAGGAACGCCAACACGAAGAATCAAAGGACGTTTTGACGAACTTTCTAAAATCAGAAAAATCAAAGAATCCATTCCTGATTGGTTGGACGAATTGGGCGTACAAGAATTAGGAGAAGCTGTTTGGACCAAAGAAATTCATGCCTTAAATGAGCAAGCAGACGTTATTTTGCGTACGAATACCTTAAAAACTACCAAAGAAAAATTACAAACTGTATTGGCAAAATTCGATATCGAAACCGAATTCATTGAAGGCTATCCTGATGCCTTACGCTTAAAAGAACGTGCCAATATCTTTAAAAACGATGCTTTTAAAAGCGGACTTTTTGAAGTACAAGACGCTTCTTCGCAGTTGGTAGCGGAATTACTTGATGTACAACCTGGCATGAAAGTCGTAGATGCGTGCGCTGGTGCTGGTGGAAAATCATTGCATTTAGCAGCCTTGATGGAAAACAAAGGTCAGTTGATTTCTTTAGATATTTACGAAGGAAAACTGCGCGAACTCAAACGTAGAGCGCGAAGAAATGGTGCGCACAACATAGAAACACGCGTGATTACTTCTACAAAAGTGATCAAAAAATTATACGACAAAGCCGATCGTGTATTGATTGATGCTCCATGTTCTGGATTGGGCGTTTTGCGAAGAAATCCAGATGCCAAGTGGAAAATTCAGCCTGACTTTTTAGAAAAAATAAAAAATACCCAACAAGATATTTTACAACGCTATTCGCGTATGGTAAAATCGGGCGGAAAACTCGTGTATGCTACGTGTTCTATCTTACCATCTGAAAACCAACAACAAGTAGAAACATTTTTAGCTTCTAACGATGATTTTACCTTGATTGAAGATAAAAAAGTACTGGCTTCTGAATCTGGATTTGACGGATTCTACATGGCGTTGCTAGAACGAAAATAAAACCCTAAATTATTTCAATATTTATTTACAATGAAAAGAATTCTACTTTTAGTAACTGGATTGCTCTCATTAACGCTTACAGCACAGCAATCTTATTATAATGATGTAAACCTAACATTGACAGGAATACAATTGCGCGATGCCTTGGCGACAAAAGTAATCAACACACACTCCAACTCTCTTTCCTACTCAGAAATTTGGACAGCAAGTATGATTACAGATGAAGATCCAAACAATGCAAATAATGTATTATTAATTTACGGCTGGGAAAACGGAAGTGATGGCGACGTTACCAACGATTTGTCAAGAGATAAAATGAGCAACGGAGGAAATGTAGGCGATTGGAACAGAGAACACACATTTGCCAATTCGTTAGCAAATCCTAGTTTAGACGCAAGTTCAACAAATGGTCCTCCGTATAGTGACGCACACAATTTACGTCCGTCTGATGTACAGCGCAATGGACAACGTGGAAATAGATTGTTTGCTACAGGTTCTGGAAACTCTGGAACCGTTGGAGCCTATTGGTATCCTGGTGACGCAACTACAGGTGGAACGGACTGGCGTGGCGATGTAGCGCGAATTATAATGTACATGTACATTCGCTACGGAAACCAATGCGCGCCAAATTTAGTTGCGGTAGGAACGCAAAACAGTGTGGATGCCAATATGATTGATTTGTTATTGGAATGGAATGCTGCCGATCCTGTATCTGCGATTGAAGACGCTCGAAACACCTATCACGAAGATATTTTTAATGCTACGGCGCAAGGAAATCGAAATCCGTTTATTGACAATCCGCGTTTGGCAACGCAAATTTGGGGCGGAACTCCAGCAGAAGATCGTTGGGGAATTTACAGTACGGATACACAAGCACCAACCGTTCCAACCAATGTGATGGTAAGCAATGAAACTTCAAGCTCCATAGATGTTTCTTGGGATGCTTCTACCGATAATGTGGCAGTTACTGAATACGATGTGTATGTAGATGCTACTTTTTATCAAACGGTTGCTACAACTTCAATTACCGTTACTGGATTATCAGCTTCAACTACGTATAACTTTACTGTAGCTGCTAAAGATGCGGAAGGAAATACCTCTGCGCAATCTGGTATTGTGAACGGAACCACACTAGCTGGCGGCGGAACTGGTGGCGGAAGCGATTTGTACTTTTCAGAATATATGGAAGGAAGTTCGCTAAACAAAGCGCTAGAAATTGCCAACTTTACAGGAAGTACTATTGATTTAAACGATGCAGGAAATGTATATACGCTTAAAATTAGCACCAATGGAAATGCTATGTGGAATTCCACCTATTCGTTCCCAATGGGCGCTATGATTGCCGACGGTGATGTGTATGTTATTGCAAATTCAAGTTTAGCGGTTTGTACAGGCGTTGTAGACGATTCAAACAATACCATTACAGGTTTTAACGGAAATGATGCTATCGGATTGTTTAAAAACGATGTTTTGATTGATATTTTAGGAACTTTGGGTGATGGAACTACCTATGCAGAAAATACAACGCTGGTGAGAAAACCTAGTGTCAATGCACCAAATACAACCTACACAGCTTCAGAATGGGATACGTTTCCTTCTAACACTTGTGACAACTTAGGAATGCACACGCAAACCTTGAGTACTACTACGTTTGAAGCAGAAAACTTTCAAGTTTACCCGAATCCAACAAATGGAGGTTTCATATACATCAACACAAAAAATAACGTAGAAGTTTCTGCTGTAACTATATTTGATATTGCTGGAAGACAAGTAATCTCACAAAATAATGTTTCCAATCAAATCAATGTTAGCGGATTGCAACAAGGAATGTATCTTTTGCAGTTACAAATTGGGAATCAAACAGTTACCAAAAAGTTGATAAAGCAGTAAAAGGCATTTAATAAAAAAACAGAAAAGCTCCAAAAACAACTATTTTGGAGCTTTTTTTATTACACAATTATGCCATTTATCATGTAATTTTATGTAAAAATAATACCTGTTTGCTACTTAAAAAAAATAAACTAAAACTAACGTATTGCCAACTCCATCGCTTTTGTGGCGTGAATCGTTGTCGTGTCAAATACAGGAATGGAAACATCTTTCTGTTTGATAAGTAACGGAATTTCAGTACAGCCTAAAATGACACCTTCAGCGCCTTCTTTTTGCAAGCGATGAATAATATTTATATACGCTTCTCGCGAACTTTCACTCAATGCACCTTTTGACAATTCTTCATAAATCACACGATGCACTTCTTCGCGTTCTTCAGCATTTGGAATCAACGTTTTAATTCCGAAAGAAGTCAGCACATTTTTATAAAAATCCAATTCCATCGTGTATTTTGTTCCCAACAATGCCACGGTTTTTAGTTTTTGTGCTACAATTTTCTCTGCCGTTGCTTCTGCAATATGAATCACAGGAATTGACACCGCATTTCGTATCGCTTCAATGGTTAAATGCATAGTATTGGCACAAATTAAAATCATGTTAGCGCCTGCATTTTCAAGGTTTTTTCCGGCGGAAGCCATCAATTCATCCAGCAAATCCCAACGTCCTGCTGCCTGCAACTTGTGAATCTGTCCAAAATCAACCGAATTGATAATACATTTTGCCGTATGCGAGTTTCCAAGATGCTTTTCCGCCAACGCATTTAAAATTTGATAATATAAAATAGTAGATTGTGGCGTAATGCCGCCAATAAGTCCAATAGTTTGCATATGCGTGAATTTATACGGTTAAAATTAGGGATTTATTCGCTTTGCGGCTACATTTGTGTATAGAATTTTCAGCTTATGACCACACTACTCATCAACATCAAACAGCTATTACAAGTCAGAGAAACCAACGTTTCTAAAGTTTCGGGCGCCGATATGAAACAGCTTCCAATGCTCGAAAACGCATATGTGTATTTGGTGGATGATAAAATTGCAAGTTTTGGTCTGATGGCGGATATTGAAATCGCTTCCGCAGATACCATCATAGACTGTACAAATAAAGTGGTACTACCAACTTGGTGCGATAGTCATACACATTTGGTCTATGCGGGCAATAGAGCACAGGAATTTGTAGATCGTATCAACGGTTTAAGCTATGAAGAAATTGCCAATCGTGGTGGTGGAATTTTAAATTCTGCCAAGAAATTACAAGAAACTTCCGAAGATGCGCTTTTTGAGCAATCTGCTACACGTTTAGAAAACGTGATGCACATGGGAATTGGCGCTATTGAAATCAAATCGGGGTATGGATTAACCACAGAAGCCGAACTGAAAATGCTACGCGTTGCAAAACGTTTGAAAGAAATCTACAATTTCCCGATAAAAACTACTTTTTTAGGTGCGCATGCCGTTCCTGCAAATTTTAAAGAAAATCAAGACGGTTATATGGACTTGGTCATCAATGAAATGTTGCCCAAAGTTGCGGAAGAAAATTTAGCGGAATATGTAGATATTTTTTGCGAAAAAGGCTATTTCACGTTGGAAGATACGGAGCGTTTGTTACAAGCTGCACAACAATATAAGCTCATTCCAAAAATTCACGTCAATCAGTTCAACGCGTTTGGCGGTGTGGCTTTAGGCGTACAATATAACGCACTTTCTGTGGATCATTTAGAAGAACTCAATGACGAAGATATACAAGCGTTACAAGGAAGCAACACCATGCCTGTTGCATTGCCGTCGTGTTCGTATTTTTTGAGCATTCCGTATACGCCAGCGCGAAAAATCATCGATGCTGGTTTGCCAATAGCCTTAGCCACCGATTACAATCCTGGTTCGACACCTTCTGGAAATATGAATTTTGTGGTGAGTACAGCCTGTATCAAAATGAAAATGACGCCCGAAGAAGCTATCAACGCAGCAACCATTAACGGTGCATACGCGATGGGACTTTCAGAAACGCACGGAAGCATCACGCAAGGAAAAGCTGCCAATTTGATTATTACCAAAGAAATTGAGTCGTTTCACGTATTGCCGTATGCGTTTGGGGATAATTGTATTGACAAGGTGTTGATTAATGGCTCGGTGATTTAGACGCGCTGCGCTTTGGACTCGCTTTGCTGTTAGATTCGCTACGCTCAATTCAAGGATTTAAAGATTCAATGATTCAAGTTTTTTTTATAGATACTTAGACGTGCTTTGCATTTAGAATTTAGACCGCTTTGCTGTTAGATTGTTAGATTTTTTTTCGTTTTGCTCAATTCAATTTTTCAAAATTTGTCATTCCTGCATAGGCAGGAATCCATTACTTCGGTTTTAAGTGAAATTTCAAAATAAGCATGTCCTTTTGTAAATAAACCTATCTCTTTTTTTAGATAATTAGACTTGCTTTACTATTAGACTCGCTTCGCTGTTAGATTGTTAGACACGTTTAACTCTTATTCTCATATAAACGAAGACATTTTACAGCATCTTTTCCCGCTTCTCTATTTCATCAAACCATTTAAAAACGTACTTTAGCATTTCGCAACCAAAGTAACCTATGCTACAACTCTACACACGTGCTGACCTCAACGCACTGATTTCTATACGCGCTGGCGAGACAAAATTTGGAGAACGAGTAGAAATTCTTTCTTCCACTAAAAATTTGGTCGCGCAATTTCAACAATCGAATGCTAAATATGTCCTTTTTGGAATTCCTGAAGATATCGGCATTCGTGCCAATCACGGAAAACCAGGTGCTACAAGCGCATGGAAAGCTGCGCTAAAATCACTTTTAAACACACAAGACAACGCTTTTAATAAAGGAAAACGCTTGCTTGTATTAGGACATTTAGATTTTTCTGAATTGCTAGAAAGAGCTGCAAGTTTTGATGAAAATTCGCCAGAATATCATGTGTTGCTTTCGCAATTAGTTGCCAAAATTGACGAAGAAGTTGCGTATTTGGTGTTTCAAATTGTCAGTGCTGGAAAAACGCCTATTATTGTTGGTGGCGGACATAATAATGCGTTTGGGAATATTCATGGAACGGCTTTAGGAAAGAATCAAGCCATTAATGTGGTGAATTTGGATGCGCATTCTGATTTTCGAAGTCTGGAAGGCAGACATAGCGGAAACGGATTTAGTTATGCGTTCAAAAAGCATTTTTTAGACAAGTATTTCATCTTCGGACTGCACGAAAATTATTCTTCCAAAAAAGTATTTAAAACCTTGGATAATCATCCGTCGCGCATTCGCTATAATACGTTTGAAGGCATTAAAATTCGTCATGAACAAGGATTTTCTTTTCAGTTAAACACCGCGTTAAATTTTATCAATGATCGTCCTTTTGGAGTGGAAATTGACTGCGATGTGATTGAAAATATTCCAAGTAGCGCCATGACGCCAAGTGGCTTTACCGCGAATGAAGCACGTATGTTTGCGTCATTTTTTGGAAAACAGAAAAATGCGGCGTATTTGCATTTGTGCGAAGCCGCGCCAAATCCAACTAATGAACAAGAAATGTATGTTGTTGGGAAATTATTGAGTTATCTGATTACAGATTTTATGCGTAAATAGTCATGAATTCGGTTACCATTATTCCTTTTGACGCGTGCTATTCCAAGGATTTCTACGAATTGAATGTGGAATGGTTGCAAGCCTATTTTTATGTAGAACCTAACGATGAAGAAGTGTTGAGTCAGCCAAAAAAGTACATTGTTGACAAAGGCGGCTATATTTTCTTTGCCAAATTAGAAGATACCATTGTTGGTACTGTCGCGCTGATGCCTTTGGAAAATAACGTGTTTGAACTTGGTAAAATGGCAGTTTCTCCCAAGTACAGAGGACGAAATATTGGACAACAATTGGTACAGTTTTGCTTAGATTTTTCTAGAAAAAAGCAACTTAAAAAAATCATTCTTTATTCCAACCGAAAACTTAAAAACGCGTTGTATATCTACGAAAAGTATGGTTTTCAAGAAATTCCGATAGAGCAAAACAATCCGTATGCGCGTGGCGATATTAAGATGGAATTGGTTTTATAGATTTTTAGATTCACTTTCGCTGTTAGCGTTTTAGACTGCTTTGCTGTTAGAATGTTAGACTTTTTTAGAATGCTTTCGCTTTTTAGAAATCAGATTATTTTCTGATTGTCATATCGAGCATTATCGTAGATACCGAGCGTAGCTCTCGAGACATCTTTGAAATACAGATTTTTTAGATTCGCTTTCGCTGTTAGAGGTTTAGACTGCTTCGCTGTTAGATTGCTTTCGCTTTTTAGAAATCAGATTATTTTCTGATTGTCATATCGAGCATTATCGTAGATACCGAGCGTAGCTCTCGAGATATCTTTATGATGCAAATTTTTTAGATTCGCTTTCGCTGTTAGCGTTTTAGACTGCTTTGCTCATAGATTCTTAGATGTTTAGACATATTTCTTACTCAAAATTGTTGCTGTGGAGGATAAAAATTTTCAATCATTTCATCATTTAATCTTTCAATTGCGTAACAATTGTGTAGCTTTGGCGTCTTGTATTTGAATTGAAAATTTAATTAATGAAAGAGCGGTATAGTACGTTTTTACGACGTTTTTGGATGGTTCTGATTGTAGGTTTTATTCTGTATAATATCCTCTTTCCCGATACATTTTCCCGAGAAAATATAGTGACAAGTATTCAATCGTATGGCAATTATGGCTGGGCGATTTTCTTTTTGTTTCACATTATTCGTGGATTTGTGATGCTACCAAGTACCGTACTTATTTTTGCAGGTGTGTATTTATTTCCGAATAATTTATTTTTAGTATTGCTGATTTCCGTTGTGGGAATTGTAATTTCTTCTATGATTGTCTATTATTTTGCAGACAAACTCGGTTTTGCCAAACTTTTTGATAAAAACACGAAAGCTTCTAATTTGGTCAAAGAAAAACTTTCAGGACAATACGGTCCGTTGTTTATTATTTTTTGGGCATTTTTCCCGTTTGTTCCTACAGATTTAATTTGTTATGTAGCAGGTGCGATGCGCATTAATCCTATTATTTTCGGAATGAGTATTTTTATTGGTGAGCTTATTTTGTGCAGTGTGTACATCTACGGAAGTGCGTACTTTATTTAGTTGTTACGTATAAATTTTTTAGAATGATTTGATGAAATTCAGCCAAATCGTACGGTTTGATGATAAAGTCGTTCATGCCTGCTTCAAAAATTCGGTCGCGTACTTGGTCTTCTTCTACTGCTGTTAGCGCAATAATTGGTGTTCTTTTATCATTTTCTCGAATATGCTTCGTGGTTTCTATTCCGTCAATTCGCGGCATGTTGATGTCCATCAAAATTAAATCGTAGGTATTCACTTTCAATATATCAATCGCATCCAATCCGTCTTCGGCAACGTCGCATTGATAGCCTTTGTTTTGCAAAATTCGTTTGGTAACAACTCTATTAATTTTATTATCATCCACAATTAAAATACGCTTTTCAATAGCATTGATTGATTTCGTAGGTATCACAGCATCTTTTATAGACGCTTTATCACTTTCTTCAAAGGTGATTGAAAATGAAAATTCAGTTCCGTTATCTTCTTCACTTTTGAGCGTAATATCACTATCAAACAGTAATAATAATCGTTTTACAATGGAAAGTCCCAAACCCGTTCCTTGATAGTTTTTTTCTATAGGGCGCAATTGGACAAATTTATCAAACACCGACACTTGTTTTTCTTGCGGAATTCCAATGCCATCGTCTTGAATACTGAATTTGATGGTATGCTTTTTACCTTGTTTTTCTTCTGAAGTCAATCGAATCCAAATGTTTCCTTTTTCGGTAAATTTAACAGCGTTCCCGATAAGATTCATCAATATTTGCGACAATCGCACAGAATCGCCCAATAAGATTTCTGGAATTTTTGAATCGATTTCTTGATGTACTTTGTTTTGGTTTTGACTCGCTGCAAAACTGAACGAATTCACCACTTCGTGCACCAAGTTTCGCACATGGAATGGAATGCTTTCTAATTTGATGCCTTGTGATTCTATTTTATTGATTTGCAACACATTATTGATAAGCGACAGCAAATAGGTACTTGAAAATTTGAGCGATTTAAAGTTTTCATTTTCTTTCAAATTGGGAAAATCTTCCGAAAGTAACGACGTCAAACCTACTACGCCGTACAACGGTGTACGCAGCTCGTGACTGACCGTTGAAAAGAATTGCGCTTTCATGTTTGCCTGCGCTTCTGCTTCTTCTTTGGCTTCACGTAATTGCTTATTCTTTGAACGAAGTTTATCCAACGCTTTGGTTCTAAACTTGTAATTTTTAAACATATTAATCAACAGCAAAATCAAGATAAAACCAGCAATCATCAACACATACGAGATTTGTTGCGATTTTTTCATGATGGTTTCTTGTGTTTTTTGCTCTTCTTTTACACGGTTTAAATCTTTCTTATAATCGTCAACCGCAAAGCGTGCCATGGCAATTTGATTTTCTTTGACTTTTGCAGTATTTAACAAAGAATCTTTGAGTTTTAAGTGCGTTTCTAATAGTTTAAAAGCCAACTTATCTTTTCCTTGTTTTTCGGCTAAAAGAGCGTATTCCTCATAAATTTCAGTCAGTTCCTCAAGCAATTTATCTTCTTTCGCAAATTCCAGAGCACTTTTGAAATATACTTCTGCTTTTGCTAAATTATTTTTAGAAGTGTGATAGCGTCCTAACAAGAAGTTAATCTGCGCTTTGGCAGATTTATCACCGTGTTTTGTATAAATCATTTGCTCTGACTTTTGCAAATACGGAAACGCAATATCGTAATCTCCTTGATCTACATACGTCCAGCCAATATTTAAAATAGGCGTTAAAATTTCGAAAGTATCTTTGAGTTTTTCAGCATATTCCAATGACTTTTTGTAGTACATGATGGCTGAATCGGTCTTTTTAAAACCTTCTGAATATAAATTCCCAATATTATTGTAAATCCAACTTTTGAGCGTATCGTTATCAACCTTTTTAACATAGTTGATAGATTCCAAATAACTTTCCTTCGATTTTAAAAATTCAGAAATTCCGTCGTAAGACAAGCCCAATTCGTTATACATGGTAGCGAGATAGTAATTGTCTTGAATTTGATTTGCAAAATCAATTCCTCTATTGGTCGCTTCTATTGTTTTATTGTATTGGTAGTTAAAGTAGGTGTTGGATGCGATATTTAGATACTTTTTGATGCTATCACGGATTTGTTCTTCTTGCAAATCTTGGGCTTGCGTAGGAAGAATCATCAGCAAAAACAAAATGGTAGTGGTTAGTAGTACGTTTTTCAAAGATTTGAATTTTAAAAACATCCCAAAATACGAAAAAATAAGATAGTAAAATACTTTCAAAAAGAATCTTTATAGAGAAACAAACTACTACTGTCTTATTTTTTTACGTTTTTGATTTGTTGTGACAATTACAATTGTCAAAATGATTGTATCTTTCCAAGTATTATCAAAAAATATACTCTTAATTAAAAAAACGTTTATGAATGCTTTTCATTATGCCTTTAAAGTGAAAGATATTGTGTCGACACGAAAGTTTTATGTAGAAATGTTGGGTTGTACCGAAGGTCGCTCCACAGAAAACTGGATAGATTTTGATTTTTTCGGACATCAGCTCACAGGACATGTAAGTGATGACATTCCCGCACTTGATTATTGTGGCAAAGTAGACGGCATCAACGTTCCCATTCCGCATTTTGGTTGTTTGTTAACGATAGCACAGTTTGAAACCTTACAGCAAACATTTGAAAAGAATGCTATTGAATTTGTCGTAAAACCGCAAATTCGCTACGCTGGAAAACCGGGCGAACAACGAACCATGTTTGTGTTTGATTTTAGTGGAAACCCACTAGAATTTAAAGCGTTTTCTGATGAAAGTGAAGTGTTTTCGAAGTAATTACAGAGATAACCTATACCACTAAGTGAAACAATTGCAAACAACCCAAAGTACATTTAACTCTAGATTTAATTGTGAGTGATTGGTTACAATAGTTTTTTAGTAGGCAAGACATGAAAATTAATAATATTCTTTTCAAAAAAAATTGCAAATTCATTTATAGTTGTAACTTATTTCTTAATTTTCTACTAATTAAGTACATGAAGAAAAAGACTAAGAATACAATATTCAAACACAATCAACAGAAAGAAAATAAAATTACAGCTTTTTTAAGGCGTAATGATATATGGTTTACTGCTATAGCTTCTATATTACTTTCTACGATGGCTTTAGTTGTTAGCTATAATTCTTATCAATTAAATGAAAGACAAGCACTTATTGAATACACGAAGAATCATCCTGAATTTCAAGTCTATAAAAACACTTGGAGTTCAAATGATAATGGAATTCAAGACAATATTGAAATTATAATCAAAAATAAAAATAATAGTATTGTTAGGAATATTGATGTTTCTACCTTAAATTTTTTAATAATAAAAACTAATCAAAGATCTTACACAGGAGAAGAAGTTTTTAAAAAGAAGAAAGAACCAAAAATTGAGAAATATTTTCTATTAGATCAGTTTGGGAATATTTCATACTCTAGTAAACAAGATGATTTTCTGGTAAGACTTAGGGATTTTGATATTAAACACGCAACTTATCATAATGATTCTACTTACTTAGCAACACAAGAACAACGATTTTTATTATATACAAGCTTATTTAATAAAAAATTAAAAAAACTTAATTTATTAGCTAATTTTAAAAGGGAATTATACATAAAAATAACTTATAAAAACTTTCTAAATGAAAGAGTTACAGATTATTTTAAAATAGAGCTTGATGATATTCATAGTGAGTCATACAATAAAAATCAAAAAAATAATAATGCTGAATTTATAGAATCTAAAGAAAGAGTAGAAAAATTGTTCAATACAAAAGAAAAATTAAACTTTATATCTTTTGTATCTACTAATTCGTTTAAAAATTTTGAAGAAATAATAAATGACAAAAAAAAGTATTCTTTACATGATTTAAATAATATAAATACTAGAATGATAAGAAAGCGATTAAAATTTAAAAATAGAATGAACATCTTAAAAAATGATAAAGATTCAATCTTACATAAGCACGTACCAAAATTTGATAGTATCTCAAAAAAATTTGATTCTATAAAGATTAATAAATTACTTGAGGAAATGAAACATAACAGACTACTAAAAAAATATGATTTCTAAAAATCTAAACCCTCACAAATTGCAAGGGTTTTAGAATTCTTAGTATTATTTGAATAGATTCTTGCCTTTACTTCAACAAGTTCAGCATAAAAGCAGGAATTACAATGTCGGTAGACTGAGCCAAGTCGAAGTCTAACGAATCAACTTCTTATATTTAATACGCTTCGGCATCAAATCGCCACCTAAGCGTTTCTTTTTGTTTTCTTCATAATCAGAGAAGCTTCCTTCAAAGAAATATACTTGTGAATCACCTTCAAAAGCTAAAATGTGCGTACAAATTCTGTCCAAAAACCATCTGTCGTGCGAAATCACTACGGCACAACCTGCAAAGTTTTCCAACCCTTCTTCCAACGCTCGTAAGGTGTTTACGTCCAAATCGTTTGTAGGCTCATCGAGTAACAATACGTTTCCTTCTTCTTTGAGCGTCATGGCTAAATGCAGTCGGTTGCGTTCTCCACCCGAAAGCGCGCTGACTTTTTTGTTTTGCTCACTTCCTGAAAAGTTAAAACGACTTAAATAGGCTCTCGAATTTACTTGCTTTCCGCCCATCATAATCAATTCCTGTTCATCGGAAAAGTTTGCCCAAATCGATTTTTCAGGGTCAATATTGGAGTGCGATTGGTCTACATACGCGAGTTTTGCTGTATCACCCACTGTAAATGTTCCTTTATCGGGAGTTTCTTCGCCCATAATCATTCGGAAAATGGTGGTTTTACCAGCTCCGTTTGGTCCAATAATGCCCACTATTCCTGCTTGTGGTAAGTTGAAGTTTAAATCTTCATACAATAATTTGTCGCCATACGCTTTGGAAACTCCTTTGGCTTCAATCACGTTTGTACCGAGTCGCGGACCATTTGGAATGTAGATTTCCAGTTTTTCTTCCGTTTGTTTTTGATCTTGATTTAATAATTTATCATAATTCTTTAAACGTGCTTTTTGCTTGGTTTGACGCCCTTTGGCACCTTGTCGCACCCACTCTAGCTCTCGTTCTAAGGTTTTTTGACGTTTGGAAGCGGTTTTGCTTTCTTGTGCCAAACGTTTCGCTTTTTGATCCAACCAAGAAGAATAGTTTCCTTTCCACGGAATGCCTTCTCCTCTATCTAGTTCTAAAATCCAGCCTGCCACGTTATCCAAGAAATATCTATCGTGCGTTACGGCAATTACCGTTCCTTTGTATTGTGCTAAGTGATGCTCTAACCAATGTACTGATTCCGCATCCAAGTGGTTGGTAGGCTCATCCAAAAGTAAAATTTCTGGTTCTTGTAAAAGTAAACGACATAAGGCTACACGACGACGTTCTCCACCAGACAATACTCCGATTTTTTTGTCTGGTTCTGGCGTACGCAAGGCATCCATGGCGATTTCTAGTTTGGTATCCAATTCCCAAGCGTTGCTGGCATCGATTTGGTCTTGCAATTCCGCTTGACGCGCCATGAGCTTGTCCATTTTATCAGCATCCGAATACACTTCTTCCAAACCAAACATATCGTTGATTTTATTGTATTCGTCTAATATGGCAACCGTTTCTGCAACACCTTCTTTCACTACATCTAATACCGTTTTTTCTTCGTCTAATTGCGGCTCTTGTTCCAAATATCCCACATGATAGCCTGGCGAAAAGGTAACTTCACCTTGGTAATTTTTTTCAACTCCTGCAATGATTTTTAATAAGGTAGATTTCCCCGAACCATTCAAACCGAGAATACCGATTTTAGCGCCGTAGAAAAAACTGAGGTAGATATCTTTTAAAACTTGTTTGTTAGTGCCTTGATAGGTTTTGGAAACCCTATTCATGGAAAAGATTACTTTCTTATCGTCTGACATACTATATACTTTGTTGGTTATTTGCTTTGTGACAAATATACACAATTGTCGTAGCATTCGCACGTATATTTTTGGATTGAAAGATTAAAAAATTGAATGATGTAAAGATTGCTTTATCGTGCAAATTTTGCAGCTTTTTAATCCGTAGGAAAACAATCCGACATTTTCTGTTGGCTATTTTTTTTTCTGAAACTTCTAGTTGATTTTACAAAAACCTCCATCTCTTTTAGGCTTTACTGAAAATAATTTCACTTTTTTAAAAAAAAATTACAAAACATAACTAACTGAATTACAATAAAATAACCTTATTTTTCAATGAATTATCAAATTTATTTAAAAAAACTTTATCCTTTTTAAAAACCGCCTCGCAATTGTTCTCGTATATAAAAGTGTAAGACAATAAAAATCTAATTAAATCTTAAAAATTATGAAACGAATAACAACCATTTTAGGAATCAGTATTGTACTGGTTGGAAGTTTCTTTTTAATTGCAGCCGATCATATTGACGCGCCAGCAGTACAAGGAACATCTTCTGATATTACTGATTTTTACGCCTTTCAAGGAGAAAGCGGAAATTCAATAGCATTTGTAGTGAATACACAAGGATTATTAAGTCCTAGTGCTACTGGAAATGCTGCTTTTGATGAAAACACATTAATTGAAATTAACATTGACACTTCAGGTGATAATGTAGAAGACTTGGTCATCCAAGCAATTCCACGAGGTGACCGAATGTATTTTTTCGGACCTATTTCACCAAGCAATTCAGGATTGAATAGCGTGATAGAAACTTCAGGAATACAATCTTCTGTTGAGATCACTTCTTATGGACAAAACGCAATTACGGCTACCAACAACGGAATGCAGTTTTTTGCGGGACCGAGAGACGATCCTTTCTTTATGGATTTTGCACAATATGGAGAAATCATCGCAGGAAATGCTACAGGTTTTAACGACCCTGGAACCGACACGTTTGCTGGAACGAATGTCTTATCTATTGTAGTGGAAGTACCAAAATCGCAAATTGGTAATACTGGCACTATCAATGTTTGGGCAGAAGCCAAAGGAAAACAATAATCAATCTACAATCACAAAAAACACATACACATGAAAACTATACAATATATATTTGGAATAGCACTTTTAGGCTTGTTTACCATGACAAGTTGCTCTTCCGACGATAATACAATCGTCATTGATACTACACCAGATTTCTCTGGAACATTCGCACAGCAAGACCAAATGGGAAGACCTGCGGTGAATACAGTTTTTGTAGGCTCGGCAAGTAAAGATGCTTTTAATACTACAATTCCCTCACAACAAAACGCAGCTTTTCAAAGCATGTTTCAAACAAATTTAACCGCGTTGAGTCCAGCCTATGCAAATCCAGGTGACCAAAATGCGTTGGGATTAGATGCCGCAACATTTACAGGATTGCTTGCAACAGACGTATTGAATGTTTCACTAGACGGAACTACGACATTTTATGACGGAACAAACGTATTGACTGGTCGCGCACTAGCAGACGATGTAATTACTGTGGAATTACTATTAATTTTTGGAGGCGAAGACTTCACAGAAAACCCAAATCTTTCTGATGATCACGTTGACGCCAACGACAAGCCTTTTTTGTCCTCTTTTCCATACTTAGCCTCACCATGGTAATCTAAGCTGAATTGCAGTAAAGGAGCATTTAGCGCAAATAGTTTTTTGTTTTTATTTAGTTTACGATCAGCTAAATGCTCTCTTTTCAGCTTTCAATTTAGGATTCATTCAAAATATAAAAACCAATGAAAAAATCAATCACATATCAATTACTCGGAGTCGGACTGCTTTTGATAAGCTGTACTTCAACTCCATCAAAAAATATTACAAATGCCGAAACGTATAATTCATACTTGGAAATCGCAGAAAACACAGCAGCGACTACAGCACAAGAAGAATTTACATTTTGGACACAAAAATTAGAAAAATCCCCAAATCAATTTCCGTATCATGCAAAAGTTTCAAGTGCGCATTCTCAATTGTTCTCAGCAACAGGCGATGTTTCTCATTTGGTAGAAGCTGCCAAGCATTTGGAACTTTTAAATGAGCGGACAAATTATCAGTATGCCGGACATATTCGTAGTTTGGCTAGAAATTATATCTCGCAACATCGCTTTCAAGAAGCCCTGTCTTTATTGAAAAAAGCGGAAGTATTGGGCGAGAATCTTCAAGCAACGCAAAAAATGTTGTTTGATGTGCATTTAGAACTTGGAAATACAGAAGAAGCGGAAAAGTATCTTTCTATTTTTAAAAACGAAAACAGTTTTGATGCCATGATTCGATTGTCAAAATGGTACGACCATGAAGGAAAATTGATGGCTGCCATTAAAATGATGGAAAAGGCAATGCACAAAGCTGAAGATGCCAATAATGCTTCGCTAAAGCAATGGTCATATACAAATTTGGCTGACTTTTACGGTCACGCCGGAAGAATTCAAGATTCGTACGAACATTACGTAAAAGCCTTGGAAATTGACGCGAACGATGCGTATGCCAAAAAAGGAATTGCGTGGATAGTTTTTTCTCACGAGAACAATCCTGAAGAAGCCTTGCGAATTTTAAATTCTATAATGTCGCAACACAAAGCGCCTGATTATTATTTGCTAAAGTCAGAAATTGCCGAACAGATGGGAGAAACTGCTGAAAAAGAAAAGAATATTCAAGCATTTATGCGTGCTATTGAAGATGAAAACTACGGTGTCATGTATAATGCGTATGCCATCACGATTCTTTCAGAAGAATTGAACAATACAGAAAAAGCACTCGAATTGGCAAAATTAGAAGTGCAACATCGTCCAACAGCACAAGCGTACGATTTACTCGCTTGGACATATCACCTGCATGGAAATTCTGAAAAAGCACTAGAAATTGCAGAACAACATGTAATTGACAAAACCTTTGAGCCAGTAGCGCAGTACCATATTGCTGAAATTTTAAAAGCGAATGGAAAAGCGGCGGAAATCAAAGACATCAAGACTGAATTACTAGAAAGCAGTTTTGAACTTGGCCCTGTGATGACACAAAAAATACAACGATTATAAGTAGTTGGTTAATTATTGAAAAGCTAACTTTTTGTTAGGCGATTGGTTTTTATTGAAAGGACACTTCATTTTTGGAGTGTCTTTTTTTTATTTATAGACAGAAGCTGCTGGAATTGGCGGTGGCGGTGGCGGTGGCGGAATTTTATATTCCATATTTAATTGTATTGTAAATGACAATTGTTCTTTCAGTTGCTGCATTTCTGCCGGTTGTAATTCACAAACTTTTTTAGCAAACAGCTTCTGAGACAGCTTTTCGTAAATTAGAAGATACCCATCTTTGATTGTAGATAATACTTTTTCTATGCTATCCTTTGGTGTTTCTGTTTCCCATTGCACTGAAGTTTTGTCGTAATAATATGTTCCGTCATCCCAGAAATTATCACGTATCCAATATTTTATAGAATCAATAGGAATAGATTCGTATGCAAATAAAACACTCCCTTTTTCGTTGAGCAACGCTTTTATACTAAACTGTTCTTTATAACAACTTATCATTCCGATTCCGTCTTGACATTTTTTTCGATATTGAACTTTGATGACTTCTTGGTTTTCTAAGATCAATCCGAAATTGGTCAATGCCCCACATACAAGCTTTTCCAATTTTTCATCTATCGAATTTGCAAAGTTTTTTCCCTTTAATTGATAGTCAATTGTTATGTTTTTGAGAGTATCGGAAGTGGAGAATAAACTGATTTCGTTTGCACAAGGGTTGCTATTTGTTTCTTTTTGTGAGCATTTTATAAAAAAGAATACACATATTCCTATAAAACAATATTTCTGTACTTTCATTATAATGATTGGTTGATGCTATTTTTAAAAGAATCTTTTCAATAAACATACCAAAAAAAATCTTCAATCTGTAGTCGTACGAATGCACTGCTACAAATTGAAGATGTATTATTTTAAATGTTTATTTTATGTTATGGATTCGAAGCCACAACACCAAGCGTGTACAATTGTTCTAACGTTGGCGATTCGCTTCCACCTGCTGGTTCTAAGGTAATTCCAAAGGCTTCGGATTCGTTTGCGTTTTGTAAATCAAATACTTTGTCTTTATCACCTGCAAAATCTTCAATCACACCTAAACTTGTCGGCGTCAGTGGATTTAATTTCAGCGACCAAACTTGATATACTTTTCCTGGAGGCGGCTCAGGCAGTCCTTGTAAATCTAAGTAAATACTATTCGATTTTTTATCCCAGTATACTTTGGCATACGATTCTGGAGAAACTTGCTGTCCACCTAACGGAACCGTAATGATATCTTTGATTCGCAGTGCATCTAACAAATCGTTTGCGGCTGTTAAGTCGCTATTTGCTTCATAAATTTGTTTTTTCAAGTCTTCTCGTTCAGCACGCACAACTTCTATTTCAGATTCTAAATCGTTATACAACACTGCCGTGTACAACAAACCGGTTGCAAATACAATGGCTGCTGCCCAACCTGCGTAACGGAATATAGATTTCTTAGGCTGCAGCGGAATCACAGGAGTTTCGTCTGCATCTGAAGCAGTATTTGAAAGTCCTAATCGTTGCTTAATCGTGTCAAATTTACTAGAAGTATCTTTGTTTGCGGTTGCTGCTGTCAAGTTGACAACGGCAGCTTCAATGGAAAGCACTTCTTGCTTTACTTCTGGATACTGTTGCATCATTGCGTACACTTCCTCATTTTCTTTTTCAGAAAGTGCGCCTGCAACATACAGTTCCAAAATTCCAGATGCTATGTATTCTTTACTATCCATTATACTTCCAAGGCTTTTCTAAGTTCACCAATACAGTTTCTGTTTCTTGTTTTTACAGTTCCTAAAGGAATATCGAGCTCTTCTGAAGCTTCTTTTTGCGTATATCCTTTAAAATAGAGAAAATCAATGATTTGTTTGCATTTTTCTGCCAACTTGCCAACGTACTTTTTAATACCTATGGCATTGACTTTTTGATCCAATTGATCATTGCCTTCAATACTATGTACGAAAAAATCGATGTCTTGGTTTTGTTGCGCGTTTTTAAATGACTTGGAACGGGTTTTATCAATCGCTGCATTTCGCGCAATATTGAGCAACCACGTAAAGAAACGCCCTTTTTTAGCAGCATAGCTATCTGCTTTGTTCCAGGCTTTTATAAAAACATCTTGCATGATCTCGGTGGCAATATCATCATTCTTCACAATGGTATTGATGACACCAAAAATACTATCGTTATACATTTGATATAACGCTTCAAAGGCTTTGGCATCTTTTTTTTGAAATTGGTCAATGAGTGTTTCTAACTCCATGTATTTAGTATTGCTCTTACTAAGAAAAGCTTTTTCACCGAAGTGAGTTCAACAAATTTGGGATGAATCGAATAGCAATGCTCAAGAATATTTAATGTACTTGAGAATATTTATTTAGAATACTAAAATTTCGATTCTTGGTAAAGCTACAATTTTTCACTCAAAATATAAACTTTTGTATAAAAAAAGCTTCCAGTATGGAAGCTCTATTTTTAGTAACAGTATTCAGTATTATACTCTACCTTTTAATGCGTTAAAAACCCACGCGATGGCAAAAAAACCAACGCCCACTGCAGCAAATCCAATGGCTGCAACATCTTCATATTTTATGATGCCTAAAATAATGAGCCCTATTCCAACAATAATCATAATAAATGTCGCCCAAGCTAATACTGTATTTTTGTTCATTCCCATAGTTTATTATTTTGGCGCATCTTTTACAATTGCTTCGAGTGCCTCAGCAACTATAAAAGTCAGGCTTTCGGTAGTCGCTCTCTGCGAGGAGCTTCAACAAATACCTCAATCCTTTGCGCTTTGGTGAATTGCAAATATCGAATTTTAATCCAAAAACTAAAAATTTATCCTGTCAATCCACAAAATTGTTCTAAAAAGTTTCAAAAAAGTACGCACATATTTTTAGTATATTTAGCCAAAAATTAGCATCATTTTAAAATCCTATTATGAAAATAAAATTTTCCCTAAGTATACTCATCGTATTTATACTACTCATTGGCTGCAATTCTAGTAAATCTGTAGCAACTAGCAACAAAAGCTCAAAATTAGAAAACTCATTACTTTGGAAAATTTCTGGAAACGGTATTGAAAAACCTTCCTATTTATACGGAACAATTCACTTAACCTGCGATTATACTTACACAGATAAACTGCGCAAAGCCTTTGACGAAACAGAACGTTTGGTATTGGAAATTGACATGACCAATCCAAAGTTGCAAGCCGATATGATGAAGCTTATTTTTATGGAAAAAGGAAAAACCATTCAAGGCATGATGAATGAAGACGATTATAAAACCTTGTCCGATTTTTTTAAGGAGCAAGTTGGTGTGGATTTAAAAATGTTTAACACGATGAAACCTTTTGCCATTACGGCGACTTTGACATCAAAAATGGCAGTTTGTGACAACGGAACGGCGTATGAAACGGAGTTTATGAAAATTGCCAAAGAACAAAATGAAGCAGTAATTGGATTGGAAACAATTGAAGACCAAATGAACGTATTTGATCAAATTCCGTATGACGAGCAATTGAAATCATTGGTAGAAATGGCAAATACAGGCATGGATGAAAGTCGTAAAAGCTTTGAAAAAATGACGAAATATTACAATGCGGAAGATTTGGAAGGTTTGTTAAATGTCATGACAGAACAAGGTTTGGAAGCTGATTTTCAAGAAAGTTTGGTCGATCAGCGCAACCGAAACTGGATTCCACTGATTGAAAAAATTGCCAAAGAAGCACCAGCATTTATAGGAGTTGGCGCACTACATTTACCTGGCGAACAAGGCGTGATTAATTTGTTGAGAAAACAAGGATATACGGTGGAGCCTGTTTACTAGGTGTTGGGTGTTTGGTTTTAGATTGTTTTTTGTTTTTTGTTATTCGTTTATTGGTGGCTGTTAGCTGTTAGCTGTTAGCTGTTAGCTGTTAGCTGTTAGCTGTTAGCTGTTAGCTGTTAGCTGTTAGCTGTTAGCAAAATTATTTTTATATTTTACATTTTGCGGTTTTACATTTTCTATTTTTCTCCTATTGATGCTGAATTATTCTTAGAAACTTCGAAAAACAAAAAACAGACAACAAAAAACTAGCACCTCTATAGCTTCGCTGCCAATCGACTTCCTTGGTCTATGGCGCGTTTGGCATCTAGTTCTGCTGCGATATCAGCGCCTCCGATTACGTGCACCGTCATTCCTTTGGCTTGTAGTGGCTCTAATAGTTCTTTTAACGGTGTTTGTCCTGCACAAATGATTACATTATCTACTTCCAGTACTTTGGTTTCGTTGTTTTGTGTGTAATGCAATCCTTGGTCGTCAATTTTATTGTATTGCACTTCGCCTATGAAGTTGACTTTTTTCTTTTTTAAATTCGTTCTATGAATCCAGCCTGTGGTTTTTCCTAAGTTTCCACCAAATTTTCCTTTGCTGCGTTTGAACATAAAGATTTCTCTCGGCGAACCGTGAAATTTAGGCTTCATGTTTTCAATTCCGCCGCGTGCTTCTAGAGTTTTATCAATTCCCCATTCGGTCAACCACGCATCAATATTCTGTGAGGTAGATTCACCTTCGTGTGATAAATATTCAGATACATCAAAACCAATTCCGCCTGCACCAATCACGGCAACACGCTTTCCAACAGGTTTTTTGTGTTTTAAAACATCAATATAGCTTAGTACTTTTTCGTGTTCAATGCCATCTATTTTTGGCGTTCTCGGTTTGATGCCCGTTGCTAGAATGATTTCCTCAAAATCCTCTTGAAGTAATTCGTCTGCGGTAACGCGTTTGTTTAATTTCACCTTTACCTTATGCAATTCTATTTGCTTCTTGAAATAGCGAATGGTTTCGTAAAATTCTTCCTTTCCAGGAATTTGTTTTGCAATATTAAACTGTCCCCCAACTTCACTATTATCATCATACAACGTAACATCATGTCCGCGCTGCGCTGCAATGGTTGCTGCTGCTAATCCTGCGGGTCCAGCACCAATTACTGCTAATTTCTTTTTGATGCTTGCTAGTGAATAATCAAATTCTGTTTCATGACATGCTCTTGGATTCACCAAACAACTTGCTACTTTTTTGTTGAAAATATGATCCAAACATGCTTGATTACAAGCAATACACGTATTAATTTCGTCTTCCTTTTCTTCCGCAGCTTTGTTTACCCAATCAGCATCTGCTAAAAACGGACGTGCCATCGAAATCATATCTGCGTGACCGTCTGCCAATACTTTTTCAGCCACACTTGGCATATTAATTCGGTTGGATGTGATTAATGGAATGTTCACTTCCTGCTTCATTCGCTCTGTAATCCACGTAAATGCGGCTCTTGGTACTGAAGTCGCAATCGTAGGAATTCGCGCTTCATGCCAGCCAATTCCTGTGTTGATGATGTTCGCTCCTGCTTTTTCTATGGCTTTTCCAAGTTGTACAATTTCTTCCCAACTGCTTCCTTTTTCAACCAAATCGAGCATGGACAAGCGATAAATGATGATGAATTCTTCTCCAACGGCTTCTCGAACGGCTTTGATGATTTCTACCGCAAATTTCATACGATTGGCATAATTTCCGCCCCATTCATCCGTTCGTTGATTCGTTCGTTCCACAATAAATTGATTGATCAAATAACCTTCTGAACCCATAATTTCTACACCATCATACCCAGCAACTTTAGCTAGCGAAGCCGATTTTGCAAAACTTTGAATTGTTCGCTTCACGCCATTACTGCTTAGTTTTTTTGGTTTAAACGGTGTAATTGGCGATTTGATTGCGGACGGAGCTACATTCAACGGATGATATCCATAACGACCTGCATGAAGAATTTGCATGCATATTTTTCCGCCATTTTTATGCACAGCTTCCGTAATAACTTGATGCTTTTTGGCGTGCTTTTTTGTGCTCATACGCGCTCCAAAAGGCGCAAGCCACCCACGCACACTCGGTGCCATTCCTCCTGTAACAATTAATCCTACGCCACCTTTTGCACGTTCTCCATAAAAAGCCGCCATGCGTTCAAATCCGTTCTTTTCTTCTTCTAAACCTGTGTGCATAGAACCCATTAACACGCGGTTTTTAAGGGTTGTAAATCCTAAATCTAACGGCTGAAAAATATGCTTGTATTTCATGTAAACAGTTGGTTTTTGTAGTGGTTTAAAGATAGTACAATTCTGCCAAAAAGAATAGCTTAATTTTACTATGCGCGCATAATAGTTTGCAAGATAACTATTTTTTCAGATTTGAGTTGAATTGGAATTAAAAAAGGTTGTTTGAAAAGCTTTTTTTCTCTTCAAACAACCTTTTATATATTTGGTTTTGGACTAAGATTTTAATTCATCGGAACTTCCACGATTAAAATTTTAGCATCTTCTTTGATATCTATTGCAACATTTTCCGTTTCCCAAATACCTAAGGCGTCTTTTTGAGAAAGTATTTGGTCTCCAATTGCAATTTCGCCTTCTAGTACAAATACGTAGATTCCGTGCGCTGCATTTTTCAGTTGGAATGCTACTGTTTGTGAAGCATCAAAGTTTCCTAATGAAATGTACGCATCTTGGTGAATCCAAAGTGCTTCTTCTACTATATTGTCTTTGGGAGCAACTACAGTTTGAAATTGATTGTTTTGCTTACTTTGGTCAAATTGTTTTTGCTCATAACGCGGTGTTACGCCCAATTCTTTGGGTTGAATCCACAATTGCAAAAAATTGACCTCATCGGTTTTGCTATCGTTAAATTCGGAATGTTGCAAGCCTGTTCCGGCAGACATGACTTGTACTTCTCCTACTGTGATGGCGCGTTTGTTGTCCATACTATCTTTGTGAGATAAGGCACCGCTTAATGGAATGGAAATGATTTCCATGTTTTGGTGCGGATGTGTGCCAAAGCCCATTTTTGGTTGTACTATATCATCATTTAAGACGCGTAATTGTCCAAATCCCATTTTGTTAGGATCGTAAAAATTTGCGAAACTGAAACTATGATAACTTTTCAACCATCCGTGATCTGCTTTTCCTCGTGAATCTGCTTTGTGAAGTATTGTTTTCATTTTTTTTTGTGTTGTTTGTTCTTTGTTGTCTGTTTTTTGTTGATTTGTCTTGGCTCTAGACTCTAGATTCTAGACTCTTGGCTCTTTGCTTTTTGTCAATTTGTTTCTTACTAACACCTAAAACCCAATACCTAGAACCTAATACAAATGCCCCATTTTTCCCTGTTGATAGTCGCGCATGGCTTCCATGATTTCGGTTTGGGTGTTCATGACATACGGTCCCCACGAAGCGACTTTTTCTTGTATCGGTTCACCAGAAAGCACTAAGAGTGTACTATTTTTGTTGGCTTCAAGCGTAATTGCGTCACCATCTTTGTGAAATGTTAGGAGTTGTATTTGTCCTAATTTGAGTGTTTGCTCCTCGTTAATCTGTGTTTCCCCTTCTAACAGATACACCAACGTTTCATGATGTTTTGGAATATCAATCGTTGTTGCATCTTCCACTTCCAATTTGACAATGAATGCATTAACTTCTGTAAAAGTACTTGCTGCTCCTTTTTGTCCGTTAAGTTCACCTGCCACAACTTTTATGCTTCCTTTACCATTTTCAACAGTAATTGTTGGAATGTTTTCAGATTTTATGTCTTGGTATTTTGGCGTTGCCATTTTGAATTTGCTTGGAAGATTTACCCATAATTGGATTCCTTCCATGGTTCCGACAAAATCTTTTGTTGGTCCTTCATCGTGTACAATTCCGCTTCCTGCCGTCATCCATTGTACATCGCCAGCACTTAAACTGCCTTCGTTTCCAAGTGAATCTCTATGCAATTGCTCTCCTTTGATGAGAAATGTTACAGGCTCAAATCCGCGATGTGGATGCGGCGATAAAGATAGGCCTGGACTGTACGGTCCGACATCGTATTTGTAATGATGCAACAGCAAAAATGGATCTACTTGGTCGAGCGTTTGTGTTGGTAATGGTTGGCGAATTAAATTTCCGCCCATGTTTACAAAGTCACTTTTTCCTTTATATGCGATGCTTTTTAAGGTTTTCATGATTTCTAATTTCCTTTCTTTTATTTATTTTCCATGGAAAATATTTGATTAAATTTTTTTTTAGCGGATTTTATCCAAAAGATTGCTTAGTTGTGAAGCTTCTTCTTCCGTAAGTTTACCTAACCAATCGTTGTTTGGCATACTTTCCGCAATGGTAGATAGTAGTTTTTGTCCGTCATCGGTAATTGCGATGTGAACAACTCTTCTGTCGGTTGGACAAGGAATGCGCTCTATTAAATCCTTTGCGCATAGCTTGTCCATCAATCTTGTGGCATTCGGCGCTCTTTCAATCATGCGGTCTTTGATTTGTTGCACTTTGATTGCTTCTCCAGCTCCTTTTAAAATTCGGAGTATGTTGAATTGTTGCGGAGAAATACCGAATGGCTTGAAAAATTCGTTTTCCTGACTGTTGATCCAGTTTGCCGTGTATTTGATATTTATAAAGGCTTTCACTCTTTCTGATGGAAATGATGATTGTATATCTTTCGCAATATCGCCCATTGTTTGTTTTTTTGTTTTTTGTTCTTCGTTATTCGTTGTTTGTTGATTTGTCTTGGCTCTTGACTCTTCGTCAATTTGTTTTTTATCAATTCGTCGTTTTGACGATTCTCTTTTCAAATGGCAAATCCTAAATCATAGTTCCAACACCTAAGACCCAACACCCAAAACCAAGAATCCAACAATTATCCTTCAAAACCGACATCTGTATGTGCGCCGTCACAAAAAGGTTTATTTTGAGAAGCGCCGCATCTGCAAAAAGCAGTGGTTTTGTTTCGCTTTTCTTTGGTTCCGTCAGAATTGGTGATGTTTAATGTACCATATACCAATAGCGGTCCATTTTCTAAGGCTTCTACTTTGGTTTCTAGTGCCAACGCTTCTTGGTCGCCCTCTTTGTTACTTCGGTACGATAACGCTCCCGAAGGACAGGCTGCTATTTGTTTTTTGATACGTTCCGTACTAGCACCATCCATGTTAATCCAAGGTCTGTTTTGCGGATTGAATACTTGTAACAATCCTTTCCAACAGTTTTTGGAATGTGTACATGTTTTGGGTTTCCAAACCACTGTAATATCTTGGTTACTGTATTCTTTGATGATTTCTTTTTCTCCCATGATGACTGTTTTTAGTGGTTTCTGATGCTTAAAGATACGAAATTAGCCTAAGCTTTGTGAATGGCTTCTTGTAACTTTTTCACTTCTTCTTCTAACTTTTCTTGCAGTGTTTCATCTACAATTTTACCCGATTTGAAGTTATCATTGAAACTTGGAAGTGAAAACGCACCTACGATATTTCCGCCCATAAAAGGAAATCTTCCCACAGCAATATCCAACACCGTTCCGCCACCGCGAACTCCTGGAGAGGTTGCCATTAATAGCATTGGAATGTCTGCCCAAAGTTTTCCGTCAATACGTGACATCCAATCAAAAAGATTTTTAAATACTGTTGCATATACGCCATTATGTTCTGCTAATGATAGTACGATTCCGTCTGCTGCTTGCATAGTTTTTAGGAATTTGTGTGCATCTTCTGGAATGCCGTGTTCTTGTTCTCTATCAATTCCGTATAGCGGTAAATCGTAATCGTTCAAGTCTAAAATATTTACTTCAACATCTTTCACTAAACTCGCTGCATAGGTTGCTAATTGTTTGTTTATAGATGTTTTACTGTCACTTCCCGCAAAGGCTACTATTGTTTTCATGTGTTTTTGTTTTGCTAGTTTTTAAATTCTTTACAAATGTAGGTATAATATTTTTATTTTCCAAGGAAAATATTTCCATGTAACTAATTTAATATTTTTTTAAGAAAACTTTCAAAGTTTGCTGCTTTTAATAGCAATATATGTTTCGTATTTTAGCAACTGAAAATTAAACAACCATGGACATCAACTTCAATAAGAACGAAGATCACAACAAACTTTTAGCTTCTGAATTACGTCAACGCCTTGCCAAAGTTGCTTTGGGCGGCGGACAGAAACGTATTGAAAAACATCATAGTAAAGGCAAAATGACCGCGCGCGAGCGTATTGATTTTTTACTTGATGATAAGAAGCCCGCTATTGAAATTGGTGCGTTTGTTGGGGAAGGCATGTACGAAGAACACGGTGGCTGCCCTTCTGGTGGCGTGGTTGTGAAGATTGGCTATATTAAAGGAAAGCAATGTATTGTGGTGGCTAATGATGCTACCGTGAAAGCTGGTGCGTGGTTTCCGATTACTGCAAAGAAGAATCTGAGAGCGCAGGAGATTTCTATTGAAAATAGATTGCCTATTATTTATTTAGTAGATAGTGCCGGTGTGTATTTGCCAATGCAAGATGAGATTTTTCCCGATAAGGAACATTTTGGACGAATTTTTAGAAATAATGCGGTAATGAGTAGCATGGGAATTACCCAAATTGCTGCTGTAATGGGAAGTTGCGTAGCTGGTGGCGCGTATTTACCAATTATGAGTGATGAAGCGTTGATTGTTGATAAAACAGGAAGTATTTTCTTGGCAGGAAGTTATTTGGTAAAAGCGGCGATTGGTGAAAGTATTGATAATGAGACACTTGGTGGTGCTACAACACACTGTGAAATTTCTGGCGTAACCGATTATAAATCGAAAGATGATAAAGATGCGTTGACCACGATTCAAAATATTGTAAGTAAGATTGGCGATTATACACCTACAGGTTTTAATCGTGTTGAAGCAGCGAAACCGAAAGAGAATCCAGAGGAAATTTTTGGAATTCTGCCAAAAGCACGTCACGAACAGTATGATATGAAAGAAATCATTAAGCGTTTGGTAGATAATTCTGAGTTTGATGAATATAAAGAAGGCTACGGACAAAGTATTATTACCGCATACGCGCGCATTGACGGTTGGGCCGTTGGCATTGTGGCGAATCAACGAAAGTTGGTGAAAAATAAAAAAGGTGAAATGCAGTTTGGCGGTGTAATTTATTCAGATTCTGCAGATAAAGCCACACGATTTATCGCAAATTGCAACCAAAAGAAGATTCCGTTGGTGTTTTTACAAGATGTAACCGGATTTATGGTAGGAAGCAAATCGGAGCATGGTGGTATTATTAAAGATGGTGCCAAAATGGTAAATGCGGTGAGTAATAGTGTGGTTCCGAAGTTTACGATTGTCATCGGAAACTCGTATGGAGCCGGAAATTACGCCATGTGTGGAAAAGCATACGATCCGCGATTGATTGCTGCTTGGCCAAGTGCTGAATTGGCGGTGATGAGTGGAAATTCGGCAGCAAAAGTATTGTTACAGATTGAAACGGCTTCACTGAAAAAACAAGGTGAAAAAATCACGAAAGAGAAAGAAGAAGAATTATTTAATAAAATTAAATCGCGGTACGATCGACAGATTTCTCCGTATTATGCGGCGGCTCGCTTATGGACCGATGCGATTATCAATCCGTTAGAAACACGTACTTGGATTTCCATGGGAATTGAAGCAGCGAATCAGGCACCGATTGAGAAACCGTTTAATTTGGGCGTGATTCAGGTTTGATAGGTGTTGGGTTTTAGGTGTTAGGTTTTAGGGCGCTTCGCTTTTTGTTTTTCGTTGTTTGTGTTTTGGCGTTTCTTTGAAACTTTTCAATTCAACATTCAAAATCCAACATGCAACATTTCAAAAAGAAGCTTCTCTAAATGGTTTTTGATGGCAAAATAATCTCGAAAACCGCTAAATTTTCTTTGAAACATCTCAATTCAACATTCAAAATCCAACATGCAACATTTCAAAAAAAGCTTCTCTAAATGGTTTTTGATTGCAAAACAATCTCAAAAACAGCAAAGTTTTCTTTGAAACAACTCAATTCAACATTCAAAATCCAACACCCAACATTTCAAAAAAGCTTCTCTAAATGGTTTTTGATTGCAAAACAATCTCAAAAACCGCTAAATTTTCTTTGAAATAACTCATAACTATCCAACAATAAGAAAAGGCCTAGTAAACTAATTACCAGACCTTTTCTCCCTAAAAAACCTAAAATAACCTAATCTTTATTTCTTTCTGAAAGCAAAGATTCGCTTTTTACTAAATCACAAACTCTATGCCATTCTTTTATTTTTTTATGATTTTTTTAACAGAAAAAGAAAAACCTAATAAATCAGAATTTTACTAGGTTTTTCATAAACAACTAAACAACCAACCTTTCGTTAATTCTCTATTAAAAGTACCTACAATTACTGCTTTTTAAAACTTAGATTGAGTAAACGTGTCGTTTTAGTGAGTAAAGTCGCGCACCTATTTAGTAGAAGTCGATTTTACCAACCGAATGAATTCTGCTCTGTAACCGTTTGCATCTTCACCTCTACCCGATTCTGCCAATGCAACTACATCTTCTAGTTTGGAATTGTTGTGAAATTGAGAATTTCGCAACTGCATTCCGAACAACGCAACCGCAGCCGTAAAGTTGAAATCATCTGAATTTGTTTTGGATACTTTACTTTCAACGATCTCTTTTAACTCAATACTTTTATTTTTGTTTGGCTTTTTGTAGCGAATTTTTACCGTCAATAATTCATTGGAGCTATGTATTTTCGGAGTACCTGTATTTGTATATTTTAAATCATCAACATCTTTCAAGTACTTTGAATCTACACCAACAGGAATGATTTCATACAAAGCTGTCACTGTATGTCCTGCGCCCAATTCTCCCGCATCTTTGGTGTCATCTTTAAAATCTTCATCGTTCAGCAATCGGTTTTCATAACCAATCAAACGATAGGCTTGCACTGTATTTGGGTTGAATTCTAATTGCAATTTTACATCTTTCGCAATCGTATATAATGTTCCTCCAAACTCTTTTCCGAAAATTTTGTAGGCTTCTTGCATCGTATCAATATACGCGTGATTTCCGTTTCCTTTATCTGCCAACAATTCCAAACGGTCATCTTTATAATTTCCCATTCCAAAACCTAAAACCGACAAATACACGCCAGATTCACGTTTGTTTTCAATCAGTGTTTCCATGTCGCTTCGGCTTGTTCTTCCCACATTAAAATCGCCATCCGTTGCCAAAATCACGCGATTGTTGCCGTCTTTGATAAAGTTTTCCGAAGCAATTTTATACGCCAATTCAATACCTGCACCGCCAGCCGTAGAGCCGCCTGCTTGCAAATTGTTCAATGCCTTTAAGATTTTTTCTTTATTGTCGCCCGAAGTTGGCTCTAACACCATTCCTGCCGCGCCAGCGTAGACTACGATGGCAACTTTATCTTCGTTTCGCATTTTTTCAACCATTAATTTAAAGGCAGCTTTTAACAATGGCAATTTATTTTGTGACGACATCGAGCCTGAAACATCAATTAAGAATGTGAAGTTTGATGGCGGAATTTTCTCTAAAGGAATTTCTTTTCCTTGCAATGCAATTTTGACTAATTTTGTGTCTTTGTTCCACGGTGTTACGCCCACTTCCGTGTGAATTGCCAATGGATGCCTGTCTTTCGGTTGATCGTATTGATAGTCAAAATAGTTAATCATTTCTTCAATTTTAACCGCATCCGCAGGAACTTCCATTCCGTTATTTATCATTCTACGCACATTACTATACGAAGCTTTATCGACATCAATAGAAAATGTAGACAATGGAGTTAACGCTGCTCTTTTAAAGGTATTTTCGTTGATTTCTTTGTAGGATTCGTTGGTAGCTTGATATTGCGGATTGTGATAACCCATATTCCCAGATACTGAACTTCTTCCTCTAATCGTAATCGTTTGTCCCTGTCCATTATAACCATTTAATGTAACACCACTAGCAGCACCACTCAAAACTTGATCTAGTGAATTTACAGGAACTTGCTCAATACTTTCAGCAGTAACTGTAGCCACTGATGAAGAGACTTTAGTGGAGTTTTTCGCGTTGCCATACGCTACAATCATTACTTCTTCTAATTCTTTACCTTGTTGTAAAGTCACATTTAAAACTTTTTGTGTAACTACAACTTCTTGTGTGGCAAATCCGACATAAGAAAATATTAGAATCTCACCTAATTGTGCTTGAATTGTATACTTTCCATCAAAATTGGCAGTAACGCCCTTTGTGGTCGTTTTTAGTTGAACAGCAGCGCCTGGCAACGGTTGCCCAGATTCGTCTGTAATTTGTCCACTGACTTCTATTTTTTGTGCCCAAACTTGACTAATCATCAAAAATATGCAGAGTGTAAAGAGTTTTTTCATCATGTATCGTTTTAAAGTTTTAAACGAAACTACGGATGACACTCATGATAAAAAATGGGAATTGAGCGAAACGGTCGTTTGAATTAGGGAAGGTGTTTTTTGGGTGTTGGGTGTTTTTTGTTATTCGTTCTTTGTTAATTTGTAGTTGATAAAAGATAACTCAAAACAGAAAATAAAACGAACCAACGAAACACAAAAAACAAAAAACAAAAAACGAAGAACAAAACTAAAGCACTTCCAACGTCTTCAATCGCTGTACTTTTCCTGTATCAGTTTCTACGAACTTTTTTATAGTATAAATTGCTTTCGGGATTTCAAATTTGGAGAGTTTTTTTGAATTTTGAATGGTTTTTAGCAACGCAGCAGTGTTTAGTTTTTGTTTTTCATCTTCAATCAAAAGAATCAGCTTTTTCCCTAACTGTTCGTCATCTACAGCAGTGACAAAAAAACGATGTTTTATAAAAAGATGTAACTTCTCCTCTATTTGCTCAGGATGGAGTTTTACGCCGCCGCTGTTAATCACATTGTCAACTCGTCCTAGCCAGTCGAATTCTGTTTCAGAAATAATGTCTACAACGTCATTGGTAATAATTTTTTCGCCTGTGATTCTTGGTGCGTCAATGACCAAACAATTTCGGTCATCAACAGAAACGCTGATATTTGGTAAGGTTTTGTAATGTCCTTTTTCGCCTTTCGGCAGATGATTCAACGGTTTTGCGGCAATATGCGTGATGGTTTCCGTCATTCCATACGTGGCAAAAATATTGGTGGAAACTCCTTGTAAACTTTCTACCAAACTATTTGAAGCAGGCGCGCCACCAACAATGAGTGTTTTGATGTTGTGTAAATGTTTCAACGAATTTTCAACTTGTAACGGCACCATCGCGCAGAAATCGTATTTTTTTTCAAGATTTTCTAACGGATTGGATGTTGGCACGACCAAATCGAGTTCTAATCCTAAAATCATCGCGCGCACAAGCATCATTTTTCCAGCAATAAAGTTAGATGGCAAACATTGCAGTGCAGCATCTCCAGGGTGAATTCCGAAAAAATCGCCCGTTGCCAACGCAGAATGTACCATCGCTTGTTTCGACAATCGAATGGATTTCGGTTTTCCTGTAGAACCTGAGGTAAAAACGTCAATATACTCCTTATCATTGAGCCAATCTATCAAGAAATCGCCCATGATTTGTTCGTATGGTTTGCCTTCTTTTACAAAGCTGTACGCCACTTCTTTAAGTTCTTCTCTATTGAAATAATTGCCATCTAATTGAAACTTTAGATGAATATTTTGAAAGCTTGGAATCATTTTTGTTAATTGTTCTATAAAATTACAGATTCGCAATGGAAAATCAACTATTTCTTGCGTAGTTTTTACTAATTTAGTGGACTGTTTTTGCTTGTAAAAGTAAATTTTTCTCCACACCGAATTAAATTGTATTTTATGACAACATCCTATTTGAAATTCCCTGTATTGCTATTGCTTTTCGTGATGCAGTATAGCTTCGCGCAAAAAAATCCTTCCGAAGATTTCCGTTTCTTAGAACGTACCGAAAATATTAAGATTCACTTAGATAAAGGAAATTTTGAAATTGTCAAAAATATTCACGAAAAAGCAGAATACGTAACCGCGAATAAACTGTATTTTGCCAATGAAGTGCTTCGATTTGACAGTTTTACCAAAATAGAAGATATTGAAGCAGTGACCTATTTACCAGATTCTGGAAAAAAGCTTGAAGTCGATTATATAGAAACGAAACATGAATTTGACGACGGTATTTTTTACAGCGATCAGCAAACAAAAAACTTTACATTTCCTGGTGTTACCAAAGGTGCAATTACCGATTTAAAATATAAAGAAGTCATCAACGAACCGCATTTTTTAGGGTTATTTCGTTTTGGAACTTATGCACCAACCGAAAAAGCTGTGTTACGCATTGAGTTTCCTAAAAATGTAGAAATCGGATACAAAGAGTTTCACACAGAAAATATTACCATCAACTTCCAAAAAGAAGAAAAAAAGAACCATAATATTTACACCTGGACTACTGAAAATGTTGCAAAATTCAGTTCAGAAGACGATGCGGAAGCCGCTTTATATCACTTACCACATATCATTTTACACATAAAAAATTACACCGAAAACGGCAAAACGATTCCAATTTTAAACAATGTGAACGATTTGTACAGCTGGTACGCATCGCTTGCCAAACGAGTTGACGAAAGCGATTTGAAAAAAGTTCATGAAATTGCGGAAGATATCGCCAAAAACTATTCAACTGACCGCGAAAAAGCGGAAGCCATTTATAATTGGGTGCAAGAAAATATAACCTACGTAGCGTTTGAAGATGGTTTGGGCGGATTTATTCCACGCGGCGCGGCAAGCGTTTGTAAAAACCGTTATGGCGATTGTAAAGACATGGCAAATTTGTTGTATGTGATGTTGAATCACGTGGGAATTCCAGCGTATCGAACTTGGATTGGTACGCGCGACCGTCCGTATTTGTACGACGAAGTGCCAACGCCGATGGTAGACAATCACATGATAACAGCAACAGTTATTGACAACGATACCATCTTCATTGATGGAACCGATAGCTATGTAAACTTCGGTATGCCAAGTTCGTTTACACAAACCAAAGAAGCCTTAATTGGTATTTCTCCTGAGCGTTTTGTGTTGAAAAAAGTGCCTGTACAACCCGCAGAAAAAAGCAAAACGGTTATCAATACAACCATTACGTTTGAAGATGGAAACATCAAAGCGTCTGAAAAACGTGTGATGACAGGTTATGAAAGAGTCGATTTTGTCACAGATTATCTCTACAAGAAAAAAGACAATACCGAAGAGGAATTTTTAAATACGACGCTAGCGTTGGGAAATAACAAAACCAAGTATCAAAATATTACCGTATCGCCGATTGAATCAAAGTATAAAGAGTTGACCTTGGCATTTGACTTACAGATTGAAAATTACGCGAAAACCATTGGTTCAAAGACCATTCTCAACCTCAACATTGACCGTGTATTGTCAAAGCAAAAGATTGATATTGAGACACGTAAATACGCTAAAAAAATTGATCATCAGTATCAAAAAGAATATACGACTACGTTCATCATTCCAGAAGGATATAAAGTGACTTCCGTGCCAAAACCGATAAAATTTGACGGAAAAGATTATGGTTTTGACATTCATTACGAGCAAAAAGACAATCAAATCATTCAACACAAAAGTATTTATATCAATACGTTACGCGTAGAAAAAGAAGATTTTGAAGCGTGGAATAGTTTTGTAAAGAAATTGATTAAAGCCTACAAAAAAAGTATTATCATTGAAAAGTAAATTAACAGCTATGAGAGCAATTATTGCCATTATTTTATGTTTGTGTACTTCGCAAGCATTTTCACAATATTATAAAGAATACGACTGGGCAAAAAAGCCTACACTCCACGAACTGACTGAGAAAGAAGCAAACGAATCGTCGATTTCAATTTTGGAAAAATATGTTGTAGAATATGTCGTTCCCAAGTTTGGAAACAAGTTGCAAAAGTTTGAAACTACGCACACCATTGCACGTGTGCACGACGAAAAAGGAATTAAAACGCATAATACCGTTTATATTTCTATGTACGATGTGCTAAATATTGTAGATATCAAAGCTCGTACAATTACGCCTGACGGAAAAGTGACATTACTGAATAAAGATAATATCAAAGAAGTCAAAAATGTAGAAGAATACGGTGATTTTAAAATTTTTGCGATTGAAGGTGCCGAAAAAGACAGCGAAATTGAAGTTTTGTACACGCTGGAAAAAGAATATTCTGCCTTCGGACGCGAAACTTTACAGAAAAGTTATCCAATCAAACGTTTGGAATATCATTTTATTCACGGCGAACTTCCAGGTCGTGTAAAAGCGTATCGTGCTGACAGTAATTTTGAAACGAGAACATACGGCGAAAGTACTGGAAAACAACTGATTTTAGAAAATGTTGTGCCCATGATTGAAGAAGAATACGCTACGCCAAAGTCAAATAAAACTTATGTTGCGTATCAATGTTTTGGTCCGGACACCAACGTTACAGACGATATGTTGTGGAGCAATGTGGTGACCAATATTACGCAAGGCATGTTTCCTGCGACAGTGCATCCAGAAATCGCAAAAATTGCGAAAACCATTATCAAAGACGAAACTGCTGATGATTTTACAAAAGCCTTTTTGATTGACGATTATGTAAAAACAAATTACACCATTGTGCAAAACAACAATGAGCAACTTTCTGATATTGATTATATCGTCAAAAACAAATCGGCAAGTGATTTGGGAATTATCAAAGTATATTCGCACTTATTGGAAGCGGCGAAAGTGGAATACTTGCCTGTAATTACTTCGGATGTGTACGAACATAAATTCGACTCTGAGTTTTTCAATCCAATAGCGTTGCGCGAATTTTTGATTTACATTCCAAAAGCGTTTAAATACATCACGCCAAATCGTGTGGATTATCGCCTGAGTGAAATTCCGCCGAATATTCTCGGAAATACGGGAATCTTTGTCAACAACAAAAAACAATTCAGTTTTTACAAAATTCTTCAAAAAGACCAAGATTACAGTCGCGTCGTACGCAACATGAATATTTCGTTTGAAGATGACATGGAATATGTACAAATTGAGCAAAATCAGGAATATTACGGACATTGGGCAATGAACAACCGCGCGTATTTGAATTTGGCACCAGAGCAAGCTATTAAAGAGTTTGAAGACTATTTGACAGGTTCAGGAATTGAAGATAAAGTGGTGAAAAAATACGAAGTCAAAAACAAGGAAATGTTGCAATTGGAATACAACAAACCGTTTTTGGTAAACAGTGCTATTACGTCTGAATCGTTGTTGGAAGAAGCTGGCGACAGTTATATTTTTCAGGTTGGAAAAGTGATTGGGACGCAAAGCGAATTGTACCAAGAAACCAAGCGCGTCAATCCAATTCAGATGCAATATCCGAATCGCTACAACTATGAAATTGTGGTGAACATTCCGCAAGATTATGAGGTTGAAGGTTTGGAATCGCTCATCATTAAGAAAGAATTGTTAGATGAAGAAGGCAATCAAAAATGTAAGTTTGAATCGAATTACAAACTAAACGGCAGCAAACTCACCATTACTATTGAAGAATTCTACAAGGAATTTGAGTATGATATTGCCGAATATGAAGGCTTCCGCGAAGTCATCAATGCTGCTTCTGACTTTAATAAAGCTGCCATTTTAATGAATCCTAAAGAATAATACAGTTCCTTTAGAAACTGCTTAAAGCTTAGAAAGTTCGTCCTAAAAAACGGACTTTTTTTGTGGCTTTCATAATTTATTTTATGATTGAAAAACAGAAAAATCGTATCTTTAAAGAAACCGATGTTATACCACACATTATGAATTTTAAAATCGTTCTTGTCTGTCTACTCTACTTGAGTTGTTCTTTTTCGCATGCGCAATTGTTAGATGAAACTGCCAATGATTCGTTGGTCAAAATTCCTGAATACTTTGCAACACAAACACTGAAAGAAAACATCTATATTCACACGGATAAAGATATCTATGAACCTGGTGAAAATTTGTGGTTTAAAGCATATTTACTGAATGGAAATACGCTAAAACTATCCACAGACACACAATTGATTTTTGTCGAATTAATTCAAATACACAAAGAAGAAGACGAAGAAGATAAAATCATTGCCACTGAAAAATACGAAGCCAACAACGGATTTACCAATGGTCACTTATTCCTCGAAAGAGGTATCGATGTTGGAACGTATCAACTACGCATTCACACCAAAAAAACCTTAGAAAGTACCGCAAAAAAGATACTGGCTGTAAAAGAAGTTAAAGTGGTAGAAAGTGTGATTCCAACCATTTTGATGGATGCTGAATTTTCACAAAAAAGATACCAACGAAACGAAGCTATAGCTGCCGAAATTACCGTTTTTTCAAGAAGTAGAGTTCCGTATAAAAACACGGTAGTTGTTGCGTATGTATATGCAGGTTCTAAACGGATTTCCCGCGAGCGACTTCGTACGAATGATAAAGGAGTTGTGTTTGTCAATTTTCCTGCTAAAAAAAGTGAAAAAGCCACGACTATTGAACTTCACGTCAAACATCAAGGAAACGAAGTAGTTCATACTATTGAAATTCCGTTTACAAGCATGAGCGAATTGCAATTTGGTTTGTATCCTGAAGGTGGAAGTTTGGTAGCAAATCTTCCAAACACCGTCGCTTTTAAAGCCTTAGATCCGTCAGGAAGACCTGTAAAAGTAGAAGGTATTTTGTATGAAAATGGTAAAAAATTGCAAGCGTTTTCAGCAGAACACTACGGAATGGGAAAGTTTGCTTTTGTTCCGAAAAACAATCAAAATTATACCGTAAAAATTACAAAACCTGTATTGGATAGCATTTTTGAATTGCCTAAAATATTGCCAGAAGGTATCAAATTGCAAGTAGACCGACAGACAAAAAAGCACGTTCATTGTAGCATTACACGCACGGAGAACATTCCCAATCAAAAAGTGTACATACGCGCGCAACATCGCGGTTTGGTGTATTGGATGGCGACAGCTTCACTTAGCAAAGAACGCGTCCGATTTAAACTTCCGTTGGAAAAATTTCCGCAAGGTATTGTTGAAATAACGCTATTTAACGAGCAGTATCAACCGATTGCAGAACGTTTGGTGTATGCCAATATGGAGCAAAAATTACACGTAACACTTAAAGAAATCTCGAAAAGTATCTTTCGCCAAAAAGACAAAGTCACGATGACATTCCAAGTTCGTGATGAAGATAAAAATCCTGTCATCGCTAATTTTAGCCTAAGCGTTCACGATCATTTATATGCGGATAACACGAATGATTACGCCATGATGCCACATTATTATTTGTTTTCGGAATTGAAAGGTCATGTGTACGATGCGGCTTATTATTTTAATCCAAAAAATAACAATCGCGAGGCGCATTTAGATTTATTACTGCTTACGCAAGGTTGGCGGAATTACGTGTGGAATATTAAGCAATTAAATTATGTAGAGAATAGTTTGGATTTTACGACCAATATCAAGGGAAAAATATATAAAAAACTTGAAAATGGCGCGTTGCTAAACATTCCATTAGCAACTGTAAATGTTTCGTATCCAAAGTTTACAAGTCACATAATTGCTAGCGAACAAGCTACGTTTTCGCTACCGATTTGGTCATACAAAGAAGCGCAAGGTTCGCATTTGGTGTTTATTCCTTTTGAAAACGAAAATGCGGTTATAAAAATCGCAGAACCGTTTAGAAGTATTGAAAATATTACTAAAAATTATGATGCTAAATTCCCGCAATATGACCTACCATTGCAAGCTAAAAAACAATCATCGTACGATGCTAAATTTAGTTTTACAGAAACCAATTTTTTGGAAGAAGTCAATTTGGGTTCGTTCAGAGATCGTAATAAAAACGAAGGAAGCGCTGGAAAATATGGTGATAGTGCTACGGATTATGTGTGCATTTACAATATTCTCAACTGTGTAAATCATCCGTATGGAACGCCTCCAAAAGAAGGAAAAACCTATCGTTTAAACGACGGAGCTATCATTACGTACTTCCCAAAAAAAATGAAAAAAGAAGACGATGAAAAGGGTAAGCTTTTTGTAAAGATTAAAGGCTTGTATCCTGAAAAAGAATTTTACAGTCCACAATACGACAAAAATCCAGATGAAGCCTTATTTCCTGACAATCGGAAAACCTTATTTTGGGCACCGAACTTGATTTCAGATGCAAAGGGAGAAATCACCGTAAGTTTTTATACTTCCGATTTGCAAACTACTTTTTTAGGAACGCTTGAAGGTACGAATGGCAATGGTTTGCTTGGTGGAACTATTTTTCAGTTTGAGGTGAAGTAAAATGATTTTTGTATTGCTTTTTTTATTGTGAATATGAGTAAAGCTATGATATGTTTGAATGTCAATTCGATATAATTTCTATTCAAATAAAAATTGTCTCTTCTCAATAAAATAAATTTAAAAAAACGAAAAATCAGCTATTTACTTTCTTATTCTTTGCATGCCCAAAGAAAAGAAACAAAAGAAAGGGCACTTTTCCAGAGGTGTTTTTGCTTTTCTCTTTAGGGAGAAAACCAAAACCGCATAATTTTTTCTAAATTTCTTCCAAGGATTCAGAAATTTTTAACGAAAAAATTCTGCTACACTGCGGAAAAGAAAAAACCACTGTTGATTTTTATGCCAAACTCACCTGTCTTGGATTCATAAAACTATTCAGTATACACCTCAACCGTAGTTTCTTCAATTGATGGCACGCGTCCTGCGAGTTTTTCTTTCCAATTGCGCCACTTATATTTTTTAGCAAAAACAAGCAATAATATCGGATATACAATCATGATTGGAATTAAAATTTGATAGAAAGAAACATCACTTTCTTGCGAAGCATATTTAAATAAAGAATCGGTTTGCAACGCGGAATAATCTGCCGTAACAAGTGTTGCCGCGAGAAAATTATTGGCAAAGTGAAATCCTAGCGCCAATTCCAAACCATCGTCCATTAGCGTGATAATTCCCAAAAACAAACCTGTTCCTATGTAGAAAATCATCGTAATTCCGCCCATTTCCGCTACTTCAGGATTTGCCAAATGCATCAATCCGAACATGACAGAAGTCGCAATCAAAGGAAACCAACGGTTTTTCACTACAACGCCAATTTGCTGCATAAAATATCCTCTAAAGAGGTATTCTTCAAAACCAATCTGAAAAGGAAATAATAACAAACTGATACATACCAACACGATAAAACTCATCGGTTTAAAGTTAAAAACGACCATTCCTGGATACAGATAGTATTCCACCATAAAACTTGCAATTCCCACAATGAAGACCAATCCGAAAGAAAACGCCACTCGTTTTAAGTCTATTTTATTCCGCGCTGTGGTGAGCGATACCAAGCTTCGTTCGTGCAAATACACCACCAATCCAAACAATAGCAACAATAAGAAAACGAACGGTGATAAGTTGAGAAAGAATAAAAAGTTAGTATTATCAATCGTATTGGAAACCTTGTCCATCATTTGTTCGGTGTCAATATCACCAAAAAGCACATAAAAAATATTTGCAATAAAAATGGCAAGTGTCAGTATCGTTGTAATGATAACTTTCCAAGCGGCATTATCGCCTTTGTAAGCTTGTTGTATAAACATGTTTTAGTTTTTTATATAGGGAACGTTCCACGGCAATTCAGAATGGTAGTGCAAGGCTCCGTTTTGTATGATTAGTGGCGCATCAAAATTGTTCGTATACAATCCGCCAGTTCCCAAACCTTGTGGCATAGAATTTTGCAATGTATACGTCCATTGTGCAATAGCGTTGAGTCCAATATTACTTTCCAGCGCACTGGTAATCCACCAACCGATATCATGTTGTTCAGCCAGCGAAATCCATTCGTTGCTTCCAGCATAACCGCCCACCAAACTTGGTTTCAAGATGATGTATTGCGGTTGAATGGTTTCTATAATTTTTTTCTTGTCGGAATGATGAAATACGCCAATCAATTCTTCATCAAGTGCGATTGGCAACGGCGTTATTTCACATAGTTTTGCCATTTCTTCCAATTGCCCTTGTTTGATAGGTTGTTCGATAGAATGCAAATCGAATTCAGACAATCGTTTTAGCTTTTCTAAGGCATTTTCAGGTGTAAACGCACCATTGGCATCTACACGAAGTTCAATATCATTTACAGCATATTCGTTGCGAATGCTTTGTAAAAGTTTTAGTTCTGTGTCGAAATCAATCGCACCAATTTTCATCTTGATACATGAAAAACCTGCCGCAAGTTTGTCTTTAATTTGCGCTTTCATAAAATCGGCATCGCCCATCCAAATCAGTCCGTTAATGTTTATTGCTTCTTCGCTTTCCGTAAATTTAGACGGATGCAGCAAAAATGGTGATTCCGCTTTGAGCGAACGAAACGCTTGCTCCACACCAAACTGAATCGATGGGAATTCGGTGAGTTCTTTCAATAGTTTTTCTTCGCCTAATTCGACATGTTCACACGTCCAGCGTAATTTTTCTTCATAGTCAGACACATCATCTACACTCAAACTTCGTAAAATTCCGCACTCTCCTATTCCTTCTTTTCCTTCCGAAATCAAATGAATAAACCACGTTTCCTTCTGCTTCAAAACTCCGCGCGAGGTTCCGCTAGGTCGTTTGAAGTTGAGAATGTGTTTGTGACAGGATGCTTTCATGTTTGATTTCTAGACTTTTTTAGGTTTTTAGACTTGTTAGATGCTTTAGACGATTTGATTATTCTATCTGTCACATCGAGCGCTGTCGAGATGCTTGTATAACTAGATTTCTAGTGAACTTCCAATACCCAGCAAAATCAATTCCTTATGGCTTTCTGCAAAGGTCTTTTGTGCAGCATCGTGATCGATTTTTATAGGCGGAAACGAATCGTAATGATAGCCCAATACTTTATCGCACGCTACAAAATCACTAGCAATAATGGCATCATCAACGCCCATGGTGAATGTGTCACCGATTGGTAAAATTGCCAAATCCAATTGTGTTTGAAGCGGAATCAACTTCATATCATACGTCAACGCGGTATCTCCAGCGATGTAGATTGATTTTTCACCTGCTGTCAATACGAATCCGCCAGGTTGTCCGCCGTAGGAACCGTCTGGAAACGATGATGTGTGAATGGCATTTACATATTTTGCAGAAAACGCTTCTGTAGTGTACGTTCCGCCGTGATTCATCGCGAATACATTAAAATCTTTAGCGCCGTAATGTTGCGCAACTTCATAGTTTGCTACAATCGTGGCACCTGTATTCTTGGCAATCGTTTCAACATCTAAAATATGATCTTGATGTGCATGCGTGACTAAAATATAATCCGCTTTCAGAGAATTGACATCAATATGAGAAGCCAATTCATTTCCCGAAATAAAAGGATCGACAATGATATTGGTGTTGCCAAATTCGATGTGTAACGAAGCGTGTCCTAAGTATGTGATTTTCATGATATAGTTGTTTTAAGTTATTCTAATTTTAAAAAATGTTTTTTCTTTCTCTTGGTGGTTGTTGTAATGAATTTCCCATCCGTAAATGTTCCGTAATACGGCATATAATAAACGTTTCCGCTATTGTCTTGAATTTTATCGTATGATACATTACCATCTGTTGAAAATACAATATCATATAAAGAAGAGGATTCTAACAAACCTTTAGATACTTTGGTTCGTCCATCTTTTTTTTCAATTAAGTTTTTCCCAGAATTCAAAATAACATGCAGTTCATCATTTTTCAAAAATGCATTATACGATGGAGATGTAGCCCTTTTATAAATACTTCTTCCCCAACTTAATTCTCCGCTTTTATTAAATTTTAAAATCAAAACATCATCATAATGAGGAATATCTCTCCAATAGCCATTATTATTCATTCCCGTATTTACAAATTGTGATGTGATATAAAATTCTTCTGCTAAAAGGTATACGTTTCCTTGAGAATCTTCCATAGTATAATCTACAAAAAAGTTACGCAATTCTTTTGCTTTTTCCTTTTTGCGTTTTCCTCTTCTGTAACCATATAAATCTTCGTATACTTCTTGTGGCAATTCTGTCTTTTTTTCAGATACAACGTCAAGAGTTGATTCATTGATTATAAAATCGCAACCGCCTTTAATTCTGTTAGAGTTTTTTTCTGAATAAAATCCTAATAAGTGTAATTGGTTATTGTTTTGGTTGATAACCAATGTTCTCACAAATTCATCTTCCAATTCTATACTAGTATGCGAAGTTCCACTTTGAGATATTTTGTGAAGCACAAATTCATAATTAGCTTTTCCTTCATTCTTGTCAAATCGTCCCTCAATATACAATTTGCCCAAACTATATACTGTTGCTTCATCATCTATGTATAAATCGTTGTGTTCAAAATAATTTTTCTCATGATCTTGATACGATTTTTTATACATCAGACTCAAATCTTCTGAATTAAATACATGAATAGAGTATGAATTGCTTTTTTTCTTAATATTATCCGTAGCGATAGCAATATATTGTTGATTTGGAGAAATAGCAAAGCTTGTTTGACGTTTATTACTTCCTGAAAAAAGCCCACCTCCTTTTTTCACATTAGCTTCAAACAACTTAGTTTTTTTATGAGTATTATTTTTGATATTGAAGGTATGGCAGTATAAGATTCGTTCTTTACGTTTTGGTGAATATACTGTAAACACTTTGATTACGTCATCATAACTCAAATGTCCTTTATATACTTCTTTTTTCTCTTTTTTTATGAGTTTAAAAAAATCTTTATCCAAATTACTATCAAAAACATCTAGTAAAATATTTTTCTTTCCAAATCGAACAATCGCTGTTTTTCCCGCTGGATTTGTATAAATCACATCAATTCCTTCAACCTTAACCTCATCTTTATACTCAGCACTTTCAGTGATTTTGAGTTTGGTTGTGGATTCTTCTTGCGCGTTTGAAATAAACATACATAGACATAACAATACTAGTAAAAATAGTTTCTTTTTCATTTATTAGTTCTAATTAAAAATTGCGAACAAAATTGCGAATAAAAATGTGCTCAACGCCACTTTTTTTAATTCTGAATCAAGTTCTTTGAGAATGATATTTTTTGCGACTACAATCATATTCATCACTAACGGAATAAACGCTATGAAAACGATGAATTGTAACGGCGAATGATAGTTTCTAAGAATGTACCAAAGCGTGATGAAAAATGCTCCTACAATCAATGCGTAATGGTATTTTTTTGCATTCTGACTTCCAATTTTAACCACCAAGGTATTTTTTCCGTGCGATTTGTCTTTGATGCGATCGCGCATGTTGTTTAGATTTAAAACTGCCGTACTTAGCAATCCGACAGCTGTTGCAGGCAAGAAAATGTCGAAATTCAACGATTTAGTGTATAAAAAGTAACTTCCAACCACACTCAACCAGCCAAAAAAGAGAAATACAAACACATCTCCCAATCCTGAATATCCGTAGGCACTTTTTCCAACCGTGTATTTTACCGCCGCAATAATCGCCGTAATTCCTAAAAAGAAAAACAATACCGAATAACTGAAATTTTCATTCCCAAACGCTACATAAATCACTGCTAATGCCAATAGTAACGTAATAATTACCGTAAGAATCATCGCGTTTTTCATCTGCTTTGGCGAAATAATTCCCGAAGCCACCATGCGCTGTTCGCCTTCTCTATCTGCATCTGTACCGCGAATTCCATCGCCATAATCGTTGGCAAAATTGGACAATACTTGAAAACCAATTGTCGTTAAAATCGACAGGATAAATATAAAATAATTAGGATGATAGGTATTTGTAATTGGTATAACCGTTTGAGTTGTATCAAACTTTGTGAAATTTGCAAGTGCACAACCAACAATAATCCCAGAAATGGACAAAGGTAAGGTTCGTAATCGTGCGGCAGCAAGCCATGCTTTTATCATGTAAAGACAATTTTTGTAAAGATACACTTTTAAAGAATTATTGAAAAATGTCTAACAAGCTGATTAATCTTAATATTCTATTAAATTTTTATGCGCAATTCTGAGTTTTACTTACATTGCAAAAGTTTTATTTTTAATTCATGAACACTCTAGTACGCGTATTTTTATTGTTTTTTTCGATGGGAGTTTTGCATGCGCAAGAGTCACCCGTTTGGAATACCTATCAAGCCAAACAAGAAAAAGGAGTGAGTTCTACGAATTTGCGAATGGATTTGGTGGATAAAGCGCCAATCAACGGTTACGACTTTCTTTTTTATGTAAAAATCAAATACCGAGTGACGAAAGAAAGTGATTTTCCGATTGGCAATAAACTGAAGAAATTATACCGCATCAAAGATTCTATTTACAGTAAAATGCAATCGGTTTCCGATAGTAAATATGTCGGTTCGTTTATGTATGATGGCAGTCGTTTTGAGTATTATTATGTAAAAGACGCGTCGGATATTGAACGCCATATTGACAAATTGTTTAGAAATCAATTTCGCGGCGAAAGGTATGAAGTCTTTGTAAAGTCAGATCCTGCGTGGGATTTGTACGTCAACTTTTTATATCCGAATGATGAAATTTTAAACTTTATGTCGAATCGCGATACGGTGATTCAGCTTAAAAATGCAGGCGATGATGTGTTGGCTGTCCGCCCGATTGATCACTACGCGGTATTTTCATCCAAAAACGACATGAATTTGTTTGAAGAAGCCATCAAAAAATTGGCATATACGGTTTCACACAAAAAAGACCTCGAAAAAGGAACTCATCCGTATGAAATCAAGTTTCAACGTGACAACTCCGTAACGCTTGAAAATACTTTAAAATTCACCACAGAACTCATCAAACTTACCAAAGAATTTAACGGAACTTACGAAGGTTGGGAAACGTATGTAGTTAAGAAAGAAGATTAGATGCGCTTTGCTTTTAGACCGCTGACGCTTTTGGTATCGCTTTGCTTTTGGTTGTTTGTTGTTTGTTGTTTGTTGTTTCTATTATAAATTGATAAACTTTTAAACACCTAAACTCGTAAACAAACAAAAACCGTCACTTCGAGTGAAATTTCGTAGAAATTTAGTATCGAGAAGTACTTTGAAATCAAAAATTCCTAAAAAAACTATTCAACACCTAACACCTAACACCTAACACCTAACACCTAACACCTAACAAAAAAATCAAAATCGAAATCCAACCCCGAAACTCACGGTATGAATGTTCTCGTTGTAACGATTTCCTGAGGTGTCGCCGTCTAAATCTAGTTTGATGAAATCGGCAGTGACTTCTATGTAAAAGCTTTCGCTAGCATCGTATGCGGCTCCAAATCCCCAATTGATTCCGTTTTGCGAATCGGTGAATCGTTCGCCGTTTGGTTCAATGGTCGGATTGGGACTTCCAAAGCTAAAATTTCGATTTGCTGTGTTTAAAGAAGTTTCAAAAAAACCATATCCAAGCAATACAAACGGTTTGAGACGGGCAAACTTTTTAATGTTAAATTCCCCAATAATTCGAGGTTTTAACACCAGCGCACCACCGTTGATGCCTTCTACAAAATTATAAATAAAATAATCGGCCGTAAACGCGATTTTAGGCGAAATGAGTTTTGTATCTGCAAATTGATAACGCAAATCCAATCCTAGTAAACCATCGTACGCAAACACCATAAAATTATCGCCTGTAGACAACGGATAGTGAAATCCGATATCAAATTTACGTTCGTTGTTTTGCGCCATTCCCACATAGAAACAAAGCAATAAAAGACAAGATATGAGTTTTTTCATTTTGAATGGTTTGCTAGGTAACGTTGAAAAGGTTTGTTTTAGTATTTGTGATTGATGATTTACGATTTACGATTTGTGATTTACGATTTGTGATTTACGATTTGTGATTTACGATTTACGAAAAACCAGCAACCAACAGCCAAGTTAAAAAGTGACGAGTTAAAAGTTAAAAGTGACGAATAACGAAATTTAAAATGTTAAACTCAAAATGTAAAAGTTTTTTCACCACCAACTAGCAACCAACAACAAACAACTAGCTTACGGTATCCACTTTTTCTCAAAGTTTGGCTTGCGTTTTTCTAGGAACGCATCGCGTCCTTCTTTGGCTTCGTCAGTCATGTAGGCTAAACGTGTTGCTTCTCCTGCAAAAACTTGCTGCCCAACCATTCCGTCGTCGGTTAAATTCATCGCAAATTTTAACATTTTGATAGATGTTGGTGATTTCGCCAAGATTTCCTGCGCCCATTCAAAAGCGGTATCTTCCAATTCATCGTGTGGAATTACCGCATTGACCATGCCCATTTCATAGGCTTCTTGTGCTGAGTAGTTTCTTCCTAAAAAGAAAATTTCACGCGCTTTTTTCTGTCCCACCATTTTTGCCAAATACGCCGAACCATAACCTGCATCAAAACTAGTCACATCTGCGTCGGTTTGTTTAAAAATTGCGTGTTCTTTGCTTGCCAAGGTCAAATCGCACACCACGTGCAAACTATGTCCGCCACCAACTGCCCAACCTGGAACGACCGCAATGACTGCTTTTGGCATAAAACGAATTAAGCGTTGCACTTCTAAAATATTCAATCTATGGTAGCCATCTTGTCCAACATATCCTTGATGTCCGCGTGCTTTCTGGTCGCCGCCACTACAAAAAGAATACACGCCATCTTTAGATGATGGTCCTTCAGCAGACAATAAAACAACGCCGATATTGACATCTTCATGCGCATCTTTAAAAGCATCTAACAATTCGCTTGTCGTGTGTGGACGAAATGCGTTTCTCACATCAGGTCTGTTAAAGGCAATTCGCGCCACGCCATCTGCTTTTCTATAGGTGATATCGTCGTATTCTTTTACCGTTTTCCAGTTTGGTTTACTCATAGTTTTTAGTATTTTGCGTAAAAATAATTCATTTTGTACAGTTTTCAAGAATTTCGAGGTTCAAATTCTTGTTTGTAAACACTTCCTTTTTTTATGAAAAAAATACTTTTATCCGCGTTTTTAGCCTGTTTCTCATTGACAATTTCTGCTCAAGATTATGAGTTTACCACTACGATTGATTTGGAAGCAACTCCAGTTATCAGTCAAGGAAATACGGGAACTTGCTGGAGTTTTTCGGCATCTTCTTTTTTGGAATCTGAAATTATTCGCTTAACAGGAAAACAGATTGATATTTCGGAAATGTTTACGGTACGAAATACGTATCCAAAAAAAGCGTGGAATTACGTGATGCGACAAGGAAAAGCACAATTTAGCGAAGGCGGATTGGCGCACGATGTGATGAATTCTGTAAAGTCGCACGGATTGGTTCCTAATAGTGCGTATTCTGGTTTGAAGGCGTTGCAAGAAAGACACAATCATGCAGAAATGGTATCTGTATTGAAAGCCATGTTGGATGTGTATATTCAAAATCCTGGAGGAAAATTATCATCAAACTGGAAACCAGCGATTGAAAATGTGTTGGATGTGTATTTAGGAAAACGTCCTGAATCGTTTACGTATGAAGGAAAAACCTATACGCCGCAATCGTTTTTGGAGATGACGAAAGTCAATCCCGACGATTATGTGACGCTGACTTCGTTTACGCATCAACCGTATTATACTTCGTTTATTTTAAATATTCCTGATAATTTTTCTAACGGAAGTTTTTATAATGTTACGTTAGACGAATTGGTCGCAGCGACTAAAAATGCTTTAAAAACGGGCTATACGGTTGAATTGGATTGCGATGTTTCGGAAGCAACTTTTTCGGCAAAATATGCTGTCGCAACCATTCCCGAAGAAAACGTGAACAGTAGAAAAGATTTTTCAGCGGAAATTCGGAAAGAAAAAAATATTACAGCTGCTTTTCGTCAACAAGAATTTGAAAATTATACCACAACAGACGATCATTTAATGCATATTACAGGCATGGCAAAAGATCAGAATGGTAATGAATATTTTCGTGTAAAAAATTCGTGGGGAAGCAACACAGAGCGTATTCCAAATGACGGACATGTACACATGAGTGAAGCTTTTTTCAAACTCAAAACGATTTCTGTAATGGTGCATAAAGACGCATTGCCAAAAGCGTTGCGAGTTAAGTTAGGGTTGTAACTTTTTCACGATTCTTTGTACTGATATCGTATGAAGTCACAAAAAAGAATACAGCTTAAAAAACACTTAACTATTCAAACCGTTGGAAAAATACGATTTTGGATTGGTATCGGTTTGGGGTTGTTGCAAGCGTTTATTTTATATAGTTTTATTTTCTTTTTTCTTGAAATTGTGAATGTTTTGAGAGTTGGAATGTTGTATGATATTCCTTTTCAAACTAAAGAAGCATTATATTTTGAACATATATTTTTAATTGCACTCGCAATTGCTATAGGAAATCATACGATGATTCGATATTGGTTTTCTCAGCCGACGTTTCACTTTTATAAAACACGTAGACAAATTTCGCTTCGTATTGTAAATTACTCACTCTTTATAGAATTTCTATGTTGGTATATGATTGTTGCCTTTTTGAGAGATACTGCGGTAAGTCAAGTTTTAATCGGCACGGCTGTTTACATGTTTTATAGCTATGTGTTTTTCTGTATTCCTATTTATTTGTTCTTAACGGCATGGACAGAAGTGGCTCGATTTTTTAAGGTTTGGAAGTGGAAATTATACGCTTTTGGAATTTGTCTTTTTTGTGTTATTAGCTTTAGTTTTGTGAATCCTTCCAATTTTAGATACGCAGAAACAGTTTATGAAAACATGTACCAAGAAGAATTGTTTTACGAGCGAACTCAATTTGAAATTGCTGAAAAAGAATATGGAATCACATATTCAGATGAAATAATATTAACGCTGAAATCTATATCCAACGGAAAATTACAGAAGTTGTTACTTGACACCAAACAACAATTTGAAACCAATAAAAAGGTAACTCTGAAAGACATAATTCTACAGAAAATTCTCATTCATAATTTTAAATCTGCAGAATTTGAAGGCTATGGTGTTCAATATTATCCTGAACCTATTGATGTATATGTACAATTGAAAAAGGTAGCTTCTTCATCTGCGGAAGCGACAGAGCTATTGAACATTTTAGATGAGTTTTATCAATTGACTTTCTTTATATATGAACGACGGGACATAGAAAATACGTCCATCACTTTCATGAAAAAAAATAGCATTTTACCTGACTTACATGATTATCATTATTTTGATCTTTACGAATATTTCAAGAAAATGAATGCTCAAATTAAAGTCATTACTTATGCACTTTCTAAACAAACAGAATACGAGCATCCATTTACGGAAGAAATTAAGAATACACAACTGCCACCGCCGCCGCCATTAATTGAAGAAAATATCTATAAAAGATTTCCCGAATTAAAATACACACTTGAATAGTTAATTTTGGTATCATTATTGTGGTTTTGTGAATTGTAAAACATGCATCAACAAAAACCGATTCCACATGAAACCCAAGTTTCTTTATAGCTGTATAGCTATCATTTTTGCTCTTAGTAGTTGTAGTATTGAAGAAGACGATCCGCAATTTGACTTGAATGAAAGTCTAGTTGCCTATTATCCACTTGACGGAAATACGAATGATTTGAGTCCGTACAGAGTCAACGCGCAAAACGTAGGTGCTCGCACTACTTTTGACCGTTTTGGGAATGCAAATTTTGCGTATAAATTTGATGGTACTGACGATCATCTTCGCATTCCTGCAAATGAACACTTGAATTTTACCGACGAGTTTACCATTAATGTATGGCTAAAAACCGATGCTGCACATTTGCAACAGGTTTTATATAAAAATAGTGCAGATGCTTCAAAAAACATAGCTGCGTACGGAATTTCCATTGGATATGCGCCTTTTGAAGACGAAGAAGTGGTAACTAACGATATTATTTTTACCATTGCGCCGTACGGAATTATGCACGAATTGCGCAAATTTGATTATGAAAAAGATACGTGGTATATGATTACGTGTACGCTGAAAGACGAAACCATGTATTTATACATTAATGGTAAACCTGCATTGATGAAATACATTAAAGGAGATATTGCCACCTCAACCTTGCCTTTGTTGATTGGAAATAATGGTGATGGAAAACGTCCGTTTAGCGGAAGTATTGACGATATCCGAATTTACAGCAAAGCGAAATCTACAAAATTTGTTTCTTACTTATATGAACAATAATTTTGAGCCTTTGGTTCATAAACCACATACCTTTGATTTATAAACCAAAGACTAACATGCTTTTTACCAGTGATTTACTTGATTAATTTTACATCAGTATTAATCATAAATAAATCTATTATGAAAAAGCAAAAGCAATTAAACAAGTTAACTTTTAGTAAACATGTAATTGGAAATTTGAATCAAGTTTCTGGAGGAAAACCACCAAAAACCTATCGTTATTGCGAAAGTGATGTGTGCGAACCATCAGAAGGCAGCGGCGGCTTTACATCATATTGCTCCGTAATTGCATGTTAAAAAAAGAAAGGCGCGTTTTGCTACGCGCCTTTTGTATTATTGACAAAAAAATATAAACTACTTCAGTTCAATTCCATCCGGTTTGATGGTGATTTGCTGTTGCTTGTACAAGCTTCCAATGGCTTTTTTAAAGCTTTTTTTGCTCATGTTTAAGCGTTTTTTAATTTCTTCTGGATTGCTTTTATCGTGTAATGGTAAAGTTCCACCGTTTTGTTGTAACGCATCCAACACAATTTGTGCTGATGGTTCGATATTTTTAAACCCGATTTGTTGCAACGAAAGATCAATTTTGTTGTCTTCTCTAATCTTTTTCACGACGCCTTTCAGCTTCTCTCCTAGCTTCAATTCTCTAAAAATTTCATCGTTATATACCAAACCTTTGTGTTGTTGATTGACAATCATTTCAACACCCAATTCCGTAAAACGCGAAACCATCAAATCGACCTCATCAAATCTTTCTATGGTCAATTCTTCGTTACTCAAAAACTTATTCGTCTTACTAGAAGCTACTAATCTATTGGTTTCTTCATCCAAATAACAATACACTACATACCATTTTCCTTCTTGCATTTCACGTGCTTGCTCTTTAAACGGAACAAACAAATCTTTCTCCAATCCCCAATCTAAAAAAGCTCCATAATCGCTCAATGCTGTAACACGTAATAACGCAAATTCATTGACTTTGGTGTACGGTTTTAAAGTAGTTGTTACAGGTCGTTCATGACTGTCCAAATAGGCAAAAACAGTGATTTTGTCTCCTATTTCAAACGTTTCAGGCACGTACTTGTTGGGCAACAAAATTTCATTCCCTTCCTCATCGCCTAAAAAAAGTCCTGGAGGCGTTTCGCGCAAAATCTCTAATGTATTGTGTTGTCCTAAATGAATCATGTACTAAAATTTCGGTCAAAGGTACGTTATATCTTAGGTTTTTCCATAAAAAAACACCATCGTGATAAAGATGGTGCTTTCAAAAGGGATATATAATAGTATTGAATTAATGTGAATCGACTTAAGAAATCACTATGCAATTCATAATTCACTGATAAATAACTAATTGTCAGTTCGAGCGCAGTCGAGAACAGCTAAGAATTGATAATTTCAAAGGAATCTCGGTAGCTTCGCTCGGTATCTACGATAATGCTCGATTTGACATTGAGCATAATCTATTAGTAATCAGATACATAATAAAATATTTATATCGAACCCACGTTAAATTACAATCTGATTAATTGTAGATTGCTTCTTTTCCGAAATGAACTGTTAATAAATAATATACTACAGCTCTATATTTTGTTCTGTTTGAGCGACCGTATTGTTCCATAACTGCATCAATAGCCTTGTCTAAATCTGCGTTGTCAGCAAGTCCTAATTTTTTAATTAAGAAATTGTTTTTTACAGTAGCCAATTCCGATTCATCTGAACCTGAAACTGTTGCAGCATCTTTGTTGTAAATTGCAGGTCCACAACCAATCGTAACTTTTGTTAACAAATCCATATTTGGCGTTACACCACATTTGTCTTTTAAATCTGCCGCGTACTTTGTGATTAGCTCGTCTCTCTTGCTCATAATTATATAATTTAAATTGTAAAAACTTGATTAATAATATCTTCTTACAAAAATAAATTGTTATCAAGTATTTTTACTTTTGAGAGGAAACTCCTTATTTTTTTTCGTTGAAAAACTTAAAATAATCGATTAACGTCACATCGTTTGCCGTTCTTGGTGTGAAAACTTCCAAAAGTTTCGGTTGTTCGCTTTCATCGTAGAAGGTTTTTAAAACAGTTTGAAGCGAGGCTGTATCAGAAGCTGTTAGGTATTCAAAATGATACATCTCCGCCAATTGCTTTGCTGTATGCGGATGAATGGTTTCAAAATACGTATCAAAGTTTGCTGTATTTTTATTTCCGGGAAGAATTCTGAAAATTCCACCGCCATTATTATTCACCAAAATAATTCTAAAATTCTTCGGAATATAGTTATTCCACAACGCATTGCTATCGTAAAAGAAACTCAAATCGCCTGTAATGATAACCGTTTGTTTTTGAGCAACCATTGCAGTTCCAATCGCGGTAGACGTACTTCCGTCAATGCCGCTGGTTCCTCTATTGCAAAACAATTCAATACTCGAATCTATCTCAAACAATTGCGCATAACGCACGGTAGAGCTGTTTCCCAAATGCAGAATAATATTGGATGGCAACGTTCCTAAAATCGCTTCAAAAGCTTTTAAATCTGTAAACTCAATTTGGTTGAGATATATATCGTGTTTTGCTTCTCTATCCTTCTTTACCGAATTCCAAAAGGCTTTATAGGAACTTTCAATCGGTGTGGTGTGTTCAAAAAACAACTCAAAAAAGTGATTCGGATTCATCTGAAAGAAATGTTCCAAACAAAAAAACGTATCAAACACGCGATTTTCATGAATGTGCCAATGATGTTTCGGTTGTCGCTTTCGCAGAATGGCCTTAATTTTTTTAGAAACAATCATGCCACCAAGCGTGATTAAAATTTCAGGCTGAAATTCTTCCAACATTTCTTCATTCTTCTCAATCGGCAAAATAATTTGATCGATTTTATTGAAGAATTTTTCATCGCGCAAATTAGACGTTGTTTCTGTAAATACAATCACCGACGGATCGTTTGCCAGCATTTCCCAATACTTTTTAGAAATTGTATGTGGTGGCAAAGTTCCTACTAGCACCATTTTTCGCGTAGATGTACTCCAAATAGCAGCCGCTTTCGCAATGTTATCGTGTTCAATATGTTCATCAAGTACCAACGGTTGCACTTCAGGAAACACTGTGGGCGCATCCAACATAGTGTACAAAGGCTCATCAAAAGGCGCGTTGATGTGTACGGGACCGTTTTTTTCAACCGCAGTATTCAACGCAATATTGATTTCTTTTTCGTTGTATGCTTGAATTTTTTGTTGTAATTCACGCTCCATTTCCGCAGATAATTGGTGCGTTTCTGCTAAAATGGTCGATTTATGCGTAATATCTTGTTTTAGATTTGCTTCGTAATTGATGTGATTTTTAAACACATGTTTTTGGCGAATCGTTTGTCCGTCACCAACATCAATCAAATATTCAGGTCTGTCTGCCGAAATCACTACTACAGGAATATTGCTATAATACGCTTCCGCAATTGCGGGATAATAATTCAACATGGCTGAACCCGACGTGCAAATCACTGCGACAGGTTTGCCCAATTGTTGCGCCATTCCCAACGCGACAAAAGCCGCGCAACGTTCATCAACAATGCTGTAGGCGTGTATGTTTTCTTGTTCGGAAAAACTTAGCGTTAACGGTGCATTTCGCGAACCTGGGGAAATCACTACATGATTGATTCCTTTGGCAATACAAAGCGAAACTAGGGTTTGTGCAAGTGGGATTTTTGAGTATTTCATTCGAGATACAAAAATACGGTTTTCAATGTATTTTTTACAATACTCGTTTCATTATTTGCGATTTCGCTACGGTTTCTTGCCATTCCGATTCAGGATTAGAATCTTTGGTAATTCCACCTCCAATGTAGAGTATTCTTTTGGTGTCCGTTAACTCCATGCAACGCAGATTTACGTACAATTCAGAATGACTCCGAACGGTTCTGTACGCACTATTTTCTTGGTTTTTACGATTGCGATTTCGCGAAGTTTCCTCTTTTACATTCAATTCACCCAAAAAACCTGTATAAAAAGCGCGATTGTACTTTTCTTCCTGTAAAATAAATGCTTTCGCTTTCTCCGTTGGAAATCCACAAATAGCTGGCGTCGGATGCAATGCGGTAATGATATCGCCAATAGTAAACTCGGAATTCATGCGGCCAGAAATCATAGAACATAAATGCACCAAACTTCCTGCTCGGTGCGGAGTCGCCTCACTGACCGTAACGTTTGTAATGAATTTTTTCAATTGCGCTGCAATATAATCGGTGACAATTTGCTGCTCCTCAATTTCTTTTTGATTCCAAGAAATTGCAGCGTTTTCTTCAAACTTTCGGGTTCCTGCCAAAGACATCGTTTTGATAGTATTTCCGTTGGCACTAACCAATGTTTCAGGTGTTGCGCCAGCCCACATTCCTACTTCCGGATGGTACCACAAATACACAAACGCCGTTGGATAGTTCTCGCGTAAGCGTTCAAAAATAACCAATGGATGTTGTTGTGATTCTATTTCTTCCTTTCGGGATAGTACAATTTTTTGGATGTCTGAGTTTTGAATGACTTCTACGCCTTTTTCTACTAATTGTAAATGTTTTTTGTGCGCTTCTGCAGATGGCATCAATGCTTCGGTTGTCGTTTTTGGAAGTGTAACAGTTTCCAATTCTCCTTCCAAAACCTCATCAAAAGGTATGAGAATGGTTTGTTGAGACGTGTCAAAAGGTGCAAACACGAATCCGCTCTCTGAAAAATCCGTTACTGTATGTAAGGTATCTGAATGTTGAAAAACAGCCTTTACTTTTGTTGCATTGGGTTTTCTGTACGCCACAAACGGCAACTGTTTTTGAAGATATTCCGAGAGTTTGTTCAACATACAGTTTACTTTTCTAAGACTATTGTGGTTAGTTTACACAACGAAATCAGCTTGTTATCTTCGTCTACTACTCGTATTTCCCAAAGATGTGTGGTTCTACCTTTATGAATTGGTCGCGCCGTAGCAAATACTTCGCCTTCGCTTTTGCTTTTTAAATGATTCGCAGAAATTTCCAATCCTTTGACTTTGTATTTTTTTGTATCAATAAATAAATGAGAAGCCGTACTTCCAACCGTTTCTGCCAAAGCAACTGTAGCGCCGCCGTGCAACAATCCTTGCGGTTGATGTACTTTCGAATTTACGGGCATTTTGGCAGTTAAAAAATCGTCTCCAACATCAGTATACGTAATTTGTAAAGTTTCTAACAAGGTATTGGGTACAATCGCGTTGAGTTGTGTGAGTATTGCTTCTTTTTTAGAATTCATTTGATATATTTATAGAAAATTATTGATTGTTATCATTAAAATTTAATTCGATTCTACATGGAAAGTTTTATCTTTTCCGCAGTGTAGCAAGAATTTTTCGTTAAGAATTTTCGAAACCTTGGAGAAAATTTAGAAAAATTATTGCGGTTTTGGTTTTCTCCCATAAAGAGAAAACTAAAAACACCTCTGGAAAAGTGCCCTTTCTTTTGTTTCTTTTCTTTGGGCAAGCAAAGAAAACGAAAGTAAGAAAACATACTTTTGGTCATTTACACAAATTTTATGCTATAAGTTGAAATTCTTATTCGAATAAAATTTTAATCAATTAAATCATTAATTACAAAAATACAAAACACACACCACACTACTCCCACATGAAAGAAAAAGAAATTACTTATCAAATTACCAATACATATTCGACAATGAATGAATTGACAGAAAACACGAAAAATGTTTGGTTTGTATGTCACGGAATTGGTTTTTTGAGTCGTTATTTTATCAGGTATTTTGAATCGTTGGATGCGGAAGAAAATTACATCATTGCGCCGCAAGCCTCTTCTAAATATTATTTGAATGGCGAATACAAACATGTCGGTGCAAGTTGGTTGACCAAAGAAAACACAGAAGCGGAAATTAAAAATGTGATGGAAAATTTGAACGCAGTTTATCAAGCAGAAAATATTCCGGAACATGTAAATTTCTTTGTGTTAGGTTTTTCGCAAGGTGTTTCGGTGGCGATGCGTTGGGTAGCGCGACAACAAATTCCGTGTGCTAAATTGATAATCTATGCAGGAAGCATTCCCAATGAATTAGAACATAAAGATTTTGAGTTTATCCATCCTGAAAAGACAAAAATTATTAATATTGTCGGATTGCAAGATGTGTATCTTACCGAAGCGCGCATGCAGCAAGAACACGAAAAGATGCAACAACTTTTTGGCGATAATTATATTTCTAAAACATACGAAGGCACGCACAGGGTGGACAGAAAAGCTTTGCAATTGCTTGAAAAACTGTAAAATATACCGAACCTACCTACCTTTAGTAAGGCAAAAACGTAGTTGGTTTTTCTCCTTTCTTTTTACATTAGCGTTGTTAAAATATCACTGAGTATCCGTTAAGTTATCCTAAAAAACCTAAAGTAACTCAGTTTCATCTATAATAACCAATCAACCAACCGAAAAAATGCATGATGCTCACATCATGCATTTTTTATGATGTATATATGAAATCGAAACACAATGTTATATTCTGTTTTTTCGTTGTACGCTCCTAAAATATTTAATACGCTTACAAAAAATACTGTGTGACTCCTATTTTTTTTAGTTTCTTTGTAAGCTATGATTGCAGCAGCTACACTTACCACAACACTCAAAGAATATTTTGGTTACGATACGTTTAGACCTTTACAAAAAGAAATTATCACGTCTGTTTTTGAAGGAAATGACAATTTGGTAATTATGCCTACAGGTGGTGGAAAATCTATCTGTTATCAGTTGCCCGCTATTTTGTTGGAAGGCATTACGATTGTGATTTCTCCCTTAATTGCGTTGATGAAAGATCAAGTTGACGGTTTAACGACGAACGGAATTGCAGCAGCATATTTAAACAGCAGTCAAACTCAGCAAGAACAACAGGAAATTTTCTCAAAGATTGATCATGGTGATATTAAATTGTTGTACACCGCGCCTGAAAGTTTATCGTTTTTGGAGTATATTTTTAACAGTCAAAAAATTAGCTTGATTGCTATAGATGAAGCGCATTGTATTTCTTCTTGGGGACACGATTTTCGTCCTGCCTATACAAATCTTGGCTATTTGAAAAAGCGTTTCCCAGAGGTTCCTATGATTGCACTTACGGCAACTGCTGATAAAGCTACGCGTGAAGATATAGCGAATCAATTGAATATTCCGAATGCGCAACAACATATTGCTTCTTTTGATAGAAAGAATCTGCGTTTGGAAGTGCGACCCGCTAATGACCGCATCAAACAAATTATTCAGTTTATTGAAAATCGTCCAAATGAAAGTGGTATTATTTATTGTTTGAGTAGAAAATCTACAGAAAGTGTCGCTGAAAAACTAAAAAATGCGAACATCAATGCGGTTGCGTATCATGCGGGAATTGGACATGAGTTTCGCTCAAAAATTCAAGAGGATTTTATCAACGATACGTGTCAGGTTATTTGTGCCACGGTTGCCTTTGGAATGGGCATTGACAAATCGAATGTCCGTTGGGTAATTCATTATAATTTGCCTAAAAATATTGAAGGATACTACCAAGAAATTGGTCGTGCAGGTCGTGACGGATTGCCATCAGACACAATACTTTTTCACAGTTACGGCGATGTGATTCAGTTACAGAAATTTGCAGAAAGTTCTGGAAATGTGGAAGTGCAATTGGCAAAACTTGAGCGGATGAAAGAGTATGCCGATGCCTTGAGTTGCCGTAGAAAAATTCTGCTTAGTTATTTTGGCGAATTGATTAGTGAAAATTGTGGAAATTGTGATGTTTGTACGAATCCGCCGCAGTTTTTTGACGGAACTGTTATTGCGCAAAAAGCGCTATCTGCCGTAGCGCGTGTTAAAGGTCAAGAACCTATCGGAACGGTGATTGATATTTTACGTGGCGCACAGAATAGTACGATTTATGACAAAGGGTATCAAGCACTAAAAACCTACGGAATTGCCAAAGATATCGCGTGGCTCGATTGGAAACAGTACATTACGCAATTGATCAATCAAGGATATTTAGAAATTGCTTTTCACGAACGAAATACCTTAAAATTGACCGATTTTGCCAAAGACGTTTTATTTAACGGACAAAAAGTTGCATTGGCGAATTTGGTAGAAGCGGAAAAAGTATTAGAAGAAAAGAAAAAGAAGCTACCAAAAGCTTCTAAAAATTCATTATTTGAGCGTTTACGAGCTTTGCGCTTAGATATTGCAAATGAAGAAAATGTACCAGCTTATCAAATTTTTAGTGATGCCACTTTACGTGAAATGGAAGCGGAACGACCAATGTCTGACGAAGAGTTTATCCGAATTAGTGGTGTCGGTCGTGTAAAAATGATGAATTACGGACATGCGTTTATCAAAGAAATTATTAATTTCACAGAAGAAAAAAAGAAGAAAAAACGCAAAGTTGATACTACGCAAAAAACATACGAGTTGCTTCAATCTGGCTTGACGATAGAAGAAATTTCAGAACAGCGAAATTTGGCGGTTAGCACTATTTTTTCACATCTTTTTAAATTACACAACGCTGGAAAAACCATCAATTTGCATCAGTTTATTGACAATCACGATTTGGAAAGTATTCGCAAAGCAAAAGAGCAATTAGAACATCCTGAAACATTGAAGCCTTATTTTGAGCATTTTCAAGAAGCGATTCCGTATAATACTATTAAAATTGGCTTGCTAATTTTGGAGAAAGAATCAGAAGCATAACAACCGATTTTAACCATAAAAAAAGCAGCTCAATTTGAGCTGCTTTTGTGTTATTAATTTGGATGGAAATGAATTACTTCACTTCTTAGAAGTCTATCTTTCGACTACGCTCAAGACAGGCTTACTTGACTTCTTCGAAGTCTACGTCTTGAACATCTTCTCCGTCTTTGTTTTCTGCGCCTCCTGCTGAAGCATCTGGTCCAGGTTGACCTGCGCCACCTTGCTGTGCTTCTGCTTGCGCTTTGTACATTTCTTCGCTAGCAACTTTCCATGCTTCGTTGATTTTCTCTAAAGCTGGGTCAATCACAGCGATGTCTTTTGTTTCATACGCTTTCTTCAATTCTTCCAAAGCATCTTCGATTGGTTTTTTCTTATCATCTGATAATTTATCACCAAATTCGCTTAATTGCTTTTCAGTTTGGAAAATCATAGAATCCGCGCTGTTTAACTTGTCAGCCGTTTCTTTTGCTTTCTTATCCGCTTCCGCATTTGCTTCCGCTTCACGCTTCATTTTCTCGATTTCTTCTTCTGTTAATCCTGAAGAAGCTTCAATACGAATGTTTTGCTCTTTGTTGGTTCCTTTGTCTTTTGCAGACACATTGATGATTCCGTTCGCGTCAATATCAAAGGTTACTTCAATTTGAGGAACACCACGTTGTGCAGGTGGAATTCCATCTAAGTGAAAACGACCAATTGTTTTGTTATCTGCTGCCATTGGACGCTCACCTTGTAATACGTGAATTTCCACAGATGGCTGATTGTCGGCTGCCGTAGAGAATACTTGCGACTTTTTCGTTGGAATTGTCGTGTTTGCTTCAATCAACTTTGTCATTACATTCCCCATCGTTTCAATTCCTAAAGAAAGTGGTGTTACGTCTAATAACAATACGTCTTTTACATCTCCTGTCAATACTCCACCTTGAATGGCAGCTCCAACAGCAACTACTTCATCAGGGTTTACACCTTTACTTGGTTTTTTACCGAAGAATTTTTCAACGGCTTCTTGAACCGCAGGAATACGTGTAGATCCACCTACTAAGATGATTTCGTCAATATCTCCTGTAGATAATCCAGCGTTTTTCAATGCTGTTTGGCAAGGCTCAATCGTTCTTTTTACTAAATCGTCAATTAATTGCTCAAATTTTGATCTTGACAACGTACGAACTAAGTGCTTTGGTCCGCTTGCTGTTGCTGTGATGTATGGCAAGTTGATTTCTGTTGATGTTGAACTAGATAATTCAATTTTTGCTTTTTCAGCCGCTTCTTTTAAACGTTGCAATGCCATAGCGTCTTTGCGCAAGTCCATTCCTTCGTCTTTGTTGAATTCGTCTGCCAACCAGTTGATGATTTTTTCATCTACATCATCTCCACCTAAGTGCGTATCTCCATCTGTAGATAATACTTCAAAAACACCATCTCCTAATTCTAAGATAGAAACGTCGTGCGTTCCACCTCCAAAGTCAAAAACTACAATTTTTTGGTCTTGACCTTTTTTATCTAAACCGTACGCTAATGCTGCTGCAGTAGGTTCGTTGATAATTCTTCTAACTTTTAAACCTGCAATTTCTCCAGCTTCTTTGGTTGCTTGACGCTGTGCATCGTTAAAATAAGCAGGAACTGTAATTACTGCTTCCGAAACATCTTGCCCTAAGAATTCTTCTGCTGTTTTCTTCATTTTTTGAAGAATCATTGCTGATAATTCTTGTGGTGTATATAAACGTCCGTCAATGTCAACTCTTGGCGTATCGTTGTCACCTTTTACTACTTTGTAAGGTACACGTCCAGCTTCTTTTGAAGATTCTGAAAATTTATTCCCCATAAAACGCTTGATAGAATATACCGTTTTTGTAGGGTTTGTTACTGCTTGTCTTTTTGCAGGATCACCAACTTTGATTTCGCCACCTTCCACAAAAGCAATTACAGAAGGAGTTGTACGTCTTCCTTCAGCATTTGCAATTACTACTGGCTCGTTTCCTTCCATTACAGAAACACATGAGTTGGTAGTTCCTAAATCGATTCCAATAATTTTACTCATAACTTTTCTTAAACTTTTATCTATTGTGTTGTGTTATACTTTATTTTATTTTTTGCTTTTCTAATTTGCTTGTAATAAGTCAATGACTATGCCAACACGCAAATGGTTATATTTTGTCAGATTGATACGGAATTGTGGCAATATTTAGTGACAGGATGTCATAATTTATAGTTTAGATACAGTCAAACAGTGAATATTCGTGAAGATATAGCAGAAAAAAAGCCTTGAACCTTATAATGATTCAAGACTTTTTACATTATGGATATTCAACCTAACTTTAGGCTTCTTTTTTTGCTGCTATGTTTACAGCTAGATTATAAATTACCAAACCAAAACCAATTTTGTTGACAGCATCACCAATGTTGTAAATCACATCCATTGACAATCCATCAAAAATACCTTCATACCAACCTGGAGTTCCTGCCATATATCCAATTGGATAAATTGCCCATCCTACTAATACAAACCAGCACAAGGTTTTGTGTGCTTGTAACACATAACCACCAGCTTGTACAGCAAGTTTTTTAGCACTTCCGAGCCAGATTTCATATACGATTACAAAGTATGCAATTCCAGAAATAAGTCCCCAAATTGCTGCTTGATCTTGATAAACAGCTTCTCCTAAGTATCCTGTAATCAACATAATTACCGATAAAAAGATTAATTTCCACATGAGTGATTTTTTAGCGCCAGCTACTTTTAAAATCAAGTAAAACTCAACACACATTAACGGCACGGTTAAAATCCAGTCAACATAACGGAAGAAAGTTGGAGATGCTTCATTTGCAGCCCAATAATCGCGCATGTACCAATAATGCACTGCCGCAATAAAGGTAATCAATCCTGAAACTAAGATTGAAGTACGCCATTTCTTATCAAAATTATTCATTGATAAGAAGAAGAAAACGGATGCTGCCATCATTGCCATGCATCCTACAAAAAATGTAAAACCAACATAATCGTCAGTTCTAATTTCTGCTACTAACGGTAAACTTAGAAGATAATTCATAACTATATATTTGATTAATTAATTAAAAAATGATTCGTTTGTTTAACTTTTAAAAAACAACTTTAAACAAAAATACAACTTTTTTGTTTAACTTTTACAAATAAATAATAAACAAAATTAAAAAAGTTTGTATTTTTGAAAATATGAAGCATCTTTTAAAGTCAGATTATCAAGATTTTATGATAATTGTTACGTTTTTCTTATTCTGGATTAGCATTCAGTTCGGCGAATTGATTGAAGATGCCATTGCGTATGTTTTTGTGTTGAGCTTAGGAATTATTCACGGAGCTAATGACTTAAATATTTTACAGAAGAGAAATACCCGAAAACAACATTTTGGCAAATCGCTTTTTGTATATTTGTCAATCATCTTTTTTTGCATGCTTACTTATTGGCTTTTTCCTTTTATTGCGATGCTCGCTTTTATTTTATTGAGTGCCTATCATTTTGGCGAACAGCATTTGGAGAAAAAAATAGTTGACTTTGGTATGTTGAGAGGTTTTATATTTTCCGTGTACGGATTGTTTATTTTTTCGTTATTATTCCATGAAAATATTGAAGATGTCAATCAAATTCTTTCTAGCTTGACGGATACTGAAATTAGCTTGCAACTTGTAAAATACAGCTTAATCGTCTTAGCTATTTTCCTTTTAATAATTCCCGCGTATGCGTATGTTAAAAAGATATCCGTTAAACTCAACTATTTTAAAGAATTGTTGTATTTGTTAGTGCTTTTTTTGGTGTTTAAAACAGGTTCCTTAATTTTCGGATTTGCCGTATATTTTGTGTTTTGGCACAGTATTCCTTCCATAGCGGACCAAATACAGTTTTTGTTTGGTACACACAACAAACGCTCTGTCAGCAATTATTTTAAAGCAGCATTTTTATATTGGGCAGTCAGTATTGCGGGATTAGTCACGGCATATTACGCGTTGGATGCACAACTTTTTAATACGGTTTTATTTCTAATTTTATTCGCTGTTACCGCACCGCACACTTGGGTGATGAAGCGCATGAAAGAATAATTTCAAAATTTTACGAAAACGTTTGAAAAAACGTTAATAATTCACAAATTTTCAAACTTTACAAGTATATTTACTGCGCAAAAGTAATGCAATATATGTATGGAATATATTAGTGTTTTTGACATGCTTAAAATCGGCGTCGGACCATCAAGTTCGCATACCTTAGGTCCTTGGCGCGCGGCGGAAAGCTGGATAAAAGAACTCAAAGCTGCGGAGCTTTTTGATGGTGTCACATCCATCAAAGTAGATTTGTATGGTTCGTTGTCACTTACAGGAAAAGGACACGCAACAGACTTGGCTGTTTTGTTAGGTTTGTACGGAGCCGATCCAGAAACTGTTCCAACACAAAATATTCCCGTCATTGTAAACTCGATTACAGATCGAGGTATCTTACATTTTAACCAGGAAAAAGAAGTTCCTTTTACGCCTGCAAAAGATATTATTTTTAATAGTGATTTTTTACCTTTTCATCCAAATGGCATCACGTTTCATGCAGTTGTAAATCACAAAGTGCATTCGTCTACCTTCTACTCTATTGGTGGCGGATTTGTGGTGAAAGAACACGAAACTCATGCCGATAGCGATCATCCTATCCGTATTTTTCCATATTCAATCAATAAAGCTACGGACTTGCTTGATTTTTGTGCGAAAGAACAAAAGAAGATTTCTGAAATTGTATTGTTAAACGAAACTTTACTCCGTTTTCCAGAAGAAATTGACGCTGAATTGAAACGCGTGTGGAAAACAATGTTGGAATGTATGTATATTGGTTGTCATACCAACGGTGTGTTGCCTGGCGGATTGAATGTAAAACGCAGAGCCTACGATATTTACCAACGACTCAAAAGTGATTTACCCTACAGTTCTCCAGAAGAATGGTTGGAAACGATTCGAAAATCAGAAGTCAAATTTCGTCAAATTTTTAAATGGGTAAGTTGTTTTGCCTTGGCGGTGAATGAAGTAAATGCGTCGTTAGGCCGTGTCGTTACGGCTCCTACCAATGGAAGTGCTGGCGTGATTCCTGCGGTTTTGATGTATTATTTGGTGATAGAAAATCATGAAGCCGATTTTCATCATATCAAACGGTTTTTATTAGTTGCTGGAGAAATTGGCAGTATTTTCAAAAAAGGCGCTACAATTTCTGCTGCTATGGGCGGTTGTCAGGCAGAAATTGGTGTTTCGTCAGCCATGGCGGCTGGTGCGTTGACAGAATTGTACGGCGGTTCACCTGAACAAGTCATGATTGCTGCCGAAATTGCCATGGAACATCATTTAGGAATGACCTGCGATCCTATTGGCGGATTGGTACAAGTACCGTGTATTGAGCGAAATTCCATGGGCGCAATTAAAGCGATTAATGCAGCCGAATTAGCAATGGAAACCGACCCAAAGGAAACCAAAGTTCCTATTGACAAAGTGATTAGCACGATGTGGGAAACTGCAAAAGATATGAACTCTAAATATAAAGAAACTTCCGAAGGCGGCTTGGCAATTGGCGTAAATTTAGCGGATTGTTAGGTTTGGTTCGCTTCGTTCAATTCAAGGATTTAAAAATTCAATGATTTAAGGTTTTTCTTTTTTAAGCTTCGCTTATTTAGACTCGCTTTACTGTTAGACTTGTTCTCGCTTAAGCGTGAATCTTTTAGAACGCTTCGCTGTTTGAATCTAAATCGCTTTGCTCTTAGATGTTGATATGTTAGTATTTTGGTATATTATTGCATTGAAATCGTCACTTCGAGTGAATTTGCAAAGCAAATTTGTATCGAGAAGTACTTTGATGCCTAAAAGGTTTAACTATAATATACTACCAACTTACTGCTTACAATCTTGCTTTCTTCTGGTGTCAATCAAATAGATGATTTTCCATTGTCCGTTGTCTTTGAAAAGTTGAAACGAATTGACGCCGCAGTGCAAAAACTTTCCATCGAGCCAAAATTCGTACGGTGTCCATACATTTGCCATCGTTCCATCAACTTGAACGTTATACGAGAGTATTTTTTCCTGCCACACAGGACTTTCCGCTCTGCTCACCACAGCGTTTATAAACCCGGAAGCATCTTGCGTACGCAACTGTGCTTTTCCTTCTTTGTTGACAAAAGTAGTTTGTAGAATAATGTCTTTATGCACCACTTGTTGCATCATTGCAGAATCTTTTTGGTGAAAACCTTCAAAAAATTGGATAATCGCTTGTTTTGCTGCTTTTTCGTCTTCTGTTTGCGCATGCAGGCAAAAGCTTACAATTAAAAGTAAAAAAAATAGATATCGTTTCATGATTGATTAATTTTTCAGAAAAATAATTTAAAAAAATAAAATACCTGCGCGATTTATCACAGTTTTAAGATTTTCATAGAAAATAATTTAAAAAAATGTACAATTTGTCTACTTTTAGAGACAAGCATAATCACGATACAATATGAGTTCAGAAGAAAAAAATAAATCGAGTAAAATTATTGGAATTATCGTAGGTGCAATCGTTTTTGCGGCAGTTTCATTTAGCGTAAAATCGTGCTTTTTAGGAGATGTAACTGAAGAGGTGAAAAAAGTCGTTAAAGAAATGAACGCCAAAACACCCATGATGGTTGACGAATATACACGACTAGACAGTGTTGCATTGACATCTGATAGAAAGTTTGAATATTTCTATACGATTTCTGGAATGGAAATTACAGATGATATTGTTGAAACAGTTCGCAAAAATATTAAGAGTACTGTTGTTAGTCAGTTGAAAACAAATCCAGATATGGAAGCTTTTCGAAAAAATAATTTACCTTAGGTTATAATTATTTTAACGAAGGAGGACAACGCATTTTAGATTTTGACGCAACACCACAGGATTATCAAAAATAAATAATACATGATTACATTCAAAACTACACAAACGCTTCCGCAGAAGAAACTCGTGGGGAAATCCATGCGCATGTCATTGATGCAAAACACAACACCACAACTGTGGAAAAGCTTTATGCAACTACGAAACAGTATTAAAAATGCAGTGGGAAGTGATTTGTATTCACTGCAAGTGTATGATGAAATGTATTTTGATAACTTCAATCCACAAACGGAATTTACCAAATACGCGTTGACAGCAGTGAGTGATTTTGAATCAATTCCTGACGAAATGGAAGCTTTTACCTTAGAAAGTGGATTGTATGCTGTTTTTTTGTATCAAGGTTTGCCACAAAATTTTGCAGAAGCGTTTCAATATATTTTTCAAAAATGGTTGCCAAATTCTGAATATACACTTGACAACAGACCGCATTTTGAAGTTTTAGGAGCAGCATATAATCCGACAAGTGAAACTTCTCAAGAAGAAGTTTGGATTCCGATTCGAATATAAACATCCATTTATTATTAATTACATAATTTTGAGACTATGCGAATATCCTTATTTTTCTTTTGCTTCTTATATGTGACTTATGTTTCCAGTCAAGAAAGTGACGTTGTTGCGGTTGTCAATTCGCTTGCAGATTATGAAGTTTCAGAAAATTTCGAATACTATTATCTAAATAACAAAAGTCTTATCATACCAAAGGAAAAAATTGTACTTCCGCAGATTCAAAAACGAAGTTTATTATTGAAATATCCTGACTTTCCATTACAATTGTTAGATACTGCAACTACAACTTCACTGAAATGGAATACTTATAAAATACAAAAAGCTAGGTTTCACGATGCTGCTGAATTGCATCCGAAAAATGTATATAACGTATTTTTTGTTCCTTCCAAAATATCACAGAGTCGATTGGATAGTTTACAAAAAGTTAGAGAGCCATATACAATTTATGTTAAAAATAATCCACACTTTTCTGATGTAGAGCGTTGGAATAAAATATACAAAACCTGGAAATCTGTTATGAAGCAAGGTGGAGAAGAAAGATATCATTTTTTTATCTCTGCTCCTGTTTTTTCTGAAAATCGCAATTATGCTAGAATTGTCCATCAAGAAAGGACTACTTGTGGTTTTGCAACCGTAATTTCTTTTTTTAAAAAACAAGATTCTAAATGGAAACGAATACTTCGATTGGATTTTTATGGTCCTTCCGAAAGCGTTAACATGACACATGGGAAATGTTGGGTACCTTCTTTTGATTATTAATACTAGCTTTTCAAAAAACACTATAATATTCACCACCTTATATTTTATTCTTACTTTTACAGTCCAAAAAAATCAACTTTATGTCAGTCGCGAAGAAACAATACAAAAGAGTGACCGTAAAATCACTCGTGGAAATGAAGAGTAACGGAGAAAAGATTTCAATGCTCACTGCGTACGATTATACGATGGCGAAAATTGTAGATGGAGCCGGAATTGACGTGATTCTCGTAGGCGATTCTGCCAGCAATGTCATGGCGGGACACGAAACAACACTTCCCATTACACTTGATCAAATGATTTACCACGCATCTTCTGTCGTTAGAGCGATTAACAGAGCATTGGTTGTGGTTGATTTGCCTTTTGGAACGTATCAATCCGATCCGAAAGAAGCCTTGCGTTCTGCAATTCGAATTATGAAAGAATCGGGCGGACATGCGGTAAAAGTAGAAGGTGGAAAAGAAATCAAAGAATCCATCAAACGTATTTTAAATGCGGGAATTCCCGTGATGGGCCATTTGGGATTGACGCCGCAATCGATTTACAAATTTGGAACATATACGGTTCGCGCCAAAGAAGAAGAGGAAGCGGAAATACTAAAAGAAGATGCTAAAATGCTAGAACGTGCAGGTTGTTTTGCAATCGTTTTAGAAAAAGTGCCTGCCAAATTGGCGAAAGAAGTTGCGGAAAGTTTAACGATTCCTGTAATCGGTATTGGTGCTGGAAATGGTGTTGACGGACAGGTTTTGGTTACGCATGATATGGTAGGAATGACACATGAATTCAATCCGCGGTTTTTACGTCGCTATTTGAATATGTACGAAGAAATGACCAACGCGTTCAAACAATATGCTGCGGATGTGAAGTCGTTGGATTTTCCGAATGAGAAGGAGCAATATTAGTCTTTGGTTGCTGGTTGCTGGTTGCTGGTTGCTGGTTGTTAGTTACTAGTTTTTTCTCGTTTGTTTACTCTTATGAGAAATTTTCGTCGTCACTTCGAGTTAAATTTTGAGAGAATTTTGTATCGAGAAGAGCTGAAAAACTAAATTTTCCAAAATCATTCAACTTCATTAAAAAATTTAAGTTTCCTTGAAAACAGTTTCAAATAAAAACAATCTCCAAGTTTTATACGAAGACAATCATATCATTATTGTCAATAAACGTGCGGGTGATATTGTGCAAGGAGATAAAACAGGCGATACTCCACTAAGTGAGGTTGTGAAAGAATATATTGCCGAAAAGTATAACAAACCTGGTAATGTGTATTTAGGTGTGGTACATCGGTTGGACAGGCCAACAACAGGTATTGTCGTATTTGCTAGAACTTCCAAAGCATTGCCGCGATTGAACAAATTATTTGCCGAAAAAAAAGCAAAAAAAACCTATTGGGCAGTCGTGAAGAATTCACCGCCAAAATCGCACGACACGTTGACGCATTGGCTTCGAAAAAATCCAAAGAATAACAAATCGACTGCATTTTCTGAGGAAGTTGCCAATAGTAAAAAAGCAGTTTTAGAATATACCATCAAGAAAAAATTAGACAACTATGTGTTGTTAGAAGTTGCGCTTCACACAGGACGTCATCATCAAATTAGAGTACAACTTTCTTCCATTGGTTGTATCATTAAAGGCGATTTAAAATACGGTGCTGACCGTAGCAATAAAGATGCAAGTATTCATCTACACGCGCGAAAACTTGTCTTTACACATCCTGTAAAAAAAGAACTTTTAGAAATTATAGCGCCGTTACCTGATGATGCTGTTTGGAATGCTTGTTTGTAAAAAAACAATAATAAAAAAGCTACGCAATTTCGAAATATACTATTAGAAATCAAACTATTACGGTTTTTCCATACTCTTCTATAGTTTTATATGCATAACTTTAAAACATTATGAACACAAAACTTATTATCATGAAAAAAAGAAGTATTAAAAGCTTGAAGTTGAATAAAAATGCTATTTCAAATTTTAAACAAGAAAAATTAATAGGAGCAGGAACCAAAAAATGCACAGGTCCTGGGTGTTGGTCTTTAGTAGATGAAACACCTTGCCCTAGATAAAGTGCTGGTTTAAAACATTTTAAATCTACTGTAAAATTTAAAAGCTGTCTACATCAAATTGATTTTTGGGCAGCTTTTCTATTATTTTAAAAATTAACCATGTTTTTGTTGATAACCTACATAAAAAATCATTTGGATGAAACTATTTTTTGTAGAGATAAATTTCTACATTTAATCACCAACCAATACTAAATATTATGCGCATTGAAAGTGACCTTAAATTAGGCTTTAAGGATGTAATGATTCGTCCAAAACGCTCTACTTTGCAGAGTCGTTCACAAGTTTCCTTAGAACGAACTTTCAAATTTTTACACAATTCTTACGAATGGACAGGCATTCCAATTATGGCTGCCAATATGGACACAGTAGGTACCTTTGAAATGGCAAAAGCCCTAGCATCAAAACAATTGTTTACAGCCGTTCACAAACACTACAGCATTCAAGAATGGACCACATTTATCAATTCGACGCCCAATGATGTTATTAAACATATTGCCGTAAGTACGGGAATTGGTGAGCAAGACAACGATAAATTACGCGCCATTTTCACCATTCATCCACAACTAAAATTTATTTGTATTGATGTGGCAAACGGCTATTCACAGCATTTTGTAGATTTTGTAAAACAAGCACGTGCACAATTTCCTGATAAAGTCATCATGGCTGGAAATGTAGTTACAGGCGAAATGGTAGAAGAATTGATTCTTTCAGGTGCTGATATTGTCAAAGTTGGTATTGGTCCTGGCTCTGTGTGTACAACGCGAGTAAAAACGGGCGTTGGCTATCCGCAACTTTCTGCGATTATTGAATGTGCCGATGCTGCACACGGTTTGGGCGGACATATTATTTCAGATGGCGGTTGTACTACGCCAGGCGATATTGCAAAAGCCTTTGGAGCTGGCGCCGATTTTGTCATGTTGGGTGGAATGTTATCCGGACATTATGAAAGTGGTGGCGAATTAATAGAACGCAATGGTGAAAAATTCAAGCAGTTTTATGGCATGAGTTCAGCTACCGCGATGGAAAAATATGTAGGTGGCGTAGCAGATTACAGAGCTTCCGAAGGAAAAACCGTAGAAATTCCCTTGAAAGGTCACGTTTCAGAAACCGTTCACGATATTTTAGGTGGTATTCGCAGCACGTGTACGTATGTTGGTGCTTCTCGCTTAAAAGAATTGACCAAACGCACGACATTCATTCGCGTTGCTGAGCAGGAGAATAGAGTATATCAATAAGCGTTCTTACTCGATTTTCAATGCTTCTGTGTGAAATTTTACCAAACCTTCAATAGGTCTTCTGGTGAAGTTTCCTACCGTAAACCCGAATTCTTTAGCGACTTCTCTGATTTCTTCTTCTGAGAAAAACGCGATTGAACCTGCAAAATGTACAGGAACTGTTTTTAGTTCTTCCTCGTATTGCATGATCATATTTCTGGCAAACACTCGAAAACCATCTTTAATCATTTCAACAATGTAGTCAGAGTCTTTGTTAAGAAACATAAATTCGGCAAAGCTTGCTAAATACGCATTCGGATTGGGTTGTTTGTATAAGTTGTATTTGATGTAATCGCTATCAAGATTGTATTTATCTTCAAACGCTACACGAATCGGAGTTGGCATTCGGTTGAAGTAATAATCGCGAATGAGTTGTTTTCCGTAGTAATTTCCGCTGGCATCGTCCATCAAAGTATATCCTAACGATTTTACGCGCTGATGCAATGTGTTTCCATCATAATAACTGCAATTAGAGCCTGTTCCTTGAATACATACTACTGCAGCTTCCGTTTTATCATTTACCGTTGCGTACACAGCTGCCAAGGTATCTTCATTGACATCAACCTCAGCATTTGGAAAAAATTCTTCCAACACACCTTTTAGTAGTAAACGTGGATTTTCTGTTCCACAGCCTGCTCCATAAAAGAACACATGCGTTACGGTATGACGATGCGCCGAAAGCTCTTTGCTCTTTTTGATGGTCTTTTTTAATTTTTTTTCAGAAAGAATCGCGGGATTTAATCCTTTGGTACGAAGCTTATCTAATAATTGATTTCCGTCTTTGTCCACTGCAATCCAATCGCATTTGGTGGAGCCACTGTCTACTAATAAAATCATGGTGTAATATAAAATAAATGCCCAAATTCTTGGGATTATTTTTCATAAACTATATAAACAAATTAAGCACAATTGTATATAAAAATAGCAATTGTGCTTAATGATGTGTGCTATTATAAATTATCTACGTGTAAAGCTAAATCTACCAACTTGTTTGAGTATCCAAACTCGTTATCGTACCAAGAAACGATTTTGAAGAATGTTGAACTCAACTCAATTCCTGCTTCTGCATCAAAGATACTTGTGCGGTCGTCGCTTACGAAATCTTGTGAAACTACTGGTTCGTCAGTGTATCCTAAAATTCCTTTCAATTCACCATCTGCTGCAGCTTTAAAAGCTTTTTTAATTTCTTCATACGACGTTTCCTTTTGTAAACGCACCGTTAAATCCACTACAGATACATCAACCGTTGGTACACGGAATGCCATTCCTGTTAATTTTCCGTTTAATTTTGGAATTACTTTTCCTACTGCACTAGCGGCTCCTGTACTTGTTGGAATGATGTTGTTCATAGCTGAACGACCTAAACGATAGTTTTTCTTTGATGGAGAATCTACCGTGTATTGTGTAGACGTTGTTGCGTGAATGGTTGTCATTAAAGCTTCTTCAATACCGAAGTTATCATCTAATACTTTAGCAACAGGTGCCAAACAGTTCGTTGTACACGAAGCATTTGAAACAATTTTATCAGAAGCTTTTACTTCGTGGTGATTTACGCCCATTACAAACATTGGCGCATCTTTAGAAGGTGCAGAAATTACTACTTTTTTCGCTCCAGCTTGAATGTGATAATCAGCCGTTTCTAAGGTTGTGAAAATTCCGGTACATTCTGCTACCACGTCAACGCCAGCTTCATCCCACTTTAAGTTTTTTGGATCTCTTTCAGCCGTGACACGAATCGTTTTTCCGTCTACGATTAAGTTTCCGTCTTTTACTTCAATTTTTCCGTCAAATCGTCCGTGAACAGAATCGTATTCTAATAAATATGCTAAGTGATGTACATCTAATAAATCGTTAATCGCTACCACATCCACGTTATCACGCTTTAGCGTTGCTCTAAAAACGATTCTACCTATTCTTCCAAATCCGTTTATTCCTAATCTTGTCATTTTGTTTTCTTTTTACTTACTATTTTTAGTTATACTGATAATATATCAGAGATTCTTAATAATTCTTTATTAATGGTGTGCTTTCCTTTGACTGCTTTTTCGATGTTTGTCACGATAAGATTGTTATCAGATACACCTACCATTACATTGCTTTGTCCGTCTAAAATGAGTTCTACTGCTTTTACACCCAATCTACTGGCTAATACTCTGTCAAAACAACTTGGTTTTCCACCGCGTTGCATGTGTCCGAGTACAGAAACACGCGCTTCATAATCTGGCAAGTTTTCCGTAACGTATTCTGCGAGTTCAAAGACATTTTTACCAATTTTGTCACCTTCAGAAACCACTACAATACTCGATGATTTTCCGCTTCGGCGACTGCGTTGTAACGATTCTAACAAGCGATCCAATCCTAAATCTTCTTCCGGAATTAAAATTTCCTCCGCTCCTGCTCCTACTCCTGCATTTAAGGCAATAAATCCAGCATCGCGTCCCATTACTTCTACAAAAAATAATCGGTTGTGTGAACTTGCTGTATCGCGAATTTTATCAATCGCTTCAACTACGGTATTTAGTGCAGTATCGTAACCAATGGTAAATTTGGTACCAGAAATATCATTGTCAATCGTTCCTGGAACTCCAATTACAGGAATGTCAAATTCTTTGCTAAAAATCATTCCACCTGTAAACGTTCCGTCTCCACCAATTAAAATCATAGCGTCTACGCCTTCTTCCACTAAATTGTCATACGCTTTTTTGCGTCCTTCTTTCGTTCTAAATGCAGTTGAACGTGCCGATTTCAAAATCGTTCCACCTTCACTTACAATATTTTTTACACTACGTGCCGTTAATTCAATACTATCACCTTCAATCATTCCTTGATATCCACGGTAATATCCAACACATTTTACATTATAATATGAACACGCTCTTGCGACTGCTCTGATGGCAGCATTCATTCCTGGAGCATCGCCTCCAGAGGTCATTACGCCTATTTTTTTGATGTTATGTTGCATGCAATTTTTAATTTGAATAGTAAAGCTAGCAAACTTATTTCGATTTTCTACAACGCTTAACGCGAATTTTACATTGTTTTAAAATTTCAAACGTTTTCGTTAATAAGTTCTCAGATTTTTAACGTTTTACGCCCTGATTTTTCTAGAATTCTCAACTTTTTGAAGTTTGAAAGGAACCTTTTTTTGGAGATTTTTTTCGATACTTTCAATGGAAAGTCCTGCGAAAAAAAAGAAGGTTATAAGAGTAATTTTTTGGAAAAATTATTTCTCCGATTTCTTTTCGGTTTTCTTTTCGGTTTTCTTTTCTTCTTTTTTCTCAGCTTCTTTTTTTACGTTTTTTTTAGAAGTGAAATTCACAACACCATTTCCAGCTTTAGCATCTTCTTCTTGCTGTTTTCGCTGTTTTTCTTCCACCATTTTCTTTTTTCCTTTGAAAACTTTATCGACCAACTCTTTTAAGGTGTCAAAATCTACTTGATACGACAATCCGATGCCTTGCGTAAATCCTTCAATTTCACCCACGTATTGAATCTGGTTTTGTCTATTGAAGATTTTCGCTGTCAGGGTACGATCTTCATTTAAGGAAATTTCAATTTCGGCATCACCCACAATGGCAGTTTGCGTAACGCCACCGACAGGAACTCCTATTTGACCGTTAAAGGTAATTTTATCACTGATTTGACTCGAAACGGTCAATCCTAATTGGTCAGAAGTTTCTAGGTTTTGAGAACGGTCTGCTTGACTGTAGTTTAGGTTGACGTCTAATTTATTACTTCCATCACCAGAAAACGCATCATTAATAATGCTTGAAGCTGTTTCTATCAAGTTTCCTGTCAATGCATTTTGATTGACATTGACACTGTTTACAAATCGTCCTTGTGAGAGTAATGATAAGGCTTGCAATCGACGGCGATCTTCATCGTTTAAGAGGAAATCTGTCAATTCAGATTCGGCAACACCTTGCGTCGTTGGGAATGAAATGTTGAAAATAGGTTCTGGTTTCATCAAATCGCCTGTAAGTCGAATGGCAACTTCTACCGGAATTTTTTTGTTGTACGTTGGCGTATCTAATAATACATCTGGATTGGCTTGCAGATTGTACACCGCTTCTACATTCAATTGTGCTTTAAACGGATCGCCATCCCACGTAATGGTACCATCGGGTTTTAGCGTAAATTTCTTATTGATGATTCCACGATATTTGAAGTTATATTCACCTTTGTACGTGATAAAGTCACCATACATATTGAATTTACCATTGGTATTAATTTCCATCAACAAACTACCAAATCCGCTTCCTTTGATGCTACTTCCCGCTTTTTTGTCTACTACAATTTCAATTTCAGCATCTGGTGTAACGTCCAATTCAAAAGCCAATTCGAGTCCGCTAATATCATCTAGCGCATTCGTTGCCTGTATTTTTGGATCGTAGAATTCGTCTTTCGGTACAAATTTGATAAACGACGCATCACCAACTGAAGCCACATCAGAGATTGGAATTTTTAGTGAGGTTCCTTTTTCCGTAGTTCCGTTAACACTTATCGTAAGTTGATCTGTTGGTCCTTGTATAAACGCTTCTCCACTTATGTAAGCGGTTCCGTAATACAAAGTTTCTTCGTCTTCGTCTTGTGTCGTATTTAGTACAAGTAAGCGATCTGTTGCAAGTTGTAAATCGAGAAGCCAATCGTCAAAAGACGTATGTTGAATGGTTCCGTTGAGTTGACCTTTGGTATAATCTTGCGTATCCAAAACCGTAATATCCATAAACTCAAACGTTTGGTCGTAAAGTTTGATGATGGAGCTGTTGGCAAAATCCAAATCGACATTCAAATACGGAATATACATTCCGCCAGCAAGCATGCTCAACTGTCCATTAATGGAAGGATTGCTGAGGTTTCCGACAACTTTTGCTTCTCCAGAAATCAATCCGCGAATTTCTTTAATGACGTCTTCGCCCAACGGACTAAATGGCGAGATGTCAAATTTATCAATCGTTGTATCAACGTTGATGGTATTGGTGTTGTTCGCAAAACTGATAGTTCCTACTGCCGTAAGCGATTCCAACGTTTCGTTGACGAGTTTTGCATCCACATTGAATTGTTCCAACTGCTCATCGCCAGTAATATCAATGTTTAAATCGCCAAGCTTTTTGTCGTTGACTTCCAAACGAGCAATGTCCAAATTCGATTGTGGAATGTATGCGCCATTGATTTGCTTTATATCAAGTTTTCCGTTCACATTTCCGCCCAAGCGAATACTATCAATAGACGGCGTAATTTTCTCTAAACCTACGTCTTTAAATTGCAGTTTTATGTTTTTGTTATTTTCACCTAATAATGCTCCTTCCAGATTCATTTCTTCATTTTCATGATTCATCACAATTTTTTCAATAAAGATGGAATCAAGTTGTTTGTCGAAAATAAACCTGTTTTTTCTATCGTTTTGCGCGTTGACCAGCCATTTGTTGCCTCGAAAAGAAACATCAGACTTTTTAATTCCGACCACCGATTTGTTTGAACTGTCAATGGTATGGTAAAAGTTTAGATTGTAATTGTCTGCAAATGCTCTTCCGCCTTTAAATTCCGTTCTAAAGAAAAGCGTGTCGTTCAACGTTTTGTTAATCAAGTTGAATTCTTTCGCATCATACCATTTTGTGTTGATATTGGCGACTTCAATAAACGTGTTAAAGAGTGGGTTTTTATTGTCAATGATGAGTTCGAGATTCTCTATTTTACTATCATACGCGATAATTTCAGGTGTCTTAAAGGTAAGATTGAATTTATTTTCATCGCCAATAATGCTTCCACGAAGCGAAGTGTTTTTTGCCAATTCCACATCCGGCAGAAATACGTCTACAATTTTATTGTAAATTTTAAAGTTGAAAACTAAGTACTGATTTGGCAACACATCAATTGGTCGATAATTTGTGTAAATACTTCCCACAGAGTTTTGTACCAAATCAATCACCTCATCAAAATGAAAACGACCTTCCACCGTTCCTGTGATAATGTCTGGCGAATCTACTGTAACTTTTCGAATGTCTTTGTCAAATTCGGAATGCACACTAAAGTTTTGAAAAGCGTAGGTACCATTTTGGTTGGTGTAAGATATTTTCTTGAAGAAGATATCACCTGCCATGTCATCAATAGTATTTCCCACCAAATCGAGCACCATATCACCTTTTAATACAGAAATTTTATCACGCTTTACAAAGTTGATTTTATTCAGATTGAGTGTATTGATAGACGCTTTAAATCTGAATTCGTTTTCTTCACCTGCAAAGTTTGCCAATCCTTGAAAGTTAAAATCCGCATTGGGATCTACTGATACTAAATTTCCATCAAAAAGCTGATCTTTTAAGATTCCAGAAACGTTCAACTTTTTGTACACATAATTATTGTATGTTAATGACGTTACGGTTCCCACAACTTCTGTATTGAGACTTTCTGCCGTAAATCCTTTTCCATCCACAAACAAATCTGAGGAAACAGTTCCAAGTATAGGATCGTTTACATAAATTCCTAAGTCAAAATTCTCAAACTTAATATTTCCAGAGTACAATGCACTTTCGCTATTGCTAACATCTACAATGCTTCCGTCCAAGTCTGCATTTCCTATATCAGTAGTGATACGCACATCCGCATCGATAATGTTTTCTGTAATTTCGACCAATCCGTTCATATTGAATTGTCCCAAACGACTTAACGTTGAAGGCAAATTTTGTCCAATAATTTTCGGAAGTAATGTCGTCAGTTGATAATGATTGGAAGAAAAACGATCAAAATTACCTTTCATATAAAACATCCGACTCGAATTGAATAGGTTTTTATATGCAACATCGCCTTTTATAGCAGTGCTAGGCGAACTAAAATCGAAATTTTTGGTAGTAAAATCGTTTAAAACTCCTGTAATTTCAGTGCTAAAAGTTCCTTTTTTATTCCCGAATTCATCATAAAAATAATTGAGCTCGCTAAAGTCAATTTCGGAGTCTGTAAAACGTGCGGTCAGTTGTACTTTGTCTAAAAAATTTGCAAAATCCTTTCGTTCATAATCAAAAATAACTGATCCTTTTAGATTTGAATTGGCTGTTTTAATCTGTAAATCGTCAAAGCGCATCTGCGTAAGCGTGTACAGAAATTTCGTGTTCATTTCGGTAATCCGCAATCCGTGCGTGTCTAAAAATGTGAGACCGTCTACAGTACCAGACACATTCGGTCCTTGCACTTGAAAATCGTACACCGTTCCTGAAAGCTCTTCAAAATCGAGCATTTCTGGCGTTTTGTTGTTTTCGTCTGTAAAGCGGAACTTACTATCGTAGAGTTTTAATTTTGAACTCGTCAACAAAAAGTTAGATGGCGTTCCATCGGAAGGTTCCGAATCAAGTTTGGCAATAAAAACATCCAATGTGGTATCGGTAGAATCTTTTTCTGTGTAAATATTCAGCGTCAATCCGTCAATCGAAACTGTCCCGAATTGTAGCTTACTATTGATTGCATTGTTAAAACTTAAAATAGAGGTTTCAAGCGCATTGATATGAATCAATGTGTCTTTCAGATAATCTTCAATGTAAATATTTTTCAACGAAATATCGCCGTTCCACTTCAAACCAATACGATCAATGTTGATATTGGTTCCGTATTTTTCATTCAGCCAATTGGTTGCCTTTTTACCAATAGCGGTTTGCACTGCAGGAATCGAGAAAATAATCACCAACAAGAAAAATAGCAAAATGATTGCTATCAGTGTACGTTTGATTATTTTCCAGAGTTTTTTAATGATGCTTCTTATTTAGAGTTTACACTCGCGTTAGACACTGCAAATTCACAAAAAAATTATTACAAAACACGATGTTTAGCATATCTTTGTGACTTTATATCAATTTTTATGCCTTTACAACGTTTATGAGCACAAAAGATGTATATATTTTAGCTATTGAATCGTCATGTGATGATACTTCCGCGGCTGTATTACAGAACGGAAAAGTATTGTCAAATGTTATTGCCAATCAAAAAATACACGAGGCGTATGGTGGCGTAGTTCCTGAATTGGCGTCGCGAGCACATCAACAAAATATTGTTCCTGTGGTACACCAAGCACTCGCTGTTGCAAATATCGACAAAAAACAGCTAAATGCCATAGCTTTTACGCGCGGTCCAGGATTGATGGGATCGCTGTTGGTAGGAACTTCTTTTGCAAAATCATTAGCCTTAGGGTTGAACATTCCGTTGATTGAAGTGAACCACATGCAAGCGCATATTTTGGCACATTTTATTGAGGATGAAGCGCAAACCATTCCGAAGTTTCCATTTTTGGCAATGACCATTTCGGGCGGACATACACAAATTGTTGTCGTAAAAGACCATTTTGACATGGAAGTCATTGGCGAAACGATTGATGATGCGGTTGGCGAAGCGTATGATAAAAGTGGAAAGATTTTAGGACTTCCCTATCCTGCGGGACCGATTATTGACAAATTGGCAAACGAGGGAAACCCAAAAGCCTTTCAATTTCCAAAACCCAAAGTAGAGGGTTTGAATTTTAGTTTTTCCGGATTAAAAACTGCTATTTTATATTTTATCCAAAAGCAAACCAACGCAAATCCGAACTTTATTGAAGAGAATTTACAAGATATTTGCGCGTCTATTCAACATACGATTGTGAATATTATTTTGGATAAATTGAAAAAAGCGTCCAAACAAACAGGCATCAAAACTATTGCCATTGGCGGCGGTGTTTCGGCAAATTCTGCCATCCGAAAAGCATTGAAAGATGGTGAGAAAAAGTATGGCTGGACAGCACATATTCCGAAGTTTGCATACACGACAGACAATGCCGCGATGATTGGAATTGTGGGTTATTTAAAATATTTAAAAGAAGATTTTACCAATGAAGCTGTGACGGCGAATTCTCGATTTAAGTTTTAGGTATTAGTATTGAGATATTAGTCGTAAGAATTGAGATTCTTTATTTAAAATTGATAGATTAAAAAAGCGTCCATTGGCTTAAATTTCAAAGAAATTTGCAACAAGAAAAATTCAAAATTTAACATCCAAAATCCAACATTTATAAATAGCATGCAACTGTTTTACACACCAGAAATAACAACCGAAACTACAACGTATACGTTTTCGAAAGAAGAAAGCAAGCATATTGTGCGTGTGTTGCGGAAGCGTGTAGATGATGTGTTGCAAGTGACCAACGGAAAAGGGCACATTTTTTCAGCTAAAATCACGCTTGCAGACCAGAAAAATTGTCGTGTCGTGATTATTTCTCATGAGTTTCAGCAACCAAAAAACTACCAATTGCATTTGGCAGTAGCGCCAACTAAGATGAACGATCGTTTTGAGTGGTTTTTGGAAAAAGCAACGGAAATCGGAATCGATACCATTACGCCAATTCTCTGCGAACGCTCGGAACGAAAGGTGATTAAGACGGAACGTTTTGAAAAAATCATTCAATCTGCAACAAAACAATCGTTAACAGCTTATTTTCCTGAATTGCGACCGTTAACGCCATTTTCAGAATTCATCGAAAAACATACGGACGAACAGTTATTTATCGCACATTGTGAGGAACATGATAAAAAATCGCTCAAAAAAGCATTACATGCTAATAAAAGTGTTACCATTTTAATCGGTCCTGAAGGTGATTTTTCACCAGAAGAAATTGCTCTTGCACTGGAAAACAAGTACATTCCCGTAACCTTAGGCGACACACGTTTGCGTACAGAAACTGCTGCCATTGTTGCCTGCCATTCTGTGGCATTTTTGAACCATGATTAATTTGATGATTTGAAAATGTGTTGATTACTTTCTAAAATCCAGCAGCAACACTAATAGCGAAGCAATACCAAAATACTCACAGGCGAAGCCGATACTAAAAATCCAAGCTAGAAGCTCCAACAATATCTTTCGAATCATTTTCTAGAATAAAAAACAATCTCAATTCATCATTTTTATTGACGATTTTGGGAATGTTTACGGCGTAATTTCCTTTGTTTTCAAAAGTGGTCAAGTACGTTTCTGCCACTACAATATTGTGATTTTTCAAAGTTCGGTTTGCATTCTCTCCGCGCTTTACGTGCGTTGTCCGTTCTTTGATTACCAATACGACACGTGCGTTGGTTGCTGTGATGTTTCCGTCAATCGTATAATTGAATTTGATGGTTTCTGAAGTGTTTTCCATCGCGTCAAGCGAAATGTTATACGTAGATGATTTTTGCTGATAAGACTTAATTTTGGCATACATTTTTGCACGATTAGAACCTACAAAATGCTCTTTTCCATTCACCACAACGGCTGGCGTATAGATTTGATTGTCTCTAAATTTTTGTGCATAACTGCGTTGCTTTTGCGTGAATTCTTTTTGACTAAACGGATCGTTCCAACCAATATAATTCCAGTAATCTACGTGATACGACAACGCAAATACATTTTTATTTTCGAATTCGTCACTGACTTTTCCCAACAAATCATCCGCACTCGGACAACTTGAACAACCTTGTGAAGTAAAAAGCTCGAGTACAACAACGCCATCGTGTTTGGGTTCGACAATTGTCGTAAAAGAAGTGACAATTAACATTGCAAAAAGTGAAAGTGTTATTAAATATTTTCGTTTCATCGTTGGAAAGTTTACCTTGCAGTGTATAAGACGATATTCTATGAAGAAGCTTACGGTACTTTTATTTTTGTTGAGTTTTTCGTTGACGAATGCTCAAGAAATTGCCATTTTAAAATATGGCGGTGGTGGCGATTGGTATTCGAATCCGACAGCGTTGCCCAATTTGATTACGTTTTGCAATCAAAATATCAACACCGCAATTAAGGCAAAACCACAAACCGTTGAGGTGGGTAGTACGGATTTATTTCAGTTTCCGTTTGTACACATGACGGGACATGGAAATGTGTTTTTTTCGGAAGATGATGCCGAAAACCTTCGAAAATACCTGACTTCTGGTGGTTTTTTACATATTGATGACAATTACGGAATGAATCAATACATTCGAAAAGAATTGAAAAAAGTCTTTCCAAATCAAGAATTGCGTGAAATTCCTGCGAATCATCCTATTTTTCAACAACCGTATTCCTTCCCGAAAGGATTGCCAAAAATTCATGAACACGACGGTTTGCGACCACAAGCCTTAGGTTTGTTTTATGAAAATAGATTGGTCTTGTTGTTTACTTTTGAAAGCGATTTAGGCGACGGTTGGGAAAACAAAGAAATTCACAACGACTCGGATGAAGTTCGCTTAAAAGCCTTGCAAATGGGCGCTAATATTGTGAATTACGCATTTAAACATTAGTATGAGTTACAACCTTTTTTTAGACGATATTCGTGTACCTGAAATGGTGTATCGAAATCCTGAAGAGTATGATTTTGTCATTGTACGCACGTATGAAAAATTTGTAGCGCATATTAAAGCTAACGGACTTCCTAAGTATATTAGTTTTGATAATGATTTAGGACTAAACGCTGATGGAGACGTAGCTGAAGATGGTTACGCTGCTGCAAAATGGTTAGTGTATCATTCTGGATTAGACATACGGAATTTAGAGTTTTATGTGCATTCTGCAAATCCAGTTGCTGCAAAACAAATTGAAGGTTTACTGACAAATTATATCAATTATTTAAGCTCAAATTCCTAAAAACAAACATTTACAAATGATCCTAAAGTTTATTTATGATAAGAAAGCTGTTGATGAGCATGAGGAAAAATTCTTAACAAAAGTATATACTATTGCACAAAAAGAATTAAAAAAAATGGAAGACATCACTGAGGTTATTCAATACTTCCCACACGAATATAGTGAATCCGAAGATGGATGGGGAAATTTCATCTATCCTGGAAAAACGGAAACCACTCCTTCTTCAAAAAAGAATATTGCTTCTTCAATTATTTTTGATGCTTTAGAAAAAGCAAGTACAATTAAGTAAACATCTCTTTTATGTCCCAACTCACACATTACACTACCAATTTTAAAAAACGTAAGTTTCCTATCGTTTTGATAACCGATCAAGTGTCCAACGCGCCAAATATTGGTTCGTTGTTTCGAATTAGTGATGCGTTTGGTGTGGAAAAAATTATTTTTTGTGGTGAAAATATTCCTGTTTTTGGAAGAAGAATGACGAAAACAGCGCGCGCAACGGAAAAAGTGGTTCCATTTGAAATTCAAGAAGATATTCACAGCGTAATTTCACAACTGCAACAAGAACAATACACAATTATTTCTTTAGAAATTACCAAAAATAGTCAATCGGTTCATACCATTGATTTTTCAAAGTTTGAAAGAATTGCTTTGGTGGTTGGCGATGAAAACTTTGGCGTCAACCCAGAAACCATCTACGAATCAGCGCTTGTGGTACATATTGATATGTTTGGGCAAAACAGCAGTATGAATGTTGTGCAAGCCACCAATATTGTATTGTATGAAATAACCAAACAACAAATTCTTGCAAAGTAATTTTATTGTACTATTTTTAATGTCAAATTGAGTAACCGATGACTTCAAACACAATTGCGAACGGAATTTTAAAAGCTTTGGCTATTGTTGTTGGCGTTTTTTTAGTGCTATATTTTTTATATAAAATTCAGGTAGTTTTAGTTTATATTGCGATTGCCGCCGTAGTTACCTTGCTCGGAAGACCGATTGTACGCTTTTTAAAACGTCGTTTGAAATTTAAAAATTCGTTTGCCGTCATTGTGACAATTAGCATTATGATTGGACTGGTGATTGGGTTGATTTCAATTTTTATTCCACTAATTGAAGAGCAAGCAACCAAATTATCACTTCTAAATATTGAAGAACTTCAAGGAAAAATTGAAAGTTTATATGCGCAAATCCGCGAATATTTATCGCATAAAGGTGTTCATATTAATGAATCCATCACCAACTCGAAACTATTTTCTCAAATTGATTATTCTATCATTCCTAACTTTTTCAATTCGCTCATTAGTGGTTTTGGAAACTTTAGTATGGGATTGTTATCCGTCCTTTTTATTTCGTTTTTTCTATTGAAAGACAGTCAGTTATTACAAGATAGCATCATGGCATTTGTCCCAGACAGCAAAGAAAGTAGATTGGCAAAATCGTTTGAAAAAATTAAGGATTTACTCTCGCGCTATTTCGCAGGCTTGCTACTTCAATTGTTTATTCTCTTTGTAATTTACACAGTTGCCTTGCTTATTTTCGGAATTGACAATGCCATTGCCATTGCGTTTTTATGTGCATTAATCAACATTATTCCGTATGTAGGACCATTACTTGGCGCCGCTTTGATGATTGTTTTGTGCATGACCAGTAATATTACCGCAGATTTTAGCTCGGTTATTTTACCTAAAACACTTGGTGTGATGGCAGTCTTTTTAGTTGCACAATTAATCGACAACTTTTTAAGTCAGCCACTTATTTTTTCAAATTCTGTAAAATCGCATCCGCTGGAAATTTTCTTGGTGATTATCATTTGGGGAATTTTATTTGGAATCGTCGGAATGATTGTTGCCGTTCCGTCGTACACAGCTTTAAAAGTGATTGCGAAAGAATTTTTATCGGAGAATAAAATTGTCAAATCCATCACAAAAGATATGTAATTCTTGAATCTAGCATTACTTCATCCAGAAATACAGCAATTTATCAACGAGCATCTAAAAGATGATGCTGCGAAGTTATTGTTAAAGTACAAAACACTTTTTGATGTTCCGATTGCTGAAATTGTGGAGCAGATTCAAGCAAAAGCACGCTGCGAAAAAAAACTTCCTACGTGGTTTAGCACTGACAACATTTATTATCCTAACAAATTAAATATAGAGCAAACCTCCTCTGAAAAAACGGCTCGCTACAAGGCAAGTATTGTAGATGGAAATTCACTTATTGATTTGACAGGCGGATTTGGCGTGGATTGTTTCGCTTTCGCTGAAAAGTTTCAAAATGTAACCCATTGTGAGATTTCGACAGCACTTTCTGAAATTGTCTCACACAATTTTGTGGTTTTACAAAAAGAAAACATCAAAACCATTGCGCAAGATGGTATTGCCTTTTTACAGCAAACTTCGCAAACCTACGATTGTATCTATATTGATCCTTCTCGAAGAAATGAAGCTAAAGGAAAAGTATTTTTATTGGAAGATTGTTTGCCTGATGTCGTTTCGCATCAAAAGCTATTGCAAGCACATGCAGATACAATTCTTATCAAAACTTCGCCGTTGCTAGATATTACCAATGGTTTGCGCTCGCTAGAAAATGTAAAAGAAATTCATGTGGTTGCGGTTCAGAATGAAGTCAAAGAATTGTTGTGGTTGATAGATACACATACACAAAGCGAAGATGTCGTAGTGAAAACGGTAAATATCACCAACAAAGAAACGGAGTCTTTTACTTTTTCACTTTTAGAAGAAAAACAATTAGAAGTCAATTATACAGCTCCCAAAAAATATTTGTATGAACCCAATGCTGCGATTATGAAAGCTGGCGGATTTTCAAGCATTTCCAACACATTTCAACTTGAAAAATTACATCCACATTCACATATATATACGTCTGACAAGTTCATTGACTTTCCAGGAAGACGTTTTGAAATTCAAAAAGTTATTCCATTCAACAAAAAAGTTTTTAAAAAAGAAGTAGCTTTACAAAAGGCAAACATTACCACACGCAATTTTCCAACGTCTGTTGCGGGAATTCGCAAAAAATTAACACTTACAGATGGCGGTAGTGACTTTTTGTTTGCAACCACCTTATTATCAAATGATAAAGTATTAATTCATTGCCATAAAGTGTAAAAATAAAGCGTTAAAAATTCGCTTTTACGGTTTTACCGTAGCTTTTATAATATGACACCTTATCCTAGACTAAAGACTTCTGCCTACATTTGGTACATGCAATACAGTTTTAGGGATTTAGGGGAATCCACTATACTTTGGGGAACTTTTTAAGTTCCCCTTACTTCTTTTATAGGGTGATGTGTTTACAAACTAAAAACCAATCCAATCTTCGTCTTTCAGCTATAAATCTTACTTTCTAAGCCATTTTTTATTTTGTCAAATTCTCAAAAACAATTTTATTTATAAGATATTTCTTTCAATTTATTGCATTAATCGAAAAAATGTGGAGTTGGTAGAATGCGCTTTAAATCATGGTGTTTTATATCACTTATTCAATAGTTTTACTGTCAGTTAAAATAACATTTACTAAAACTGGAAGCTAACTAGCTTTCAAAATATACGTGTTAGTGTAATAAATAAGCCAAAATTACACACAATAGTACTAAACAGCTAATAAAAATTCGGTAACCGAATTTTTACAGTTGTATGCAAATACAACATCTTGAAGGGAGGTTTATGGTAGGGCCTCCCTTTTTTTAATGTACCAATTTGGTAATTTGAAAAATGCACCAATGTTTTTGGTAAATCTTTCTTCGAAATATATCTCTACTATAATTGAATAAGCGAAATATCAAATTTCATTATCGCAGCTTATTAATGTATCAATTTGATAATATTCAAAGTCTTTAGTTTCAAAGTACTTCTCGATACTAAATTTCTACGAAATTTCACTCGAAGTGACGGCTATTTTAATGTGTAAATTTGATAATTTGAAAATGTAACAATGTTTTTGATTTTTTTGAAACGTCTTTGCGAGAATTTTATAAAAATTCGCGGCAATCTGTGTATTTCAAAGAAAAATCTTAGTATCATTTCAACAGATTACTTCGGCTTTTGCCTCGTAATGACAGTTCAAAATAACTTTCTATTTTTTCCCAAAAAGAATTATTAGCGAATAGCGAAAAAAACAAATTGACGAACAACAAAAAAACAAAAAACGAACAAAAACTTGCTCAATTCAAAAACATATTCTAATATTGCAATATGGGAATAACAAAAACAATCGGCTTTTCTGAAGAAGTGAATGCAATGGCAGAAATTTTAAAAGCATTGGGACATCCTGCGCGATTGTCGATTATGCAGTTTCTAGCCAACAGTCCGTCGTGTATTTGCAATGATATCGTGATGGAATTGCCATTGGCGCAACCTACCATTTCTAGACATTTGTCGGAATTAAAAAAAGTGGGATTGATTCAAGGGGAAATCTCAGGGAAAAATATTTGCTATTGTATCAATTTGCAAAAATGGCAGGAAGTGTTGCACCACTTGGAAACGATTACTTCTTCCCTATCGAACACAAAAAAATGCTAAATTAAACATAAGAATTCATGAAATTATCACAAGTAAAAAAACACCTTCAAGAAATAGATCAACTCGATTTTTATCTTCCAAACTCGCAAAAAGTTGAAAGTCATTTTCACGTGACGGAAGTGGGAATGATTACCAAAAACTTTATCGATTGCGGCGGCGTAGTTCGTAATGAAAAAGTTGTCAATTTTCAATTGTGGTCCGCAGACGATGTAGATCACAGATTAGAGCCTCAAAAATTAAGACATATTATTGACCTTTCTGAAAAAGTATTGGGAATTGAAGATTTGGAAGTTGAAGTAGAATACCAAGCAGAAACCATCGGGAAATACGGATTGGATTTTGAAAATGGTCATTTCGTTCTCACCACAAAACAAACCGATTGTTTGGCTAAAGACAATTGCGGAATTCCTGCACAAAAACCAAAAATGAAATTATCTGAATTGCAAGCGCAACTAAGTGGTGGCTGTGACCCAAATTCAGGTTGTTGTTAGGAAATTGGGAATAAATTGCATTCTTTCAGTCCATATTGTAAAAAAACGATACCTTTGACGCGAATTTTACACTATTTATATTTATAGAAACAAAATTTGAGCAATGGATAAAGCACTTACAATTGTCGTTCCTGTTTACAATGAAGAAGATAATTTAGAAAGAGTTGAAAAAGAGTTGGGCGCGTATGCCGAAAACGCTAAAATTCCTGTCAAAATTTTGTTTGTAAATGATGGTTCTAAAGACAAAAGTCAGGAAATGATTGAAAATATCTGCGCCAATAGCGATACGTTCAATTATATATGTTTTGCGGAAAATCGTGGATTAAGTGCTGCTATCAAAGCGGGATTTGACCATACGGAAACCAATTTGGTTGGCTATATTGATTCCGATTTACAAACCGCGCCGGCTGACTTCGATTTACTCCTTGAACATATTGACGAATACGATTTGGTGACGGGCGTTCGTGCCAATCGCAAAGATTCGTTTGTCAAAAATATGTCGTCCAAAATTGCCAATGGAATTCGTAGAGCGTTTACCAAAGATGGTATGGACGATACTGGTTGTCCGTTAAAAATTATCAAAACAGACTTTGCCAAGCGCATTCCGATGTTTAAAGGTTTGCACCGCTTTTTACCTGCCATGATTTTATTGCAAGAAGGCAACATAAAGCAAATTCCCGTGCAACACTTTCCACGCATTGCGGGACAAGCAAAATACGGTTTGTGGAATCGCTTATTTGGTCCGCTCATGGACTGTTTTGCGTACCTTTGGATGAAGAAAAAATACATCAACTATTCCATTGCTAAAAAAGGATGATGACATGGCTCGTTTACGTAATTGGTGGAATTGCGCAATTATTATTCTCTGCACGAACCTTATTGCAGTGGATTATTTCAGAGCGTAACAAAAAAGTACTTACACCAGCATTATTCTGGAAACTCAGTCTTATTGCCTCGTTCCTACTCTTTGTTTACGGTTATCTTCGAAACGACTTTGCCATCATGCTTGGGCAAGTATTAACCTATTTTATTTACGTTCGAAACATGCAATTGCAAGGCGAATGGAATCGGATGCATCAATTGGTGCGTATTTTTATCATCATTTTTCCGCTCATCATCATCACGATTGGTTACAACAATAACAAACAAGACATTTACAACTTACTCAACAGCGAAGACATTCCAGATTGGTTGTTGTATTTAGGAATAATTTCTCAAATAATTTTTACCTTACGCTTTGTATATCAGTGGATATATTCCGAACGTAAAAAAGAATCATCCTTGCCACTAGGATTTTGGATGTTGAGTTTGCTTGGCGCGAGTTTGATTTTTTTATATGCCATTTTTAGAAAAGATCCAATTCTCATTGCTGGTCACACCTTTGGAATTATTACCTACGTACGAAACATAATGCTTTTAAGAAATCACGCATGAATATAATACAGGAGAAAAATTACGTTTGGATACTCGTTATCGTATGTTTTTTTATCTTTTTTATGAATTTGGATGTCTTATATCCAAACATCATGGAAGCGCGAAACTTCATCACGGCTCGCGAAATGGTAACCGATGACAATTGGCTACTCACCACTATGAACGGCGAACCACGCTATGAAAAGCCACCATTACCAACATGGTTAGCCGCTGTTGCAGGAATGTTATTTAGTTTTGATAATCTGACGGCTTTGCGAATTCCTTCTGCCATCATTACGCTGATTTTAGTACTTTTTTCCTATCGATTGGGCGTTTATTTTTTAAAAGACAAAAAGCAAGCGTTTATAAGCAGTTTAGTACTTGCAACTTCATTTTACGTTGTCTTTGCGGGACGAAACGGAACCTGGGATATTTTTGCGCACAGCTTCATGATGATTGGAATTTACTATATATTTCAATTCTTTTCGAGTGATGAAAAAATTTGGCGAAATGCGCTTTTAGCGGGAACATTCATCGGAATATCGTTTATGAGTAAAGGCCCTGTATCGCATTTTGCGTTGTTTTTACCATTCCTAATCGCGTATAGCATCGTTTACAAATACAGCAATTTCAAGAAAAAATGGCTTCCCTTGATAAGTCTTTTAATCGTTGCCACTGTGATTTCTATTTGGTGGCCGTATTACATTAGTGTGATGGATGGCGAAACCGCAAAAGCCATTGCCGAAAAAGAAACCACTGCCTGGAAAGACCGCAATGTGCGTCCGTTTTATTACTATTGGAGTTTCTTTGTACAATCGGGTGTGTGGACAGTAGTTGCTTTTGTGAGCTTGTTGTATCCATACTTAAAATCGCGCGTAGAAAACTTAAAAGCCTATAAATTCAGTTTGTTTTGGACATTGGCTGCCGTCGTATTATTGTCGCTAATTCCTGAAAAAAAATCGCGGTATTTATTGCCTGTATTAATTCCGTTAGCGTATACCACAAGTTTTTATTTGACGTATATTTTCAAATCATTTGAAAAAAAGCTTCCTAAATTTGAGCGTATTCCTATTTATATAAACTTTGGTTTAATCGGATTGGTCGGCGTTGCGTTTCCAATTGTGGGATATCTGTTCTTAAAAGATAGACTTACGGGATTTCTCTCGCCATTTGCGATTACTTCAATCATTTTAGTAATGATTGGCTTCTTTATTCTAAAATATGTGATTCAGCGAAAAATTCACATGGCTTTCTATTTAATTATTGGCTTTTTGATGACTGCCGTTACGTTTGGTTTTCCGTTGGCGAATGCGTTTTTAGACAATCCGAAATACAATTCGCTTCAAGATATTTCGCGTAAAGCGGAAACCGAACAAATTCCTGTGTATATGTTCAATATTCAATCGCCAGAATTGGTGTGGGATTACGGAGGAAAAGTGCCATTATTACACAGTCACGATTTAACGATTCCTAAAGAAAAAACCTTTAAAACTTTGGTGATGATTGGTGCGAAAAAAAGTCTGGAAGAAGCATTTCCTAACGCTAAAATCACTTACTTAGAAACCTTTGACTTAAATCCGATTGACAGTACCAAAAGTGGTTATAAAGACCGCTTGCGTACGGATATGTATCTTATTCAGCATAATTAATCATCTATTTCAATAAAAAAATAACATTTACACATTATAAATAAATATATGAATTTTTTCAAAAAATTATTTTCAAAAAAGAAAGAGAACATGGATTCTCAATCAGAAAAGACTACTTCTTCTCAACCTCAAAATAATTCTAAAAAAGCAAATATCAATACGATTGCTACCGAAGAATATTTTGACAAAAGATACCAAAAAGATACAATGGATGCAACTGTACTTGATGGCACTTTGAAAATGATTGAAGGTTATTTTGTAGCAAATAAACTAAAGCCTGCGATAACAAACCCCATCAATCATCCAAAGAATTTAGACCTTACGATTAATGAAGGATTTGGCTTTGACATGTATTGCAAAGCACTTGATATGGACGAAAATTATGCTGTTGGATTATTAGCAATGGCTTTTAATGATTTTATGATTAAACAACACGGTTTTAAACTTTATAAAGATACTGAACCTGAATATCCGCTAAGAGATATGACACTAAAATATGACAACCAAGGTGCAAAACTTTCCTTGTATCCTATTGAATATACTGTGAAAGTCTTAAATTATGAAGCTAATTTTAACGACTTATACGAACGAATAAAGTATAACTTAGATAACATGCCCACAAGTGCCGAAGTGTATCATAAGTTAACAAAAAAGAAATAATAGCTTTTTTAATAAGGCTTCTTCCAACCAACAATTACAAGTTTTTGAACCACGCTAATTGCTCTGCAACACCTTCTTCCAAAGTTACTGTAGGATTGTAATTGAGCAATTTTCGAGCTTTATCAATATTGGCTTTGGTGCGTTGTTGATCGCCCGATCGTGGCGGTAAATGCTTGAATTGTATTTTAGTATTGAGCAATTTTTCAACCGCATCTACTCCTTGTTGTGTCGTATATTCAGCTTCCGTTCCGATGTTGAAGATTTCTCCGTTACAAATTTCTTCTTTCCCTATTACGCTCACAATTCCTTTTACAATATCGCTCACATGCGTAAAGCTTCGCAAATGTGACAAACTGCCTTCAAAGAGTGGGAATTCTTTTTGATTCAATCCGCAATCTAACAATTTGGTAAACAACTTATCTGGGCGCTCTCGTGAACCGTATACCGAATACAAACGCAACGAACACGCTTTAAACTGATTCAGTCGTGAACTGCATAAAACCAACTGCTCTGCTGCTAATTTCGTAACTCCGTAATGCGAAGCAGGTTTTGGCGCTTCGGTTTCTGGAAACGTAGCATTTAAACCGTAAATAGATGAGGTTCCAATGTTTACAAAAAGTTGTAGCGAAGTTTGCTGTAAAGCGTAATTCAATAAGTTTTGTGTGGCAATGACGTTATTCGTCAAATAATCTTCAAAGGTTGAGGTTGCAGCAATGCCAGGTTGCGCTGCAAAGTGAAAAATGTACTGAATTCCGTTTGGAAGTTGTGCAATGGAAGAAGTTTCTCGTAAATCTGCTTCCAACACAATGATTCCTTTTTCACGCAAATCTGCTGCATTTTTATTTTTTAAATCAACTGGATAATAATCTGAAAAATTATCAATTCCGATAACTTCATGACCTGCATCCTGCAAATATTCTGCAACGTGCGAGCCAATAAAACCCGCGATTCCCGTGATAAGTACTTTCATTAAAAAAACTTCCTAAAATTCAATGTATAAAAGTATAAATAATTTATGGAATGGTTTGGGATTTTTTTAATTCTGAATGTTGAATGCTGGATTTTGAATGTTGGATTAATTTCTTCTTGCAGAAATACAATCGTCACTTCGAGTGAAATCTCGGAGAGATTTTGTATCGAGAAGTGCTATGAAACTCTTATTATCAAAGTACTTCTCGATACATTTTTTCTTCGAAAAAACACTCGAAGTGACAGCTTTTGATTAACGATTTAGGATTGTTGATTTTAGATTTTTGAATTTTTTAATCATTCAATCTTTCAATTAAAACTTCACCTGCAACGTCGTATAAAAATTTCGATTGTTCGACGGAATGATGCCTGGTCCCGGATAACCTGTGGCGCGACGTGTGAAATAGGCGTTGTCCAGCACATTATTAATTCCCGCTTCTAGCTTGAAGTTTTTGTATGTGTACGAAACTGAAATATCCAAAATATCATACGCTGGAATTTCTCCAATAACACCACTTAAATTGCTCTCTACAGCATTGGAAGCGTCTGTAAATTGTTGTGATAAATAGGTGTACTGAATGTTTGATAAGAAGTTTTTATATCCAAAAAGCAATCCTGTTTTTAGGTTGACATTGGGTACAAATTCTACGTTGTTGCCTTCTACTCCGTTTTCGTCAGAATTGGTATATTCAGAATCCGTTAATGCGACGTTGATGAAATAATTGAAACTATAATCTTCGTTTTTCAGGAAGATTTCGTTGAGGTTAAAGTCAATCAGCGATTCAATTCCGTACATCACGGCATCACCAATATTTCCACGTTCGCTTTTCACGCTTCCGTCTGAAAATGCCCGTTGTACAAAACCAATTCGGTCGTTGTAAAACAATCCAAACGCACCAATATCGTACGAAATTTTGTTTTTATAATTTCCGCGTACCCCGAAATCAACCGTCATTCCTTTTTCGTCGTCAATATCTGGACTAATCGCAAAAGCGGGATTGATAATACTGATATCTGTAAACGTAACCGAACGATAGTTTTGGCTCACATTTCCATAGATTTCCAACGCATCGGTAGGCTTGTAACTTGCGCCCAATCCGAACAATACAAACGAACGCTCGCGCACTTCGCTGTTATCTACGGTTTCGTTTAAAATAACGTTTCCAGCACCGTCTGTGTTGATTCGCTTGAAAAATCCGTCGCTTTCGGTTTTGATATGTTCAAAACGAATTCCTGGCGTGATAGACAATTTATCGTTCACATAAAATATATTCTCCCCAAAAACCGCCACATTCAAATTCGGATAGTCATACGCGGACTGATTTTGATAATTTGGAAAATCGGCTGTTTGAAATTCAAAATTTGGATTGCTTCCCGCACTTCCTGGACCTTGCGCGCTGGTATTGTCTGCTTTGTAAAATTTAGAACCGACTAAAAACGTCGATTTTTTTCCAAAAATTTCATAGTTGCTCAACAATCGTGCTTCCATTCCGAAGTTGTTAAAATCACCTTTAATTAAGTCACGAACGCTACCTGGATCTACTTGATTCACACGATTCGTTCTAAAACCGAGTGCATTTCGTTCTGCATTCAAGCCAAAAAAGTTAAACGTAAAGTTGGTGTCTTCAGAGAATTTATGCGCAAATTTCAAGTTGTACAACAGCCAATCAATCTGAAACCAGTTGCGTTCTCTGTTGCTTTGGAATGGATTTTCGGCAAACATTGCGTCCGTGAGTCCACCCGCTTGCTTTGCCAAATAGCGCAAGTACGTTACCTCAGCTTCTAATTTTGTACGTTCATTGAATTGATAACCCACATGCGCATAGGCGTTTTTGGATTCAAATTCGGAGTTGGGACGAAATCCGTCACCTTTTTTATAATTGAAAAACGAATAGTAACTGAATTTTCCTGTCGTTCCGCTGACGCTTGTAAAATTTGTATATAAATTGTTGCTTCCCAGCGTATTTCTAGTAATAAACTCAAAAGGTTTTGCTTGATTCGGTTTCTTCATTACAAAATTCACCAAACCGCCAAATTGCGTTCCGTATTGCAACGAAGCCGCGCCGCGAATGATTTGAATTTCCTGTAAACCTTCTGCCGCTGGCGAATAGTAACTTTCTGGATAACCGAGTACATCAGCGCTGATATCATAACCATTTTGACGCGTGTTGAAGTTTGCCGTACGATTCGGATCGAGTCCGCGACCACCGATGTTTAGTTGCAAACCTGCATCGTCATTTTGGTAAATATTCAAGCCTACTACTTGACTGTAAATTTGACGCGCGTTGTTCGATGCTAAATTCGCCATCGATTGTTCTACCAATACCACTTCTGTCTTTTTTCCAGCGTAAATTGCCGTTTCTTCGACGTCTTTTAAGCGTTTTAATGCAAATATTTTCGTTTTTCGCACGTTCAATTCTACTTCCGAAAGTTGTTCGCCCAAAGGCTTTAAATTCACGTCAAGTGTAACATTTTCCGTGATAGTGATGATTTTTTCACTTACTTCATATTCGTACGAGAAAAAGATAAGTTTGAGTTGTGTTGCTTCAGTGGTGAATTCGTAGTAACCTGCTGCATTTGTCGTTGCCAATTTTCCTGAAGATTGGTCGTAAACATCCACATTGGCAATTGGTTTTTGGGTGTCGGCGGCACGTACCGTTCCCGAAATTTTTTGCTGTGCTGTTAGGGAAATGCAGCAAAAGCAACAGAGTAATACCGCGTAAAAATCTTGTAATTTCATTAGTTTGCTTTTATTCTTTTGGATTGAGAAAACACTTTTTTTAGTCCGTTTTGGGTGTTTGCTCTTTAAATGGTAAAATCCAGTTTTTATGTTTGAATGATTCTTTTTCTTGGTATAAATTCACGCTTTCATCGATAAATTTCTGACTCATACGACCGTTGAGCGCGACATAACTTTCTACATATACTTCCACATTTTTATGACCTTGATTGGTAAAATGATCGCCTAAATAGTGTGCGTATTCGAGAATGAAATCGGGTTGAAAGCTCATTTGTTTTTCTTGTCGTTCTGTGAGGAAATCACCGTTGTTTACGTAGAAAAAGTTTCCTGTTTTTCCATCTACAATTTTAAAGGTGGAAATGCCTCGTTTTTCCATCAGCATCACGCGCCACGAGAAGCGATATCCTTGTTCTGTCCAAAATAAATTGCCAGGATATAGCATGAATCTGAATGGAAATAGTATTTGAATCACAAAAAAAGTAACAATCACAGGAATGATAAACGATTTGTAAGCAATTTTATACTGTGAAATCGTCTGAATATTTGCTGTCTTTAGCTTGATGAAACGCTGGATTATTTTTTTGAGAAACGAAATAATTTTGAGATGTAGTTTCGCATCAAAGAAGATTAACGTACTGATAATCATGATAAACGGAAACATTCCAATCGGGAATAATACTCTCGTAAAGACATGAAAGAACACTACCAAAGCAAAGGCAATTAGGCGCGTTTTTCTGTATAATAACAGAAATGGAATGAGCAAATCGTACAGCATTCCCGACCAACTCATGGCGTAGTGAAACCAGTTTTGTTGCAGGAGTGTTTCTCCAATAATTGGCAAATCGAATTTAGACGGCAGCCATATTTTTAACGGTTGCGCTTTGAAGAGCCAATCGGTATTTATTTTTGCCAATCCTGCGTAGAAATAGACAATTCCTAAGAGTAATTTTACCGCATCAATCGTCCATTTTGGAATATTTTCATAGTTTTTCTTCCGCCATAGATTGTCTACCGAAAATAGCGCGTTCGCTGGAAGAAATATCATTAAAAAACTTGCAATACTGATAAAGTAGTAATGATTGAGATAGGTGGTTTTGTCCATCAATTCGATGTATGTAAAACTCAGAAAGAACGCAATGATTGCAATTCGGTATTTGAGTCCCAACGCAACGAAAAAAGCAGCTAATCCACAGATAAAAAAGAGCACATACGTGAAGTTTCCTAGTGGTTTTACCCATTCAAAACCGTAATAGGAAAAGTGAAATGTGGGTTCTAGGTATTGTGTTTCTATCCAACCATGCGCCCAAAAACGAATGATTCCGTAACACATCATCAACCCAAAACCTATGCGAAATACTGCCAAAGGCGCCGCACTGGTTTGTTGTTGTATGTATGTTTGAAAACGATTCACTGTTGAATAAAAAAAAGGTTGTCACGTGCGACAACCTTATATTTTTGAGCAATTTATAGTTTAGTCGCCATCTGCATCTTGGTAATCTACCGAAATGTCAAATGCTTGTAACATGTCTACTTTTAGCAATACAACTGCCGTTTGTAACGCATCGTATGCTAGTGTCATTTTTGTATTGTCAGTATTGATTTGCGTTGTAAAGTTTGCATTTAGTTCTTGAATTCTTCCGCGTGCAGCGTTCAACTGATTGATGATAGACGTTGCTAAATCGCTTCTGTTTAGTGAAATCAAATAGGTTTTAAAGCTTTCGCCTGCTGTAGTGCCATTGAATTTAGTTCCATTAAAGATATCAATGACCGCATCTAAAGCTTCTAAAGCTAATTCTTTCGATACTTCTTGATTATAGTATGCTTCTACTCTGTCTGGCAATGGTGTAGCCGAGAAGTTTCCTGCTGGAATTCCAATTTTGTTTGCGCGCAGTCCTTTTTCGTAATAGAAAATGTAATCGTTGATAAACATGTTTGCCGCGCCCGTAGCTGTGTTTGCAGTACTTGCCACAAAGGTGTTTCTGTAATTATTTGTCCAATCATTTAAGATATCTTGCGTAAGCGATTGCATTTGGTTGATTAAGTCAGATAGATAACTTTTATAATCCGCAGCTTGTGCATCTGTATCATATTTTGCAACGATAGAAGCATCAATCGCATCCAATCCGTACAACATATAATCCAACGCTGGAAAACCAACGGCGTCATTATTATTTGGATGTGTTAAATCGTAACTTCCGCTAGCAATGTTGTTTTCTACATCCGTTGTATTTACAGGATAGGTGTTCATTTGAAAGTAATACGCCGTTTGCTCTGCCAATCCAATATTGAAGGCTTCTACACGTTGCCAAGATTTGTATGCTGTAAGCCAAGCTGCGCGTACATTATCCAAATTTGCTTGATTTGGAGTTGCAATAAAATTGTCTTTAGAAGTTACCAACGCATTCAGATTTGTATTGAGTGCTTGATACGAAGGAATGATGATGTTGTCTGCTAGATTTGTTAACATTGCGGCTCTGTCAAAAGCTATTCCGCTTCCGCCATTTCCGTTATTGGGAGTTGGTGTATCATCACCAGAACTACAGGCTGTAATAATAAGTAAAACTACGAGTGGGAAAATTTTCTTCATCAGTATTTTTATTTCTATTTATTCTAAATAAACGTTGCAAAAATAAAAAAGTAGCGTTTGTTAACCTAATACATCGGCTACTTTTTTATACTAATTCTAAATAATATTGTTAGCTTCCAGCTTGCGCTGTTGTGAAGTTGAATTCGGCTGAAATTTCGTCAGAAATAGCGTCTAACGTTTCCGTTGTTACGTCCCAAAAACCGTTTCCTTCCATCAGTTGCGCAATAAATGCATCTACTTCTGTTTTGGTAAAGTAAGGTGCGTTGGTTCCTGGTTTGCGTGTGAATTGTAAGCTGTAGATAAATCCGTAACCTTCTGATAAATCGTGAAACGCCGCAGCTTTATCCGTTGCTAAGAAGTTTTTAGCTTGTTGCAGATAGTATACTGCACGAATTCCGATAATTTCAGATATTTTTTCGCGAATGATCTCTGCTTGTTGATCACGCACTTCGTAATTTTTAGCTACGATGGCTGCTCTTCCTAGTTTAAAGGCTTCATAAATTTCGGAAGCGATTCCTTGAAAATCAGTATCATTTTCTACGCGAGAAAGGTATTTGTTTAGGAAACTATCCTCGTTCAACAATGGTGAAGTCGCATTGTCAGTTCCGTACAAATATCCGAACGCTTCATCCCATTTGTGTTCCATGTTCGTATAATTTTTTGCTTCTGCCAAGATATCAGCGTCATTATCTGCGCGATTGTTTCCTGCATCAAGTACAGAAGTACTCAAATAGTTATTCAACATTTGATCGACCATCAACGCACCGATTAATGATTTGTTAACTGCTTGATTGTACTCCAATCCTTTGCCATTCACATAACGAACCGCTCCGCCACCTAATTCTTGTAGGTTACCTGCGTTTCCAGCAGTTGCTGTATTGTTCCAACTTGGATATACCATTGCAACTTGATTGGCAATCCAGCCATCAAAATCGGCTCTGATAGCGTTTGCATCGGTGGTGTTTGCTGAGAAATAATCAGTAGAAGCTGCAGTTTTACTACGAATGCTTTTGTTGGAAGCGTTCAAATCGGCATTACTAAAGTTATTTTCTCCTTCCACATGCGCAAACATTCCATCGATTGCAGCTTCTGACTGTGTCGGGTCTAATAATGCACTGATTAATTCTTCGCCCATTTGAATACGTGTAGTTTGTCCATTATAGTCAACTGTTGTAGCTCCATTTCTGCTAAATTCATACGTTGCTGGTGCAATTACTTGATTCATATCTAATGGCGCATTTCCATCATCACTTGAACACGATGTATACATAAAACTAGTTACGGCTATAACTCCTAGGATTATTTTTTTCATTTTTTGATTTTTTTTGAGGTATTGTTTTTAACACTGCAAATATATTATCGGAAGTTTTATTTTCAAAGTTTATTTAGACTTAATCTTAATAAATTTAAAAATGAAAATGTAAGTGTTTAATAATGTATGTTTTAAGGAGCGATTGAAAAATGAATTTTATTGGTTTTAAGTTGAAAAAACATTTTTAAATAGTGATAGGACATAAAAAAAACCGCAACTAAAAACTAGCCACGGTTCCTAAATAAATATATTTTTTAAGAGAACTACTCTCCCATCATCTCCATCAACTTCGCAGAAACTCTTTTATACGTTCCGTCTTCTAAGCGTGTACGGATTGCTGAGAATGCTTCTAAGGTCTCTTCTACATCTTGTAAGGTATGTGATGCTGTTGGAATCATTCGTAATAGAATGAGTCCTTTTGGAATGACTGGATAGACTACGATGGAACAGAAGATTCCGTGGTTTTCACGCAAGTCTTTTACCAACGCCATCGCTTCAGGAATGCTTCCTTTCAAGTACACAGGCGTGACACAACTTTGTGTTGTTCCAATGTCAAATCCGCGTTCTTTGAGTCCGCTTTGCAATGCGTTTACGATTTTCCAAAGATTTTCTTTCAATTCTGGCATCGTGCGTAACATATCCAAACGTTTTAACGCTCCAACGACCAATTGCATTTGTAATGATTTTGCGAACATTTGCGAACGCAAGTTGTATTTTAAGTAATCGATAATTTCTTTATCTGCTGCAATAAATGCTCCTGTACTTGCCATGGATTTTGCAAAGGTTGCGAAATATACATCGATCTCGTCTTGTACGCCTTGCTCTTCTCCTGCTCCAGCTCCTGTTTTTCCTAAAGTTCCAAAACCGTGTGCATCATCTACAAATAAACGGAAATTGTATTTTTTCTTAAGTGCTACAATTTCTTTTAGTTTTCCTTGTTCTCCACGCATTCCAAACACTCCTTCAGAAATCACTAAAATCCCACCGCCAGTTTGCTCTGCCATTTTGGTAGCACGCTCTAAGTTTTTTTCTAAACTTTCAATGTCGTTGTGCTTAAACGTAAAACGTTTTCCCATGTGCAAACGCACTCCGTCAATGATACATGCATGTGAATCTACATCATACACAATGATATCGTCTTTAGAAACCAATGCATCTACGGTAGATACCATTCCTTGATATCCGAAGTTTAGTAAATAAGCTGCTTCTTTATTTACGAATGCAGCTAATTCATTTTGCAATTGCTCATGTAAGTCTGTGTGACCAGACATCATACGTGCCCCCATTGGATAGGCAGAACCGTATGTTGCAGCTGCTTCTGCGTCAATTTTACGAACTTCAGGATGGTTTGCCAAGCCTAAGTAATCGTTGATACTCCAAGTAATTACATCTTTCCCTTGAAATTTCATACGATTTGAAATTTCACCTTCTAATTTCGGAAAAACAAAATATCCTTCTGCTTGTGATGCCCATTTTCCTAGTGGTCCTTTGTCCTTGTAAATTTTAGCAAATAAATCCTTCATCTATCTCAGTTTTTCTATATGTATCAATTCGGGTTATGGTAATGTATGAAGTTTTTTTGAAAACTTCAACGGCAAAAATAAATATTTTTAACTGTCTGACATAATTATTGACAGTTTATGTTAGATTGCTACTTTTTTGAGAAAATTTTTGAGGATTTGGAATGTATATTACAAAAAAAGCAACATACTTGTTAGTATGCTGCTTTTGAATATGTTAGACAGATAAAACTGCTATTATTTTATATATTCTATTTTTTGCGCTTCTTCAATATTTTTACTGTCAAAAAAGCCTTGTGCGCTCATCCATTCGTCACTGTACACTTTACTCATATAGCGCGAACCGTGATCTGGGAAGATAACAATCACATTACTGTTTTCATCAAATTCACCTTCTTCTGCCAATTGCTCAATCGCTTGCATGGCTGCACCGCTGGTATATCCAACAAATAAACCTTCTGTTTTAGAGATTTCACGTGCTTTGTGTGCACTTTCTTCGTCTTTTACTTTGACGAATTTATCAATCACGTCAAAATCGGTTGCAGTTGGAATTAAGTTTTTCCCCAATCCTTCTATGCGATATGGATAGATTTCTTCCGAATCAAATTCACGCGTTTCATGATATTTTTTCAATACCGAACCATAGGCATCCACACCTAATATTCTGATGTCCGGATTTTGTTCTTTTAAGTATCTTGCTGTTCCAGAAATCGTTCCTCCTGTTCCACTACATGCCACTAAGTGCGTGATAGCTCCGTTGGTTTGATTCCAAATTTCTGGTCCTGTTGTATTGTAATGTGCGTCAATATTCAATTCGTTGAAATATTGATTAATATATACAGAGCCTTTCGTTTCTTCGTGAATACGTTTTGCAACCTGATAATACGAACGCGGATCATCAGCGCTTACGTGTGCAGGACAAACATATACTTTTGCGCCCATAGAACGCAACATGTCTATTTTATCTTTGGAAGATTTAGAACTTACGGCTAATATACATTCGTATCCTTTAATGATACTTACCATGGCAATACTAAATCCTGTGTTTCCTGAAGTCGTTTCTATAATAGTATCACCAGGTTTGATGATGCCTTTTCTTTCTGCCTCTTCAATAATGTATAAAGCAATTCTATCTTTTGTTGAATGTCCTGGATTGAATGCCTCAACCTTAGCATAGAAGTTTCCTTTAATATTTTTTGTGATGTGTTTTAATCTTATCAAAGGTGTATTTCCGATAAGTTCGAGTACATTATCAAAAGCATTAATTTGTTGTTCCATAAAAACTATTAAGTTGTACAGGGTTTTATTTTATATGTTTTGTAAACGTGCAAAACCTTGCAAATTTAAGTTAAATTTTTTAATTACTCTTTTATATTCTCTAAGTCTAGTAAAAACGCGTATTCTTCGGCTACTTCTTTCAAGGCTTCAAAGCGTCCAGAAGCACCGCCATGACCCGCATCCATGTTGGTATGCAATAGCAAAATATTGCTATCCGTTTTTAGTTCGCGAAGCTTGGCAACCCACTTCGCTGGCTCCCAATATTGTACTTGCGAATCGTGCAAACCTGTCGTGACTAACATGTTTGGATATTTTTTTGCTTCCACATTGTCATACGGTGAATACGACTTCATATAGTCATAATATTCTTTTTCGTTCGGATTGCCCCATTCGTCATATTCTCCAGTAGTGAGTGGAATGCTATCGTCTAACATTGTAGTGATAACATCTACAAAAGGAACTGACGCAATGATACCTTTGTATAATTCCGGATTCATATTTGCAATGGCGCCCATTAATAGTCCGCCAGCACTTCCACCAGAAGCATATAAATGTTCAGGCGACGTATATTTTTGTTCAATGAGGTATTTTGAGCAAGCAATGAAATCAGTAAAGGTATTTTTTTTGTCCATCAATTTTCCATCATCGTACCAGTTTCTACCTAAGTATTCGCCACCGCGTACATGGGCTATGACATATATAAATCCTCTGTCTAAAAGACTTAATCGCGCCGAAGAAAAATACGGATCAATGGTGCTTCCATACGAACCATACGCATATTGCAATACTGGATTGCTTCCATCTCTTTTGATTCCTTTGCGGTAGACAACAGACATTGGAACTTTGGTACCATCTGCCGAAGTTGCCCATAAACGCTCGGACATATAATTGTTTTTGTCAAACTTTCCTCCCAACACTTCTTGTTCTTTTTTGACTTCTTTGGTTTTGGTTTCCATGTTAAAATCAATTACCGAAGCTGGCGTTGTCATGGAATTGTAAGAATATCGTAAAATTTTAGTATCAAAGTCCACGTTGACGCTCGTATTTGCGGTATACGTTTCATTGTCGAAAGGCAAGTAGTAGTCTTCGCTTCCGTCCCAACGGATGATTCTGATTTTATTTAAACCATTGGAGCGTTCACTCAATACCAAATAGTCTTTAAAGATGTCAACATCTTCCAACAATACATCTGGACGATGCGGAATGATGTCTTCCCAATGCTCCATGCCTGTTTTATCTTCTGGAGTTTTGGAGAGTTTAAAGTTGATAGCAGCGTCTTTGTTACTCATTACATAAAAATGATCGTCATAATGAGAAATTCCGTATTCCAGCCCTCGCACGCGTGGCTGAAAGATTCTGAATTCTCCATCTGGATTGTCCGCTTCTAAAATTCGGTATTCCATTGTCAACGTACTATACGAGCCAATGACAATGTATTTTCTAGATTTTGTTTTGTACACAAAGGTGATAAAGGTTTCGTCTTCTTCATGAAAAACCACCTCATCATTTACTACATCGTCACCAAGTTTGTGTTTGTATATTTTTTCCGAACGCAGCGTTTGCTCATCTTTATTGGCGTAAAATAACGTTTTATTATCCGTCGCCCACGTGGAACTTCCCGTTGTATTTTCTATCTTTTCTTTATAAATTTCTCCTGTTTCCAGATTTTTGATATGAATCACGTATTGACGTCTACTTATGGTATCCACACCAAATGCAGCGAGTTTATTATCGGGACTGATATTGATGCCTGTAAGTTTATAATACGAATGTCCTTTTGCCATTTCGTTGACATCAAACAATATTTCTTCTGGCGCATCAAGCGAACCTTTTTTTCGAGTATGAATTGGATAATCTTTGCCTTCTTCGTATCGTTTTATGTACCAATATCCGTTAAGTTTATAGGGAACAGAAGAATCGTCTTCTTTGATTCTTCCTTTGAGTTCATTAAATAAATCTTTTTGAAAATCCTTTGTGTGTGCTGTCATGGCATCATTGTAGGTATTTTCAGCTTCTAAATAGGCAATGACTTCAGGATTTTCTCTATCGTTCAACCAATAATAGTTGTCGATTCTAACATCGCCATGTTTTTCAAGTTTTGTAGGTTTTTTGGCGATGGTAGGCACAGGTATTTCATTTTTCATAGTTGGTAAATGCTCTTTACAAGAATTTAATAGTGTCGCGGTCATCAGAAAGATGATGATACTTTTTTTCATTTAAAAATTTATTTAAAAGTCCACAATTTAATAATTTTGTCCATAGTAACCTTTAATTATATACACAAATGTTTGGAGACTTAATGGGAATGATGGGAAAACTTAAAGAAACCCAGCAAAAAGTAGCAGAAACGAAAGAGCGTTTACATACTGTTTTGATTGATGAACAAAGCTCTGATGGTTTATTGAAAGTAACGGTAACGGCAAATAGAGAAATTAAAGCGATAGAAGTCTCAGATGAATTGCTGGAAGATAAAGAACAGTTGGAAGACTATCTAATTCTGACCTTAAATAAAGCCATTAAACGTGCTGGTGAAGTGCATGAAGCTGAAGTTGCCGCAGTTGCCAAAGATGGCATGCCAAATATTCCTGGCATGGACATGTTTTCGTAAATCAAACATCACATTAAAAATTAGTCAATCCACACTACTTACAAAAAAAGGGAAACCGTTTTGGTTTCCCTTTTATCATTATACTATTCTAAAGTTTAGTTCTTTTGATCTAATACTCTAAATTGCGTTCTTCTGTTTTGTAAATGCTCTCTTTCTGTACAAGAAACTCCATCTTTACAACGGTTTACCAATCTTCTTTCACCGTATCCGTTAGATACAATTTTACTAGGATTGATTCCTTTTGAAATTAAGTAATTGGTCACCGCTTGGGCTCTTCTTTGCGACAATGCTTCGTTGCTTGCTGCAGAACCTCTAGAGTCTGTATGCGATGCAATTTCTACAGATACACCTGTTTGTAACACTGGTAATAATTTTGTGTCAATTTCACGCTTTGCAGCAGGCGTTAACGTTGCACTTCCTAAGTTCCAATTAATATTTAAGTCGTTATACGTTAAAAATTTACAATCAACTTCTTTCCAAGTAGTTAATCCACCTTTCTTAGTCAATACTTCTTTTGTAACTGTTTTGTATACTGCAGGAACTTCTGTTTCCACTACACGTGCATCTTCTACCAATTTTGTAGTTTTTAAGGTAGTTTCCTTTTGCGCTACAGGAATAGTTCTTGTGGTTGGTGCTTGAGTCATTACAGTTTTCTTGTATGTTTGACTTACAGCAGGAATATCTTCTACACGCGTACTTTCATTCGTGATGATTGTTTTTCGTACAGTTTCTGTTACTGCTGGAATTTCAATTCGCTCTGTAGTTGGTGGCGTTACCATCACTCTACGCGTCATTGTTTTTACTTCCGCTGGCACGTCAATAATACGCGTTGTTGGTGGCGTTACCATTACTGTTTTCTTAATGGTTTTTGTGGTACCTGGAATCTCTATAATACGTGTACTTGCAGGTTTTACCATAATTGTTCTAGTAAATGTTCCTTCACCACATGGTTTTCCACCGTTATTATTTGGATCGCAATCAGGAGTTCTTACAGAAGAAGCATCGGCTGCTAAACGCTTTACAGGAATAATTTCGTTTTGAGCAGGAATTGCTTTGTAACACCAATATCTACAATCGTCAGGATTGGAAGAATTACAGTCAGCTGGAGGAATTTCACTCATTTGCCATTCAGCAGCAGCTGGTTTGATTTCAACCGTTTCAAAATCGTCTGTAAAAGATGCTTTGGTAATGCTAATGGATGAACCAAACTCTCTTTTCTTATACGTTACTGTTTCTTGTCCCCATTCTGCAGGAATCACTTCCAAACGTTGCGATGCTTCCTTTACAGGAATTACAACATCTCTTGTTTCATACACCGCAGGAACAATTTCTACCTTTTGATATGCTGGTCTTGTGACCACTTCAAAAGTTCTGTTTTCATATACCGCAGGAACAATTTTCAGTTTGTAACTCGCTTCTTTTACAACTACAGTTTCCGTTTCTCTACTTGAAGTAGATGGCACTTTCACTAAGCGTTGAGAAGCTTCTTTTGTTACAACATCAAAAGTTTCAGTTCCGTACACTGCTGGAACTACAGCCAATTCTTCACCTGCTACTTTTGATACAACTGTTTCGTTTACATTGGTATATGTTGCTGGGACAACTTTCAGCTTTTTGTAAGCTGGCGATACCATAACGCGTACTTCCTGATTTTCATATACATCAGGCGTCACACAACGGACATAACATTTTCCTGGTTCTGGATTTGTTGGTAAATCTTGCCCAAAAGCAAAAGAACCAAAAACAAATGCCAGTCCAACTACTAATTTTTTTCTCATGTCTTTAAAATGATTAGTTATTCGATTATTGTTTTTATTGTTTATTAAGATACAAAATTATTTTTTTGCTTCATAAAACAAGTTACGATACTATGATGCTATTTTAAATTTAGGTTAAAAGCAACATTTTTATCGGCAAACAACATTTTTTAGGGAAAAAACCTGTACAAACTTTTAAAATTGCCGTCATCAGCATTTCTTTTACCATATATTTTTGATATATTTACTCATCTTAACTAAATCTCTACATAACTATGTTTGAATTATTCCAAAGTGAAAACAATCAAAAATTCTATTTTAACTTAAAAGCAAAAAATGGACAAATCATCATGTCTAGCCAAGGATATGCTGATAAAAGTGGTGCTAAAAACGGAATTGAATCTTGTAAAAAGAATTCAACAGACGATAGCAAATTTGAACGTAAAACGGCTAAAAACGGTAAGTTTCATTTCAGTTTAAAAGCAGGAAATGGTCAAATTATTGGAACGAGTCAAATGTACGCTAGCGAAGCTGGAATGGAGAACGGAATTGAATCTGTAAAGAAAAATGCAGGAAGCGCAGAAACAAAAGACTTAACAGAATAGAAAAATATTTTTTTATAGTAAAAGCAGCTTTTTGAGCTGCTTTTTTTGTGTTGATTTTTTTAATTCATCTACTTTTAGATGACTTTTTGAATCACTTTTAAAAATTCGTGATGCATTGCTGCAGTGTAATCTAAGTGTGTTACGATTCGGAGTTTCCCACTTCCCATACCAATCAAATCAATGCCTAATTCGGTCAATTTATCCAAAAACGCTTGTTCGTCAATATCATCTTGCAGATAAAAAATGATGATGTTGGTTTCAATCGGTTCTACTTTTTTGATAATCGACAAACTTTCCAACACCTTCCCGATTTCTTTTGCCTTTTCATGATCTTCTGCCAATCGCGCTATATGATGATCTAACGCGTAAATTCCCGCCGCAGCCAAATATCCTGCCTGACGCATTCCGCCACCTAAAATCTTGCGTACCCGCAATGCTTTGTGAATGGTTTCTTCATCCGCAACCAACACAGAACCTACAGGACAACCCAATCCTTTAGACAAACACACCGAAATGGTATCAAACAATTTTCCGTATTGCGCAGGAGTTTCTCCTTTTTCTACTAAGGCATTCCACAAACGCGCGCCATCTAAGTGAAAACCCAAATTGTGTTCGCGTGCAACTGCGTGAATTTTTTCAATCTCTGAAAAATCCCAACAAGCCCCACCACCACGGTTTGCGGTATTTTCGAGTGCAATCAACGCGCTGAGTGGACTGTGATAAAAATCTGGTGGATTGATTGCTGCTTTGGCTTGCTCGGCAGTAAACATCCCGCGATGTCCGTCAATCAATTTACACGAAGCGCCACTGTTAAAGCTCACACCGCCACCTTCATAATTGTAAATATGTGCATCTTTATCACAAATCACCTGATCGCCAGGATTGGTGTGCAATTTTATCGCTGTTTGATTTGCCATGGTTCCGCTTGGAAAAAACAATGCCGCTTCTTTGCCAAACATTTCTGCTACTTTTTGCTCCAACTTGTTAATCGATGGATCTTTTTTAAACACATCATCGCCAACTTCAGCAGCAAACATGGCTTCTAACATTTTTGGCGTAGGTTTGGTTACAGTATCACTTATTAGGTTTATTCGCATTTTTTTAGGTTTTGGGTATTGGGTATTAGGTGTTGGTATTCCGTTTTTTTGTTGTTTGTTGTTTGTTGTTTGTTTTTCGTTGTTTCTTAGATACGTTATTGCATGAATTTTAAAAACTAATTAAACTTTTTCAATACGTCACTTCGATTTCTATGACAAACGTAAGTATTTTTGCTGAAAATTTTAGCTGCTTGTGAGAAGCTGAATCAAGTTTAGCTTGACGAAGTACGTTTTCAATCTTAAAATAAAAAACATTGATACATTTTCAAATTATCAAATTGACACATTAAAAAAGCGTCACTTCGAGTGAAATTTCGCAGAAATTTAGTATCGAGAAGTGCTTTTATTCTATTCATAACCATAAAAAAGCGTAAATCGTAAATCAAAAATCAAAAATCGACAATCGTACCTCTAAAATCCACACGCATCTGTTCCAATTGGCGAACCATCTGGAATTTTTGGTGAGGCTTCTAGTTTGAATTTTTCTGGATATTTGAAGAATTGATTTATTATTTCAAGATACACTAATTGATATGATTTTTCTTCCTCTTTATATTTTTTAGCTTCTATTTTTCGAGCAATTTCAGTTAGCAAGTATTTACTTTGAGCTTTCACTCCAAACGACGATTTTGAATCTGTTGCCAAATGCATCAAATAGTTTAAAACGTTAGCATTCACAGCATGTCCCAACTCTTGATGGTGTGCATCTTTGTAATCTTTATACAACGTATTGTCCAAAACTGTTCGTGTCATTTCCATAAAGCCCAATTGCTGTTTATCCAAACTTTTCTGCTGAATCAATCGCGCCGCGCGTTCAGGATGAAATAAAAATTGCAACGTCATATCACTTGCTGTTGCTGCGGGCGCTATCGCATCAAAACCTACACCAGTTGTTCCTTTAAACGATTCTCTTGTACGTCCATAGCTAAAAGCACGTGGCGGAAACAAATCCAATTTATCTGCTGGAATTGCCAACGTTTCCGCATCTAAGGTTTTTAAAATGGCTTGTAATGCTTCGCGTTGCTTTCTCGGTGAAATTACAGTCGTAATTAGCTGTCCGTCGCCTTTAGTGGCATAATTATATTCCAATCCACCAATCAATTTGGAAGTCGCTTCGGTTTGGTATCTATGGAAAAAGTACAACGGCACAAAAACGTCTTCCAAAACAGTATACGGTTCACCTGTACGAATATTGTCTTTTGAAAAATTTCGAATCGCTAACTCGCGTATTTTTAGCACTTTTTCCAATTCGGCAGCAGCACTTTCTCCATTATCCCACAAATGTGCATTGGCATGCGCGCCACCAGCTGGTCGTGCGTCTGCATCCGAAATAAAACGATGTCCTGCTTTGTATGCATTGTTTAAAATGGTTTGTAATCCTGTTTTTTCCGCTTCCGCAGAGGGAAACTCTGAATAGGAATATGCTACCGTAATTTTATCCCACGAACCAATTCCCGTAGCGTACGCGTCTGACAAGTCAATTTTTCCATTTGTGATTTTCACGGTGGGATGCGGATAATCCATCACAGAACTTCTGTTGTTCGTGCTTGCTGAAAAGTTATGAGCAAAACCAATGGTATGCCCCACTTCATGCGCTGATAATTGACGAATTCGTGCCAACGCCATTTCCAACATCGGTTGATAATTCTCGTCGCTTTGTGCAAATGGTTTATTCAATAACGCTTGTGCAATTAAAAAATCTTGTCGAATTCGCAAGCTACCCAAACTCACATGTCCTTTGATAATTTCGCCTGTTCGCGGATCTACGACACTCGCGCCATAACTCCAACCACGCGTAGAACGATGTACCCACTGAATGACATTGTAACGCAAGTCCATCGGATCAGCATCTTTCGGCAACATTTTTACTTGAAACGCATTTGTATAGCCAATAGCTTCGTAGGCTTCATTCCACCAACGCGCCCCTTCTAACAAGGCAGAACGTACAGGTTCAGGCGTTCCAGGATCGAGATAGTAAATTATTGGTTCTTTGGCTTCACTTTTTGCCGCATTCGGATTTTTCTTTTCCAAGCGATGACGTGTGATAAAACGTTTCAACATGGGTTCTTGAATCGGCGTTGCGTAATCGTAATACGAAATACTAATGGCGCCACTTCTTGGGTCAAATACTCTTGGTTTGTAATTGTCGTCTGGCAATTCTACAAACGAATGATGCTGAATCACCGAAACCAACGACGCATTGGGAGTGACGCTTTTGATATTTCCGTCTTTTGGTTTTCCCGCAAATGTTAACAAAGCTTCAAATTCTACGTTTTTAGGGAATGCTTTGGTTCTGTTTAAAGCAAGCGCACTTTTTGTGGTGTCAATTTTATACGTTCCTTGTTTGTTATTCGCCAAACTTTCAATAACTCCGTGCGCATCTTGCAGTAAAAACGGTGTCAAATCGACCGTATATTTGTTGTCTTTTTCAGAAACAATCGGGAAACCGAACAAAACCGATTTTGCAAAGGCTTGTTCAACACTTTTGCGTTCCAAGTCGTTTGTCGTATTGGCTCTGTAGCGCAAATTTGGTTGAATCAACATAAGTTTGTTGCCCATTTTTTGAAATTGCACCACGACTCCATCGCCAATTTGTCCTCTATCCAACCCAATATCATTAGACCCAACGCCGCTTGCCAGCGAGTACACATATAAAAAATCTTCATCGAGTTTGTCAACTTCTAAAAAAATTTTATCGGTTTTCTCTTCATACGAAAAATTAAAAAATCCTTTAAAATGTTCTCGAGGGTAGGTTTTTGTTTTCGTTTTTTCTTGTGAATGACTTATAGAAAAGACACCTAAAAAAATGAAAATCAAGAAAGTATATTTTTTCATCACGATGGTTTTATCGAGCCTAAAAAGCGTCAATTTTGCTGTCTACAAAAAGTCGTATTGACGATTCTATCGGTTTTTTTATTTTAGGCTATGAATATACGCAAAACATCTTATTTTTGTAGGAATTAAAAAAACAAACATGATAACATCCGATCAGATAAAAGATCTTATCAATCGCCTTGGTGCGTTAAGGAGGTATCTTTGACATAGATGCCAAACTGATAGAAATTGCCAACGAAGAGGAAAAAACATATGCGCCTGACTTTTGGGACAACCCGAGAGAAGCTGAAATTATTATGAAACAACTCCGAACCCAGAAAAAGTGGGTGGACGATTATAATGAAATCGCAACGCTTATTGGAGATTTGGAAGTGTTGTATGAATTTTACAAAGAAGGCGACGCTACGTTAGAAGAGGTTACTGCACAATTTGATAAAACCACTACAAAAATTGAAGATTTAGAGTTTCGCAATATGTTGTCGGACGAAGGTGACAGCATGAGCGCGGTGCTACAAATTACAGCGGGCGCAGGCGGAACCGAAAGTTGCGACTGGGCAAGTATGCTAATGCGAATGTATTTGATGTTTGCAGAAAAACAAGGTTATAAAGTCAAAGAACTCAATTATCAAGAAGGTGATGTTGCTGGGATTAAAACCGTAACACTCGAAATTGAGGGCGATTATGCTTTTGGTTGGCTGAAAGGTGAAAACGGTGTGCATCGTTTGGTGCGAATTTCTCCTTTTGACAGCAATGCCAAACGACATACTTCGTTTGCGTCTGTATATGTGTATCCGTTGGTGGATGATACGATTGAAATTGAAATCAATCCAGCAGATATTGAAATTACAACCGCGCGCTCTAGTGGTGCTGGTGGACAAAATGTCAACAAGGTAGAAACCAAAGTACAGTTGACGCACAAGCCTACAGGAATTCAAATTTCCTGCTCTGAAACACGTTCTCAACATGACAACCGAACACGAGCGATGCAAATGTTGAAATCGCAGTTGTATGAAATTGAGCTGAAAAAACAACTAGAAGCGCGCGAAGACATTGAAGCTGGAAAGATGAAGATTGAATGGGGCTCGCAAATTCGCAACTATGTAATGCATCCGTACAAATTGGTAAAAGACGTTCGCACCGGACACGAAACAGGAAATGTTGATGCCGTAATGGACGGTTATATTGATGAGTTTTTGAAATCCTATTTAATGTCAATGGGACAACAAAAAGACGATAGCGAATTGTAGAATAATTCATATTCAATATTTCACTATACTTGCATCTACATAACTTAATTCAAAAAAAATGATTATTTACGGAACGGGTTCAAAAGATTTGGGAACCCGAAAATTACAAGGTACCAGATGTCCAAACTGTGAAGCCAACGACATTCATTTACAAGCTATATCAAGGTATTTTGATGTGTTTTGGATTCCTATTTTTCCTTACGCAAAAAAGTACTTTTCCATTTGTGGAAATTGCCAACAAGTGTTGAAAAAGAAGGAAATGCCAAAGCAAATAAAGGACAAGTTAGAAATTGAAAAACATCATTTTAAAACGCCTTTTTACTTGTTCGCTGGAACTGGTCTTATTGCGCTTATCGCGATATACATTACCTATAACTCTATAAGACAAGATGAAGAGTTATTGGTAAATCTTCAGAATTTAGAACCGAAAGACGTCATTGTTTTTGATAATCCTGATGGAGAATATTCGTTTGCAAAAGTCATCGAAAAATCCAACGATACTATTTATATGTATTATGGAAATTACACGATTGATAAAATTCCTAACGAATCGGAAGTGAATGAAAAACGTAGAGAAGTTAAAGACTTCTTTTCTGAAATTCAAGTGTATTACACACAAGAGGAAATAGATTCATTGCATAAAAATGGTGAAATTGAAAATATATTCAAACATTAAATCTAAGCTATGCTAAAAATATATCACAATCCACGTTGTAGAAAATCTAGAGAAGGCTTGGCGATTTTGGAAGCTTCTGGAAAAGACTTTGACATTGTAAAATATTTAGACAATCCGCTTTCTACAGACGAACTTTCTGAAATTATCAAACTTTTGGGAATTGCGCCTGAGCAACTTGTTCGAAAGAATGAAACAATCTGGAAAGAAAACTACAAAGGCAAGGAACTTTCGGATTCAGAAATCATTCAAGCGATGGTTGAACATCCAAAATTGATAGAGCGTCCCATCGTTATTCATAACAAAAAAGCAGTCATCGGACGACCACCTGAAGACATTAACAGAATTTTATAAAGAAAATCCCGAATCCAGCGTTATTGCTGGATTTTTCTTTTAACAGAACTTTAACCAAAAAGGTTTAAACCATGTCGTTTCTTTGCAGTCAAACACTAAAAATTGCTAACTAAAAAGAAAACTAAAACACTCAAAATGAAGAAAATATTACTTTTTCTCACCTTTTTCGGAACCATTCTCACCCTTTCTGCACAAAATAAAACAGTAACTGTCACAGGAAAAGTCTTTGACAAATCTACCAATCAACCTTTAGAATTTGCGACCATCGTTCTTCAAGATATTGCTAAGAAACGTGCGGTTACAGGTGGAATGACCAATATGAAAGGAGAATTTTCTATTGAAGTAGAAGCGGATGTTTATGACATTGCCATAGAATTCATTTCATTCAAATCACAAGAAATTAAAGCCAAAGAATTGCGCTCCAATACTTCGCTAGGAAGTTTCTATTTGGAAATGGATTCGAAAGCCTTAGAAGCCGTAGAGATTATTGCCGAAAAAACGACGGTTCAGCTCAAGCTTGATAAAAAAATATACAATGTTGGAAAAGATTTAACAGTTCGCGGTGGAACCGTGAGTGATGTATTAGACAATGTTCCGTCAGTGTCTGTGGATGTGGAAGGAAATGTATCACTTCGTGGAAATGATGATGTTCGAATTTTAATCAACGGAAAACCTTCTGGATTGGTCGGATTGAATTCCACAGATGCACTACGACAACTTCCTGCGGATGCCATTGAAAAAGTAGAAATTATTACCTCACCTTCTGCGCGTTACGATGCCGAAGGAAGCGCTGGTATTTTAAATATTATTTTGCGTAGAAGCAAATTGCAAGGACTCAACGGAGCTATTACGACCAACGTTTCGCATCCTGAAGGCTATGGAATTTCGGGAAATGTAAACTATCGTACGGGAGATTTTAACTTCTTTACGACTTCCGGATACAACTATCGGGAAGTTCCAGGAAACTCAAATACCTTTACAGAATATTTCAATGGCGACAATCCAAATACCTTTTTGAATGAAGACCGTGATTTTGAACGTTTCCAAAAAGGATTTAATACCAATTTTGGAGTGGAATGGTATATCAATGACAAAACCTCCATCACCGCTTCGTTGATTTACAGAAATAGCGACGACGAACGTGAAACAAACAATATTTTAACGCAGTTTGATTCTGATTTTAATGTCACCAATGTAAGCACACGTTTTGACCCAGAAACAGAAGGCGATCAAAATTTGCAGTATGGATTGAACTTTGATAAGAATTTTGAAAAAAGTGGTCACAAATTAACGGCCGATTTCCAGTTTGAAAATAGTACAGAAACTGAAAACTCATTTATTTTGGTTGATGGCGCATTGGCAGAGCAAGTGCGTACTGTAGAAAATCAAGACCGTGTGTTATTACAAACGGATTATGTAGTGCCGCTTAGTGAAACAGCTCAGTTTGAGTTTGGATATCGTGGTAACTTTCTCGATTTAACGACCGATTATTTGGTAGCCTTTTTAGAAGATGATGAATTTGTTGCAGATTCCAATTTGAGTAATGTTTTAAATTATCGCGAATACGTAAATGCATTTTACACGCAATACGGAAACAAAATAAACGACAAATTTTCTTTCCTTTTAGGATTGCGTATGGAAGATTCCCGAATTGCTATCAATCAGTTAACGAGTAGTGATTTTGAACGAAAAAATTATGTAAGCTTCTTCCCTACTATCAATTTAGGATATGAAATTTCGGAAGACCAAAGTATCACTTTAGGATACAATCGTAGAATTCGACGTCCGCGTTCACGATTTATCAATCCGTTTCCTTCGCGTTCGAGTATTACCAATGTTTTTCAAGGAAATCCAGATATTGACCCAAGTTTTTCCAACGCGATTGATTTAGGATATTTGAATCGTTTTGGAAAAGTGACACTAAATTCCTCTATTTATTTTCAACGTTCTACGGATGTATTTAACTTTATTAGTGAAGATACAGGACAAACCACCATTTTGAATGGTGAAGAAGTACCAATTATTCGCAGAACGCCAATTAACTTAGCGAGAAACGACCGTTTTGGTTTTGAATTTACACTGACGTACAATCCGTCACGCAAATGGCGATTGAATGGAAACTTCAACCTATTCCAGTCATACAATCGCGGTGAGTTTAATGGTGTCAATTTTGACGCGGATAACTTGAGTTGGTTTGTTCGCGTAAATAATAAAGTAACCTTACCTGGTGGCATTGATTGGCAAACGCGTTTATTTTATCGTGGCCCAAACGAAGATGCGCAAAATATTCGTAAAGGATTGTTTTCTGCAAATTTAGCTTTTAGTAAAGAATTATTCGACGACAAAGCTTCAATTGCTTTTAATGTGAGCGATGTATTCAATTCACGTATCAGACGTTCTGAATCGTTTACAGACACCTTTAGAAGCGAAGGCGAATTCCAATGGCGTGTACGTACATTTAATCTTTCGTTTACCTATCGTTTCAACCAGAAAAAAGAGCGTGAGCGCAACGGAAGAGATGATGATGAAGGTGATGATGGTGGATTTACCGCTACGCCGTAATTTTATATAAATTATTCAAAAACAGTATACAAAAGCTGTTTCAAAATATTTAAAATAGATATTTTTGAAACGGCTTTTTTTTAAGAATACACTTACGTGATTTTTGCTGATTTGTTTGATTAATTGAGCGGACTATTTTCAATTTTCGACTTTTTTAGTACTTTAGGAATCTTAATTCAGAAAATATGGCACACGCAGCACCCAAAACCGCAAGTACAGATAGAGTAAAGCTTCCTTTTACATTTGATGCCGAAAAAATGTTGGCAGAATTTGAAGCCTTAAAACTCCAACAATTTGAATATTACAATGTGATTCCGCTTCGTGCGCCTGCGCATACGGTAGACACTTCCCTTCCATTTCCACCGCCAGCAGATGATTATGCGGATGGTTCTTGGTGCGATTGGATGGATACGGATTATTTAAAAAGCTCGCCGTATTTGAATGAAGTCATAGATACCTTTAAAGCAAAAACCAAAGTAACCTTAGTGCGTTTGTTGCGTTTGGCTCCGAATTCTGTGGTGCAACAACATACCGATCCAACATTGGGCTTGGAAGTTCACAAATCTGTGATTCGTTTAACGGTTCCAATTTTAAACAAAGAAGGCATTCAGTTTTTCTTAAATGATACAGAAGTGCCAATGCAACCTGGCGAATGTTGGTATTTACGCTTAACCGATCCGCACAGAGTGATTAATAATGGCAATACTGAACGTGTCAATTTGACCATTGATATGATTCCAAACGACTGGATTCGGGAGATTATTAAAGAAAGTGACCAATAATTTTTCAAAACATACCTCAACAATAGTACAGCGAACTTCGGTTCGCTTTTTTTATGCCTAAACTTTCCGTTTTCGTTCCAAAAAAGGAGTATTTCCTTCCATTTTTTCCAAAATAAAAAACGAATTGTACTCTCTTTGTATAGAATTGCTTCATTGCAAACTAGCAATTCTATACAATTAAATGAATAAACGGCGGCATCTGAAAAGCCTCAATAGAGTAAGGAACAACTAATTAAAACCATTGAAATCATGTGTAATAGAAGAGAGCACCCAATTCCAGGAAAGATATTAAGTGATGAAAGTTTTGACTATAACTTAGTCGTCGGCATCCCAGATCCAAACAAATACATTAAAGCAAAAATTTTCTTGAAAAAGTTGATAGAAGAAAAAAAGAAAAAAGAACTAGAAGATTGTTCTCAATCCCTCATCGATATTTTAATTAAAAAAATAAACTTGAAGGACGATGCTTTAAATGAAGTCGTCGATAGATTACGAAATTTATCTAGTAAAGATGCATACATTCTTTTAGAAAAATTATTGTTTTTCACAGAAAAACCAACAACAGAAGTTCTTGAATCTGTACTAAAGAAAATTAGAAATACAGGAAATAGTGAAGCTCATTCATTTTTAAGGAATCATATAAATCTTGTAAAGGATTCTTCTAAGGAACAAAAAAACAAACCGTGTGAATCTCCTAAAGCTTGCGAGTTTTTAAAGTTTATACTTCATTCTGAAAAAGAAGAAGTAGTGAAACGTTTAAACAATCAATTTATCGCAAGAAATATTAATAAAGTTGAAGGACAATTCAGTGAAATCTATAATGATTATATGAAAAGCTGTGATGCTGAAAATTTAGTCGTTCAACCTACAGTTGGAGCTTTAAGAGCTACTAGAAATAATAAAACAAATATCTTTACTAATATTTTCTTCTATGAAAATTTTCTAGATAATAAGTTTCAAAAAAGCAGCTTTAATATTTACCAAAATTTTGAGATGGGACCAAACGATCGACTACAACTAACATATTATGTATGTTTTAAACGAACTGGCTTTGAAAGGCAAAGAGGAGATACGTATAGAATGCATAAATTTTCAATAAAGAATGAAGATGTTGAATATACCCCTTTTAGACAAAACAATGATAACATGAGAGATAAAGTTGTTTTAGATATTAATGAAATTGATGAAGTAATGGCTTTTGTAATTAATGTAAACCCAGAAGCTTCGAGAGGTACTTCTACCACCGTAAAGGATGCTAGTGGAAATTAAGTTTCATAAATTTTAAGTTCTAAAAAGTAGTGTTATTATCAGCACTACTTTTATATTTTCAGCATTTTCCCTACATTGTAGAAAAACAATTATGTATTGTAAATCAAAGATTAATTTTTTTTACGTTATTTTTTTTTTAACATCACTAACTTTTTCTCAAAATGTTTCTGTGTATGATAAGTTAATTAACAGTATTGAAGAAAAAACTGCTACGCTAAAAAAAGATGCTGACTTTCAAAAAGTAGTTACTTTTTTAGCCGCTTCTGAATGGGATTCTACACTCGTATATTCTTCAAAAATTTTAAATACAGATACTAACAATCAAAAGCTGAATGATTATATTTTCTTTTTTAGAGGATTTAGTTTTTTCAATAAAAAATTATACAATGATGCTGAAAATGCGCTTTTAAAAATCTCAAACACATTTGATTTTTTACCCAATACGCTATCCAAATTAGGTTCTATAGCCTTAGAAAAGTCTGATTTTAAAAAAGCACTTTCGTATTATTTAAAAGTTGAAGAATTAGCCAAAACACAAAATGTTCTTGTTAGAATGGATCGCGTAAAGCATAATATTGGACTGTGCTATTTACATCTACAAAAATTCCCTAATGCTGAAAAATACCTAAAAGAAAGTCGCACTTTACATGAAAAAGGAAAAGATACTATACAGTTGATTGGTTGTTATGGTGATTTAGCTACACTATATTACGACCAATATAAGGACGATCAAGCCATTCCACTGTTTCAAAAAGCATACGACTTAGCCAAAACTACAAATGATTTTGATGCTAAAGCAAAAACTACCAAAAACATGGCGGTTGTAGAAGAAAACCGAAAAGATTACCTGAAAGCTTTACAATACCGAAAAGAATATGAACAATGGAAAGATTCTGTCAACGATCAAAATAAAATTTACGCCGTAGCACAAGAAGAAAAAAAGACCGCCGTTGAAAAGAAAGAGAAAGAAGTTGCTATTTTAAAAGCAGATAATAAAGTTAAAGATGCACAAGGTAAAATGTATTTGTATTCTGCAATAATTCTATTTGTGATGTTTGGTGTAAGCTTCTATTTCTATCGCGAAAAAGTAAAACGCAACAAAATCATCCATCAACAAAAAGAAGATTTAGACGAACTGAATGCCACAAAAGATAAGTTATTCTCTATTGTGAGTCACGATTTGCGGTCTTCGGTTCATGCGATTAAAACAAGTAATAAAAAATTAATCAGTAAGCTGGAAACTGAAAAATCTACAGAAGTCAACAGCTTATTACAAAACAACAGCAGCATCGTAAACAGTGCCTATACGCTATTGGATAATTTGCTGAATTGGGCGTTGCTACAAACCAAACAAACACATTTTGAAATCACAACACTTCGTTTGCATACGATAGTTGAACATGTTGCTTACAATTACAAAGCAATCTTGGCGGATAAAGAAATTTCATTTAAAAATACAGTTGCTAAAAGTGAATTTGTGTTGGCAGACAGCGAATCCTTAAAAATTGTGCTGCGAAACTTACTAGACAATGCAATCAAATTTTCCAATGAAGGTGATGCTATTACGATTTACACAAAAAATAACGACACAGAATTTTGTCAACTTATCGTTGAAGATACTGGAATCGGCATGAGTGAAACCACGCGTTTAGCATTGTTAGAAGACACGTCGCTACTCGCAAAAAAACAACACGAAAACAGCATCGGAACTGGCTTGGGCATGCAACTCTGCAAATCGATGATAAAAAAGAACAACGGTACTTTTACCATTGAAAGCGAATTGGGAAAAGGTACCAAAATTATACTATCACTACCAAAAAAACCTACCTAATGGAACACATACGGATATTGATTGTTGAAGACAACCAAGAGCAAAGCGAACATTTGTCGCAAATGCTCGAAAATCATGGTTTTTACATCGCGGGAGTAGCGACAAATTTTCAAGAAGCTGTCGAGATGTTCCATCATAAAGATTTTGACATCATCATCATTGATATTTTTCTAAATGGACGCCCAGAAGGCATCTCTTTTGCAGAATTTGTGGATGTGCAACCCAACGGACTCAAACCGTTTATATTTTTGACAAGTGCGACAAGTCGCGATATTTTTAATCGTGCCAAACTGACAAAACCTTTTGCCTACCTTATCAAACCCTATAATGAATTGGAGCTGATTTACGCAATTGAAAATGCTATCGAAAAATTTTACGGTCAAGATAATTCCTTTACAGCAGAAGAAGAAAATACCGTTATCAGTCAAGAGCATTTATTCATCAAAAAAGGCAAATCGCTCAAAAAAGTTCGCACAGATGAAATCGTTTATATAGAAGTAGAAGAAAAATACTGTAACATCATGACAGTGAAAGAAAAGTTTGTCATTCTTATATCGCTTGTCAAAATTTTGGAATTGCTAGATAGCTCAAAATTCTACCGAACGCACCGCAACTTTATTATCAACATTCTTAAAATAGAAGAAATCATTCCCAAAGACAATTTGGTCATGTTAGAAGGCAATTATAAAGCCACACTCAGCGGAAAGTATAAAGATGAGATTATTAGTAAATTTCGAACGTTGAAATAGTTGTTGGCAAACAAGCTATAGTTTTCAGACTTTATACTTCCTATTTCCCATCTCGTGACTCAAAACGCACGACTCATTCCTTTTATCTACTCGCACGTTGATTTCCTAGCTAATTTCACCTCAGAAATAAAACGCTAGCAAATTTATTCAATCAATCATGGCGGAATCCGAAAAGCCTTTAGAGTAGGAATTACTTATTAAAAATTTAGAAATTATGGAATCAACTAATATTCAAAACAAAGTCGAAGAGTTAATGAGAAATAGTTCTGAAGTTTTTTCAGCACCCAATACAGAGACTTTAAGTCCAAAAGAAAGTGCTAAAATTTATGGAAGACCAGGAAAAAATTATAGACTTATAGTAGATAATGATGATGAAGATTTGGAAGCAATAATTTATGCCTATAATGACCGAAAGTTCATAATTGACAACTATACGCTTGCAGCTGGAGATACTACCAAAAAAACTTTTCAAATGGGACCAAACGGTTTTATTCAAGTCTGGAATTGGACTAGTCCAAAATTTACACCAAATCCAAAAGTAACTTTTTCAATAAGAGGTGTAAAATAAATATTGAAGTATAAATTTAGAAAGAGTGTTGTTTTCTCCAATTTAGAAAACAATGCTCTTTTATTTTATTCACAACAAAACCCTACTAACTTTATAGATTATTAAAAATATCTTCTGCTTTTATTTACAAATTTAACGATTCTTCAATGTTCTGTTAAAATTTTGTACCTTTGCACTGTTTTAAAGAAAACACCGCGCTACCCTAATAGACGAAGACAGAATGTCAAAAACAAAAGAATACATACACAAACTACCCATCTCTTTTAAAAACATTCGTCTTATACGCTTAAATTTACCACAAAAAGAACAATTTGTCTCCGGAATTGGCGTGCGAAATTCTCGTGAAGCTTTGATTGTAGAATGGACTGATGCCAATGATGTAAAAGGCTATGGAGAATGCTCGTGCAGACCTGACCCATACTACTCTGCCGAATTTATTGATGGCGCTATTGCGTTGGTGAATCAATTTATCGTGCCGTTTTTAAAAGCGGAACAATCTTTTGGTGATTTACTGAAACTACTCGATAAAATTCGCGGTTGGAACTTTTCCAAAGCCGCCGTAGAAATGGCCGCGTTGCAAGTCATTGAAAAAAATACAGGTCATTCGCCGTTTGAATTGTTAGAAAACACACCATTACAAAAAGTACCTGTAGGCATCTCTCTTGGACTCTACACAGACCTTAACCACATTAAAAAAGTGGTGAAAAACGCGTTAGAAACTGGATACAGACGCCTAAAATTTAAAATATCACCAAACGTTCAAACTGACTTTTTTGAAGACATCAATCCGTTGTTGTTTAAAGCAGATACCTATGTAGGTTTTGACGCGAATGGAAGTTTTGGAGATGCTGATTTTGAGGTGTTCAATTATTTTGCAAATAGCTATCAAACCATGATAGAACAACCGTTTGCTCCTGCTCGATTCGATTTATTGTTGAAAGCCAAACAAGAAAATCCGTCGGTATTTATTTGTTATGACGAAGAAATAAAATCGCTCGGTGATGTCATCAAACTACATCATTTAGGCGTGTTGGATGAAGTCAATCTCAAAGTAGGACGTGTTGGCGGTGTAATGAAAAGTATCGAAATCATCCAATATTGCGCTAAACACAACATTCCGTGTTGGATTGGCGGTATGTTTGAAACTGGCATTGGAAGAATACTCAACTTACGCATGGCTTCCTATTTACCGAATGCACGCGCACACGATTTAAGTCCGTCCGATCGTTACTTTTTAGAAGATATCATTGCGCCGAATGTGGAAATGGAAAACGGTTTTGTATGCATGGAAAGTGTAAAAAACTGTCAAGTCCAACTCAATTTACTAGAAAAATATACCATAGAACAAAAAACGATAGCAAGTACATGTTAGATTTTTACATACAAAACGCAAAAATTTGTACAGGACACAAGGAAACTGCCAAGATTGGTAATGTGGGTATCCAAAATGACCGTATTGCATGTATTCACTATCACGATGAAAATTTTATAACGCCAGAAGCCAAACAAACGATTGATGCGACAGGATTGGTGCTAACACCTGGTTTTATTGACCCACATGCTTCGACAGGTTTTGGGTATTTCTTTCCAAATGCGGCAGACCATAAATTGTATCAAGGAATTACAACGGAAATCTTTGGAAACTGCGGTACATCGCCAGCTCCGATTGGTGAACATTTGGTAAAAACCATGAATCGTTTGTCTAACGAAATTGGTTTTCCTTTTGAATGGCGATCGCTTCAAGAATATTTCAATCAAATAGAAAGTACATTGCAATTCAATATTGCTACGTTGGTCGGACACAGTACCTTACGCGCTGGAAATATGGACGATTGGCACAACTTGAAACCTTCACAAATGGAAGCCATGAAAACGGCGTTGGCAGAAGCTATGGACGAAGGTGCGCTCGGAATTTCCACAGGATTAATCTATGCGCCAGGCTGTTTTGCTGATATGGATGAAATTGTTTCACTCGCAAAAGTTGCCGCTGAAAAAGGTGGCGTCTACGCTTCACATGTTCGCAACGAACGCGATGGCTTGGAAGAAGCTGTTGAAGAAGCACTCACTATCGGAAAGCAAGCGAATATTCGTGTGTTAATCAGTCATATCAAAGCGGCGGAAAAAGAAAATTGGGGAAAAATACCAAAGGTGCTTCATAAAATTGAAGAATTTAACAAAACAAGTGAATTGCAAGCGGCGTGCGATGTGTATCCGTACACGGCTGTTTCTACCAAATTGCGCGCGTTTATTCCAAAATATTTATTACAAGATGGCATTCCCGCTGTAGCGGAAAAAATGAAAGATGCCAAAAATGTTCAAGCTATTGCAGAATGGATTGAAAAGAAAGATTACGATTTATCACGCATGTTAATTATTTCGGATGATTTAAAAGACTATTACAACAAAAATGTGTCTGAAATTGCTGAAGAACAACATATTTCGCTAGCACAAGCAATGGCAAATATTTTAACTGCAAGTACCGAAACGTGGGTGGTATATCATTGCATTGACCAAAAAGATATTGATACCGCTGTGATGTGGCAAAATTCCATGATTTGTACCGATTCGTGGAGTTATCCGATCAACGCGCCAAAAAGTATTGGACAGCCGCATCCGCGTTCGTACGGAGCGTTTACGGAATATTTACAGCGTTTCGTCATTGAAAAAAAAATGTTGAGCTGGGAAGAAGCCATTCATAAAGTGACTTATTTGCCAGCAGAGTTTTTTCAGTTGAAACACAGAGGTTTAATTAAAGAAGATTACTATGCAGATATTGTATTGTTCAATCCTGAAAACGTAAAAGCCAATGCCACCTATTTGTCGCCACGAAAATTATCGTCAGGTGTTGAACATTTGTGGGTAAATGGTTCGCATCTTATTCAAAACACAAAAATGCAAGACAACACACCTGGAAAGATATTGACGCTGAACGATTGACATGCAAACGAATACAAACATACGAGAAGCAAACACATCTGATTATCAGATAATTGCTGACATATATAACGAATACATCACATTGGGAACTTCCAATATGGAAGAAACGCCAAAAACCACCGAAGCTGTTGCGAATTGGGTAGCGAATTTTAACCATCGAGAAAAATTATATGTCTACACAAAAGACGAAAAAGTGATTGGTTGGGGAATTATAAAACGCTACAGTGACAGAGAAGGATATCGTTTTGCATGTGAAACTGCCGTGTATTTCACGCAAACGGAATTGGGAAAAGGCTACGGAACACAAATGAAAAAATTTGTAATTGTACAATGTAAAAAACTAGATTACAAACATTTGGTTGCCAAAGTTTTTGCCACAAACACAGCAAGTATTGCATATAATGAAAAACTAGGATACACAATTGTAGGTCGTCAACATCAAATTGGCTTTCGAAACGGACAATGGGTTGACATGATTATCATGCAATATGTATTTGAATAATTGAGAAATAAACTAAAAAACACAAAGGACATCATGGTACAAGAAGTAGTTTTAGCCCCTGCACTAGAAAACTTAAAAATGTGGATTCAAGATGCTATTGATAGTGGTGAAAAAGTCACGGCATCGCACATTAAGGAATTTGTTGAACGCGCACAAATCACGCAAAAAGATTTGGAAGCGTATGCTGATTTTGACCATCCGATTGAAGATGGCTACGGGCGTAAAATGATTTACGATGGTGGACAGTTTGAAATTATGGCAATGTCATGGAATCCTGGTGATTATTCTTCTATTCACAATCACGGATACACACAATGGGGCGTGGTGCAAGTGTTTGGAAATACCCATCATTTTATTTATCAAAACAAAAACAATCAGTTGCGTTTTGCGAAGAAGGAAATTTTAACGGCAGGTGCTATTGTAAAAGTTGTCAACGCAATGATTCACCAAATGGGAAATCCGTCAACAGAACGCTATATGACCTTACATATTTATGGTTCTTGCGAAAAAGCAGGCGATATTACCGCAGACGCAAAGAATTTTGAATTGGAGCATGACCGTGTAAATCACACCACTGGCGGTGCATTTTTCAATCTTCCAGAAGCGCAAATTTATGACTTTGAACCGTGTCCAGAACCAACCGATGAGGTGTTTATCAATTACGCAAAGTTGATGCTTGATTATTATCACCGTCAAGAGCAAACACCTGAAATTATTGAACTGAAAGAGAATTTAATGAAAAAACTATACGAGCGTATTGGGCTTTCGTAGTTTTTTTAATCTTGATATTAATTTAGATTAGTATGAGTTCGACGCACTAATTTTAATATATAAATATGAGTCTTTTACACTGAGTGTCAAATCGAGCGCAGTAGAGATTAAATCGAAACTCTAGCTTTTCTAAGTTTTCTCGACTGCGCTCGAAATGACGAGTATTTATTTATCCAAAAACTGAGTAAAAGAACGAATTTTCTACTAATCTATTTTTTTGTGAGAAAGTTAGTATCTTCAACAAAAATTACAGATGTATCCAAAACTATTCCTACTTATTCTTTCGTTTTTCTTGTGGAAGAATGCTACGATCGCGCAAAATCTTGAAACTAAAAGTAAACCGATTACCATTGGCGAAAGTGTGACGATTTCGTCAAAAATTTTAAATCAGGAACGAATTCTGAACATATATCTTCCAGAAAGTTATGCCAAAGAAACTGCTGCAACCTATCCTGTTATTTATTTGCTAGATGGTTCGCTGAATGAAGATTTTATTCATATTGTTGGTTTGGTACAATTTGGCTCTTTTTCGTGGATTCAAATGGTGCCTGAGTCAATTGTTGTCGGCATTTCAAATATTGATAGAAAACACGATTTCACGTTTCCCACCAAAAATGAACAAGACAAAAAAGACTTTCCAACCACAGGCGGCTCTGAAAAGTTTATTCAATTTATTGAAAAAGAACTGCAACCATTCATCACGAAGAATTATCGAACTACAACTACAAAAACCCTCATTGGACAATCGCTCGGCGGTTTATTAGCAACAGAAATTCTCTTTACACAATCTGAATTATTTGACAATTATATTATTGTGAGTCCAAGTTTATGGTGGAATGATGAATCGCTTTTGCAAATGCAGCTTCCTACTTTTGAAAAGGAAAAATCTATTTTTATCGCGGTTGGAAAAGAAGGTCCCACTATGGAGCGAACTGCCAAAGAGTTGTATTACAAACTGAATGTGGAAGGCGAGAAAAAGTATTCCTTAGCTTTTAAATTTCTAGAAGCACAAGATCACGGAGATGCTTTGCATTTGGCAGTGTATGCTGCATTTGAAGCTATTTTCAAGCAAAAATAAAACAAGCCTTACCAATGGGTTGGTAAGACTTGCGCCATTTTTCAAATGTGAATTCTGGTAGATACTTTTTATGAATGCTGTATAAACCACATATACATTGGCATTCCGAGCGTAATATTGAACGGAAACGTAATTGCCAATGCCATGGGTAAATACAAACTCGGATTTGCTTTCGGTGCTGCAATTCGCATCGCAGCAGGAACCGCAATATACGAAGCACTTGCTGCCAAAATAGCCAACAATAAACGATCGCCATCACTACTCAATACATGTGACGATGTATATGCTACTGTAATTCCGTTTACAATTGGAATAAAAATTGCGAAAATGAGCGCAAACCATCCTTTTTTGATAAGCGCGCCAATTTTCTTTCCACTGGTAATTCCCATATCGAGCAAGAAAACTGCTAAAAATCCTTTAAATATATCTGTGGTAAACGGTTTGATTCCTTCGGCTTGTGCATCACTTGCTACAAAACCGATGACCAAACTTCCTAAAATGAGCAATACACTTCCGTTAGTGACTGCGTGTTTTACGAGTCCGAGCATTTCGCCGTACGACTTTTTTCCGTTAGAGTGAATTCGCATTAACAGTACTCCTACAATAATCGAAGGTGCTTCCATCAACGCCATCACTGCGACCATGTGTCCGCCGTATTCAATCTGCTCCATTTCTAAAAAGCTGATAGCCGTTACAAACGTTACCGCACTTACAGAACCGTACGCTGCAGCAATGGCTCCTGCATTTTCAACTGTAAATTTTAATCGTAAAATGTAATACGAATACAAAGGCACTATGATTGCCAATGCAATTCCCATCACAAGCGACCAACCGATATCTGCTGTATAATTGCTATGAGCTAACTCTTGCCCACCTTTAAAACCGATAGCAAGCAAGAGATATAAAGAGATGAATTTTGAAGAGTTTTTTGGAATCTCTAAATCGCTTTTTAACTGCGCTGCAAAAATTCCTAAAACGAAAAATAATAATGCCGGATTCGTTAAATTATCGAATAGTAAATGTAAATCCATGTATCTGATTTTCAGGTATAAATACTACCTTTAGTCAATGATTTCTATTTCTAATGTTCCTTGAATTCGCAATTGTTTTCCTGCTTTTTTTGCTTCCATATAGATTTCTCTGAAATCTTCTTTTTCACGCATCAGCTCTCCTACTCTGCTGTCGTCAAAAGTAGTATCTGACTTTTCGTTTCCTTCACACAATGCCAAACGGTGAATTTTGTGAAAATTGATTTTTTCGTCAATTAACGAGTTGATTACTTCTTTTGCTTCCAAAGCTGTAAACTTTCCGTCTACCAACTTTACTTTGTGCATTACTTCTGTTGTTGCCATAATATTCAATATTTAATTTTTGTTAGGTATTTGCATAAAAAATGAGAGTAATACTAAAATCACACCTACTTTGACTAAAGTCCAAAAATGTGTTACGTTGATGCTGTAACTTAGGTATGTTATCAATACATATCCTGTTAAAACTCCTGTAAAAGCCATACGTTTCAGCAGCGCAGTAAGCCAATTTTTGTTTATTTTTATAGAGAAGATGGTGTCATCATTTCGAACTTTAACTGAACGGATAGAGTTTTTAATTTTATCGTTGAGTACAATAGTTTTTGACATCATTTTTATTTTACAGTGCAAAGGTTATATTTTATATTCATATATTTTTATTTATATTTATTATGAAAAACATAAGCTACATTTATGAACTATACATTACACCAACTAAAAGTCTTTGTGGAAATTGTTAAAAAACAAAGCATTACCAAAGCTTCAGAAGCGTTATTTTTAACACAACCTGCTGTTTCTATTCAGCTTAAAAAATTTCAAGATCAGTTTCCCTTGCCACTCACCGAAGTTGTAGGAAGAAAATTGTACGTGACAAATTTTGGAAAAGAAATCGCCGCCACAGCGCAAAAAATTTTGGATGAGGTTTCTACTATTGACCATAAAACCAAAGAATATCAAGGAAAGTTGGCGGGAAAATTGACACTTTCATGTGTTTCTACAGGAAAATATGTATTGCCGTATTATTTATCAGGATTTGTCAATCAGCACACCGGAATTGATTTTACGATTGACGTGACCAATAAGCAGAATGTAGTGAAAGATTTGGAAGAAAATCGCGTTGATTTTGCCTTAGTTTCTGTACTACCAACACATTTATCGCTAGAAACATTTCCTTTACTAAAAAATAGTTTGTATTTGGTTGGTGGACGCGAACGTGAAACTCGAAGAACGGGAAAAATTGAAGATATTTTTGTTGAAGAACCTTTATTGTACCGCGAGAAAGGTTCTGCCACTCGAAATGCAATGGAAGCATTTATCGACGGAAAGAATGTATCTATCCAGAAAAAAATTGAATTAACTTCCAACGAAGCACTGAAGCAAGCGGTTATTGCAGGTTTGGGATATTCTATAATGCCGTTGTTGGGAATTAAAAATGCAGTTGATAATGGAGACATCAAAATCATCAAACACAAAGGATTACCAATTCACACACAGTGGAATATTGTTTGGCTCAAAAATAAGTCGCTTTCTCCAGTTGCCAATGCGTTTATCGCGTATTTGGAAGCGGAAAAAGATGCGATTAAAAGTAAATATTTTAGTTGGGTGGAAGAGTGATTTATTCTCATAAAAAATAGAAAATCCTGTTTAGTACAACAGGACTTTCTAAAAAGTAATTACATCGGTTTTTCTAAAATAATCATTCCGTAAATCAACGTGTCTTTTTCACGAATTTGACGCCATTTCATCACGTCTACATTCAATTTTGTGTCTGATGAATCTTTGATTGTGACAGCAATTTTCATTGGAATTCCCGTAAATGCTACAGACACATCATAACTATAATACAAATCAGCAGTTCGTTTTGAAAAGTATTCATAATCCGTTTTCCCGATATACGCATATCGGTTATAGCTAAAATTATGCCCCATCAATTGAACATACGCAGGATTAAAATACTGTGCAATAAAACGGTTTCCACGCTTTAGCTTTTGAAAAATAGGCATTGGAAAAGTTTCAAAACCTCTGTTATACAAAATCATATTGGACACCAATGTTTCATTCAAGGTTTCCAAACGTCCAACACGATCGACTAAAACTTCATTCTTTTGACGCAAGCTAAAGGATGATACCGACAATACTAAGATTGGAATGTACGTAAACAAGCGATATTTTTGACATACATCAAAAAAACGTTTATACCATTTTTGTTTTTTAACTGTTTCTTCGTCTTTCATCAAGAAATTAATTTTTTAAGTGCCTGTCTGATAAACATTCCCACATTATTATTTACGATTCCGATAAGTTTTCCATTGGAGCAAGTGACAAATCCCACAATGACCAAAATGGTTCTTGTTTTTGAAAATTCCACTTCTTCCATACCAATAATCATGTACGAATACATGGGTTGAATGAGCGGAATCACAAACACTAAAAAGCCCACGAGTCGTACGACAAATACCCACCATCGTTGTGCTTTGCTATGATTGTTTTTTATAAGTTTTACTGAGTTCATCTTGTAAATTTTAATTGATACTGATACAAGATTTCTGTTCACACCAAAGCATTCCGCAACCCTTTCATATTGTTATAACTGAATTATAATTGGCGTATAAAAGGTTGGAATGTAACTGGAATTATACCTTGTCAGCTTTATTGAAAAAGTAAATTTTCAAGAGATACTGGGGAGAATTTATCTGTGATTTTCATAGTTTCTACAGCAATTATCAAGTCACTAATGAGAAGAAATTTGGTTATCTATAGAAAAGACTATTGTTGTTTTTTTAATAATTCAAGTATCTGTACTCGGTATCTTTTTTGACTAGAAATCTTTTGTCATACAAAAATACACAATCTGTTTCTGCTGTGATGATTTTGTGATTGTTTGCGTCTGTAGTTTCAGTAAGAAATATAATTACTACAAATCTAGATTTTTGTGCAAATCTCGTGCACATTAAAAACAAGAAAGGCTCTCGATTTCTCGAAAGCCTTGATATACTTGTGATCGCGACAGGATTCGAACCTGTGACCGTCTGCTTAGAAGGCAGATGCTCTATCCAGCTGAGCTACGCGACCATTGCATATAGCAATTTGTCTGTGTAGTTTATCGCATCAACGGATAAACTAGCACTTTTCTGTGTCGGGGTGGCAGGATTCGAACCTGCGACCTCCGCGTCCCAAACGCGGCGCGATAACCGGGCTACGCTACACCCCGAAAAGTGATAAATTCGTATGTAGTTTATCTCGAGCCATGTCGAGAGGCTACACCTCGAAAAATCATAAAATCGTAATGTAGCTTATCCCAAGTAAATTTGAGAGACTACATAGTGATTTTTTCAGTAAAAATGCGGAGAGACCGGGATTCGAACCCGGGCAACCCGAAGGTTGACAGCTTAGCAGGCTGCTGCATTACCACTCTGCCACCTCTCCATTATTCTCTTTTGAATAAGAACTTGTACAATTGTGAAATTGCGGTTGCAAATGTAACTGTTCCTTTCGTATCACACAACTATTTCTGTACTTTTTTGGCGTTTTGTAATTATTTTTTTCGCAATAATTTAATTTTCAATTGACTATTGATTATTCTGGATATTCAATTCGTAAATGATAGATGTTATTTAGCTTCTTTTTCAAGACTTTTTTGATGATTACAATCTCTTTCAAAGTAATATCTGCATTCATAAATTGCTGCTCGTCCATTTGCTTGTTAATGATACGCTCTACAAAATCATCGATGATTTGTGATGTTGGCTCTTTTATGCTTTTAGAAGCCGCTTCTACCGAGTCTGCCATCATTAAAATGGCGGTTTCTTTAGAGAAAGGAATCGGTCCTGGATATTGAAATTTTTCAATCGGAACGTCTTCATCTATTTCTTTGGCTTTTTGATAGAAATAATACACTGTTGATGTTCCGTGATGTGTTCGGATGAAATCGATGACTCTGTCTGGTAATTTATTACTTTTCGCGATTTCGATACCGTCTAGCACATGATCAATAATGGTTTTTGCACTTTCATCGGGTGCTAATTCGTCGTGAGGATTTACCGAAGTTGCCTGATTTTCAATGAAAAATGTCGGATTGTTCATTTTTCCAATATCATGATACAACGCTCCTACTCTAACCAACATCGTGTTTGCGCCGATTTCACTGGCTGCCGCTTCCGCGAGATTTGCCACTTGAAGTGAATGATGAAAGGTTCCAGGTGCTTCATTGGCAAGTCGCTTCAAAAGTTTGGAATTGGTGTCCGAAAGTTCCAGCAAAGACACATCTGACACCAGTCCAAATATCTTTTCATAAATATAAATTAACGGTTGCACGAATAACGTTGCCAGTCCGCACAACATAAATTGTAAGAAGTACATCCAAATAACATGCAAATCACCCGATTCGTTCATGCTGAAAACTTCCGAAAATTTGATCCCGCCTTCATGCGTAATGTAAAACGCAAAATACGCTACAATGTAAATTAGCGTTATCTGTCCGACAGAAATAAAGAGATTTGCCCGTTTGTACAATTCCGAAACGGTCAAAATGGTCACGATTCCCGCAATGATTTGTAAAAAGATGTATTCTGAACTATTTGGCACAATGAATCCTAATAGTAATACGGTAAGAACGTGCGCAAATAAGCCCAATCGCGCATCAAAAAATGCTTTTAGAATCAACGGTAAAATACACAAAGGCACAACATATACGTATTTGGTATTGTATTTTACAATAAGTGTCGTGAGGATTATCATGAACACAATATTCATGAAGATAAACGTGACTTTATTGTTGTTTTCGTAGATTTCTGGACGGTATTTTCGAATGAATAACAACAACATCATCAACGCCAATGCGACTAAAATGATATAGCCAAAAACGATCCAATTGTAATTGGATTCGTTCCAAACCTGCGATTCGTATTCTTTTTTGAGGGAACTGAGTTGCTCTAGCTTCTGTCCTTCTACAACTTCTCCTTTGGCAATGATTCGAATGCCTTTTTGAACATTTCCGCGTGTGGGCGCTATTTTGTCAAGTTCGGCTGCCAATACTGAATTGGTATATTCTTGATCGAGTTTTACATTGGGTTCTATGATTTCAAAGAACAGATTGTACAAAAGCGTTTCATAACTTTGCAATCCCGTTTTGTCCACAAACTTTTTAATATATTCTTGAAGATTGTTGAGCTTTATAAAACTGTCATAACTGACAATTCCTTTTTCCACATTATCTTCCATCAATACTACCAATTTATCATGTTGCGATTCGTCAACAGTTTCAATAACGCCATTTCGATAAAAATTATCCAACAATTGACGCGTCTTTCGCTTTAAATCATTAAAACTGCTCGAATCTATCAAACTATCCAGTGAAAATAATTGATTGAACTGCGCTTCAAAATCGTTTTGCACTTTTTCAACAACTTCGCTATCATACTCATAGTACGTTTTTGCATCGGTCGTCAATTGCGATTTTTCAGCTTCTATTTCTTCTGGCGATTTGATAATTGGAAAATCAAAAGGCGCAATCAGCGTTTCGTATTGCCAAGGTTTTCCTTTTTGAAACTCATATTGAAATTTTCCGCCTTTCGGGAAAAGATATACTACTAAAACCGTGGTTAAAATGTGTAATAGTAGTTTATATAGAAACGATTGATTTTTATATAATTTGGTGATGAGCTGCTTCATTAAACGAATATAGGTAATATGTAAAAGTAATCAAACTTCGCGCAACTTATTATTTGAAGCGTATATTTTTGAGGTTTAGGAAAGAGACCTGGTGAAGAACGTTTTGTAACGCTTACACTTGTCATAAAAAACAGCAGCTTTTATTGCTTAATTGATAATTTATACCAGTTATGATTTGAAATTACTGTAAAAGAAAATGATGATTTTTTTCTTTATTCGAATTTAAAAAATCAAACATAGCCTTAGCTACGATTTCTTTTTTAAAAGAAGAAGAAAGGGAAAAAGCGCTTTTTATTGCGGTAATTTCAAGTTATAAATGGTATTATTACGGATATCTTCTAAAAAATAATTAAATTCGCAGCTATTAAACTATAAGCGAAAATCATGAGTAAAAAAGTTGTAATTGTAGCAGCTGCAAGAACTCCTATCGGAAGTTTTTTAGGTGCTTTATCCTCTATACCTGCTCCAAAACTCGGAGCTACAGCAATCAAAGGTGCTTTGGCACAAATTAATTTGGCTCCAGAACATGTTGAAGAAGTGATTATGGGGAATGTTGTGCAAGCGGGTACTGGACAAGCACCTGCAAGACAAGCCGCGATTTTTGCCGGAATTCCTGATACGGTTCCTTGCACAACTGTAAATAAAGTGTGTGCTTCTGGAATGAAAGCCGTAATGCAAGCTGCACAAGCCATCGCTTTGGGTGATGCTGATATTGTAGTTGCGGGAGGAATGGAAAACATGAGTTTAATTCCACATTATTACCATGCAAGAACAGCTACCAAATTTGGACCAGCCAAAATGGAAGACGGCATGCAGAAAGATGGTTTGGTAGATGTATATGATAATGTGGCTATGGGCGTTTGTGCGGATGCCTGTGCAACAGAATATGAATTTTCAAGAGAAGACCAAGATGCCTTTGCGATTCAGTCATACGAGCGTTCTGCAAAAGCTTGGGCAGAAGGAAAGTTTGCGGATGAGGTTGTTCCTGTAGAAGTACCACAACGACGCGGTGAACCAATCATCGTTAGCGAAGATGAAGAATATAAAAACGTAAAAATGGAAAAGATTCCAAGTTTACGTCCAGCTTTTACCAAAGATGGTACCGTAACTGCCGCAAATGCCTCTACCATCAACGACGGCGCTGGCGCGATGGTGCTAATGAGCGCTGAAAAAGCTGAAGAATTAGGATTGACACCATTAGCAACTGTAAAAGGATATGCCGATGCAGCACACGAACCAAAATGGTTTACGACAGCGCCTGCAAAAGCACTTCCAAAAGCATTGGCTAAAGCAAATATTAACTTAGAAGACGTAGATTTCTTTGAATTTAACGAAGCTTTCTCAGTAGTTGGATTGGCAAATATGAAAATTTTAGGCTTGTCAGACGATAAAGTAAATGTCAACGGTGGCGCGGTTTCGTTAGGACATCCATTAGGTTGTTCTGGAGTGCGAATTTTGATTACTTTGTTGAATGTATTGAAACAGAATGATGCAAAAATAGGAGCCGCAGCTATTTGTAATGGTGGCGGTGGTGCTTCTGCATTTGTTGTTGAAAGAGCTTAATTTCCAATTCAAAAAAACACCTGACTTTAGTACATGCAATATGGAATTTGCAATTTGAGTATTGTTCCGCTTCGTGCCGAACCAAGTGATACAAGTGAACTTGTATCGCAAGTGTTGTATGGAGAACATTTTAAAGTATTGGAACAACGCAAAAAATGGAGTCGCATTCGTATTGCATTTGATAAATATGAAGGTTGGATTGACAACAAACAATACGTAGAAATTACAGAAGAAATCTACAAAGAAAAAGATACAGAACAACTTGTATTATCTTCCGATTTGGTGGAGTTCGTCACAGATGAATCACTTTTGATGCCTATTCCTATCGGCTCGGTATTAAATTCTCTGAATTTATTATCGCATCAACATGATGGCAATACGGTGAGTGGTATTGTTTCAAAAGAAAATCTTATCAAAACTTCGTACATGTATTTGGGCGCGCCATATTTGTGGGGCGGAAAAACGCCTTTCGGAATTGATTGTTCAGGGTTTACGCAAATGGTGTACAAGTTGAACGGTTATAAATTACTTCGCGATGCATCGCAACAAGCAACACAAGGAGAAGCCTTGAGTTTTATTGAAGAGAGTGAACCTGGCGATTTGGCATTTTTCGATAATGAAGAAGGCAACATTATTCACGTAGGCATCATTATGGAAAACAACTATATCATTCACGCACACGGAAAAGTAAGAATTGATCGTATTGACCATTCTGGGATTTTCAACATAGAAACCCGCCGACATACACATCGATTGCGCGTGATAAAGAAGGTTATTTAATATGCAGTGTTGGTTGTGTTTTTTTGCGTCGCTTCAATCCGATGATGAGTCCTATCAATCCTATTAAAACACTCACTCCAAACCACAAAAATATATCGTATTTATTTACAAAAGCACGATAGCCAAAGGTAAATAAGAATAATGCTAATCCGGTAAGTTCCCACGTTTTATCATTTTCCAAGCGTATTTTTTCAGAGTATGTTGGTTTTTTATTGAATAGTACTTTCAATTCGTTCCAATCCCAAACTAATAATGCAAAATTTGCCAACAACATTGCTCCAGTTATGACTGGTGTAAAGGCAAAATAGTACGAAAGTGTGATGATAAAAATGTTTAAGATAATTGGGAAATTTACTATAGCACCTAGTTTTGCATATCGTTGTGTCATTAAGAGAAATCCGGCTGTAAGTTGTGCTATTCCGATAAATCGCCAATATAATCCTGACTCGTATAATGTTTCAAAAAAGTGCCACGCACTATTGATTGGGTTATCAGCTCCACTTTCAGAAGTAAAACGCGTTCCTTTAATTTTTATCAAACTAGCAAACACAAAAGTTCCGCCAATTAAATATCGTGTATAGATGACAAATATTTGCAACCATATTTTTTGTTTCCACTTTTCAAGCATGTTATGTTTTTTTAAGAAGCAACTAATAACGAAGGTACTTTGTTTGGATATGCCATTCGTAAAAATTGATATCCAATTCCCGTAACTCCTGTCATTAAACCTAAAGATTGAATTCGTTTTGTTCCAATTTTCCAACTATTTTCAGAAATGTCGTCCATAAGAGAGCGTAAGATATTTTGCAATTGATGCATCACGTTTTCATCTTTATAGTACGTGGCATATTGCAGTAGCAATTCAAGATTGCCAAAATCTCCTGCACTGAGCGAATGTTTTCCTCCAAAGCCGTTTTTTAGTGTTGTTTGTAATGCGATTTCCAAATCTTCTTTTAGGTTTGAAAAAGGAATTCCGAGTTTCAACATTTCCAATCGTGCCAAACCGATGCCGGCTGCTCCATGTGACCAAGTGGTTGCACACATGATTTGATTAGGAAAAGTTTGTGTGATGATATCGCGACAATCCTGCCAATTTTGCTGTGCTTCTACAAATAGTGTTTTTTCGTAATTAAGGATTTTTTCAACAATTGTTAGATAAGAGTCATCTTTTGTAGCGTTGTATAATTTTGCAAACGCAAGTGCAAACCCCGAAGCACCATGCGAAAGCCCACTGATTGGTACTTTACTAATGATTTTCCAAGCAATATAATCGTCTGTTTTTTGGGCTTTATTCAGTAAATACCTAGCTGACTTTTCAGCCAACTCCAAGGCTTTTGCTGAAGTGGTTTGATTATAATAGTTGATGTTTGCCACCATAAATCCCGCAGCTCCTTTTACTAGAGAAAAATCTTGATCTTTTTCTAAATATGCCTCAAAATCTATTTCTTCGTAAAGTTTTTCTATTTTTTCTAAATACGAATCATCTTTCCACAATATTGCAAGTTTTGTGTATAAGTCAATAATACTTCCCCAGCCTGTGTAAAAACCTAATACGTTGATAGCATCTTTCGAATTTTGTAGTTTTTCTTGTAAATATGTAACAGCATTGACAGCAATTTTCTTGAATTTTTCATCACCCATAATTTCATACAAATAGGCAAAATAGAGAATTTCTCCAGGCATTCCGCTGAATAAATCGTAAAACGATTCGGCTATTCTATATGAAGTTCCTTCTAAATTTATAGGTTTAAACACCAACCAACTACATGAGTCTTTCGTTAGATGGATTGTATTTTCAATATAGTTTGCTACTTTCAAACTTTCGTCGAGCAGTTCTTTTTGCGTTGGCGTAACTTTAGCTTCTCTTGGATTGATTCGTTTGTTTTCTGGTATGATATGTTCTTCAGAAACATTGATTTCAAAGGAAGCATCAATAATCCAAAGTTGACGTTTTAAATCTGCTTCACACATCAAATCTATACGGTTTGATACCGTTTCAATTCCTGTACTTTCAAAGAAGTTTTCTAAATACACATCTTCTTCAACCCATAAATGGCGAGAATTTACTTTGGTCGTAAATAGTGGAACTTCGCGTTTCATTAAACTAGCAGCTTCGTGTGGCACAAAGTGTTTTGCAATTTTATTGACTCTAATTTTCTCAGCCAAAATATTAAAATGTTCTTGTGCATTTTCAACGCTTTCCATGATTTTAGGATGTGTACTTTCTTCTAATAGATGCACATACGCCACCGTATTTCTAAACAAAACACGCACTTCATCGTTAGCAAAATTGAGCAGTTCTTTTTTTACTTTTTCTTTGTTTTTTACAACGTAGTTATATGTTTTTTTAAAACCTGATTTAAAATATGGCATGTGCTTTTTCGAAATAGACACTTTTTCACCATTAAGGATTGGAATATTATTTCCGCCTAGCAAAACTCCTTTATCTCGCACGTATTCTATATTGTCACCTTCCATTTTTAATATCATATTGGGCAACAATCCTTCTTTTTGCTCTACATCGGTAAGTCCACTAATATCCGTAGCGCCTTCTACAGGTGCTGATTTGCTCGGTAAAAGTCCTGTTCGCAATACAGATTGATTGGTAGCTTCATTGGTTTCTGTTCCTTCTGTTGGAAAGTATGGATGAAAAAACGATTCTAAATCAATTAACACAGGATGCGCGCCATGTGCAATGATATTTTCGTAGTGAAAATCTGTTGCTTCTAGCGTGTAGAGAACTGCCAAATACGCTCCCATTCGTTCATAATAATCGTTAATTTCAGAAACTTTCGTGCATGAGGTATATGCTATAAATTCAACCCAACCATAGGTTTCAAATTGAATAAGTTTTGGAGTGATGAATCCTAATTGTACATCTTTGTCTATTTCATTTAAAAAGTTCCTAAAATGTATGTCAATAGCTAAGTTGCGAGGTTTGTACAGAAGTTTTTTACCCGATTGAAATGTAATCATCGCTACTGATTGTCCACCGCGATGCCTGTCGCCCATGCCGTAGGTAATGTAATCAATTTCTCCCAACGCCTCATTATTGAAAAACTTTTCTTGAATGATTTTATAATCTTTTTCAAGTCGTTCCGCCAATTTACAGGTTTGTTTTAACCAAACACTTGCTTCGTTGATAAGCCATTTTTCCAGTAATGGATATTGCTCTAATATAAACGAACGAATTTCGGGTTCTTTTAAGTGATCGCTAAACGATTTTAAGCGCTCATTTTCAGTTGCTTCTGGAAATAGCCCTTTCTTTTTCAAAAACTTGTAACTCGAAATCAGTGTTTTGTGTGATAATGTCAGTAGACTTCCCAATAAATTATAAATGACAACCTCATGTGAGTTCACAAAACGATTTGTAAATCGCGTGTTCGATCTTTTTTTTAGTTCTTCAACAGTAGAGTTTATAAGTGGCAAACACAGATTCAGTAAGCCCGTTTGAATATTATCGGAAGAAAAATCTATAAAAATGGCGTCTTGCTTTTCAATGGTTAGTGGCATGGTGATGTAGGTGTATATATAAACGACTTCTTGTACAAGAAGTCGTTTATTTATTTAATTAAAGAATGAATTCTTATTTTCTATTAAAAGGATTACAAGAGAAGCCCCAGCACTCACCGCTTACAGAGCAAATCCATCCTGCAGAATCAGAATCTTCAGCTCCACCTCTAACAACTTCTTTGTTTACTTCTGGAGCTCCAATCATGTTTGATAATTCTTCTTTGCTTTTTGCATCTTTCCATGCTTTAATGATTTCATTTTTTTTCATAATTCAAGTATTTAATAAGGTTACCTACTCTATTAATGGCTTTTCGGATTCGCCAGCATTGCAATGGTAAATTAAAATTACGGTTTTAACTGACTCATAATGGAATAAAAACAATAAACATTGTAAGCAAAAACACTTGTTTTATTTAAGATTTTTTTTGTATTTTATAAAAGTTAAAAAATAGGACTTTTTTAGATTATTATTATAACCTACACTAAATAAACACCTTACAAAAAAATCTTGCGTAGAAAAAATTAGCCTTTAAAATTGCTACCCTACAAAAAAGGCATAAAAAAAGTCGTTTCAATTTGTATTGAAACGACTTAAGTTTTTTAAAAACAGTGAAATTTACTGCTCTCCAAGTTCCGCTAATTTTGCTTTTACTTTTTTGTATTTTTCATCTTCTCCTAAGAAAGAGTACAATCCTTTTAATTGCTTTAAGATGCCTACATCTTCAGGAACTGTTTCAATAATTCCTTCTAAAACTTTAAGCGATTCTTTATATAAAACAATTTGTTGGTCTTGATACTCTGCAAATTTCTTATTGTCTGCAGATGAATTTCCTAATTTGTTCATTTTATCAACGATATCAGAAGCCTCGTCTAAATAGGTTTTAGATAAGTTGATAGCTGCATTTACATAACCTGGATCTAACTCCAATACTTTTCTGTACGAAGCTCTCGCCTCTTCAACATCTCCATTTTCAGCGCTAATTACACCAATGTTATAGTATGAATCTACATCATTAGGGTTTTTAGTGATGATTTCTTGCATGATTTCTTTAAACTTAGCTGTATCGCCCATTTTGTAATACAAGTTTCCTTTTGTCAATAACAGAGAAGGATCGTCTGGACTTACTTTGATAGCTTCTTCTACCGCAGCCAATGCTTTGTCGTTATCACCAACATGATTGGTGTATATCCAAGAAATATTTTTAACGATTTCTGGCAATCTTGACTTCGTTTTTTCTTGCGTAGGATTTTTGTGTGATTTAGCTTTTATAGATATATCTCTAAAGTTTTTATCAGTAAAAGATTCTTTTTCACCTGTAGCAACATTAACCGCGTAGTACTTAGTTTCTACACCAGTGTACTGTGCATCTTTTAACTCTTCATAATACTTTAAAGCCTTATCATAATCTTTTGCAGAAATAGAGTTTGAAGCTGCAAAGTATAATAAATTCTTGTTGTCTGGCTGTAAAACATAAGCCATGTGTAAGAAATCAGAAGCTTTTGCGTTTTCTTTTGCGTTTTGCGCATCAATAGCTTTATCTACCAACTTGCCCACCATTGTTTGCAAGTTTGGCTTTGCTTCTTTTGTGTATTCAAAACTTTTTTGCTCTTTTTCGTACGCTAGCAATTTATTGTATGCTTCACCAGCTATCTTTAACGAATTGTTGACATCCATTCCTTTGTCTGCCATATTTTGATATGTTTGCCCTTTTAGGAAATAATATTTAGCAACATATTTGGCATCCGAACTTTCAATAGTTCCAGAAAGTCCTTCAAGAATGGTTTTTGCTTCAGCTAGATTTTCTTTTTTTAATGCTTTTTCAGCAGCTTTAAGTTCTTTTTTTTGCGCAAAAGAAAAGGCTGTAATCAACAAGGCTGAAAAAATTAAAACTGTCTTCTTCATTTTGTGAATGTTTAAATAATTGAGGTTTTTTATTTGTTATTATTCTTGTGATTCTTCATCACTCTCGTTATTCATATCAACTGCCGTGCCATTTTCTGTAGCATCTGTGTTTTCAATACCTTCCACTGCATCATCTTCCTCCTCTTGTTCGTTATGAACTTTGGCAACTGCTGCAATTGAATCTTTTCCTTTAATATTAATGAGTCGAACACCTTGTGTCGCTCTTCCCATAACTCTTAAATCAGACACTGCCATACGAATTGCAATTCCAGATTTGTTGATAATCATCAAGCCATCTTCATCACTTACGTTTTTAATGGCTACTAAATTACCTGTTTTTTCTGTAACAGAGATGGTTTTTACACCTTTTCCTCCACGATTGGTAATTCGGTAATCTTCTAAGCTTGAACGTTTTCCGTATCCGTTTTCAGAAACTACCAAAATATCGCTTTCCATATCGTTTACAGAAACCATTCCTACTACTTCATCATTTTCATCGGCTAAGGTAATTCCACGCACTCCAGAAGCATTTCTTCCCATCGGACGTGTTTTTTCTTCTTCAAAACGAATCGCTTTTCCAGATTTTACTGCCAACATCACTTGACTGTTTCCAGTAGTCAACTTCGCTTCTAACAATTCATCACCTTCTTTAATGGTAATCGCGTTGATTCCATTGGTACGCGGACGTGAATATTGCTCTAAAGGCGTCTTTTTTACTTGTCCTTTTTTCGTAGCCATAATCACATAGTGACTATTGATATATTCTTCGTCTTTCAAGTTTTGTGTACAGATGAAAGCTTTTACTTTGTCATCTTTTTCAATATTGATTAGGTTTTGAATCGCTCTACCTTTTGATGTTTTGCTTCCTTCTGGAATTTCATACACACGCATCCAGAAACATTTTCCTTGCTGCGTAAAGAACAACATGTATTGGTGATTGGTTCCAACGAATAAATGCTCTAAGAAATCTTCGTTTCGAGTCGCACTTCCTTTTTGTCCAACACCACCTCTATTTTGCTTTTTATATTCCGTCAGCGAAGTACGCTTAATGTATCCTGCATGTGAAATGGTAATAACTACTTTTTCATCTGGAATTAAATCTTCAATACTTACGTCACCGCCAGCATATTCAATCATCGAACGTCTTTCGTCACCATATTTATCTTTGATAACAGCCAACTCTTCTTTGATGATGTCCATTCTTCGAGACTTATTTGCTAAAATATCTTTATAATCTTCGATACTTTTCATGATCTCTTCATACTCCGCACGCAATTTGTCTTGTTCCAGACCTGTCAATTGACGCAATCGCATTTCTACGATGGCTTTCGCCTGAATCTCTGTCAGTTCAAAACGTTTGATTAAGTTGTTACGTGCATCTTCTGCATTTTGTGAACCACGAATGATAGCAATCACCTCGTCAATATTGTCAGAAGCAATAATCAATCCTTCTAAAATATGTGCGCGCTCTTCAGCTTTCTTTAATTCGTATTCCGTTCTACGTGTTACAACTTCGTGTCTATGCTCAACGAAATAGTGTATTAAGTCTTTTAAATTTAACAATTGCGGGCGTCCATTCACCAATGCAATATTATTCACACTAAAAGACGACTGCAACGCTGTGTATTTGTATAATTTATTCAGAACGATATTTGGAATCGCTTCACGCTTCAATATATATACAATGCGCATTCCTTTTCGGTCAGATTCATCACGAATTGAAGAAATACCGTCAATTTTCTTTTCATTAATCAAATCGGCAGTTTTCTTAATCATGTCTGCCTTATTGACTTGATACGGAATTTCAGAAACAACGATACATTCTCTTCCTTGGACTTCTTCAATAGAAGCTTTTCCACGCATGACAACTTTTCCACGTCCTGTTTTAAACGCTTCTCGCACGCCATCATAACCATAAATGATTCCTCCTGTTGGAAAATCAGGTGCTTTTACATGCTGAATTAATTCGTCAATTTCAATATCGTTATTATCGATATAAGCGTGAATTCCGTCTACGACTTCCGATAAGTTGTGAGGAGGCATATTTGTTGCCATTCCAACTGCAATACCAGACGCACCATTAATTAATAAGCCAGGTACTCGTGTTGGCAACACCGTTGGCTCTTTTAACGTATCGTCAAAATTTAAGGAATGGTCAACCGTATCTTTGTCAATATCTGCCAGCATGTCATCAGATATCTTACGCATTCTTGCTTCTGTATAACGCATTGCTGCAGGACTATCGCCGTCAATAGAACCAAAGTTTCCTTGTCCATCGACTAACATATAGCGCAAACTCCATTCTTGCGCCATTCGAACCATAGCGTCATACACAGAGGTATCGCCGTGCGGGTGATACTTACCAAGTACTTCACCTACGATTCTTGCAGATTTTTTATGGGCGGAGCTGGATCTAACTCCAAGTTCATGCATTCCAAACAACACTCTACGATGTACAGGTTTCATACCATCTCTAACATCTGGAAGTGCACGTGACACAATGACTGACATCGAATAATCGATGTAAGCAGACTTCATCTCATCTTCAATATTAATGGGGATTAATTTTTCTCCTTCTGCCATGTATTTTAAGTTTTAATATTTCGAGTTTTACAAATCGAGCCAATATACAACATTTGCTAGTATTGCGCGAGGATTTCACCCCTCATTTTAACGTTTTTTTATTAACAATTTTTGATAAGTTTTTTAGATTATATCGTCTTACACTTTGAATTGAATATTTTTTTCCTTCTATTGTGCCAATTATACTGATATAGCGGAACAATTTTTGTATTATTCAGTTTGAAGTATTAATTTTAATGTCGAAAGGAAACAAGATATATGGATGATAATTTCTCCCCAAGAGTAAAGGATGTAATCGCCTACAGCAAGGAAGAAGCATTGCGTCTTGGCCATGATTTCATTGGCACAGAACATTTGATGCTTGGGCTTCTTCGTGATGGAAGCGGCAAAGCAATCAACATTTTGAACGCGTTGGATGTCGATTTGACACACCTGCGTCGAAAAGTTGAGATATTGAGTCCCGCAAATCCAAATGTGGCAGTTGCTGCTAATGAAAAGCGCAACTTACATTTAACCAGACAAGCCGAAAGAGCACTCAAAACTACATTTTTAGAAGCGAAACTTTTTCAAAGTTCTTCTATCAATACTGCACATTTATTATTGTGCATTTTACGAAACGAAAACGATCCAACTACGAAGCTTTTAAATAAGCTAAAAGTGGATTACGATAATGTTAAAGAGCAATTTAAGTATATGATAACAAATGACGACGATTATATAGATACACCACGCGCGGAATCATTTTCCGATGACAGCGGCAGTTCGCAAGAATCTTCAAAAGAAAACCCATTTGGTTCTTCAAACTCCGGTGGAAAAGTCAATAAAAAGTCCAAAACGCCTGTGTTAGACAATTTTGGAAGAGATTTAACTGCACTTGCGGAAGAAGGAAAACTAGATCCTGTGGTGGGACGTGAAAAAGAAATTGAGCGTGTTTCTCAAATTTTGAGCAGACGTAAAAAGAACAATCCAATTTTAATAGGTGAACCTGGCGTTGGTAAATCTGCCATTGCGGAAGGTTTGGCTAACAGAATTATAAAACGTAAAGTGTCGCGCATTCTTTTTAATAAAAGAGTGGTAACGCTCGACTTGGCAAGCTTGGTCGCTGGAACCAAATACAGAGGTCAGTTTGAAGAGCGTATGAAAGCGGTGATGAACGAATTGGAAAAGAATGATGATATAATTCTTTTTATTGATGAAATTCACACAATCGTCGGCGCTGGTGGCGCTACCGGAAGCTTAGACGCATCAAACATGTTCAAACCTGCACTTGCCAGAGGAGAAATCCAATGTATTGGTGCTACTACGTTAGATGAGTACAGACAATATATTGAGAAAGATGGTGCTTTGGAAAGACGTTTTCAAAAAGTTGTGGTAGAACCTACTTCTGTAGAAGAAACCATCGAAATTCTTGAAAATATCAAAGACAAATACGAAGAGCATCACAATGTAAGTTATACTGATGAAGCGATTAGAGCTTGTGTAACATTGACCAATAGATACATGACCGATCGTTTTCTTCCAGACAAAGCGATTGATGCGTTAGACGAAGCAGGTTCACGCGTTCACATTACGAATATTGATGTACCAAAACAAATTTTAGATTTGGAACGTCAATTAGAAGAAGTGCGCGAATTGAAAAATTCTGTCGTGAAAAAACAGAAATATGAAGAAGCTGCTAAATTAAGAGACGACGAAAAACGTTTGGAGAAAGAATTGGCAATTTCACAAGAAAAGTGGGAAGAAGAATCCAAACAGCATAAAGAAACGGTTGATGAAGATAATGTAGCAGATGTTGTTTCTATGATGACTGGAATTCCTGTAAATAGAATTGCACAAACGGAAAGCAACAAATTGGCACAACTTCCTGAATTGATTAAAGGAAAAGTTATCGGTCAAGATGAAGCGGTTGGAAAGGTTGTAAAAGCCATTCAGCGTAACCGTGCGGGACTTAAAGACCCAAATAAGCCAATTGGTTCATTTATCTTTTTAGGACAAACTGGAGTTGGTAAAACGCAGTTAGCAAAAGTATTGGCGCGTGAATTATTCGATTCCGAAGAAGCATTGATCCGAATTGACATGAGTGAATACATGGAAAAATTCGCCATTTCACGTTTAGTAGGTGCGCCTCCAGGATATGTTGGATATGAAGAAGGTGGACAATTAACAGAAAAAGTTCGTAGAAAACCGTATGCAGTTATATTATTAGATGAGGTTGAAAAAGCGCATCCAGATGTGTTCAATATGTTGTTACAAGTGTTGGATGACGGTTATTTAACGGACAGTCTAGGTCGTAAAATTGACTTTAGAAATAGTATCATCATCATGACATCAAATATTGGTGCGCGTAAGTTGAAAGACTTTGGTGCTGGTGTTGGTTTTGGAACGGCTGCGAAGAAAACACAAGCAGATGACCACGCAAAAGGTGTGATTGAAAATGCTTTGAAAAAAGCGTTTGCTCCAGAGTTCTTAAATAGAATCGACGATGTGGTTATCTTCAACTCGCTTGAGCGTGAAGACATTCACAAAATTATTGATATCGAAATTGCGAAGTTGTATGCTCGAATCAAAGGTTTAGGCTACGATTTGCTGCTAAGTGATAAAGCAAAAGATTATATCGCTGACAAAGGTTTTGACAAACAATACGGTGCAAGACCGCTAAAAAGAGCCATTCAAAAGTATATTGAAGATGCGCTTGCTGAAGAAATCATTACCTCAAAAATTCATGAAGGTGACAAAATTTTCATGGATTTGGACGAAGATAATGATGAATTAACTATCAAGATTGAAAAAGCTGAAAAGCCAACAGAATCGTAAGTAATTCATTATCAGAAATTATAAAATCCTGTTTTCTCAGAAAGCAGGATTTTCTTTTTTTACACTTTTTCGTGCGTTTAAAAGATAAAAAACAGTCGTTTATCTAAAAAAAATAAGGGTAACTGTGAATAATGTATATCTAAAATTGCGCTTTCTAACTTTGCTTCAAATAATCTACCAATTATGAATATTACAGGAAAAAAGTTAAAAAAAATATACAATTTCGACGAAGGAAATTTATATTTCTACAATGATTTAATCATAGGAGAAGTGCTTGAAGGAGTTCATATTTCTTGTGAAACTTTACAGTCTTATTTTGAATTTTTCAAAGAGAACTACTCTGAACCTTTTGGCTATATTTCTTACAGGAAAAACTCCTACTCTATTGATCCTCAAATTTATGCTGTACTTCCCGAAGGTGGACTACTTAAAGGAATTGCCATTGTTTCTGATCAAAAATTTTCTTCCCTTAATGCACGAGTTGAAAAAGCACTCTATAAAGGTCGTTTTGAACTTTTTACAACGCTAAATGCTGCTGTCAATTGGCTTGACACACTGACTCCGTTAAACACTTCTAAAATCTCTTTTTCAGATACATCGGAAAATAAATGACAGTAATCCGCTTTTTTAACAAGAAAAAGCTCAAAACTTGCTACTTTTGCGCAGTTCATCTAATTTTTTAGTTGATGGCAATTAAAAATACTATCTTTAGTAAAAGCCTTAAGATGCATGTAGCAAATGGAAATAGCAACTCTTACGTTAAAAAATATACTTTACCAGTAGGTGAAGTAGAAATTTATGATGCCTATTTAAAAGCAGAAATTAACGAAGGAGTTACGATGAATCATGAAACTGCCAGCGAATTGATTGTCATTGCACGCAAACACTTTCCAACCAAATCATTTGCTTACATTACGGTTCGTAAAAACTCGTATGCCGTTGACCCAATGGTGTATTTAAAAGTTTTTGAAATTGAAAATTTAAAAGCCATCGCCATCGTTTCTGACAAATTTATAGACAATCACAATGTGAAGATTGAAAAGCATTTTTTCAACAAACCGATGCATATTTTCAAAACACAAACAGAAGCCATTGCTTGGGCAATGTCGTGCTTGTAAAATCACTCTTCTTTATTTCCTAGTAAAAGTCCAACAGAAATAAACACTTTTCCTGCTTTGTATTCACTTTCAACACGACTCATTTGCTCTTCTTCTTGATACATTTCAATCGCCTTCTTATTTACTTCTAAATTAAAAAAACGATCAAGCATTAATTGTTCTGTAGTTTCAATATATGCGATTTCATAAAGCACAGAAATTGCTACTGGTATTTTAGTAATTTCATCTATCATAGCATCTATCATTCCTGCTACAATGGGATGTATTGTAAAATATTTCTTCCAGCTACCAAATTTTGGATGATTCTCATTCCATAATGACATGGGAAGTTTTCCATTTCTTAAAATTGTTTTGGTCACTATTTGAAAAACATACAAACTTTTAACTATCTGTTCTATGTCGGTATATTTTGGTATTCCAAATTTGATAGTTTTATAATCTTCAACTATTTCGTCCATTAAATTGGATACCGAATGTTCTAAACCACGATTTAAAATTTCTTTTTCCCAGATAGCTACAAACTCATTCCCAAATTTTTTATCTAAATAGTGGTTAAAATGTACAATTTCTCCTTGTCTAATTCGTATTTCGATAACCAAATCGCTATACTTTCTTGTAGAAATTTCTTTAGCTTGATGGCTTGTTTCATCAAAAAGAATGACCTTACTTTCAACCTCATCAAAAAAATCAAGCGAATTAATTTCCTCGATTATTTTAGTTAGAGATAAAATATCAATTGGTGCATTCAAAATATAGTCTATTTATTATGTAGATTCAATATACTAGCCAAAAAGCACCACATTCTCTATCACAGTATGTTGTAAAAATGATATGGTATCATTAATCGCAATATGCAACTCTCTATCTTCATCTACAAAAGGAACTTCGGCACGATACACTTTTAAAAACGACTCTATAAATTCAGAACTTTTTAGCGGCTCTCTAAACACCAATGCTTGCGAAGCGTTCAATAATTCAATCGCCAATACGCGTTCTACATTATCAATAACTCGAATCGCTTTGGTAGCTGCATTTGCGCCCATACTTACATGATCTTCCTGTCCGTTAGAAGATACAATGGAATCAATACTGGCTGGCGTTGCATATTGCTTGTTTTGACTCACGATACTTGCTGCGGTATACTGCGGAATCATAAACCCAGAATTCAATCCAGGGTTGTTGACTAAAAATGCGGGTAATTCGCGCAAGCCAGAAACCAATTGAAAGGTTCTTCGCTCCGAAATATTTCCCAGTTCCGCCATGGCAATTGCTAAATAATCGAGTGCCAATGCCAACGGTTGTCCGTGAAAATTTCCTCCAGAAATAATTTCATCTTCTGCAATAAAAATATTCGGATTGTCGGTAACAGCATTGATTTCGGTCTCAAATGTTTTCCGAATAAACGCCAACGTATCTTTGGTAGCGCCATGTACTTGTGGCACACAACGAAACGAATACGGATCTTGTACATGTTTCTTTTCTTGCGAAATCAATTCGCTGCCTTCCACAAACTCTCGAATACGTTTTGCCGTTTGCAATTGCCCGTTGTGCGGACGAATGAGGTGAATTAAATCACTAAAAGGTTCAATTCTGCCATCAAAAGCTTCGAGTGAAATCGCTGCGAAAAAATCTGCTAAATACGATAATTTATACGCTTTTAACAACGAAAAAACGCCATACGCACTCATAAATTGCGTTCCGTTCAACAACGCTAAACCTTCCTTGGCTTTTAGCTGAATTGGTTGCCAATCAAACTTTTCCAAGACTTCTGCTGCGGTAATTTCTTTGTCTTTATAATACACCGTTCCTTTTCCCAACAATGGCAATGCCAAATGCGCCAACGGAGCCAAATCACCCGAAGCACCAAGCGAACCTTGTTCAAAAACCACAGGCAAAATATCGTGATTGTAAAAATCAATCAAGCGTTGTACGGTTTCCAATTGCACACCTGAATGTCCATAACTCAACGATTGTACTTTTAGCAACAGCATCAAACGTATCATATCTTTGGGAACGCGCTCGCCTGTACCACATGCGTGGGAAGTCACTAAATTTTCTTGTAATTTCGACAAATGCTCTTCAGAAATCTTCACATTACACAACGAACCAAATCCTGTATTAATACCATAAATAGGTGTTTTTTGGTTTTGTAAACGCTGGTCTAAATATTCGCGACAAGCACTAATTTTTTCGACAGCTTCCGCAGATAAAGCCAATTGTGTATCGGAATGTAAAATATCTTGAATAATACTAATGTCGAGCGTTTTTGAGCTTATATGGTGTATCATGACGGTGTAATCAAATTATCTTTCAAAAGTCAAAATTCAATTCGTATAAAACAAATAATTGTTAATAATTTATTGATTGAATAAAGAATCTAGTACATTTGAGAAAATTAAATATCAAAAAATGAAAAAATTACTGCTACTCGTTGCCGCGTTGGCAATTGTTTCGTGTGAAAGTGAGCCAGAAGCACCGAAAGATTATGTAACACTATCTGGAAAAATAGAAAATAAAAACAGTGATTCGCTTACCATACGCTCTAGAACCTATTCAAAAACAATAAAAGTAAATGAAGATGGTACTTTTAAAGATACATTAAAAGTTGAAAAAGGTATCTTTTATCTATCAGATGGTTCAGAAAGTACTGGTATTTATTTAGAAAATGATTTTGATTTAAATCTAACTTTAAATACCAAGATGTTTGATGAAACAATAAAATATACTGGAAAAGGAGCTATTCACAGTAATTTCTTAGCCGAAGATGCATTGAAAACTGAAAAAATGTTAGATATGGATTTCTTAACGAGTCTTGACTCTACAGGACTTGAAAAAGAAATTGAAAAAATCACCAAAGATCTTAAAGAGTTTTACAATTCCAAAAAAGAAGTTGACAGTACAATTATTGCTTTAAAACTTAAAGATGTAGAACCTATGTTGGGCATGTACAAGCAATATGCAGGTGCATCAATCGCTCTTAAAAAAGAACTTCCAAGAGGAAAAGTGTCACCAGCATTTGAAGGCTATGAAAACTATGATGGTTCAAAAACTTCATTAGATGATTTAAAAGGAAAGTATGTATATATTGATGTGTGGGCGACTTGGTGTGGTCCATGTAAAGCTGAAATCCCTTCGCTTAAAAAGTTGGAAAAAAAATATCACGATAAAAACATTCAGTTTGTAAGCCTTTCTATTGATGATGACAGAGCGCATGGTGGATCATGGGAAAAAGCAAAAGAAAGCTGGAAAGCTATGATTAAAGACAAAGAATTAGGTGGAATTCAAATATTTGCTCCTAACGGCTGGAAATCTGATTTTATAACTGCTTATAAAATTAATGGAATTCCAAGATTTATTTTAGTAGACCCAGAAGGAAAAATCGTAAGTCCAGATGCGCCAAGACCTTCCAATCCTAAACTAGTAGAATTATTTGACGAATTGAAAATATAATCATTCACTTAACATCATAAAAAAACGCTTTAGAAGACTCTAAAGCGTTTTTTGTTTTACTTCTTTTAGTTATTCTTCCGCTTCCGCAGATGGTTCCTCAGGTTGCTTGAATAAATCCAAATAGGCGTCACCAATAAAATCTACAATATCGCTCGCAATCAACGCCTGATATCCCAAGCCAGATAAGGCAATATCACCTGCTTTTCCATGCAAATACACCCCAAAAAGTGCTGCTTTTAGCGGTTCGTATCCTTGTGAAAGCAATCCTGTGAGCATTCCGGTCAACACATCACCACTTCCCGCTGTTGCCATACCTGGATTTCCTGTATTATTGATATACACATACGAATCGTAAATAGTAATGGTGTGCGCTCCTTTGATGATGATGATGATATTGTACTTTTTAGCGAATGCTTTGGCTTTGGCTAGTTTGCCAAAATCGTCTTCCCACGCGCCTATCAAACGCTCCAATTCCTTCGGATGTGGCGTAAAAATAGCATGTTTCGGTATGAGTTTTAATAATTTCGGATTCGCCGCAAGCATATTCAATGCGTCTGCATCCACTACCAACGGATGTGTGTTTTGTTTTAAAAATCCTTCCAATGCTTTTACTGTCATCTTTTCTGTTCCCAAACCAACACCAATTCCAATCGCTTTGGGTTCTATCTCAAAGGAAATGTCTGAAATATGCTTTTCATTCGCATCACAAAGCACCATGGCTTCTGGCAATGAAGTTTGTACAATTTGATAGCCGCATGCAGGAATATATGCAGTAACTAATCCTGCTCCGACGCGTAAACACGCTGAACTTGCCAAAGTAACCGCGCCAATTTTTCCGTGACTTCCTCCTATAATTAAACTGTGACCATATGAGCCTTTGTGTACATATTTTTCTCGTGGAATGTACAGTGGCAATACTTCAAACTTATCAATGAGTTGCACTTCTGTTTCTGTCGTACGCAAATATTCTTGGTCGAGTCCAATATCAATCGCTTCCCATTGTTGCATGTAAATGCCTGTTTCTGGCAAGAAAAAACTCAATTTTGGTGCTTGACTCGTTAATGTGTAATTGCTTTCAATCACCGCTTCTTTATCTTCAGGACCGTGATCGGGATACAATCCTGAAGGAACATCCAACGAAACTGTGTACGCTTCTGATGCATTGATATATTTGATTACATCCTTTACCCAATCAGACGTTTCACGATTCAATCCAATACCAAAAATGGCATCCACAATAATATCATCTCTGTGCATTTCAGGAAATTCTTCTCCCGAATTCAACAAACGCGGCCATACTTTAAATTCTTTAATTCGGTCATAATTGATTAAAAAATCTTTCGTTCGCTTGGTACTAAAGTTCACTATATAGATATGCACATTGTAACCGTGATGTAGTAATTGTCGCCCCAAAACCAATCCGCAGCCGCCATTATTTCCAATTCCACAATAAATATGAATAGGAACTTGCGCGCCTTGCATGCGCGTATGGAACCAATTAAAAATTTGTGTTCCTGCAAATTCCATTAAATCATTGGAGGTAATTTGATTCTTTTCAATCGTTTGATTGATGGCTTCGTAAATTTGTGCGGCTGAATATATTTTCATGTAGGGTTAAATTAGTGCAAAGCATTACACATTTAATGAAATTCTTTACAATTAGCGATACTTTTTTAATGCATTTTTAAAGAAAAACGTTTTTCACTAGCAATCCGTGAAAAATAACTATATAATTTGTTTATGGTCATAAAAGTAATACTTTTGAATAACATCATACGATACACATGCAATTAGTAGCAACAAATATTTCTACATCAACACATATTACAGCGATTATTATCACTGTAACGGTTGCTACTACAACCCCTTTTGGGGTTTAATTTATACAATCAGCAGGTATTTATATACACATTTTTCTAAAAAACATAACATTACCGATTAACCATTCAAAACAAAACTCATGAACGTACTCAAATTTGGCGGTACTTCTGTCGCCAATGCGCAAAATATAAATTTGGTCATTGATATCATTTCCAAAGCTTCTCAAAAAGACAACATTGCTGTAGTAGTTTCTGCTTTTGGCAACACCACAAACATGCTGTTAAAGACTGCAGAATTGGCAGCCGTTAAAGACGAATATTACAAATCATTACTGAAAGAAATTGAGAACAGACACATTCAAGTAGTCAAAGATTTGATTCCTGTAACGGAGCAAAGTGCTATTATCAGTCACACAAAACGCTTATTGAATTATTTAGAAACTTTATACGAAGGTTGTTATTTGCTGCGCGAATTGACATCGAAAACCTTAGCAACCATTGCAAGTTTTGGTGAGTTATTGTCGTCTTTCATCATTTCGGAAGTCATGGCAAGTCGTCAATTAAATAGCGTTTACAAAGACAGTCGCGAGTTAATAATTACGACTGAAAGTTACGAAACGGCACAAGTACTGATGAAAGTTACCCAAGAAAACTGTCGTACCTTTTTTAAAGCAAATGACAAACAAATTGTGATTCTACCAGGATTTATCGCAGCAACGGAAAAAGGAGAAACAACAACGCTTGGTCGTGGCGGTTCTGACTATACAGCTGCCATTATTGCAGCGGCTGTGGATGCTAAAGAATTGCAAATTTGGACAGACGTTAGCGGAATGTACACGGCAAATCCTCGTATTGTTAAACAGGCGACGCCGATTCCACATATTTCCTATCAAGAAGCGATGGAATTGTCACACTTTGGTGCGAAAGTAATTTATCCGCCAACCATTCAACCTGTGCTCCACAAGGAAATTCCTATTTTGGTCAAAAACACCTTTAAACCTGAGCAAGAAGGGACACGTATTTCTAAAAATCCTAATGGCAAACAGCGCGCCGTAAAAGGTATTAGTTATATTGAAAATATTTCACTGCTTACGCTGGAAGGAAGCGGAATGATTGGGATTCCAGGCTTTTCAAAGCGTTTGTTTGAAACCTTATTAGCAGAACAAATCAATATCATCCTCATTACGCAAGCTTCATCGGAGCATTCTATCTGTATCGGAATCAACGACAAAGAAGCTTCCAAAGCTAAAATTGCCATTGATGAAACTTTTGCTTACGAAATTGCTTCTGGAAAAGTAGATCCGATTTTGGTGGAGCAACAATTAGCCATCATTGCGTTGGTAGGCGAAAACATGAAAAATCACCAAGGTTTGAGTGGGAAAATGTTTAGCATGCTCGGAAAAAACAACGTAAACATTCGCGCCATTGCACAAGGAGCTTCTGAAAAAAATATTTCTGCCGTTATCAATAGTGAAGATGCCAAAAAAGCACTCAACGCACTACACGAAGAATTCTTTGAAGAAAAAGTAAAACAACTCAATTTATTTGTAACGGGCGTTGGAAATGTGGGCGAACGTTTCTTAGCGCAATTGCAACAACAGCAAAAATACTTACGCGAACAACTCAAACTCAACATTCGTGTTATCGGAATTTCAAACTCAAGAACAATGCTGTTTGAAGAAGAAGGAATCAATTTAGATAAATGGAAAACGCTGCTCAGTAAAGGCGTCAAAGCCGATTTGGAAAAATTTCGTGAACAAGTAAAATCGCTCAACTTGCGCAACAGTATCTTTATCGACATTACGGCGAGTCACGAAGTTTCTAAAATCTACGGACAGTATCTTCAACACAACATTTCAGTCGTTACTTGCAACAAAATTGCCTGTGCTTCCGAATATGGAAATTATCAGCATTTAAAACAAATTTCGCAAAAATACAATGCGCCATTTTTGTTTGAAACCAATGTTGGTGCAGGATTGCCAATTATTGACACTTTAAAAAATTTAATCGCTTCTGGAGATCGAATTCACAAAATACAAGCAGTTTTATCAGGAAGTTTAAACTTTGTGTTTAATAATTTCAGCAACGAAAACACCTTTCACGATGTGGTTTTACAAGCGCAAAAAGAAGGTTACACGGAACCTGATCCAAAAATTGATTTAAGTGGTGTCGATGTTGCACGAAAAATTCTCATTCTCGCACGCGAAAGTGGATATATTTTGGAGTTGGATGATATTGAAAACAATTCATTCTTACCAAAAGAAACTTTAGAAACTGACACTAACGAAGACTTTTACACTTCCTTGAAAACACATGAAGCACACTTTCAGCAAATTTTTAAAGAAGCCAATGACAAAGATTGTCGCCTAAAATACGTCGCAACTTTTGAAGACGGGAAAGCCAAAGTAGGATTGCAACACATTCCATCAGATCATCCTTTTTACAATTTGGAAGGAAGCGACAATATTGTATTATTCTTTACCGACCGTTATGTAGCGCAACCATTACTCATTAAAGGCGCAGGCGCAGGTGCAGAAGTAACTGCTTCTGGTATTTTTGCCGATGTGATACGAATTGGGAAGTTTTAGAATGTTGTATCTCGACTGCGCTCGATATGACAAATGTTGAATAAAATTAGTTTTTTTAATCTTTCAATCTTTGAATTTTTCAATAAAAAGCCAAACGTCACTTCGAGTATTTTTCCTGCACATTGAGCTTGTCGAAATGAAAGGAAAAATAGTATCGAGAAGTACTTTAAAACTCAAAATGTAAAATCAACAACCCCACAAACAACGAAAAACAAAGAACAAAAAACAACCAGAAAAAAATGAACCAACTCAAAATATTTGCACCCGCAACAATAGCCAATGTTTCCTGTGGCTTTGATGTCCTTGGACTTTGCTTAGACACAGTTGGCGACGAAATGATTATTCGGAAAACATCTGAGAAAGGAATTACGATTTCAAGGCTTGTCGGACAAGATTTACCACTTGAAACTGAAAAAAATGTGGCGGGTATTGCAGGTTTGGCAATGTTAGAAAAGCTCAATCTTAATCACGGTTTTGAAATTGAAATCTACAAAAACATCAAGGCTGGAAGTGGTATTGGAAGCAGTGCGGCGAGTTCAGCAGGAACCGTTTGGGCAATGAACGAATTATTAGGAAAACCTTTTTCTGCCAAAGAATTAGTACCCTTTGCTATGGAAGGCGAAAAATTAGCTAGCGGAACCGCACATGCTGATAACGTAGCGCCCGCATTACTTGGTGGATTTACTTTAGTACGAAGCTATGAACCGCTAGACATTATCAAAATTCCAACACCTGACGAATTGTACGCTACGGTCATTCATCCGCAAATTGAAGTAAAAACGTCCGATTCGCGTTCGGTATTAAAACAAAAAATCACGCTGAAAGAATCCATCATACAAATTGGAAATCTCGGCGGATTGATTAGCGGTTTGTACACATCCGACTATGATTTAATCAGCAGATCATTGCACGACGAAATCGTAGAACCATTACGTGCTATCTTAATTCCTGGTTTTGATGAGGTAAAAGCAAATGCTATTCAAGCAGGCGCGTTGGGCGCAGGGATTTCAGGCTCTGGACCGTCTATTTTTGCATTGAGCAAAGGAGAAGAAATGGCTCAAAACGTAGCAAAATCTATGTCTGAAACCTATAAAAAATTACACATCGATTACGATATTCATGTGTCTAAAATAAATACGAATGGTTGTCGAGTTGTTGAATGTTGAATGTTGTATCTCGACTGCGCTCGATATGACAAATGTTGAATGTTGAATAAAAATTCAAAAAACTATTCGAAACTAGAACGTCACTTCGAGTGAAATTTCGAAGAAATTTAGTATCGAGAAGTACTATGAAACACCAAATGTAAAATGATAAATTTCACATATAAAAGTGAAGGCTTTAATAATATACAACAAAACACGAACAACAAACAACCAGCAACCAGCAACCAGCAAAAAAAATAAAAAAATGAATTATTACAGTCTACATCATAAAGCACCAAAAGTTTCGTTCGAAGAAGCTGTTATCAGAGGATTGGCGCCTGATCGTGGTATTTATTTCCCTGAAAACATCACGCCTTTATCGGAAAATTTTATCAAAAATATTGACAACTATTCACATGAAGAAATTGCCTTTGAAGCTATTCAACAGTTTGTTGGTGATGATATTCCGAATGCTGTTTTAAAAGAAATCATCGCGGAAACGCTGAGTTTTGACTTTCCCGTGGTGTCGGTTGAAGAAAATATTGGAACACTCGAATTATTTCACGGTCCAACGATGGCATTTAAAGACGTTGGTGCGAGATTCATGGCGCGTTGTTTGGGTTATTTTAATCGTGATAAAGAAGAAAAAGTTACGGTATTAGTTGCCACTTCAGGTGATACTGGTGGCGCTGTTGCAAACGGTTTTTTAAGTGTAAAAGGTGTGGATGTCGTAATTCTCTATCCAAGTGGAAAAGTCAGCGATATTCAAGAAAAACAATTAACAACCTTAGGACAAAATATTACTGCTTTGGAAGTAGATGGTGTGTTTGATGATTGTCAAGAAATGGTAAAAACTGCTTTCCTAGATGAAGAAATTGAACGTACACTAACCTCTGCAAATTCCATCAATATTGCGCGTTGGTTGCCGCAAATGTTTTACTTTTTCTTTGCGTACAAAGCATTACACAAGCAACACAAAAACATCGTATTCTCTGTACCAAGTGGAAATTTTGGGAATATTTGTGCAGGTATTATGGCGCAAAAACTAGGATTACCGATTCAGCATTTTATTGCAGCGACCAATGTAAATGATACAGTTTCTAACTATTTGCAAAGCGGTGAATATTCGCCACAAAAATCGATTGCAACAATTTCCAACGCAATGGATGTTGGGAATCCGAGTAATTTTGTACGTATCCAAGAGTTGTATGGAAATGATTTGAAAACCATCAAACAACATTTTTCATCCTATAGTTTTACGGATGCGGAAACAAAAGTTGCTATGAAAAACATCTACCATCAATACAAGTACATTGCCGATCCGCATGGTGCCGTTGGATATTTGGGGTTAAAGCAACACGATTTAAAAGACACGTACGGCGTTTTTCTAGAAACCGCACATCCTGTCAAATTTTTACCAACGGTAGAATCAACTTTAGACATACAACTGGACATTCCGCCACAAATTCAAGAAATCATGCACAAAGAAAAACATGCCTTGCAAATTAGCTCTTATGAGGATTTAAAGAAGTTTTTGAATACATAACAGCTACTAAACTCATAAATCTTAAAATCAATAAACTATCACAACTAAAAAACTATCAAAATCGCCCAAATTTGTGAAAATCCTAAAAAGCGATTAAAAAACAAGAAACAACTAAAAATTCCTCATTCATTTAGGCTGATTTTTCATAAATTCGCAAACAATTTAAGAAAATCACAGATGAAGGATACAGCTCTAACCAAAACTCATGAAGCATTAGGCGCAAAAATGGTTCCTTTTGCAGGATATAACATGCCTGTACAGTACGAAGGTGTTAATATTGAACACGAAACAGTTCGTAACGGCGTGGGCGTTTTTGACGTAAGTCACATGGGCGAATTTTTAATTACAGGTCCAAATGCCTTAGCATTGATTCAAAAAATTAGCACCAATGATGCTGCCAAATTGAAAGATGGAAAAGCGCAATATAGCTGTATGCCTAACGCGACAGGCGGAATTATTGACGATTTGATTATTTACCGAATCAATGAAGAAAAATATTTGTTGGTCGTAAACGCTGCAAACATTCAAAAAGACTGGAACTGGATTACAAGTCAAAACGATGTCGGTGCTATTTTGGAAGATGTTTCTGAAGAATATTCGCTGTTAGCCATTCAAGGACCAAAAGCCGCAGAAGCGATGCAATCACTTACTGAAGTGGATTTAGTGAATTTAAAATATTACACTTTTAGCATCGAAAAATTTGCGGGAGTTGACAATGTAATCATATCAGCAACAGGCTATACTGGTTCTGGCGGATTTGAAATTTACTGTAAAAACGAAGATGTAGTCCACATTTGGAACAAAGTCATGGAAGCAGGTGCTGATTACGGCATCAAACCTATCGGATTGGCAGCAAGAGATACACTTCGTCTGGAAATGGGGTATTGTTTGTACGGAAATGATATTGATGAAACAACGTCTCCAATTGAAGCTGGGTTGAGTTGGATTACCAAATTTACCAAACACTTTTCCAACCGTGAATATTTGGAAACACAGAAAAAAATGGGAACTACGCGTAAGTTAGTTGCCTTTGAAATGCAAGAGCGTGGCATTCCGCGTCATGGATATGATATTGTCGATATTGAAGGAAATCCGTTGGGAATGGTAACTTCTGGAACCATGTCGCCTTCTATCAAAAAAGGAATCGGAATGGGCTATGTACCAACGTCTTATGCAGATGTAGAAAATACGATTTACATTCAAATTCGTAAAAATAGAGTGCCTGCCAAAATCATCAAACTTCCTTTTTACAAAAAATAATAAAAACAACTTTTGAACAGAATATTAATATTAGGAGCAAGCGGCTATATAGGTCAGGCGATTTATAAAGAGCTTTGCTCCTATTTTGATGTGTACGGCACTTTTTACAACAACAAATCCTTCGCTAAAAATCAGCATTTCATTCGCTACGATTTGGATTATGATGGTATTGACGAAATTGTGACGCAAATTCAACCTACGATTATTATTTCTGCCTTGCGAGGCGATTTTGCCGCACAAATTGAAGCGCATGTGTATTTAACCGAATACATCAAAACAAAACCATGTAAACTGTTCTTTTTGTCGTCTGCCAATGTGTTTGATGCGTATAGCAGTTATCCGTCGTACGAATACGATAAAACGCTTTCGGAAAGTATTTACGGAAAACTTAAAATTCGCATTGAGAATATGTTGATGCGTTTGCCGCAGAAAAAATATGCCATTATTCGCTTACCGATGGTTTTTGGGCACAATTCGCCTCGAATTCTGGAAATAAAGCAATGTTTGAAAGAAAAAATTCCAATTGAAGTCTTTCCGCATTTGGTGATGAATACGATTTCCGATAGAAAACTCACGCAACAAATTCACTACATGATTAATCGTCGTAAAAGTGGAATTTTTCACTTAGGTGCAGAAGATTTAATTCATCATGAAGATTTTTTTACGGAGATTTTAAAAAGTTTGAATGTTGAAAAGCCGCTCTTCAAAAACGTATATACGTCCAACTTTGATCGCTTTTTAGCTGTATTGCCAAAAGACAACAAACTTCCAAAACATTTAGCAACCACCAATCAGGAAACGCTGGAATATATTTCTGGAAAGATGAAAGAATAATTAAGAATTATTCACGAACATATTTTCGACTCACTTTCCTACGAAAAAAGCAAAAGATTTGCTAAATTCGTACACTAACGTTACTACAAATTCTATTCGCATTCATGCACACTATTTTTCGTTTCCTGTTGCTCTTTGTGGCAACTTCCACCTTTGCACAAATTGATTCTTCTTTTTGTACTAAATCGCGCTTAGTTTTAACAATGCTTGAGGAGCATCATTACAAACCCAAAACAATTGATGATGCATTTTCCAACTATGTTTTTAACACTTTATTGGAGCGACTCGATAGTCGGCGTTTGCTTTACTCGAAAGCAGCTATTGAATCGCTAGCGCCTTTAAAAGATAAACTTGATGATTATTTGCTAAATGGTGAATGTGATTTTATTAATGAATTCACCGCTTTTTATGAAAAACACTTAAAGCAAACGAAAGAAACCATTGAACAACTGGAAAAAGCCACACTCGATTTTTCTGGAAAAGACAGTGTGTATTATGGAAATTTCAAAGAAAAATCAACATTTTCTAAAACTCAAAAAACACTTCAAAAACGTTGGTCTAAAAAGATTCGAATAGACATGATTCGCGATTATTTATCGCTGAGCGAACCTTCTAATTTCCCTAAGATAAAAGCGCAGCTCAAACAAAAGGTGATTTCAGAAAACAAGTGTTTTATTGTAGACAAGCTTCAAGTTGTCAACGGATTACAAGCGCATGTAGAAACGACTTTTTTAGATGTGGTTTGCTCCTATTTTGATCCGCACAGCAGCTTTTTTGACCCAACTGACAATACAAATTTCATGAATTCCATTGGCACAGAAACAAGCTCTATTGGTGTATGGTTTTCGAAAAACAGCGATGGAAAAATTGTGGTTGCAGGTTTGCAAACGGGAAGTACTGCTTGGAAAGAAAAAGAAATCAACGCGGGCGATTTGGTGTTATCACTAGAAGCAAACGATACCGAAATCAACACCACTTGTCTTTCGTTGGTGAGTTTGTACGACTTCATTAACGAAGAAAATCATAAAACCATTACTATCCATTTTTTAACCGATAAAAATCTCAACAAAACAGTCGTTTTACGCAAAGAAAATTTAAAAATTGAAGAAAATGCGGTCAATAGTTTTATTCTAAAAGGTAAGCAAAACATTGGTTATATTTCATTGCCGAGTTTTTATACCAACATGGATTTTGGCTTTGGAAGCGCCAATGATATTGCCAAAGAATTGTTCAAACTCAATGCTGTCGATATTGACGGACTGATTTTAGATTTGCGCGGAAACGGCGGCGGCTCTATGAAACAAGCCATCGATTTGGCGGGAATGTTTATAGACAAAGGTCCCATTGGAATTTATCGCGACCAAAAAAACAATAAAACCATTGTAAAAGACTTGAATCGTGGTACGCTATTTACCAAACCGTTGGTAATTTTGATTAATCATGAAAGTGCCTCAGCTTCCGAATTTATTGCAGCGGCGTTGCGCGATCATAACCGCGCGATTATTGTGGGAAGTAAAACGTACGGAAAAGGAACTATTCAACAAATTATGCCGTTACAAAGTGAAGAAGGTTTTTTGCGCATCACGATTGAAAAAATGTATGGTTTTAAAGGCAATTCGCATCAAGCTATTGGGATTGTTCCAGATATTGAATTTCCAAGTTTACTAACGGGCATTGAAGATGGTGAAAGTGAAAATCCAAATGTTATTGTGAGTGATACCATTCAAAAAAACGTCTATTTTAAAATTCCTGAAGCTGCAAATTACGACGACTTGCGTGCACGAAGTTTTGCTAGACTTCAAAAAAACAAAGCTTCCCTCACCATTCAAGAAATCAACAAAAATTTACTTTCGTATTTACAAAGCGAACGTGAAATGCCGCTAACTGTGAAAGGAATTGAAGACGATTTGAATCGCTTTAATGCCATTTTTGAAAAATCGGATGCTATTGAAATGGAGCATGATACTTTTGAAGTGGTGAATTTGGAAGATTACAAAGAAATTTTAGCCTATAATAAAAACAAAGCCAAAGAGAATTCGTATGCGATAAAAAGTATTCAAACCGACCATGAAATTGAAGAAACATATCGCATTCTTTCAGATTACATACAACAACTATCCAAATAAAAAACATGAAATTATCTTACTTTAAAACACTTTTCGTACTGATTTGTGTGTGTACGCTACAAACAACGACTGCGCAAACTTTTAAAACGCCAAACGCCTATTTGACCTTTATCGGGAAAGAAAACACGAAGATTAGCAAAAGCATGTGGAAATACACCAAATCGGTGGCGCACAGCAAAAGTGCTCGCAGAATTGAAGGTGACCGAAAACGCTTGATTAAATCAGTAGAGCGCGCTATGATTACTATAAAAAAGGCCAAACCGTTTGAAGGTGAAGATGCCTACAAAGCACAAGTGTTGGACTATATGGAGTTGCGCATGAATATTTTAAAAAATGATTATGCCAAAATTGTAGATATGAAAGAAGTTGCGGAGCAATCGTACGACTTTATGGAAGCCTATATTTTGGCGCAAAAAAAAGTAGACGAGCGCATGCAACAAGCGCAAGAATCGTACGAAAAAGCATTGGAAGCGTATGCAGCTAGGAATAATATTCAATTAATAGAATCAGAAACAGAATTGGGGAAAAAGATGAAAATCTCTAACAAAGTTTTTGATCATCGAAACGATGTGTATTTGGTATTTTTTAAAAGCAATATTCAAGAAACGTTTCTGCTCAATGGTTTGTCAAAAGGAGACATCAGCGCAATGCAGCAAAATTTGAATGCGTTGCAAAATTTTGCCAAAGAAGGCATGCAAGATTTGGACACGGTTGCTATCTATAAAGAAGATGCTTCTCTTATAAAAGCTACAAAAAAAGCATTGGAATTTTACTTAGAAGAAACCCAAAACGAAATGCCAAAATTACTGGAATTCTTCTTGTTGAATGAAAAATTTACAGCCATCAAAGAAGCGATTGACAAGAAAAAACCAAAAAATCGTACCCAAAAAGATATTGACCAATACAACAAAATGGTCAACGATTACAATACAGCAGTGAATGATTTTAACAAAACCAACGAAGAGCTCAATAAAAAACGTACGAAAATCATCAATCAATGGAATGAAGCTTCGTCAAAATTTTTAAGCCGACATATTCCAAAAGAGTAAGACAACATATATATTTGTAAAAATTTAAAAAAAGACACGCATAATGGGAAGAGCATTTGAATTTAGAAAAGCACGAAAAATGAAACGTTGGTCTGCAATGGCAAAAACCTTTACCCGAATTGGGAAGGATATTGTAATGGCAGTAAAAGAAGGTGGTCCTAGTCCTGAAACCAATTCTAGGTTGCGTGCGGTAATTCAGAATGCGAAAGCTGCCAACATGCCAAAAGACAATATTGAGCGTGCCATAAAGAAAGCGTCTGATAAGAATACGGAAAACTATAAAGAAGTATTATTTGAAGGATACGGTCCGCACGGAATTGCAATTTTGGTAGAAACGGCAACGGATAACAACAACCGCACGGTAGCCAATGTTCGTAGTTATTTCAATAAATGTGACGGAAGTCTGGGAACATCAGGTTCGGTAGAATTTATGTTTGATCATACGTGTAACTTCCGAATTCCTGCCGAGGGACAAGATGTAGAAGAACTCGAATTGGAATTTATCGATTTTGGTGTGGAAGAAGTCTTTGTGGATGATGACGGCATTTTATTATACGCGCCATTTGAAAGTTACGGAGCTATTCAGAAAGAATTGGAAAGTCGTGAAATTGAAATATTATCCTCTGGCTTTGAGCGCATTCCACAAGTCACTAAAACATTGGATGAAGAACAAACTGCTGATATTGAAAAGCTATTAGAGAAACTAGAAGAAGATGACGATGTCCAAAATGTGTATCACACCATGGCAGAGTAATCGCTTGAAAAAATATACTAAAAAACCACGCTTTACGGCGTGGTTTTTTTGTTGAAAAAATAATTGTCTTATAAATTATTAAAAATCTTCCACATTACTATAGCACAACTACGGATTCACCGTAAGCAATTGATACTTAGTTTATTTACATTTACCTATTAACCAAAAACTTATAATCATGTTAAAAAACATTCTTAAACTCCAAGGAACGAAAGAGTTAGCAAAATCTGCACAAAAAAATATCTTAGGAGGAAGAAAAGCTCCTAAAAGATGTTCATCACAATCAGATTGTACTATTGACCAAATATGTCAAAACGGAACTTGTTTTGATTGTTATGATCCAAGAACAGGATATTGGTTTTGTTAAAATAAAAAATACGGTTTTACCTTACAAAACTTATCAGTTTTTTATGTTTGATTAAGGAAAATCGAAGTACTTTTACATCATTAATATAAGTTAGTTTATTTAAATTTTATGAACTTAAAATTTAAATGTTAGTACATAAAAGTATTTTAAGGAGAGAAATCGTCAAGAATTTGTATCATTTTTTCATATGTGAATTATTAAGTTAATACTAAGTTTTCTTCAAATTTAATCGAGACATTTCTCTCTTTTTTTATAAATTAAAAAAGGTATTTCAACCAAAAAATCCATCCAAAAATACTTCTTGCTTTACCAAGAAAGATTCTTTCAAGTGAAAGAATAAATTCAATTTGTAATCCACGCTTTGCGCTTTTCTTGATTGGAGTTCAAAAAAATATGTGCTTTTTTAGCTCAATTTTGTTTCTATTAAGAAGATTCTTTCCTGCAAAGGAATAAATTCAACTTACAACATTTAATATGTTCTTTGAACTTTTAAAAGTTGAGTTTCATTTAAAAAGCAGGCCATAAGCCGAATTCTGTCGAGCCTTATCATTTATCTAAAATTACTGTTACCAGCAATCTTTAACTGCCTACCCTTGAGCATCGAACGTGCCGCTCTCAAACGCTCATATACATGGCATTGCACCTTGTAGAGTTTACCTGATTTCACTACAGCATTACCTGTACATACTTTCTGTTGCACTGGTCCTCGCCTCACGACGGACGGATGTTATCCGCTACAATGCACTATGGTGTTCGGACTTTCCTCCTTGTCCCAAACTTGATTTGGCACACGGCGATAAGGTAGCCTGCTTGCCGCAAAAGTACTGTTTTGTTTGCATATAAAGCGCATGTTGTTTAAAATATCTTTGCTTTGAAACGTCTCAAAAAACTGTTGATAAAAAGAGACAACTATCTATGGTTTTCCTGTGTTTGATTAGATATGTATTGTTATATTTGTCACGTAAGATTACCCGAATTCTATGGAACATTTCATTGTATCAGCTCGTAAGTACAGACCGCAAACATTCAAAGATGTTGTCGGTCAACAAGCGATTACGAATACCTTAGAAAATGCCATACAAAGTAATCATTTGGCACAAGCCTTATTATTCTGCGGACCGCGAGGTGTTGGAAAAACTACCTGTGCGCGAATTCTAGCGAAAAAAATCAATCAAGATGGTACGGAGAATCCAGATGAAGATTTCGCGTTCAATATTTTTGAATTGGATGCCGCTTCTAACAACTCGGTAGACGATATCCGAAGCTTGATTGAGCAAGTGCGCATTCCGCCGCAAGTAGGAAATTATAAAGTGTACATTATTGATGAGGTACACATGTTGTCGCAAGCTGCGTTTAACGCGTTTCTGAAAACACTGGAAGAACCGCCAAAACATGCTATTTTCATTCTGGCAACGACCGAAAAGCACAAAATAATTCCAACCATTTTATCACGATGCCAAATTTTCGATTTTAAACGAATTGGCGTGAAAGATGCGAAAGAGTATTTAAAATATATCGCCGAAAGTCAAGGTGTAGAAGCGGACGATGACGCACTTCACATTATTGCACAAAAAGCCGATGGTGCCATGCGTGATGCCTTGTCTATTTTTGACCGTGTAGTCAGTTTTTCTGGAAAGCAATTGACACGACAAGCCGTAACCGAAAACTTGAATGTGCTCGACTATGAAATCTATTTCAAGGCTACGGATTTGATGTTGGAAAATAACATTCCGCAGTTATTGGTTGATTTTAACGAAACACTTTCAAAAGGTTTTGACGGACATCATTTTATTGCAGGAATCGCGTCGCATTTTAGAGATTTATTGGTTTGTAAAAATCCTTCTACTATTGAATTGTTGGAAGTTGGCGACCAAACGAAACAGAAATATTTAGAGCAATCGCAAAAAACTTCGCAACAATTTCTGATGAAAGGAATTGAACTGGCAAACGATTGTGATTTAAAATACAAAACCAGTCGCAACCAGCGATTATTGGTGGAATTATGCCTAATGCAACTTGCCTCTATCATGTATGATGGAGAAAAAAAAAATAGCGAACGGTTCATAATTCCCGCGACATTTTTTATTTCGCACCATAAAAAAACAGCGAAAACTTCAGAAGAAAAAACAACAAAGGTTCAAGAAGTGCCAAATGCACAAACGGTTGAGGAACCACAGCTACATACAAATTCAGCAGAAACCGCAACTGAGAACTCATCTACGGAAGTGGAAAAAACACCACAAAACACAGTAACGCCATCACCCCCAAAGCCAAAAATTGATATTTCTATGATGAAAAATAGAGTATCAGGCTTGTCATTGTCGAGCATCAAAGCCAAGCAAGAGCATCTGAAGAAACAGCAAAGCAGAGTTGTTCAGCAAAAGGAATTGCCAAAAGATGCGTTTACGGAAGAACGCATGCGCGAAGTGTGGAACAGTTATATAGAGAAAATCTCGAAAAAAGGAGAAAAAATCATGGCGTCGTTGCTGTCGACAGATGTTCCAACGTTAAAAAACGATACGATTATTTGTATTGAGTTGCCAAATGACACCATGCGTGTAGAGATTGAACGTGCGCAATATCCGTTGTTGGAATTTATTCGTGCGGAATTGAATAATTACGATGTGTCGCTAGATATTACCGTAAACGAATTGACGGAGAAAAAATACGCGTTTACGACACGCGATAAGTATGAAAAATTAAAAGAAATCAATCCGCTTGTAGAACAATTACGAAAGGATTTTGACTTAGAAATTTAATTGCTATGATGTTAGGACTGAAATTGCCAACCGATCCACGTTGGGTGAATATTGCCGAAAAGAATATTGAAGAAATTTTAACCGATCATGCGTTTTGTGAGCAGAAAGCAGCAAGTACTGCAATTTCGTTAATTGTAAGTTTTCCAGAATATCCAGAATTGATTGAAGCGATGATTGCGTTGGTCAAAGAAGAAATGAGCCATTTTAAAATGGTACACGACCGAATTTTAGCAAGAGGCTGGAAACTCGGACGCGACCGAAAGGATGAATATGTCATTAAACTCGTGCAATTTTTTCCAAAAGGTGGCAGCAGAACCACACAACTCGTCCACCGATTGTTATACGCCGCATTGATTGAAGCTAGAAGCTGCGAGCGTTTTAAATTGCTTTCCGAAAATATAGAAGACCAAGAATTGGCAACTTTTTATAGAAATTTGATGAAAAGTGAAGCCAATCACTACACCATGTTTTTAGGGTTTGCCCGACAATACGGAAATCGTGAAGAAGTAGATGAAAAATGGCAAGCATTGTTGGATTACGAAGCAAAAATCATGAAAGATTTGGGAACTAAAGAAACGATGCACGGCTGATTTAGACTCGCTTTGCTCTTAGATACACTTCGCTCTAGACCGCTGGCGCTTTTAGATACGCTTCGCTGTTAGACTTTTTTTGGAAACGCTGCGCGTTTTTTGAAACGTCTTTGCGAGAGTTTGTAAAACTCGCGGCAATCTCGTGCTTCAAATAGTAATGATTGTCTTTGATTAACTTACTTTTTATAAAGCATTCATAAAAAAATGCTGCATTACAACAACGAGACTACCACGTCACTTGTTCCTCGTAGTGACGAATCATAGGATTTAAAATAATGTATAAAGCGTTTTTATGAGCAAAGAGATACAAAAGAAAAGTCTAAAAGCAAAGCGGTCTAGAGCGAAGCGTGTCTAACAGCGAAGCGTTCTAAAGAAAAGTCTAAAAGCGCCAGCAGTCTAGAGCGAAGTGAGTCTAAACTACAGTCTATACGACAACCCAATTTGAATCACTGCATTTTTTCCTTCTACGTTTGGCGCTCTGTCTTCGTCAAACATGTCTGCCAAACCTAAGTTGTAACGTGCTTCAAGGACTAAATTTTCTACAAGTGTGAGTCCAAATCCGCCGTTGATTCCGAAGTCGAAATTTTTAAAACTGTCTTCAAATTCGTGAATTTTCACACCAACTTGCGGTCCGACTTGAATGTTTAAGAATTCGGTGAGTTCGTATTTTAGCATCAATGGCACTTGCAAGTAATCGGCACGCAATCCTTTTTCTTTCGCTCCTTGTGCTGAGTACAAAAATTCTGGTTGAAATCGCAATTTTCCAGCAATACTCATATCGATAAAAAATCCAGCCATAAAACCAATGCGCGAATCATTCAAACCATCTTGAATATCATCTATATTTGTACTGCTGTAATTGGAAATATTGATTCCAGCTTTAAAACCGTAACGTGTTTCGGTATCAACACTCACGTACTCTTTAGTATCAATTTCATCAGTTTTTGTTGTTTTATCGGTTTCTTGAGAAAACATAAAACTGGAACATAATACGAACGAAAGGAATATGATTTTTTTCATTTTTGGTGTTTTAGTTTTTTAAAAATACATATCACAGTATCAAACATTCAAAATATTTGTGCCTTTTTGCAGTTTTTTCGATGATTCGAAGAATAATGTCTTTATAATACCATCTGCCAATCCAATTTTCGGTACAAATATTTTTTGTGCGCCGCTCCATTTGCATGCTGAGAGATAAATTCGGGTTGCAGGAATGATAACATCGGCTCTATCAGGATTTAATCCTAATTCAGAAATACGTTGCTCATAGGTTAAGCTTTGCAAAAACTGATATTGCGCATTGAGGTAAATAAACGACAACGGTTCACCAATGGCAGTGCCCGACATTTTATGCAGTTTATTGATGTTTCCACCAGAACCGATAAGCGACAAACGTTTTAAGTCTTTCGTATTGCGTTTAATCCATTTTTCGACTTCTTTCCAATCGTCATTGGTAATCATTTCGTTGAGCAATCGTACCGTTCCGATTTGGAAAGAGCGTGATGTTTTTATTTTTCCGCTTGAGAAAATGGTCAATTCGGTACTTCCACCACCAACATCGACATAGAGATAGTCTTTTTCTTTTTCAATAACATTGTGCAAATCGGTTGACGCAATGATTTCTGCTTCGCGTTTTCCGTCAATAATTTCAATATTGATATCCGCTTTTTTCTTGATACGCTCTACCACAGCTGCTCCATTTTTTGCATCGCGCATAGCGGAAGTTGCACACGCCATATACATTTCCACACCGTGCACATCCATCAACAAACGATAAGATTTCATGGCTTTGGTCATACGATCAATATTTATTTTAGAAATTTCGCCATTCATAAAAACGTCTTGTCCCAAACGAACTGGCACTCGCACCAATGAACTTTTTTTGAATTTTGGTTCTTTATTTTCTTCTTCAATTACGTTTGCAACTAACAATCGTATAGCATTCGATCCAATATCAATAGCGCCAAATTTTCTAATTCTCAAAATGGATTCTTTTTTGTGTTAATTTGATAATTTTTCTAAATAGTAATCGTACGTAGCAAATTGTGAACGCACTTTTATGAGTTGGTTTTTTCGGTATGCATTGTCTTGTTTTTCAGAGAATACACGCGCTTTTACATTATCACTCCAACCAATATCAAAGGTGTCTAACAATTCTTTTTTGATGTCTTCATCGTATATCGGACAAGTTACTTCTACCCTTTTGTCAATATTTCGCGTCATCCAATCGGCTGATGAAATATAGATTTTCGGATCACCTTCATTTCCAAAGATAAACATTCTTGGGTGTTCTAAAAATTTGTCTACGATACTTATGGCTTCTATGTTTTCACTCATTCCTTTCACGCCAGGAATTAAACAACAAATTCCACGCACAATGAGCTGAATTTTTACACCTGCACGACTCGCATCGTACAATTTATCAATCATTTTATAATCTGATAAACTGTTGACTTTTATTTTGATATACGCTTCTTTTCCTTCTTTGGCATTTTTTATTTCTGCATTTATCAACTTGTAAAATGCATTTCGTGTGTAGTGCGGCGATACAATTAAATGCTTGTATTTTGCAACTTTGTAATTGGTTTCAAAGAAATCGAATACTTTTGAAACTTCTTTTAAAATGTTTTGGTCTGCCGTAAAAAGGGTATAATCTGTATAAATTTTTGCTGTCGATTCGTTTACATTTCCTGTACTTACAAAACCATAGCGAACAATTTTATCATTTTCGTTTCGCTCAATAACACAGGTTTTGCTATGCACTTTAAGTCCTTGTACTCCAAAAATAAGATCAACACCTTCGCTTTGTAATTGTTCGGCGTATTTTATGTTTGCCGCTTCGTCAAATCGTGCTTGTAGTTCTATTTGAACAGTTACTTTTTTACCATTTTTAACCGCATTGATTAATGAACTTGCTACGTGTGATATTTTTGCCAAACGATACACTGTAATTTTTATGTTTTCTACGCTCGGATCTAAGGCTGCTTCTCGCAAAAAGCGAACTACATAGGCAAATGTATGATAGGGTGCGAATTGCAGATAGTCTTTTTTGGCAATTTTTTCGAACAAACTTCCTTCCATATTGAGTCCTTTTATCGGCAATGGCGGATACGATTTGTAGAGCAAATCTTCACGACCTAAACTCGGAAAAGACATGTAATCTTTACGGTTGTGATAACGCCCACCAGGAATCAAACTGTCAATATCGTCAATGCCCATTTTTTGAATTAGATATTCAAACGTATCTTTTTCAATTGTTTTGTCATATACAAAACGAACAGGCTCACCACTTCTTCGTCCTTTGACACTGCTAGATATTTTTTGAATGAAACTCTTCGTTAAATCATTGTCAATGTCCAATTCTGCATCACGCGTAATTTTAATCATGTGTGCGGACAGACTTTCGTATTCAAAAATGCTGAAAATATTTCCTAACGAGTGACGAATCAAATCATCCAAAATGATGATGAATTTTTTTTCACCTTCATTTGGCAACACGATAAAACGGTCAATCATTTTTGGAATTTCAATCAGCGCGTATTTTATTTTTTTAACTTTTGGCTTGAAGAATCGCGTAACTTTTTTGGTGTTTTTGGTTTGTTCTTTTAGCACCATTCTGATTGCCAAATACGCGGCTTTGTCTTTTAAACCAGGCATTTCATCAATATCATCCAAAATGATGGTCACCAATGCAGGACTTACTTTTTCGATGAAATACTTTTCAATGTAGGCACTTTGGCTTGGCGAAACTTTTTTCTCGTTAATGATGAATATATTTTCTCTTTCGAGTTCTTTTTGCACTTCATTCAAGATGCGCAAGCTTTCCGTTTGTTGCTTGATGACAATTTTGGTGATTTGCTCTAAAAGATCTTTTGCTTTAGTGCCACCTAATACGCTTCTTCCTCCTTTTCCTGCTTGTGCAATACGTTTTACCGTTGCATAACGTACTTTGAAAAATTCGTCCAAGTTGTTGGAAAAGATTCCGATAAAGCGCAGTCGTTCTATAAGCGGTACGGTTTTATCTGCCGCTTCTTGCAATACGCGTCCGTTGAATTGAAGCCAACTTATTTCTCTGTTGATATAGTTATTTTTGGTATGCTCCATTTATTTTAAATCTTTTGGGAATACTTTTAAAAGCGTGGTTCCTTCGCTGATATTTTTCCATGAATCGGTCTCAAATTGTATCACAACTACGCCGCTTGTCGGAACATTATCAAAAAATTGACTTCCATAGGTGTTTGCCACCGCTGTAATGGCATGATTGTGTCCAAAAACCATCAAAGTAGCTACTGCATCGTCACATGATTTTACGGCGGCAACCAATCCTGAACCGCCAAAGTCGTACATATCTTCTTTGATGACAATCTTTTCAAACGGATATTCCAAACTACGCGTAAAAATAGCGCACGTATGCAAAGCTCTGTTAGCAATGCTTGAGAAAATAACTTCTGGAGTTTTTATAGCTTCCGCAATATGAGTTGCCACTAAGTGTGCATCTTTGATGCCACGTAGTTTTAAAGGTCGGTCTTTGTCATCTACAGGATATTCCCAAGATGATTTGGCGTGTCGGACAATGATGAGCGTTTTCAATGGTTGTGTGTTTTAGTTTAAGGTGCTAAGCGATCCATTTTCCATGAATAATCTGATTGCAATTGGTAGCGAATTCGGTCGTGTAACCGATTGGCTCTTCCTTGCCAGAATTCCATTTCTTTAGGTTTTACAATATATCCGCCCCAATGTGAAGGACGTGCTATGTCTTTGCCTTCGTAGGCAGTTTCTAATTCTTTTAGTTGTTGTTCTAAGTATTCGCGCGACGGAATTACGGCACTTTGATTAGATACCAATGCGCCTAATTGACTTCCGCGCGGACGCGATTCAAAATAGCCGTCTGATAGGTTTTCGGCAATTTTTTCCACGTTTCCTTTGATGATGATTTGTCGTTCCATTGCTGGCCAAAAAAACGAAATACACACTGCTGGATTTTCTGCGATTGCGTTTCCTTTTTCACTGTTGTAGTTACTGTAAAAGATGAATCCTTCGTAAGTATATTTTTTTAACAACACGACTCTACTTTTAGGAAAACCATCTAAACCAATTGTGCTTAGGGTCATGGCATTGACTTCTGCTACCGTTTCCGATTGCTCCACTTCCACAAACCAATTGCGAAACATTTCTATCGGATTTTCAACGCAGTTTTCTTCTAAGAGTTCACTTTTTTCGTAGGATTTTCGGTAATCGCTTAAATCTTGTTTCATGCGTTTGCGCTTTCTTCTTTTTTAACCATTCTCAATATGGCTAATTTACAGTTTTTCATCCGTTTTTTGAAGCAAAAGCGAGCTCATTTATACTAAGTTTTTGTGAAGTTATGCACGATATATTCACACATAAAAAAAAGAGACAACTTTCGTTATCTCTTTTTAGGTTGAAAAATGATTTTTCTATTTTTCTTGACAATGGTCAAAGCAAATTGACGGCATAAAATAGATGCTGTAACAAGCCAAACCTGATGTTCCACCTTTTACACTTGTCTTTTTTAGGTTTGAAATTGATTTTTTGTTCAATTGTAAGTTTTTGATTTGTTGTTTTTTCATGATTAAAATGTTTTTATTGATTGCCTCTTTTGTTAGGTTTTCGGCATTACCTTTTCAATCGATTGTGTATCGAATTTAGAAAAGACCATCATCAAATTCAACTCTTTATTCCTTAAATTAGATGATTTCTGACAGTAAAAACAAGCTGTTTTTATTGTAGTTGATAACAAATCGTTTGATCGTCTGGTGCTTGTGACATCGGCGCTGAAACGGGTTCTGTTCCGCCTTTGATTTCTTTTAATTCAAGCTTTTGTAAAACTGATATTGATTTCTTTGAAAGTTTGAGCTTGTTGATTTTTTGTTTTTTCATAATATAAAGTATTTAGTTCTTAATTGATTTTAAAGCTATCAATTCTAACCTGCATAACCATTCTTGACAACCTTAAATTGGATAATTTAAGGCAATATTTTAGCGTCAACTACTCGGGATAAACGCACGAAGCATTGAGTAAAAACCATTAAAATATTCCAGTGCAAGCATTGGAGCATTTTAATCTCAATTATCAAGTCAATTTGTATTTGTAGTTATGTTTGAAGATGCTTTTCGAGTTCTTTGATGTAATAGGAAGGGTTGATTCCTGTTGCTTTTTTGAAGTGTTTTGTAAAGGATTCTGGACTTTTGTAACCTACTTCCAATGCTATATGTTTGATAGCATATTTACGAAATTGATGATCTGATTTTAGTCTTTCAATCGCATAATTGATTCGCAATTCGTTGATGTATTGATAAAAGGTTTTCCCTTTGGCTTCTTTTAAAATTTTGGTAAGATAGGTAGGATTTGTTTTTGCCTTTTTTGCCAAGTTTGCCAACGAGCAATTGCTATCTAAATAATAGGCTTGCGCTTCAATTTTATGGAGTTTTTTCAATACCAATGCTACCTTTTCGTCATCAATCGTAATGGGTTTTGGCTTTGACGGTTCCGTTTCCTGCTGTTGCATGAGCTTTTCAAATGTTCTACGATTGGTTTTGGCTTTTTTTCTATAATAAATCACCAAAGAAATACTCAGCATACAAACAATACCCGCTAACATTAAAAACAGTTTGTACCGATTGCTCGTTTGGCGAATATTTGCAATGACTTTTTCACTGATTTGCAATTCGTTTTTGAGCAGTTTGGTGTTTATTTTGTTATTTTTTTTGTCGGTAACTTTTTCTGTATTGTTTCGTTCGTTTTCATAGAAACGTGATTGCTCAGCATCTCCTAAAGCGATATAACTTTTAGATAAAAAATCGTACGTATCAATCAACTGTAGAGGTTTGAATTCGATATTGCCTACTTTTTCAGATTGACTTGCCACTAAAAGCACTTCTTTTAGGTAAGTAATTGCTTGTTCGTAATTTTTTAAGCGATACTGACACGCGCCAATATAAAAGAGCGTTTCTGCCAATCGTTTTGGGTTTTTGATATTTTCTAAATAGTTTTTTGCCTTATTCAGATAAGACAAAGAAGTAGTGTAATTGTCTTTTAAATAGTATGCAATTCCGAAATCGACATGAAAATAACTGACACCGACTTCGTCTTCAATTTCCTTAGATATTTTGTATCCTTTTTGTCCATAGTGCAAGGCAGAATCGGGTTGTTGTAAGGTTAAATACGTGCCGCAAATCCCTAACAACGTTCTGGCAATGACCGTTTTTTCCATGTTCAAAGACACCGATTGCTTGTAAAATGATTTGTAATCTTCCAGCGCTTCTCGATGATTGCCAACATTTCGCTTTATTTTAGAAATGTTGATGGCAGCTTTTACCAAATCTAGTTTTTTGTTATTTAGCAGCGCATCTTCATATACACGTGAATAATATACAAGTGCTTCATCATTTTTTTCGTCAAGAACGTACGCATTTCCAATTCGAAGTAGAAACAAGTTTTTTTCAGGAACTTCTTTGTTTTTGATAAACGTCAACCCTTTTTCTAATGTGTCAATTGCTGTTTGATAATTTCCTTTTTTGGTCAACGCAATTCCTTTTTGTAAATGCGCTCTTGCAACGGTAAGACTGTCGTTTTTTGATAAAGCATAGCTTATCAATTGATCGGAATACATAATTGCTTTTTCAAAATCCTTATTGACGTTCTTTTTTATGACATCGAGTAATTCATCAACTATAATCGTTTCTGTTTTTTTTTCTTCTTGTGAACAATTACACAAAAGGCAACAGATACATAATAGAAAGACAATAAAATTGGTTTTAAAAAGGTGCATCATGATTAACTGTGATAGATTAATGAATTATTCAAACTCAAAAATTTTACCATCATCAGCCAATACTACATTTTCAAATACCGTTTCGGCTTCTTCTTTAAAAACGTCAATGCCATCATACCGTGTGGAGAAATGTCCTAAGATTAATTGCCCTGCATCCGCTTCTTTAGCAATCATGGCAGCTTGTTTTGCGGTCGTATGTTTCGTTTTTTCAGCGAGATTTTCATGTTTGTCTAAAAAAGTAGCTTCGTGATATAAAACAGTAACATTTTTGATTTGCGAAACGATTTTCGGAAAGTACACAGTATCACTACAAAACGCATAACTTTTCGGTTTTGGCGGATCAAACGTGAGTGTTGAATTTGGAATAACTTCACCAGAATCTAAGGTTATATCTTTTCCTTTTTTGATGTTTTGATAGTAACATTTTTCTATTTCGTAGTTCAATACCGCATTGATATTGAGTTTGCGTTCTTTTTCTTTTTCTTTAAACAGAAAACCATTCGCATACACACGATGATTTAGCGGAATGGTTGTTACTGTAACTTTTTCATCTTCAAAAAGTACTTCAGGCGCGTCGCTTTCCAATTCGTGAAAACACAATTGATAACTCGTCCACGATTTGGTGAGTTTGAGTTGTAATAAGGTGAGTTCTTTTAAGCCTTTTGGGCCATAAATGTGTAAGTCTGCACTTCTGCCTAGCAGCATAAATGTAGAAATCAATCCTATCAAACCATAGAAATGATCGCCGTGCAGATGTGAGATAAAAATATGTTTGATACGTGCAAATTTCACTTTGCTTCGCCGAAGTTGTACTTGTGTTCCTTCGCCGCAATCTATTAAAAAGATATGATTTCTGATTTCTAATATTTGTGCAGTCGGATTGGTATATTTTGTAGGTGTAGCGGCATAGCAGCCCAGTATGGTTAATTTCACTCGTATTTGTTTTTTTATGTGCTGGAAGTTAGAATCCTAAATCGCGTTCTATTTCTTCCATTTCAATGATGTCAAATGCTTCTTGCAACGTTGGCACTGTCATAATCGCTTCTGGCAAATCGTCAGTACTAATTTTATTAGTTACAATGACAAATGAATGTTTGGATGCGCGATGTTTTTTAGAAAGTTGTAAAAATTCTACCAAATCGCTTTTGGTTACGTTTCCAAACGAAAATAAATTTACAATAATATTATCATTTTTGATTTCGTGATAACGCGCTTCAATCTTTTGTACCAGCGCAATGATGTTTGACGATTCTTGAGTAATGATCGAAATATTTTCTTGCTTATCTAAAATCATAGGTTCAAAGTTTAGAGGGTTTTTAGTTTTTTGAGACTACATTTTAAAATGTACATAACAAGTTACAAAATTTAAGTACGTCTACGAAGTTTTACTTCGTGTTTTTTAAACAACAAATTCTTGTACAATCTGCGGTGACACAAGTGGTCGCCATATATAAATTACGATATATATTTCTTTTTCTGAACATTAGGTTTGTCTAAATTCATCATTCACTAATACATCACGATATGAAAAAAAGAAGTTTGAAAAATTTGAATTTGAACAAGAAAGTTGTTTCAAAATTTACACACCGAGAGTTGACAGGCGGAAAAGCAACCAGCGTTTCATCGGTTGTTTGTTACTTAACTACTTGTACGGACTTGCCAACTGTAAATGATAGTTGCTTTAGTGTGTGCAATAATATATGTAACGATTTTTAAAAAAACGGAATCAACGGAAGGAAGTGTTGCTTGCTTCTGTTGATTTTTTTACTGTTTAATTTTTGCCGCAAGTAGATAAATCACCGCCATTCTGATAGCGACACCATTTTCTACCTGATTGAGAATGATAGATTGTTTGGAATCTGCCACATCACTTGTAATTTCCACACCACGATTGATAGGTCCTGGATGCATAATTACAATTTCTTTGCTGAGCGAATCTAGTAACGCTTTATTAACTCCGAATAGCTGAGTATATTCTCGCGTAGACGGAAAATAACTAATGTCTAATCGCTCATTTTGAACACGTAACATATTGGCAACATCGCACCATTCGAGCGCTTTTCGCAAGTTGGTTTCTACGCCAACGCCTAGACTTTCTATGTAGGTTGGCAACAAGGTTTTTGGACCGCAGACTTTTACATTGGCACCTTGCAGTTTGAGCGCAAAAATATTGGAGAGCGCTACTCTACTGTGCAAAATATCACCTACAATGACTACATTTTTTCCTGCTACATCACCCAATTTTTCACGAATCGAATACGAGTCTAACAGTGCTTGCGTAGGATGCTCGTGCGCGCCATCGCCAGCGTTTACAATGCTTGCGTTGACATGTTTGGAAAGAAAAACGCCCGCGCCAGGATTTGGATGTCGCATCACAACCATGTCTACTTTCATCGACAAGATATTATTTACGGTATCAATCAGCGTTTCACCTTTTTTTACAGATGATTGCGATGCTGAAAAGTTGATAACGTCTGCCGACAACCGCTTTTCTGCCAATTCAAACGATAGTTTGGTACGTGTACTATTTTCAAAAAATAAATTCGCAATTGTGATATCGCGTAAAGAAGGTACTTTTTTTATCGGGCGATTGATAACTTCTTTGAATTGATCGGCCGTTTCAAAAATGAGTTGTATATCTTTTTCGTTTAGATATTTGATTCCTAGCAAGTGGTTGACACTTAATTCACTCATTTCTACTTGTCTTTTTCTTGATTAATAAGATATACCATGTCTTCACCGTCATTTTCTTCCCAATTCACTTTTACACGCTCTTTATTGATGGCATCTACTTGTCGTCCACGATAATTTGGTTGAATCGGTAAATGCCTGCTAAAACGTCTGTCAATCAACACCAATAACTCAATATCGTCTGGTCGACCGAAGGATTGAATCGCGGTTAATGCGGCGCGAATACTTCTTCCTGTGTACAACACATCATCGATAAAAACCACTCTTTTATTTTCTACTACAAAGTCGATTTTCGTTTTGTTCGCTTCTAGAATTTTCTCGCTACGGCGGAAATCATCACGAAAAAAAGTAATGTCTAAATATCCTAATTGAATGTTATTTACGCTGTATTCTTCTCGCAAAATACGCGTTAAACGTTCTGCTAGATAAATTCCTCTCGGCTGAATTCCAACAAGTACTGTATTTGAAAAATCAAGATGGTTTTCGATAAGCTGACACGCCAATCGATGTAGAATAATTCCGATCTCTTTTGAGTTCAATAAGGTTTTTTGACTCATAGTGTTTGTCCAAATGGTATTTGGAATACAAAAGTACAGATTTTTTTGGTTTTTGAAGATATAATACGATAAGTCTACAATATCTTGTTTTTGATTTTCCCAAATCCGACAACTGCAACAACAGCAATTCGCCAATTTGATTGTGGAAACCCGTAAGGTTATAAATTATTTTGGTGTAAGAGAGCTATGTTTCTTGCTAAAAAACTTACTCTTTGTAAGGTATTACCATAATTGAAATATTTTCCTACAGCTATCTTTGTTACAGCAATAATAATTATTATTTGATAACATCTTGATATTTTGGCTTGTAGCATATTCTTAGTAACATTCTTCGATATGTTTCCTACAATGCTGATTGGTTGTGCATGTAATAATTGTTTGACTACTTCTTCAACAGGTATTCCAACATCTTGATAACACAAATTTTATCAGCAATCTTACTGCTAAAGACACTGTTTGTTATCACATTGTTTCCCCAAAATTTGGCTTTCAAGTAATTGAAAATCAGCCATGTTTTAAACAATTTAGAATTTTAATAATTTAAAATTAATGAAAAAAGTAAGAATTTTATTTCGATATTTATGTATATTCGTATTACTTAGCATGATGAGTTGTCAAAACGACGCTCCTTTAGAAGAACTAGGTAAAGATATTGAACTTGAGCCAACTTATAAAGTTAGTGTTATTTACACACAGGAAATACAAGCGAATTCAAAGCTAGATGAAAAAATGAGGAATCTAATTCCCATACGACAAAATCAAATTGGTAAAAATGTATATAACGAAACGTACAATTTTACTATTGATACATCTGCGGCAAAATTTATTGAAAACACTGAAAATAATTCACATTCATATACGCTTGCTATCAGTCGTGATACTGACATTGGAAGCACCATTGAAAATATCGTGTTTTCGTATGATGCATTAAATGATAATTATACTGCTAGTTTGGTAACCTACTTATTCACAGCTGCTCAAAAACAAGAATACCTCTCTTTTGGTTATGTGAGTACTCCGTATGATTTGCAGTACGAATTTGTTGATGTGGCATGGTCTGATGATTTTGAAAAATCGGTAACTCCTTGCACGGTCACTTACACAGAATTTCATCAACCACAAGGCTCCGACGATTCTTTTTTATATTCGGTTGACGGAATTGTACAAAACATTTGCTTGCATGAAAACGATGACAATCCATGTTATAGTTATACTGTTATTGAAATCTATTGTCCAGATGGTGGAAGCGCAAGTACAACGCATTCTACAGCCGATAATAGTACGCAGAATACTGACTCAAGTGATTCAACAAGTGGCGGTGGCAGCAGTTCTACTGATGATTCATTAGACGGTGGAGATTCGGATGAAAATATTGTTACTTCTATCATTTCAAGAGAAGAAAATATACAAAAATCTATTTTAGATTGTATCAATGGTATTTCAGACTTTAATACGACTGATGCAACTACAATTGATGCTGCTATTTTTAATCAAACGAATTTTGATTTAAACGTTTGGATTGCCCTAAACGATTATCTTCAAGATAATGGTTGTAGTGAAGCTTCTCAAGAGCAGGTGATTGAAGAGATATTAGAAGAATTTGATAACCTAATTTTTAAGGATGAAAGCTTTACTAATAATCCTTGTCTAAACTCGGTGTACAATGAAATGGGTAAAGCATCAAAATTTAACACATACTTAAAGAATTTTGAATCTCAATTTTCCGTTGCACATTTGAGATTTTCTACTTCAACATCACTCGATGATGAGGTAAATGCTGTAACAAGCGCTCCCCAAAATTATTTAATCAAAATTACTTTTAATCTAAATAATCTTGACAGACCTAAATTAGCAATTGCAAGAACTTTTATGCATGAAATCATACATGCTGAAATTTTTAGAAAGTTATTGTCTGTTGCTCAACATCCTAGCATTCAACTGACTCAAAATCAAGTTATACAATTACGAAACGATTATCCTGGATTATATGACTACTATACTCGATGGAAATGGAATGTTCCTCATGGGCAAGAACCATCAGATGCTCAACACGAAGCAATGGCTCAACATTATAGAGATATAATTATTCAAGCATTGCGCGAATATGATAATAACATGCAAACCGACGAAGTTTATGAGGCATTATCTTGGACAGGACTTAAAGCTACTGTTGCGTGGCAAAACTTATCACCTACTGAACGCGCTAACATAGATCAAACTATTTCAAATTTTTACCAAAACAACCCAAATTGTCAGTAATTATGAAAAAAATATATTTAATTTTAATTTTTGCATTTAGTATTTTATTTTCAAATGCACAACAAAAAAAAGAAATCGTCTTTCTTTTTGAAGACGGGAAAGACGCACTCATTGAAAACACTAATGAATACATCTATGCTATCAATAGAGAGCATCATTTTCGGTATCGAAAAAAAGATGATAAAAAAACGATTGTTAACTACGCTTCTATCAAAAATAACATCTTCACTTATGAAACATTTTTAAAATTAAATAAAGGAAAGAAGTTTCCTGATTTTTTTAGTGAATATACTTTTTTGATATATCAGAAAAAGAATGAATCCTCAGGATTTTTAATCGAAGTCGAGAAAATTTGGCTTGTTGAAGAAAAAATTATTGACTGAACTGTTATGAATTTAGTCATTTCTTAAAATTCTCCTACATCTAAAAAATATTATAACGAAAAAAAGCCGTTTCAAAATTGAAACGGCTTTCGCATATAAGAGTTGAATGTTAGGAATTCTTAATTGTTTCCTTCCATTTTGTCTTTCAATTCTTGTAAAGCATCTAAATCCCCAAGCGTTGTCTTTTCAGCAGTTTGCTGCTTCTTAGCGGCTGCTTGTACATTCTTTTGCTCTTCCTCACGGAAAATTGCTGTGTGAGAAGCAACAACTCTTTTGAATTCTTTATTGAACTCAATTACTTTGAACTCAGCAGTATCACCTTTCTTCAATTTCTTTCCGTCTTCTTTTTCTAAGTGACGAGAAGGAATGAATGCTACTACATCATCGTTTAAAGCAACCGTTGCTCCTTTATCATTCGTATCCGTGATTTCCGCAGTGTGAATAGTTCCTACACCAAACTCATCTTCGTACTTGTCCCAAGGATTATCAGTAGTTTGTTTGTGACCTAAACTTAATTTACGTCCTTCTACGTCTAATTCTAATACCAATACTTCTAATTTGTCACCAACGGCAACAAATTCAGATGGATGCTTCACTTTCTTAGTCCAAGATAAGTCAGAGATATAAATCAATCCGTCAATACCTTCTTCTAATTCTACGAATACACCAAAGTTAGTGAAGTTACGAACCGTTCCTGTGTGCTTAGAACCTACAGGATATTTCGTAGTAATATCAGTCCATGGATCTGGCGTTAATTGCTTGATACCAAGTGACATTTTACGGTCTTCTCTATCTAATGTTAAGATAACTGCTTCTACTTCATCACCAACATTTACGAAATCTTGTGCCGAACGTAAGTGAGTAGACCAAGACATTTCAGATACGTGAATCAATCCTTCAACACCTTCTGCTACTTCAATAAATGCACCGTAATCAGCAATAACAACCACTTTTCCTTTTACTTTGTCTCCGATTTTTAATTCAGAATCTAAAGCTTCCCAAGGATGCGCGCTTAATTGCTTTAATCCTAATTGAATTCTTGATTTGTTATCATCAAAATCAAGGATTACTACGTTCAATTTCTGGTCTAACTCAACAACCTCGTTTGGATGGTTGATACGTGACCAAGAAAGATCGGTAATGTGGATTAATCCGTCAACACCTCCAAGGTCGATAAATACACCATACGAAGTAATGTTTTTCACAACTCCTTCTAATACTTGACCTTTTTCTAATTGACCGATAATTTCTTTCTTCTGCTCTTCGATATCTGCTTCGATAAGCGCTTTATGAGAAACTACCACGTTTTTGAATTCATGGTTAATTTTAACCACTTTGAATTCCATAGTTTTGTTTACATACTGATCGTAATCTCTAATTGGTTTCACGTCAATTTGAGATCCTGGTAAGAACGCTTCAATTCCGAATACGTCTACAATCATACCACCTTTAGTTCTGCACTTTACAAAACCATTTACGATTTCACCTTTGTCATGAGCCGCATTTACACGATCCCACGCTTTGATAGTTCTCGCTTTTCTGTGTGATAATACTAACTGACCTGTTTTGTCTTCACGAACGTCAATCAATACTTCAACTTTGTCTCCTACTTTTAAATCAGGATTGTAACGAAATTCGTTTAAAGAAATAACACCTTCAGATTTTGCGTTAATATCAATAATCGCTTCTCTGTCAGTCATTCTTACTACAGTTCCATCTACTACAGCATCGTCATCTGTATCAACGAAATTTTCTGCTACTAATTTTTCGAATTCTTCTAACTTTTCGTCTTCTACTTGGTCAATTCCTTCTTCGTAATTGTGCCAGTTAAAGTTTGCTAAGAATTCTTCAGGATTTTTAACGTCCTGAACGTCTGTGTTTGTGTTTGCTTCAGCCATGTGCTGATGTAAAATTTGTATACTACTCATTTAGAGACTCTTCGCATGTGAAAGTAGTAGAATGTTATGTTTATAAAATTTCTTTATTCCCTTTTCGATTCTCCGTCATGCTAAAAAGGAGTGCAAAAGTAAGATTATTATTTTGATTTACAAACAAATAGTTATGCAAACCGCACGCTTTTGCGCAATTTATCCGTAAAATGCGATTTTTATCGAAAAAAAAGATTGTAACACTCTCATAACACAAAATTTATTTTTTTACTTTATCTTTATACTATTAACAATTAAAATAACAAAAGAATGAGTGTAAAATCGAAATATCAACCAGTATTAGACCTTGGACAAGAATTAAATATCCAAAACGGAGATGTACAAGAAGCTGATGGCGTATTGAAAATAAGTGGAACCGCTGGAACACAATATGAAAAGAACTTACTTTGGGATAAAATTAAAGAAGTTGGTGGAGAAATGCCACAAGATATCGAAGCGGATATTAAAGTAGCTGACGAGTCTGTTTTTCACCGTCATACGGTAAAAAGTGGTGATACGCTAGGTAAGATTGCAAAGCATTATTACGGAAAAGCAAATCAGTATCACGCTATTTTTAAAGCCAATACAGACATTTTAGACAACCCAGATGTTATTCATCCAGGACAAGAATTAGTGATTCCGAATGTATCGTAATTGATGACAATATAAGAATAGAAAAGCTTCCAAATTGGAAGCTTTTTTGTTTTTGAAAAGTTTTATGCTGCATCAATAGTTCGCTGCGCCAAACTCAAAATACGCTCAAACTGTTCTTTAAGTCCCATATCGCTATTGTCAATTGTCACGGCACCTTCTGCCTTTCGCAATGGTGAATCTTCTCTGTGAGAATCAATATAATCTCTGTTTTGAACGTTTCGCAATACATCTTCATACTTGACATCATCGCCTTTATCAATCAATTCCTTGTAACGACGAATCGCTCTTTTTTCGGGAGAAGCTGTCATAAAGATTTTTAATTCAGCATTCGGAAATACGACCGTTCCAATATCTCTACCATCCATCACAATACCTTTTTCTTTGCCCATTTGCTGTTGTTGTTTTACCAACTGATAACGCACTTCTGGAACTGCCGCAACTTTACTTACATAATCAGATACTTGCAAGGTTCTGATTTCTTTTTCAACATTTTCACCATTCAAATACATTTCGGCAAAGCCTACTTTTTCATTATAGGTAAAACTTAAATGAATTTCATCCAAAGCAGCCACCAAATCGTTTACTTCAAAATGATGTTCATCAATAAAGCCTTTACGCATCGCATATAAAGTTACCGCACGATACATAGCGCCTGTATCTACATAAATATATGCTAATGCGGTGGCGAGCTGTTTGGCAATGGTACTTTTTCCTGTTGATGAGAAGCCATCAATGGCAATGATAATTTTTTTCATGAGTACGCTTTTTCTTTTTGTGTAGTAGCTTATTGCAAATTAATCGTAACACCAAACATACTTGTATTGGCTGCAATTGCATAACGTGCGTAAGTATAATCAAATTTAAGCTTATTAATGCGAAGTCCAAAACCTGCCGTAATTCCTGAAAAATTACGTTGGTCAATGATTTTAAGCTCTTCTCCTCTACGGAAATTGTATCCCAATCGAATGTTGAAGCCTCTATCTGGAAACAATTCTACACCCACAATCGTACGTCTGATAACATTTTGCAAGAAACCTACTTTTTCTTCGGTCGTACCACCTTCAATCGATTGCTCCGCGCGGTTCGGATTGGCAAAGGCAATATTCCATTCTTGTAAATTTTCAAAAGTAAGATGCCAGCGAATTGGAACGTGTTCTAGTTTTTGTGACAATCCTAAAATCAGCTCAAACGGCAATTGCTCTTGCACGCCTGCATAAGTTGTAAACTGGATTCCGATGTTTCGGGCAACGAGCGCGACATTAAATTCCAATTCTTCATTAATATACATTATGCCCAAATCGACAGCGCCGCCAAAGGAATTGTATTGTTCAAGTTTGGAATTGATAAATTTAGCATTTGCACCCACGTGAATGTCTGTACGTGGAATGTTATACGCATATCCTAAAGATAGCGCGACTTCATTTCCTGTAAAGCTTCCCGTTGAATTTCCTTCTACATCATATCCGTCAAATTGACCGTAGGAAACATAAGTTACGCCCGCATGAAAGGTTTGCACTCTTCTGTCCCATGTGTAAGCATACGCAGCCGAACCGTAATTGACATCTCCCAAATAATTTACATAATTGACAGACAATTGATTGTCCATTCGGTAGTTAATCGTTGCAGGATTGAATAAGGCTTGGTTGACATCTTTATCGTAATTCGTAATAATCTTTCCGCCTAGCGCTGCTTGTCTTGGGGAAGAAATTAAGTTTAAAAACTGATACGTATATCGCCCTCCGATTTGCGCGGAAGCCAATGCCGTTATCAACAAGAAAAAAGAAAAGAGGAGCTTTTTCTGCATGTGTACAAAGTAACTAAAATCTTTTAATCAAAACGTTTACATGTTGTAAATATTTTACGCCTTATTTAAAAAAGTTTCGATATTTCTTTTAATTGATTTTTTTCAGCCGCAAAACTACACTTTTTCTTCGCAAACCTTTATAGATATAGCAATGAAAGCCATTTATTTTTGATGACATTTTATAAAACCGCACAGAGTTTGTTTGTTTTTACGCTACAAACCAACGTACCTTCAACAAGAATTAATTCACCAATGGAGGAACTCCAAAAGCCATTTTAAATATTAGAGTAGAGATTAAAACAATCAAAACTATTATGAAAAAAAAGTTTTTTTTACACAAAACAGTAGATGCTTTATCTGACAAACAGATTGAAGATTTAGACAATATCTTTGGAGGCGTTGCCGATGTTCCAAACGATGATATTATTCACTACCCAACTGGCGGTGGCGGTCCAAGATGTCCAGACGGTTATTATTGGCACGAGCGTCTTGCACGTTGCATCAAAGACGGAGAATTGCCGTATGAGCCAGTTGAACATGCGCCTACACGTCAAGAAGGATAATATTTCCTAGCACAAAACATAAAATCGAAACAGTTGCTCTTCAAATTGCCTTACATGTTTAGTTATACACGTTGAGCAACTGTTTTTTTAATTTCAACCTTACTCTTTTTCTATATGCATTTCAATCGTTTAGTGTTAAAAGTTGCCAGTCGGTGTAATTTGAATTGCTCGTACTGCTTTATGTACAATTTGGGCGATACGTCGTTTCGAAATCAACCAAAGTTCATGAAGGAAAGCCTGATTCCGCACATCATCCATCGTGTGGAAAATTATTTAAAACAGCATCCGCAAGAAGTGTTTACCTTTACGTTTCACGGCGGCGAACCGTTGTTGATTGACAAGTCTTTTTTTGGAAAATTTATCCGTCAGGCGGAAACATTAAAAGAACTCTTCCCAGAAACTACATTTGAATACAACGTACAAACCAATGGCGTTTTGATTGATGATGACTGGGCAGCGGTACTCAAAGCATATAAAATTTTTCCTGGCGTAAGCTTGGATGGTACGAAAAAAGCGCATGATATGTATCGGAAAGATCATAAAGAAAACGGCAGTTACGACGACGTCATTCGCGGATTGAAATTGCTCAAGCGCAAACTCGGTTTTGTCTCTGTGATTAGTGTGATGAATTTGGATGAATCTGCCGAAGTTACGTATCAACATTTAACCGATATTTCTTCTGATTACGTGAATTTTCTATTGCCAGATTATACACATGACAGTTTTCCGTATCAACCCAAAGAAATGGGAAAATGGTTGATTTCCTTATACGATTTGTGGATTCAAGATAAAAACCGACCAATTATTCCGTTTTTTAACGGTTTGACAAACGCTATTTTAGGTTCGCAAAAAATTGCGCGTCACGAAGCGCATGCTTTAGTCATAGAAACCAATGGCGATATTGAAGCAATTGATTCGCTAAAAGGTTGCGGCGAAAACTTTACCAAAACTAGTCTCAACGTTGTCAACAACGATTTTGAAGAAATTATGCAATCGCCTTTGGGAAAATTGTACTTTCAAGACAGCATGGAAAAGCTATGCACAAAGTGTTTGGAATGTCCCGTAGCAAGTGTATGTCGCGGTGGACGTTTGGTGCATCGCCACAAAAAAGAAAACGGTTTTAACAATCCGTCCGTATATTGTGAAGACATGATTTTGTTGATTTCACACATTCAAAATACCATGATGAAATTAGTCCCAAGCATGTACGACGACAGTATTTCCAAAATGGACGCTAACGAAATTATCGACTATCTTAATACTTTAAATTTTGACAGTATTGAAAATGTGTATAAACAGGATTTAGAATTTTTTAGCGAGGTTTGAGGTTGAGTGAGTTTGAACTTGAACTCGAAATTTAGTTTGAGCTTGAAAGTTATAGCGTCAGATTGAAATCTTGTAAAGATTTTGTATCGAAATCTGCTATGAAACACTAGATTTTATAGTACTTCTCGATACATTTTTTCTACGAAAAAACACTCGAAGTGACGTTGTTTGATGTACGATTGTAGATTGGACGATATACGATTTTTGATTTATTTGATTTTCGATAACAAAAACGTCAGATTGAATGAAATCTTGAAAATATTTTGTATCGAAATCTGCTATGAAACACTAGATTTTATAGTATAATAAAAACAAAAAAATGAACTCAAACATACATTCAAGTTCATTTTCAAATTCCGTTAGTCTACCGACAATACTTTCGCGTTTTTCACAGGCGCATCAGTGATGGCATGTTTGATAACATCTCTCATTTCGGTTACATAATGGAATTTTAATCCTTTTAAGTATGATTCTTTGATTTCCAAAATATCACGCTCATTTTGCGCACAAAGAATGATTTCTTTAATCCCTGCACGTTTGGCAGCTAATATCTTTTCTTTGATTCCACCTACAGGCAACACTTTTCCTCGCAAGGTAATTTCTCCTGTCATGGCAATATCTTTTTTCACTTTTTTTTGTGTGAATAAGGAAACCAATGACGTCAACATGGTAATTCCAGCACTTGGACCATCTTTTGGTGTAGCGCCCTCAGGAACGTGAATGTGTACATTATATTTTGAAAATACTTCTGGTGTAATACCTAATTCATCTGCGTTCGACTTCATATATTCCATCGCAATCGTAGCAGATTCCTTCATTACTTTTCCTAAGTTTCCGGTAATGGTAAGCGTTCCTTTTCCTTTAGAAAGTATAGATTCAATAAATAAAATATCGCCGCCAACACTTGTCCACGCCAAACCCGTCACAACGCCAGCTACGTCATTATTTTCATATTTATTTCGTTCCATACGTGCAGGACCTAATACTTCTTCAATCACCGCATTGGTAACTTTTTTCTCGTACGCATCTTCCATTGCAATAGATTTTGCCGCGTATCGTACCATTTTAGCAATTTGCTTTTCCAGTCCACGCACACCACTTTCACGTGTATACCCTTCTACAATTTTTTCGAGTTGCTTCTTCCCTATTTTTAAATCTTTATCGGTAAGTCCGTGTTCTTTTAATTGTTTCTTTAAAAGATGTTTTCCAGCGATTTCAATTTTTTCTTCTGTCGTATATCCTGTCACGTTGATAATCTCCATACGGTCGCGCAATGCAGGCTGAATCGTGCTTAAACTATTCGCTGTTGCAATAAACATCACTTTTGACAAGTCGTACCCCATTTCCAAGAAATTATCGTGGAATTCGGTATTTTGCTCTGGGTCCAATACTTCCAACATTGCAGAGGAAGGATCGCCATTGTGACTGCTTGATAATTTATCAATTTCATCCAACACAAACACTGGATTGGACGTTCCTGCTTTTTTCAAACTTTGAAGAATGCGTCCCGGCATCGCTCCGATATAGGTTTTACGATGCCCTCTTATTTCGGCTTCATCACGCAATCCACCAAGCGAAATACGCACATATTCTCTACCCAAGGCTTCTGCAATCGACTTTCCTAGCGAGGTTTTACCAACACCTGGAGGTCCGTACAAACACAAAATGGGCGATTTCATATCGTTGCGCAGTTTTAATACCGCTAAATATTCTATGATACGCTTTTTCACATCTTCCAAACCAGCATGATCGCGATTGAGAATGACTTGTGCTTTCTTTAAATCGAATTTGTCTTTGCTGAATTCGTTCCAAGGCAAATCTAAAAAGAGTTCCAAATAATTGCGTTGAATAGAATATTCGGCAACTTGCGGATTCATGCGTTGCATTTTTGCCAACTCTTTGTCAAAATGCTTCTTTATCTTTTCTTTCCACTTTTTCTTTTTAGCACGCACGCGCATTTCTTCAATTTCTTCCTCGTACGAACCGCCACCCAATTCTTCTTGAATGGTTTTCATTTGCTGATGCAAGAAATATTCACGTTGCTGCTGATCTAAATCGTGACGCACTTTTGATTGAATATCATTCTTCAACTCCAACTTCTGCATTTCCGTATTCATGCTTTTTAGTGTCGCTAAAGCACGTTGTTTTAAATCGGTAATTGCCAAAAGTTCTTGTTTTTCCATCACCGTCAAGTTCATATTTGAAGAAATGAAATTGATAAGGAACGACGAACTTTCAATATTTTTAATCGCAAATGAAGCTTCCGAAGGAATGTTTGGACTTTCCTTGATAATTTGCAATGCGATATCTTTAATGGAGTCTAAAATTGCCGTAAACTCTTCGTCATCTCTCTCTGGGCGTGTTTCTGGCACTTCCTTTACGGTAGCTTCCATATACGGTGTATCGCGCAATAAGGTATCTACTTCAAAGCGTTTTTTTCCTTGAATGATAATTGTGGTATTTCCGTCAGGCATTTGCAATACGCGCAAAATACGTGCTACTGTTCCTAGCGTATTGATATCTTCTAATTTCGGATTTTCAACCGCTTCATCTTTTTGAGCAACGACTCCAATGACTTTTCCGCCATTATTGGCATCTTTAATCAGTTGAATCGATTTATCGCGTCCAGCAGTAATCGGAATGACTACGCCAGGAAATAATACGGTATTTCTCAGTGGAAGAATTGGCAAGGATTGCGGCAATTCTTCACGGTTAATTTCTTCTTCATCTTCGGGCGTCATTAACGGAATCAATTCCGCATCTTCGTCAATAGATTGAAATGACAAACTGTCCATATTTAAAAACTTTGTCTCACTCATTATGTATGTTTCTAAGTCATTCTGTCATACAAACAGAATGAAGTCTTTGTATTTATTTTTTCTGTATGCGTTGTAATCACTTATAAATCAGCCAAAGCATTGATTTTATAGATTACATCACTTACTAATTGTCAATTGTTGTGCCAAGCTTTTGTACCGAAACAGCGAAAAATCAAGAAATATTAAATAATTTTAGGGAAAAGTGTAACAAACCGTTTCACCCATTCTCTTTACTGTAAACTAAAACTTTTTGAGCCACCAAAAGTTACATACTGAACAACTCATTACGTTGTGCAAAGAAGGAAATCAAGCTGCGCAAATGGAAGTGTACAATCGCTATTACAAAGCGATGTACAATACCGCTTTTCGAATTGTAAAAGACAGCGCAGAAGCAGAAGACGCCATGCAAGAAGCCTTTTTAAGTGCTTTTACAAAGCTGGATTCTTTTAGCGGAGAAGTTGCCTTTGGCGCATGGTTAAAAAAAATCGTAGTGAACCGAAGTATTTACTTGTACAAGAAAAGAAGAAAGAAAGAAGAAGTTCCTATCGACACAATGATATACAAGGTCGAAGATAACAACGGAATTGCTTCAGACGAGGAGTTTACAAGCTTACAGGCTCAAAAAGTATTGCAAACTTTAAAAACACTGAAAGACAATTACAGAGTTTCTTTGACCTTACATTTGATTGAAGGGTACGATTATGAAGAAATTTGCTCTATTCTGGATATTAGCTATGCAAATTGCAGAACAACGATTTCGCGTGCTAAAGAAAGTTTGCGAAAAAAACTAGAAGTATTAGTATGAAAAAGAACGACAACATCAGCAACTTGTTTGAAAGATTGCAGGACGATTTTGACATTGAAACGCCTGACATTGGACACGAGCATCGCTTTTTGAAAAAGCTACAACAACAGCAAACGCAAGAAACCACCGAACCCAAGCAACCAATTGTACTGTTTACTTGGTGGAAACAAATTGCCGCAGCCTGTGTTATTTTACTGAGTTTGGGAATTTTTATCGGAACTAATTTTGGAAACACTTCCGTAGAAGAAACTCAGATTACGTTGTCGCCCGAAGTGGAAAAATCACAACTGTATTTTGCTGCGTTGATTGAAACCGAATTAAAAAAAGTAAAAGCCGAAGAAAACGAAGATACCAAAGAGGTGATTCAAGATGCTATGAAACGCTTAGAACGCCTCGAAAACGATTATGAAAAACTAAAAGAACAATTCATTGAAACTGGAGACGACAAACGTATCATCCACGCCATGATTACCAATTTTCAACTGCGTATAGAATTGCTAGAAAGCGTTTTAAGACAAATTGATGAAATAAAAATATTCAAAAATGAACAGACAATTATATAAACTAACATTCCTTTTATTGATACTTCCTACTGCGATGTTCGCATCTAACGGAAAAGAAAAAATGAAAGGAAAACACACCAAAGAAAAAACCATTACCAAAGAGTTTTCAGTAAATTCAGATGCATTACTGAAAGTCACCAACAGCTACGGAACGGTACAATTGACTTCTTGGGATAAAAATACCGTTGCTATTGAAGTTACCATTCAAACCAATGGAGATTCTGAAAGTAAAGTCACAGAGCGTCTGGCGCAAATTGGTGTCGATTTTACAAATACCAACGACATGGTCAACGCAAAAACCAGATTCAATGACGGTTCCAAAGCTTGGTGGAAATGGAATAAGCGAAATAATGTCAACGTAACCGTAAATTACAACATCAAGTTTCCAAAAGGCAATGAATTGGATATTTCGAATGATCACGGAAAGATTTTCCTCGACAAAGCCGAAAACAAAGTTTCACTAAGTGCTGATTATGGCGGTATGGAAATCGGAGAATTATTGTCTCATCACAATACGCTAAGTTTTGACTATAGCAATGATGTCACTGTTGCTTATATAAAAGACGGACGCATTAATGCAGATTACTCTTCTTTCTCCGTAAAGGAAGCTGAAAACATCAAACTGAACGCAGATTACACACAATCGGTTTTTGGAAAAGTTCGCAATATCGAATATCGCTGTGATTACAAATTGCTTCAAATTGAAGAAGCCAATAATGTACAAGGCGCTGGCGATTATTTGTCGCTTCGTTTGGGTAAAATTTCTGGAAATGTAGATTTGAAAGCGGATTACGGTTCCATCAAAATTGCTGAAATGACGAATAATGCAGGCAATATTGATATCGAATCTGAATATGCAGGGATTAAAATTGGGTATCAACCAAACTACTTTTTCAGTTTTGAATTCAATTTAGAATATGCGAGTCTCAAAGGCGACGAAAATTTCAACTTCAACATCAAACGTATCGAAGATGGCGAAGGCTATTATAAAGGTTATCAAGGAAATAAATCGAATAGTAACCATATTTCAATCAATTCAGAATACGGCAGTGTCCGATTCACCAAATTATAATTCATCAACTCATTAAACAATATTCACTCTAAACAATCATTCATCATGAAAAAAACAACAGTATTTATCATCGCGCTATTGTTAGCAACTACCGTTTCTCACGCACAATGGGGAAAAAAGAAAATTAAAGGAAATGGAAATGTAACCACCATTACCAGAACAACTTCAGACTACGATGGAGTTAGCGTAGCTGGCTTTTTCGATGTAGAATTGGTCGCTGGCTCGGAAGGAAATATCACCCTGAAAGGAGAATCCAATTTGTTGGAATATATTGAAACCGAAGTAAAAGACGATATGCTAAAAATTAAAACAAAAAAAGGCTATAATTTACGCACCAGCAGAGGAAATTCTTTAGTAATCACAGTACCATTTAGAGATATTAGCAAAGTAGCATTGTCAGGTTCGGGCGACGTATATACAAAAGATATTATTAAAGCAGATACGTTTAAAATGGCATTGTCAGGTTCGGGCGATGTTGTCATTGACGTGGACACGAGAGATTTGACGATGGCAGTTTCAGGTTCGGGCGATATGACAGCAAGAGGAACTACTGACAGTGCGGAATTGGCGTTGTCAGGTTCTGGAGATATTCATGCATACAAATTGAAAGCGAAAAGTGCTAGCGTAAGTTTGGCAGGTTCAGGCGATATTCGATTGTACGCAACCGAGTCTATCAAAGCACGTGTAGCAGGTTCAGGCGATATTGTTTGCAAAGGAAATCCGTCAAAACAAGATACGAAAGTAGCAGGTTCGGGTAGCATTTCTATGAACTAGAAGATTCACAATCAAAATTTGGACAGGCTCTAAAGAGGTTGTTTTAGAAGTGTAGCACATGGTCAGCTTGACGAAGTTTTAAACTTTTAAAACAGCCTCTTTTTGTATATTAACGTGAATTCGAAGTAAGAAATCGACGTATTGTTCGTAATTTACTGATAAATAACTCTTTGTCCGTTGGAGCATTATCGTAGATACCGAACGTAGTTCACAAGAACACTAGAAATGGACATTTTCAAAGTAATCTCGACTGCGCTCGATTTGACATTTATTATAAGTATTTTGAAATTCAGTTAAATATAAGATTGCTAATACCGAACTCACGTTATATTATTAAATCATCGCACCATAAAAAAAGAGCCAAAACATACGCCTTGACTCTTATATCTTGAATCTTTAATCTTGATCCCAACAAAAAATCTAACCGATGATGTGAATTTCAGAGAAATCTTTGTCTACAATAATGTCTCCCGAAGCAGAAGCTTTGACGTCTTTTAAAGGCACGGTAACATTGTCTAACTGAATTTCCTTGATTTTAAACGGCAATCCGTGAATGTTTAATCGGAACTTTTCATATTCACAAATATACTTTCCTTCTTTATGCTGTTGGATGATGAGTTCTTTTGGTTTTCCCGTAATTTTGAAGGTACGCAAACTGTAACGACCTTTGGTATAATCGTAGCCGTCGTGCGCATCATCAAACAATTGTGAGCGTTCTTTTCCTTCCGTGTAATATACATCTAAGGTTACTTCGTCAATTTTCTTTTCGCCTACATATTGTTGTACAGGATATTTTGGAATCACTGCGCCTGCTTTTACAAAAATTGGCATGCTGTCAATTTCGGCATCTACCCATTTTTCTTTTCCACCTTCTACCAATTCATCCGTCCAGAAATTGTACCATTCGCCTCTCGGAATATACATTCTACGACCTTTGCTGTTTGGTTCTTGAATTGGACATACTAAAATTTGATCTCCAAAAATAAATTCATCTGTTCTGTAATGCGTTTGATGATCTTCTTGATCAAACATCACAAGCGATTTCAACAACGGCGTTCCATGATCGACTAAGTTCCAAAATGCCGTGTACAAGTATGGAAGCAACTGATAGCGCAATTCGACAAACTTTCGTACAACATCCGTTACATCTTCATCAAAAGCCCACGGTTCTTGATCGCCATGATCTCCCGAAGAATGCACTCTACAAAACGGATGAAAAACGCCTAACTGAATCCAACGTGTAAATAATTCTCCTTGTGGTTGTTCGGCAAATCCTCCAATATCACTTCCCGCAAAGGAAAAACCAGACATTGCCATGCGTTGTGCTTGTACGTTTGCAATCCATAAGTGTTCCCAAGTCGCAACATTATCGCCTGTCCACGTTGAGGTATAACGCTGCGTTCCTGAATATGCGGCACGTGTTATGACAAACGGACGTTTTGGATAGTTAAATTTCTTCAATCCTTGATATGTAGCACGCGCCATTTGCATTCCGTACACGTTGTGTGCTTTTCGGTGACTACAAGGATTCCCGTCGTAATCGTGGCGTACATCGTCTGGGAAGGTTTTGTTTGGCACTTCCATTACGGCTGGCTCGTTCATATCGTTCCAAACACCTTTGATTCCGATGTCTTCAATGAGTTCTTTGAATAATCCTGACCACCAATCGCGTACTTCTGGTCGTGTGAAATCAGGGAAATAACATTCGCCTGGCCACACTTTTCCTTTCATGTACGGTCCGTCTGCACGTTTACAGAAATAATCTTTGTCTAATGCTTCTTTAAAAACACTGTATTCTTTATCAATTTTGATTCCTGGATCAATAATCGCTACCGTTTTAAAACCATCGGCAGCCAATTCTTTTACCATGCGTTTTGGGTCTGGAAAATGCTCTTTATTCCACGTAAAACAGCGGAAACCGTCCATATAATCAATATCTAAATAAATAGCATCACACGGAATTTTTAAGTCTCTAAATTTTTGCGTGACTTCTTTTACCTTACTTTCTGGATAGTAACTCCATTTACATTGATGGTATCCCAATGCCCAAAGCGGCGGTAATTGATGTGGTTTTCCCGTAAGGTCTGTATAATTTTCTACCACATCTTGCATTTGCGGTCCGTAGATGAAATAGTAGTTCATTTCGCCACCTTGCGCCCAAAAACTCGTTACATTTCTACGCTCATGCGCAAAGTCAAAATAACTTCGAAACGTATTGTCAAAAAAGATTCCGTACGCTTTGTTGTGATGCAATCCTGTATAGAATGGAATGGCTTTGTATATTGGATCGGTGTCTTTTCCATACGCATACGAGTCCGTCACCCAATTTTGAAAACGTTTTCCTTTTAGGTTCAAATGATCTGGCTTATCTCCGAGTCCGAAGTAGCTTTCGCGCTCGTTCACCGTTTTGCTCATTTTTACGATGTTTCCACCGAATTCGTAACTTTCTTCCCAGTGAAAACCGAGTTCATCTTCGTTAATAAGCGTATTGTCTTTTACATCGTACAATTGCACTTTCATGTTTTCTTTCGCGATGTGACAAATCAGTTTGGATGTCGTAACGATGTATTTTTCGTTGTCTTCTTCAATCTCCAAATGATTGTATCCTGTACTCGCGTATTTGGTTATGGCATACGAAAAATCTTTTTCAAAAGTTCCTGTGGTTGTGTATCTAAAACGCAATACACTATCGCGCACAATACGCATTTGCATCACTACATCATTTTCCGCCGTGAAGTATAAAGTATCAACATCTTTGCTGAAATTTATAATTTTAGAAGGAAACAAATTTCCTTTCTGTTCTAACTCCGTATTTACAATCATTTTGCAATTTTTATATAAGCTGTAAAAAAACGGAAAAGTTTAGAATTTTGAAAGCTTTAAAAGCTTGATTTATTAACGATAACGTTGTAGTTGATTATTATTTTGTTACAGAATTGAAAGATGGAAGGATTTCATGGTTGAAAGATGAATTTTGACTCCTCTTACGATTTGTAACGCATCTTGAAAATCTTTTTTTACAACCCAAATACATTTCAAAAAAACAAACCACTGACTAACAGTATTTTGACTTACTTTTTGGCACTTTTGAAAGCATTAAGATTCTTTATTTTATGAAATTATTTTGACAAACCTATCAAATTTTTAAAACCATGAAAAAAAGAACTATCAAATCGTTAGAACTCAACAAAAAGACCATTTCTACATTGGATGCTGCTGAATTAAAAGGAGGAACTACAGTTTCTATTACATGCACAGCAGGTGAAATTTGTATTGAGATTTTCCTTTGGACTATTACATACAAAAATTAATCATTAGTAAATATACTCTATTATAAGAAACGTAGCGAAGCTCATTTGTGGCTTTTGCTTTGGGCATTTTTTGTGAATTAAAAACTCACATAGTTATATCGCTGCTTTTGTAATTTATTTCTATACAACCACTCTAAAAAAACCTAATTATGAAAAAAAGAACAATTAAATCACTAGAATTGAACAAAAAGACAATTTCTACATTAGACCGTGCAGAAGTCAAAGGTGGAAGCACATTACCTACAAGTGCTTATGTATACTCTCCATTAATTCCTTATGCAGTGCAAGCAGCAATTGACGAATTGACGGATTATATCGAATAATATTGTTAAGATTGATATATAATGAATTAGAAGCGAACTGTGGTTCGCTTCTTTTTTGATTTTACTTTGTGTACCTATTTAGGATTTATATTTAAAAGCAACCATCCCTAATGGCGGAATGGTAATTTTTGCAGAATGATTTCTAAATTGCCAGTCTTTTTTCTCTGTTGTGATGGTTTTGTTGACAAAATCGTTGCTTCCAGCGTATTGCTTTAAATCACTGTTGAAAATTTCCTGGAGTGTTCCTTTTTTTGGCAAACCAACTCTGTAATCTTCGCGTGGAATTGGCGTCATGTTGCAGGCAATAATCACATCGTTTTCAGGTTTTTTACCTTTACGGATATAGACCAATACTGAGTTTTCCGCATCGTTGTAATCAATCCACTCAAAACCTTCTGCTGAAAATTGTTTTTCATGTAATGCAGGCTCTGACTTGTAGAGCGTATTCAAATCTTTGATTAAGGTTTGCACACCTTTGTGTACATCGTACTGCAACAAATGCCAATCAAGACTTTGCTGAAAGTTCCATTCTCCACTTTGCCCAAATTCCGCTCCTTGAAAGAGCAAATTCGTGCCTGGATGTGTAAACATGTAGCTGTACAACAAACGTAAGTTGGCAAATCGCTGCCATTCATCTCCTGGCATTCTTCCTAAAATTGAATGTTTTCCATACACCACCTCATCATGCGACAACGGCAACATAAAGTTTTCCGTAAACGCGTAGGTCATGCTAAATGTCAAATCGTTTTGATGGTGTTTTCTATAAATCGGTTCTTTGGCAAAATACTGAAGCGTATCGTGCATCCAACCCATCATCCACTTCATGCCAAAACCGAGTCCACCAATACTTGCTGGTCGCGATACCATTGGAAACGATGTCGATTCTTCCGCAATGGTTTGTACGTCGGGAAACATTTCATAGACAGCTTCATTCATTTCGCGCATGAACGCAATTGCTTCTAAATTTTCGCGTCCGCCAAATTGATTCGGTTCCCATTCGCCATCATTTCGAGAGTAATCTAAAAATAACATTGACGCTACTGCATCCACACGCAAACCATCTGCGTGATATTGATCGAGCCAAAAAATTGCATTACTGATGAGGAATGATTTGACTTCGTTTCTTCCGTAGTTAAAAATCAAACTTTTCCAATCAGGATGATAGCCTTTGCGTCGATCTGGATGTTCGTATAAGTGCGTTCCGTCGAAAAAACCGAGTCCGTGTGCATCTTCTGGAAAGTGCGACGGTACCCAATCTAAGATGATTCCGATGTCGTTTTGATGGAGTTTATCTACTAATAGTTTGAATTCTTCAGGATAGCCAAATCGTGACGTTGGCGCAAAATAACCTGTCAATTGATATCCCCAACTCGGGTCGTACGGATATTCCATGACTGGCATCAATTCGACATGCGTAAAGTTCATTTCTTTTACATAATCGACCAACTCATCTGCCATTTCTGTATAACTTAGAAAACGGTTTTCCTCCATTTTTTTCTTCCACGAACCCAAATGCACTTCGTACACTGAAAAAGGTGCCTCTAAGGCATTGTGCTTTTTTCGTTTGGTCATCCAATCTTTGTCTTTCCAATTGTGCTCAGCATTCCAAACAATAGACGCTGTTTTTGGCGGATGCTCGCAACGACGTGCATACGGATCGGCTTTTTCCGTTTTTACATCGCCGTGATGACTTTGAATTTTGTATTTGTAAATGCTTCCTTTGCCTACATTCGGAATGAATCCTTCCCAAATTCCACTCGAATCCCAACGCACATTGAGTTGGTGTTCGCCTTCTATCCAATAGTTAAAATCGCCAATGACAGAAACGGTTTTTGCACTTGGCGCCCAAACCGCAAAATAGGTTCCTTCGACACCATCAACGGTCATCATGTGCGAACCAAATTTTTCATACAATTTGTAATGTTTTCCTGCTTTGAAGAGGTTGATGTCAAAATCTGAAAATAAACTATGTGGAATTACTTTTGCCATATATTATTTGTGATTGATAATGTTTGTGATGCCTTTCAGCGGAATTACTGCCCAAAGTGGTCGTGAATTGAGTTCGTACCCAAGTTCGTAAATTGCTTTTTCAAGCAGTGAATATTTTAGTAAAAAGATGCGTTCTTGTCGGTAGCCAATGTTGAGATTGGCATCTTGAATTTTTTCGATGTATGTTTTTAAAAAGACACCGATAAAGTATGTATATAACAATTCGCCCGCATCAAAAAGCTCTTGCTGTTCGTGTTTGTACTGTTCGCTGTTATTGAAAATAGTGGCGTAAATAGCGTAATGAAAGCTTCTAAACAAGCCTGCAACATCTTTGAGTGGTGGTTGTTTTACCTTTCTATCACGAATGGTACTTTCGGGTTCGCCTTCAAAATCAAGAATATAAAAATCGTCTTCTTTAACCAAGATTTGACCTAAGTGATAATCGCCATGCACGCGAATTCGTTCGCCTTTGAGTCGTGTCCAATCAAAATTGACCAATCGCTTACGGATGTCGTTTTTATTGTCTAAAAATTCATGTGCCAATTCCAACGATAAATCTTCTAGTTTGTGCAGATTGTTTTCAACAGTATTTAATCTGTTTTGAAATTGATAGAGCAATCTGTTTTTAAGCCACACCGTATAATCGCCGTTAAAGTGCGTTGGTGTAAAGGCAGTTTCTTCAAATTCGCTTCCTAGTGCAATGTGCATTTCGGCGGTACGTTCTGCCAGTTTTTGTACTTTTAAGAAAAGATTCAACCCAACCCAATCAATGATTCTGGGCGGCACATCGCGAATGCTTAAACGCTCAAAGAGTTCCGTTTCAGGCAATTGTGCAATGTCAATGTTTTTGGTTTCTAGTGTTTCAAAAACTTTTTCCAGTTCTTTTAGCATGTAATCCCACGCATCGCCTTCGTTGGGCACCATTTCTTGCATGAGCCCAATCGTAATATTTTCATTGTCAGAATCTACAATACTTAGACTTCCTAAATAGGCTGGCGTATTTTTGAATTGTTTTTTTTCCGACAAGAAACGACTCATTTCATAGTCTGGGTTTTTGTTTGCGTAAATTCTTCGGAAGAATTTCAACACAAAGCTTTCATTGTACACAATAGACGTATTGCTTTGCTCCAAGCCCATAAAACGCGACGATTCATATTCGTCATTGAATAAGATACTTTTGTGATATTGTACACGTGTCAAATCGTTTGGAATGGCAGTGAGAATGCGCTCAAACACTAACTTTCTGAATGCTTCTAAGTTAATGGCGTCAATGATAAATCCTTCTTGGTTTTGTATGCTGATAGATAAAATACGGTCTTCTTGTGCAAAACTTTCATCCGACACAAAAGCAATCGGCAAAAAGTAGTGTTGATAGAAAGCTTCTTCAAAATTCACTTCTAAAATCAATCCGTAATACACTTCGCCATCTCGTTGAATGCGGAAGTATTCCGACAGTTCAATGTATTTCAGTTTGCTAGCTTTTCCACCGTACCAACGCTGTTTTGTAATATAATCTTCCAAGACTTCCGAGAGAAATGCGTTGACAAAGGCTTTGTTTTCCAACAGTGTTTCCCACGAATCGTTAAAGTTATAGTGCGTTTTGGTTTTGATGGTTTTTTTAGTCATGATTCACCGTAATTTTCCTTGAAATTATTCTATGAGTAATGTAAATCAAAATTGAGCCTATATTTCCTAAAATCCAAAAAATAAAAAATATTGGAAGTCTATGAAGTCCGCAATTTGTATGATTGGAATAAATTTCTTGTTCAAATATTTTTAGATTTGGAAATATAAAAATATTTACTATTATAAATACTGTCAAAATTATCCAACCATAATGTATTTTTCCTTTATTTCTCAAGAAGGCATACGCAATGATTTGTATTAAAAAAGTTGCTACTAAGACAGTTACACTCATACGTTATTTTCTTATTTCAAAAATATGAAATGGCAACGTAGGATGCAATTCCACATAATTCCATTCGTCATACCAATTGTAGCTGTTGCCTGTTATTAAATCGTGCACTTCTACTTTGTGACCTTGCTGAATGCCCAAATCGTGCAACGGCAATTGTACTGTTCCTTGTTGCGGATAGTATTGATCTAAACTGATAATGACTAAGATTTCACTCGTTTTATCTTGATTCCACTTGTAAAAACCGATGAGGTTCTCATTTTCAATGTGGCAGAATTTTATGTTGTTGGTTTGTTGCAAAGCTTCGTGCTCGTGGCGTATGTGGTTGATGCGCGTAATGAGCGTTGTCAATTTGTTTTCCTTGAACCAATCGTAGTGACACAATTGAAACTTTTCAGACATGTAATATTCTTCCTTTCCAGGAATGGCTTCGTCAATCATTTGCTCAAATACAGGACCGTAAATTCCGATGTTGGAACATAAGGTTGCCGCTAGCGCATAGCGCTGAATGTACTTTGATTCGTTCGCACCTTGCAAGTGATACGGATTAATGTCTGGCGTATTTGGCCAAAAATTCGGTCGCATGTATTCCTTTTGATCCGTTTGCGTGAGCTCGTTCATGTATTCGATTAATTCATGCTTGCTGTTTCGCCAAGTAAAATACGTGTACGATTGCGTGTAACCTTGCTTTGCCAATTGTTGCATGACTTTAGGTTTGGTAAATGCTTCCGCGAGAAAGAGAACGTCTGGGAATTTCTTTTTGACTTCCGCAATAATCCAATTCCAAAAGTAATACGGTTTGGTGTGTGGATTGTCTACACGAAATACGCGCACGCCACAATCAATCCACTCCAAAAGAATATCCAAACATTCGTTCCAAAGGTTTTGATAATCTTCACTTTCCCAATAAATCGGCAAAATATCTTGATACTTTTTCGGTGGGTTTTCGGCGTATTGTACCGTTCCATCTGGTCGCCATTTGAACCAATCTGGATGTGACGTCACCCAAGGATGATCGGGCGCAGCTTGCAATGCGTAATCCATCGCGATTTCAATTCCGTGTTCTTTGGCTTTGGCAACCAAGCGTTTAAAATCTTCTTTGGTTCCCAATTCTGGATGCACATCTTTGTGTCCGCCGTATTGTGAACCAATTCCCCACGCAGAACCGACATCACCTTTTTTCGCTTCTGTCGAGTTGTTTTTTCCTTTTCGATTCACTTCTCCAATTGGATGAATTGGCGGAAAGTACAAGGTATCAAATCCCATGTTTGCAACGCGTGGCAAGAGACGTTCGCAATCTTTGAATGTTCCGTGTTGTCCTTCAGTTTCTGAAGCTGAGCGCGGAAAGAATTCATACCACGTACTGAATTGTGCTTTTTTACGGTCTACATAAATTTGTAATTCGTGTGAGCTATTCGCTAAGTGTTTTTCTGGATATTTTAGAAAGATTTCGTGCAAACGATGACTTTTGGCTTCCGTAATGGCTTTTTCATACTGTTCAGCATCTTGAAAAGCATCAATACATTCGCCGAGATAGTCGTTTTCTGTTTTGTTGACTTTTTTGAGTAATGGTTTTAGCAATTCTGCACCTTCTAACAATTCCGAAATAATGTATTGATTGTCATCAATTTTGCGTTCTACACCGTGTTGCCAATTCAATGCATAATCTACCCAACCTTCTACTTTGTACGTGTAGAAACCTTGTTTTTCAACGGTAAAAGAAGCTTGCCATTCGTCATTTCCTAGTTCGTGCATGCGCACTTCTTTCCAGGTTCGTTCTTTTTCGTGTTTGTACAGTACCGAAGCGGCAATCACATCATGTCCATCGACTAATACATGCGCATTTACCGTGACGATTTCGTTGACAATTCGCTTGATAAAAAATTCACCTCCATTCAATTGTGGAGAAATATAATCAATAACGACGCGTTTTTGGTTTTGCATTTTTCGAAATAATTAGCGTTTAATTTTTCGAAATTAGTAAAATAAAAAGCAATTTCCCTACTCTTTTCACGATTATCTTACTGAGAGCAACACTATAACGATTGCGTGTTGATTATTAAATCGTTAAATGGTGAAAAATTGATTTCTTGAGGCGATTTTTTAGGATATTTTTACTCTTTGTCAAATGTGAATTTTTATTTTCACGTAAAAAGACAAATAAAAAACGGCTTGCGTTTTCACCCAAACCGTTTTTGATAATTTTAAAGGCAATTGAACCTTATTTTTTTCCTTTGATGCTACACGTACTGATTCCAAAAGGTGCATATAGCGGACAAAAACTGACAAAGCTTGTCAATACAAAAATACCTGCCAGTACCAACAGTATAATGCCTAGTGTACCTGTAATGGTATCTGTAAAGTATAAAGTTGCTACTATTGCTGCAATGATGACTCTGATAATTCTATCTGCAGCGCCCATGTTTTTCTTCATAATTGTGGGATTTTTGGTTAGTTTTTTATGTTTTATTTTTAATCTGTCGTATTAATATTGCTTAATTTACTAAATATGATGAATTCGAAGTAATTATTTTTAATATAAATTTGATTATAAGTAATTTATACTCAATGTCAAATCGAGCATTATTTTATTCCAAGCGTAGTTTGTGATAACTTAGCGTATATAAATTTCAAAACAATCTCATGAAGAGTCAAAGGTATAGTTGTCTACTGATATTTGCTTGTGTGCTTTTTAGCGCTTGTGACAACAGCAAACAGTCAAAAGTTGATAATTCGCAGACAGCTGCTTATACACATGTTTCAACGTCTACCTACGAATTGGCGCAACCTAAAGCTGAGACTACTGCTGTATTGGTGTTGTTTGGTGGTTTTCCAGAGGTCGCGAAAGATATTCAACGAGAATTCAATATTTTAAAAACTGCCAAACAACATCGCATTGCTGTTTTGTATGTTAATTATAATCAAAAGCTTTGGTTTGAGCAGGGCGAATTGGAGTCGCTTTCTCTTCAAATACAAGAGATTTTTACAGCACATACATTGCCAAATAACAAGGTGTTTTTTGGCGGATTTTCCAGTGGTGGTAATGTAGCATTACTTTTGGGAAATTATTTGTCGCAACAAACAACCTTCGCCATACAACCTAAAGGCATTTTTATTGTAGATTCGCCTATTGATTTGGCTGCTTTGTACCGAAGTGCAGAAAAAAATGTTCAACGCAATTTTTCAGATGCTTCCGTGCAAGAAGGTCGATTTTTGCTTGACATGTTGGGAAACCGATTTGGCAATCCCGCAGAAGCCATTGACGAATATGAAAAGTACGCCGTATTTACTGCTGAAACGAACTATACTGATAATCTTGCCAATTTGCACCAAACCAAACTTCGATTGTATACTGAACCTGATACACTTTGGTGGCGACAATACCGCATGGCAGATGTTGAGCAAATGAATGCTTTTTATATAAAACGCCTTGCGGAGCAATTAATCGCAAAAAATTTTAAATACGTGACTTATATTCCTACTGAAAACAAAGGCTATAGAGCCAACGGCGAACGACATCCGCACAGTTGGTCTATTGTTGATAAAGAGGAATTAATCCGTTGGATGCTTAACGACTAAAATTATAACTTTCGACTATTCTGCTGGTTTTTGACAGATGATAGCATCGTTACTTTTTGGATATTCACAAGGTGTTGGATTGCCGTCGTATCCCGGACACGTCACACGATCGGCTGCAAACGTGGGACATACATATTGCGTTCCACCTGTGATTTTTGCTGTGGTTAAATTGGAAATGACATTCTTTTTTAACTTTAGGTTTTTGAGATTTCTTTTTTTCATGATGGTAAAGTATTGGTTTCGTGTTAGTAAGTTACTAAAAACCATGATAAAAAATTTACACAACATTCTTTTTTACCCAAAAATAGCAGGATTGCAAAACGTTTGTTACCTTAGTTGATGATACTATGTATCGCAACAATTAACAAATAGCAAAAAAATATTTTATGGAAGAGCAATTACAATCCTCGTGGTCCAAACTTTTAGAAAAACTTTCTAGCTGGGTAGATTCTGTAGTATTAAATCTTCCCAATTTATTGATTGCCCTCTTAATTTTTGTATTTGCGACTTGGGTTTCTAGAAACATCCAAAGTTTGACCAACAGATATCTCAAAAAAGTCATCAAACAACCTTCTATTCGCGGATTGGTGTCCAATGTTTTTGCCATTTTGATTGTTGTATTGGGAATTATTTTAGCGCTTTCTGTGTTGAATTTAGACGGCACCTTAAAATCTTTACTTGCAGGTGCAGGTGTTGCTGGTTTGGCAGTCAGTTTGGCGTTGCAAGGCACCTTGTCGAATACCTTTTCAGGATTGTTTATCGCGATTAAAGATGAAATGAATATTGGCGATTGGGTAGAAACCAATGGCTATGCGGGAAGAGTGGTCGAAATTGATTTGCGAAACACCAAAATTAAAGAAGCCGATAACAATATTGTCGTAGTTCCGAATCGGATGATTATGGAAAAACCATTTAAAAACTACGGACTCACCAAACGCATCCGAACCACGATTACCTGTGGCGTTGGCTACGAATCGGATTTGCGAAAAGTAAAAAAAGTATCTATAGAAGCCATTGAAAACTTATATCCGCCCAATCGCGGCGAAAATATTGAGTTTTATTATACCGATTTTGGCAATAGTTCCATTGATTTCCTCTTACGTTTTTGGGTAGATGCCCAAGAAAACCTCACCGCTTTGGAAGTAAAAAGTGAAGCGGTCATGACCATCAAAGAAACTTTTGATAAACATGGCATCAACATTCCGTTTCCAATTCGTACGGTTATTCAGCAGAATACCAATAAAGATACAGAGCAGGATTCTTAGCATATTTTTTCAACTTTCTTCCTTTTTTAAGTAGCATATTGCGTCTCGCAGTGTTGCAGGAACGTTTTGTTTGCGTTTGAAAACGTCTCGCAGGTCTGCAGGAAGGTTTCAAATGCGTTGGAAAGTATCTCGCAGGGCTGCAGGAAGGTTTCAAATGTGTTGGAAAGCGTCTCGCAGGGCTGCAGGAAGGTTTCAAATGCGTTGGAAAGTGTCTCGCAGGTCTGCAGGAACCTTTCCCACTCGGGGAATTCCTTCTCACACGTCAGCAGGAACCTTTCCCCCGTATTTTATGTCATTCCTGCGCAGGCAGGAATCTATTCATTGTTTAACATTTGTTATTTTTTTGTAGGTTTTGTAGAAGCCTTATGGAGAACCACATTGTGTATGTATGCGTTTTGTTTTACATTTATGGGGAATAATGGGGAGTTTATGTAAAGTTAGTTCCTGTTATGTATCATATTTAGTGTATAAACAGGAATTTCGTTTATGCGTACGTTGGCATTCATTAGAGAAAATCACAAAAATTAAGTATTGAAGAGAATAATATCACTATCAATTATTGGAATTCTATTTGCAATTGTACTTTACTACTCGTATCAATTCGATAATTTATTTAGAATATTCTTTTTTCTGATTCTAGGAATTTCATTCTCTGTTATTTTCTATAAAACTACAACTGGAAACTATACTGATTACCAAAAAAATAAAAAAGCTATTAGTTATTTACCAACATTAATCGGAATCGGATTTATCCTTTTAAACGTTGGAATATATTACCATTTTGAGAATAAGCTAAATTCACCATCCTTAATCAAAGCCCAAAACCATGGAGTTTACGCTGATTTTAAAGTAAATGGACAATATATAATTAAAAGTGGTAGTTGGGCGACTAAAATACATCAGTATGGAACTTATAAATTAGAGGATAATATAATTATTGCAGACAAATTGAAATATGATGATGTTTTGGTTTCAAATAGATTTCTAATAAGTTTTATTCAAAACTCGGATTTAACTAATCTGTTAGAAATTGAAAGTTTTGAAAGCGGAAAATATCTATTGCAAATTGACTCAAGCGGAAATGAAATTAAAAACAAGCTTCTAAATTTTGACAAAGAACATAATAAAATATTTAGTTCATATAAATTTGAAATAACAGAAGACAATAGAAAACACTCAAACGCAGGAAAAACAGAAAACGGAATTATGCCGAATAATTAGAAATCTGAATAAAAACAACGAAATGCCAACACCGTATAAAATTAGTTGCTTGGTCAAAGCCAACTTACGAAAATCCTCGCGGATTTTCTATTTGGTTTGTATTTGCTAAATTAGGTGCTTAAAACACGCAATAAACCATATACATAAACGTAAGCAAGCTGAAAAAAGAACCGAATTGAAATACACATTTCTAATTTTATTATTGACTTTTACTTCGTTAAATACTTTCGGACAAAATTCTGACTGGACTTATTTAAGGCACAATCATAATTATGGCACAACTTACTCATACGGAATAACGGAAATAACAATTCATTCCGACTCTACTTACACTTGGAAAAGTTGGTGCGTTAATAATAAAAAGGAATGGAAAACTTATAAGGAATACGAACCTGAAATAAGTAAAGGAAAAATTACTCGGAATGGAGAATATTATATCCTGACTGAATATCGGAATGGAAATAAAACGGATTTTAATTGGACAATAAAATTTAATGACAGACGCTTGAACTTTTATTATCCAAATAAAAATGAGAGATTAAAAGTAAGTGCTAAATATAAAAGGATTTGAAAAACCGAAAAGAACCAGCTTACAACAATGTAGAACCGTATTTACGATAGATTCGACTACGTCCGAATCTTTTCGGGAGCTACTGAAGCTAGCTTCTTTAACCTAAAATCAATGCATATAAACTCGTAACTAACGGTTATATGTGACCGTTGTTTATAATTGAAATGAACATAATAAAATACATAGGACTAATTCTGATTTTGGTCTTCGGAATATTAATTAAACCAATTCTTTGGTTCTTTTCATTATTTGTAACTAAAGATATGACTGTCTATTACCATAATGTTAGATGTTTCAGTCACCATAATTGCAATTGTGATTTCAGTTGGTATGACTCATTCCATTCTCAAGTTGATTTTGAAAAATTTGATAGAACGATTTTGAACTTATTCAAGCCGTTGGGACATACTGAATGGTATTCACCGAAGCCGAAAATCAAATTTCTATTTTATGAATACGGAGCTGAAAATCCTGAAGGCGGCTTCATTTATGAGTGTAAAACTTGTAATCAATTATGGGAATTGTCAGTTCCTGAAAACGCACATAGGGGATACTTTAAAGGAATTGATTTGAATAAAGAAGAAATCGAAAAATATTTAAAAGAAGAGGCACACACAAAAATGGATAAAATGCACGTCCAATCAACCTAACCGATTTGCACAACGCTTTAACTAAAACGTTAACTTTCATTCCCAAAAAATAACAATTGAATATGAACATACTAAGAAAAAAAGATGAAATCCTTGCGGCTCTCGGAAACATGAGAGCTATGAAGAAATTACATGTAGACACGTATACTGAGGATAAAATTAAAAATATTTCAGGAGTAAAAATTGCTGAATCAAAAGACGGACAATTTTGGATTGAATTTCAAGAACTTAATGGAATTCTTTTTATGAATTCAACAATTTTATCTAAAATTGATTTGAAAACATTTAAAGGAGCCAAAATAATATTATTGACTGAGGAATATGAAATAGAGATTGACTCTGACGAAAAGACAATAGAATCTGATTTCTCTAATGTTTCTAATACATGGATTACTAAAGTAAGTTTTATTATAGAACAAAAAGAGAGAGAAATCATTGAAAATAGAGAATTCGAAGAACTAGCGTATATTTACAAAAAAAGAAAGTTAAGTTTGATAGCAAAAAAACAATAAACTTTTAACTAGCCAAAAAAATCAAATCAAATACCTTTTAAAAATGAAAAAAAACTCTTTTTGAGTTACAACAGCGAACTACCAGTTTTTCTCTGAAAAAATGAATTCCCGCATAAACTCCTAATGTAATAGAGATTTAATTATTTTCTTTGCCATATTAAGGATAAAAATCAAATTCCATAAAAAACTATGCTACCAAACGTATCACAAGCATCTATAACTAAAGGAATCTGGCTTGTTCACAACGACGGAATCAATACCATTCACTTTTTTGGATCAAATACAGGAAAAGAAAAAGTATTCTTAAACGAAGCGTTAGTTTCTGAAAAAAGAAGCTTAAAGCTCAATAATCATCATGAATTTCAAGATGCGAATGGCAATACGTATGAAGTTAAGTGTGCAACTACCAACCTAATGAAAGGAGAAATGACATACGCAATTTATAAAAACACAGAAGTCATCAAAAACTTTGAACTCCGTTTTGAAAGAGGCAATAATATTAACTTCAAGCGACTTTTGATACTAGTCATTCTATCTGTGGCTTATGCTATTATTAGTCATGAACTTAAACTTCCTGATTTTGCGTTTTTTATTTTTGTGGGTGTGATGTTAACAGTTCATTTTATGACTAGAAAGTCAACAGAAATAATTATAAAAGAAGAGTAAAAAACAGCTACCATCATAAACCAAAAAATCCCGTTTTATAAAACGGGATTTGATATGATATTTTAGTAAAATATCTTTAAAAATTAATCTGTCCACTGCGCGGAATAATCAATATGTCCCGCACCGCCGTTGATTTCAAATTGTGTATTTTGTTGAATTTGATGTTCTTGTAACGTTGAAATGTTTTTTGTGGTTTCTTTCATGATTGTAATTTTTATGTGAATAATTTTAAAGATAAAAAAAATCCTGCTTCAAAAACAGGATTTTATAGTATTCTTTTTTTTTGTAAAAGAAGTTTATTGTATGATTGTCCCCTTAGGAATGACCGCATCTTTTTTAATCACCACAATTCCATCTTTGATAAAATAAGTTGGTGTTTCTGTGTCTTTTAGATGTTTTCCACCGTTGATTTTTACATCATCGCCAATACGACAGTTTTTGTCGATAATGGCGTTTTTGATATAACAACGCTCGCCGATTCCTGAAAGAATATCAATTCTTCGCTCGGCAATTTCTTTTAACGATTCGTAACTATCACTTCCCATCATATAGGTGTTGATGATAACGGTGTCTTTTCCAATACGCGAACGAATTCCAATCACAGAACGCTCAATTTTAGACGCCTGAATGATACAACCGTCAGAAATAACCGTATTGTTCAGCGTAGTTCCTGAGATTTTAGAAGTCGCGAGAATACGCGCGTTGGTGTAGATTCTGTATTTTTGGTCGTACAAATTGAACTTCGGAATATTATCCGTCAATCCTAAATTGGCTTCAAAGAACGAATCAATATTTCCAATATCTGTCCAATAGCCTTCGTACTGATAACTTACGGTTTTGTGTTTGTCAATGCTTTGCGGAATGATTTCTTTTCCAAAATCGACCGTATCAGGATTGCTCATCAATTCAATCAACAAATCGCGGTTAAAAATGTAAATTCCCATCGACGCCAAATACTTTCTACCTTCTCTTTCCATGTCTTCGCCTACATCCGATGTCCAATCAGGTAACAAATCTGCCGCAGGCTTTTCAATAAACGACGTAATCACATTTTCCTCATTGGTTTTCATGATACCAAACGACGTGGCATCTTTTGCAGTTACAGGATAGGTAGCAATGGAAATTTCTGCTCCCGATTTTTCGTGCTTGTTAATCATATCGTTAAAATCCATCTGATACAATTGATCGCCCGAAAGAATCAACGCGTATTCAAAATCATTCTTTAAAAAGTGATGCATGCTCTGTCGTACCGCATCTGCTGTTCCTTGAAACCATTTGTCACTCGAAATGGTTTGTTCTGCCGCAAGGACATCCACAAACGCCGAACTAAAAAAGCTAAAGTGATAGGTTTTGGAAATATGTTTATTCAACGAAGCCGAATTGAACTGCGTCAACACATACATTCGTTTGATATCGGAGTTGATACAATTAGAAATTGGAATGTCTACCAAACGGTATTTTCCTGCAATTGGTACGGCTGGTTTGGAGCGCGCTGCGGTTAATGGATAGAGGCGAGAACCTTGTCCGCCTCCGAGAATGATACTTAATACTTTGTCGTTTATCATGGTATTTATAAGATAGATTTATATAGATTTTTCGTTTGTTGTGCGATGGCTTTCCAGTCAAAAAAGTCTTCTACGCGTTTTCTGCCTGCGGTTTCCATTTTTGCGCGCAATGCGTCATCATTGACTACTTTATTGATGCCATTGGCCAAGTCTTTTGCAAATTTTTTAGGGTCTACAGGCTCAAAAGGAGCAGTGTTTTGTTGTACTACCGGAATAAGAATGCCTGTTTCGTTCGGAATCACAACTTCTTTGATGCCACCAACAGCACTTGCCACGACGGCGGTTTTACAAGCCATCGCTTCAATATTGATGATGCCAAACGGCTCATAAATTGACGGACAACAAAAAACAGTAGCATGCGAATAGAGTTGAATGATTTCTTCTTTAGGCAACATTTCCTCAATCCAAAATATATTGTCGCGCGTTTGCTTGACAGCCGCTACACTTTCTTTCATTTCTTCTGCAATTTCGGCAGTATCTGGCGCACCCGCACACAATACAATTTGCGTGTCAGCATCAATATGTTTGATGGCATTTACGAGATGAATTATTCCTTTTTGACGTGTTATACGTCCCACAAATAAAACATACGGTTTTTCAGTATCAATCCCAAATTTTTCAAGAGTTGAGGTTTCTTGTGTAAATTGATATTGCTCTAAATTGATACCGTTGTAAATGACTTGTATTTTGTCTTCTGCAACGTTGAAATGTTTCAACACATCTATTTTCGTTTCTTCAGAAACTGCAATGATAGCATCTGCCATTTCAATCGCTGTTTTTTCAATCCAAGAAGAAGCATCGTAGCCACGACCGAGTTGTTCACGCTTCCACGGACGTAGTGGCTCCAACGAATGTGTCGTAATTACCAAAGGTTTTCCGTAACAAAGCTTTGCCATGATGCCCGCAAATTGCGCGTACCATGTGTGACAATGCACCACATCAGCATCAATCAGAGAAGCATTCATATGCAGATTGGTTTGTAAGGTGTTGAAAACCGTTTTTAGTTGTGTATCTGCGGAAGCGAAATCTGCATGATCGCCTTTAAAACCTGTAATACTCAAATTGTCTTCATGAATATCTTGATCGCCAAAACTGCGCACTTCCACATGCATGAGTTTTTTAAGTTCGTCGGCTAAATATTCTACATGCACACCTGCACCGCCATAAACGTAGGGTGGAAATTCTTTGGTAAAGAAAAGTACTTTCATTGGATTGGTTTGCCTTTTTCTAGTTGATTTTTTTAGTAATGACTTTAAATTTAACTAATTAATATGACATAATTGCAATAATTATAGAAGTGTTAACTTCTTATTAAAACGAAAACATTTTCGTAATGATAGTATTTTGGTTACGACAGACTGTTTGATTAAAAAATCGTATTTTTAAAGTAAAAATTAAAAAAATAATAGATGAAAAAGATTGTAGTAGTTGCCTTGATTGGAATGTTGTTTAGTTGCAATTCAAATGCACAGAAGAAAGCCGAAAAGACTACCGAGAAAGAAACGTTTAAAGTTTCGAAAACCGAAGCCGAATGGCGAAAGATTTTAACGGAAAAAGAATTTTACGTACTGCGAAAAGCTGGTACCGAGCGTCCATTTACAAGTCCGTTGAATAAAAACTACGAAGACGGAACGTATCATTGTGCTGCTTGTAACACGCCATTGTTTAAAAGCGAAACGAAGTTCGACTCTGGAACAGGCTGGCCGAGTTTTTATAAAGAAATTGAAGGAAATGTTGCGTTTAGTACCGATTATAAAGTTGGCTACGCACGAACCGAAGAACACTGCGCAACGTGTGGCGGACATTTGGGACACGTTTTTGACGACGGACCACAACCAACTGGAAAACGACATTGTATTAACGGAGTGGCATTGAAGTTTGTGCCGGAGAAGTAGACGCGCTTCACTTCGGCAGGCTCAGTGTGAATGCTGTTAGAATGTTAGAATCGCTTCGCTTTTAGAATTTTAGTATCGGCTGCGCCTCTTGGTATTTTAGTAGTTGAGTCGTGGAGTTTGTGAGTTTTGTTTGGATGTCATTTTCACATTGGTACATTTTCAAATTATCAAATTAAAAACTGGTATCGGCTGCGCCTCTTGGTATTTTAGTAGTTGAGTCGTGGAGTTTGTGAGTTTTGTTTGAATTTCATTTTCAAATTGACACATTTTCAAATTATCAAATTATCAAATTAAAAAACATGAGTAATGTAGCTGAAAATTATTTAGAAAGTACCAAAAAGCAGTTTGCCTATTATAAAAGTTTGGGCGACAAGACGTTTGCGCAATTGAATGAAGAGGATATTCACTGGCAAGCGAATGAAGATAGCAATAGTATTTCTGTCATTGTAAAGCATATTGTGGGAAATATGTTGAGTCGCTGGACTAATTTTTTAACGGAAGATGGTGAAAAGGAATGGCGTCAGCGCGACCAAGAGTTTGAAGCTTCTTATAAAACCAAAGCCGAAATGATTGCCGCTTGGGAACAAGGTTGGCAATGTTTGTTCGATGCAATTCATCCATTGCAAGCGGAAGATGTTTCGCGCATCATTTATATTCGGAATCAGGGACATACAGTTTTGGAAGCGATTACGCGTCAGTTGTGTCATTATCCGTATCATATTGGGCAATTGGTATATGTTGCAAAGTTGATTCGTTCTGACCAATGGACTTCGTTATCCATCCCGAAAGGACAGTCTTCCACTTATAATAAAGAGAAGTTTAGCAAAGAGAAATCAAAGAAGCATTTTACGGAGGATTTATAACTTAGAACGCTGCGCTTTTGTATTTTTAGACCGCTTCGCTGCTGGAATCTAGATTTTAGATATGTTTAATAAGCTATTGCGAGAATTTAGAAGAAATTCGTAGCAATCTCACACTTCAACTTACACTTTGATGAACAGACTGCTACGTTACCTTGCTCCTCGCAGTACCATTTCTTAAAGTTTTTAGTATATTTATGCTTATGGAGAAACGCTATTTTGTATTGAAAAACGGATATTTGAATATTGATGAAAGCCACTTCTATTTCAGTGATCATGGGAATTGGGAAACTTGTAATATTTTGGAAGAAACAGAACTTCCTCGGGTGACATTTTTTCAAATTTCTAATAAAATCATCTACACGATGTATGTAGTTTTATTTTGCATTTTTGTCATCGGGTTTATTACAGGAAAAGCGGACTTTTCGTATGCTGTTCTTTTGTTTGGCGTAATTTTTTCTTTATTGAATCTACTTTACAAAGTCAAATATTTTAAGATTCCTCTTCATAAAATTGAACGCATAGAGTTGCGAAATCAAAAAGTGATTGTTCAATTTGCAAATCACAGCAACAAATCTATTACACATACTGTAAAGCTTGATGATTTGAAAGAATATAAAGATATTAAACAGTATTTCCGAACACATTTTAACCAAAAACTTCGTGTAGCATGAGCAATGTAGCTGAAAATTATTTAGAAAGTACTTTGTTTATGTTTTTTTTAGATTTCTTTTTACGCCTTGCTTTAGATAGTTCGCCTTTTTAGAAGTAATTTATGTAGCAATTTTATTCAGCAAACTCCCAGCCTCTTTTTTCAATAATTTTGGTTAATCTTTGTAAATCTTCTTCCCACAAATCTGATGAATTCATTTGCTCTCTGAATTGTAAAATGATGCTATGTGCATTGATGACGGCAAGTTTGTGCTCAGGGAATTCTTGTGTTGTAGAAATGAGTTTAGCAATTCCTTTTAAATTTTCGTCTTTGTTAAAAAGCCAATTTGCATGTTGCGTTCTAAAGTATGGACAGTGATAGAATTCTTCAGCAACAGCATTCCACATATCTTCTTCTATTCGCTCATCGCTTAATAATGACACAGCATACACTGATGAATGTAATAGTTGTCCGTGAAAGCTAACAATGTCAAAAAGATAAACTTCTCCGTCTTCTTCAATTTTCTTTATGTCGCTTTCTTCTAAAATTTCATGATATAATTTATGTGATGCTTCATGTTCGCCTTTCAAGTGTAGTATGTCTGCTAAGGCAATTTTCGCACGCTTGTGTTTTGGATCAATTTTTAATGCTTTTTGTATAAAATCATGAGCAGTTTCATAATCCGATAAAAAGAAATAACATCTAGCTGTTGAAGTTAGGAATTCAACATCTTCCATGTCTTTATCAGTCGCCTTTTCTTGTACAAATTTGACGCCCATTGCTGGATACCTGTCGACAATGAAACGCTCCAAAAATTGCCATTTTTTAAGTATTTGTGTGTATTTCTCATCTAGCGAACGATATAAAACACTTCGCTGATCCCAAACAGATTGTATGTTTTTCCATTCTTCGTATGCACCTACAAATGCGACAGATGGCGGCAATATCGTTCCGTCAGGCATCTCAAACTCAAAGGTCATTTCTTTTTCAGGGTCTTGCAAATAACGGCTTAGCGTATCTTCAAAAAATTCAGTAAATGCTTTATCTTCTGTGGGAGTTGATTTTGGGGTATTTTGTTGTTTCCCAAATAGCTTTTTAAAAAATGACATTCGTGTGTTTTCTATTATAATTTTTTACAATATATCAAAAAAGTACAAGTTTGAAAGTTTATGAGTTTGTTTTTCTTTTTAGATTTTTGAAGATTCTTTTTTATTACAATGAACACCTTCGCTTCAAATGATTTTTTAAGCTAATTTTAAATGAATTAACGATACAATTTTCAAATTGACACATTTTCAAATTTTCAAATCAAAACATCATACAATCAAATGCTTAAAGACTTTGACAGGATCTTGGTTGATGATTTCGGTGATTTTTTCGTGATAGATGTTCGCGATTTCTCTAAAACCAGCATTTTTTAAGTGAATTTCGTTGTCCCACTGCGAATCGTTTGGAAATTTTCCGCGCAAGTCAATGTGGTGAAATGTGTCGTATTCCGCAGCTAAGTCAATAAGCATTTCGTTAAATTCGTCTACCAAATATTTGATAATTGCTTCGTGATCTTCCTTCCGAGTGATGTTTTTCATCCCAAACGACGGCAACAACCACGGACCTTTGATATTTCTAAAGATAAAACTGTAACCTTTTCCGTTGACTTTCGCATAATCGTATCCATCCATCAAAATATGGCAATCAACATGCGTTGTACGAACCGATTTGATAAAAAACGCAATCGCCGTCTTCATTTCTTTCAATCGCGCCTGAAAAATTTCTTTGTTAATCAAACTTTCTGGATTGGACACGCTGTGGTTTAAGTATCCTAAAATTTCACTTCCCACAATATCATTTCCGCCGGCGCTAAACAACACAATTTTCGGCTTGTGTTTTCGAATCGAATTGAGCGTTTTTTGTAAAGAAATGGCACCTTCATTCAAGACGGAATCGCGTTTGCGCTTGATTTCCGTTCCGTACACCATGTTTTCAAGCGTATCACCCGCTTTGGCAAACTTATCAATCGCATAGCCTTTTTTGATGAGGTAATCGATGATGTCTTTTCGCAACGGATAGGCAAACCATGAATCGCCTTCAGCAACGATGGTTAGTTCTTTCGGATACGACGTTTGTAATCTTCGCTGCGAAATTCGCGCTTGTTCTTGCTTAAATTTTCGGAGTTGTTGTGACATGATGATGCTTTATTATAAATGTAGCATAATTATTCCAAAAATAATTACGGTTTTTCACAATGTCGATTTTCGTGATTATTTTCGTTTGTAACGTACATTTTTAATACGATCCGCAGAAACTAAAATTTCGTTGATGTTTCCTTCTTCGTCTTTTTCAAAGGATAGATTGTAGTTATTCGCCAACAGTTCATTTTCGTAGATTAGTAATCCTTCCATTTGGCGTTTGCCAATCGTAATTTTATACGTATTGTCTTCTTCGTGTTTGATTGTTAAAGATGTATCGGTTTCCGAGTTTTGAAAAGAACCATTGAGCGAAGTCACATCAAATTGACTCAAATCGCTTTCAATACGTGTGAGCGTAAATGGTGGCACTGTTGGATAATACGCCGTAATTTGCATGACGCCGTCACTATTTTTGGTGAATTCTTGTTTGAACGCTTTGTCATTCCATTGGTGAAAAATATTGTCTGCTTCGCGAAGCAATTCGATGTCGTTTCGTCCAGAACGAATCATGTAGAGTTTGCCGTTGCGTTCTTCAAATTCCATGGTATATCCACCGTCAGTGCGGTACAATCCCAAGATGTCTCGTGTAGAAACCTTCGCTCCTACACTAGCGGGAACAATAGGAAAATCCGCTTTTTCCTCTTTTTTTCCTAACAGTACATCTGCCAATTGCATGGCTTGCATCATTGGGACAATTTTTCCCGTATTAATCATAGTCACCACCGAGAAGTTTTCATCATCAAAACGTGCAGTAATGGCTTTCCAAGCACCTGTTGCGCCAGCATGATAACGGTATTTTTCATTTTTGTATTCGTCAAATTCCAAACCATAACCGTAACTGTCAATGTTCGTGTTTGGAATCAATTGTTGACTTTTCGCTAGGATTTCTTTTGAAAAGTGATTGCTTTCTAAGGTTTGTATCGTTTTTTCCCACTGCAATTGGTCTTCTAACGTAGTGAATAAGTTTCCATCACCATGTATATTACACGTCCAATCGTAGGTTGACCAAGTTTCAAAATTAAAATACGGTTTGGCGATTTGTCCTTTAATGTTTGTATAATCATCTACAAAAGACGTATTCGGCATGCCCAATTTTTGAAACATTTGATTGGTATAGGTAACAAAAGAAATACCTGCCACTTTTTCCACAATTTCTGCCAAGAGAATATAATTGGAATTGCTGTATAAATGCTTTGAACCTGGCGTAAAGTTGAGGTCTTCTTGCTTTTGCAACAATTTCATCGCGTCTGCATTGCTAAATTGTTGTTTCCACCAAGTGAATCCTTGCAAACTCCACAAACGATATACTTCGCGAATGCCACTTGAATGATTGAGTAAATGCTTTATTTTGATAGGTTGTTGTATGTTTTTATAGAGATTTGGAAAATATTTTCGAATATCATCTTCCAAGCTTAATTTTCCTTTTTCTGCTAAAGTGAGAATGGCAAATGCGGTAAATTGTTTTCCGTTAGAAGCAATATTGAATCGAGAGTTTTTATCAATTTTAAGACTGTCTTCTAAGTTTGCATATCCCGCATATTTGGTATAGATAATTTTACCATTTTTAACGATTCCGACAGCGGCTCCAGGCGCATCTTTCGGAACATCTTGTGTCACGATTTTGTCCAATTGCGAACGTTGTTCATTTGTTAATTCTTGACCAAAAGTTAGCATCGAAGCTACGAGAAAAGCAATAAATATCATGTTTGATTTCATTTTAAAATGTATTTCGTTTTTTGATGCTACAAATGTGTACGTAATCTATATACGATGCGCGCCAAATCGTGATTTGACACGTTTTTTTTAAGCTTTACTACTAAAATATTCTTTGGGAGTTTGCTGTGTTTGCTTTTTAAAAGCTCTGTTAAACGTTGATTTTGAGTTAAATCCGGAATCTAATGCAATACCGAGCAGCGTTTTGACATTACTTTCGTCAGAATTGACTTTTTTAATGACTTCTTCTACTCTGTACGTATTTACAAAGTCGTTAAAGTTCATTTTAAAACCTTTGTTGATGATGTTGGACACTTTTTTAGGATGTGTGTCTAAGCTAGAAGCAACATCAAATAGTGTCAAATTTGGATTCGTGTACAAGCGTTCGTTTTCCATAATATGTGACAATTGCTTCTGCATTTCTATATCGGCTGGTGTAAAATCTTCCGCTTCTGAAGTAGTTTCTTTTTCTTTTTGATTCGCTTCCGCGAGAAAATTCGCAGATAGATTCGCATCTAATTTGGGCAAAAACTGAAGATTTATTTTGATGCTATGTACATATCCGCTCAAAGCGATATAGTAAAACAAGATAGAAAACGCGAGATAGTACCAAAATTTTCTTCCAAAATTATTCCACTCAGGATTGATGACAAAAAATAACGCTCTGATAATTAACAAACCTATAAAGGCAATCAAAAACCGCTGAATCCAAACGTGCAAAATAGCATCTGCAAAACTTACCGTTTCATAGGTGTTCTTTTTGTATTGTGTATAGTGTTTTAAAGACGCAATTAAATACGCTAGCAACATGATAAATCCTGCAACTTGATACCAAAGTGCAAAATCCTTGTCACGTCCGTCAGCATAAAAATAAAATTCGTCTGCAATCATGGTGTCCGTTATCCAAACTACCAAACTGTACACTCCGTAGATAATGGCGGGAATAAAGTGTAGCCAATCTTTCTTTTGAAACGAAAACGACGGATTTAAAGAGCTTTTTACATAAAAATACAGGATTGGTGGCAGTAGGAATAATTGCTGAAACGGCACAAAAAATAATACTTCCCGATAACTTTGAATAGCATACCAGCCTGCGTATCCCAACATAAAAGGCGTGATATACATGGTACATAGAAAGATAAAACCCGCCAACCAAAAACTCGATTTGTGTTCGTTTCGAAAACCTTTGTACAGTAATAATAGCGTATATATAATTCCGTGAACAAAGAATATAAGTAAGGTTGAACTTTTAAACCCGAAACCGAAGTGCATGTGTACTGATGTTGTTTTTTAGGTGATTAACGTAAATAGTCTTGAAATTTTTTCCTTTTAAAAATAAATAAAAGAATAATGGCAGGAATTATAAAGAAAATAGTGATTACAAATTCAAAACCATCTGTTTTTGGTTCTGAATATAAGCTTAACGCAGCAAAGATTCCTGCAATGATATATATTACTTGACTTAGCATGTACACTTTCCATCCTGTTTTTCGTTTTAATAGCAATAGTATAGTACCAATAAACGTTGTTAATGCTGTGATAAACCATACCGTACCTATTGTTAGATATAAAGGATGGGATTTTAATAATAAGCCAAAAAACAGAAAAGCAAATGTTATGGACAATACATAAATAGGTCCTATAAACGATAATACTAAAAGAAGTGTGTAAATCGCGGGATAGTGCTTTTTAGTTCTTAAGGTTTTTTTTGGAGTTGATGCAGTTTGCTGAATATCATCAGTTTCTTTAATATTTTCAGTTTTCGGAAAGCCTGCTGGCTTTACGACCTCTTTTACGACTTGTTTTTCGCCGCATTCACGACAAAACTTAGCTTCGTCTGCAATGGAATGTCCACATGCTGTACAATATTTCATGTATGATTTTTTTTCAAGATAGTTAATAAAAATTAAATCAAGTTAGGAAGATGGCGTTTGTGTCGTGTGAAATACGCTTTTCTATTCAGATGAAAAATTTCTACCAATTCATCATCCAAAATAAAAGCATTTGTGATATTGAATACTTGCAACTCTTCTGTGATAGTTCCCAATAATCAAAAATCAATCAAATCATGCCAAAAAAAGGTGCATTTCATGACATAATTCAATTTTTATCGATTGAAAAAAGTACTTTTTGGAAGTCTATTTCGTCAAATAATCTCGGATGTCTTTCGACCAATACAAAAACAAGAAAATTGCTGCGGGCAATACCACTAATACGGTCCAACTTGTAGAATAGTCTTCTGTTTCGGAAGGAATTCTACTCAATATAAATAGCAAAATGAACAATACCTGACTTACAGAGTAAATATATAATCCTAATTTCTTTTTAGATAACATCATGATTGCACCAATCATGGTTCCAACACAAGTTGCGACATAGATGTAATACATAAAATCTCCTGCGCCAAAATACGAGGAAACGGTTTCATACAACAATGATTTCCCCATAGAAAATAGCGAACCAATAATGGTAAATATCACAAGAATTATTAGTAATGTTGGCGCGCCAGCTCTTTCTACAAATACTACTTTTTCCTGTTGCTGTTGTTGGTTTTGCGATTGTGTGTTTTGAGAATTGGCATCTTGATTGCTTGGTAATGTATTGCTCATGATAATGATGTAATAATGTTAAGTTGGTGTAATTTCAAATTTTCAATTCGTAAGATAAAAACTATTTGACAAAAAACAATAGTTTGGTGTTTGGTGTTTGGTGTTTGTGAATAAAACTTTTACATTTTGCGGTTTTGTATTTTAAATTTTGATGATTTTTATTTGAACTTTCTTTTGATTCTTCTTAACAATTCTGGGATATTGAATTTTAGAATTTTTAAATCAACCTCTTTTACTTTTACTAAACCTCCAGCAATTTCTTCTTCATTTTCTATCTCCTTTTGCTGTGATTGAATGATTTCTTTTTGTTGAAAATTGGTAAATTGCAAGGCTTCTATCGTAGCATCTTTCATCTGAATCATGGTTTTGCCTAAAGCTAATTGTGACTTTAAAAAATGAACTTGCGACACCAATTGTTGCACACCAACATCAGAAAATCCACTCGCCACACTTTCAAACTCTGGACTTGTAGGTAAGGACAAATAAATGTGTAACGCTTCTTTAATTTTATCCAACGCTTCTTCGCCATCTTTTGGAATTACGGTAAACAAAGTTTCATGCGCTTTGGATTCAATATTGGTTTCTGCATTGATGCCAATGTCTTTGAGAAATGTAGCAAAGTAGATTAAGTATTGTTCGCAGGAACTTTGGATTTCGGGTGGGAAGGTGAAGGTGTTAGACAGGTTGACTCTTTTAATTTTAGTGAGTGTATTAAAAAAACTAGATTTAAGATACTTTTTTATTTTAAAAAATAACCCTGGAATATACATAAGACGTACATCTTTTTTAATATCTATTAAAAAACCATTATCAATAATAGTTTTTATTGAAATAAGTTGATCTGTATTAATCCTAAAAAGATCATAATCACTTAAAGATAAGCTTAATTCTTTGAAAAAGTCTATTGTGGTAATTGGTAAATCTGATAAAGAATTTAAGTCAAGTGATATATATATATGTGCTAGAGATTTATAAAAACGAATACTTATAATTCCTGAGAAAAAAGATAAATCATAAACAGATTTGAAGCTGTTAAAAAAGCTTTTATCCAGGTAAAGAGTTACATCATATAGATCGTTATCATGAAAATCTATAATCTTTACATTATTTAATTTATTTACATATTTTTCACTTACAGTAATTTTAACCTCATAATTAAAATCGATTAAAAAATCAGCTATATGTTCTCCATTTAAAAAAACTCTCTCATTTTTTATATTAAATTCAAAATTTAACTTTCCCATATCTTACTCGTTATTTACAAAAAGTTTGTTGCTACAAGGTAGCTAAATGTTACATTTCTTACAAAGTTAGGTGTTGGGTATTTGGTTCTAGGTACTAGTATTGAAATATAGATTCCTGCCTTACTTCAGCAAGCTCAGCACAAATCGCAGGAATGACAATTAGTTTCAAAGTAACACATCCACAAAAAAACAAATCGACAAATCCACAAATTAACAAATCAACAAAACACGAAAAACAAAACAATCTAAAAATCTAACAGCAAAGCGAATCCAAAGCACAGCGTATCTAACAGCCAAAGCAAAGCGTATCTAAAAGCACCTGTACCGAGCTTGCCGAAGCAAAAACAACTTCATAAAATTTAAAGTTCACATATAATTCCGTAAATTTGCCACTCGAAAAACAGACAACAAAATTTTAAGATATGAGTACATACGATATCATCGTTTTAGGAAGTGGTCCTGGTGGATATGTCACCGCTATTAGAGCTTCTCAATTAGGATTTAAAACCGCTGTGGTTGAGAAAGAAAGTCTCGGTGGCGTTTGCTTAAATTGGGGATGTATTCCAACAAAAGCGTTATTGAAATCTGCACAGGTTTTTGAATATTTGAAACACGCAGGCGATTATGGATTGTCCGTAAAAGAATATGACAAAGATTTTGATGCAGTTGTAAAACGTAGTCGTAATGTAGCAGACGGAATGAGCAAAGGTGTTCAATTCTTAATGAAAAAGAATAAAATCGACGTAATTGAAGGTTTTGGAAAGCTAAAAGCTGGAAAAAAACTCGAAGTAACGGACAAAGACGGAAAGAAAACGGAATACAGTGCAAAACATATCATTGTAGCAACTGGCGCGCGTTCTCGCGAATTGCCAAGTTTACCACAAGATGGTGAAAAAGTGATTGGTTATCGTAAAGCTATGACACTAGAAAAACAACCTAAGAAAATGATTGTCGTAGGCTCTGGTGCTATTGGTGTAGAATTTGCCTATTTCTACAACTCGATGGGAACAGAAGTGACGATTGTAGAATACATGCCAAAAATTGTTCCTGTAGAAGATGATGAGGTTTCAAAACAATTGGAGCGTTCGTTTAAGAAAAGTGGTATCAAAATTATGACGTCTGCGGAAGTGACTTCGGTTGATACTTCTGGCGACGGCGTAAAAGCGATGGTAAAAACGAAAAAAGGCGAAGAAGTGTTAGAAGCTGACATCGTATTATCAGCTGTAGGAATCAAAACAAACATCGAAAACATCGGATTGGAAGATGTAGGAATCGCGACGGATAGAGATAAAATCTTAGTGAACGATTACTACCAAACCAACATTCCGGGATATTATGCGATTGGAGATGTGACGCCTGGACCAGCCTTAGCGCACGTTGCTTCCGCAGAAGGAATTTTATGTGTGGAAAAAATCGCAGGAATGCACGTAGAAGCGTTAGATTATGGAAATATTCCTGGTTGCACCTACTGTACGCCTGAAATTGCTTCGGTTGGATTGACAGAAGCAAAAGCTAAAGAACAAGGATACGATATCAAAGTTGGTAAGTTCCCGTTCTCTGCCTCTGGAAAAGCAAGTGCTGGTGGAAACAAAGAAGGTTTTGTAAAAGTGATTTTTGATGCAAAATACGGCGAATGGTTAGGTTGCCACATGATTGGTGCTGGCGTAACGGATATGATTGCAGAAGCTGTATTGGGTAGAAAATTGGAAACGACAGGACACGAAGTACTCAAAGCAGTACATCCGCATCCAACGATGAGTGAAGCAGTGATGGAAGCCGTAGCAGCTGCCTATGATGAAGTCATTCACATTTAATGATATATATTTTAAAAAGCTGCTCATTGAGCGGCTTTTTTTATACCCTAAAAAATTATGGAACAAATACTTAAAGAAACCAATAACTTAAAAACCTTCCGATGGATTGCCATTGCGGAAGGAATTTCCTATATCGCCTTTTTTATTACTATGCCACTTAAATATATGATGGAAATTTTATGGCCAAATAAAATTGTGGGTATTGCGCATGGCATCTTGTTTATTATGTATGTTGTGTACGCGTATTTGGTTACTGAAGAACAAAAATGGACGATGAAACGTTTTGCACTATTATTTATAGCGTCTTTACTTCCATTTGCTACGTTTTATGTGGAGAAAAAATACTTGCGTACTAAATAATACCAATTCTAAAATACTTCTCGGTTATTAGCATGATTTGATTGTTAAATAAGGGAATCCCGTAAATGATTAATGAATTATCTCTGTATCTTATCAACAGTATTTAACCAAAAATAAGATATCATGAAAAAAAGACATTTAAAAACATTACGACTTCGCAAAACACCTATTTCCGCTGTGAATCAACATCAAATTATAGGTGGCGGAAGCGAAATGTCAGCCTGTTGTGAAAATCAATCGTATGGAACTTGTGACAAAGAAAAACCACTAACGCCAGGATGTGATCAGAACTAAAATATTGCGAACTAAAGTTCGCTTTTTTTATGCTTTTTGAAGTTTGTATTCACTAAAAAAAGCCATTCAATCTCACTTGAATGACTTTTTCCCTCAACCAACCTAATAACTGATATCCCACCTTCAGCTATGAAAAATTGCTGTGAAACATTCCGTTTGTTTCACATTCAAATATAGCATGCGTGTGTCTTAATTTGTTCTTAAGCAATTGCCAAACTTAGATTAAAGTTTTCACAGCAAAACGTTAATTTTTAAGAGTTTTTTGATTATTTAGGTAGTAAATCACAATACCAAAAAGCGGTATCCCACGTAGAATTGTCTGAGGCACAAGTATCTTCTTCTTTTTGAGAAGGCGTATAGGTTTTTAACACTTTTTCTCCAATCGTAAAATCAATTGGAGATGAAAATAGAGGTCCGTCAAATACAAAGGTGTGGAATTCTCCATTTTCACCGCAAGGATCTACATTTGCTGGTAAGTCCTTGATAAAATCTTCATCTAGTATTCTTCCCACAAAAGATTCGTCTAACAATTTTGCATTTACACAAACCGTTATCGCTTTAAATCCTAACGAAATGAATTCTTTCAATAAGGCTTTCGTATCTTTTTTCCACAGTGGAAAAACAGCCGTTATGCCAACTTCTTTGAGTTTTTCTTCTCGGTAGTTGCGTAAATCTTCTAAAAAGATATCCCCAAAAATTCCAACAGAAAAACCATCGTCCACAAGTTGTTGCGTAGCTTTTTTCATAGTTGCATCGTACATAGACATGGAAACCTCAGCAGGAAAGTATATTTTTTGTACGGGCAATTGCAATCGCGCTACTTGCGTATCTAACAATGCTTCTCGCAAAACGTGCATGGACACACGTTCGTAATCTTTATTTACAGTGGTGACAAGTTGTGTAACAGAATATTCTTTTTGCTGTAAAACATGATACAACGCCAATGCGGAATCTTTTCCTGTGCTCCAATTAAAATATGCTTTTTGCATGTGGATTTACGATAAGAAACTTTGAATCGCTAATTGATAACTCTGCATGCCAAATCCTAAAATAACACCTTTTGCATGCGCAGAAATATACGATTGATGACGAAATGCTTCTCTCCCAAATGTATTCGAAATATGCACTTCCACCACTGGCGTTGTGATTGCTTTGATAGCATCGCCAATTCCGATAGACGTATGCGTGTAGGCGCCAGCGTTTAAAATAATACCATCATAATCAAAACCTACTTCCTGTAATTTGTTAATCAATTCGCCTTCTATGTTGGATTGATAATAGTGTAAATTTACTTCAGAAAATTGCTTTTGAAGTGCCGCAAAATAGTCTTCAAACGTAGCACTTCCGTAGATTTCGGGTTCGCGTTTTCCGAGCAAATTTAAGTTGGGACCATTGATGATGATGATATTCATAGAAATTGTTTTGGTAAAAATACGAAAATCAACACACAAAAAAGGAAGCCTTGAGCTTCCTTTGTGTAATTGTATTTAATTTTGAGGTTACTTTAAAAAATAGCCAATCGATATTTGCAACACGCCATTGTAGTTTTTGTCATCGACACCATCTATATCATTGACATTTGACAAACCTGCGTTGTAACGTGCGCTAAAGTTCAATCCGCTGTCAAACTTATAACTTACACCTAAACTTGCTGCGAAATCTATGTTTTTTAAGGCACTTTTGGCATCTACTTCTACACCATTTCCTTCTTGCTCTGCCGATAGTAAAAATCCGATTTGTGGACCCGCTTCAATGCTAAAGTTTTTAGCAACATAGTATTTTGCTAAAATTGGCAGATTTAAGTAATTGTGACGTGCTTTTAATTCTGTTTCTGCAATGGTCATTCCTTGCGAAATAAAAGCGACATCTTGTTGTGCGCCTTGTTGTGAGTAGACCAATTCTGGTTGTAACGAGAATTTTTCAGAAAGTGAAAATTCAGACATCACACCTAAATGCACACCAATACGAGGTGTAACACCGTCAGACTCGTCACCAGTTACCCATGATGAATTTAATCCGCCTTTAAAACCAAAGGAAATTTTTTGTGCATGTGCTGTAAATCCAATCGCTAAAAGCACGAAAAGAATGCTAATTTTTTTCATAATGAATCGTTTATAATTGTTTGTTAATGTAAGTACGAATGTATTTAAGATTCGTTTCATATACAACAACAAACACAAAAAAAGGAAGCCAAATTGACTTCCTTATTTTTTTGTATGTAGATAACTAAATTATAGTCCGAACATTACTCCTAATCCGATAGTATCAAAGCTTCCTCCATCAACAGAAATTCCTGTATACGACAAGTTTAAGCTTACTTTTTCAGATACATTGTATCCAACTTTTGGTCTGTAGTAGAATCCACCATCGTTACCATCATTGATTCCGATTGCGTATCCTAAGTCAGCTCCTAAAAAGAAGTCACTTGATACATTGTAACGTGCAGTACCTGCTAAAGGAATAAATTGAGCGTCTTCAACTTCAAAGGTAATACCTGCAACTGAAAATTCATCTCCAAAAGCATTTGTAAATCCTGTAGCAACACCCGCATCAAATTTATCAGATACATTCCATAAGTATGCAGCATCCAATCCAACACTAAATGTGTAAGCATCTCCAGCATCACCTACTGGTAAAGCTCCGTTGATTCCTACTTCAAATTTTCCATCTTGTGCATTTGCTGTAAATACCATTGCAAAAACAGCAACAATTGCTAAAATAGTTTTTTTCATCTTAAATAGTTTTTTAATTAATTCTATCACAAAAATCCGCTTTTTTGTAATTTAACCTACATTTGTTAACGAATTATTAACACAATAATACAACAAATTTTAACAATTCACTGATTTACAGATGTTTTCAATTATAATCCACCCTACTAAAATCGCTGATTTTTTATGAAATGGACGCATACATTAAAGGATTTTAAGCATTTTTTGAAAATTGAACGCGGTTTATCAGAAAATACGATTGTGAATTATTCGCATGATATTGAAAAGCTGATTCGGTTTGTAGAAGAAAACAATAGCAATCATACGCCATTATCAATTGACGAAGCAACGGTACAACAATTTATTTACGAAATTGCAAAAGTATTAAACGCTCGCTCTCAGACGCGAATTATTTCGGGTTTGAAAAGCTTTTTTACGTATTTGGTGTTTGAAGATTACCGAAAAGACAATCCGATGGAAATGATTGAAGCGCCAAAAATTGGAAGAAAATTACCCGATACACTCGCACTTCAAGACATTGAAAAGTTAATTGCAGCGATTGATCTGAGTACCGCAGAAGGACATCGAAATAAAGCCATTATTGAAACTTTGTACGGTTGCGGTTTGCGCGTCAGCGAATTGGTCAATTTAAAACTATCCGATTTGTTTTTTGACGAAGGTTTTATCAGAGTGACAGGAAAGGGCGACAAACAACGTTTTGTGCCTATTGGCTCCATTACACAGAAATATATCAATATGTATATTAAAGAATCGCGTCCGTTTGTGAAAGAAGTGCCTGAGTTTAGCGATACCGTTTTTTTGAATCGACGCGGAAAACAACTCACTCGCGTCATGATTTTTACCATTATCAAACGCTTGGCGGAAAAAACGGGACTTAAAAAGAAAATATCTCCACATACTTTTCGGCATTCGTTTGCGACACATTTGCTAGAAAACGGTGCCGATTTACGCGCCATTCAGCTCATGCTAGGGCATGAAAGCATTACAACTACCGAAATTTACATGCATGTAGATAGAAAGCATTTGGCTGAAATTATGCAACGTTATCATCCGCGTACCTAAAAAAAGCAGCAACCTTTTTCGCAAAGATTGCTGCTTTTCTTCTTTTCCTAGCATCATTATGTTGTTAACACGTTTTCCAGCATTCTTGTACAGAATTTTTTTTGCCTACAAAAATGTTGTTACAATAACACATAAAAGAAGGGGTCTCGGAGGTGTCTTTCCCTCCACTAGTATGCACTTGGGCTACTTTACTAAGTGCATCAACGCCTGTTAAATTTAAAATTTTTTGTAACATCTGAGGGATTATTTAGGTTATACCTAAAGATACTCACAAACAAAACCATTTCGCCATAGGTTTGCCATAAACTATAAACGTGAATACCGTAGTCTAAAACTTTGGTATTCACGTTTACTGAATAATTTTTATACGTTTTGAACGCTTATTTGGCAATATTGACTGCTCTCGTTTCTCTAATTACAGTAATCTTTACTTGACCTGGATAGGTCATGTCTGTTTGAATTTTTTGTGAGATGTTAAACGACAGTTCCGCTGCTTTTGCATCGTCTACTTTTTCGCTTTCTACAATCACACGCAATTCTCTACCAGCTTGAATCGCATAGGCTTTCTTAACACCTGTAAATCCGAAGGCAATATCTTCCAAGTCTTTCAAACGTTGAATATAACTGTCTAATACTTGACGACGCGCTCCAGGACGCGCTCCAGAAATAGCATCGCATACTTGAACAATTGGTGACAACATCGAAGTCATTTCAATTTCGTCGTGATGCGCTCCAATAGCGTTACAAACTTCTTCTTTTTCACCATATTTTTCAGCCCATTGCATTCCCAAAATAGCGTGTGGCACTTCCGTTTCGGTGTCTGGCACTTTTCCAATATCGTGTAACAATCCTGCTCTTTTTGCTAATTTCGGATTCAATCCTAGTTCAGCAGCCATCACTCCACAAAGTTTGGCAACTTCGCGCGAGTGTTGCAGCAAGTTTTGTCCGTACGAAGAACGGTATTTCATTCTTCCAACTGTTTTTATCAATTCTGGATGCAATCCGTGAATTCCTAAATCAATCACGGTACGCTTCCCTACTTCAATGATTTCTTCATCAATTTGTTTGCGGGTTTTCTTTACCACTTCTTCAATTCGTGCTGGGTGAATTCGTCCATCAGTAACCAATCGGTGTAATGACAAACGTGCAATTTCTCTTCGAACCGAATCAAAACACGATAAAATAATTGCTTCTGGCGTATCGTCTACAATAATTTCAACTCCTGTAGCTGCTTCTAATGCTCTAATATTTCGTCCTTCTCTACCAATAATACGACCTTTTACATCGTCAGATTCAATATTAAATACCGACACACAATTTTCTACCGCTTCTTCGGTTCCAATACGTTGAATGGTGTTGATAATAACTTTTTTTGCTTCTTGTTGTGCGGTGAGTTTGGCTTCTTCCAATTTTCCTTGAATATAGCTCATCGCGTCGCTTTTGGCTTCTTCTTTTAACGATTCTACCAATTGCTCTTTTGCTTCGTCAGCAGACAAACCAGAAATGACTTCTAATTGTTCTACCTGACTTTTGTGCAAACGGTCAATTTCAGACTTTTTCTTATCGATAAAATCGAGGCGATAATCGTAGTCTTTCAACTTAGTTTCCAACTCTTGATTGAGTTTTTTGTTCTTTGACAATTCGCTAGAAATCTGCGATTCTTTATCGCGTGTACGCTTTTCAGCTTCTGCCATTTTTTTATCTTTCGCTAAGATAAATTTTTCGTGTTCTGCTTTTAACTCTAAGAATTTTTCTTTGGCTTGAAGAATTTTGTCTTTTTTGATATTCTCCGCATCTGATTTTGCTTCTTTGAGTACAGCTGAAGCTTCTTTTTTGGCTTCTTCAATCATTTTGGAAGCTTGTTTTTTCTCCAAACTTTTTGCAATGACAAAGCCTATGATTAAACCAATCGCACCAACGGCGACTGCAATTATGATTGTTGTGCTATCCATCATCTATCGGTCTTAATTATGTAATAATGTTTAAGGTAAACACCTTAGTTTGCCATTTTTCAATGGGTATTGTTCAACGCAGGTTTGAGATTTTGTGAGTCTCTTAGTGGCGTTAGTTTGTTTAGATTTTTTTATAAAACGTATCGTTTTGAATGCATCTCGACTGCGCTTGATGTGACATTACGACTAGATTCGTGATGATACATTACAAAACTGAGTTTCACAAAAAAAGCCTACATTGATTAGAGTTTCGTATAAACTCCAAAAAACAAGTTTAGAGCTAACAGATTGATCAAGGATCTGCCCAAGTACAAGTACTAGCAGCTTGCTTTTACAACCATGACTTACTCTTTTTAATTAAATTAACGTTGAGTTTATCAAAAATAAAAACCAATGTAGGCAGTAACCTATTATATATTTTACAGAACTTATTAGCTAAGATGCGCTTTCAGTAAATCATCGAGCGCGGTTAGCTTTTCTTCTAATGCTTTTTGGTTGGAATCCTTATCTATGACTTTTTGCTCTACTTGTGCTGCAAACTGCAAGGCACACATGGCAAGTACATCTTGCTTATCTCTTACCGCATAACTTTGCTCAAACTGTTTTATCATAGCTTCTATCTTTTTAGCCGCTTTTCGCAACCCTTCTTCTTGGCTTGCTGAAATGGTTAGCGGATAGACTCTATCTGCAATAGAAAGCTTTATTTTGAGCTTGTTGTCCATAGTTGTAAAGAACTCACTTTATCATTCAGCCAATTGTGCAATACAATGGTCAATTTGCCGAATTAATGTATTTATTTTAAGCTTAGCTTCTTTTTTGTTTGTATCACTGCCAAGCATTGAATTTGCAATTTTCAGCGAATTGTACTTTTCTTCCCACTGTGAGATTTCTTGTTGCAAACGCTGCGATGCTTCCTTTGAATTGGCTAATTCTTGACGTAGTTGTTGATTTTTTTGCTCCAAAACTTCTAGTCTGTGAAGCATCTTACTCACTCTATTTTCAAGAGAATCAACGATTTTCAAAGTACTATTCATTACATTTTTATTCAATGCGTATGGTTACAAATTTAGCATTCATAAAATTAGTTCGCAAGGGTTTTTAACATTATTTAAAGTAATGCTTTAAGATTCTCACTTTTTTTGGTGTAGTTTTTGAATTTAAAGATTCCAAATTAACTAAGTATTAGCTATTTTAGCTGCTCAAACGCATTTTTGATTTATGTACAGATTGTTTTATATTTTTTTACTTTTCTTTTCTTTTGCCTTTTCTCAACAAAAAATCAATACGCCTGATTTTCGATCGCCGTTAGATATTCCAATCATATTATCTGGAACTTTTGGCGAATTGCGAAGCAATCATTTTCATTCAGGAATTGACATTAAAACGAAACAAAAAGAAGGTTTTGAAGTATTTGCCATTGGCGATGGATATGTGTCGCGAATTAAAATTCAACATTGGGGATTTGGAAAAGCACTTTACGTAACACATTCCAGCGGTCATACATCTGTATATGCACATTTAAAGAAACTTTCGCCAAAGTTAGAAGCCTATTTAAAGAAACAACAATACGCCAAAGAAAGTTACGAGATTCAATTGTACCCAAAACCGTCTGAATTAACCGTAAAAAAAGGAGAAGTCATTGCGTATTCTGGAAATAGTGGCTCTTCTGGCGGACCGCATTTGCACTTCGAAATTCGCGATGCAAACTCCAAACCAATGAATCCGATGTTGTTTGGCATTGATGTAAAAGATTCGCATCATCCTACGGTAAATGGTGTGTTTGCCTATGCGCTGTCGAAAGATGCGCAAGTCAACGCTTCAGATAATATGGTGCAATTACAATTGCAAAAAGGAAAAAAAAATCATAGTTATATTGCTTCAAAAGTGTATGCTTCTGGCGAAATTGGCTTTGGAATCAATTCGTACGACCGACAAGATTTAGCCTTTAATAAAAACGGTGTGTATCAAGTTGAAAGTTTTGTAGATGGCAAGAAAAATTTCAGCTATACGTTTAACAAATTTGCGTTTAGCGAATCAAGATACATCAATGCATTGATAGATTATGCGCGATTTAAAACCTTAAAACAACGCATACAACGTTGCTTTTTGCTTCCGTCTAATAAATTGAGCATTTATAAAAATGTCGTCAATAACGGACGTGTTCTTGTTGAAGAAGGAAAAGAATATACCATAGTGCTAAAAGTGAAGGATTTTAAAAATAACATGACCACCATCACGATTCCTGTCGTAGGAAAAAAGCAAAATGTTACGCAGCAGAAAAAAGAAATCGTTACCAACCATTTGATTACACAAAATGCAGAACATTCTTTAAAAGAAGGCGATGTAAGTGTGTATATTCCGAAAAACACCTTTTACGAAGATTTTTATTTCGACTTGTCCAAAGACAAAGACGGACGCTATATTATTCATAACGAAAACGTGCCTGCGCATAAAAATATCACTATTTCATTCGATGTTTCCAAGTATTCCGCCGAAGAGCGCAAAAAACTATTCATAGCGAGTTTGGACAGAAAAAACAAACCTTCCTACAGCACAACTAAAAAGAAAGATACCAAATTCACGACCAGTACTAAAAGTTTGGGAACGTATTTTTTAGTCAAAGATTCCATTCCGCCAACGGTAAAACCTGTCAATTTTGCTAACGACAAATGGATTTCCAACAAAAAACAGCTAAAAGTAAAAATAAGCGATGATCTTTCAGGCATACGCAGTTTTCGTGGAACCATTAATGGAAAATGGATTTTATTTGAGTACGACCCGAAAAAAGACTTGCTGACCTACGATTTTGACGATGTAAATTTTACCGAAGCAAAACATAATTTAAAATTAATCGTTACTGATAATGTTGGAAATAATACTACATTTACCAGCACATTTTATAGAAAAACCAAAAACTAATACTATTGAAACCCACACGTTGCACGCTTTTCGTATGCTTTTTATTGTTTGCTAGCTTTCTTGTAGCGCAAACAGGAACGGTAAGAGGCGTTATTTTAGATGGCAATAATCAACCTATTGACGCCGTAAATATCAAAACATCTGTCGGCACAGGAACACAAACCAACAAAAATGGTTTTTATAAAATCGTGATTCCTTCCGACGAAAAAGTCACGCTAACTTTTACACATATTGCCCACAAAACCATTACGGTTACGGTGCAACTCAAAAACGGAGAAGATTACGAGTTTTATCCCGTAATGTCAACCACTGCGGAGCAAATTGGCGCGGTAGTGATTGATTCTCGCAAACGGAAAACAGTAGAAGGAATTACCACATTGTCCGCAGAAACCGTACGTTTAATTCCAGGTGCCAATCCTGGGGTGGAAAATCTCATCATGTCGCTTCCTGGTGTAAGCAATAACAACGAATTGAGTACACAATATTCGGTGCGTGGTGGAAATTACGATGAAAACTTAGTATATGTGAATGAAATTGAAGTCTATCGTCCGTTTTTAATTCGTTCGGGACAGCAAGAAGGATTGAGTTTTGTAAATACCGATATGGTGCAAAACGTAGACTTTTCTGCGGGAGGATTTCAAGCGAAGTTTGGCGATAAATTATCTTCTGTATTAGATATTACCTACCGAAGACCTGTGAGTTTTGGCGGAAGAGTCAACCTGAGTTTATTGGGCGGAAGCGCTTCTATTGAAACTTCAAGCAACGATAGTAAATTTTCAACCATTTCTGGGATTCGTTTTCGCGATAATAGTCTACTAGTAAACAGCCGTCAAACTGAAACGAACTTTAGACCTCGTTTTACGGACTTCCAAACGTATTTAACGTATAAATTCTCGGATAAATTTCACTTGAACTTTTTAGGGAATATTTCACTGAACGATTACGATTACGAACCCTTGACGCGACAAACCAATTTTGGAACTCTTCAAGATCCAATTGCGCTGTTAATTTTCTATCAAGGACGCGAAGAAGACCGTTACCGAACGTATTTTGGAGCGTTGAAGGCAAATTATTTCTTAAATGATGATGTCACACTAAAATTCATCGCATCAACGTATCACACGACAGAACAAGAGCATTTTGACATTTTGGCACAATATCGTTTGGGCGAAGTAAACTCAAATATTGGTGATGAAAATTTGGGTGAAGTTGAATTTAGCGAAGGAATTGGTTCGCAGCTAAATCACGGAAGAAACGACTTGGATGCCTTAATTGTAAACGTAGAACACAAAGGAACGTACGAAATAGAAAACGACGAAAACCAAATAGATTGGGGAATAAAATACACACACGAAGACATTCGCGACCGTTTGATTGAATGGGAAGTGATTGATTCTGCAGGATTTTCTATTCGCCCGCCATTTCCAGAATTTAGCAACAATCAACCGTATGAAGCTTTTGAAGGTCCGTTAGCACCTTTTCAATCCATTCGTGCACGCAACAATACACAAATTGACCGTGTTTCTGGATATGTACAATGGAGCAAGCAATCAAAATTGGGCAAACACGAGTTGTACACCAATGTGGGTGTTCGCGCGCACAGTTGGACAGTGAATGGCGACGGAATTCAAAGTAAAACGCAAGCTGTGGTGAGTCCAAGAGCGCAAATTGCTATCAAACCCGATTGGGAGCAAGACATGTTGTTCCGTTTGTCAGGAGGATTCTACCATCAGCCGCCATTTTACAGGGAATTGAGAGCATTTGACGGTGTTGTGAATCCGAATGTAAAAGCACAGCAATCCATTCATGTTGTTTTGGGGAATGATTATAGTTTTAAACTGTGGAAACGTCCGTTTAAATTGACTACAGAAGCCTATTATAAAAACCTATCAAATGTCAATGCCTATACGCTTGAAAATGTTCGAATTCGCTATAGAGCGGATAACAATGCAGAAGCCTTTGCCTATGGTTTGGACATGCGTTTGAATGGTGAATTTGTACCTGGAACAGAAAGTTGGGTGAGTTTTGGCTATTTACGTACTGAAGAAAACATCAACAATCGCGGATTTATTCGACGACCAACCGATCAACGCATGAAGTTTGCAGTGTTGTTTCAAGATTACATGCGTAAGATTCCGAATTTGAAATTGTATTTGAATTTGACATACAATACAGGATTACCAGGTGGCTCGCCGAGTTATGCCGATCCGTATTTGTTTCAAAGCGAATTACCTGACTACAAACGTGTGGACGTAGGTTTTTCATATGTATTGGTGGACAAAGACAAGCAGTTTAACAAAGGACATTGGTTGTCGAGCTTCAAAGATGCCAGTATCGGTTTTGAGATTTTCAATGTGTTTGATACCTTCAATACCATTACCAATACGTGGGTTCGTGATGTGTATACCAAACGCCAATTCGGAATTCCGAATTTCTTAACAGGACGTGTGTTTAATGTGAAGATGAATGTGAGGTTTTAGCATCTCGACTGCGCTCGATGTGACAAGTTTTAGGTGTTGGGTATTAGTTGCAGTTTTCAGTAAAACTCAAAGACTCTACAACTCAAGAAATCAAAAAGTAAAAAAATGAAAAAGATTGTTTTTATATTTCTATTATTTTGTGTGAATGTTCCATTTGCCAATGCGCAGAAAAAGATTTATGTAAGCGATTCATTTGAAGAATTGTCGAAAGATCATAAAATTGTGGCGATTCTTCCGTTTCAAACGACGCTCGATTTAAAGTCAGATAAAAAAACGTATAGCGAAGCACAAATTGCTGAATTGGAAGAACGAGAAGGTGTTGCCGTGCAACAAGCGCTGGAAAGTTATTTTTTAGACAGAAAACGTAAAAAGAAGCTCAAAATTGAATTTCAAGATATCAAAACCACCAATCGTTTGTTGAAAAAAGCGGAAATTACGATAGAAGATTTGGATATTTACGCTCCGCAAGAACTTTGCAAAATATTAAAAGTAGATGCAATTGTCAGCGGCTCACTTACTTCTCGACTTTTGATTTCCGAAGAAGTAGACACCTCTTTTGATTTGATTACGTATTTAAAAGGAAAGTCCGATTACGGGAAAATTATCATTAAACTGAGCAATAAAGATACGGGGAAATTGTTGTGGCGCTACGAAAAAATCATCAATCGTAAATCAGGAAAAAACACTAAGAATATCATCAATAAAATGATGCGAATTGCGAGTAGAAAGTTTCCGTATGAAGAGAAACTATAAGCTATAAAAGTCGTGGAAAATATCCGTGTTTTTTTTTCAAAGCAATCTCGACTGCGCTCGATTTGACATTTTTAAAGATTATATATTTTATTAAAAATCACGCTCGTTAACATTTCAATTCATCCGAAACAAACCGTATTTTACAATACAATAGATGGCGCGCACGCCGTCTTTCCAGCCTATTTTTTTGCCTTCATTGTATCGGCGACTTTCATAGGAAATACTCACTTCTTTGACGCGAATTCCTTTGATTCTTGCTAGTTTCGCTGTGACTTCGGGTTCAAAACCAAAGCGTTTTTCTGATAACTGAATTTTTTTTACGATTTCTGAATTCAACAACTTATAGCACGTTTCCATGTCCGTAAGCTTCAAACCTGAAAATATATTGGAAAGAAACGTCAAAAATTTATTCGCGTTGTAATGCCAGAAATAAGAAGTTCGTTTTTTTTCTTTTTTGAGAAAGCGCGAACCGTACACAACATCTGCCACATCGTCTAAAATGGGTTGGAGCAACACATTGTATTCTGCTGGATTGTATTCCAAATCCGCATCTTGAATGATGAGAAATTCACCTGTAGCATTTGAAATTCCTGTTTGAATAGACGCGCCTTTTCCTTGATTTTCCTCGTGTTCGTGATATTGAATGTCTAGTGTCGGATTTTCGTTGATGAAATGATGAACCAACTGTTTGGAAGCATCTTGAGAACCGTCATCAACAATGACGAATTCTTTTTTGATATTATGTATCAGTTGTACGGACTTAATCTTGTTTAAAATCTCCAAAACCGTTGCCGCTTCGTTATACACCGGAATGATAATCGAAAGTTTAGTTAGCCTCATACGTCACTTCCACTTTTTCATTGTTTTGATACATACTTCTTTCGATAATTTTGCCGTTTTTATCTTTTTTCACCACTTCTCCGTTCAATTTTCCTTGTGTCCAAGTTCCTTCTAACACTTCACCGTTGCTAAAATAGAGTTTTCCTGTTCCATGTCGCACATTATCCTGCCAATTGCCTTCGTATTTTTGTCCATCTTCCCAAAGATAGGTTCCAAAACCATTTCGTTGTTCGTCTTTCCAATCGCCCCAATAGCCTAATTCTGGTGTAAATTTCATCAGATACGTATTCGGATTCGATAACATTTTTACCGTTTTGAATTTATTCGGATAACGGTCAATTGCAGGCACTAAATAGGCACTTGTAGACGAATAGCCTAACTGGTCTACCACTACATAGCGTACGTTTTTTTCTTTCAAGTATTCAATTTGTGCTTCTCTGTCGGGCGTTCGCTGAAAATTAGTCACATATTTTTTTGAGAACAGATAAAACAAGCCTTCTTTTCGCACAGCAGTTACAGAAGTATCCGCAGCATTTTTTTGTATCCAATCGGCAAGTGCGAAATAGTTTTTATAATTATCAGCATATACAAAAGTGGCGTTTTCTTTTAGCTTGGAAATGGACGCACTTCCGTAGAAAAAACTCCAACTACTCAAACCAACAATTGCAACAAGCGGAACCATTTTTTTTGAATGTTTAGATGAAATGTTCACACAAAGCCATTTGACAGTTTGAATCATTCCAAAAACAGCTAAAAATAGTAGTATCGGTACTAACGGCAACATAAAGCGCGTTCCGTACCAAACACTAGGCCACACCAACAATATCGCGAAGAAAGCAAGTACGTACAAGGCAATGAAAACACGAAATTTTGAAAGTTTATAGATTCCGAAAATGATTGAAATTACCAATAAAAAACCTAGCAACCATTCTGTCATTGGTGTAGAAATATCGGTATACGCAACCTCTGCGGAAGACACCATTCCCGAAGGAATTTCTTTGGTGATGTAGCGTTCTGCATTGATAAAAATTCGTTCAAAGATATCTTTGATTCCGATTGTTCCGAGTTCAGGTTGGTACGGATTTTTTAAGGAAAGTTGTGAAATATAGGTGTTTCCTGTGGAGTTCATTCCACGAAAAAACCATGGAAGATAGAGCAAGATAAATCCGCCAACGAGCGTAAAAAGATAGCGCCATCGTTTTTTTAGCAATAGAAATAACATCATGCTTCCTGCCAAGGCAATCGCGACAGAGCGAATGTAAAAGGAAAACGAAAGCAATACGATTAACAAGAGAAATTGCCAGTTTTTGAAGACCGATTTTGAGAAATCAATCCGAAGAAACAGCCAAATACACAACAGCGAAAAAAACAGAAACGGAATTTCGCTCATCATAATCGTAGAATAGCTTAAAATGTGATAGTTGAGCAGTGTAATACCACTCACAGCAAAAGCAATATGATCATTTTGAGAAAGCTTTTTTACGATAAAAAACAATAGTAAAATCGCGCCTAAGAGAAATATTCCGTTGGCAATTTTGATACTCCCAACATCATTTGAAAATAGTTTGATGACGCCTGCAATAATTACTGGATATCCTGGCGGATAATGGTAATGTGCTTCTTTATCAGCATGATGAATATTGACATATCCTTCACCATTGGCAATGGCAGTTCCTAAAATGTAATAATTGGCATTGTCGCCACCAAGACTGACTTTTTTGTCGAAAATTGCACTGTAAATTCCAATAAACGCAACTATCAAGACGAGAATATATCCTATTCTGAAAGTTCGTGATTGAGAAGCGATGGCTGAAATCATGTTGCTTTGAAGTTTCAAACAGAAGGTTTGCTTTTATCGCTTCAATATAAAGATATTTTCGATTTTTGATGTACGATTTACGATTTTTGATGTTTTGCTTACTCTTATTATCAGCTTGACGAATAAAAATCTTTTAATCTTCAATTATTGAATCTTTCAATCAAAAAACCTACGAATTTGCGTATTCATGCAGCGTTTGCACTACATAATCGATTTCTTCTTTGGTGTTGAATTTTGAAAAAGAGAAACGTAAGGACGGTTTTTCCAAATCTTCATCGCTTAGAATAGCGCGCAATACGTGTGAACCTTTGCTACTTCCCGACTGACAAGCGCTTCCTTTGGAGCAAGCGATGCCTTTTAAGTCCATGTGAAACAACAACATCAACGCTTTTTGTTGATCGAGCGGCAAACAAACATTGACCAAAGTATAGGTGCTTTTGGTGGTTTCATGACAGTTTCCGTTGAATTTTACACCTGGCAGTACTTTTTTGAGTTCATCAATAAAGTATTTTTTCAAATCTTCAACGTACTTTTTTTCTTCTTCCAAATTGTCATACGCCAAACGGAATGCTTCTTCCAAGCCAACTACATTGTGAACAGCTTCCGTTCCTGCGCGGAATCCACGTTCTTGCGAACCTCCAAAAATTAACGGTTTTAAGCCAGAATCTTTTCGAATAAAAGCAAAACCAATTCCTTTTGGACCGTGAAATTTATGTGCTGCGGCTGCTAAAAAATCAACAGGTGTTTTTTGTAAATCCCATTCAAAATGCCCAATAGATTGCACCGTGTCTGAATGAAACAACGCGCCGTATTCTTTACAAATATTAGCGACTCTGTCCACATCTAACAAATTACCGATTTCGTTATTGACATGCATCAAACTTACCAATTTTTTGGAATTGTCTGCTTTCAACAAAGCTTCCAAATCGTCATAATCTGGCGTTCCGCAATCTTGTAATTTCACATACGCAACTTTGATATCACTTTCCACGCGCAATTGTTCTACCGTATGCAATACTGCATGATGCTCAATTGGTGATGTAATAATGGTAGTAACTCCCAAATCTCTCACAGAACAACGCAACACCATATTATCAGCTTCGGTTCCGCCCGAAGTAAAAATGATTTCTTGCGGAGAAGCGTTTAAATATTTTGCAATTGTTTTACGTGCCGTTTCAATTAAGGTTTTAGACGAGCGTCCGAAACTATGTGTAGAAGATGGATTACCGAAGTTTTCTTCTAAAGCTTTTTTGATACGATCGACAACCGCAGGTCGAATTTGCGTGGTTGCTGCACTGTCAAAATATACGTTCTTCATTTAGTTTGTGTATAACAGGATTGGGAAAATAGATGGACAAAAATAATCGAAATTAAATTATTAACAATATGTTTCGAAATAAATAGAGTTTTCTTAATACTTTTGTTTCCGAATTTGATTGACGTTTTAATTTATCTTTTATGAAGAAAATAGTGTTCCTTCTTGCCGCATGTCTTTTTTTTAGTTGTGACGATGGAGATTTAACGATTGAAGAAATTGATTTAGAAACGACTGCTTCTGTGCAAGCTTGTACAACTCTAAACAATGCGATACCAGCAGGAACAACCTTAGTTTTTAAAATAAATGGAGGAGAAACGTTGATTTTAGAACTCCCCGCAACATTGCTTATCAACGAAGCAACTACTACGGAAGAAAATGAAGATGGTGATTTCATTCCTGTACCGAGAACAGCAGCATTGAACAGTCAGGCATCTTGCTATTACCGAAGCTTTGAAAGTAGTATTTCCAACGCATATTTCTGCGACCAATTACCTTCCGATATCGCTATTACCTTAGAATATTTAGCGGTTTCAGGAACCGTAGAAGTAATTTCGGTTCCCGTGCTTGATGCGGAAACAATGGAAATAATAGAGTATAATCACACTATAACATTTAAAGAAGTTGTATTTACAGGAACCAACGGACAAGATGTTCGTTATAGTGAGTTCGATTTTGGAGACGTGAGCACTTTTGTGGAGTAGTTTTTTTAAAAGGTGTTAGGTCTTAGGTTTTTGGTGTTGGGTTGGGTTGGTTTTTTTTTAGTTGAATTTTACTCCGTTTTAACCTCTAAGTTATTTTCACTTTTAAGGTAATTCATGTTCATTTCGGATTTTGATAAATATACACTTCTGTCGCGCCTAAACCATATTTTTGATAGTTGGCATCGTAGTATTTTACATTGTCGTAGCGCCGAAATAAATAGTATAATTCTTCCTTTAACACGCCTGCTCCAACTCCGTGAATAAACACTACTTTCGGTATGCGGTTTCGGATGGCAAACTCCAATTGTCGTTTAGCAGTGTCGGTCTGTAGCGTTAACATGTCGTAATTGCTCATGCCTTTACTCTTATTCGTCAATTGATGAATGTGCAAATCGACTTCCAAAACGTGTTCTATACGTTCTTTTTTAGATTTTGGCAATGCGCGTTTGGGCTTTTTTGCCGCTTCTTTTTCTTGCAGTGCACTGTATATTTTTTGATTGGATAATTCCGTAGCAATTTCATCCGAAGATATTTTCACCAATTCAGAAGCTTCAAACCTAAGCGGAAAACCTTCGTCTGTTTCAATAGTAATGCTGTTGCCGTCAATGGATTGCACAACTCCTTTGATGACATCGTCGATGGTTTCTACATAATCACCTACTTGAAATTTCATAATTACTCTTCTTCTGCGTTGTTGATGACTTCTTGTTGCTCGTATTTCTCTCTGTTGTAATATTCTTGGTCTTTGTACGAAGCTTGTTTGTTGGACGTAAGTGAAGTAGTGATTTTATACAATCCGAACATCATCGCGCAAACCGCAATAATCGTCAACACCAATTGCGTCTGACCGTTTATTTCTTCTCGAAAGAGTAAAAATCCACCACCAAGAAATATGAATAAAAAATAGATTGCTGTTGTGTACTTCGATTTCACTTTGTACCGTTTTGAGAACAAAAATAATATTTTCCATTCAATCAAAATCGAAATGGTGAAACTAGATTATCCGTTGTTGATGAGAATTACAAATAAAATGGCTAGAATGAGTACAATTGTCAAACCCAAAACCGCTAAAACTAATGATTTGAAGTATAATTTAATTTTAGAAAAGGCAATGGTTAAGTCTGTCGTATTTTTTTCTGCAATCGCTGTTTTGATGCGTCTTGAAAAATTATACACATACCGCGCCGGAAAGAAGCTAACAATCGCGATGATGATGTAAAAGATAGCATACACGTACGGCGGAAATTCACTAAAACTAGAGAAAACCGTTTTGGCTTCTTTGAAGAACATCAATGCAAAAATTCCGATAAAAAGCATGATGCCACAAAACACAAACCCAATGATAGAAAAGACGAAAGCCCATTTGGAAGCTTCGCGTAGAAACTTCTTTGAGCTTTCGTTGAGTCGTAATTCGAAATTATCGAATACGTTTTTATCTTGTTTGCGTATAGGCACTATTCAAATTGTTTGAGTGTTTTGATAATAATAGCAACACAATCCAACAACTGGTCTTCGTTCATGACCAATGGTGGCGCAAAACGAATAATGTTTCCGTGCGTTGGTTTTGCTAACAAACCATTGTCGCGCAATGCCAAACAAATATTCCAAGCCGTGTCGCTGTCTTCAGAATCGTTAATCACAATAGCGTTCAACAATCCTTTTCCTCGTACTAAAGATACAATATTACTTGTTTCGATGTATTTGTTAATTTCACTTCGGAACAATTCTCCTAATTGATACGCATTTTCCGCCAATGCTTCATCTTCTACTACTTCCAACGCTGCCATGGCAACAGCGGCTGCTACAGGATTTCCTCCAAAGGTAGAACCGTGATTTCCAGGACGAATGACATTCATAATATCATCATTTGCCAATACAGCAGATACTGGATAGGCTCCGCCAGACAATGCTTTTCCAAGAATTAAAATATCTGGTTTTACTTCAGGTGTTCCGCTACAGTTTTTCTTCTCACAAGAACAATTGCCACATGTTGCTAACAATCTTCCTGTACGCGCGATTCCTGTTTGTACTTCATCTGCAATAAATAATACGTTGTATTGCTCACACAAAGCTTTTGCTTTGGCTAAATATCCTTCTGATGGTACATATACACCAGCTTCTCCTTGAATTGGTTCTACTAAAAATCCTCCAACATTTGGATTGTTTTTTAACGCTTCTTCCAAAGCAGCAATATTGTCATACTCTATTTTGATAAATCCGTCTGTGTAAGGACCGAAGTTTTTACGTGCTACAGGATCGTTTGAAAACGAAATAATCGTGGTCGTTCTTCCGTGAAAGTTGTTTTCACACACAATAATTTCTGCTTTGTTTTCAGCAATTCCTTTTTTCTCGTATGCCCATTTTCTACAGATTTTCAACGCCGTTTCTACCGCTTCGGCACCTGTATTCATAGGTAGTAATTTGTCAAAATTGAAATACTCAGCAGCAAACTTTTCATAACGTCCTAACATGTCGTTGTAAAACGCGCGTGAAGTTAAGGTTAAGGTTTGTGCTTGCGAAGTCATTGCATTGACAATTTTTGGATGGCAATGTCCTTGGTTGACAGCAGAATACGCCGAAAGAAAATCGTAATATTTTTTTCCTTCTACGTCCCAAACGTACACGCCTTCTCCTCTACTCAAAACCACTGGTAATGGATGGTAATTGTGCGCTCCGTACTTGTCTTCTAAATCGATTGCTTGCTGAGATGTTAATTGTTCTAAAACAGCCATTTTAATAAAAATTTAAAGTGAATAAAATAACCATTCCTACTGTACCTTTATCCTTTCGAAGAATTCGAAAATTCAGCGTGGGAGAGAAATCATCCCTAAGAGGCTTGCAAATTACTAAATATTCATCTCGATTTAAAATTTATTTTTTTCTCTTTGTTCTTTGTTTTTTTGTTATTCGTTATTCGTCTTGACTCATACTTTTTTTGTCAATTTGTTAATTTGTTGATTTGTCTTTTGTCTTGATTCTATACTCCTGACTCATTTATCAATTTATTTTAGAAAAAATCTTATTCTGATATTTTAGACGATAACGAAGAAACTTGTAGTTCCAAACGTTTCATTTCGCGTAAAATGGCGCGTTTGTCCATTTGCATCCAAGCATATAATTTAATCATAGACATAAAGGAAATACTAATCCCAATCGCCAATCCCCACTTGATGAGTTCGTTGGTTTCTGTCACGTTGAAAAACTGAATAAAGCTGTACATCAGAAATCCGAATACGCCCAAATTTATAATATTCATAATGACCGCCAACCAACCTAGTTTTCCGCTAAAAATACTTTTTATGGAACCAATCAATCCTTGTTCGTCCAACTCGTCGTAAAATTTAGCTTCTTCTTCAGTGAGTGTTTCTTTTATTAAATTATCAATGTCATGTAATGTGCTCATAATTTCTATTTTTTTATTTGTTTTTTTAAGTGTTCTCTGGCGTGATACAATCGCGATTTGGCAGTTCCAACAGAAATATTTAATAGTTTGGAAATTTCTTGTAAACTCAATTCGTCAACGTAAAACAGACGAATGACTTGTTGTTGTATCGCTGAAAGTTCCGTAATGGCTTTTTTCAGCTGTTGCTTTTGTTGCGATGTATCACTTAACGGAAGCTCCTGAATGGATTTGGTTACTTTGTATGACTGATTTTGTTGAAATTGTTTTGCTTGATTTCGTGTATAATCAATCGCTTTTCGGTGTACAATCCGCAACGCCCAACTTTTAAAACGTGCTGGTTTTTGGAGTGTTTCAACCTTATCAATAATTAATTTCCAACTATCTTGCGCGATGTCTTTTGCCACATCTGCATCGTTGACAATCCAATACGCATGATTGCAAAATGTTTTGTGAAATCGCTTGACTAAAACTGCCAACGCTTGTTGATTTCCCTGAACATACTGCGCAACTAAATCACTATCTGACATGTCATTTGTTGTATGCATACAAACTTTCCGTTTACACTAAGGACGGGAAAATGTGGGAAAGGTTCATTTTTTGTGAAGATTTTTTTGTTTTTGAAGCTATTAAAAAATTAGAAACGTCATGCTGAACTTGATTCAGCATCTCATCCAAATTATTTCTTGTGTGACCTTGAATCAAGTTCAAGGTGACGTATAGATTATTCAAACAAAAAAAGCTGCCTTGGATAAGACAACTTCTTTTAAATCGTAAAAATTAGTGATTTTGATGTTCGAAATTTGAGATTCCCACTTTCGTGGGAATTTTTAATTCAGCTAAAAGTTGAATTAAAACTGCGCAACTTCCGTACTATCTTTCATTGCGACTGTACTCGAAGCACCTGCTGTGACGGTATTTTGAACGGCATCAAAATAAGTGGTTCCCACAAAACCTTGATGTTTTACTGCGTTGAATCCTTCTTTTTGCAAGGCGAATTCACGTTCTTGTAATTCTGAATACCCTGCCATTCCGCGTTCTTTATAAGCTTTCGATAGTTCAAACATGCTGGTGTTTAACGCATGGAAACCTGCCAACGTGATGAACTGAAATTTATAACCCATCGCGGCGAGTTCTTCTCTAAAGGTTTCCATTTCTGCTACGCTTAACTTTGCTGCCCAATTGAACGATGGCGAACAGTTATACGCCAGCATTTTGTCTGGATATTGTGCGTGAATCGCTTCTGCAAATTCTCTCGCATAGTCCAAATCAGGATTGGAAGTTTCCATCCAAATTAAATCTGCATACGGTGCGTAACTCAATCCGCGTGCAATTCCTTGTTGGATGCCATTGTTGACATGAAAGAAACCTTCATTCGTACGTTCGCCTGTGATAAATTGATGATCTCTTTCATCAATATCGCTCGTAAGCAAGTTTGCAGCATCCGCATCTGTTCGTGCAATGATTAAGGTTGGAACGCCCATGACATCCGTTGCCAAACGCGCTGCGACTAGTTTATTAATCGCTTCTTGGGTTGGCACTAAGACTTTTCCACCTAAGTGACCGCATTTTTTAGCCGAACTCAATTGGTCTTCAAAGTGAACGCCTGCTGCTCCTGCATCAATCATCGATTTCATCAATTCGAACGCATTCAAATTGCCGCCAAAACCCGCTTCGGCATCTGCTACAATTGGCACTAAATAGTCTAATTTTTTTTCAGAACCATTCACACACTGAATTTGATCGCGACGCAATAAGGCATTGTTGATTCTTTTCACGACTTGCGGAACGCTGTTCGCAGGATATAACGATTGGTCAGGATACATTTCGCCTGCCAAATTTGCATCCGCAGCTACTTGCCATCCGCTGAGATAAATCGCTTCCAAGCCCGCTTCTACTTCTTGTACTGCTTGATTCCCCGTCAAAGCCCCCAAACCAGCCACAAAATCCTGATTGTTTAGCTTATTCCATAATTTTTCAGCACCCAAACGCGCAATACTGTATTCCAATTTGTACGAACCTTGTAATTTCACCACTTCTTCGGCAGTGTATGGTCGCTCCACGCCTTTCCAACGTGGATTTGTGGTCCAATCTGTAATTAATGCTTGAATTCTGTCTTGAGTTTTCATAAATTTGTTGTAAGATTATTAAAATTGATAATTGAATCCTGTTGATTGTTGCCGCAATCGCAGGATTTTTTTATTTACACTGAGCTTGTCGAAGTGTTGTTTGTTGTTTGTTATTCGTCGATTTGTCTTGGCTCTTGGCTCTTGGCTCTTGGCTCTTGGTTCTTGGTTCTTGGTTCTTGGTTCTTGGTTCTTGGTTCTTGGTTCTTGGTTCTTGGTTCTTGGTTCTTGGTTCTTGGTTCTTGGTTCTTGGTTCTTGGTTCTTGGTTCTTGGTTCTTGGTTTTCGCAAACTTAAGTTTGCTTTCTTTTTAAATATGCAAATACGCAGGAAGCGTTAAAAATTCTTCAAATTCGTCTGCGGTGACTAGCTTTTTGAAGAGTGAAATTGCTAGTTCAAATTTGGTATTTGGCATGTTTTCTGAGCCAATTTCCGTGATGATTTTTTCTACTTCATCATCAAAAATGTCACTGAACAAGTCGTTATCAAAGGTGCGTCTGTCTTCGAGCATCACTTCGTTTTTTAACCACTGCCATACTTGCGTACGAGATATTTCCGCCGTAGCGGCATCTTCCATCAAATTGTAAAGAGCTACCGCACCATAACCGCGCAACCATGCTTCTATGTATAGGATTCCGACATTGATATTTTTACGAATTCCAGCTTCCGTCACTGTTCCTTTTGGAATTTCTACCAAGTCTTTTTCCGTAATTTGGATATCGTTTCGCGATACGTGTAATTGATTTGCGGTTGGCATGTATTTGTTGAATTCGTTCATCGCTACTTCCACCAAGGCAGGATGCGCTACCCATGTGCCGTCATGTCCATTTTTTACTTCGCGTTCTTTGTCTTTTCGAACTTTTTCCAACGCAGCATCGTTGGCGTGTTTGTTATTTTTGATAGGAATTTGAGCCGCCATTCCGCCAATTGCCAAAATTCCACGTTTGTGACAACGCTGAATAACCAATTTGGAATACGCGTCCATAAACGGCGTAGTCATGGTTACTTGATCTCTGTTTGGCACGACAAAATTTGGGTGATTTCTAAATTTTTTGATGTAGGAGAAAATGTAATCCCAACGTCCGCAGTTGAGTCCGACAATGTGTTCTTTGAGTTCAAAAATGATTTCGTCCAATTGAAAACTCGCCGTAATCGTTTCTATCAAAACCGTTGCTTTGAACGTCCCGACAGGAACTTTGAGATAGTTTTCTGCAAAAGTAAATACCTCATTCCACCAACGCGCTTCTAAGTAATGTTCGAGTTTTGGCAGATAAAAATACGGTGCCGTATTATTTTCCAGCATGATTTTCGTGTTGTGAAATACATACAAGCCAAAATCGACCAAACTTCCAGACGCTTCTTCGTCATTCACTAACAAATGGCGTTCGTTTAAATGCAAACCTCTCGGACGCACTAATAACACAGCGGTTTCGTCATTCAATTGATAGGATTTATTACGTTTGGCATCGTGAAGCGAAATGGTTTTTTGGTTGACATCTTTTAAATTTTGTTGCCCTTCCATCGTATTTTTCCAACTTGGCGCGTTGCTGTCTTCTAAGTCTGCCATAAATGTTTTTGCGCCCGAATTCAATGCATTGATAATCATTTTTCGGTCTACGGGACCTGTAATTTCTATGCGTCTGTCTTGCAAATCGTGTGGAATTTCGTTTGCTTTCCACGCGCCTTCTCTAATGTCTTTGGTTTCTCTTGGAAATTCGGGAAACTTTCCTTCATCAAAAATTGCTTGTTGTTTTTTTCGCCTTTTTAGTAAAGCGATTCTTTTTGAATTGAATTCTTCGTGTAATGAAGTAATGAATTGCAAGGCTTCATCCGTTAAGATTTCTGAATAGTAGTTTTTCACTTCGTTAGCGAACTGAATTTTAGACTGTTGTAATACGATTTCTTCCATGACTGATAATTTTATGCAACAATATTAAAACTTTTTTTTGAATATAGCGAACGTTCGCTAAATTATTTTTATTCGCTAAAAATTTAATATTCGCATTTTGTGTTATATTTGCTGTTATGGAAGAAGAATACATCAAGCTGATTTTTGGGTTAAAGTTGAAGCAGATTCGTACCGAGAAAAACTTATCGCTGTTCGGATTGTCGAAACTTACAGGTTTGTCAAAATCGTATTTGAACGAAATTGAGAAAGGAAAGAAATTCCCGAAAACGGATAAGATTGTAATTCTTGCTGAAAAGCTGGAAGTTCCGTACGATCAGTTGGTTTCGTTAAAATTAGATAAGAATTTAGCACCTGTCGGCGAGATTTTACAATCTAAAATATTAAAAGAAATTCCACTCGAATTGTTTGGTATTCAAGAAAGTACACTGATTGACATTGTTGCCAATGCGCCTGTAAAAGTCAACGCGTTTATCAGTACCATCATTGAAATTGCACAGCATTACAGTTTTAGTCGCGAGAGTTTTTATTTGGCGTCTGTGCGTTCATTTCAAGAGGCAAATAATAATTATTTTGACGATTTGGAACAGCAAGTATTGGCGTTTTCACGAACCTATCAAGTGGATTTGACACAAAAGATTTCTTCCCAAGAATTGGAAGATATTTTGATAGAAGAGTTTGGTTATACCATTAATAGCGAAGAGTTGACCAAACATCAAGAGTTGGGAAATTTGCGCTCTATTTTTGTACCAAAAACAAAAACCTTGTTGCTTGCCAATCAGATTGACGATGCGCAACGCACGTTTATTTACGCAAAAGAATTGGCGTATCATTTTTTAGACATTCAAGATAGATTATACACCTTTTCTTGGATAAAGTTTGATAATTTTGACCAAGTTTTGAATAATTTTTACGCCTCCTATTTTGCGGGTGCCTTGATGATTCCGCGCGCTACTTTAACCACACAATTGAAAGTGTTGTTTGAGAAAGAAACCTTTCAAAAAGACGCTTTTTTACAATTGATGCATCGTTTTAATGCTTCCCCAGAATCATTTTACCAACGTTTGACCAATATTTTACCAAAAGATTTTAACATTCAGAATTTGTTCTTTTTACGCTTTACACACAAAGCCAATTCTGAGAAATTTCATTTGACCAAAGAGTTGCATTTATCACATCAACATTCGCCACACGCCAATGAAACCAATGAACATTATTGTCGCCGTTGGGTTTCGTTAAATGTTTTGGAAACGATTTCAAAAAGTGACGAAACACATGTGTTCGATTTACAAATTTCACATTACCCAGAAGACGACATGCAGTATTTAGTGCTTTCTTCTGCTACCAAAGATCCGTTTAAAGACAATCAATACCGCAGCATTAGTGTTGGTTTGTTGCTCAACAAGCAATTACAAAAGAAGGTTTCCTTTTTAGGAGATCCCAATATCAAAACTAGAGAAGTTGGTGTCACCTGCGAGCGTTGTTCCATTGCCGATTGTGAAGTTCGGAAAGCAGCGCCAATCGTCTTACAAAAGCAACAACGTGATGCCAAAACTGCGGCGGTTGTTCAGGAGTTGGTTGGGAAGTTTGGGTGATTTTTGGCTGTTAGGTGTTGGGTTTTAGGTTTTGGGTGTTTGCTTTTTTAACTTTAAATGTTGAGTGTTGAATGCTGGATTTTGTTTTTAAAAAACTATTCTCCTACGTCAATCAACAAAAAGAGAACAAACAAACTTCTTATTGTACTAACTGACATTAAAAAAATTATTGACACTAATAGGTTAAATATAAATCCGTTCGATAAATTATTAGATATCATCCAAATTACATAAGATACAACAAAACAAATAACTAATTCAAGAATCGCAATTCTAAATACTTTAACTATAGTTTTAAACGTTCCTACTGAAAAAAATAATTCTAAAGGGGTTTCTGCTTGTTCTGGAGACTTACTTTTTATATTAGAACGTATTGCTACTATTATGGTTAAGGAAGCTAAAATAAAGCCCGCTAAAGATATAGAAGCGCCGATTATATTGTTTATCAAATCTAAATTGGTCTTTTTATCATTTTGTTGAAAGTCTATTATTGAGAAATTAGAATTTAAAAACCATAATATACATATTACAATAACATCAATGATGAAAGCATACCTAAGATAGTTATCTACATATTTTTTTATTTTATTTATAATTAAGCTCATCTAACTCTCTTGTCATTTTTTCAAACATATCAGTAGAAACCAATGTTCGATATTTAGGTTTTCTTTCAACTTTAATAACACTATTTACTTTTTCAATCAATAAATCAAAATTTTCTAATAAATTATTCTTTTCTTCATCCTCTACCTTCATTGATAGTTTATTAAACAAATACTTATCTTTTCTATTTTTAATGAATCCATTAATTAAATTAATAACTGAATTTTCTATTTGCGGTGTTTCTGATCTTTGTTTATAATTAAATTTCAAGATAATTGTAGCATAATCACTATCAAAGTTATCTATAGAAGCATCCAAAGCTTGCCAAATTTTATTATCAAGCTTTTTAATCTTAGGTACATTATCCTTATGTACTTTTACTATAAATTCGGAGAAACGATTAATTCTTTTTTTTAGTTTATCTAAATCATCTTTAACTATAGGAGAAAAACTAACATTTTCTAAAATACCCTTATATATACCTATTCTTTGAATATAATTTACCATATCGGTGATTTTTGAACCGTAATGATTATACTCAAGTCCTAAAATAATTTTATCCTTTCTGTAATCAATGATGAAATGAGTAGTTTCGACTAATCCTTCTTCTTCTTTTGCATCTATGCCCTTTGTTTCATCAGTAGTTGTATTCATTAGCTCAGGCAAAAGATCTTTTCTTACACATCTCATTTTCGCTTTGAGCAGTTTTTCATTGTTCTCAATACCTTGAATAAATACAAATTTATCACCAAATCTTTGATATCTTATTTTTGCCCTAGTTTTTGATAAACTTGTTATTGTGTCAAAGAGATTTTGAAAATTATTTTCTTCCAAAAACTTAAAATCCAATTGATAATAATTAATTACTCTCTTAACTTTAATTATTTTTTTTGCTGCCATAAATTATTCTACGTAATAAATTTACTCAAAATTAGAACAATCTCTGTTTAAAATATTACGGTTTCCCGTAGTTGCAGTAAATCACAATATCGAAACTTTTCACACTTTTTTAAATATTGCGCCTTTAAATTAGCTGTATATTTATCGCTATTGTTATTTTTGCCGCATGGGAAGAAAGAATCGTAAGAAATTGTTTGAACAAGTGCCAGTTGTCGATACTGCCACGAAAGGAAAAACGGTTGCCAAAACGGAAGACGGCGCCGTGATTTTTCTGCCAAATGCCGTTCCTGGTGATGTGGTCGATATTCAAACGTTTAAGAAGCGACGCGCGTATTATGAAGGGAAAGCAGTAAAGTTTCACTCGCTTTCTGACAAGCGTACCGAGCCTGTTTGCGAACATTTTGGCACGTGTGGCGGTTGCAAATGGCAACACATGGCGTACGAACATCAATTGTTTTATAAGCAGAAAGAAGTGTTGAATAATTTGACACGCATCGGGAAAGTGGAATTGCCTGAATTGACGCCGATTTTGGGAAGCGCCAATGAATATTTTTACCGCAATAAAATGGAGTTTTCATTTTCTGACAGTCGCTGGTTGACACAGGAAGAAGTTGATTCACAAGAAGATTTGGGCAATAGAAATGCACTCGGATTCCATATTCCAGGCATGTGGGACAAGATTTTAGATCTTAACAAATGTCACTTACAAGCCGATCCTTCCAACGCCATTCGCAATGCGATTAAAGAGTTTGCTACCGAAAATAATCTGCCTTTTTTTAATACGCGAAATCAAACAGGATTGTTGCGCACGTTGATGATTCGTACGGCTTCTACAGGTGAAGTCATGGTGTTGCTACAATTCTATAAAGAAAACAAAGAACAACGCGAATTGCTTTTAAATTACGTCAAAGACACCTTTCCAGAAATTACAGCGTTGTTGTATGTGATTAACGGAAAAGGCAATGATACGATTTACGATCAAGAAGTGATTTGTTATCACGGACGCGACCATATTTTTGAGGAAATGGAAGGTTTACAGTTTAAAATTAACGCGAAATCCTTCTACCAAACCAATTCTGAACAAGCGTATGAATTGTATAAAATCACGCGTGATTTTGCAGGATTGACAGGTGACGAATTGGTGTACGATTTATATACAGGCACAGGAACCATTGCGCAATTTGTTTCCAAAAAAGCGAAAAAAGTGATTGGTGTAGAATCGGTTCCAGAAGCAATTGAAGCTGCGAAGGAAAATGCAACATTCAACAATATCACAAATACCGAGTTTTTTGTTGGCGATATGAAAAAGGTGTTTAATGCTGATTTTATCAATACGCACGGAATACCCGATGTTATTATTACCGATCCGCCGCGTGATGGCATGCATGCCGATGTCGTACAACAAATTTTAAACATCGCTCCAAAAAAAGTGGTATATGTAAGTTGCAACAGCGCAACACAAGCGCGCGATTTGGCGCTGATGGACGCCATGTACAAAGTAACCAAAGTACAAGCCGTAGATATGTTTCCGCAAACGCATCATATTGAAAATGTAGTACTTTTGGAAAAGAGAAGTTAACGAAGAAGTAAAAAATAGATGAAAAAATTATCCTTTATAGGAATTCTTGGAATGCTCATGACGCTCATATTTTTGTCGTTTTCATGCGAGAAAGATGATATTTGTGTGGAAGGAACGATTACGACGCCTTTGTTGGTGATTGAGTTTTTTGATGCTGAAGTTTTTAATGCTACGGGCGAAGATGTATTGAAAAACACGTCCGATTTGTGGGTAGAAGCTGTAGATCCGAATACGGAAGTTATCAATGGTGTTGAAGTGATTGTCGATCCGATTCAGGGAACTCCGCAAGCAGTAAATACCGTTTCTATTCCACTTCGTACCATGGAAGATGTTACTGAATATCGTTTTATTAAAGATTATGCGTTGGATGATGATGGAATTCAGCTCGGGAATGAGGATATTATTACGTTTAATTATTCCCGCGAAGAAATTTTTCTTTCCCGCGCCTGCGGATATGTTACCAATTTCGAACTCAGTGGATTTGATGGTGCTGATGTAACTTTTGATGGTGATAACTGGATTGATCCAAGTTTGGGAATTCGAATTGCAGAAACTATTGTTCAAAATGAAACCGTTACACATGTTAAAATATATCACTAGTCTTTTCGCTATTTTAATTTGTAGTGGAAGTTTTGCTCAAAATACGGAAACGTTGACTGCAAATGATACACTTCCAACAATGCAAACATTTCCATTACGCGTTGGTATTGACCTCAGCAAACCAATTCGAATGGCGTTGGAGAACGATTATCAAGGTTTTGAAATTGCGGCAGATTTCCGCTTAACGGAGAAGTTTTACATCGCAACAGAGTTTGGAAACGAAAAGAAAACCGTAGACGAAACACAGCTCAATTTTACCACAGAAGGAAGTTTTGTCAAATTAGGATTTGATTTTAATGCCTACGAAAACTGGTTTGGAATGCAAAACGCTATTATTGTTGGAATGCGTTATGGATATAGCACGCACAAACAAACTTTGAACAGTTATAAAATTTATCAAACCAATCAGCATACGGAAGGTGAAAGTATTTTAACACAAGAACCTGGCACTGAATTTTCAAGTTTAAACGGTCATTGGATTGAAGTCATAGCAGGAATTAAAGTAGAAACTTTTGACAATGTGTATATGGGATTCACTGTGCGATTGAATCGTTTGCTAACGACCAAAGAACCAGGAAACTTTCAAAATTTATTCATTCCAGGATTTAACAAAGTTACGACTGATAATAACGTCGGCGCAGGTTTTAATTATACCATTAGCTATTCCATTCCTATTTATAAAAAGGCGAAGCGGAAAAAAGCGAAGAAAGACGAAGAATAAAATATATATTTAAATTCCGTACATTTGAGTAAAGTATTCAAAAATGGATATACAAACTAGGAAAATTAAGTTTTTACAAGAATTTTTAAAAGTTCAAAGTGAGGAAGTCATTGCTCAGTTAGAAGACATCCTTGAGATTAGTTATGAATACTCTGATAGTGAAGATTTTACTCCTATGTCCGTTGAAGAATTTAATGAAAGAATTGACACTTCAATGAAAGATTCTGAAAATGGTAATTTAACAGAAAGTAGTGATTTAAAATCTATCATTGATTCGTGGAAATAACTGTTTACTGGACCAATTTTTCCAAACAAGAACTTCAAAAAATCTTTGACTATTATTGAGAAAAAGCTGGTTATAAAATTGCAAAGAAGCTAGTTGATGGAATTTTTAGTGAATCTTTAAAACTTGCAAATCATACTGAAATTGGACAAACTGAAGATTTATTGAAGGATAGAGTTCAACATTTTAGGTATCTAATCTTCAAAAACTACAAAATTATTTATTGGTTTAATAAAGAAAAAAACTGGATTGAAATCGTTGACGTTTTTGATACTAGACAAAATCCTCCAAAAATTTCAAGAAATACTTCTAAAACGAACTAAACATTACAACTCCTTAATATCCTTACTAAAAATCGTTTTCATAATTAGTTTTTCTTCTCCTTTGTCTTGTACCACAAAGAATTTTGGTGCAAAAATACTAGCAATAACAGCCGAAATGACTGCCAACCACAAGCCATCTGTCTTGATGATATAGCCTAAAATTAAATAACGTAACACTAAAAAAAGCGATACAAAACATATAAAGTTATAGAGGATTGATTTTGTTTTGAGTGACATTTCTTCTAAGTTTTAGTTAGTATCTTGATATTTTGCTTTTTTACTTCCTGCATACATTTCATACTTTACCAAACGTGATTCTAGCTTTCCATTGAATACTTTTATTTTTCGCGATGGTCGCAAACCTACAAATTTCAACGCTTCTAAGTTAGACGTGATAAACCATGCATTCGTATTTAGATAGCCTTGTTTCAACGTATTGCCGATGTCCGCATAAAATTGTTCCATTTCAATATGCAAACGTTCTCCATACGGCGGATTGAACAATATGTGCAACTTCTCGTCGCCTTCTTTTTGGGTTTCGAAGAAATCCGCGCGACGAATTTGTATGTAATCACTCAAATTGGCGTTTTTCACATTGTCTTTTGCTTTTTGAACTGCCGAAGGCGCTTTGTCGTAGCCGTAAATATTGTGGTGAAACTCTCGGATTTTATTTAAACAGGATTCTTCAATTTTTTCGAATAAATCCACATCCCAATCTTGCCATTTTTCAAAACCAAATTCTGTTCGGTTGATGTTTGGCGGAATATTACAGGCAATCATTGCCGCTTCAATAGCAATTGTTCCACTTCCACACATAGGGTCGAGCAAATCACATTGTCCGTCCCAACCCGATAGCATTACCAAACCTGCCGCCAATACTTCATTAATCGGCGCAATATTGGTTGCCGTTTTGTAACCACGTTTGTGCAACGAACCGCCCGAACTGTCTAACGAAATCGTACAATCATTGTTTTGAATATGCACGTGAATTCGCAAGGTTGGAAATTTTAAATCTACATTAGGGCGTTTGCCTTCGGTATTTCGAAACTTATCGGCAATAGCATCTTTCGTTTTTAAAGCAATAAATTGTGAATGCGTAAACTGTTCCGAAGCTACGGTTGCATCAATCGCGAAGGTATCGCTGTGCGTTAAATACTTGTCCCAATGCATCTTATACACTTGGTCGTACAAGTCTTTCTCATTACGAATTTTAAAATATTGAATAGGTTTTAGAATTTTAATAGCCGTTCGTAGACATAAATTGGCTTTGTACATAAAGCCTTTATCGCCTCTAAAACTAACGTTGCGCGTTCCTTTTCGGATGTCTTGCGCGCCCAGTCGTTTTAGTTCGTCCTCTAATAAATCTTCAAAACCGTGCAAGGTTTTGGCAACCATTTTAAAATTCTGTTCCATGGAGTTTTCTATTCTTGGTACAAAGGTAGTGATTTGGTTGTTTTTTGTGGTTTGTTCTTTGTCTTTTGTTGTTAGTTATTCCCAAACTAAACTCGTAAATTTATAAACCAATCAACTTCATTTAAAAAACCAACACTATATTCGTACTTTCTTTGTATGTCCATTTGGGTGTAATCTATGAACACAGCGTTGTACATCGCCGTTTGGATGCGCTCTGTGTGTGCATTTGTACAAATCACCATTGGGATGGCACGGTACAATTCTGCCATAATAAGTGCAACGATGCTGACATTGATATACATCGCCATTAGGATGTGCGGGGTGAGTGCAATTGGTCAAATCACCATTAGGATGCGCTGCGTGATTGCAAGGAGTCGTTACATATTTATATTGCGCTTGACTAGTCGTAGTACTCGTGCTACTGCCTTTTACTGAACGATAGCCTCTAAGTACGAGTTTCGCTCTTTGTTTTCCTGACGAATGCGTATGGTCATTGTCGTTTTTCGGTAAATTATACAAGTAATTATATACCGTATTGATATCATAATTGTAGGTTGCTAAAAACTTTCCAGCATACACATCTGCTTCGTCTTCAGTTTGTGTGGCAGAGGTTCGGATTTTCCAAGTAGAACCATAAGGATTGTACACATTAGCCTGATGTCCCAAGGCTTGATGTCCCCATTCGTGGGCAAATACAAAGGCTAAAATGTGTTTGTTTTTATTGATGGTAGAGTAATCTAAAATAATCAATCCGCCTCTATGGGCTTGTCCCCATTGAAAGGTTTGACTGAAAATAATAGGATAATCCATGCCTGTATATCGCTTTAATTGCTTGTAGATGTTGTATGCTTTTGGATAATTGTAAGCATAGTAGATTTTTCCGCCATACGCATCGCGCCATTCGTTGATCATATATTGTTGCTGGCTGGAAAGGTTGTATTGTGCAACTATGTTTTGACTCATACACAACAATAGTACTACTAAGAAAAGCTGTTTTACTTTCATGGAATTTAATTTTGAGGAATCACTATTTTGTTTTTTACCGAAGTGCTATTTTAAATGTAACTATTTTCTTTTTTTACTCTAGTTTCTTTAGAGCATATATCAAATCAAGTACACGATACACACTTTTTTTACTGTCAAAAAAGAAACTTAATGAAGAATTCGGGTTTTCGTATCTAACAAACTGAAGCATGTGAATAGGATCGCTGGCAGTACCCGCAAATTCATAGGTGAGTTTGGTTGTGTTTAAGTCATAACGCTGCCCAAAGTCAAGTATTTTTTCTTCTGTGTTATAATAAATTTCAGCATTTTTTAATTGAGTACTTATGCAATGTTCTTTTAATACGCTTTGTAACTCAAGTATAATTTCATCTTTAGATTGTGCATGAATGTTTAGCGTAATTAGCGAAATAATGGTAACTAAGATTAATTTCATAAGTAATAAGTTTATGTGAATTTTTTAATGACAATGCCTGTATTATATTGTTTTTATAATTCTCGGCTTTCAATATCGTTTTCAATAAGCATACCGAACTACACAAATATAAAAAAATTTGTGTGTTGTCAATTTTACAATACTTAATGGGCTTTTATAAGAAACATGAATGACTTTATAATGTTTTTAGAAAAGGTTACAAAATTTATACCTAAAATGAGAAAAGTTCAACATAGCCAATACGCTAGATATAATACAACTCATTACGCATATCAATTCGCTGTAAACAGTACATCTACAATTCCTAATTATTTCACTATCAGCTATGACTGTATAAGTTCAAAATACGTTATTTTTGCACTTTAGTTACAAAACTATGCAAACAGAAAATACAACTTGGTACGCGTCGTGGTTTGATACGCCGTATTATCATATTTTATATAAAGACAGAGGTTATGACGAGGCGGAATCTTTTATGAAGCATTTGGTAGAGTTTTTAAATGTACCCGAAAATGCAACCATTTTAGATTTGGCATGTGGAAAAGGCAGACATTCTGTGTTTTTAAACAAAATGGGGTACAATGTTACAGGTGTCGATTTATCAGAAAATAGCATCGCGTATGCGTCTCAATTTGCCAATGATACACTGCGATTTGAAGTACATGATATGTGCAAACCCTACCCAAAACAGTTTGATGCAGTGTTTAATTTGTTTACCAGTTTTGGCTATTTTGAACACGAATCAGACAATCTACGCACGCTAAAATCTATCAAAGCAGAACTGAATGAACACGGTTTTGGTGTGATTGATTTTTTAAATGCGGAATACGTCATCGATAATTTGGTCGAAAATGAAGTCAAAGAAGTTGACGGAATTATTTTTCGCCTGCATCGCTATGTAGAAGACGGTTTTATCTACAAAGACATTCGTTTTGAAGCCGATGGAGAAGCACATCATTACACCGAAAAAGTGAAAGCGTTGACCTTAGAAGATTTTGAATTGTATTTTAGAGCGGCTGATATTGATTTATTAGCTATTTTTGGAGACTATAGTCTAGGAAAGTTTGATGCGAAGACTTCCACAAGACTCATTATGATTTTCAAATGATGCATTACCTATTACCCATCTTGGCAGTAGTGCTAGGATTTATGTTTGTCACTGTTTTTAAGCTGCGCCAAAAGCAACACATGAAGTTATTGCTGGCGTTTAGTGGTGCTTTTTTATTAGCCATTACCGTTTTTAATTTGCTCCCCAACGTATTTAGTGCTTATAAAGACACGTATGGTATTTTTGTAATGGCGGGAATTTTGTTGCAAATTTTCCTAGAATTCTTTTCCAAAGGCGCCGAACACGGACATGTTCATATTCATAAAAATAGAACATCCTTTCCGTGGTTGCTCTTTTTAAGTTTGAGTGTTCACGCTGTTTTAGAAGGATTTCCGATGCATCACCACGAACATTTGGTGTGGGGAATTGTAGTGCATAAAATTCCAATAGCAATTATTTTAACGACGTTTTTTTACCAGTCTAAAATGTCGAAAACGGCTATTTTGACATTCCTAATACTATTCGCATTTATGACGCCGCTGGGAAGCTTTTTATCTGAGCAATTAACGTTTTTAGAAGCGTATCAAAACGAAATGACCGCTTTGGTGATTGGAATCTTTTTGCATATTTCCACGACGATTTTGTTTGAAAGTTCAGAAGGTCATAAGTTCAATTTGACCAAATTATTGGTGATTATCAGCGCAACAGTGATTGCATATTTTATATAAATTTTGAGAAGATTTCGCATCGAGTGCGGAATAAAAAGTGTTTAATGAGAGATTCCGTGTAAAGCGCGGAAGGAAAAAATCATATTTTTTTCATGTTTAGCAAAGCAGAATCACGAAAATTACGACAAGAGTTTTGGACTTCGTTCGGGAAATCATTCCCACGAAAGTGGATTTTATACAATACCAAGATTCGCGATTTTTCGTTTAAGTTTTATTTCGATAAGAAAAAAGCTATGGTGTCGCTCGATATTGAAGATACGAATCTCGAAAATCGCATTAAATATTGGGATAAAATGCTCTCGCTAAAAGCAATTTTTTTGGATGAATTTCTCCCAGAAGCCATTTTTGATGAAGCTTACATTTTAGACAATGGCAAAGAAATCTCCAGAATCTACCTAGAAAAACAGAACGTTTCCATTCACAATAAAAATACTTGGCAGGAAACAATGGTATTTTTAAACGAAACCATGCAACAGTTTGAAGCGTTTTATTATGAGTATGAAGATTTTATCAAGGCGTAATTGGATTAATTAGACTTGCTAGACTTGTTAGATTGTTAGACTTTTTAGAGGCTTTAGATGTTTGCTTACTACTTATTTTTTAACGCTGCCAAAGCTGCTTTTCCTTTCTCATAATTTGGATTAATCGCAAGAGTTTGCTCGTAACATTCCACGGCTTTTAAGGTGTCTTTTTGATGCAAATATGCATTTCCTAACAAACGCCAAGCATAGGTTGACTTTTTATTCAATGTTAAGTAATAGGTCAATATGTCTTGTGTTTCTTTCCAGTAGTTTCCATTTTCTAAAACAGCTCCTGTTGTTAAAATATCATCATTGTTGACAAAATATATATCTGTCGTGTCTTTTTGCATGCGTTCCCAAGTTTCTTTGGCTTTATCAATTCCATGTTTTTTGTAGGCTTCTGTAAATTTATATCGTGCTGAAAGATTGTAGTTTTTAGGAACGCTATCAAATAGTACTTCTGACGCTGCATTGATGATTCTTCCTGTTCTTGAAAAATCTCTATTCGCCATTACAATGATAGAGATTTCCTCATTAGGATACACGTACATTATTGATTCAAAACCTGTATCAGCGCCCGTATGCATAATGATAGGACGTTCTAAATACGATTGTAAAAACCAACTTAGTCCAATATGGTCGCCCCAAGGTGTCTTATAATATGGCGTAGTGAGAAGCTTAAAGTGATTTTTGTCAAAAATAGTTTTACCATTATATGTGCCTTTTCCGGCATGTAACATTCCCCAAGTACACATGTCTAGCAATGTAGTTTGCAATCCTGAACTTGGATAGTAATTTGGAGCGTACGGATAAGGTGACCATTCCTGTGTTTGCAAACCATAAGAATAAGGTTTAGCCCAAGTTGCAGGCAAACTATCTTTGGGTTTAATATAGGTACTTTGATGCATGCCTGCGGGTTGCAAAATATGTGTTGTTATGTAATCTTCAAAAGATACTCCGCTTACATTTTCTATGACAATTCCTAAAATATCAAAAGCCGAATTGCTGTAGCTGAATGCAGTATTTGGAGTAAAGTCCAATTCAAAATTTTTGACATACTGTAAATTGGCTTGTAAAGGTTTTGGATGTTCCCAATCATTTGCACTTACATGTCGCGGAATGCCTGAGGTATGATTTAGTACATGTTTGATGGTAATATCTTTATAAGCTTCCCCTTTCATCTTAAAGTCAGGAATGTGCGCTATGAGTTTGTCATCTAAATTGAGTTTTCCTTGCTGAACCAGCTTCACAATAGCAGCTGCTGTAAATGGTTTGGAAACAGATGCTATATGAAAAACGGTGTTAAAGTCTGCCTTATGATTTGCTTCAATATTGGCATATCCAAAAGTATGTGCGTAGATAATTTGGTCGCCTTTAGTTATTCCGATTGCCAAACCTGCATTATTGTCAGATAGGTTTCTTAATTTTTCAAGATAAGGTGTTAAAATACTATCTAATTTTTGTCCATCTGCGCCTTCAACAATTTTAGTAACAGCTGTAGTTTTTTTTACGTCTTCTTCTTTTTGATTGGATTGACAAGCGGTACACATCGCCATTAGAATGAAAATACAACGGAAAGTTTTCATATTGATAATAAGTGTTGAATTTTTAAAAATACAAAACTCTTTTTTTACGTATCTACTTCATTTTGTATGATTTTGTGAGTAGACTTGTTAGTAAATTTTCAAATTATCACATTTTCAAATCTTCAAATTGGAAATTCTTACACTTTTTTAATAACATACGTCACAATTCCCCAAATGAGTAATTGTTTGTCTTCTGTGATTTTTATAGGTTTGTATTTGTCATTGGCAGGCATTAAATAGACACATTCTTGAGTAATTTTTAAGCGTTTTACGGTAAATTCACCATCTACATAACATACCGCGATTTTCCCGTCTGCTGGCGGAATGCTTTTATCGATTACCAACAAATCATCATGATCCAATCCTGCGCCAATCATAGATTCGCCACTCACACGCGCATAATAGGTACTGCGTTCATCTTTGACCAATTCTTCATCCAAACTGATACGCTTGTTTCTAAAATCGTCCGCTGGCGATGGAAATCCCGCAGAAATTCCGTCTTCTACAAACTCTAGTTGTATGGTTCCTTTGATAGACTTGTAAAACGTTAACAATTTTTCTTCTTGAGGCTTCTTCATGTTTTTCGCATTAAATCGTATCGCAGTTCAATTTGATAATATCGCTAAACTTTGTGGTGTATTCGGGAGATAAATACGCTTGTCGCATCTTCCAAGTCCGCTGTAAATCTTGATTTGCCAATTTTATCTTTTGTCGTCCGTATTTTTCATTCAAATTGTCCATTGCCAGCATCAACTTTTTATGCTTTGGATTTTCATTTTGAAATAAATCCAGTTGCAACGCGTCCGTTTTGATAAGTCCTGTTAAGACAACACCCGCTTTTTTGTATTGAATGCCAGGTTTGAAAATATCGTCCAATGCTTTTAAAGCGTATTTATTGATGACAAACGTGGAATTTGTCGCATATGGCAACGTGACTACTCGTTTTGCTCTAAAATACGAATCACTGCGTTTGTTGCGATCACTTTTTAAGTAAATCATCACGATATTACATGAGCAATTTTGTTGTCGCAACTTTTCTGCACAACGCGATGCAAAGGTCACAATACGCTCTTTCATGTTTTCACGGTCAGAAAAGGTAAATTCAAAGCTTCTCGTTGTTGCGATGGCTTTTTTGTGTTGTAATTCATCTTCTAACAAAATCGTAGGTTCACCTTCCAAATCTTTTTTTAAGCGTAAGCCTACAATAGACATGTTTCGTTTTACCCAATCGTCGGATAGTTGTGTAAATTCAAAAGCTGTTTGTACTTGTTTTAGTTGTAATCGTTTTGCATTTCCGTGACCAATTCCCCAAATAGCACTTGCAGGCAACCATTTGAGCATTTTGATGCGTTTTTGTTCAGAATCAATCACATGAACACCGTTGGTTTTTTCAGGAAACTTTTTGGCGATATTATTTGCCGCTTTGGAAAGTGCTTTTGTCGGCGCAATACCAATACTCACAGGAATTCCCGTGCATTGATATATATAGTTTTTCATATGTTCCCCAACTGTTTGGTAATCGTCCGATTTTGGCAACTTTACAAAAGCTTCGTCAATACTATATACTTCAACTTCTGGCGAAAAATCTTCGAGTAATTTCATCACGCGTTCGCTCATATCACCGTATAACGAATAATTGGACGAGCGAATTTGAATGTTTTTTTCAGCAATGATTTCTTTGTACTTAAATAACGGCGCGCCCATAGGAATTCCGAGCGCTTTGGCTTCTTTGCTACGCGAAATAACACAGCCATCGTTGTTAGACAAAATTGCCAGCGGCTTGTCTATCAGACTCGGGTCAAACGCTCTTTCGCAAGAAGCGTAAAAGCTGTTACAGTCAATAATTGCATACATATTTTTAGGGGAAATTTTATAGTATAAAAATAATGATTTGCAAGCTTTCTTTTAAAGTCGAATTTTAAATTTCCTGTCTTTGCAGTAAAAAAAAAGCAGCCCGAAGACTGCTTTTATAAGTGTATGTGAGAAAATATATTATTTCGGATCTAAAATCGCATCAATACGCTCAATAGCGTCTCTTAAATGTATTTTACTCATAGCATCGCTTGTACGTCCAATTGCATTTTGAATATTTCTTTTTAACGTATTCAATTCAGCTCTCACAACCGCACGCAAGTCTGATTGACTTGTGTTTAACGGTGTAAATTTCACATAAGAACTGCTACGTCTTGGATTGCTAGTGCTTTCAGCAGTCATCAAGTACGCCAATCTATCAATATGTGCTCTTTGTAGGTTACGGCGATACATATCAATCGTTTTTCCTGAACGCAATTCTGTCCAAATTCCGTTACGTAAATCGCGCATTAAATCGAGAATATCATATGCTTCGTTTCCGTTTAGCGCTTCATTTTCCATGACACGCGCCAATCTTCCTAAGCTTAAAATTCTGTTCAACGTACGAACTTGCATTCCTCTGATACGTTCTACAACTCCAGAATATTGTATTTTATTAAAAATTTCTTGATCTAACAACCATTCTGGCGTAGCAAATAATTGCTCATTGATAAACTTTGTAGCTCTTTGTTGATGGTCTTTTGGCACATGCGTATACACGGCGCCTTCTTGATCATACGTCTTGTAATACTCGTAAACACCTCCAATATTGGAAGAAACATGTCCCATATAACGGTTAAATTGCCCTAAAGCTTGACCATACATTTCTTCTAAATCATCATAATTTTTACCATCTTCAGCAGTCCACTTGATTAAGTTTGGAAGAATTCTTTTTAAGTTCTTGATTCCGTAATCACTTGCTTTCATAGCATCGTCACCTAAATCCTCTGTTTGAGAACTTGGATCTACAACGTCACCTGCTTGTTGATGTCCGAAACGATATAATGGATCTCCTGCTTTTTCAAGAATCCAACTGTCTAAGGTTTTCTTTTCGTCTTTTCCTGTTTTTGCATCTAAAATTGGACGATATCCCCAATTAATAGCATATTTATCATACGGCCCAATATTTGGCATCAAAGCAACACCTTCGTCTCCTGGCTGCGCTACATAATTGAAACGCGCGTAGTCCATAATTGATGGTGCCGTTCCGTATTTTTTAGTGAATTCTGCATCACGCAATTTCTCTACAGGATATGCAACACTACTTCCCATATTGTGTGGCAATCCTAAGGTATGACCAACTTCGTGCGCAGATACGAAACGAATTAAACGTCCCATCACTTCATTTTTAAACTCTACAGATTGTGCCTCAGGATTGATAGCCGCTGTTTGAATAAAGAACCAATTACGCAACAAGCTCATTACGTTATGATACCAATTGATATCACTCTCTAAAATTTCACCACTTCGCGGGTCACTTACGTGCGGACCGTTTGCATTTGGAATAGGTGAAGCCAAATAACGCACTACAGAATAACGTACATCTTCCGGACTCCAATCTGGGTCTTCTTCAACTGTTGGAGGATCTTTCGCGATAATTGCCTCTTTGAATCCAGCAGCTTCAAAAGCAACTTGCCAATCTTCGATTCCTTGCTTGATGTAAGGTTTCCACTCTTCTGGAGTCGCTCTATCTACGTAATAAACAATCTGTTTTTTAGGAACTACGAGTTCTCCTCTTTTGAATTTTTCAATGTCTTCATCGCGCACTTCCAATCGCCAACGATCTAAAAATGTTACACGTTTACTTTTTTGTGCTTTCAATCCGTAATCAACTTGACTACTCGTAAACCAACCGACACGCTCGTCAAAATAACGTCTTTTCATTGGCTCTTTAGGAAGTAAAATCATGGAATTGCTCATTTCTACAGAAATAGAACCTACACTTCCATTTGATGGTGGTGAACCTGCGTTATATGTTTTAACGTGTCTAGCTTCAATATTAAGAGGATAACTCTTTAACTTTTCAATATATGACCTAGAATCATCTAAACGTGAAATTTTATACTGTCCTCTTCTAAACTGTGGAACCCCCAATGCTTTCACGTCTTTTGTAAACAGAGGTGTCACATCAATCACCGTATTGAGTGAATCTTTGCTAAAAGCTTTAATTGGAAACGCATACAAAATTGGTTCAAAATTAGAATTTACAACAGCTTCATGCACTGGAAGTGAATCTGCTGCAACAACACTATGAGAAACAACTCTCAAAAGCACTTGTTTTTTATTTTTTTCCCAACGAAGCACTTGCGTATTTTGTTTTCCGCCTCCAAAACCAAGTCCTGAAGCAGTTTTTGCAATTCTAGTCACCATCAACATCTCTCTATTAAAGAGTGTATCTGGAATTTCATAATAATATTTGTCACTTACTTCGTGAACTGTAAATAAACCTTCATCACTTTTTGCATCTTTCGTGATGACTTTGCTATACGGTTGAATTCCTCCTTTTTTAGGTGTTTTTTTAGGCTTAGCTGATGCGGTAGCTGCTTTTTTACTTGCAGAAGCTTTCTTTGCTGTGGAACAAGAAGTCACAGAAATTAACAACATCCCTAGAAGAAATAGTGGTATTTTTCTTAACATAGTCTGATTAATTGATTAGAAACGTGAAATTAACAATTAGACAAGATTAATGAGTCATTCACGACAGACTTTAAGATATCTTTAACTAGAATTTATGATTTTTAGAGATAATTCAAAAGGAAGTGCTATTATATTTTGAAAAATCAAATCACTATGAGCAGATTTCAGGTATAAAAAAAGTCCTTACTTTAAAAAGTAAGGACTTAATTAAAAAAGGCGGCGACATACTCTCCCACATTGCTGCAGTACCATCTGC
>NZ_QBKT01000001.1 GCF_003054265.1 Kordia periserrulae | reverse complement strand
TTAGCTCCAGCTTCATTTTCGCCAGCTAAGTAACGCATGGTTCTATAAAAACTCAACGTATTTGTATAGTTATCATGGTCTAGTAAGGTTTTAGTGTCTAGCAGTTGTTGGGTAAGATTCTCCAACATTTGCACACGTCCTTCTATTTGCATGCGTGCGACGTAGTCTTTGTCAAATTCTGCTTTGTCAATAAAACTTGGAACCCAATTTGGATGTTGTTCCATGTGACTTTTGGCTTTGTCTACAATCAATTTGTTTTGGTTGGCAATACGACCATATTGTTGTCGCTGTTCAGGGGTAAGGTTCACCGTTTTTCCAGCTAGGATTTGCTGAATGCCATCTAAATGCGCATCCAAGTTGGTAAGTTCTTCTTGTGTAAATTCAATACTAATCAAATTTTCTAATGCCATGTTATTGTTTTAAGAGATTATACTTTTTGTAAAAAATCTGAGTTATCGTAAGAAGTAGTTTTTATTTTTTAAGATTCTGCTTGTTAAAATTAAAACTGTATTTTAGTGCTCGGATTTTTTTTGATTGGTGTAAATGTATGTTTGAAAAACCTTTAAATCAAGTGATATATTACTACTTTCCATGAAATGAGAATCTATTTTCCAAGAAATGAGAAAGAGAAACTGTATAATAAATAATTGTGTTTTATTGAAAATGAATAGACTAAACAGTGCTTGCTATGTTTTTTTATTTTTGTCTTTATTTTCTTTTAATGGATATGCACAAGCTGTTCAAAAAGATACTTTGGATAATAAAAGCTTTGATGAGCTAAAGAAAATTTTTTACTATCACAAAGATTTGGGTGAAATCAAAGTAGGTAAAGAAATTGCTTTATATACATTATCAAAAGCAAGATCTCTTGGAAATAAAAAAGCAATTGTAAATAGCTTTATTAGATTATGTAGAGTTTCATATGATGACCTTGATTTAGCTTTGAAGTATACAGATAGTTGTATTTTGTATGCTACAGAATATGAGTTTGAAAAATTGCTTGCTGAGGGTCATTTTTATAGAGGAATAGTTTTATATGAATTAGGAAAATATGGTAATGCTTTAGAAGCGTATTTAAAAGCCAATGAATATTACAAAAAGCAAAAAAATGAAATGTATTATAGCCTGCGATATAATATTGGTTTACTAAAGTTAAAAGTTAGATATCATGCAGAAGCTATTGAAATTTTTAAAGAAAATTTGAAATTTGAAAAAGGTAAAGATGTGAATAGTAAGTCTTACTTAGATTTACTTTATGGACTAAGTATAGCTTATGCATCAAATAAAATGTTAGATTCTGCTTATGAAATTAATAAAATAGGGTATCAGAAGTCTCTAAAATTAAATGATCAGAGTCATTTATATTTTACTTATGCTCAAGGTGCATTACACTATGCTAGAAAAGAGTATAAAGCAGCTAAAGATAGTATGTTAAAAGCAGTTCCTTATTTGATGAGGGAGAAGGATTACCCTAACTTAGCCATTATATACTATTATCTTGGAACAATTGCAAAAAATGAAGAAATTAAGATTGAATACTTTAAAAAAGTAGATAGTATATTTGGAGTAAAAAAGTACATAATTCCGAAACCAAGAAAAGCCTATGAAGGTTTAATAGATTACTACAAAAAAAAAGGAGATTTAAAAAAACAACTTTATTACACTGAAAGATTAATGATTATTGATACAGTTATTAATAAAGAGCATAGAAATGTTACACATACATTTCAACATGAATACGATACACCAAGATTGGTGGAAGATAAAAGATTATTAATACAAGAGTTAAATAAAAAAAATACTGACTTTAAATATGGTATCTATATATTATTAATATTTTTAGTTTTAGTCATATCTTTATTGATAGCGATTTACAGAAAAAAGCGTATAAATGAAAAAAGATTCCGTGAAGTTTTAAAATCTCTTGAGTCTACACCTAAGATAAAACAAGTTGGTCAATCAAATAGAGAAAAGCGAAAGTCAGTTGTTGATGAGAACACCTTAAATCATATATTAGAGGGGCTCGATGAATTTGAAAAAAATAAAGCTTTTTTAACTCCTAAGCTTACCCTTAGTTCATTCGCAAAAGAACTCAATACAAATACTAAATACTTATCGATAGTTATTAATGATTACAAATCTCAGACCTTTAGAAACTATATAAATAATTTAAGAATAGAATACATAATTGGAAAGTTATATAATGATCAAGTTTTAAGAAATTATACTATAAGTGCTATTGCTTCAGAAGCTGGGTTTTCAAGTACTGAATCTTTTACGCGTGCATTTACTAAAAAAACAGGATTAAATGTGTCATATTATATGAAAAAAATTAAATAATTGATATTTAGCATGTTAATTTGTCTTTTAACTTTCTACTTTCAAGGAAATGAGAAAGACTTTTCTTTTAAATTAGAAAGTCTGAGAATATATTTGACAAAATTTAAAATTATATACAAAATGAAAAAAAACAAAAAACTTAACTTAGGAAAGATTAGAGTAGTTAATCTAAATGTTACCAATTCATTAAGAGGAGGAGGAGAATCTGATGCTGATGAAAGTTGTGGTGATAGAAGGTGTGGTCCAGAGGTAACAAATACGAATACAGATACAAAAGATGCTGTATGTGGATCTTTAGATATTGAATGTGACTCATTATTTTGTGTTACTACTGATTGAATAATTAAATATTAAAAATATGCTGAAGCTATATCTAAAAATATTTATAATTACACTACTATTATTTTTTGTCTCTTGTAAGACAAAAAATAATATTAAAGACACCATTTTGTCTGATAATAATGATTTTAATTTTAACAATTTTTGGTATTTTAAAGATCTTTCAAAAGATAGTGTTCCAGGAATTAACTTAGATAGAGCATATAATTTAATTAAAAGTAAAAAAGGAGTAATAACAATTGTTGCCGTCATCGATACTGAGTTAGATATAAATAATGAAGATATAAAAGACCAAATTTGGATTAATGAGGGTGAAATTCCTAATAACAGTATTGATGATGACAACAATGGATATATAGACGATATTAATGGTTGGAATTATGTAGGTACTACTAAAAAAGATAGTATTCCTTACGGACATTATGAATTTGTTAGAATTATTAATCGTTTTGATTCCATTTTTAGAGATGTAACTTCTTTAAATGATGTTGATAAATCTCAAATAGAGAACTTTAAAAAATATCAGAAAGCATATGAAACTTATCATTTCAAATTAGAGCTTACAAAAAAAAACTTAGAAAGATATAAAAAGGGGAAAGAACGTTATCTTAAGTCTATAGAAATAACGAGTAAATATATAGAAAATCCTGCCGATAAGAGTCAAGAAAAACTTGATTCACTAAAGAATATAGTTTCTAATGAAAATCATAAAAAAGAAATACTGCGATTAAGTAACTTCAAGAAATATGGAATATCCGAAAAGTGGTTAAATAATAAAATAAAATTATACCATGACTATATCAACTTCAAATTCGACTTCAACTATAAAGAACGTTATCTTACAAGTGATGATTCTAACAATCTTGATGATTTTCCATATGGTAATAATAATATTCAAGGAACTCAATTAATAAGTCACTCTACCAAGGTTTCTTCAATAATAGCTGCAACAAGGAATGATACATTAGTAGAAGGAATAAACGATATGGTAAAAATAATGCCTTTAAGTATTTCAGTATCTGCAAGTGAGCACGATAAAGACATTGCCTTAGCTATTCGATATGCGATTGATAATGGAGCAAAAATTATCAATATGAGTATTGGAAAAGATTTTTCATTATATCCAGAGTGGGTTTACGATGCACTTAAATATGCAGAGAAACATGACGTTTTAGTAATTACGTCTTCGGGAAATGACGGATATAATCTTGATAAGATTTCTAATTATCCTAATGATGCTATTGATGGTTATGAATATGTAAATAACTTTATTAAAGTTGGTAATACTTCCTATAGAGTTGATTCTACTTTAGTTGATGATAATTCTAACTATGGAAGAAAAGAGGTAGATATATTTGCACCAGGCACAAAAATCACTTGCTTAAATAGATGGAGAGTTACTGAGGATACAGGAACTTCGTTGTCTTCGGCAGTTGTCAGTGGTGTTGCAAGTTTATTATTTTCATATTATCCAAATTTAACAGCGCGTGAAGTAAAAGAGATAATCTTAAAATCTGGAACTCCAATTGATTTAATGGTATTAAAGCCGTATCCTAACGGAGAGAAACGTGATCCAAACAAAGTCCCCTTCAGCTCCCTATCCAAATCAGGCAAAATAGTCAACGCCTACAACGCACTCCTCATGGCAGAAGAAGTTTCAAAAAAGAAAAAAAAGAAGCGGAAAAATAAAAAATAAACTACTGAATCAAATTGATGCTAATTGTTGAGATGTCATCACTTGGAAAGCGGTAGGAATGTGTTGGATTGATAGAAATTCCTGCTTTTTTAATAGCGTCTAAAAAGATATCCAACTCCACAATATACTGATCGGAAAAACCATGTGTCACATCATACGCGGTGCATGGTGTTTTGCCTAAATTAGCTGCGACAACATGTGGAGCTACCGTATGCAATTCAATAAACAATAAACCGTGTGTTGAAATATACGGTTTCCACTTTTCAAAATGCTCTATTAGGCTTTGTGCAACATCCGCATTGTGCAATTGTTTCCCGCGATGGGCAAAAGCTCCAGTAGATAACAAATTGCCAGAATACATGCCTTTCGGAACATTAAACGGACGGTTATGATCCAAAAACGAACGGACATTCAACAACTCTTCTAATTTTACACCGTACAACTCTTGCAACTTTGCATCAATTTCTGCGGGATTTCCAATATCGCCCCAAACTACTTCTGCCCACACATTGGCTTTCTCTAAATTTCGTTTGGTGCTCAATAATGCTTCTTTGTTATAATCGGCGCCAATCAAAATCAATTTGTTGGTGCTCAAATCGTCTTTGCGTTGGGTTTTATTCCAAATCAAATCAAAAATATGTTCTAACAACGCGCCATTTCCACAGCCAACATCAATAATTCCTTTCGGTTGTTCGTGTAGTGGTTTGTTAAAAATATCTATCAAAACAGCGTCAAACTTATTGAAATAGGTTGCGTGACTTCCACCACTTCCCCACACATTAATACCGCGAAACACATGCTGCTCGTTGCCCAAATGATCTTGCTGGAAAAACGGTAAAAAATCGCCCGTCAAATAGGTTTCTTTATGTCGCATAATCGGCATATACGAAGTCGTAACGCCATACGCGTAACTTTTTGCTAACAGAAATTCACCTTTGGTTGTCAACGCATTGCCTTCAAACATTTCCAACAATTGCAACACTTTTTGAAGCGAAGTATCTTCTAAAAAATCGGTAGTTTCATTATTTTCTAAATCGGAATGATAGCCCAAATACACCAACATTGGCGCCAACAATACACCTTCCAAATGAAAAACAACTTCCTCTTGAAAATAGACATCGTCTTTCAATTTCTCTTTAGCATTTGACCAATATTCCGCATAGGTAATCAACATATCTGTTTTTGGCAATGGAAACTGAAAAGGCTGTTGTAACAATTCATAATAATACGCAAAAAGCGCATTAAAATACACGTAATGGGCTATGTGTTTTTGAAAAATTTCAAACTTAGGAGTTGTTTCAATCGTAACTTCTTTTGAAGAAACCGTGTACAATAAAATTCCTTGCGAAGCCAAACTTCGTAGCGAAACATTCAAATAACCCGCATGAAATAGTGGAAAATATTCGATGATTTTTGTGAGTGTCGTCTTCTTATTTTTTGCCAAAAAATCAAAAATTGCATGTTTCTGTAATACAGCGATTGAGCCTGTAATGGCAATACCATCTTGGTGTTTAAATAACAAGGCTCGAAAAGCGCGTTTTTGTTCTTTGGTTAAGCTCATATCCTAAAGATACACTTTTTTCAAATGAAGTTGCAAATAAAAATAGGCTTTAGCTGAATCGCAATAACAATTCATTTAATCATAAAAAACGAGAAAAATCTAAAAAGTATTATTCGCAATCTTTAAACAATTACTAATATAATTTTATTAATATTTGTCCTTATTCAAATAGTCTTTATGTGTTCGAATGTTCAATAAATGTTTACGACAATTATCACACATTTTATTGGTTACGCAAATAGTCCAACTACCTGGATCACTATTAAATTTCAAAAAAAGATCAGCATCTTTTGAACCAGGATAAAATGTTTTAAAGTAGCCTTTCAAAAACTCAAACTCTTCTTTGCTCAAAAAGTCATAATAATTAAGTGCAACACTCAACCCTTTTTCGTCAAGCGAAATACCCAACTGCTCAAACTTTTCCTTCAGCTTTGGATCATTTTCAATCAAAGTTAAAAAGCCCTCTTCAGTCATTTCTTTGCAAACTTCCTGTGTTTCTGACATATTATTTTTTTAAATTAATATAGTGTAAGATAGTACAAACTATCAAATCCCCTTCGGAATCGCATCAATGAGTTTTTGTGTATAATCAGATTTCGGATTGGCATAAATAGCATCTGCTTCGCCCATTTCTTCAATTTTTCCAGCGTTCATGACCACTAATTGATCCGAAATATACTTGACAACCGCCAAATCGTGTGAGATAAAAATATAAGTAAAACCGAAATTATCTTTCAACTCGTTGAGTAAATTCAACACCTGTGCCTGTACCGAAATATCCAAAGCTGACACCGATTCGTCACAAATAATCAATTTGGGCTGTAAAGCAATCGTTCTAGCAATACCAATACGTTGTCGTTGTCCGCCCGAAAACTCATGCGGATAGCGTCCATAATACGAAGCATCCAAACCAACGCGATTGAGCAATTCGAGGACTTTCTCTTTGCGTTCAGCGTCGTTTGCATACAATCCATGTACTTTCATCGGCTCCAAAATCGCATTTCCAACAGGAATACGCGGATTCAACGACGCAAACGGATCCTGAAAAATAATCTGTATCTCTTTGCGCAAACTTCGGATGTCCCTTTTTGACAATTTGGTTACATCTTGTCCTTTATAAAAAATTTCGCCTTCGGTAGCTTTGTGTAGTTGTAAAATGGTATTTCCTAAGGTCGATTTCCCGCAACCCGATTCGCCCACCAAACCTAGTGTTTCGCCTTCGTATAAAGAAAAGCTCACGTCGTTGACGGCTTTCACTTCCGTAGATGCGCCAAAAATGCCTGCTTTGCTAAAAAAGGATTTGGAAACGTTTTTTACCTCCAATAAGGGCGCTTTCGCGTAAATGGTTTCGTGGTGATGTTTTCGCGCTTCCGCAGAAACGACTTCGTTGGAAACCGTACTTGCCAATACATCTTGAATGGTAGGCAACTTTTTCAATCGTACCTCTAAAGAAGGTTTTGATTGCAACAAGGCTTTGGTGTACTCGTGTTTTGGATGTGTAAACAAAGAACGTGTTTCGCCTGTTTCCACAATATCACCTTTGTACATCACTACAATTCTATCGGCAATTTCACTAACCAATGACAAATCGTGTGAAATGAAAATAATGCCCATTTCGGTTTCTTGTTGCAGCGCTTTCAAGAGCAAAATAATTTCCTTTTGAACGGTCACATCCAATGCAGTAGTTGGTTCGTCAGCGATGAGCAGCTTCGGTTTGCAGGCAATTGCCATGGCAATCATCACACGTTGTTTTTGTCCGCCACTCAACTGATGTGGATAGGAGCGATACATTTGCGCGACTCTAGGCAATTTTACTTTTTCAAATAATGCTAAAACAGTTGCTTTTACTTCTTTTTTGGTGCAGATTTGATGCTGTAATAGTACTTCTGCCACCTGTTTTCCACAGGTCATGGACGGATTTAACGAACTCATCGGTTCTTGAAAAATCATAGAAATTTCATTCCCGCGAATGCGTTGAAAGGCTGCATTAGAAAGTGTGACCAAGTTCTGATTGTCATAAACAATTTCGCCAGAAATCGTAACGTTTTTTTTGGGTAATAACCCTAAAATAGCCAAAGAAGAAACAGATTTTCCACTGCCCGATTCCCCTACAATTCCCAAAATTTCATTCGAAGAAACACTATAGGAAATTCCATGAATGACTTCATCGTCTTTAAACGCAATGCTGAGGTGTTGGATGTTTACTAAAGGCTGCATTACTCAAAAGTAACGAAATTGAAGTTCAGTCAAAAATTAACTCGTAAAATAGTCTGAAAAAAACAATTATATCGCTATTTATTCATAAAAAAAGTAAGGTTAAAACATACTATATATGTATAAAAAACATGCTTTGTAAGAATTTCTTAAAAAATTATGTAATTCATCGAAAAAACAAACATGTTTATAAAATATTCACAAAAAATTAACATTTTTAGCGCCTATTAATGAAAATAAGTCAAAAACAATCACCAATAATGCAGCTCATTAAGCAAAAAATACACCTGATTGTGAATGCATTAGGAAGGCTTATGACATTAAAATAAATTAACCTTAATTAACCAAAACAAAACATGAAAAACAAGTACCTTTCATTAGGGCTTTTAGCCTTTGGTATGTTCTTCGCGCAAACTTCATTTGGACAAACAGATGCTGAAAAGCAAAAAATTGTGAGTCAGTATGATTTGCAAACGCTAGGAACATTAGAAAACAAATTTTCTACAGAACAACAGCAAGAAAAGCAACGCGCTATTGAACTTGCAAGACAAAACGGCTGGGAAATTAGAACCACGCTTCCAGACGGAACACTCATCGAATTACAAAAGGTAACCGCAGACGGACAGCCAGTGTATTACCGAACATTCAACGTAGATGCTGCACGCTCAACACGAACAGACCATTTAAATTCAGGCGGCTCACTAGGATTGAACCTTATGGGACAAAACATGACTGCCTATGTTTGGGATGGTGGAGTTGCTAGAGCTACACATCAAGAATATGATGGACCAGGTGGAACCAATCGATTTTCCACAGGAGATTCGGGAGCGTTAAATTACCATTCAGCACACGTTACAGGAACCATTATGGCATCGGGTGTAGTGCCTGCTGCAAAAGGAATGGCACCACATGCAAGTGCTGTGGGTTATGACTGGAATAGTGACAAAGCAGAAGCAACTTCGGCAGCTTCTAGCGGAATGCTGGTTTCCAATCACTCGTATGGTTTTAGAGGCGATTTGGTTCCAGATTACTATTTTGGAGGCTATATCGATGAATCAAGAGATTGGGATGAAATTCTTTTCAATGCGCCAAATTATTTAATGGTCGTTGCGGCTGGAAATGATGGAAATCAGAACGGTTACAACGGAAGTCCGCTAGGAGGAAACAGCTCGTATGACAAATTAACGGGACATTCTACCGCAAAAAACAACTTAGTAGTTGCCAATGCGCAAGATGCTACTATTGATGGAAGTGGAAATTTAGTTTCCGTATCTATCAACAGTAGTAGTAGTGAAGGACCAACAGATGATTATCGAATCAAACCAGATATTACAGGAAACGGAACAGGTGTGTATTCAACGTATCAAAATAGTGATACAGCGTATAACTCCATTACAGGAACGTCAATGGCTTCGCCAAACGTAGCAGGTTCGGTATTACTATTACAACAACATTACAACAATACCAATGGTTCGTTTGCAAGAGCAGCAACTATCAAAGGAATTGTATTACATACGGCTGATGATGCAGGCTCCAATGGGCCAGATGCTATATTTGGTTGGGGATTGATGAACTCAAAACGTGCTGCGGAAGCAATTTCTAACGACGGAAACGAATCTAGAATTGAGCAATTAACATTAACATCCGGACAATCATACACAATCACAGTTGATTCTGATGGTGTAAGTCCTTTATTAGCTTCAATTTCTTGGACAGATCGTGCAGGAACAGCAACAACAGCGACAAACTCTTCAACGCCAGTATTGGTGAACGATTTAGATATTAGAGTTACACAAGGTGGAACAACATACAGTCCGTGGAGATTAACAGGCGTAACAACAAACGGAACAGGAGACAACGTAGTGGATCCGTATGAAAGAGTAGACGTTTCTGGAGCTTCTGGAACATATACCATCACAGTAACTCACAAAGGTTCTTTAGTGGGCGGAAGTCAAGACTTCTCATTAATCGTAACAGGATTAACAGGAACACCTGTAGTTTGTAACGCAACTACACCAACAGGAGTAACAACTTCAGGAGTTACAGATGCTGAAGCAACAGTTTCTTGGACAGCAGTTCCAGGTGCTACGTACGATGTACGTTACCGTCAAGTAGGAACGAGTACGTGGACCACAAATGCTGTTTCTGGAACATCTACAACATTGACAGGATTATCAGCAACAACGCAATATGAAGTGCAAGTACGTAGTAAATGTACAAGTGGAAATTCTTCGTACAGTACTTCAGTTACCTTTACAACTACAGAATTTCAGTTAAATTACTGTGCTTCGAATGGAAACAGTGTGGCTGACGAATATATCAGCAGAGTACAGTTAGCAACCTTAGATAATAGCTCTGGAGCTGCGGCTGGCGGATATGCTGATTTTACTTCAGAATCTACCTCATTAACAAAAAATCAAGCATATACCATAACTGTAACACCAACGTGGACAGGAACAACCTACAGCGAAGGCTACAGCGTTTGGATTGATTACAACCAAGATGGAGATTTTACAGATGCAGGTGAGCAAGTGTGGACACAAGCAGCGACACAAACAACGCCAGTAAGCGGTTCATTTACAGTGCCAACTTCGGCAACTAGTGGCGCTACGCGTATGCGTGTTTCTATGAAATACAATGGCATTCCAACAGCGTGTGAATCGTTCTCTTATGGAGAAGTTGAAGATTACACCGTAAATATTAGCGCAGGCGTAGCAGATACGGTAGCGCCTGTAATTACGCTCAATGGTGCATCAACCATCAACCTTACTGTGGGCGATTCGTTTACCGATCCAGGTGCAACGGCATCTGACAATATTGATGGCGATTTAACAGCGAGTATTGTTGTAACAGGTTCTGTGAATACATCGGTTGCAGGAACGTACACGTTAAATTATAACGTAAGTGACGCCGCAGGAAATGCCGCAACACAGGTTTCAAGAACTGTAAATGTAGACCCAGCAAGTACAGGAGGTTGTACAGGTGGAATTTCATCATTCCCATACTCAGAAGGTTTTGAAAATACGTTAGGCGCATGGACGCAGTCTACTGCAGATGATATCAACTGGACGGTAGATGCTTCTGGAACACCATCTTCAGGAACAGGACCTTCAAGTGCCACACAAGGAACGTACTACATTTTTGTAGAAGCTTCTGGAAACGGAACAGGATATCCAAACAAACAAGCAATTTTAAACTCACCGTGTTTTGACTTGAGTGGAGAAACACAAGCTACTTTTGCGTTTAGCTATCATATGTATGGTGCTGCAGACATGGGAAGTATTTCTGTACAAGCAAGTGATGATAATGGAGCAACATGGTCAACACTTTGGAGTGAAACTGGAAACAAAGGTAACGCATGGCAAACAGCAAGCATAGACTTAGCTGCGTATGTCGGTGGAAGCGTTCAATTACGTTTCAACAGAATTACAGGAGCTACTTGGCAAGCAGATATCGCTATTGATGACGTAAGCTTGTCTACAGGTGGCGGAAGTGGTCCATCGTGTTCAAATGTTTCTTTATCAATTACGTTTGATAACTATCCTGAAGAAACGGCTTGGCAAATTACCAATAGTGGTGGAACAGTTGTTGCTTCTGGCGGAACGTATGGTTCACAACCAGATGGTTCAACGTTAAACATTGCCGTTGGATGTTTACCTGATGGATGCTATGACTTTACAATCACTGATACGTATGGTGATGGAATCTGCTGCTCGTACGGAAACGGTTCGTTTACGTTGACAAATAGTGATTCTGGAGCAACCTTAGCTTCTGGAGGTTCATTTACAACGTCTGATACTACAAACTTCTGTTTGACAGCGACAGCATCAACAGCTGCGAATAATTATGTAACTACAAGTGATGATGCATTCAATTCATCTACTTTTGAAGTGAACATTTATCCAAATCCTGTAAAAGGAGGAACGTTAAACGTAACTATTTCACAAGACAATGCAACGTACACCATTATGAATATGGTTGGACAGCAAGTAGCAAAAGGAAATATTGTTTCTGGCGCTATTGACGTTCAAAAATTACAAGCAGGTGTATATATGATTCAAATCAATGCTGGTACACAATCAGTAACTAAGAAATTTATTAAGCAATAAGTATATAAATTTAGAGTGCTTAAAAGCCCAAACCATTTTCGGTTTGGGCTTTTTTTGCTTTAGGAATTCGTTGTTAGGGAATTGGGATTGGTAAAAATCTGAGAAAGTCTAAAAAACCAAACCAGAGTAATCCAAAACTCTTTATAAATTAAAAAAGCGAACCGAAGTTCGCTCTAAGAGTTGTTGACTTTAACAATTACCTGGAAACCATGCTGATATATCTCCACTTGGAGCATCATCAATAGGACACCAATCACAATTAGAATACTCAATTGAATACGTAGTTACGCTCGTGGTAGTTGGAGCCAATCCACCAGTAAGCATGTTTTCAAATCTAATGATAGACTTTTTGTTTAGCTTCAACGATTTTAAATTTCTTTTTTTCATAATAGTACGTTTTGATTTACAGTTCAAAGCAAGTGATTTGATTTGAAGTAAAAAAGAAAAGGCATTGACCGTTTATAATCCATCAATATATAGCTAAAACTAAAGTCCTGGTTGATTGCAATTACACGTGTGATACTCCGTTGGCGGCGGTGCTTTAACCGTTCCACCATTGGTGGCGCAGTCTGTAAAATTTTGAGAAATGCAATCCACAACTTCCGTTGGACATGCTAAAACAATGGTTATGAGACTAGGATTTGTTTCTACTTCCGTTTCTGTTTCTATCGTATTGGTGCCGCCTATCTTTTTGTATAACAGTTGCAAGTTTGAAATTTTGCGTTTGAGCAATACCAAGTTTTTTAGTTTTTTTTTCTTCATAATTGTAGCGTTTTATGGTTTTAAAATTAAAAAAACAAACAGAAGCAAAGTATAGTTTTTTTAATGATTTACGCTTTTTATATTACTAAAACCCTGGAGGATTACAATTACACGTATTATATTCCGTTGGCGGCGGCGATTTTTGTGTTCCTCCATTGGTGCCGCAATCTCCATAACACTCTGTTTGTAAACAAGTTTCTCCTTCTGCTGTAGGACAGGGAATTTGTAACGAAACAAATCCATGATTGGTGTCCGTTTGTGAATCGGATGTTTCTTGTCCACCAAATTTTTGGTAGAGCAAAGAAAGATTAGAAACACTGTGTTTAGACAATACGAGGCTTTTTAGCTTTTTTTTCTTCATAACGTTTAGTATTAGGGATTTATATAGTATAAAACAATACTCTTGTAAGGAGAAATAAAAACAAAGCTATTGACGGTTTATGAATTCTCAACAACCTAACGATTCTTTCTTAGTTTTTTTAAGTATTGTGATGGATAAATTCCTGTTTGTGCCTTAAACGCTTTCGAAAATGTTTCTTGTCGTTTGAACCCAAATTCTTCTGCAATTGCCTTAATGGTATATGATTGTAATGTTTTATCATTCTTCAATCGGATCAATGAGTTATTAATGCGTAACTCGGTAATATAGGCTGTAAATGTTTTTTTCTTATACTTGTTAATCACTTTCGATAAATAGGAAGTATTTGTTTCTAGTTTTTCTGCCATAAATCCCAAGCTACACTCAGTACTTAAATAGGATTCTCTTTTCTCAAACGCATCAATCTTTTCTAAAATGACAGCTGCTTTCGCATCAGTTACTTTTTCTTTTTTAGGAACTGCCTTTTCTGATGTTTCTTCTTTTTCAAGAGCAGTTACTTTTTCTAATAATTTGTCAAACTTCTGTTTGATAATACGCCCTTTTCTTTTGTAATAGATACTACTTATAATGAGCAAAACCAATAACAAAAGTGCTACAATTGAAATCACTCTTTTTGAGTTGGTTTCGTCAGCTAAACTAGCTTTAATTTCTCGTATTTCACTTTGTACAGAAACAAGATCAACCAACTCATGGGTTTCGTTGTTGATTTTCAAATCTTCTGCACTTTGCTTTTTTTCTAATTCGACATATTTTTTAAAGTGAAATAAGTTTTTTTCAGCGTTCCCTACTTTGTTATATAACAAAGCTAAAAACTCATGCAATTCTTTTTCGTTCACATCTACAGTAGAGGAACTATTGATAGCTTGTAATACTTCTTCTAAAAAAGCAATAGCTTCTTCGTAATTTTTAAGCTTGTAGGAACTTTTACCAAGATAAAATAGCGCAGTAAGGTGCAGACTTTTCTTTTCATCATCCTTCGTTAAAGTAGCTATTTGTTTTGCTAATTTTATACATTCACCATACACCTCTTTTTGGTAATAAATAATCGCTTTGTTCATTAACATGGGATGATGCAACAATTCCATATTCAAGCGAGACGAAAGCTTCAATCCTTGTTCATTATAATAACTTGCATCGTCCGTTTTTTGTAGCCATAAATACGTATCAGCAATGTTCATAAGTGCAATAGCTTTATATACATTGTTGTTTTGGCTTTCTTCGAGTGTTTCCAACTTTTGCAACACTGTTTTGTACATGTTGATGGCTTCTTGGAAGTCTTTGTGAATTTTTTTTATATATGCAATGTTTGTCAGTACAGAAATTTCATATTCTGGATTGTTAATTTCTTCAGCATATTCTTGTGCTTTTACATATGCTTTAAGTGCTTTTGAGTCTTCTCCTAATTCAGAAAGAATGTGTCCGTGTAAGAGCGCAACATTATACAAAAGAACAATATCGGTACTGTCAGTACTATTTGCCAAAGCCAATTCAATAGGTTGCAATGCATCTGAGTTTGCTCCCATATTATAATAACAATTCGCAATGTAGTAGTATGCTTTTGTTATATGTGTATGATTATTACTTGTGAGTGCTATCTCTTTTGCCTTAATGGCGTATGACAATGCTTGGGAAGTGTTTGTATACAACATTTTTTTGTAGGATGCCTCTAAGCTTTCAAAAGTTGAATTTTTTAAAGAGTCATTTTGTGCATTCATACACGTAAAAACAATCAAAAAGAAAAAAAGTAAAAGTTGTTTCATAAACAAGAGGTTTCTATAGAAAACGAGCTAGCGTCAAAAAAGTTGTATATAGATTTGTACACAAATATTGAACTTCATTTCGCTAACCAAAAAGGTTCAAAAACCCAATGACACTAAACCTGCAATACTTCATCATCTTCCAACAACGGTTCATTGCGCAATCTGAGTAAAATCTGCGCGACAGCGATGACATCTTTTTCACAGTAATTGATAATTCGGTCAATATCGCCTTCTTCGTAATAAACATTTCGTACTTGACTTCCATCAATATCATCTTTTGGCGAAGGAATTCCCAACACTTTAGTCATCAAACGCAGCGAAGTATAGTGTTTATAATCGCCAAATTTCCAGAGTTCCATGGTGTCTAAATGCGGAATTTCCCAAGGTTTTTTACCAAATAAATTCAATTTGAACGGTAGCGGAATTCGATTGATAATCATGCGTCGAGCAATGAATGGAAAGTCAAATTCCTTTCCGTTGTGCGCGCAGAGTAGTTGTTGCGGGCGGTTAAAATGTGTTTCCAGCAAGGCTTTAAATTCGCGAAGCAGTTTTTCTTCTTCTCCGTGAAACGAAGTCGTTCTAAACTGTCGAACATCACCTTTATTCGCAAAATAACCGACAGAAACACAGATGATTTTTCCAAATTCTGCCCAAATTCCGGCACGCTCATAAAATTCTTCTGCGGTAAATTCGTCTTTGCGTTGATACGTTGTTTTTTGTTCCCAAAGTAGTTTTTCTTCCGCATCCAAATCGTCATAATACGGATATTCAGGAACTGTTTCTATGTCTAGAAACAATACATTTTCTAAATTAATTTTATGTAACATACGTCTATATTTAGTACGTTCGTGAGGAAAAATGAGGTACTAGTTAGACTTTGCTTGTTTTCGCTTTTTCAGTTTTTCTTTGTAAAAAGACTTTTCAGCAATATAAAGTGTTTTGATGACTTCTGCAAAAACTTGTGTATTCGCATTGGTCAAATAGGTAGTTTTTTCAATAGTCATTTCATGCGTTTCCGCGATTTGTTTTTTGATGGTTTCAATTTCACCCTCCGAAAAGAGAAACTCACAATACAAATGCTCTTTTGCAGGACGTTTGTAATTGATGGTTGCCGCTTTATCCCAAACCACATAGTCTTCACCTAAAATTTGCACCAATTGAATCATGTAAATCGGATCGGTTGCCGCAAACATGCTTCCGCCAAAAATAGCGCCGACATAGTTTTTGTTTTTATAACTAATCGGAACTTTAATTTTAACACGTTTTAAATCGTCCGAAATCTCCACAACTCTAGCAGTGGTTCGGCGATACATGGGCGACAGATTGAATCCGTATTTAAAAATTGTCGCAGTAGACATGAATTTTTTCAGGAAATTGGTAGCGGTTCTGTACATGGTGTATATGTTGTAAAGACAGTTATTTTGTAAGAATAGCAACAATTCGTAAAGGTGCGCCGCTTCCTCCTTTAATTTTCATCGGTAACGCAATAATTTCAAATCCGCTATTGGGCAATTGGTCTAAATTGGTCAAATTTTCAAAGGCTGGAATGTTTTTTTCTAATAAAATTACGTGACTTTTAAAATAGGTTGATTGTCCGTAATCAATACTCGGTGTGTCTATTCCAATCGCGTTGATGTTGCGTTGTTGAACCAGCCATTCAGCAGCTTCGGGAGACAATCCTGGGAAATGTAGCTTTTCAATGGCTACATCACCGCGTTCGTCAGTTCCCATGTATTTTACTTTGTTGGGATAGTATTTTGCAAAACCAGTTTGCAATAGTACAATGCTTCCATCTGGGATTTTTGAATGTTCCTTTTCCCAAGCTTTTAAATCGTCAACAGTAATAAGATAATCTGGATTTGGAAGCGCATTAGCTGAAACGTCAATTTTGATAGCAGCTCCCATCAATTTTTCAAGCGGAATTTCGTCTACAGATTGTCCTTTTTCAGCAAAATGAATTGGCGCATCAATATGTGTTCCGCCATGTTCTGCCGTACTGAAATTATTAGCAGCATAGAAAAAACCTTTGTCTGTTTTCCCCATAAAAACCGTATCCAAATCAAATTCTTTTGCCGTTACCCAATACACAGTTTCCTCAGAATAGGAGTGAGAAAGGTCAATGATAACTTTTTCAGACATTTCCGCTTTTTGAGATGTATTGGTATCTTTTTCGCCACAAGCAATTAGCAAAAAAGATGCTATTAAAGTCAGTTGGTATATTTTTTTCATGGTGATACGTTTTTGGTTTTTATAATGGTTAAAACAACGACTGCTGTTTTACAGGGTTTTCATGATTTAATAACCACTTTTTGCGCCACAATCCGCCCGCATAGCCTGTTAATGAACCGTCGCTTCCGATGACTCGATGACACGGAATGACAATCCACAGTGGATTTTTCCCATTAGCAGCAGCAACCGCACGAATGGCTTTGACATCGCCTAGTTTTTTAGAAAGGTCTAAATACGAACAGGTTTTTCCGTAGGGAATGTTGCGTAATTCGCTCCACACTTTTTGTTGAAATTCGGTTCCTTTTGGTGCTAACGGTACGTCGAATTCGGTTCGTTTTCCATTAAAATATTCTTCTAATTGTGCGATACAATTTTTTAAAACGACTGGAATTGCATCCGAATTGTCAATTTCAAATTCTTCATTCAGCACAGAAATTTCTTGAATTCCTACATTGTCAGAAACAACTTTAGCAATTCCTAAGGGAGTTTGAATATGTGCTGTATGTACATTCATCGAAGTTAAAACAGCTTTTTATCGATAAAGCGTATAAAATTAAGGTTAAAGCGTATTTTTTTTATACATTCGTATTCTCGTTTGTACAGCAATGAGCCACATGTTTGTAGCTGTTATATGAGAAAAAAATGAAAGTTGTTAGTAGTTGGTAATTTGTGTATAATTTACCAATGACAAATATGCCCAGTCGATTTATTCTTCTGGGTTATTTTTTTCTATAATTCCTAACTTTTTAGCACGTTTTTCCCAGCTTTTACGAGCCAATTGTTGCAAATCGGCAACGTTGTCACTCTCGTCCATAATTTCCAAACCTAATAAGGTTTCAATGACATCCTCTTGACTCACCAATCCGCTCACAGATCCATATTCATCTACAACCAACGCAATATGCTCGCGGTGTTCAATGAGTTTTTCAAACAATTCTGGAATTGGTAAATTTCTATCTGTAACTAGCAATTCTCTTTTGATAGATGCCAAAGGTTCTTGCCCTTTTCCTTCAATAATAGCTTCCATCAAATTATCTTTCAAAATATACCCCGTAATATCATCGGTTTGCGCGCCGTGAATTGGAATACGAGAAAATTTTAAATCGGGATTTTCATCGTAAAACTGCTGAATGGTTTTTTCTGCGGAATCAATTTTTAATACCGAACGCGGCGTCATGACATCTTTTACCAAAATATCTTTAAAGCCTAACAAATTTCGAATTACTTTACTTTCCGATTCGTGAAAAACACCTTTGTCCGTAGCAATTTGTGTCATCGCGCTAAAATCTTCGCGACTCAACACGCTGGCACCATGACCTTTGCTTCCAATGATTTTGGTAAACAACTGTAAAACCCACAATATACCTGTGTATTTTAAAACTAATACCATAATATCCAACGTTCTGGTTGTAAAATTGGCAAGTTGTTTCCAGTACATCGCGCCAATCGTTTTTGGAATGATTTCAGAAGCCACCAAAATTAAAATCGTCATAATTACCGAAATGATAAATACACCGTAACTGTCTTCATCACCATACAGTTTTTTGGCTTCTGTTCCTACCATGATGGCGCCAACAGTATGTGCAATGGTATTGAGTGTTAAAATAGCAATTAACGGTTTGTCTACATCTTGCTTTAACGCTTTTAAATTATCGGCATACGGTTTTCCTTCTTTACTTTTAATATTGACAAACGTTGGTGTTACGCTTAACAATACAGCTTCCAAAATGGAGCATAAAAAAGAAAAGAAAATAGAAATTATTGCGTAGAGTACTAATAGTGTCATGATGATTTAAAAATTGTATATGGCGAATTTAGCTAATATTTTGCTCAATTTTTGAGATATGTCTTCGGAATCTGAAAAGTTTTTGTCTTTTCACTGTTTTTCTGATTCAGAACGCTTTTTTTGATAGGAATAAGGAATTGACGCTTTATAAAAAACGTGCTATTCCTTTATAAAGCATCAATAACGATGCTTTTTTTACGCGACTTCACACACTAAGTTTGTTCCGAACAATAAAACATTTAAATTATGAAAAACAATATTTTTAAACAATCATTTGCGCAAAAATGCCTAATGATGTTTCTAGTTGTATTAGCATTTAGCCTTGCTACGCATACAGCAATGGCGCAAGAAGTGAAAGAATCGCAAAACACAAGAATTGAAGGTGATAATATTGAAATCACGCTAGAACTATTTAATCAAATAAAAGATTGGCAAAATAAGAGAGATAATCAACTTCCTTTAGATGAGTTCCTAGCTACACAAGACATTTCACCAGAAATGCAGCCAAAAGTTGCCATACTTTTAAAACAATTGCGCGGTGGTTCAAGAGATACCGATTGTAATTGTGCGGTACTTACGGTAAATTCCTCGTATGATGTAGCGGCAAATTATTCCAATCAATTTTCACCACCAGAAAACCAAAGCGGACTGACTACATGGTATGCAGAATCTATTGCAGGAGCCGCAACAAGTCAACGATTAAAGTTAAACTCTCCAACCACCAACAATGAATATGAATATGAAAAGTCGGTAAGTGGTGATGAAACATCCTCAAATAGTTATGCACGTATGTCATTTAATTACATCTGCACTAACGGAAGTTTGCTACCAGAAGATTGTGGCTGTGGAAAAACCATAGATTTACGCGCAAATTATTATGGTGATTCATGGGTAGCAACTTCTGCAACAGGCGGTTGGGGAACGCATTCGAGTTTTGCCGCTGTAGAAGATGACGTTGCTTTATTTGCTGTTGATCAATACCAAACAGATACACAAATTACGGTACTAGCAGGTGGACAGTTTCAATTGTCAAGAGCACAAGATGATACTTGGAATCCTGAATTTTGGATGAATACAATTGATTTAGCATCTTCCATTGTGGGAATTGTTGTAGCTATAAATACTGGTGCTCCAATTAACTGGGGTACTTCCGTTACGCAAGTTGGCTCGCAAATTGTCAATGTTTTTCAAACGCCAATTGATATACATTATCAAGAAGAAGAAGATGGTTCAGAATCAGGAAGTTTTTCTATGGATTATATCGGAGCGGTTACTTTGGAACCAAATCATATTGTCACGGTATCTATGATTTCTAAAGGTTATATTTATGGAAAAGGGAAAGGAAAGTTTGTTAGTGACTCAGAGCATAGAAGTGCTTACTTACTATCAGCAGTATTGCCGTTTAATAATTCAAATCCTGAATGCTGTATGGAACAATATGGGAAATGGGTTTCTGGAGCGTTAGGACTTCCTGGTTCAACAGCATTGCTAAATACTATAGGAGCACACCAAACGCTTTATGCGCCATGGGACAACTTATCAGACACCAATGGTGATGGCAATGTAAATATCAACACAAATATTGGTTTTGCGTATCGTACAGAAGAGTGTAAAGTATGTGGAATTGATGTAGTTACAGGTCTTGCTGTAGATGCAACAGACTTAAATATTGGATCTAATACGCGACCAGTAGATTTTTCATGGAATGGGCAAGCAGGTGTAGATTATTACCAAATTAAGGTTTATAGCAACACAGGAGTTTTATTGTACACTTACAATACTGCGGATACAAACTATACAGCAAATTTAGTACCTGGAGAGTATAGTTTTTCAGTAACAGCCATTTGTAATAATGGAGAATCTACCGTTTCAGGAACGCATCCATTTACAGTACCGCCTTTAGTAATAAGAGATGATATACGTTTTAGAATGTCTCCAAACCCTGGAAAGTCAAATATTGAAATTATAATTGAAGACTACGAAGAATTCAAAACAGTATCGGTTCAAATTACAGATGTGCGTGGTATTACATATCACAAATCACCAATTACAGACGGTGTGCATAACGTAAATATTCAAAAGTGGAATACGGGAATTTATTTCTGTAAAATTACCACAGATGGCAACCGAACTACCGTAAAGCAATTGGTAAAAGAATAGTTGGTTTTAGTTTTAACGATGGAGAAAGGGAGTCTGTGGCAACGCAGGCTCTCTTTTGATATATTACCAACCACGATATCTCGGTGGCTTGATATCATTTAAGTTTAAATAAACGATGAGTTGTCCTCTGTGATGTGTAACATGGTCTTGCAACAGATTTAAAATCTGCAATTTGGTTTTAGGACCAGCGAAAAATTCTACAATTTCTTTTAAATCACGTTCCTTCGCGGTTTTTACAATCGTTGCTGTTTGCTCAAAAGAAGTTTTTAATGCAGCAATGATATCAGCTTTCGTCTTCGGTGTTTTTTCTTTTGTTTTCTTTTTTTCGGTGGAAAAATAAGTGCTACTCAACCAATCCATATTTTGTTTGATGTGTAAGAGTTGCTCACGAAACGTTTTTTGACGCTCCGTAGGTTTGTAATCGTATTTGTCTTCTGGCATCAATTCTGCTATTTCAACTAAATAATTTTTAGAGTTTTCCCATTTCTCTAAAAATGCAGAAATTGGTGTGTCTTGTGCGTTAGCAACTGAAAGCGTTGTAACAAAAAGTAAGAGCGTATATATTTTCATAAAAATTATTGTGTGTATTGTAAAATATTTTGAATGTCAGCATTGGTTATTTCTGGTGGAATAAGGCACTTGCGTTCTTTTGAGTTAAAAATTTCCGTAAATGATGCGCGCCTTACACTTAGGAATGAATCTATACTGATTTCTTTTTCTTCTTCATAGCGAGCTTTTACAGAGCGCAATGGCGGTCCAGTAGATTGAGCATCTAATTTATGGCAAGCAGCACATTTTATTTTAAATAACGCTTCTCCTTGTTTTTGCGCTTCCGTAAGATGTTCTTCTAAAAATGTGTAGCCACAGATTAAAATCGGCTGAGTTTTAGTTATTTTTTCTGATTCTTTTACACTCAGGATAAATACTATAGCCATTCCAGCTGCAATCAAAAAAACAAATATGGAAACGGCGGCTTTCATCAAAATTATTTAGATAACAATTGCATCACATCTTTCGCAAAATAACTTGCAATCATATCTGCACCTGCGCGCTTAAACGCCATAATCGACTCCATCATCACTTGATCGTGATTGAGCCAACCTTTTGCCGCAGCAGCTTTCAACATGGCATATTCGCCACTTACTTGATACACCGCAACAGGGACATCAAATTCGTTTTTTACTTCTCTAACAATGTCTAAATACGGCATGCCAGGTTTTACCATCACAATATCTGCGCCTTCGTCAATGTCCATTTCGGTTTCGCGCAAGGCTTCAAAACGATTGGCAGGATCCATTTGATAGGTTTTTTTATCACCAAATCCAGGTGCAGAATCCAGCGCATCGCGGAACGGACCGTAAAATGCAGACGCGTATTTGGCGCTGTAACTCATAATGCCAACATCAGTAAAGTTTTCGTCTTCCAAGGCTTCACGAATACTCAAAATACGTCCGTCCATCATATCACTTGGTGCCACAAAATCGGCTCCGGCTTCTGCATGCGAAATGCTCATTTCGGCTAATACTTCCACCGTATCATCATTGATAATTTTTCCATCTTCCACAATTCCATCATGACCAAAAGAAGAATACGGATCGAGTGCTACATCCGTCATCACAATCATATCTGGACAGGTATTTTTAATGGTTTTAATAGCACGTTGCATCAAACCATCAGGGTTTAAGGCTTCTGTTCCTTTGTTATCTTTTAAATTGTCAGGTACTTTTACAAACAATAAGACAGAGCGCAATCCTAAACTCCACAACAATTTCAATTCGTCAACCAACGTGTCTAAACTATGTCGGTAATAATTGGGCATGGACGGAATTTCTTCCTTAACACCTTTGCCTTCTACCACAAAAAGCGGCACTAAAAAATCGTTGGCTGTAATTATATTTTCTCTTACCAAACCGCGAATGGCAGCATTGGCACGTAAACGTCTGTTGCGTCGAAGTGGGAACATATATTGTCTTTTTGAAAAGTTGTACAAAGATAGGAAATATTCAAGCGAAAGCTTGTATTAAAAAAAGTGAAAGCTTTCTTAATAGTTTTTGATTTTATGCGATAAATAGGTACTTTCAAAAGATATTATAAACCGATGATGAAAAATACGTATTTAAAAATCAACAAACCGTGTAGTGAACGGTGGGAAAACATGACACCGAATGAACACGGAAGCTTTTGTGATGTTTGTGCCAAAAACGTCATTGATTTTACCAAGTTGAGTCAAGCAGAAATTACGGAGAAAGTCCAAAACTCAAAAGGACAAATTTGTGCACGCTTGACCAAAACGCAATTAGAAACACCTTTATTAGCGTTTGAAGCGCAAAAAACATTCAAAATACCGTATTCCAATGTTGCCGCGAGTATTTTATTGGCTTCTACATTGGCGGTTTCTACAGTACAAGCACAGCAAACGGAGAAAACAGCGACAGAATTCGTTCAACATAGCAATACATTGTCTTCTAAATCAAACTTTAAGCGAAAGCAATCCAAACCTGCAACCAAACCGAGTGGTTTTGTAACGTTTACAGGAACTGTGTTATCAGACAAAGAAGAAACGCCTATTGAAAATGCTAAAATTACGTTGATAACACTTCAAAAAGCAATTACAGTATATAGCTCAGAAAGGGGTGCTTTTTCTATGAAAATTCCAACAGCGTTGCTAGATGATGCCAACGTGATTAGAATATCGTATGATGAAGTAAACTTTAAGAAAAGAAAACAGTTTAAGTTGTTTGATACTGAAAATTATGTGTTGAATCGTGAAGAAATTTCAACGAATTTTACCGTAAAAGCGACTGAATCAATGCTAATTATGGGAGGTATAGGTCACTATGCGAAAACCAATGATCCGTTGGTGGTTTTAAATGGTAAAGAAATGTCTTTTAAACAATTACAAAAAACGGCTGAAACTCTCTTGGAAAATAAGGAGGTTTATTATTTTGAATCTGACTTCGCTACTGCAATTTATGGCAAAGAAATACAGCGCGAATTATATATTATTCTAGATAAGCCTACGAAATAAAATTAAAAACCCACGTGTAAATCACCATCATTCCCAACACAATGCCGCCAACGAGCATGATGTCTGTGGTAAACAGCATTCCTAAGAAACCGACGCACAACATGGTAATTCCGTAGAAAAGTCCAATCATTCGTCCGTTTTTGGAGTTTCGCAAAAAGGAACCTGGCAACGGCAATAATGCACAAAAACAGGTAAATCCCCAAAGCATATACAACGGATTGTGGAGTGCGAAGAACAAAATGACACCTACAATTCCCGCTAAGGTCAATCCGCCAAATGCGTAACCACTGTATTTTTCATTGTCGGTTAATAGATATTTTCCGTACGAATCGCCCAATAAAATAGTGTTGGATAATGATTCCATAATCCAGCCGCCGAGTACGAAAACTAAATATACAATGATAAGCGGAATGACTAAAAAGGTCAAGTCGGATGCTTCTAACACTTTTACGCCCAAACGATACGCCACATACAATCCGATGATAAAAATCCATTGATTGCGCGAGGATTGTTTGCTCATCCAAAAGGCATATTGAAGATACCATTTGTACAATACATTTTTCGATTTAATCGCGGTTGCCATACCTTCGCGTGCGTATTGCATGTTCGGATTGAGTTGTAGTGCTTGTTTGAAATGATGTAAGGCTTTTTTAGTATCGCCATTTTCCAATGAAACCCAACCAACGTTGGCATGAGCGTAATCATCCTCCGCATTGTCAAATAAAATATGTTCTACGGTTTGATTGGCTTCTTCTTTACGATTTAATTTCGTTAGTAGTCGCGCACGAATGTTTAAACAAGCCGCATTTTTCGGATCGAGTTGCAATCCTTCGTTCACAAAATATAAGGCTTCTTCAAATTTCTTTTTATCCATCAACAACGCACCTTTAAACCCAAAATAATCAGCTTGATACGGATCGAGTTCAATACTTTTATTCACCAACGCAATAGCGTCTTGGAGTTTGTCCAATCGAGAAGCTATTTGTGCTTTTAGAAAGAATAAATTGCCTTCATTAGGTGTTTCGCTGAGCAATTCGTCAATAATTTGAGAAGATTTGGTATAATCGCTCACATTAAAATAGCTCAACGCCAAATAGTATTTGCTTGGATAGTTGTACACACTTTCCGCAACAGCTTCACTCAAGTAAGTTATGGCTTCTTGAAAACGTCCCAATTCGAACAGTTGTACACCGCGTAGATGATTTTTTGACTCCATCATTTTTTTATGTTTAAATACGCTAAAATATCATCGTACAATCCGCTGTCATTGGCATACAAGGCATAATTTTTTGAGGAAATAAACCATTCTTTGGTACTCGGTTTTATCTTTTTGATGGCTTTTAAAATATCTTTGGTACTGAGTGGTTTTGGAATGCCATCTTTGAAAGAAGCTTCTAATTTGGTTTCCACCGCCACATCAATGGCTGCTTGAATATCGGCTCCTGAAAATTCTTTGGCAGCTTTTGCCAACGCCATATAATCGATGGTTTCCGTCGGTTTTTCTTGAAGATGAATGTTAAAAATAGCTGCTTTGGCTTCCACATCGGGAGGCGATACAAAGATGATTCTGTCAAAACGTCCTGGACGGCGAAATGCAGGATCCAAATGCCACGGCGCGTTGGTTGCGCCTAACACTAAGATTCCATCGTTATCTGCGTCAATTCCGTCCAATTCTGCTAAAAACTGATTGATAACGCTTCTTCCCGAAGTTTTATTGACATCATTCCGATTCGCGCCAAGCGCATCTATTTCATCAATAAAAATGACACACGGTGTATTGTTTCGAGCTGTTTCAAAGATTTCGTGCAGGTTTTTCTCCGAGTTTCCAATCCACATGTCCAAAATATCGTTGATACCAACACTGATAAAATTCGCGTTGATTTCGCCTGCTGTGGCACGTGCAATGTGTGTTTTTCCGCAACCTGGCGGACCGTACAAAAGAATGCCACCACCAATTTTTTTGCCGTACGCTTTGTACAAATCGCGGTGTTCTAAAGGTTTGATGATTTTTAAATCGATTTCCTTTTTGATGTCTTCCATGCCGCCAATACTGGCAAAATTGGTCGTTGGTTTTTTGAGGAACGACAAACCGTCTTCGTCGATAAAATCAGGTTCACGAGTTGTATTTACTTTTAATACATTGTCAAAATCCTCGTTTTCGTAGCTGGAATCAAGTTCCAACAATTCTTTATAGGTTTCTTGCGCATCGCTGTAATTTTCTTGGTTGATTTGACAATAACACAGCAATTCCAAGTACTTTTTATCGGTTTTCTTTTTGATGATTTCTTCAAGCAATACTTCTGCGGCGGTTAATTTTTGCTGTTTGTAAAAGCAGTTTGCCAGTTCGTATTTGGCTTCTACATGATGGTTGTCTAAATCGATGATTTCAATCAATTGTTGTTCCGCTTCGGCGAAACTTCCTTGTTGCATATAGAGTTTGGCAATTTGAAGTTTGAGCGGAATATTATTGGGAGAAAATTGGAGTGCTTCTAATAAACTTTCTAACATTCGTTTCTTTTTTTGTTGAAGATAGCATTTTTATTGATATCCAATGTCTTCACTGAGTGCGATTAGAATTTAACCTTTCCTGTTACGGTAATTTTTCCTTTGCTTATGGGGGCAGGTAGTATTATTAGAAAAATTGTGGGGCTTTCAATAATTGACCTTCGAACATCTTTTAATTAAACCTATTAATTATAATCATTTTTAGATAAATTAATTTATCAAGTGAAAATATAAGAAGCTTAATATTCAAGGTCAGAAATTAGCTTGATGTACTCAGCTATTCCATGCATGTCAGGGAAAATAGTCAAAGCATTAATATTTGATATTTGTAAAAACTCATTCAAACTTCCTTTAATTTCCTTTGGGATAATAATTTTTCTAACTACATCTGGACATTGAATATCTAAAGGATCATTAACCTCACCATGTATAGTAAACCTTCCTTTTTGTGCATATATTCTGTCATTTCTGAAATGAGGTCCAATAGCAATAGGCGTAGCAGCGCTGAAAGGTTTCTTTTCCCAATATATTGATTGATACTTAAAATCTTTATCGTCCGAAAGTATTTTAATATTAGATTGTCCACTTTTACTATTCAAGGCAATAGGGTCTAAAATATAAAAACATCCATCTTCATCATGATGAAATTGATTGGAAACAGCAAAGAAAATAGATACGCCAGGTGATTCACTCCAATCTAAAAGGCGTGTAGGTACTCCATAATGTTGCATATCAAATAAAGTTTCCCAATCGGTAGCATTTTTTCTAAAAATTTTTGCAGAGTAGTCTTTAAATCTTTGAAATAAAAATTGTTCACGGTCTACTCCATTTTTAAATCTTAGAAGAGATGGTTTTAGTTCAAATCTACTTGAACTATGACCACGATACCAAAGAGTTTCTGGATTTTCAAACTCACTTTTAATATTCTTTATCTCTTCAAAAAAATCGTACCATGTTCCCATATTTCTAGTCTATTGCTAAAACTTAAATTATAATATTGTAATTCTTTTTGTTTATAACAAATATAATTCAACTACGAATAAAAAGTAAATTTTCTTACTAAAAAGAAAATCTAATACTTTGATTACAAAAAAAAGTATTAGATTATTGATATCCAATGTCTTCACTAAGCGCGACTTTACTTTTGGCAAAATTTCCGGTTCCGAAGGCAATTTCACGTCCTTTTTCATCGACCAAAGTACTTTCTGCCACAAACAAATTGCGTGATTTGAATTTAACTTTTCCCGTTGCGGTAATTTTTCCTTTGCTAATTGGTCGCGTAATGTTGATATTGAACGAAGTCGTTAAGACAAACGCATCTTTTACTACCGAATTCACCGCAAAAAATGCTGCATCGTCCAACAATTTAAAATACACCGAACCGTGAATGGCGCCCAACGCATGAAAATATTTTGGATTAATCGTCATAGAAATGGTAGCGGTTTCGTCAGCAATGGTGATTTCGGTCGTGTGATAAATCTGCGTATTCATGTTGGCAGATAGATACATGCGTTCGAGTTTTCGGTATTGTTCCATGGTTTAAAAGTAGTAAATTTTTTGTGGGTGTGTTATTCTACAAGCTGAAGCATTCAACAAAAACATCGATTAAAAATACTGATTTTGCGGAAAGTACTTTATTCCTAAAAATAACACATAAGAAATAATATATGTTGTGCCAAAAAATACAACTAGAGCCATAAAACCTTCTGAAAATGTGTGCAAATTCGTAAATAATATTCCCAATTTATATAAAATGTAACCATAGATTAACACCTGTAATACAAAGGTGATTATGACATGATAAGTTTTAGGATTTTGAATTAGAAAAATTACAATGGGCGTTGTAATAGCAAAAATAACATTCATCAACAGCAACATCATGAGTATGATAAAAAACTCGTTATGAATTTTAGTCAACGAATTCCATGTAGCGATTGAGATTTCCGCATTGATGTTTTCAGAAAGATAGTCATACATATTTAACACCGCCGTTTTTGCAATGTGAAAGTTATCTATGAATGTATTATCAAGATTGATAAACACCATACAGACGAAAACTAAAATAATGGTTGTAATAATTGGAAGAATTCTAAACATAATTCTTGACGAAATGGGTTTTCCAAGATACATATCGTCTTCTATTTCACGATTTTCAAATTCGAGTTCATCTTTAGACATTCCAGCGATTCTGACGGAAGCATTTACTGGAAGATATCCTAAAATATATCGAATATTACTTCGTTTAAAATACATGAGATGCTTTCCGAAAATTTTTGTAGAAATTTCAAATGATTCCAATCGCATTCCGAATACCTTGGCATAAATGGAATATAGAATATTTGATAAGAATAGGTTGCAAATTACTGCAACCGCTACATACAAAACAGTTATATCTACACCCATGCTTTTGGTTTTTGCAATACGTCAATCAATTTGGCTTCGTGACTTCCCTTTTCAGGATGATGATTGTATTTCCATTGTACGGTTGGTGGTAAACTCATCAAAATACTTTCAATACGTCCGTTCGTTTTGAGTCCAAACAAGGTTCCTCTGTCGTGTACCAAGTTGAATTCTACATAACGTCCGCGGCGTACTTCTTGCCAATCTTTGTGCGCTTGTGTGTATTCCATATCTTTTCGGCGTTCTACAATTGGAACGTATGAGTTTAGAAAGCTGTTTCCGACTTCTGTGACGAAATTGTAACGGTCTTGCATGGTGAATTCGTCCGTTTCTTTTAAATAATCAAAGAACAATCCGCCCACGCCGCGCGCTTCGTTTCGGTGTGTATTCCAAAAATACTTGTCGCAAGTTTCTTTGTATGTTGGATAGAATTTAGGATGATGTTTATCGCAGGCTTCTTTGCAAACTGTATGAAAGTGAATGGCATCTTCTTCAAAGAGATAATACGGCGTTAAATCTTGTCCGCCACCAAACCATTGGGTCACAATAGTTCCCGTTTCGTCATACATTTCAAAATAGCGCCAATTGGCATGTACCGTAGGAATGAACGGATTTTTAGGATGCAATACCAAACTCAATCCACACGCAAAAAAATCACCTTGTTCTACTTTAAAATTTGTACGCAAGGCTTCTGGTAATTCGCCATGCACTGCAGAAATATTAACGCCACCTTTTTCAAAAATTGCTCCGTTTTCAATCACGCGTGTACGTCCTCCGCCGCCTTCGGGACGTTCCCATAAATCTTCTTGGAAGGTTGCTTTTCCGTCAATTTTTTCGAGTGTTGAGGTGATGGAATCTTGTAGTTGATGTATGTAGTTTAGGAATTGGTCTTTCATGTGTATAAATTAAAAATCAGCCCGACTTAGAAGCATCACAAAGATACTTTTTATATTACAAACGTATTCTATTGCTAAAAACAAAAACGTAATAGAAAACTACTTTTTTGTATGCAATTCTCGCAAGGTTGTGATAGTTGCTGCTACGACAGAAAGCGGCAGTACGATGAGAATTCCAACAACAGGAATCAACAGAATGAGCATAAATACAATTCCGTTTCCAATGGCGATTCCGCGATGCGCGCGTACGTATTCCACACTTCTTTTGTATGGAAAATAGCGTTCTAAGGTATAATCCATGTTTCCAAATCCGGCGTAGTAGGCTTGTACTAAGAAAATGAGCGCAAGAAATACAATCCCAATTACAGGAATAAAACTGAATACGAAAAACGGAATAATCCAAAGAATTTCAATTGCTGCATTGCGCACACCAATTTGAATTCCGCGGGCAAATGCTGAGGTTTGTGCTCTAAAACCTGTGCCTGATTTTTTTACAATTCCGTATATATGACGCTCTATTTTTTCAGAAATTGGACTCATAAATGGCGCCACAATTATCATCAATGCGTGTTTAAAAATGACCAATCCGAAGGCAAATACAATCAATCCACCAATAAAATTACTGATAGCCGTTGCTGTTTCTTTTCCCCATGAAAATGGCCAAACACTCGAAATGTAACCGCCAATATCATCCGAAAAACCCCAAGAAGCGAAGATGATAACGATTCCCAAAATAAAACTCACCACAATCGGAATTCTAAAGTACTTCCATAAGTTGAGTTCGTTCAGCAATCGGTAGGCTGAAAAATAGTCTTGAATTCCTTTTAGTATTTCGTTTATCATAATATGCGTTCAAAATGTAAAACGTCCATTACATTTCCGTGAAAATCTGTATGTTCGTTTTTAATGCGTTTGGTGAGTACAAAGTTATGCTTTTCTGCAATACGCAAGCTTCCTGGGTTGTCTTCTCCAATACGCACACAGGCAGATTGCAATTGCAGCGTTTCTTTTGCGTAGGTGATGAGTTGTGAAATTCCAGCGGAGATAATGCCTTTTCCTTCGTAATTCCCATCAACAAAATATGCCAATTCACAAGTTTTGGTTTGCCAATTTATTTTCTTGATAATGAGCAATCCAATAGGCAATTGTGTGATACTTTCAACAATTTTAAAGGTAAAATTTTCTTTGTTATTGGCTTCGCGAATTTTGGTTTGAATGTAATATTCCGTAGCTGTTAAAGAGCAATTTTGTTTTGCCGTGATAGGAAAGTATTGATGCAAGCGTGTAGCATTTGCTTGAATCAACTCAAAAAGAGGAATTTTGTCTGTGGATTCTAAAAGTGCTATGGAAAATGGTGTTTGCATTGTTGTAAATGTAGTATAAAATTAGAAGCCATAAAAAATCTGTTTTTTATTCTTTTACTTCAATGAAATTACTACTTGTCAAACATCCATCGTATAATCGGTATTCTTTTTTCATTTGCTTTTTAGAGAGTAACTTCGTTGACCAAGGATTGAAGCGCCAAATATTGAAAAATCGTATGATTTCATTTTCATCTTTTACTTCTTCATATTGTTGTACAACTTCATAAAAAAATGTTCCTGTGTAAGGTGTGTTCGCTCTGTGGCCAAATTTTAAATAAGTTTTATACTCCCTGTTTGATTTTTTAAGTGTGTTTTGTTTGCAAATTTCAATAGCTTTTTCTTTAGTGATAGTGAATTTTCCTTTTTGTGCGTGATTTATTTTAGTAAGAATTAACGATTTTTCCTTTAGCTTTCCAACAGAATCTAATTCTAAAAAAATCAAATCGTTATACAACTCATGATCAGATAATTTGACATCGTAACTTATTGAGAATGTATTTGGTTTTTGGTGTATAGGTTCTATCCAACTTCCTAAATATGGGTCTTGCATCCAATATGTGCCTTTTTTGCACGTTTTCAATCGATTAAAGGATGTGCTTCCGTCAAAATTGAAAACGATATTATTGTCAAAAAATTCTTTTCCAAAAATGTTCAGTAAAATGGTGTCTGCTTTGGTTTTTATTTGGTCTTTGAGTGGTTGATATTTGAATTCTTTTTTGTTGTATTTCCAAGTGTGTTTGTCATAGTCAATCGTATATAACCAAGTTCCATCTATTTTGTACTTAGACCATTTTCCCATGTATTGTTCATTTTTTCGAAACCAACCTTCTGTATGGATTTTAGTAGTGTCTTTTATATACCGAACGCTATAAAAAATAGAATCTTTATGGAGATATGTTTCTTCCCAAATTCTGTATTCGGAGTTTTTTGTTATTTCTACTTTTGTGGAATCTGTCTGAAGAGTTGTGGTACTGTACTGTGCAAATCCGGTTAAATAAAACAGGATTGCTATCAAAAGAAAGAGATAGTTTTTCATAATATCATAAACGGAAAACTTTTTGATTAGTTGTCTATTAGCTTTAAAAACCAAAAATCCGTTAGCTACAAAAGCAACGGATTTCTGTTTTATGATATATTGTTTTGAAACTTTGTGTTATGGGTGGAGACTTTGTTGGAACTCCTCGTGAGATGCTGAATCAAGTTCAGCATGACGTAAATTATGCTTTATATTCTTTTACTGCATCAATAAAGGCTTTGGCATTGTCTAGTGGAATATCAGGCAAAATTCCGTGCCCGAGATTGACAATGTATTTGTCTTTCCCAAACTCGTTTATCATTTGATGCACCATTTTTTTAATTTTTACAGGTGACGAATATAAACGTGTTGGATCAAAGTTTCCTTGCAACGTAATGTTTCCGCCAGTTAAATAACGTGCATTACGAGCCGAACACGTCCAGTCAACACCTAAAGCCGCGGCGTTTGATTGTGCCATGTCTTGTAGTGCAAACCAACACCCTTTTCCGTATGCAATGACAGGCGCATCGTCTTTTAGCGCTTCAATAATTTGATTGATATACTGCCATGAAAATTCTTTGTAATCCGTAGGCGATAACATGCCGCCCCAAGAATCAAATACTTGTACTGCATTTACGCCTGCTTTTACTTTTTCTTTTAAATACGCAATCGTCGTATTGGTAATTTTTTGCAATAACATGTGTGCCGCAACAGGATTGGTAAAGCAGAATTTTTTGGCTTTGTCAAAGTTTTTACTGCCTTGACCTTGTACACAATAACACAAAATTGTCCACGGCGAACCTGCAAAACCAATCAATGGAATTTCGTCATTGAGTAATTCTTTCGTGGCTTTGATCGCTTTGTACACATAGTCCAGTTCCACGGTGACATCAGGCACAATAACATTGTCTACATCTTGTTGCGTTCGAACAGGATTTGGCAAATACGGTCCAAAATTTGGCTTCATTTGCACTTCGATGTTCATCGCTTGCGGAATCACTAAAATATCTGAAAATAAAATTGCCGCATCCATTCCGTAACGACGAATAGGTTGCACGGTAATTTCACTTGCCAATTCAGGTGTTTGACAACGTGTAAAGAAATCGTACTTGCGTTTAATTTCCATAAATTCAGGCAAATATCTTCCCGCTTGACGCATCATCCAAACAGGTGGACGTTCCACCGTTTCGCCTTTTAATGCTCTTAAGAATAGGTCGTTTTTTATCATTTTTTTTATTAGTAGTGAGATGTTAGTATTGAGAATTTAGATTTTTCTCAGTTCGCTACCAACATTTCAGTTGTCATTCCTGCTCTTGCATTGAGCTACATCGAAATGTAGGCAGGAATCTATATATTTTTATTTCAAATTAGTTATTTCAAAGCACTTCTCGATACTATTTTTCTATGAAAAATCACTCGAAGTGACGTTTTACTTTTTGTTAGTATTGAGAATTTAGATGATTTCCTGTCATTCCTGCGCAGGCAGGAATCCATTTACGTATGGACAAAAATCTCAATACTCACATCTACATTTTTATTTCAAAGCACTTCTCGATACTATTTTTCTACGAAAAATCACTCGAAGTGACGTATGATTTAGCAAAGATTCTAGTGTCCTTACTAATACCTAATACTCAACACCTAACGCGCATACTGCGCATTCACTAACTCAATCACACTTTCTACTGTTGGCATTTTTGCGACACGGACATCTTCAAAGTGTTTTTTGGCTTCTTTGGCAGTGGTTTCTCCTATGCAATATGCAATACCTTTTGCTTTGTTGGCAGACAAATAACTTTGAACGGTAGACGGACTGTAAAACATCACGCCTTCAATGCCGTCTTGCAATTTTTCAGCGTCTTTTATGGTTTTGTATGCGTGTACTTCGGTGACTTCTATATGGTTTTCTTGTAAAAATTTTGGCAATTCATCCAAACGAATGTCGCTACAAAAATACGTTGCTGTTGTACCTTCTATATATTCCACTAAATAGTCGGCGAGTTGCTTAGCGTTTCGTGCCGATTTTTTTACAGGACCAATTTTTTGCTCAATGAGCTTTTTTGTTCTGCGCCCAACACAGTAAATATTTTCAAATTGCAATTTGGAAGCCGGAAAGTTTTGAACCAACGCTTCTACTGCATTTTTACTAGTGATGATGACATTTTTAATTGGTTTCTGAACTACTTGCGGCTTGATTCTATTCGTGCTGATTTTGATGAAATCGCTGCTTTCGGTAACAATTCCGTCAGCAAATAATTGTCGTTGCGCTTCGGTCAATAATTTGGTAGAATACACATTGATTTTCTTCCCTGAATTCTTGATGTCGTCCATCAAACGTTTTCCACCACGTTCAATGATGTAGTCCGAACAGTATTTTGCCAATTCGTGATGTTCACCGACTTTTTCATAGCGGGTTACATAAATTCGCTTCGTGCCGTCGGTACTTAGCAATACACCTTCAAGCGTTACAATATCATCTTTGATATACGCAATAGCGCCAATGGGAGCGGTACAACCACCTTCTAACAAATTGAGAAATTTACGTTCAATCGACGTACAGATTTCTGTTTCTTCATGATTGATTTCCGCACAGATATCACGCACTTCCGTATTGGCTTCCAATGCCGTAATCATAATCGCGCCTTGTGCTGGTGCTGGAATCATCCAATCGAGATTCACGGAGTTTTCTGGTCGTAATCCAATACGTCCAATTCCCGCAGCAGCGAAAATAGCGCCATTCCAATGCTCGTTATCTTCTAATTTCTGCAAACGTGTATTGACATTTCCACGTAAATCTTCAATCGTGTGTGTTGGATATCGGTTGAGCCATTGTGCTTTTCGGCGTAAGCTTCCTGTGGCAATGACGGCGTTGCGTTGTGATAAAAATTCTTCGTTCTTTTTAAAAACCAACGTATCACGCACATTTCCACGTTTTAAAACGGCAGCTTGCACGATGCCTTTTGGCAAGATTGTAGGCACATCTTTCAAGGAATGCACCGCAATATCAATGTCGCCATTCAACATGGCAATATCAAGCGTTCGCGTGAAAATTCCTGTAATTCCGAGTTCGTATAAAGGTTTGTCTAATACTAAGTCTCCTGTAGATTTTACAGGCACCAATTCGGTGGTGTGTCCTAAAAATTCGAGTTGTTCTTGTACGACTTTGGCTTGCCACAATGCGAGTTCACTATCTCTAGTCCCGATTCTGATATGTGTACTCATAGCGAGTTATTTTCCAATTGAAATACTTTTTGTATCAAGGCTACACTTTCTTCTGAAGTTGTATTATCATCTTTGAGATGATTGGCAAATTGTGTAGTTATTTTTTGAATGATTCTATTGCTGATGATTTCCGCTTGTGATTCGTCAAAATCATTAATTTTTTTGCGTTGGAAATCGAGTTCAGCATTTTTGATTGCCGTTAATTTTTGTTTTAACGCTTTGATAGTTGGTGCAAACTTACGCGTTTCTAGCCACGAATTGAACTCAGATTTTACTTCAGCAATAATAGCTTCTGCTTTGGGAACATCTGCTTTTCTACGCTCTAAAGTTTCATCGGTAATTTGCGATAATGCATCTAAATGAACTAAATTTACATTTTCCAATTCCGTTACATTACGTGATACATTTTCAGGAATCGATAAATCTAAAATTAAGAGTTCTTTATTTGTTAAAATGTCTTCTTTAGAAACTGTTGGGCGATGTGCGCCTGTAGCCACAATTAATACATCTGCTTTTTGGATTTCTTCAGAAAGTGCTGCGTAATCTTTTACGGTTAGGTTAAACTTACCTGCAATTTTTTCAGCTTTGTCTTTGGTTCTATTAATGAGTGTAATGTGATTGTTTTTGGTATGTTTTACCAAATTTTCACAGGTATTGCGACCAATTTTCCCAGTTCCGAAAAGGAGAATGTTCTTTTCAGAGATATTTTCAACATTTCTTAAAATGTACTGTACCGAAGCAAACGCTACGGATGTCGCGCCAGAAGAGATTTCAGTTTCGTTTTTGATACGCTTGCTCGCAGTAATGACCGCATTGACCAAACGCTCCATAAAACCGTTAATCAATCCAACTTTTTGCGACGCTTTGAATCCTTTTTTAAGTTGCGAAATGATTTCAAAATCACCTAAAATTTGACTATCCAAACCACTTCCAACAGAAAACATGTGATTGATAGCGTCTTTGTTTTTGTAGATATACGCTACTTTTTCAAACTCTTCGGCTGTTCCGTTCGAGTAATCACATAATAATTTGATAAATTGACATGGATGTGAAGCAAAACCATAAATTTCTGTTCTATTACACGTAGAAATAATCAACGCGCCATCACCAATATGTTGTACTTTTGTCGTTTCAAGAATGGAAGCTTGTGCAGTATCGGTCAAACTAAATTTACCTCGAATATGCGCCTCAGCTTTTTGATAGCTAAGACCTACACAGTAGAAAGAATTATGTTTTGAAATATTGTATTGCTTCATGAGGATTCAAAATCGATAACAAAAATATTATTCAAAGTGAAATAAAAATAACGCTCAAAGGACTTTTTATGTCGTTATAAGTTTTTTAGATGTGATTCTTCTGAAAAACATCTAGAATGTTGTAATTTTACTGCAAAATAAGGCTTTTTAGGCTATCTAACATAGAATCGTTCTAAATAAGATAAAAACAGGTATTTCTACTTATGGAAGAAAAAAATAACGCTCAAAGTACTTTAAAAGAAACTCAGGTTGAAGATGGTTTTTACATTTTAAAGCTTCAAAATGATAGTGATGAAACCCAACAATTGATACGTGAAATTGATAGTAGTTTTATTCAATTTCATTTTTGTGTGAAGGGCGAATGTAAGTTTAATTTTAATAATGGGCGGTATTCGTTTAACGTGCTGGACGAGCATGCGCTATTGCTGTATAATCCGCAAACAGACTTGCCAATCAATGTAGATTTAAGTCCGAAAACGTGGTTGATTTCGGTGTTGTTACCGATTAAAAAATTTCACTCGTTATTTTCTACAGAAGCCAATTATATTCACTTTTTAGACGCGGATAAGAAAGACAAAAAGTATTACGACAATAAGAAAATAACGCCGATTATGGCGGTTGTGCTCAATCAGATGTTGAATAATAACATGCATCCGTCCATCAAAAAATTATATTTAAAAGGCAAAGCGTACGAATTGCTGAGCTTGTATTTTAATAGAAGTGAAGACGCCGATATTGAGCAATGTCCGTTTTTGGTAGATGAAGAAAACGTATTAAAAATTCGTCGTGCAAAAGATATTGTGATTGCAAACATGGCAGAACCGCCAAGTTTACAAGAACTCGCTAATGAAGTCGGACTGAATATTAAGAAGTTGAAAGAAGGCTTTAAGCAAATTTACGGCGATTCTGTCTTTAGCTTTTTGTTTGATTATAAAATGGAATACGCGCGTAAGTTGTTAGAAACCGGAAGTTACAACGTAAACGAAGTCGGACTAAAAGTAGGTTACAGCACGGCAAGTCATTTTATTTCTGCGTTTAAAAAGAAGTACGGAACTACGCCCAAAAAGTATATTTTATCGAGTGCTGGTTAGTACACGTTTTATTTTTACATTACTAAAATACTAGCGCGAGTTTGTACACTCGCGCTAGCGTATAAATACGGTACTTTTGCGTACTATCCGCAATGGTATTTTCCGTAGTCCTGGTCTGTTTTGGCGTGCTATTTCTGTCCAAATTTGTGTTTAAGAAAAGGTGATATCTGAAAAACCTATAACGAGTAAGAAACACAATTAAATAGCAATCGTATGGAAACAAACACCATTCAAACCACCATGCTTGGACTTTTGGAAACATTAGTACAAAAATCACTCATTACCAACGAACAATTTCAACAATTACAACAAGATTTTACACCAACTTCACACATTGATGCTGCTATAGATTGGGCAGATGTACGAAAGTTATTTTTTGACAACGGAGTTACGCCAAACTTTACAGTAGAGCCGATGAACTCTGCCAATTTATGTCCTACATTTTTTCCTGTGTTGCGAAGCATCAACGCGTTGCGATTACAATTTAATGAAGATATTTCTATGCAATCGCGAAAAAAGCGCTACACCGAAATTTTAGAAACCATTCGAAAAGTGATTGGTTATCATGTAGGTGCGGTTTCGGAATCAGGCGTTAAAAATATTGCTTTAGTTCGAAATACAAGTGAAGCTAACAATCAGCTTTCAAAAGGCTATAAACATTGGGAAGGCAACGCAGTACTTTTGTGGGACGAAAATCATCCGACAAATAATAATGTGTGGAAATTAAGAGCGACTTCCACCAAAAAAGTAAAGATGTTTTCTTTAAAAGACGTTGATTTTTTCAATAGTACAGATGCTGAAATCACGAAAGAAATCGGCGATGTTATTATTGATGCTATTAGACAATCGAGCGAAAAAATTGTGATGCTGAGTTTTTCAGAAGTTTCCAATATTTCTGGAATTTGCATGCCTTCCAAAGAAATTGTAGCACGAGTTCGAGCGGAATATCCAGAAATTCATATTCATATTGATGGCGCAGTAAGTTGGGGCGGATTGGAAATTAATTTGAAAGAAAAAAATGGTGTTAAAGGTGTAGATTGTGACAGTTTTGCGTCTAGTTCGCACAAATGGTTGATGGGACCTTTTGAAACAGGCATCTTTTACATGAAACCTGAACGCGCGCAAAATTTTGACATTAGCATTCACGCGTATGACGGAAAAATTGGATTTAGCGATACGATACCGAATGATACTTCACGATTTGAATTGCTTGGACAACGCGACGAAGCCAATATTTATGCTTTGGGGCAAACCATTGCCACGCATAATAGAATTAATGGAAGCAATCCAAAACGTATAGAAGAACGCGTTAAATTTTTACAAGACGATTTACGAAAAAAGTTAGTATTGATGGCGGAAAGACTTCGTGTGAAAGTTGAGCATATAACGCCAATTTCTCAAAAGTTTTCCAATGGCGTGACGGTATTTAGCATCACAACACCAAACGGCGCGATTAATCATGAAAAATTATACAATGATTTGTATGGAGAAAAAAACGAAAAGAATCGTTTTGCGGTTGGGTTTATTCCTGAAAGAAAAGGTGACAATCCGCATCCGGAAGCGTTGCGCATTTGTCCACATATTATGAATTTACCTAATCAAATTACGGCAGTAGTGCTTAAAATTGCGAGTCTCATCCAAAAAAATCATACCATAACAATAGAAGAATTAAATGCAGTAACGCAAGAAGAAGTATTGAGTTAATTTAACGTGAGTTCGATATAACTATTCTATTATGTGGCTGATTACTAATAGATTATGCTCAATGTCAAATCGAGCATTATCGTAGATACCGAGCGAAGCTACCGAGATTCCTTTGAAATTATCAATTCCTAGCTGTTCTCGACTGCGCTCGAACTGACAATTAGTTATTTATCAGTGAATTATGAATTGCATGGTGATTTCTTAAGTCGAACTCACGTTAATTTAGAACAAGCTAGCGCGAGCTTCAAACTCGCGCTAGCAATTATTTCCAAACAGTATAAACGTCGAAACAAATCTATATCATTAAAATTGTAACAATCCGCTAATGCGCCTTCGCTTATTATACTTTACACGTTCTACAGCTTCTTCAAAGAGTTCTTCGTCAATTTCATTCCCGTAAATGCGCTTTCCTCTTGAATTGTCGAATGAATATGGTTCAATTGTCAACTCAGGTTTGTCAAGAAAAGCGACATAATGCAATTTTTGCATTTCGCCATAGCGATTTTCTTCTTTAGTTTCAAAGAAATAAATCGTAATATCTCCATCTTCGTTGTGTACTTTAATCGTTTTTACAAACGAAATAGTGTCTTTTTCTTTATCGAGTCCTAAGTGACTTACCAATCCAGCTTTTGCATAGCGTTGTTGGGTTTTTAACGAATCGGGCACCATACCGAGCAAGTCTTTTTTTCCGAGTTTCCACAAGGTAGTTGCCAATGCTTTTTCTTCGTACAAGGTTTTCTCTTTCAACTCTTGCGGAATGGATTCTTTATGTTCAACTAGCAAAGCAAAATAAGTTGTCAATGCAGCTCTTGATTCTGTTGTAACCAATTTGTTGTAAAAATCTGTTACATTTTTATCTTTTCGATACGGAAATAGCAACTTTACATAACGTTCTAAAGCATCATTTCCTTTAAAATAGTTAGATTTTCCTAAGTTTCGCTTTATTTCAATCTTTGCATCAGTCAACAACTGATGTTTATATTTTTTGTACACTTTTGGTTTTACGTAATTGCTATCGCACAGTTGTGTCAGCAACTCGTAAATCGGTGTTTTATATTCTTGAATGCTAGAATATTCAAGCAATTCTGGGAACAATTCTTTTTTGAGTTCCAAGTTCTTTTTTCCAACTTTAAAAAGTCTGCTAGTCGCTTTGGACTCTAACGGAAAATCCTTTTTTAGTACCTCCAATATCAGCTTGTGAGATGCTTCATTTTCTTGAAGCAACAGCATTCTTAAAATAGCGGTTTGCGTTGTTGGTTTGTCGTATGCTTCCACATACAAATTTTTGATAAACGGATAAATACGTGGATTTTTCAATTTCCCCAACGAAGTAATCAGGTAGTTTTTGATGTTTTCACGATCTTCAGGAAATTCATGTGTTTTTAAAAGATGCATGATGGCTTCTGCATGCTTATCTGAAAATTTGATATTATCGTATGATTGCAATACAATACTGTCGTTGTTTTTAATACCATCAAAGAAAATTCCCGTTTTATCTGCAAAGACATCTTTTCCAAGCAAGGTATCTTGCGGTGTAAATGTGTCATAAAAGTTTTTGACAAATTCCGAACGTTCTGAAATGGAATCTTCCAGCGTTGATAACATATACAATACTCCTTTTTTTAAAATGCTTTTTCGGTAGATGCGCTTGGCACTTGCGGTGTCTTTTAAAATATACGTACTTATGTACATATCATTTTTTTGCTCAAGTTTCTTATCTTCAATCACAAGCCTCGATTTGTAAAAACGTTCCATTCCATTCCATACGCTATCAATATTGTGAAACATTTGCAAGTCGTGATATTTAACTCTGCTTACAAATATTTGTTCATTGCTTTTGGAAGTATATGTCGAAAATTTTTGCTCCTCATTATACGGCTTTTTATCCGTATTAAATCGCGATTTGTACGAGCGTTGCGCCAATGGTTGCTTGGTATTTGTCCATACAGAAAAATGCAAAGCAGTGTCAATAACTGTTTTAAATTGCTCGTATTTTGGTGTTTTTAGTTTGAACGAATTAAAATAAGTTTTCGCTTTTAGAGCATCATTCCCAATAAAACCAAGCAAATAATAACTTTCGTCTTTTACAACCGTTTTTAAATAGATTTTTTTCTGTGTGATGGAATCCACAATCGCAGAAGATTCATAACTTTTATAGCGAAAATCAACAAACTCACCTTGCAGCTTTTCAAGGTCTAATTTCTTGTAAAAATTCTCGTGAATATACTCAGCTTCAAACGCATCTTCTTCAATATACGAAAGGTCACTTACAAAGGCTTCCTTAAAAAAATAATATTCGTCATTTACAGCCGCTTGCAATAGCTTATTTCCTGCGTTTTTAGTATTGTCAGAAATATAATTGGCTGGAAACAAAAACTCGTATTTATGATATTCGGACGTGTACGTTTTCAATGCGTCAGAAGGTTTTTGAAACTGAATTGATTCGAAAATTTCCTCTTCGTATTGCAGCACAAAATCTTTTTTTCCACCAAATTTGATGACAATTATTTCCAGCGGCGTTTTATAAATATGATACTTTTGGTAATCGCCTTTTTTGGTTTTGTTCACAATGCTAAATCCTGGAAACGGACTTGTAAAGTTTTCTTTCGAAATAATATCGCCAGGAATATCTTCATACAACAACGGATCAATTTCTGCTAAGGTGATTGCTTCTTTTTCTTTTTTCTTTGGAAAATAATCGTAGGTATTCAATCGTGTAATGGTCAAATACGCGCCATTAGTCATGTCGGGTGCGAGGTAGAATTTTTGTTCTTTATACACAAACTCTCTAAGTTCGTCAAAAGTTTTAATCGTAATAAAACCATCGGGCGTGCTATACGTATTTAATTTGGGCGCTATATATAAATCTTCCAAAGCTACTTTGGCTTTCAGTGCATAGTCTGTTTGTTCAGAAGTTAGCGGTTTTACAGTGTAGCCAAGATTTTCCAGCATTTGCAACATGCCTTTTTCACCAGCCAAATGTGCCGCACCAACACCAGCAAACACCGTTTTGTGTTGCATCAGCGAATCCATCACACGTACCATATTTTCATTGCGTTTGTACAACATGTGTTCGCGATAAAAGTTGGTATTGACAGCAGCTCCAATAGAATCGAGCAATTCGATATTTCGATCGCGGTACGCATCTTCTTGAACTTTGTAGCGACTTTGATCTTTAAACATTTTTTGTACCCATTCATCAGGTTTTTTCTTCATGGGATTATAGGCTGCGCGCGATGTTAAATACCGTGATTCTTTAATATCTTCTAAGCTGATAATGGGTTTGTTATTCTTTTTCCCAGCTTGATAAATAAACATATCTAAGTAGGTTTCTTCCTCAAAATCGTCTGCGCCAGCTTGCTTTCGATACAAATATCCATTAATAATTCTGTTGTCAAATCGGATGATACGTCGCACTGCTTCTTTCTCAGGAAACTGCGGATTAAAATTTCGGTCGTAAAAATTATTGTAGTCATAATCTCTAGGTGACATATCAGACATTTGCTCATAATTATGCGCCAACCACGTAGTCGGATCAGACTCCAAAGCCACCGTTTCAGCAGCTTCTAAGGCTTTAAAAAACACGTCGTCCAATCGGAAAGCGACTTTCTTGCTTACGTGCATCGTTCCATACAAATAGGATGGTTTTTCCATGCCGTTTCCAGAAACTTCCCAAAGTAGACTTTGTTTTTCTTCTTGCGCAACTATAAAAGTGGAACAACACAGAAATAAAAGAGAAATATAAAATCGCATAAAAAGGGTAGAAAATTTAATGGTAATCGTGTTATCGGTAAAATGTCAACTAATGTACTAAAGATATAAATTCTATCGTGTTAACGGAATCATAATGCGTGAAAAACAGCATCTAATTAGTGAAGAGAATATTTCTAAGAGCGATTTTTTCTTTTCCGCAGTGTAGTAATGATTTTTTCGCAAAAGAATTAAAATTATTGAACAAGGAGAAATACACAAATTTCATAATTCCAAAATAGGGCATGGTTAATTTGAGGTTTCGAAAAAATTATTGCGGTTTCAGTTTTCCCTTAAAGAAAACTAAAAACACCTCTGGAAATCAAAGATTCATGAGTTCCTTTATTTAAAATAGAAAACTCACGAACTAAAAGCGCCTTTTCTTTTGTTTCTTTTATTTGGGCGAGCAAAGAAAACGAAAGTAAGAAACTTAACTTTTCTACTATACACTTCAATTTTAAAGTAACATTCAGAATATTGTTCGAAAGACTTGCTAAAATTATTTTTGATTTAATTTTAAATGAGCGTATAAAGATTTCCTATACTTCTCTTCGTATTAATTGAAGATAGAGTCGTATTTTTGTGTTTAAGAAAAAGAACAAAAAACATAACAATACAGATGAAAGGTGTATTACTGATAAATCTTGGTTCGCCAGATACTCCCAATCCGAAAGATGTAAAAAGATATTTAGCCGAATTCCTCATGGACGAACGTGTGATTGACGTTCCAAAATGGTTGCGAACGTTTTTGGTAAAAGGAATTATTCTCAATACGCGACCAAAAAAATCGGCAAAAGCCTATCAAAAAATCTGGTGGGATGAAGGTTCTCCATTAATCATTATTTCAGAGCGTTTTCAAGAAAAAATACAAGCACGTGCCAAAGTTCCTGTAGCATTAGGAATGCGATACGGCTCTATGAGCATTCAAAAAGGATTGCAAGAGTTGCACGATAAAGGTGTCGATGAAGTATTGGTAGTTCCGCTGTATCCTCACTATGCGATGTCGTCGTATGAAACGGTAGTTGTCAAAACAAAAGAAGAGCAGCAAGCACATTTTCCAAACATGGAATTGACGATTATGCCACCTTTTTACAAGCATCCAGACTACATTCGCGTACTTTCAGAAAAAATAAAATCTTACATCAAAGACATTGACTACGATCACATTCTGTTTTCGTATCACGGAATTCCTGAGCGACACATTCGCAAAAGCGATCCTACCAAATCGCACTGCAAAATAGATGGAAGTTGTTGCAATACACCTTCAAAAGCGCACGACTATTGTTACAGACATCAATGTTTTGAAACCACAAAATTGGTCGGAGAATATTTAGAATTAGACAAAGATACATTTAGCAATTCCTTTCAATCGAGATTAGGAGGCGATCCTTGGTTAAAACCGTACACGGACAAAGAATTTGAACGTTTTCCACAAGAAGGCAAAAAGAATTTAGTGGTCATTACACCAGCCTTTGTGGCAGATTGTTTAGAGACACTCGAAGAAATTGCGATGGAAGGCGAAGAAGAATTCAAAGAAGCTGGCGGAGAACAATACCAACACATTCCATGCTTAAACGATGATGATGATTGGGTAAAAGTCATGACACGCTGGATTAACGAATGGAGCGTCACATCACAACCTAAAGAAGAAATCACTGCCTAATGGCAATCAACAAATCGGCAGCATTAGGTACAGAACCTATTGGAAAACTACTCATTGCACAAGCAGTTCCAGCATCGATTGGCATCTTGGTAATGTCGCTCAACATGGTTGTAGATACTATTTTTGTGGGACAATGGATTGGACCGATGGCAATTGCCGCAATTACGGTTGTAGTGCCACTCACCTTTTTAATTGCTTCTATCGGAATGGCAATTGGTGTTGGTGGTGCCTCTATCATTTCCAGAGCGTTGGGAAAAGACGATCAAGACAAAGCCCAACGAACCTTTGGAAACATGATTGTAATGTCGCTTGGCTTGGCAGTTTTCTTTGTGGTTGTCGGACTCGTCTTTAAAGAAGAAGGTTTGGCACTTTTTGGTGCGAATGGAGACATTTATTCGCCCGCAGAAATCTACTATGTCATTGTCATGTATGGAATTCCGTTTTTAGCACTGTGTATGACGGGAAATCCAGTAGTACGTGCCGAAGGAAAACCCAAATTTGCCATGGTAGCTTTGATACTTCCTGCCATTGGAAACATCTTTTTTGATTACCTATTTATCAATGTGTTGGATATGGGCATGGCAGGCGCGGCTTGGGCAACGTCGATTTCGTACTTTATTTGCTTTCTCTTTATTTACTGGTTTTTCATATCAAAATACAGCGAACTCAAAATCAAATTGCGTTGTTTTAAGTTGGAACATGCCATTGTGAGAGAAATTACAGAATTGGGCGGCGTCACCTTGGCGCGACAAGGAATGGTAAGTATACTATCCATCGTTCTCAATCATACCTTATTTGCCTATGGTGGCGAAACTTCGGTAACTATTTACGGTATCATTAGCCGAATGTTGATGTTTGCCTTATTTCCTGTGATGGGAATTTCACAAGGATTTCTGCCGATTGCAGGCTATAATTACGGCGCAGAAAAATTGGCGCGTGTGCGCGAAAGTATCAATATTTCTATCAAATACGGAACAGGTTTAGCATTGCTTATTTTTGCGGTCATCATGATATTTCCAGAACAAATCACCTTCATATTTACAAAAGATGAAACCGTTATTCGTGAAACGCCCAATGCGCTACGTTGGGTTTTTCTCGTTACACCACTCATTGCTGTACAAATGATTGGAGCAGGCTATTTTCAAGCCATTGGAAAAGCCATTCCAGCCTTATTATTAACCTTAACCAAACAAGGATTTTTCCTCATTCCACTTGTTCTTATCTTACCAACATACTTCGGAATCTTTGGCGTTTGGGTTTCGTTTCCTATTGCCGATGTATTAGCTACGCTTGTCACAGGCTGGTATTTGAATCGGGAAGTAAAGCGAACGCTAAGGTGATTTTTTCAGTAGTGAGAAATTAGTATTGAGTATTGAGAGTCAAAGAACAAATCGACGAATCAACAAAACACGAAGAACAAACAACAACATATAAAAGAATAATCCGTATTTTAGTAGCTAAAACCAAACCTATCTTTACGCATGCGAATTACAACCATCCTGCTGACCGTTTTTTTAACCATTATCAGCCAACTTGAAATTCAAGCACAAACTTTTGACGAAACCTATTATAAAAACCTAGAATACAGACTCGTTGGACCATTTCGTGGCGGACGAAGTGCTGCGGTGACAGGTGTTCCCAACAAGCCAAATCTATTCTATTTTGGCGCTACAGGCGGCGGAATTTGGAAAACAACCAATGGCGGACGTTCTTGGGACAATATTTCTGATGGTTATTTTGGTGGAAGTATCGGAGCGATTACCGTTTCTAAAAGCGATCCCAATGTAATTTATGTTGGCGGCGGAGAAAAAACGGTACGCGGAAACGTATCTTCAGGGTACGGCGTTTGGAAAAGTGTGGATGCTGGAAAAACTTGGAAAGCTTCTGGATTAACAAATTCACGTCACATTCCTAGAATGGCGGTGCATCCAACCAATCCAGATATTGTATATGCTGGTGTGATGGGAAATATCTACAAATCTTCTGACGAAAGAGGCGTGTACAAAAGTACCGACGGCGGAAAAACGTGGCGAAAAACACTCTTTGCTAATGCAGATGCAGGTGTAGTCGATTTATTAATCGATCCCAATCCTAGAATTTTATATGCCTCTACATGGCGCGTTCGCAGAACTCCGTACAGTTTGAGTTCTGGCGGTGACGGTTCTGCATTGTGGAAAAGTACGGATAGCGGGGAAACGTGGACGGAAATCTCCACAAAAAAAGGCTTTCCAACGGGAACTTTAGGAATTATCGGAGTGACCGTTTCACCATTAAATAACCAACGTGTTTGGGCAATTGTAGAAAATAAAGATAAAGGTGGTTTGTATCGCAGCGAAGATGGTGGCGAAACGTGGACACAAGTCAATAGCGAACGTAAATTGCGTCAGCGCGCTTGGTACTACACACGTGTATATGCTGATACCGAAAACGAAGATGTCGTATACGTTTTAAACGTACGTTATCACAAAAGTACCGACGGCGGAAAAACATTTAGTACCTACAACGCACCACACGGCGATCATCACGATTTGTGGATTGCACCTGAAAATCCAAAACGTATGATTATTGGTGATGATGGCGGTGCGCAAGTTACCTACGACGGTGGCGAAACGTGGAGTACCTATCACAATCAACCGACATCACAATTTTACCGTGTGACGACAGATAACAGCTTTCCGTATCGAATTTATGTAGCGCAGCAAGACAATTCAACTGTCCGAATTCCTCACAGGACAGACGGATATTCTATTTCGGATGATGACTGGGAAAGTACTGCAGGTGGCGAATCGGCACATATTGCGGTCGATCCTGAAGATAATGACATTGTGTATGGCGGAAGTTATGATGGTTTTCTGACGAGAGTCAATCACAAAACAGGAACGGTAAGAGCCATTAATGTATGGCCAGATAATCCGATGGGACATGGTGCAGAAGGCATGAAATATCGCTTTCAGTGGAATTTTCCAATCATGTTTTCAAAACACAATCCGAATCGATTGTACACCTTTTCCAATCAAGTGCATGTCACGGAAAATGAAGGACAATCGTGGAAAATTATCAGTCCAGATTTGACGCGAAACGATCCTGAAAAATTAAAATCTTCTGGTGGACCGATTACGCAGGACAACACTTCCGTAGAATATTACTGTACCATATTTGCTGCGCAAGAATCGCCTTTGAAAGAAGGATTGTTGTGGGTAGGAAGTGACGACGGATTGATTCACATTACGCAAAATGGCGGACAAACTTGGGAAAATGTAACGCCAAAAGGAATGCCTGAATGGATGATGATTAACAGTGTTGAACCAAGTACTTTTGATGCAGGAACATGCTATGTTGCAGGCACAAAATACAAAACTGGCGATTTTACTCCATATCTCTACAAAACCACCAATTACGGAAAATCGTGGACAAAAATTACAAATGGAATCAAAGATAATCACTTTACACGTGTGGTTCGTGAAGACCCAAAACGCAAAGGATTATTATACGCAGGAACAGAAACAGGCATGTACATTTCATTCGATGATGGAAAAAATTGGCAATCGTTTCAGTTGAATCTTCCAATAGTTCCGATTACTGATTTAGCCGTAAAAAACAACAATTTAATCGTGGCGACACAAGGAAGAAGTGTTTGGATTATTGACGATTTAACCGTGATTCACCAGCAATACAATCGCTCTAAAAATAAGGATATTCTTTACACTCCAAAAGACAGTTACAGAATGCGTGGTGGTTCCCGAAAAGGCAGTAAAACGGAAGGAACGAATCATCCAAATGGTGTGATGACTTATTTCTACTTAAACGATTACGATGAAAAAGACGAGGTTTCGTTAACGTATATGGAAGCCAATGGCGATGTTATTAAAACATTCAGCACCAAGAACAAAGAAAAAGACAAACTCAAGGTTGAAAAAGGAGCCAATATGTTTTTGTGGGACATGATGTATACAGGAACGGAGCGTTTAAAAGGCATGATTTTGTGGTGGGCAAGTTTGAACGGTCCAAAAGCAGTTCCAGGCGCGTACAAAGTGAAATTAACCATAAAGAAAGAAGGACAAGATGCGGTTGAAATCACGAAACCGTTTACCATTTTAGCAGATCCAAGAGCGGAAAGTACGTTGGCAGATATGCAAAAGCAATTCGAATTCATCAAAGATGTCAATGCTACGATGGACAACGCGCACAAATCCATCAAAAAAATTCGAAAAATCAACGCAAAATTGACTTCTTTTGCAGCGCAATATAAAGACGATGACAACGTCAAAGACTTGGTGGAAAAAGCCAACGAACTGAAAAAACAATTTACCGAAATTGAAGAAGCCTTGTATCAAACCAAAAACCGCAGTGGACAAGATCCGTTGAATTTCCCAATTCGTTTGACCAACAAATTAGGACACTTAAATTCGCTTGTAAGCATGGGCGATTTTGCGCCGACGGCACAAGATATTGCGGTAAAAAACGAATTGACACAAAAAATCAACAAAGAGCTCAACACCTTTAATAATTTGGTAGACACGGAAATCAAAGCCTTTAACGAAGCCTTTAATGCCAAAAAACTAAACTATTTGTTTATAGAAGACTAAATGTTTGAATATTACAATTACATAAAAGCACTGCACTTAATATTTATAGTGACGTGGTTTGCAGGGTTATTTTACATTCCGCGCTTGTTTGTATATCAAATTGAAGCGTTTCACAAGCCATCTCCAGAAAAGGAAATTTTAGGAAAACAACTCAAGCTAATGGCAAAACGCTTATGGTTTATCATTACGTGGCCATCCGCGATTTTAGCAACGCTTTTTGCTATTATTTTACTCGTATTAAACTCGTCGTTGCTTCAATTAGGCTGGATGCATGTAAAACTTGCCTTTGTAGTATTACTGTTTTTGTATCATTTAAAAACCCATCAAATGTACAAGCAATTGCAAAAAGACGAGGTGCGTTACACCTCTAATTTTATGCGATTGTGGAACGAAGGCGCCACCTTTATCCTATTTGCGGTGATATTTTTGGTCATTCTAAAAAATTCCATCAACTGGATTTTTGGTGTGATTGGAATAGTCATTTTAGGAATTTTACTAATGCTCGGATTTAAAGTATACAAACGCATTCGCGAGAAGAATCCTGAGGCGTGATTTTGGCTTGATTATTGTGCGAAAGCAAGGAGAAAATAACTCACATTCATGAAACCCGCAAAACTTTCATTACGTTCTCGAATATTTGCTTACATGATTCTACTAATTTTAGTAGCGTCTATCTTGATTGCTTTGGTGACCATTTATCAGTACAGCGAACAATCGAACGATTACCATTTGCGCCGTTTGGATCGAAAAGAAAAGCAAGTCAAAGGACATATACGTTATCTTATCAACTTTGAAACTACGTATGTTGTCAATGAGGAAAATCTGCCATTAATCTTTAAAGAAGAAATCTACAAAATTGCCGATATTCACAATGTAACCTTCAATTTGTACGATTTGGAAGGCGGATTTTTAATAACGTCCGATACGTCCATAAGAAGCGAAGGAATTATAGAATGTTTGCCTGCTAAAATTTTAAACAATCTGCAATACGACGTCGACAAACATTATGTAGACGATATTGCTGTTGAAAACGGCACGGAATATCAATCGTCGTATAGTATCATTACCGACATCAAATCAAAACCTTTGGGAATTATCAATTTGCGCTACAAGCTCGATAATACCTTTAGTGAAAGTGAGTTGCGGGAGTTTTTAACACGATTGGGATATACCTATGTAGTAATGTTGATTATTGCTATCTTCTTTGCGTATTATGTGTCGCGATACATTACAAAATCACTTAAAAAAATTGGAGAAAAACTAGATCAGACACGTTTCAATCAGCGCAATGAAAAAATTATTGTAGAAGATGCTGGAGAAGAAATATACAACCTTATCAGCGCATACAATAGCATGATTGACGAGTTGGAAGAAAGTGCGGTGAAATTGGCGAAAAGTGAACGTGAACAAGCTTGGCGCGAAATGGCAAAACAAGTGGCGCATGAAATCAAAAATCCGCTCACACCAATGCGCTTGACGGTACAAAGTTTCCAGCGAAAATTTGATCCAAACGATCCGAACATTCATCAAAAAGTAGATGAATATTCCAAAACCATCATTCAACAAATTGATACCATGAGCAATATTGCTTCGGCATTTTCAAACTTTGCCAAAATGCCTGCACAGCAAAGCGAAATGCTCAATGTGGTTGAAATTACACGCTTGGCAATGGATTTATTCAACGAAGATTATATCAACTATACACACGAATCGGAAAAAATCATTGCAAAATTTGACCGTACACAACTCATTCGCGTCGTAACGAATTTGGTCAAAAACGCTATTCAAGCCATTTCTCACGAACGTCCGCCACGAATTGACGTTCGAGTTTTTGAGCAAGACGATAAAGTCATGATTACGGTTCAAGATAACGGAATAGGAATTTCCAAAAAAAACGAACCTAAAATATTTGAGCCAAAATTTACCACCAAAACCAGCGGCATGGGATTAGGACTCGGAATGGTGAAAAATATTGTGGAAACTTACGGCGGAAATATTACCTTTACATCTGAAGAAAATAAAGGCACCACATTCATTGTGTCGTTTCCAAAAATCTAAATACCATGAGCTACGAAAACATTCTTGTACACGCAGAAAACGCCATTGCAACAATCACTATCAATCGCCCAAAAAAATTAAATGCTTTAAACAGCAAAACCATTCACGAATTGCACGATGCTTTTAAAGCATTAGATGCGGATGACACTACCAAAGTGATTATTTTGACAGGAAGCGGCGATAAAGCATTTGTTGCAGGCGCTGATATTAGCGAATTTGCACATTTTTCTGTGGAAGAAGGTGGCGTATTGGCGGCAAAAGGACAAGAATTACTATTCGATTTTGTACAAAACTTAGGAACGCCAGTGATTGCAGCCGTAAATGGATTTGCGCTCGGTGGCGGATTGGAATTAGCCATGGCAGCACACTTTAGAATTGCTAGTGACAATGCCAAAATGGGACTTCCAGAAGTATCACTTGGTGTGATTCCTGGTTATGGTGGAACGCAGCGTTTGCCACAATTGGTTGGAAAAGGAAAAGCGATGGAAATGATTATGACGGCTGGAATGATTGACGCCCAGGAAGCCAAAGCTTGTGGTTTGGTAAATCATGTAACGACACCAGAAGAATTATTGGATTTAGCCAATAAAATTGCTTCGAAAATCATGCGAAACTCACTCGTTGCAATTCGTGGCGCTATCAAAGCTGTGAATGCTAATTTTGAAGATGGTGTGAATGGTTACAACGTAGAAATTGAGGAATTTGGAAACTGTTTTGGTACCGAAGACTTTAAAGAAGGAACCACGGCTTTCTTAGAAAAACGAAAAGCGGCATTTCCCGGCGGCAATAGTTTTAAGCGCAGATAAATTTTTAAAAAAAGCACTTTTAAAACAGGTGTTTTCTCTCGTTTTCATAAACCATCAATGATATTTTTTTGCTTTTGGTGAGATAGTTTGTTACTTTGGAGAGAGTTCAAATCGTTGAATTTCAATTTTTCAGTAAAAAATTGCTTTTTGAATTTTCCTAACAACTAAACTACATACACCATGAAAAAAATTACACTTCTATGTCTCTTATGTCTTTGTTTTTGGGATATGAATGCACAATGTACGATTGATCCTTTTATACAGCAGAATTATGAATTTGATGCAAAAGTATTAGTGCTACGTGAAATTGAGGGAAACCCAAACGATCCTGATTATGACAACCCTGAAATTTCATCTACAAGAACCAACTATTATTTAGAACAGTTGTCTGCTATGTACATTAATCAGCAGAATTCTGCGGACTTGGATTCTATTTTCAACGAATTTCAATTCCATGTAGATCCTTGGGAATTACAATATCACAATATCTTGTTTAGTGTAGATACCAATGCACCTTGGGTACAATCGTTAAAGGATACTGGATTAACTGGAATTACAGCCTTTGATGCAGTTTTGGCTCAATATCAATTTACTGTTGCCAGTGCCAACGATTATACAATTCATCCATACGAGGGAAAAACTATTTTCACCTTGGAATCTTCGATTGATTTTATAAATACGTATGCTTTACGGAACGATTTGCAGAATGCCACCACAGAAGACTTATCATATGACTTGGGTTTTTTTAATGATAATATTTGCGGCTATGATGGAATTCCATATACTATAGAAACTTACGAACTACCACCGCAACAATCACCAGTTGTTGCGTGCGATATTACCAAACATCCAAGTAATAATTATTGGGTTTTTACTTTAAAAAATGGTTGCCTTTTCAATCCTCCAAACAATTTTCAATACCGTTACGTAGCAGTTTCCAACGATTGCAATCAAGTCAATTTTTCACGAACCTTATCTAATGAAGATGTTACTTTAACAAACGTTTCAATCTATCCAAATCCTGCTTCAAACCACATAAATATTCAAGGAATTGAAAACATTCAAACCGTAGAAATTAATTCCATTCAAGGAAAAAGAATGCAAACTTCGCTTTCCAATTCGCAAATAGATATTCGTAGATTGAAAAGTGGCGTGTACTTTTTAAAAATTGTGGATGACCAGAATCGTTCTGTGATTAAAAAATTTATCAAAAAGTAATTTTGTATCTTTTGAGAAACCTCAATAAAGAGATGTAAACACCATGAAAAAAATTACACTCATACTTTTATTTTGTGCTTTTATATATCAAGTAAACGCGCAGTGTACCATTGATCCGTTTATTCAACAGCATTATGAAAAAGATGCCAAAATGCTTGCTTTGCGAGAAATTTTAATGAATCCTTCTGATCCTGATTATAATAATCCGTTTGTTCCTTCTACAAGAGCTGTTCCGTATTTAGAAAAATTATCTGCAATCTATCTGAATCCTTCCAATGATGCTCGAATTGATTCTTTGTTTAATGAATTTCAATTTCATGTAAACCCTGTATTGGATGTTAGTAATTTTGACGAATTGATTCATGATGGGGTTGAATTTTTTGTAAATACAAATGTATCTTGGGTGCAACCATTAAAAGATACTGGTATTTCCGGTAACACTGAACTTGATAATTTACTTAGTCAATATCAGTTAGTATATGAACAACATTTTGATAATACATTTAATAATATAACAGTCTTTACATTTAAAACTAACTATGATGTATTAAATTTTAGGGCAATTATTCCTGAGTTTGAAGTAATTCAAGACATTCTCAGCGTGTTTCCATATTCGGAATATCCTATTTTTGGTCCTCCATACACAGGAATTTCTTATGTAATATACGGAAGTATTATAGGTCCAACAGCTTTTGCGGAAGTATGCGATATTAGGATTACAGAAAATGGAATTTATGAGTTTTTTTTAGCGGGTGGCGATTGTTTTGCAGGCTGTAATGTTGATGAATCTCGTTATGTCACCGTTTCAGATGATTGTAGCACAGCAACCTTCTCACGAACACTTTCTAATGAAAATTTTGAATTGACAAACGTTTCTGTTTATCCAAATCCAGCTTCAAACCACATAAATATTCAAGGAATTGACAACATTCGAACCGTAGAAATTCATTCCATACTTGGTAAAAAGATGCACGTATCTCTTTCCAATTCGCAAATAGACATTAGTAGATTGAAAAGTGGTGTGTACTTTTTAAAAATTACCGACAACCAAAATCACTCTGTGATTAAAAAATTTGTTAAAAAATAGCATTAAAGCTGTCATTCTTTTTGAATTTAAAGGTTTATACGTTTAAAATTGGTATAAAAAAATACACTTACAAATTAATTGATACGTTTACAAAGTTTTCTTGCCCAAACGTTGGGATAATTGTTATTTTCGCCAAAATAATAATCTTAAACATTACAATGAAAAACTTTTTAAAGACACTTTTTTTGGGTCTACTTTTAATTTTTACAAGTTGCACAAGCGACGATACCACAATGAATGAAGAAGAAATTGCATGCAACGTTCCGGCAAATTTCGCTATTCTTGAATATAATTTCCTTTCTCAAGTTGTCTTGAATTGGGATACCGAAATTGACATTACTTCTTGGGAAGTCGAATACGGAATCTCTGGATTTTCGCAAGGTCAAGGAACAGTTGTTGAAGCAATCAATAATACATTTACTATTAGCGGATTAAATTTTAATGTTGCCTATGATTTTTACGTTCGTGCAAATTGTGGTAATGATCAATTTAGTGACTGGTCAGGTCCTGTTACTAACGTTCCGGAGAATAACTCACCACAAAGTCAAGCATTAATGACAGCTAATATAGCGGGAACGCAATACAATAATTTAAGACCATTTTCTTGGAATATTTCTCAGACAGCGATACTAATGACTACATTTACAGGAACAACTGAAAAATTCATACATATTCAAGGTAATAGTGCACCTGGTGTGTTACTACCAGCAGATTTACGAGAAATTAATATTTACATTCCTGAAAGCCAATGGTCTACAGGTACGTATACACTCTACAATGACTCTCTCAATGCTTCTCAAAATCCTACCTCTTTTGTGAATATTGTTTACTTTGATAGTTCTGACAACTATTCACAAGCTTTTGAAGAAGATGACGGAACAATAACTATTACAGAATTCAATACTACGGATAGAGTTATTAGAGGTACATTTAATTTTAGTTTTAAAAGAGTTAATCCAGATACGGGTGATGAAATAGGTCCTTTAGACTGTTTAAATGGAACATTTAATTATTTGTTAGACCATAGTACTTTTGACTAAATTTAAGTCAATCACTTTGGGGAAAAGCCCACGAAGCATTCAGTAAAACTATTAAAACGTTTCGATGCAAGCGAGGAACATTATAAATCTCGATTATAGAGTCAATATTAAAATGAAGACTTACATGTCTTTATAAAATAATTCAAAAAGCTGTTCTAATAAAAATTAAAACAGCTTTTTTAGTTTATTTCCCGTAGTTACAGTGAAAATGTAGCCCAATTTTACGCTAATTTTTGCTTGACTTTTATTTTTGTAGAAAGGAAACTGAACGGTGGAAAATTCAACAAAAGTCAAAGGCAGAGGCGCGCAAAAAAATGTACACAATCGTTTTTTGGAAGATGCGCATGAAGTCCGTTCTGATTTTTTAGAATACTGCCGAAAAGAAGGAGAAATCGCAGATACAAACAAAACAACTTACATCAACGTCTTTCCCAAAACAATCATCAACAAAGTAACGAGTCCCGATGTGGGCATGGAATATTCGCTCAATCCGTATCAAGGTTGTGAACATGGTTGTATTTATTGCTATGCCAGAAATAGTCATGAATATTGGGGTTATAGTGCGGGATTGGATTTTGAACGTAACATTCTTGTCAAACAAAATGCGGCGACTTTATTAGAGGAAAAAATCAAAAAGAAAAGCTGGAAAACACAAACCATTGTATTGTCGGGAAACACGGATTGTTATCAACCTGTAGAAAAGGAATTGGAAATTACGCGCAATCTGCTCAAAGTTTTTCTAAAATACAAACATCCTGTAGCCATCATCACCAAAAACGCTCTTATCTTGCGTGATTTGGATTTGCTTAAAGAACTCGCAAAAGACAATTTAATCGGCGTCAATATTTCCATTACATCCTTGTCGGAAGAAACACGTCGCGTGCTAGAACCGCGAACAACAACCATTAAGAAACGCCTTGAAACCGTAAAAACCTTAGCCGAAAACGGAATTCCAGTGAATGTGATGTTGGCACCGATTATTCCGTCTATCAACAGTCATGAAATTCTGCCATTGGCGAAAAAAGTGTCCGAATTGGGAGCAACGTCCATTGCGTTTACCATTGTGCGACTCAACGGCGCGATTGGCGAAATATTTACCGATTGGATTCGAAAAACTATGCCCGATAAAGCAGATAAAGTGTTGCATCAAATTGAAAGTTGTCACGGTGGCACGTTGAACGACAGTCGCTACGGACATCGAATGCGAGGCGAAGGAAAAATAGCAGAGCAAATTCGAAATCTAATGCAGTTGGCGCGGCATAAATATTTTAAAAACAAAAAAATGCCCAGACTCAACATGGAACTGCACGAACAACACAAAAACGGGCAATATTCGTTGTTTTAATAAATAAAAAGTAAAGCACATATGGAGGGAATTTATTCTTTTTCGCAGTGCAGTAAGGATTTTTTGATAGCATCATTACGCTCATCAAAAAATTGCAACGCCTACAAAGTACTTTTTTTCTTATAAAAAGTATTTTCTTAGATTGACAAAGAATTCCCAAATTTCAACGTGTATCATCTATAATTAGAAATATACACAATGAAAAAACTCGTTTTAGTTTTGCTGTCATTTATGATGCTTTCATGTGCAACTGATGACGAAAATCTGCAATTACCAGAAGTACACTTTATCAGTTTTACCTTAAACGACGTTGATTATGTCGTTACGGAATACGTGGTTACAATTGATTCAACCGATGAATGGAATCGGATGGTGGAAGTTCCATTTGATAATGCTACTAAAACTTTGCGATTTACCGTAGAAGTTGAAGAAACCAATCAAATAAATACCTTACTTTTTGAAGTGGACGACGTTGTTTGGGAATCAGATCCTACGTATGGAAATCGTGAAACATCCATCACCAAACACACGGATTCCAATATGGAAGGCACGTTTCGAGTTACGTTTGAAGATGCTTCTCGCAGAGGAATTTATAGATTTACAAATGGTGTAATCAATATTGAGTTCTAATCAAATAGTGTCAGTTTGAGCGCGGTCGAAAACGGTTAGGAAACTATAATTTCAAAACAATCTCGACGGCGCTCAATTTGACATTTTAATAAAAATTTGTTTGTCTGTATTCTATCTAAAATTCACATACTCTGTAAACGTTCTTCCTTGACTTTGAAACGTAATCATGTATTTTCCTTTTTCCTCTTTAGAAAGCTGAAACACACGTTCTACAATTTTAGTGTTTTTTACTTCTTCTTTAAAAATTAATTCTCTTCCCTGTTGGAAGGATGCTGTGTAGTACAATTTAATTTGTAACGGTTCCGCATCTAGTGAAAGTTTCGACACAAACAAATGATTACCTTCGAGTCGTACCATTGGTTTGTACACAACGGTTTCGTTTTCTTTTTGAAAAGTCACAGTATTGCTTGAAACTGTAAATGGAATGATGACAATTTGTACATCTTTATCTAGTTCTACCGTGTACTCACCATCGGGTAAAGCAGTTAAATCAAAACCTTTACTATAGTTTCCATCTTTTTGGATAACTTCTTTATATACAATAAGTAAATTAGCGTCTTTAATCACCAATTCGTGTCCTTTTTTTACCTTTTCAAAGGTAACTACCAAGTTTGTCTCAGTAGCACGATGCGCAAAACTCTGTACACTAATTAGCATTAGTAGGATACATACGATGTAATGGATTCTTTTTTTCATGACATTTTTTTTTAAAAAATTACATCACAAATCTAGGTCAGCTTTAAAGATTGAAAAACGTCTATCTTGGCTAATTTGTGTATTATTTTAACCATTAAATTATTGTAAACTTTTAATAAAGTTAAAATAGCATAGAATTTAGGTAAATTTACACACTTTTAAAGCGCTTTTAATAGTATTTTTGTAATGCCTGATACGATATTGCTTTGAATACAAAACCTACACTTGAGAAAATTACGCCCGAATTTGGAAACTCCATTTTTGTAGCACAAAACACCAAAAAGCGCAAGCGTGAAGCTGCTTTTTGGCATTTTCACCCAGAAGTGGAATTGGTGTATGTGAACAAAGGAAATGGAAAATGTCATATCGGAAATCATTTGTCGTACTTTAACAACAGTCAGTTGATTTTAATTGGTTCAAACCTTCCGCACAACGGATTTGCAGATAGATTGACATCTAAAGGGAAAGAAACGCTGATTCAATTCAAAACAGATTTTTTAGGCAAAGACTTTTATAATTTGCCCGAAATGCAACCAATCTATCTTCTGTTAGAAAAAGCCAAAAAAGGAATTCGCTTCAAGCCTGAAACCAAAAAAGTAGTAGGTCCAAAAATTGAAAAACTACCAAAATACAATGGTTTTAAAAGAGTCATCAAACTATTGGAAATATTGTACATGTTAGCCTTTGCAGAAGATTACGAATTGCTCAACGCAGACGGATTTGCCTTTGAAGCGCAACCGCAAGACAGTGTAAAAATTGACACTATTTTTAAGTACATCAACAGCAACTTTCAGCGTCATATCAGTTTGGACGAAATTGCGGAAGAAGTAAACATGACCGTACCTGCGTTTTGTCGTTACTTTAAGAAAATTACAGGAAAAACCTTTACCAAACTCGTCAATGAATATCGTGTGGTATACGCGACAAAACTGCTACAGGAAAGCGATAGCAGCATCACGGAAATTTGCTACGAAAGTGGTTTTAACAACTTTTCGCACTTCAACAAACTTTTCAAGGAAATTACAGGAAAAAGTGCATCTAAATATCGTAGCGAAATGAAATTGATGATTCAGTAAAGCTAAAAAAGACTACGCTAATCCATTCCACTCATCATAAAACTGATTAAGAAATTGTTCCATAAACGCATGACGTTGCGCTGCAATTTTTTGTCCAGTTTGCGTATTCATCGTATCTTTTAACAACAACAATTTTTCATAAAAATGATTAATCGTTGGTGCAGTCGATTTTTTATATTCTTCTTTCGTCATGTTGAGATTTGGCGCAATTGCAGGATCATATATTTTATGATTTTTAAATCCGCCATAATTGAAGGTTCGTGCAATTCCGATGGCACCAATGGCATCCAAACGATCGGCATCTTGAATGACGTCCAATTCTGGTGAGGTAAATTGTTGCGTAAAGTTTCCGCCTTTAAAGGAAATATGTTTAATGATGTTTTCTACATGTACAATGTCCGTTTCCGCCACAGCGATACTTTCTAAAAAATGACACGCAACTTTCGGTCCGACAGTTTCGTCACCGTCGTGAAATTTAGCATCGGCAATATCGTGAAGCAACGCACCCAAACTCACAATAAACACATCTACGTTTTCGTCTTTGGCAATCAACAATGCATTTTTGTACACACGTTCTATATGAAACCAATCGTGTCCGCCTTCTGCATTTGCCAATGTTTTTTGCACAAAAGCAATGGTTTTTTGGATGTTTTCTTTTTGGGATGAAGTCATTACGTAAAAAATTATGCAGTAATTATTTTCGAAGTCACTATTTTTTCAAGCGTTGCAATCAATTCGTTGTAGTTGTTTTTTTGATAATCACTCAATAAAATCGGTTCGTGCGTTTCTAAGGTAATTTTGGCACCCAATCCTAACGGAAATTTTCCGTATTTGGTGGTTTTCCACGAATTATTAATCGTTACAGGAACAATTTGCGCATTGGGAATATACTTAAAAAGTACTTCCAACCCTGTAGTTTTAAAGGGTTTTGGAATGCCTGTACGACTTCGAGTACCTTCTGGAAAAATGATTCCTGCGTACTTGTTTTCAGCAATCAATTTGGCAAAACGTATAATTTCAGCAATGGCCTGTTTTTGATTCGTTCGGTCAATCAATGCGGCACCACTTTTTCGCAAATGATACGAAATGCTCGGAATGCCTTTGCCCAATTCTTTTTTGCTGATAAACTTTGGATAGTGTTTGCGAAACATCCAAATCAACGGCGGAATATCGTTCATACTCTGATGATTCGAAACTATAATTAACGGTTTATCTGTATCAAAAGTAAACCTATTGCGAAGCTGGTAACGAACTCCCAAAATAAGGTGCGCATACATCAGGCTAATTTGCAGTGCATTGGCAACTCTATGAAGCCCTTCACGTCCGCCAAGTGTCGTGCCAAGCCAAAGCAATCCATGAAAAATCACCAACAGCAATCCAAAAACTAGCATGTAGATACTGGATAATATATAGGATATAAACTTCACGTAAAAAGACATTTAGATTAAAAAAAACCACGCATCAGCGTGGTTTTTATAAGGTATTCGATAGCGTTTTAACAATTTTCGTTGTATGCATCTTTCAAGTTCTCAGCAATCATTTCTGCTGGTCTTCCTTCAATATGATGACGTTCTAACATGTGTACTAACTGTCCATCTTTAAACAATGCCATGCTTGGAGAAGATGGTGGAAAAGGAATCATATAGCTTCGAGCTTTATCTGTTGCTTCTCTATCTACTCCAGCAAAAACCGTTACTAAATGATCAGGTTTTTTAGTATTATCTAAAGACATTCGTGCGCCAGGTCTTGCATTTGCCGCAGCACAACCACACACTGAATTTACAACTACTAACGTTGTTCCTTCCTTTGCCAACGCATTGTCAACAGCTTCTACCGTATGTAATTCTTCAAAACCTACTGCGGTCAAATCTTCGCGCATTGGTTTTACCAATTCTGGTGGATACATAATCTTTTAAATTAAATTCATGAATAATTTGTACAAAGATACGGATAAAGTTTTTTCTGGCTGAATTTGTACTGTGCGATTTTTGTTAAAGAAAACGCAAAGAAATTGTTGATTTTTTAGAAATATAGTCGCAGGCAATTATTTTTTCTTCGGAAAATGTATCTTTGGTAAAAAACAAGTATATGAGTGGATTTGCAAGCTGGATTGGAGGCGCGTTAGGCTGGACATTGGGCGGTCCTATTGGTGCTGCTATCGGATTTGCCATTGGAGCAGCCGTCGACAAAGCAACTTCAAAAGGATTATTACTAGACGAACCTAAAGATTCCAAAAGACGTCGTAGACCAAGACCCGAGCCAACCTACGAGCGCCGAAGAAGACCTAGAACAACGACTACTGAAAAACAATCGCAAACACAATCGGGTGACTTTGAAGTGAGTTTGTTAGTGCTTTCAGCGATTGTGATGAAAGCGGATGGAGAAGTCTCGCAATCGGAAAAAAACTATGTCCGCGATTATTTTGTGAAAATGTACGGAAAAGAACGTGCAAATAATGCGTTTAAATTGTTCAACGGTTTATTGCAAAAGGAAGATATCTCTACACGTCAAGTATGTCAGCAAATTCAAATGCACATGGATCATTCTTCGCGTTTGCAACTGCTACATTATCTATTTGGCGTTACAAAAGCTGACGGAATAGTAAGCGAAGAAGAAGTAGAGCTGATTGAAAAAATAGCAGGATATTTATACATCAATGATCGCGATTATCAATCGATCAAAGCCATGTTTTACAATCCAATTGACAGTGCGTATCGCATTTTGGAAATTGACAAATCGGCTACGATTAACGAAATCAAAAAAGCCTATCGTAAAATGGCGAAAAAGTATCATCCAGACAAATTGCAACACTTAGGTGAAGAACACGTAAAAGGAGCCGAAGAAAAATTTCAACGTGTCCAAAAAGCCTACGAACAATTGCAAGAAGAACGCGGTTTTTAAAATCGCAAAATAAAATGTATGTTTGAAACATAAACCCCAACCTTAAAACCTACAATTACTTATGAGCGACTTTTGGATTTACTTTAAACTAGGACTCAATCACGTATTAGATTTCAACGGCTACGACCATGTATTATTTTTGATTGTCCTCACAGTTGCCTACTTATTCAAAGATTGGAAGCGCGTATTTTGGATTGTGACGATTTTTACCATTGGTCACACCATATCGTTACTTTTATCTACGTACAATGTCATTGCTGTTCGAGCGAATACGGCAGAATTACTGGTCTACGTGACCATTATTGCCACGGCGTTATACAACATATTCACTGCAGGAAAAAGCAACAACAAAACGAAAATTGTCATTCTCTTAGTCGTTGCGTTATTCTTCGGATTGATTCACGGATTGGCTTTTTCTAACTATTTCAAAACCATTACTTCTGGAGTAGAAAGTAAGCTATTGCCAATGTTAGAATTTGCGTTAGGCATTGAAGCCGCACAAATTATTGTCGTGTTAGTGGTGTTGGTGCTTTCTTTTGTGTTTCAAACCGTATTCCGTTTCTCTAAAAGAGATTGGGTGATGGTCATTTCATCAATTGTATTGGGAATTGCTTTTCACATTGTAGACATCAATTTTTTGTGATGTGATGGTAATTTAATAGTTTAGAAACGTAGTAACTATTAATTCATTACACATGAAAAAAAGAGAAATCTCGAAATTAAGCTTAAATAAAAAGCAAATTTCAACCTTAAATTATCACAATTTACGTGGCGGAAAATTCGCAGTAGCAGGTTCCGATTGTGAAGGAACTTGTACCTGTAACTGTACAGAAGTACAAACGTGTGGCACTGAAGAATCAGAATGTATAGCATGTCATTCAGAACCGTGAAAACCAATTTTGGTAAAAAATTAACAACGAAGCTATTGTGATTCCAACACAAACCTAATATCTTCGTTAATAGAAGACAAGAAGCAACGTAACGGTTGCTTTTTTTCGCTCCAAAAGCGTACATTTACACATGCCAAAACAAAAACAAGCAAAATATGATCATGCCTATTTGCGCATGGCAAAAGAATGGGGAAAACTCTCGTATTGTAAGCGTAAACAAGTTGGCGCGATTATTGTCAAAGATAGAATGATTATCTCCGATGGTTACAATGGAACACCATCAGGATTTGAAAATTTTTGCGAAGATGAAGAAGGCTACACCAAATGGTATGTATTGCACGCAGAAGCGAATGCCATTTTAAAAGTAGCAGCCTCTACGCAATCGTGTGTCGGTGCTACGTTGTATATAACGATGTCGCCGTGCAAAGAATGTAGCAAACTCATTCATCAAGCAGGAATTACCCGAGTGGTGTACATAGATGCGTATAAAGACGACTCTGGAATACAATTTTTACAAAAAGCAGGCGTTGAAGTAGAACATCTTCCTGAAGTTGCTGCTTCTTAAAACAAACATATTTTGAACAAAAAAACACAATATTTACTTCCTATGATCATTGCAGCCGCAGTGGCAGCAGGTGTATTTATTGGCGGAAAGTTAAATTTTAGTGCGACGCCCGAAAAACTATTCTCATCCAACACAAGCAAAGACAAACTCAATCGCTTAATTGATTACATCGATTATGAATATGTAGACGATGTAGATGTAGATAGCATTGTAGATGTAACGGTAAATAATATTCTCGAAAACTTAGATCCGCATTCCGTGTACATTCCTTCCGAAGAAGAAAAACGCGTGGCAGAAAACATGCAAGGTGATTTTGTCGGCGTCGGAATTCGTTTTGATATGATTAATGACACATTAACTGTCGTACGAACATTAGAAGGTGGCCCAAGTATAGCGGCAGGCATCAAAGCGGGCGACCGTATTTTGATGGCGGATAACGATACTTTGTACGGAAAAAATCTTCGCAATACGCAAATTATCACGCGCTTAAAAGGTACTGAAAATACGTCTGTCAAGCTGAAAATTTACCGCAAAAGCACGGATGAAGAATTATTTATTGACTTAAAAAGAGCTAAAGTTCCTATCAAAAGTGTGGTGGCACATTATATGTTGACGGACGATTTGGGCTATATCAAAATCAATCGTTTTGCCGAAACTACCTACGAAGAATTTGAAGAAGCACTCAACAATCTACAAGCAAAAGGTGCGCGACATTTAGCGTTGGATTTACGAAACAATCCAGGCGGAATTTTAGACGTTACACGTGATATTGCGGATGAATTTCTCGAAGATGGAAAACTGATTCTGTTCACCAAAAACAAAAAAGGAGAAGTTGAAAAATATTATGCCACAGAGGAAGGCAATTTTGAAAGCGGCGAAGTTTATGTATTGATGAATGAAAAATCAGCTTCTGCAAGTGAAATCATTGCGGGCGCATTGCAAGACAATGATAAAGGTGTGATTGTGGGAAGACGCTCGTTTGGAAAAGGACTCGTACAACGTCCAATGCCTTTGGGCGATGGCTCTGTAGTCCGATTGACAATTTCGCGCTATTACACACCAACAGGTCGCTCCATTCAACGCTCGTACAAAGATGGTAATAAAGACTATTTTGATGAATATTACGATCGATTCAAATCGGGAGAGTTGCAGTCGATGGATAGTATTAAAGTAGCAGATTCGCTCAAATTCAAAACACCAAAAGGTAAAATTGTGTATGGTGGCGGCGGCATTATTCCAGATGTATTTGTGCCGTTGACGAGTTCGCCAGAAGAATTATCACTCGAACGTGGTTTGCGTACTAAAATCGTGGGTTATATTGACGATTTTGTCTTTAACAAGCTAGAAACTGACAGAGCGCAATATGCCGATATTTCTGAGGAAGAATTCATGCAAAACTTCACAATTACGGATGAATTGCTCAAAGAATACACCAATTATCTAAGCGAAATGCGCGGTCAGCGAATCTATATTGAAAAATATGCACCGCAGATGAAGCGTCACATCAAAGCAACCTATATAGAGCAATTGTACGGAACCAATGGTTACCAACAACAACTCAACGAAGGCGACAAAATGATTGAAAAAGTGATTGAATTACACGGTAATTAATGTAGCAATTTTTTGATGTAGTAGTGTATCAATTATTTAATTTTTAAATCTTTCAATTCCTAAAAAATAGCTAAAAGCGAAGCAATCTAATATCTAATAGCAAAGCGGTCTAAAAGTCTAGATTTTATCATGCACTTTCGTGTGATTTCCATCGTTCCACAGCGTTAAAATATCGGTGGCAACTTGCGCGCCGCTTCCTGCCGCAATGGCAAATTGACTACGCCAACCTGCAATCGTTCCACATGCATACATTCCTTCTTTGACTACATGGTCATTGTTTTTAAGATACACTCTGTCTTTTGTAGCAGCAGCTCTTGGATGTGGCGCAGTGAAGTCATCCAAGCCATCAATGGTTAAAGGTTTTGCGTAATTTAGTGCAATAACTACGAGTTTACTTTGGTATGTTTTTTTATTCGTAACGATTTGAAAATTGCCTGCTTCTCCTGAAATTTTTAGTACTTTTTCTTGTGTAATTTGTGTGACGTGTGGATAGGTTTCTGCTAACTGTTTCTGTCCTTCAATCAAAATTTCCGCACCTGTTTTTCCTGCGGGCAACCCTAATACATTATTAAACAATGCATTCTGCAAATGTGAAGCACGTTGATGCATGACAATACCAATCTTTTTATCGGTAGCAAATGGTTTTTCTTTGGCAGAACCCAATACGAGCGCACATTGCATGCCCGAAACGCCACCGCCGATTATAAGTACATCAAACATTATTTCTTAGAGTCGTTTATTTTATCTTGAATCTTCTTGGAAGTCAGATAAATCAGCACAATCAAAATAGCACACAAAGCCGCTACAATGCTGATAACAGCCACCATGCTATCTCCTTTTAATAAATTATCAAAATCTAGCTTGGTTGCGCTGTAAATGCTAAGTAGAATAGCAATCACAATAGCGATATATGAGAATTTTTTCATAGCAATTTTCTATTAATTTTTTCTGACAAACTTTAAAAGTATGTCCTTTTTAAGCATTTTCGCTTTTTCATCACTCGTTGGCGATTTTGTCAATTTTTACGAACCGCTAAAATACGATATTTCTCGGTATTCGTTTTTAAAATGACTTGATGCAACCTAGTCTTTTCTGAAACTAAGAAGGAATTAAAAATATATCGCGAATTCCTGTAGTGAAAATTTTCACAGCAATTGCCAACAAAATCACTCCAAAAACTTTTCTCAAAATACGAATTCCATTTTGTCCTAACAAACGCTCAATTTTTGCAGAAGCTTTCAATACAATAAACATGATAATCATGTTTACAAAAATTGCTACAATGATATTTTCAGAACTAAATTCTGCACGAAGCGATAAAATAGAGGTCAAACTTCCTGGTCCAGCTACCAATGGAAACGCAATTGGAAACACAGAAGCATCTTTCATCGCGTCTTCATCCTCTTCCTTAAAAAAGGTAATTCCCAAAATCATTTCCAATGCTAAAAAGAACAATACAAATGAACCTGCAATGGCAAACTGGCTTACAGTAATACCAATCAAATTCAGCATACTTTGTCCAACAAATAAAAACACGGTCAAAATAACACCGGCAATAATCGTCGCTTTTCCCGATTGAATGTGTCCTGTTTTACGGCGCAAATCAATAATAATTGGAATGCTTCCCACAATATCGATTACGGCAAAAAGTACCATACTTGCCGTTAGAATTTGTTTAAAATCTAAGTCCATTTCTATACGTTTTAAATTTGCCGCAAAAGTACATGTTTAAAGTAATTTATAAGGTGAAAAAGCATGTTTTTTAGGTTAAATTAAAGTGAACATTGTGGATGTAAAAAAATCATGTAATTAGCTGAAATTAAAACCTTAGAAAAAAGTATATTTGCGGCATGTTTCAGATAGGAAAAACCATTATTTCAGAAGATATTATTGAAAATGATTTTGTGTGCAATCTCAACGCATGCAAAGGCATTTGTTGTGTAGAAGGTGATGCTGGCGCACCGTTAGATGAAGAAGAAATTAAAAAACTTGACGCCATTTACGAAACCATACAACCTTTTTTACGAAAAGAAGGTATTGAAGCCATTGAAGCACAAGGAACGTATATTGTGCGTGAAAATGGCGATTTGGAAACACCGTTAGTCAACGGAGCCGAATGTGCGTATGTCACCTTTGACGAAAAAAATACCGCGATGTGTGGCATCGAACAAGCATACAATAAAGGAATCATAGATTGGAAAAAACCTATCTCTTGTCACTTATATCCTATTCGTGTAGAAGCGTACAGTGATTTTGCTGCGGTAAACTATCATCGTTGGCCAATTTGCGACGATGCATGCACGCTTGGAAAAGAATTGCAAGTACCTATTTATGTTTTTGTCAAAGAAGCGTTGATTCGAAAATTTGGCGAAGATTGGTACGCCGAATTGGAAAGTACAGCAAAAAAATTAGGCCGTTAATTGGCAATAAACTCATTTTCCCATTTTTTTTGAAAAACGCTTGTTTTATCACTCATAGCGGGAAATAGCATATTCTAATGTGTTGATAATCAGTAAAAAATGCCATTTTGCGAAATGTTAAAAAAGTAAGAAAAAACTGTAGTGTTGTTAAAAACTCATAGACTTTGTGAATAAGTTACCCTTTCATTTTCGCATACATTTTTCAATCTTTGTTATTCCCAAATCAAACAATAGTCTTTTTACCCAATTTTACATTAAAAACTCGATAATTTTATGTCATCAGCAATAGAACCCATCTTACAAGAAAACAAAGACAGATTTGTGATTTTTCCAATCAAACATGCAGATATTTGGGAATGGTATAAAAAATCAGAAGCTAGTTTTTGGACGGCGGAAGAAATTGATTTACACCAAGATTTGACCGATTGGAATACAAAATTGAATGATGACGAACGTTATTTCATTAAGCATATTCTTGCCTTTTTTGCGGCTTCTGATGGAATTGTAAATGAAAACTTAGCGGAAAACTTTGTAAATGAAGTACAATATTCGGAAGCTAAATTTTTCTACGGTTTCCAAATCATGATGGAAAATATTCATTCAGAAACGTATTCATTATTGATTGATACCTACGTGAAAGATGAAAAGGAAAAAAACATCCTATTTAAAGCGATAGAAAATTTCCCTGCCATCAAAAAGAAAGCAGATTGGGCTTTAAAATGGATTGAATCGCCAAGTTTCGCAGAACGTTTAATCGCGTTTGCTGCCGTTGAAGGAATCTTTTTCTCAGGTGCATTCTGTTCTATTTTCTGGTTGAAGAAACGTGGAATTATGCCTGGACTAACGTTTTCAAACGAGTTGATTTCTCGTGATGAAGGTGTACACTGTGATTTTGCAGTGCATTTACACAACAATCACTTGGTAAATAAAGTTCCAAAAGAACGTATTCGCAGTATTATTGTTGACGCATTAAATATTGAACGCGAATTCATTACAGAGTCTTTACCTGTAAGTTTGATTGGAATGAATGCTAAATTAATGACACAATACCTAGAGTTTGTAACTGACAGATTGTTGCAAGAATTAGGTTGTGAAAAAGAGTACAATGTGTCCAATCCATTCGATTTTATGGATATGATTTCTCTTCAAGGAAAAACCAATTTCTTTGAAAAACGAGTTTCAGAATACCAAAAAGCTGGTGTCTTAAACAAAGAAGAAGAGAAAGACAAATTTAGCTTTGACGCTGATTTCTAAAAAGAAAATCCCTTTGATTTTGATTGCTTAGCAATTAAAATTTTAAAACAATAATAATATCCCAAAATGCCAACTTTTTCCGAAAAGTTGGTAAAATAACTAACCCCTTTTCTGAACGAAAGTCAGAAAAATAAAAAAAACAGATGAGCGTATGTTTGTAGTAAAAAGAGACGGAAGAAAGGAGCCAATGATGTTCGACAAAATCACCGCGCGAGTGAGAAAGTTGTGCTATGGCTTAAACGATTTGGTAGATCCTGTAAAGGTGGCTATGCGTGTAATTGAAGGATTATACGATGGCGTAACTACCTCAGAATTAGATAACTTAGCAGCGGAAATTGCTGCCACAATGACGACAACGCATCCCGATTATGCACGATTGGCGGCGCGTATTTCCGTATCAAACTTACATAAAAATACCAAAAAGTCGTTTTCGGAAACGATGACGGATTTGTACGAATACATCAACCCAAGAACGGGTAAAAAAGCACCATTACTTTCGGATGAAGTGTACAAAGTTGTCATGGATAATGCCGATCGTTTGGATTCTACCATTATCTACAACCGTGATTTCGGATACGATTATTTCGGATTTAAAACCTTAGAACGCTCTTACTTATTAAAACTCAACGGCAACATTGTAGAACGCCCACAACACATGTTGATGCGCGTTTCTGTTGGAATTCACTTAGACGACCTAGAAGCAGTGATTGAAACCTATGAGTTAATGTCTAAAAAATTCTTTACGCACGCTACGCCAACATTATTCAACTCTGGAACGCCAAAACCACAAATGTCATCTTGTTTCTTATTAGCAATGCAAGACGATAGTATTGACGGAATTTACGATACGCTCAAACAAACCGCAAAAATTTCTCAATCGGCTGGTGGAATTGGCTTGTCTATTCACAATGTACGTGCCACAGGCTCCTATATTGCAGGAACCAACGGAACGAGTAACGGAATTGTACCAATGTTGCGTGTGTACAACGATACGGCTCGTTATGTAGATCAAGGTGGTGGAAAACGTAAAGGCTCGTTTGCGATTTATGTAGAACCTTGGCATGCGGATATTTTTGACTTTTTAGATTTAAAGAAAAATCACGGAAAGGAAGAAATGCGCGCGCGCGACTTGTTCTACGCAATGTGGATTCCAGATTTATTCATGAAAAGAGTAGAAGAAGATGGCGCTTGGACGTTGATGTGTCCAAACGAATGTCCAAACCTATTCAATGTGCACAGCGACGAGTTTGAAGCTTTATACCTAAAATACGAATCGGAAGGAAAAGGTAGAAAAACTATCAAAGCGCGTGAATTGTGGGAGAAAATCTTAGAATCTCAAATTGAGACAGGAACACCATACATGTTGTACAAAGACGCTGCGAACCGTAAATCGAACCAAAAGAACTTAGGAACGATTCGCTCATCGAATTTGTGTACCGAAATCATGGAGTACACTTCTCCAGATGAGGTTGCGGTATGTAATTTGGCATCTATTGCTTTGCCAATGTTTGTAAAAGGAAACGAGTTCGATCACAAAGAATTATTCCGTGTAACGAAACGCGTAACGAAAAACTTAAATAGGGTAATCGACAGAAACTATTATCCTGTAAAAGAAGCAGAAAACTCAAACTTCCGTCACCGTCCAATCGGATTGGGAGTACAAGGGTTGGCAGATACGTTTATCAAATTGCGCATGCCATTTACGTCGGATGAAGCGAAAAAATTGAATCAAGAAATCTTTGAAACGCTATATTTTGCGGCAGTAACGGCTTCTATGGAAATGGCAAAAGAAGAAGGACCATACCAAACGTATGAAGGTTCGCCAATGTCCAAAGGAGAATTCCAACACAATTTATGGGGCATTAAAGATGAAGAACTCAGCGGACGTTGGGATTGGGCAAAATTGCGCAAGCAAGTGTTGAAAAATGGAGTGCGTAACTCATTATTGGTAGCGCCAATGCCAACAGCTTCTACCTCGCAAATTTTAGGAAACAACGAATGCTTTGAGCCATACACGTCTAATATTTACACAAGACGTGTATTGTCTGGAGAATTCATCGTAGTAAACAAGCATTTGCTAGAAGATTTGGTAAACTTAGGTTTATGGACGGAAGATTTAAAGCAAGAATTGATGCGTGCGAATGGTTCCATCCAACACATTGATGAAATTCCACAAGACATCAAAGAATTGTACAAAACAGTGTGGGAATTGAGCATGAAAGACATCATTGATATGTCGCGCCACAGAGGATATTTCATTGACCAATCGCAGTCGTTGAACTTGTTTATGGAAGGTGCTACGATGGCGAAATTGACATCAATGCACTTCTACGCATGGAAATCTGGATTGAAAACAGGAATGTATTACTTGCGTACGAAATCGGCAGTAGACGCTATTAAGTTTACGCTGAAGAAAGAAGTGAAAAAAGCGCCTGTAGCGGCAGAAACAGCTAGTGCTATTTCTGTGCAAACTGCTGCGGCAAAACCTGCACCAATTGCAGTAGAGCCACTAACACCTGAAGAAATGAAGGAATTAATTGCGCGTTCAAAAGGCAATCAAGACGACGATTGTTTGATGTGCGGTTCTTAAAATAAGTTAAAGGACAACTATATTTTCAAAGCTGGTACTGAGTTGCAAACTCGTACCAGCTTTTTGTTTTTTATCATACTTTGAGAATCAAATAATAGTGGATTCCTGCGAAGGCAGAAATAACAAAGAGAAAGCGTAACCATCTAACTATCTAAGCAAGTCTAAAAAGTCTAACAATATAATAATAAAGATTTTCCAGTTACATCAAAATCGCGAGCAAAGCGAAGCAAAATAGTCTAAGAGATTCTCGCCTACGCGAGAACAAGTCTAGCAGCGAAGCGATCTAATTCAATATATCCGTTCCCAAATACCCATCATCTTTATTATAATACCACGCACGATTTTTTGGCATTTTAATTCCGTTAATCACCTTTTCGTCTGTTAACAAAATATATTCTCCGTCGTTTTTAGATTCGTCTTTAAAGAACTGATACACTTCCATCGCGTATGTTTTCGGATTGAAATAAAAGTACCACGTATCTTTTCCAACACTTTCGTTGTAGGTAACTTTTAAGACTATATATTCCTTGCCTTTAAAGGTTTTTCGTTGCACTTTTGGGTCAATAAGCGTTCCTTCGTCTTTCAACTTCATGGGCAAACCATATAAATAGGTATAATAATTTTTGTATAAATGGGCACGTTCGCAACTGAGATTGTTTTCTTTTTTGATTTCTTCTGAAAGATTGGAATTTCCGTTAAACGCAATCGCACAACGGTCTTTCGCAATGGTATATTCGGTAGTTTTCTCGCCGCGAGTAGCTTTTACAGAAAAATATTCGTCTGGTAAATTGATATGAATGATACTCACGCGATCAGGATTTTTGGGAGTTTTCATTGTAATGTGCAACGTGTCGTTAAACGTTTCCCAATTGCCATTCGGGTCATGATATTGGATAGCTTTTTCAAGAAGTACTTTTCCAGATACTTCCTGCGCAAAAGTAATCGTAGAAATACATAGAAAAATAGAAATGATGACAGATTTTAGCATGTGTGTAGCATTTGATTGCTCTAAGATAGTATTTTCATCGCAAAGCATAGCGCAAGGCGTAATTTTGCTCAGAAAGAATGTAAAAAACTAAAAAAGTCTAGAATCTAGTAGCAAAGCGATTAAAAAACAATTGCTACATTTTCAAATAGAAAAATTGTTACATTGAAGAACTATTCCTCTTGATCCGTTTTATCTTTAATCGTAGCAGGCTCAACCGAACTATCGTGTTCTTTGTAATATACTTCCAATAAATTCATCGTAGCATTCAGTAAATCTTTGGTTTCTAGCAACAAACTAAAATACAACGTTGTATTCTTCGGACTCGATTCTTCTGTGCGTGTACGTTCAACCTGTGTTTGGATTTTTTGTTGAACCAATTCAAAAATGCCGTCTCTACTCACCAAAACACCTTCTATATCTTCAAACGAACGCGAATCAAAAGATTCTTTCGTTTTATTAAACAAGGTTTCCATAGCTTCATCAACCTGTTTCAACTCTTTAATTTGATTGAATTTTAGCTTCTTATGGTTGTTGTTTACGTGTTTTAAACTCGCTTTCGAAATGTATTCCAACGACTGTGTAATGTCTTGTAAATACCCTAAAATATTGATATAAAAATTACTCGCGCCAACGCTGCTGGCTTCGTCTAAATTTTTAATAAAGAAGAAAATATTATCGCGCAATTCGTCAATCTCATCAGAAAGTTTGGAAATATTTTTACGGTTTTTCTTCAGCATATTCAAATCTTGCTTAGCCAAACCGTTAATGGCGTTTGTATAAATTCGATTTCCTCTTTTCAATACATTTCCAATGGTATCAGCACTTTCGTGAATCACACCTTGCACCGAACTGCTTTCAGCTTTCTTCAAGCTATCTTCAACCTTTGCTTCTTTGGCTTTCTTGTTGTGAATGATGTAGTTTCTGATTAATAAAAACGCTGCTAAACTCAACAACAACGCTAGCATGATTGGAAGGTGAATGTTCAATAAGAAGGCTATCAATCCTGCTGCTAGAAAAGCAACAATAGCTGTAAAGAACCATCCGCCAATCACATTTAAAACTCCTGCCACTCTATATACGGCACTTTCTGCGCCCCAAGCTCTATCTGCCAACGAAGTTCCCATCGCAACCATAAACGTAACGTAGGTAGTAGATAATGGCAATTTCATAGAAGTAGCAATAGAAATCAATACACTGGCAACCATTAAATTTACGGCTGCACGTACCATGTCGAATGCAGGAATGTCTTTTTTATTTTTATAACTCTTTACTGGTGGCGTTGCAAACTGTTTGTCAATCTTCTTTTGCCATGAATTTGGAATGATAGAAGAAACTCCAGTGGATATGCCAATAGAAGCACGAACAAAACCTCTCGACAACGAATTTGGTCGAAAACGTTCTTTTGTTTGTTCTTGACTTGACAAATCGATTGACGTTTTTACTACGGCTTTTGCTTTGCTTGAAAACCAAAGTGTGATTACCATGATAAAGCCTGCAATTACTAGGAAAATAGTCGGTGTTTCTACCGTTTTTCCTAAAAAGCCCATTTCAAAATCTTTTGCTGCTGCTACAATATCGCCACCAGCAAAACCGCTTTCCATAAACTTTTCAAACGCTTGCCAACCCGCAATTGGAACACCAATAAAGTTTACCAAGTCGTTTCCTGCAAATGCGAGTGCTAAGGCAAAAGTTCCAATAACAATAATGAGTTTATAAATATTTACTTTGAGAAGCGACATTACGCCATAAGAAATAATTGACCAAGCCACAAAACTGATGGTTACAATTTGTAACACATACACTTCTAAAAAGTCTTTCAGCGTTAGAGAAGATGCTGTATCTACAATTTTATTGGCATATGAAGTTCCTTTTATTCCTTTTACAAAAATAAAATAGGTAATCGCTGTTAAGGCAAATCCGCCAAACAAAGCGCCAATCCAACGTGCTTTTTCATTAAAATTATAGGATAACAACAAACGTGAAAACCATTGCACGACAGCACCAATCGTAAACGCAATGACGACAGACAATAAAATGCCGACAATAATTTCAGTAGCTTTGGAAGTGTTGATATATTCAAGAAGCGTATCGTATCCGTCTCCTTTCTTACTAATTGTAATAAGTGCCATGGCAACCGCAGCTCCAAGCAATTCAAAAACGATGGAAACCGTAGTAGAAGTAGGCATTCCGAGCGTATTAAAAAAGTCGAGCAGCAAAATATCCGTAATCATTACTGCCATGAAAATGATCATGATTTCATGAAAATGAAACTGTTCGGGCGTAAAAATTCCTTTTCGGGCGACTTCCATCAAACCGCTTGAAAAAATAGCACCGACGGCAACACCAACGCTGGCTACAATCATAATTGTTTTAAAAGAAATGGCTTTTGAACCAATTGCAGAATTCAGGAAGTTTACTGCGTCATTACTAACTCCAACGACCAAATCGGCAATCGCCAAAATAGTCAACGCAATGATCATCAGTAAGTAAATATTGTCCATACGAGGATTTTAAAAAAAATAATTTACAAATATCAAAAGTGTTGTCAAATGTAATGTTACCATAAGGTTATATCTTAACTGTTGCCTATGGCGTCGCTAAAGATACTAAATAACTGAAAAACCACAGAAATATAACTTTACTTTAGGGAATTGTTTTTATAAACTGTTTAGAATATATGTGTTGGTATTTACAATATTAATGTGCTATATTGCACGTAAAAATGCTATTTTTCTAATGAATTGGGAACAACTACTCTCTCTTAAACGTCATGGAGATACCCACAAGCGCTTGCGCAAAGAGCAAGACGAAACCCGATTGGGTTTTGAAGTAGATTACGATCGGGTCATATTTTCATCCGCTTTTCGCAGTTTGCAAGACAAAACGCAAGTCGTTCCATTGTCTAAAACCGATTTTGTACACACGCGACTTACTCACAGTTTGGAAGTTTCTGTCGTAGGACGAAGTTTGGGAAGAAAAGTTGGGAAAAAACTTTTAGAAAAATATCCGCACTTACAAGAAGTGCACGGTTTTCAATTCAACGATTTTGGTGCCATCGTTGCCGCCGCTGCCTTAGCACACGACATTGGAAATCCGCCATTTGGACATTCGGGCGAACGTGCTATTGGTGAATATTTCAAAATTGGAAACGGCACGCAATTTCAATCAAAATTAACGGCAAAAGAATATCAAGATTTATGCGATTTTGAAGGAAATGCGAACGGATTTAAAATTTTAACCGAAAACCGAAAAGGTGTCGACGGAAGTTTGCGTTTAAGCTATGCCACTTTGGGCGCTTTTATGAAATATCCGAAGCAATCGTTACCAAAAAAACCAACAAAACATATTGCCGATAAAAAATACGGCATTTTCCAATCGCAAAAAGAAGCATTTACCGATGTGGCAAACGAATTGGGTTTACTACAACAAGGTGAAGGTGATGACATTCGCTACGCCAGACATCCATTGACATTTTTGGTAGAAGCTGCCGATGATATCTGTTATACAATTATTGATTTTGAAGATGGAATCAATCTTGGCTTAATTCAAGAAGAAAAAGCGCTCGAATACTTAATCAATTTAGTGCGCGACACCATTCACAAAGAAAAATACAGCGCCTTACAACACCGAGAAGATCGGTTGAGTTACTTACGTGCTTTATCTATCAATACACTCATTGAAGATGCGGTGCGAATTTTTCTAGAAAACGAAGAAGCAATCCGTGCAGGCGATTTTTCCGTAGGTATTATGGAGAAGAGCAAGTACAAAGCACAGATTGAAGATATTATCAAAATTAGTTTCGAAAAAATTTACAAAAGCGAAGAAGTCATCGAAAAAGAAATAACAGGATATCATGTATTGCAGCACTTACTAAACACCTTTATTTCTGCAGTAGAGAATCATCACAACGATTCATTATCTAGCTATGACAAATTGATTTTGAAAGTTTTACCAGAAACAGTAGACTATAAAACAAATCATTTATACCATCGACTGATGAACGTAACGAATTATATTTCCAGACTCTCCGACAGTCAGGCAGTATTATTGTTCAATAAGCTCACAGCCAAAACAGTATAAACAAAAATATTAGCCTCTTAACCCTATTATTACTAACTAAATTATGTATTCAAATTACATTAAAGCAGGAATTCTCATCTTATGTGCCTTGTGCGCGATGCAACTAAAAGCGCAACAGGCAGTTTCTGTCAACAAAACCATCAAGTTTACTACACACGTTTCTTCGGAAGAAGCGCAAAGAACATTTTTACAAAAGTTCAATGTAGACGACAATCACACATTCCAAACAATTACAGTCAACCAAGACCGTACAGGAATGAAGCATGAGCGCATGCAACAATATTACAATGGAATCAAAGTAGAATTTGGTACGTTGATTATGCACTCAAAAAATAATGCAGTAAAAAGTATTAATGGCGAAGTGTACAATGGACTTGGTGTAAATGTAACTCCAACCTTATCTCCGCAAGAAGCATTTGAAAAAGCAAAAGCGTTTGTTGGTGCACAAGAATATTTATGGTCAAATCCTGCGGAAGCAGCAGCTATCAATTACAGCAAACCTGAAGGCGAATTGGTTTTATTACCAGAAATGAATGAGTACTCTGGCTTGCTCAACTTGGCTTACAAATTTGACATGTACGCTACACAACCAGTGAGTAGAGGCGAAGTTTATGTAGATGCGCAAAACGGAAACATTTTATTCAATAATAAAATCATCAAACACGCTTACAATGAAGGACGTGAGTATTTCAACAATCCAAACAATCTAAAAGCAAAAACAGCGACCAATTTGTTTGTGACAGGTTCTGCGCAAACAAGTTACAGTGGATTAAGAGATATTGAAACACGCTTAGAAACGAGCGGAATGTACACACTAAATGATGACTCAAGAAGTGTGTACACACGAGATGCGCAAAACGTACCTTTTGGTGGCGGATACATAAACAACTTTGCCGAATTTGAAGATGCAGACAATGTATGGTCACTTCCAGGATTAGACAACGCTGCGCTAGATGCACATTGGGGCGCTATGCAATCGTATGACTATTGGTTAAACGTGCACGGAAGAAACGGAATTGACGGCAACGGTTTTGCCATGCGAAGCTATATTCACGTAGCCAATCCACAAAACGGAGCAAGTTGGGTAAATGCCGCTTGGAATGGTTCAGTAATGTCGTATGGTGATGGTGGCGGCGGATTTGATCCGTTGACAAGTATTGATATTTGCGCACACGAAATTGGACACGGAGTTACACAATTTGCCAACAACTTGGTATATGCTAGAGAATCTGGCGCACTCAATGAAGGCTACTCAGATTTATGGGGCGCAGCTATTGAATTTTATGCGAAAGGAAATGGCGATGACCTAAATCCGAATGTGCAAACGTGGCAAATAGGAGAAGATATTGCACCTAATGGCATCGGAATTCGAAGCATGAGCAATCCCAACCAATTTGGTGATCCAGATACGTACGAAGGTGCCAATTGGCGACCAACTTCGACTGCAGGTTGCCCAACACCAAACAATAGCAATGACCAATGTGGCGTACACAGTAACAGCGGTGTGTTAAATTACTGGTTTTACTTACTGGTACAAGGAGGTTCTGGAACAAACGATGTCTTCAATCCATTCAATGTTACTGGAATCGGAATGCAAAAAGCAGAAGAAATTGCATATTTGGTATTGCGCGACTACCTCACGCCAAACAGTACCTTCTTAGATACTAGAAACGCGGCAGTAGAAGTAGCTCTAAGTTTATACGGCTCTAACAGTCCAGAAGCCATTGCAACACAAGATGCATTTTTTGCGGTAAACGTTGGAAATCAGTACGTAGCACAAGCAACGGATGCGCGATTGGTATCTGTTACCGATCCTGAAATTCACTGTGGATTAAATACCTATTCACCAAGAGTCCGTGTGGAAAACTCTGGAGTTACGACCGACATTACAACCTTGGATATCAATTACACTATTGACGGTGGTTCCGTAAACACATTTACCTATAACGGAAGCATTCCTGTGGGAAGTACTACAGATATTGATCTTCCAGCAATTACACTCACCAAAGGATTGCACGCGTTAAGCTTTTCAGTCGATTTACTAAATGATGGCGATGCGTCCAACAACCAAGAAGGGTTTGCCATTCGCGTGAATGAAATTGGCGCAGTAGATGATGTATATGACTTAGAAAACGCAGATGATGAGCTACTTACCTATGCTGATGGTATTCCGCAATTGTGGAGTAGAGGTGTTTACAATCAATCAGGAAGTGTTTTTGCTACTACAACGCTAAGCGGAAACGTATACGCAACCAATTTAAATGGAGATTATTTCCAAAACACGAGAAGCTATCTTGTTACTGATTGTTATGATTTGAACGGAATTGCCAATCCGACGCTAAAATTTGATATGGCGTTCGATATTGAGCAAAACTGGGATTATTTATACGTAGAATATTCAACCAATGGTGGCGTAGATTGGAATGTTTTGGGTGATGCTACCGATCCAGATTGGTACAATAGTGACAGAACCTTTGCTTCTTCAGGAAATACCGATTGCTTCAACTGTATTGGCTCGCAATGGACAGGAACCGATACCACCATGAAAGAATACAAATACAATTTATCTGCATTCAACAACGAATCAAGTATTGTGTTTAGATTTGTTTTAGTGACAGATCAAAACACGAATAACGAAGGTGCTGTCATAGATAATTTAGTAGTTGCTGACATATTAAGCGTAAATGATGTTGCTGTAAACAATGCGTTTTCAGTATATCCAAATCCATCAAAAGGAAGTTTCAACATCAAAGCGGCGAGAAACTTAGGAGATGTGTCTGTAAGCATATTTGATATCAACGGAAGAAATTTATTTTCGAAAAAAATCAATCTTACAGGAACAGCCAATATCAATGTAGATCATCTACAATCAGGATTATATATCTTAAAAATTGCAGGAGAAAACTTCGTAGAATCTACTAAAATCGTCATCGAATAATGTAGAGAAGTCATCTCCAAAAAAGAAAAAAGAAAAAGAAAAAATTATGAAAAAAACAACTCAAAAAGGACTTGCTATCGGTTTTGTGTTGCTCGCTGTGCTTGGCTATATTTTTATAGACGAGTTCGCTGCTGCGGAAGAAAAAAGTCTTTCAGCAGCAGAATTGCGAGAAAAGCATGCCAACTTCTTAGCAAACAGTCCGTACAAGGAAACACAAAAACTATCTAGAAAAGAACGCAAAGCGAAAGGCTTACCGCCAAATGCCTATAACGAACAAGTGTGGGAACTCACTATGAATCCAAGCTTGGGGCGACCAACACCTGAGTTGCTTCCTCAAATTGAGCGCGAAATAGAGCAATTTCAATTGCAAGGACGCGCGCCAGGCGATGCAGCAGACAATAATTGGGTAGAACGTGGACCCAACAATATTGGTGGTCGTACACGCGCCTTGCTCTTTGATCCAAACGATATCAACAATGCCAATCCTGCCGACGATTATACACGTGTATTCGCCGGTGGCGTTTCGGGTGGATTGTGGGTAAATGATGATATTACCGATGTCAATTCGTCTTGGCAATTGGTAACAGGATTGCCAGACAATATTTCGGTAACGGTAATTGTTTCTGACCCAAATGATTCCAACACCATGTATTTAGGCTCTGGAGAATCGTACACGTCAGGATTTGCCATAGGTTCAGGAATTTACAAATCTACTGATGGAGGCGTCACATGGCAGCAAGTCTTAGGCGGAAACTTTGGAACAACCTCTAACATAAGTGGAAATGTTGCTATTGATGGAATTTTTTATGTAAACGATGTAGTGGCAAGAGACAATAACGGAACTACGGAAATTTATGCCGCTATAGCAAGTGCGCCGTATAGAGAATCGGGAGTTCCTTTCAATATCTTAGGATTTGACCAAAGAGGATTGTACAAATCGGATGACGGCGGTACAAACTGGTCACGTTTTCCCATTCAGTTTGGGAATGGAGCCTATAAAAATCCAAACGATATCGAATTGGATATCAATAACGATATTTGGTTAACAACCACAAGTGATTTCTTTGGAAACAATGGAGGAGAAATTTTAACATCTACAGATGGAATTACGTTTACTTCAGTATTTACTTTACCAAATACACAACGTACCGAATTAGAACCTTCATCAACAACAGCGGGAACGTTTTGGGTAGCAGCAGATGTCGGCGGTGGATCGCAGGCAAACTTATATCAAACTACCGATAGTTTTGCTACCATAACGCTCCTCACAGAACCAGATGATGCTGACAATGGAATTCCTGCTTCAGATTATACAAGACAACAAGCCTTTTACAATTTGCCTATTGAAGTAGATAATAATGACAATTTATACGTAGGAGGAATTGATTTGTTCAAATTTAACAACACAAATTCTGAATGGGAGCAACTCTCAAAATGGCAAACAGGCGGCGGACAACAAAATATTACAGCGTCTTTAGTACATGCCGATCAACATGCAATTGTATTCCGTCCAAACGATAATACACAAGCAATCATAGGAAATGATGGAGGCGTGTATTACAGTGCAGATATTTTCAACTCCGCAGGAAACGCCAATGCCATTGTGCCAAGAAATTTAAACTACAATGTCACACAGTTTTACTACGGAGATATTGCTGATGGCGATATTGCTGATGGTGATGATTTTGCAGGAGGAACGCAAGACAACGGAAGTTTAATCGCACTTGATGCGAATGCTGGTGTCAACAGTTTATCAGAATTTTTAGGAGGTGACGGAGCCTACACAGCCATTGATTTTAACGACGGTTATATGATTGCGTCTTTTCCATTTTTAAGTCACGCATTTATTCCATATCCTACATTGAACTTTTCAGGCGCGTATTTTATTGCCAATGCAAATGAAGGAGGTTTTATCAATGTGGCAGAATTGGACAAAAATACCAATACATTTTATGCCAATACTACGCTGGGCGGAACAGCTAGAATCGGTCAGTTTACAAACATTACTAACGGCGGTTCTAACGTTGTACGAACAGATTTGACGAACGCTTTACTCAATAGCAGTCCAACTGCTTTTAAAACCTCTGCAGACGGACAAACACTGTATGCAGGACTTCGCAACGGACGTTTGTTAAAAATTGAAGCGGCATTAACTACGATTCGAATTTGGTCAAACATTCAAGATGCTGGTTTTGTAGGAAGCATCTCTGATATTGAATTCGGAGAAACGGAAGATGATTTATACGTAACGTTCCATAACTACGGCGTAAACAACGTATGGTATTCTCCAGATGCTGGTGTTACGTGGGAACAAAAAGATGGAAACTTGCCAGACATTCCCGTAAAAGCGATTCTAGTCAATCCATTAGTAGCAAACGGCGCTGAGGTTATCATCGGAACCGAATTAGGTGTTTGGAGATCGTCAAACTTTAATACGGCAAACCCAACGTGGGTACGCTCAGATAATGGAATGCGTTCTGTGCCTGTGTTAGATTTGGATTTACGAACCATAGACAATACCGTATTGGCAACTACGCACGGAAGAGGATTCTTTACAGGACAATTCTTGCCTGGCGTATTAAGTACAGAAGAATTTACGGCGGACAATAATTTTTCTATCTATCCGACAATTTCGAATGGAAACATGACCATCAAAGCTAACGATAGTGGAAAAACAACTATTACGGCATATACGATTGCAGGACAACAAGCCAGCGTAAAGCAATTGGATTTGAGTAGAAATTCACCATCAAGCTTGAACCTATCGGAATTGGCAACAGGTGTTTATATTTTGAAAATTCAACAAAACAATAAACTTAAAACACAAAAAATAGTGATTCAGTAAATAACGTGAATTCGACGTAAGAAATCGTCATGTTGTTCGTAATTTACTGATAAATAACTCTTTGTCACTTCGAGCGCAGTCGAGAACACTAGAAAACGGTGCTTTTCAATCGAATCTCGGTATCTACGATAATGCTCGATTTGACATTTATTGCAAGTATTTGAAAGTCAGTTAAATATAAGATTACTTATACCGAACTCACGTTAAATAGTCAGCAATATTATAATTTAAAGACTGTTTCAAAAGATATAATTTTATGTCTCCCGAAACAGTCTTTTTTCGTTTTCCAAAAAACAGTAACTTCACAACAAATACATCATAGATTTTACAATCATGAACGCAACCAAAAGAAGAAGAGTCATCTATATTTTATTATTTCTTGCCATAATTGGCTATATTATTAGCAGTAAAAAGAAAAAAGAAGCACAACAAGAAAAACTAAAAACAGAAGCCACTCAAAACGAAAATTAAGTTACAAGTGGCATACAAATCATTGTAAACCTTTTCAATCATGGCAAAGAAAACATTGGTAAATTCTCAAACAGACAAAGATGTATATGCTTTTGTAGAAGCTATTTCCAACGAAAAGCGCAAAGCAGATGCAAAGGTATTGCTCGAAGTATTTAAAGAAGTCACAGGAAAAGAACCTAAAATTTGGGGAACGAGTATCATTGGTTACGGAAAATATTCATATCAACGAAAAAATGGAGACGAATTTGAGTGGTTCAACACAGGATTTTCGCCTGGAAAAGCACACTTATCCTTATACATGATGTACGATGTAAAAACCGAAGCCGAATTATTGGAAAATCTAGGGAAATACTCAATTGGAAAAGGGTGTTTGTATATCAAAAAACTAGAAGACGTAAACATGGATATCTTAAAACAACTCATTGAAAAAAGTGACCGTTGGGAACGGTGATTTTAATGTAGCAATGTGTTAATTTGAAAATGTATCAATGTCTTTAAAAGCTTCGCTTTTAGTTGTTTTGCTTTCGCAAGATGCTATTTTTTGAAAATCGTCTAAAAATCTAAAGCAAAGCGAGTCTAAAAAATCTAAAAATAGTCTTACATTATAATAGTGAACTCAAAAATTCCGTTATTTTACGCTCTGAAATACCACATTCCTCATACAACTCTTCCATCGTTCCATGTTCAATAAACGCATCAGGAATTCCTCGAAAATGTAAAGTATTTTTATATTGATATTGTGATGCGAATTCTGCCACAGCACTTCCAAATCCGCCTTTAATGACACCATCTTCCAGCGTGACAATCGTATCATAACTTGCAAACACTTCATGAAGTAATGTTGCATCTAATGGTTTTACAAACTGCATATCGTACCAACCAATCTGTGCGTCGGTATCAATAGTTTCTAAAATAGGTTGCAGCTGATTTCCAATATGACCAATACTCAACACCGCAACTTTTGAACCTTTTCGCAAACAGCGACCTTTTCCTATTTCTATTTTCGAAAACGGTTGTTTCCAATCGGTCAAACTTCCGCGACCTCTCGGATAACGAATCGCAATCGGATGTTCCAAACCAATTTGTGCTGTATACATAATGTTTCGTAAGGCAATTTCATCCAACGGCGCAAAAATGATGAGGTTTGGAATACATCGCAAATATGCCAAATCGAACACACCGTGATGCGTAGCACCATCTTGACCAACCAAACCTGCTCTATCCAAACAAAAAATCACAGGTAAATTTTGCAATGCCACATCATGAATCACTTGATCGTACGCGCGTTGCAAAAACGTAGAATACACATTGCAAAACGGAATCAGTCCTTGTGTTGCCATTCCTGCAGCTAACGTGACTGCGTGTTGCTCAGCAATTCCGACATCAAAGGCACGTTCAGGAATTGCTTCCATCATAAACTTTAAGGAACTTCCCGTGGGCATCGCAGGTGTAATTCCGATAATTTTTCCGTTTTTACGGGCCAATTCCACAATCGTATGTCCAAACACATCTTGAAATTTCGGCGGTAAATGTGACGTGTTTTTCGGAGCCAATTCGCCTGTAAGTTTATCAAACTTTCCAGGTGCATGATATTTTACTTGGTCTTCTTCTGCTTTTTGCAATCCTTTTCCTTTTGTTGTAATTACATGCAGAAATTTAGGACCACTGACTGATTTTAAGCGTTCCAATTCAGCAACAACAGCCGCAATATCATGTCCGTCAATTGGTCCAGAATAGTTAAAATTCAACGCTTCAAAAATATTGTCTTGTTTTTGTATGCCTTTTTTGACATTCGTCAGATACATCTTTAATGCACCCACACTTGGGTCAATTCCAATCGCGTTATCATTCAGAATTATCAAAATATTAGTATCCGTAACACCTGCGTGATTCATCGCTTCAAACGCCATTCCGCTGGCAATGGAAGCATCGCCAACCACGGCGATATGTTGTTTTGAAAAGTTGTTTTGTAGTTTGGAAGCAATCGCCATTCCCAACGCCGCAGAAATCGCCGTGGACGAATGTCCCACGCCAAACGTATCATACATACTTTCACTACGTTTTGGGAAGCCTGAAATACCTTCTTTTTGACGATTGGTATGAAAAATGTCGCGTCGTTCCGTTAAAATTTTATGTCCGTATGCTTGGTGTCCTACATCCCAAACCAGCAAATCATTGGGCGTATTAAACACATAATGCAAGGCGATTGTCAATTCCACCACACCCAAACTAGCGCCTAAATGTCCTTCTTTTACAGCCACAATATCAATAATAAACTCACGCAATTCTTTCGCTACTTGTGGCAACGCTTCTTTGGAAAGTTTTCGCAAATCTTTGGGCGAATTGATATGTGAAAGTAATTTTTTCATGGACGCATTTAGAATGGTAAAATTACGATTTTAGAATTGGGTTCACTAAAAACTTAGTAGTTTTGCAATACAATTTTTTTAGTATGCAACTCGAAAACATCTTTGACGATACCTATTTTATGAAAAAAGCGCTGCAAGAAGCCGAATTTGCCTTTGAAAAAGGAGAAGTTCCCGTAGGCGCGGTGATTGTGATTGACAATAGAGTGATTGCCCGAGGACATAATTTAACAGAAACACTAAACGACGTGACGGCTCATGCTGAAATGCAAGCCATTACGGCAGCCGCAAATTTTTTAGGTGGAAAATACCTTAAAAGATGTACCTTATATGTAACACTTGAACCGTGTCAAATGTGTGCAGGTGCGTTGTATTGGAGTCAGATTTCAAACATTGTGTATGGCGCGCGCGATACGGAACGCGGATGCATCAATTTGCAAACAAAACTGCATCCGAAAACAGTTATGAAAGGTGGCGTACTAGCAGAAGAAGCTTCACAATTGCTTAAAAGGTTTTTTATTCAAAAGCGAAATCTAAATTAACGTGAGTTCTACCTAAGAAATCACTATGTAATTCATAATTCACTGAGAAATAACTAATTGTCAGTTCGAGCGCAGTCGAGAACAGCTAAGAATTAATAACTTCAAAGGAATCTCGACTGCGCTCGATTTGACATTGAATGTAATCTATTGATAATCTGCTACATAATAAAATAGTTATATCGAACTCACGTTAAAAAATTAATAAAAAAACGCGCAATTCATATTGCGCGCATAGCTTTTTAAGTGGGTTGTTCAAAAAATTTATTCAATAATTTGTACCTGAACTGCAACCATCCCTTTTCGGCCTTCTTCTTCTTCATACGAAACTCTGTCATCCGAATTTAATACTAAGCCATTTAAGTTGGAAACATGAACAAAAATGTCTCTTCCTGTGTCGTCGTTGGTAATGAATCCAAAGCCCTTGTCTTCATTGAAAAATTTAACTGTACCAGTCATTTGTGAAATAAAATAAAATTAATAGATACCTAAGTTAACATTTTTCAAGGACAACTGATGCAAATCGCTGGTGTTTTTTGTGTTATTCTTTTCGTCCGTAGTCGTTCATTTCTTTCAATTTTTCATTGGAAAGTATAAAATCTTCCTTCTTTTTATCTTTATAACGATAGTAAATAAAGAGCGGCATCCAAATAAAAGAAAAGATTAAAATACAGATGCCCATGACTTTTTTATCGAAGTCTTCTTCGGCAAATTCGTACGTATAGGCAAAGATTCCCACACCTAAAAGTGCGATGATAAGAACGATTAAAATGTATTTTATAATTGTATTACTCACTTTAATAGAATTTAAAATGCTTTCGACCTTATTAATTATCTCGTAAAAGTAATCAACTTTCGGCGATATGCGGTTAATAGTTTAGATTTTGAGACGAATCCGTAATATTTATCATCTTTTAATACTGGCAAATTCCAAGCGCTACTGTCTTGAAACTTTTTCATTACAGATTTCATATTGTCTTCTTCGTAAATGATATAATCGGGCGCGTTGTGCATGATGTCATCTACGTGAAGCGAATCGTACAATGCGGTATCAAACATAAACTCGCGAATATCATCCAACAAAATAATTCCCACCAAATTATCATCGTCATCTACTACAGGAAACAAATTGCGCTTCGATTTTGCAACCGCTTCATGCAACATGGTTCGCAAACTCATTTCGGGATGAATGACACTAAAGTTTTTCTCAATAACACTGTCCAATGCCATCAACGTCAATACAGTTTCGTCTTTGTTATGCGTGAGTAAATCGCCTGTAGCTGCCAATTCGCGCGTGTAAATGGTATAATGTAAGATGTTTTTGGTGAATAAAAACGAAATCGCGCAGGTTAACATCAACGGTACAAACAAATCGTAGCCGCCCGTAATTTCCGCAATTAAGAAAATAGCGGTTAGTGGTGCATGAATAACTCCAGCAATCAATCCAGCCATGCCGACTAAGGTAAAATTGGACTCTGAAACGTTAAATCCAAACTGATTGATGACTTTGGCAACGACATTTCCCAGCGCGCTTCCCATCACTAGTGTCGGAATGAAAATTCCACCCGAACCGCCAGCGGCAAAAGTGGTGGTCATGGCAATGGCTTTAAAAATGGTGATACCAATCAGTAGCACAATGACTACCCAAATATTGTCAATATAGGCATCTAGCGGCGTTGTTCCAAGTGCTTTGATGTGATTGCCATCTAACAAATCTGTAATGAATCCGAAACCTTCTCCATACAGTGGTGGAATGAAATAGAGCATCACACCAATAGTCAATCCGCCAATAATGAGTCTATGTTTTTTCTCGCGAAAGCGCCCAAAAAATTTCGTAATGGCAAAATGCATTTTGGTAAAGTAAATAGACGCAAAAGCAGTTCCGACGCCAAGCAAAATATAAAAAGGAATGTCGCCGAGTTGAAACTGTTCTGTCAGATTGAAATTGAACAAGTTTTCATTTCCCAAGAAAAAATATGAAGTCACCACTGCTGAAACCGACGCCAATAATAAGGGAATTAACGAAGTTAAGGTTAAATCGAGACTGAATACTTCAATGGCAAAAATAATAGCCGCTACGGGCGATTTAAAGATGGACGAAATAGCGCCTGCTGCCGCACAACCAATCAACAACATGCGTGTTTTGTTATCAATATGAAATAACTTACTGATGCTAGAACTAATTGCCGAACCCGAAGCAACGGCTGGTCCTAACAATCCGACCGAACCACCAAAACCTACTGTGAGTGGTGCCGTAATGAGTGGAATGTAAATTTTATGATTTTCCATAATGCCCGTTCGCTTGGAAAGCGCGTACAAAATGGACGAAATGGCATGTTCTGTTTCTTTTTTAAATACATATCGCAATAAAATATATACTAAAAACAATCCGATAGTTGGCAGAATAAAGTAGAGTTGATTTTTAGAAAAGATAATGCCGTTTTCTAGCAATGCTTCTATGGAAAAGGTAATGTTTTTTATGGTTACCGCCACCAAACCAGAGCTCAAACCTACCAACACGCCTAAGATATATACAAAGTTTTTGTTGGAAATATGTTTGTATCTCCAAATCAGAAAACGTGTAAAACGTGATTTTTTGCTCGTTGGCATGTTGCGATTGTATCTTTTAAAAATACAAATCTAATGCATCGATTCCAATTTCGCTTGCAGGTTTATAAAATCTTCCAAATACAATTGACGAATGGTTTCTACATACGGACGCCGAACCGAATAGCCATTTTGAAAGTTTTCCAAGCCTTTTTGAATGGTTTTGACCGCTTCTGATTTTTTCTTTGCTAAGATTTCTTGAGGAGTTGGGCTGTGTAACAAATTACTGTCGCGAAAACTGTTTATTTTTATTTCTTTTTGTAACAGTTTGCATTCTTCAAACAATGTCAGTGCCTTGTAATAGTTTGCATCCGCAAAATCTGAATTGTATTTCAAAATCGTGTTAAAATCGTTTAACGCAGCTTCAAAAATTTTCGGATTGTAAATGGAATGAAACTGTGTTTTATTTTTTTCATAATGCGCAATACCACGATACAGAAACGCTTCATGTTCTACCCAATCTTCGCCAGTTTCTTCGGTTTCTTTTTGAATGTGTTTGTCAAAATAGGCAATACAATTGTCATACTCTTTCAAGCCTAAATACGCAATACCACGCCAATAATCGACGCTGTGACCTTGCGGCGCATCAGTAAAATTTGGCGTTAAGGTATCTGTTGCATCAAAATCAGCAATGGCACTTTTATAATCGCGATAAAACCACAAATAATTATATCCGCGATAGCCTTGCCACGTAATTGGATCGAGTTCCACCGCTTTGTCTATATACGGTTTCCACAAGTGTGGCATGCCTCTTTTTAAGAACGGAATCGACAATTCGCGCCACGATTCTGCATGTGTCGGATCGAGTTCTACGGCTCTTGCAAACGCGTTGATGCTTTCTTCGGTTCCTTGATAGTGCTGCATTCCGTAGTGAAAACTGTCCAACGCACGTTTTTTTCGGTCGATTTCGTCTTCGCACGAAAACAAACACAAAACGATTGCTAAACTAAGGAAGTATTTCGGTAATGTTTCCATGTTCTATTCGGTATGAGATGTACATATAGGTATCGCGATACGCACCACGTACAAAATTTGGATTCCATTCTTGTAATTGTGTTGTCAATTCAAACAATTGGTCTTTTAATCCTTCAGTAAAAGTGATTGGTTCTAACTCCAAATTATTTTCATGAATGACATAACGACCCGCTTCGCCTTTGCAATTAATCACAAAACGAATGTTGAGATAGCCAGCATCTGTATAGTTGTTGTTTTTATAATTGGAAAGTATAAAATTTCGCAATCCGTTTTTGCCTTTGCTATACGTGGCACGTTCGGGATTGTAATATTGAAGAATGAAATTTTCGTCACACACTTCAAATCCGTCACTTAACAATGCCGTTTCAGGATTGATATAATGTGCATCTGCGGTGAAGGCGTTTTCTGTTGGAATATAAGTTTCTTCATTCGGTAATTTTTCGCAAGAAATACTACAGGTTGCTAATATGATGATTAGACAGAAGAAACTATAACTTTTGATTGTTTTCATTATCTAAAACTACTAAAAAAACCCTACAAATTGCAGGGTTTTTAATATAATACGAAGTTAATTGTATGCGTGTTTTATAGTTCAGTACAAACTACATATCAAGCTTGATACTGAGTTCTTTCAATTGTTCATCGTCAATTGGTGCAGGCGCATCAATCATGACATCGCGACCAGAGTTGTTTTTCGGGAAGGCAATAAAGTCACGAATCGTTTCTTGTCCGCCCAAAATAGCCACCAATCGGTCCAATCCGAAAGCCAATCCGCCGTGTGGTGGCGCGCCGTATTGGAAAGCGTCCATTAAGAATCCAAACTGTGCTTTGGCTTCTTCTTCTGTAAAGCCTAAATGTTTGAACATGATGGCTTGCATTTGCTTATCGTGAATACGAATAGAACCGCCGCCAATTTCGTTTCCGTTTAAGACCAAATCGTACGCGTTTGCTTTTACATCGCTAGGATTGGTGTCTAGCAATTCCAATTGTCCAGGTTTTGGTGACGTAAATGGATGGTGCATGGCGTGATAGTGTCCTGTTTCCTCGTCCAATTCTAACAAAGGAAAATCTACAACCCACAAAGGCGCAAATTCTTCCGGATTACGCAAACCTAAACGCTCTGCCATTTCCATACGCAACGCACTGAGTTGCGCACGCACTTTATTCGTTGCTCCTGATAGTACACAGATTAAATCACCTGGTTTTGCACCTGTTTTTTCTGCCCATTTTGCCAAATCCTCTTGGTCGTAGAATTTATCAACCGATGATTTGAAGCTTCCATCTTCATTGTATTTTACGTATACCATTCCGAGCGCGCCAATTTGTGGACGTTTTACCCAGTCAATCAGTTTGTCTATTTCTTTACGTGTAAAGCTTGCCGCGCCAGGCACTGCAATTCCGACAACCAATTCTGCCGAATTGAATACGTTAAAATCTTTGTGTTGTGCTACATCGTTCAATTCGCCAAACTCCATCCCAAAACGAATGTCTGGTTTGTCGTTTCCATAGGTTTTCATGGCGTGGTCAAAGGTCATTCTTGGGAATTTTTCTACGTCAATTCCTTTGATTTCTTTGAGTAAGTGACGTGTGAGTCCTTCAAATACATTTAAAATATCTTCTTGCTCTACAAACGCCATTTCGCAGTCAATTTGCGTGAATTCTGGTTGTCTGTCGGCACGTAAATCTTCATCGCGGAAGCATTTTACAATTTGAAAATATTTGTCCATTCCGCCCACCATCAATAATTGTTTGAAAGTTTGTGGCGATTGTGGCAATGCGTAAAATTGTCCTTCATTCATACGAGAAGGCACTACAAAATCGCGCGCACCTTCTGGCGTAGATTTGATTAAATACGGCGTTTCCACTTCGATAAATTCTTGTGAAGACAAGTATTTGCGCACTTCCATTGTTACTTTGTGGCGGAAGATTAAGCTGTTTTTTACAGGATTTCGACGAATGTCTAAGTAGCGATATTTCATTCGGATGTCTTCTCCGCCGTCGGTTGCATCTTCAATGGTAAAAGGCGGTAACAATGAAGCATTCAAAATTGTTAGTTCTGTGACTAGAATTTCAATATCTCCTGTTGGAATTTTAGCGTTTTTGGCTTCACGTTCAATAACGTTTCCTGTTACTTGAATCACGAATTCGCGTCCAAGGGTTTTTGCTTTTTCAAAAACGTTGGCTGGTGTGCGTTCTTCATCAAAAATAAGTTGTGTGATTCCGTAGCGATCGCGAAGATCTACCCAAATCATAAATCCTTTATCTCTTGATTTTTGAACCCAACCTGCTAAGGTAACTTCTTGTGAAACGTGTGATGCTCTTAATTCACCACAACTATGTGATCTGTACATGTGTATGCGATTTTAAAAGCGCAAATTTAATGGTTTTTAGTGGATGAAGCTTGTGAGAATGGAAATATTTTGTGGATTTTCTTTCTTCGAATTTTAGGAATGAAATTCCCTTTTTTACCAAAATTTAGACGCAGAGAAGCTTCTTTTTATGTGTAATGTTACCAAAATTAACAATAGTAAGTGTATGAAAATAAGTGCTTTACAGCTTCAATGTTAATTTAATGTTATGTAAATGTTGTGTGAAAGTAAAAAAAACGTTAAGTTTGTAATGTAAATATTAATAGAAGTCCCAAATCATTAAAAATATATAGATATGAAGAAGTTATTTTTTGTAGCAGTTTGCTTAGTTTTCGGAGCAACTGCGTTTGCACAAAGCAGTGATAAGCCAACATTAGAGAAAAAAGGAGATTTGATTAAAGCGACGTATTTCCATGATAATGGAGTCGTAGCACAAACAGGATTTTTTACGTTGGACGGAAAATTACAAGGAGAATGGAAATCATTTAACGCAAAAGGAAAGAAAACAGCCGTTGGAAATTATGAGAACGGAAAAAAAGTAGGGAAGTGGTTCTTTTGGAATGCTGACCAACTGAGTGAAGTAGATTATAAGAAAAGTAAAATTAAAGACGTAAATGTTTGGAAACGAAATACTTCTGTGGTAAGTAATAAGTAAAAGAACTTTTATAACGACAAAAAAATCCCGAAATCGATACGATTTCGGGATTTTTTTGTTGAGTTTATAGGTTTAAAAGTTTATGAGTTTACGTTTTGAAAATAATTCAAAATTCAGCATTTAAAACTTTAAGTTTCCAAGCACTTCTCGATACAAAATTCTTTCAGAATTTCACTCGAAGTGACGCTTTGATTAGTGTGATAATTTGATAATGTATCAATGTTTCTTTTGTTATGATTATTTAACCTTTAAATTCAAAACACAAACCGTCAGTTCGTGTGTTTTTCCGAAGGAAAAATGTATCGAGAACAGCTATGATTTTCAATTTCAACTTCGAGTTCAACTTCAAATTCACTTTCAGTTTCACTACACCGTTTCTATCGGTAAATCCACTTCGTTGATATCAATATCTTCATCGTCGTCATTATCATTGATGAACGAGCTGTATTCTATTGGTCGCTTGCTTTTGAACAACCAGAATTTAAACTTCGTGATGAGATAGAACAATATTGGAACAATAATCAAGGTCAAGAATGTCGCAATGATTAATCCGTAGATTACCGTCCAAGCTAATGGTCCCCAAAAGATTACGTTGTCTCCTCCTAAGTATATTTTTGGATCAAATTCGCTAAAGAGTGAGAAAAAGTCAATATTGAAACCAATTGCGAGTGGAATTAATCCTAAAACCGTCGTAATTGCCGTTAGTAATACAGGACGCAAACGTGCTTTTCCTGCTTTTACAACTGCTTCATATACTTGTGGTATTGGCAAATAGGTTTCCTTCGGAATTTTCATTTCGTGCTTCTTACGGTCTATCAAGAGTTGTGTGTAATCTAATAATACAACTCCGTTATTCACCACAATTCCCGCCAAGGAGATAATTCCCATCATGGTCATCATAATTACGAAAGAAGCTCCTGTGATTAGTAATCCACCAAAAACACCAATCAAACTTAAAAAGATGGCAATCATGATGATAGTCGGTTTTGAGATGGAACTAAATTGGAAAATTAAAATCAACATAATCAACCCTAAACCAGCAAAAAAGGCGCTCATTAAGAATATCATTTGCTTTGTTTGTTCTTCAATTTGTCCTGTGTAATCTACTTTAATGCCTTCAGGTTTGAATTCGTTTCCGATTTCTTTTTTGATTTGATCGACAATGGCTCCAGCATCCGTGTAGCCTGGTGCCAATCCTGAATACACCGTAACCACACGTTTGTAATCGTTGTGTTTGATGGCGCTAAATCCAGAAGTGTTTCGTTCCGTTGTTACTGCAGAGACAGGAATTTCCTTGAGTTGCCCCATTTGATTTCTAAAAATCAATTTTTGATTGAACAACGAGCTTTTGTTGTAACGGTTTTCTTCGTTGAAACGCACATAGATGTCATAATCTTCTCCGTCTTCTTTGTACACCGCTGCTTTGACACCAAATAACGAGTTTCGCAATTGCTGCCCAACTTGTCCTGCCGAAACACCTAGTTCACCCGCTTTTTCACGGTCTACAACTACTTGCATTGCAGGTTTTCCTTTGTTGACGTCAATTTTGAGTTCTTCAATTCCTGCAATATTTTTAGAGTTGATTAAATCGCGCAAACGCTCAGCTTCTGTGATAAGTTCGGTATAATCGTTTCCTTCCAATTCGATGTTGATTGGATAACCTACTGGCGGACCAACCGCGTCTTTTTCTACCGAAATGGCAACTCCAGGATAGATTCCTTTCAGTGCTTCCGTTACTTTTTTACGCAATACTTCACTGTCTTTTCCTTTTCGGAATTTGTATTCGCGCATGGACGCCGTAATTTTTCCTTTGTGTGGCATTTCTGCTGCTGAACCTCCATCGGTTTGCGGATTTCCAGCGCCTTCACCTACTTGTGACACGGCAGATTCTACCAAGAAGTTACGGTCGCCTTCCATGTATTCTTCGGCATTTAGCACATCATATACACGTTTTTCGATGTCTTTTGTGATTTCATTGGTTTTTTCAATCGCGGTTCCTTGTGGATATTCGATGTAGACAATAATTTGATTTGGTTTGTTGTCTGGAAAAAATTCTACACTTGTTCGTTTGCTTTGGATAGATTGTCCAAATAGCATAAATGTTACTAGTAGTAATGTAAATGTTCCGAATGAAAACGCATACGATTTCCATCCCGTTAAGGCAAAGCGCAAGAAACGTTCGTACGCTCTTTCCAGCGCAGCGAGAATTCGTTTTTGGAAATAACGCGCCATTGGTTTGAGTATGTATTTGTACACCCAAAACATCAATGCGATGAAAATGAATAAGGTTCCCAATCCTACAGCATCGCCACCAATGAGATAGCACAGAATTCCTAAGAAAACCAATACAGCGCTGAGAATTAGTAATTGTCGTACCTTAAGTTTGCGTTCTCCAACTTCCATAAATTGTGATACCATCATGGAGTTGATAAAAATTGCCACGAAAAGTGACGAACCTAATACGACCGATAACGTGATTGGGAAGTAAATCATGAATTGTCCCATAACGCCAGGCCACATTCCGAGTGGCACAAATGCAGCTACTGTAGTTAAGGTAGAAATGATGATTGGAAACGCAATTTCTCCAATTCCTTTTTTAGCAGCTTCTATACGACTCATGCCTTCTTCGTCCATCAAACGATACACGTTTTCCACGACTACAATTCCGTTGTCTACTAACATTCCAAGTCCCATGATTAATGCAAAAAGAATCATAGTGTTCATCGTATATCCTAACAAATCTAGAATCATAAACGACATAAACATGGACATCGGAATTGCCAATCCTACGAATAGGGCATTCCGAAATCCTAAGAAAAACATTAATACAAAGACTACTAAGATGATACCGAAGATGATATTGTTTACCAAATCGTTTACTTGGTTGATGGTTTTTTCCGATTGATCGTTGGTGATGGTTACGGTTAAGTCTTTATGGTCTTCTTTAAATGTATCAACGATTTTATTGATTTCATCTGCAGCAGCGACCATGTTTTTCCCAGCACGCTTTTTCACGTCGAGCATCACTACTTTTTTACCGAATTCACGAGCGAAAGTGGTTTTGTCTTCTTCTTGAAAGCGAACCGTAGCAATATCACGTAAATACACAGGTCCGTCAATAGATTTTACCACGAAATCGTTCAATTCTTTCGGGTCATCAATTTCGCCCAAAATACGAATGGTACGTCGTTGCCCTGAGGTAATCATGTTTCCTGCGGAAATCGTGACATTTCCGTTGGCAATGGCGTTTCGAACATCGTCAAAATTGACTTTAGCTGCCATCATTTTGTAGATATCAACGGCAACTTCTACTTCTTTTTCTTGTGCGCCACGAATGTCTACTTGCTTGATTTGCTCTAAGTCTTCAATTTCATCTTCTAAGAATTCTGCATATTCTTTGAGCTTTTCAACAGGATAATCTCCTTTGATATTGATATTCAGAATCGGCGTTTCTTCCGAAATATTTAAGTCAAATACATTCGGTTCCACTTTGGCGCCGTTGAACGTTGGCCAATCTTCGCCGCCTTTTTCGGTATCAACCTTGTCTTTGATTTTGGTTTTGGCTTCTTCAACCGTGATATCTTCATCAAATTCGACAATGATGATTCCGTAATCTTCTTGTGAGGTAGAGGTAACTTCTACTACATTACTGATATTTTTGATTTGGTCTTCGAGTGGATCGACAATCAGTTTTTCAATATCTTCTGCAGTGTTTCCTGGATAAATGGTACTGATATATATTTTGGTTTCCTTGATTTCAGGAAAGTTTTCCCTTGGCATGCTAAAGTACGCGGAAAGTCCGAGTACGAGCAGCAATCCCATAATGATGTAGATAATGGTAGGATTATCTATCGCCCAAGAGGATAGTTTGAATTCCTTGTTTATATTTTTGTCCGACATAGTTTTTATTTTTCTAAAATCGTTACTTCTTGTCCGTTATTTACTGTTCTTGCACCTGCGTTGATAACTGCATCACCGTTAAGTAAACCGTCAATTACTTCAATATAATCGCCTTGCGTTTTGCCTGTGACAATCTTTCTTATTTTTGCTTTTGCAGTTTTGCCTTGAATAGAATCGGCAACAAATACATATTGTTCGCCATCAGCATTTTCTGAAATTACGCTTTGAGGAATCAAGATAGCTTTCGGATTGGTGTAATCGTTGATTTTTAGCTTTGCAGTTAAGTTTGGTTTGATGTTTCCGTCTTTATTAGGCACCGCAATTTCTACTTTGAAGGTACGATTGTTTGGATCGATAAAATCAGCTGCTTGGCGTATTTTTGCTGGAATTTCTTTGCCTAATACTGGGAAATATACTTCCACGTCTTTTCCTTCAGTTACACTTGTGATGTATTTTTCTGGAATCACAGCTTCAATGTACATATCGCGTAAGTTTACAATACGAATCAACGGTGATTGTCCTGCAGCAACTACTGAACCTTGCTCTGTAATCACATCGTCAATAACGCCTGAAAATGGTGCTTTTACGGCTGTTTTTGCCAGTTGTGTTTTTAGTTGGTCCACCGCTTTTTGTTGTGCTTCATACGCTGATTTTGCTTGTAAAAACTGAATTTCCGAACCAATTTTTTGATCCCACAATCTTTTTTGTCGCTCGTAGGTTGTTTTGGCTAAGTCTGCTTGAATTTGCAATTGTGCTACTTGCTGCCCCAAGCCACCATCATCGATTCTTGCTAAAATTTGTCCTTTAGAAACTTGTTGTCCTTCTTTTACGAATACTTGTTTTAGGATTCCGTTATACTCCGGTGTGATGACAATATTTTTTTTAGTATCTACACTTCCTTGCAATTCTAAGTAGTGATTGAACACGCTGTCTTTTGCAGAAAATACCGTGATAAAGGTTTTCTTTTTAGTAGGATTGATTTCCTCTAAGGCATCAGACAGTTTTTTAATTTGAGCATCAAGCGCATCTTTTTCAGCTGTTAATGCTTCTTTTTTTTCTGTGATGGCTTCTACATTTTTTTCTTCAATTAATGTATCTATATCTTTCTCTTTTCCACCACCACAAGCGGCAAGCATAAGAACGACCGGAAGAAGAAGGAATTTTATTTTTTTCATTAGGATTGATTTTATTCTTTTAGTTTATTAGTTGATGAGTGTTTTGGTCTTTGAGTGTTTGTGCTCAACTACTCAAAGACTCAATAACTTCTTTAGATTAATTCGTTGTATTCAAAATAGTTTCTAAGGCTGCTTTTTTTGTAATTACGTCCAGCATGGCTTGTAAATATTCTTGCTGAGCCGTGTATAATTGAGTTTGTGCTTGGCGCAATTCAAAACTTGAACCAACACCTTCAAAAAACTTCACTTGATTTTTCTTTTCAATACGTTCTGAAAGGTTCAAATTTTTCTTTGCAGTTTCATATTCTTCAATGGCTAATTGATAATCGCTTTTAGCAGAAGCAATTTGAAATTTTAATTGCTGTTCTACTTCAATCAAATCATCTTGCGATTTTTCTAAGTTGATTTTTGCACGTTGCGTGGAAGCACTTCGTTGTAACGAACTGAAAATCGGAATTTTCAAACTGAATCCAAAAGAGGCAATTCCCAGCCACGTTTGATTGTTTGTGAAAAACTCAAAATCTTCTCCGTTTCCTAAATACGAACCTGATAAAAATCCACTCAACGAAGGCAACGCTTTGCTTTTTTCTAGTTTTACCAACAATTCTTTAGAGCGTGTATCGTTTGCAGCAATACGATAATCAATGGTTTTTGTAATATCTTCATCCGCTTCTAAAAGTGATGGCGTAATATTTTGAAAAGTCAATGTCGGTAAGGTATCTGTAAGCGTAGTTTTGGTATTCACATCAATTCCCAACGTAATATTAAACATCTGATACGCCAAATCGCGAAGACGCTCCATATTGCGCAAATTGCTCACAATGCTTGCTAGGGTAATTTCTAGCTGTTCTACATCTTCCTCTTCGGTCAATCCGTTTTCATAAATTTTTCGAGTTTCGTTGAGATTTTTTTCGAGCGTGACTTTATTTCGTTCTAAAATAGCCACACTTTCTTCTGCTAACAAAACATTTCCATACGCATTAATCACCGCTTGACGAATTTCCAAATCGGTTTTTTCTTTAGCATTTTTAGAAATCTCTAAAAAGACTTTTGCCGATTGCAATCCGACCAAATACGAACCGTCAAAAACAAGTTGTGATAACCGTGCTGTGGCAGTTACAGACTGTCTGGCACCAAAATCAATAAATCCGTTTTGGTCAAAATCGACAGCACCTTCAAACTGCTGTTTAATGTTGTATAAATAATCGATATTACCGTTTAATTGTGGTAATCCTGTTGCGGTGGTTTCCCATTTTTGTTTTTCAGCCGCACTAATATCACGCACCGCATTTTTGGCGGTTCTGTTATTTTCTAGTGCGTACAAAATGGCTTCATCTAGGGAAAAACTTTCGGGGATATCTTGATTCTGAGAAAGTCCGATGCTCAGAAAACATAAACTAAAGAGTACTATGAGTTGCTTACGCATGTTATGATAATTGGTTTGTTGTTATACATTTTTCTAAAGTTTCGAGTCCTTTCGGAGTGCAAATTCCACGTAAGTGGTATTCTAAAAATTCATCCATTAGCACATCCATTGGAAACTTGTTGGTAGGAAATAGGTCGTTATCTTTAATGCCTACAACGCCTACAAAGTAAATGCGCGATACAAAATCGACATTGATATTTTCACGATACATTCCCGAATTGACACCGCGAGTTAAATTCTCCACTACACAATCTTGCATCAACTCCAGTTGTCTTTTCTTTAAGGTTGCATAAATTTTTGGATAGTACTTTTGGAGCTGATACAACGGTGATGTTTTTTCATTTTTTAAATGCTCCAATACAAAGCGTTTAATTTCGTACAATTCTTCAATCGAATTCTTTTCAACGGAACAAATCACATCAATTCCTTCACTAATTGCACAAAATAAAGAACTCGTCACTTCACTTACCAGCGCAGTTTTATTGTTGAAATGCGTGTAAATCGTCTTTTTCGAAATGCCCATTTCGTGCGCAATATCGTCCATGGTTACACTCTTAAACCCTAGGTTTAAGAACAATTCTGTGGCTGTATTTTTAATTTTCTCTTTCATAAGTAACAACAAAAATAGAATGGAAACTTTAAAAACCAAAAAAGTTTCCTAAGTTTTTACAATTATTTAACAAATGATTTTAATTTGCATAATTCTGAAATATGGTATTTTTACATAAATTTTTTATAAATGATACAAATTGCTCAGTACAGAGAAACCTTTATACAGTATTTAGATGAAAAAGTAGTGTTAGCTGAACCCAAAAACCTCTATGAGCCAATTGTGTACATTCTCCAATTGGGCGGAAAACGCCTGCGTCCTGTGTTGACCTTAATGACCGCAGAAATTTTCGGAACTTCTCATAAAAAAGCCTTAGATGCGGCACTGGCAGTAGAAGTTTTTCACAACTTTTCGTTGGTACATGATGATATTATGGACCAAGCACCGCTGCGAAGAGGCAAAGCCACCGTACATGAAAAGTGGGATATCAATACGGGAATTTTGTCGGGCGATGCAATGCTGATTTTGGCCTATCAATTGTTTGAAAATTACGAGGGTTCAATTTTTAAAGCCTTGGCAGAATTGTTTAGCAAAACGGCAATTGAAGTATGTGAAGGTCAGCAATACGATGTCGATTTTGAAACGCGAAGCGATGTGACGATTCCCGAATATTTAAAAATGATTGAATATAAAACCGCTGTTTTGGTTGGCGCAGCGATGAAAATGGGCGCTATCATTGCAGAAACGAGCGAAAAAGATGCAGCAGTTATTTATGATTTTGGACGTTTTTTGGGAATAGCCTTTCAATTGCAAGATGATTATTTGGATGCGTATGGCAATCCGGAAACGTTTGGAAAGCAAGTTGGCGGTGATATTATCGAAAATAAAAAAACCTATTTATATTTAAAAGCACTCGAAAATAGTTCGCAAGAAGACAAGGAAAAGTTGGTACAATTGTTCTCTGAAAAATCAGCAAATCCCGCAGAAAAAGTAGCAACAGTAAAGGCAATTTTCGACAAAGCAGGCATTCCTGAAATAATGAAAAATGCGATTTCAAACTATACACAAAAGGCTTTTAAACTGCTAGAAACTTTGAATGTAGGCGATTCCGAAAAGCAGCAATTACAAGCTTTTGGAGAATATTTGATGAATAGAACAGTATAGGTGTTGGGTTTTGGGTGTTCGGTCGCTTCGCTTTTGGGTTTTGTAGTGAGATTTTTTCTTACTGTTATGAGACCTTAACTATAATTACTGAAATCGTCACTTCGAGTGAATTTGTGCAACAAATTTGTATCGAGAAGCACTTTGAATTCCCAAGTAGTTCTCGATACAATTTTCTTCATTTCATTGCAAAAATCACTCGAACAGACGTTGTGAACAGCGACTTGATAATAAACAATGAATAAACAAATCAAAAAAAGCTAACAACCAGCAACTAGCAACCAACAACCAAACAAATCAAAATCCACTTCCAAAACGCAATCCCACAAAAATTGTTCTCGGTTGTGCAGGGCCGTAAATGTAGTTTGGATCTCGGTCAATAGTTTTATCAAAATCATCTTGGTACGCGTTGAAAATATTTTTTACACCACCATTAATTTCCAAGTTATAATTATCTGAAATCGCAAAAGTCTTGCTTGCATTGAATCCAATTTCGAGTAAATCAGGCGTTTCTTCCAAGACAGTTTCTGGAATAAAACCTGCTACATGTGGTACAAACATTCTGCCCGTGTAAATTCCGCTTACATTAAAATCCCAACGCTCATTGGGAGAATAATTACATAGCATATTTCCATATACATTGGGCGTTCGCGTAATTTTATTCGTTACAATTCCTTGTTCTGGCGCGTACGATTTTTCAAAATAACTGTTCTGAAAGGTTCCGCCCAACTGAATTAAAAACTTCGGATTTGGACTGTAACGCGCTTCCACATTAAAACCATTCACAATGGCATTATCGCCGTTAATCTTTTCTTTAATCTCCAAACCACCAACTTCGCCACGCGCTTCATACACAAACGGATTGTTGATTGTGGTGTAAAAACCTTCCAAAGTCAATACCAATTGATGATCTTCATGCTGATGTGAATATTCTAACGAACCAATAAAACTATGCGATAACTCTTCTTTCAAATCATCTGACAAACGCACACGACGCACTTCGCCCGTAATAATCTCCGAATGCACATCTTCCGAATAAAATTGCGGTGCTCTAAATCCTTGCGAATAGCCAGTTCGAAAGCTAATGGTTTTGGTGATATTGTATAAAACGCTTACGCGCGGATTCACAATAAAAAGCGATTCATCGGTCAAATTTGAAGTAAACAATTCTCCGCGTACGCCTGTCAATAGTTTTAAATTTTCTAAAACTTTCCAGTCGAGTTGTGTGTAAATTCCAAGTGTATTCGTGTTTTGTGTGATAGGAATGACCAACGGATTTTCCCTGCGCTCTGTAATGCGATTAAAACGATGTTCCACACCTGAAGTCAAGTCCATCGCTCCGTTAAAAAAGTCGGTAAACTTTGCAGTATGCTGAACTCCAGCCACAGTGACAAAATCTTTGGTAACACCAAAACCATTCGGGTCTTGGTTTGTGCCGTAATAATTGTCTGAATGTGTATGTTGCATATTTCCATAAGTAGAAAACTTTTGCAAATAATTCTCTGAAAAATAGTCAAAGGTCAATCCGCCACCGACAATAGTACTCGTAATTTCTTCCGCTATATTAGTAACTAAAGGCGATTTATCTAACAAATCACCACCGCGACGATATTCGTGAGACGTATTAAAATCTAGCGTAAGCTTTCGTCTAAAATCAAAATTATAAAACGACTTGAAGCCAAAATTTAGGTTGCGCAGTTTGGTGATTTCTGTAAAACTATCATCATTAGCATCATAGCCTTCACGATTGCGGTACATGCCAAAAAAGGTAATTCCTTTATCTAAATCATCAGAAACAAACGTAGAATTAAACGTCGTCACCGCATCGGTACGTTCGCCGTCAATCAGCCCAATTTTTGAAGCGACTTGAAACAGGTTTTCTATTGGGTCTTTGGTAATAATATTGATAGTTCCTGCAATCGCATTCGAGCCAAAAATAGCAGAACCACCACCGCGCGTGACTTCAATTTGTTCAATCATGTTTGTTGGAATTTGCTCCAAACCGTAAATTCCGTTCAACGAACCAAAAACGGGACGACTGTTGACTAAAATCTGTGAATACGCACCATCCAAACCATTGATTCTAATTTGACTAAACCCGCAATTTTGACAATTGACTTCGGTACGCAGTCCAGGTTGAAAATTCAAGCCTTCAAACAGTGTGGTAGCTTGTACTTTTTGTAAAGATTCAGCGTTGGTCACAGTTACTAAAACAGGTGCTTCTCGTCGGTTCAAAGCAGTTCGAGTTGCCGAAACGACTACTTGATCCAATCCGAGTGGATCTTCTTCTAAATTAAAATTAATAGTCAAGCTTTCATCTGTAACCGTAACTTTTCTTTCTATAGTTTTATAACCGATGGATTGAACAATTAGCGTATATGTTCCGCTTTGTATATTGAAAGAATACTGCCCATTTTCATCCGTCATTGTTCCTTTGTTTTGGCTTTTTACATACACATTTACAAATGGAATGGGATTGTTTTTTTGCGTGACAATACCTTTAATTTCAACACTTTGAGAAAATCCTGCAAAGAAAAATAAGCATGTTATAACACAAACTTTGAGATTCATTTCAATAAATTTTTAGCAAAGATATATTTTATTTTTAGCTTAGACTAAAAATTTAATTACATAAAAGTAAAAATTGTATATTTGCATAGTTAAGTACAAAATTATGATGACACTTTCAGAAGAAAATTATCTAAAAGCTATCTATCATTTAGGCGACGTTCACGATGGTGGAATTAGCACAAATGCGATTGCAGAACAAATGAATACCAAAGCTTCTTCTGTGACAGATATGATTAAAAAATTATCTGAAAAAGGCTTAGTGCATTACAAGCGTTACAAAGGTTCTGAATTGACGGAAAAAGGAACGTTGGTCGCTGCCAATATCATTAGAAAACATCGTTTGTGGGAAGTCTTTTTGGTGGAAAAACTCAATTTTACTTGGGATGAAGTGCATGATGTTGCCGAGCAGTTGGAGCATATAAAATCTGAAAAACTTATCAATGAGTTAGACGCGTTTTTAGGATTTCCAAAGCACGATCCGCATGGCGATCCAATTCCAGACAAAGACGGAAACGTTTCCAATAAATTGGGTAAACTTTTAATTACGCTTAATAAAAATGATAGAGGAATAATTGTCGGCGTAAAAGATTCTTCGTCCTCATTCTTAAAATATTTAGACAAGCAAGGAATTGCATTAGGCAAAAAAATAAAAGTATTAGACAAAGAGCCGTTTGACAATTCCATGAAAATTCGCATCAAAAAAGAAGAATTTATGATTTCACAACAAATCGCGAATAATATTTATGTGAAATTGAGTCCAGAAGCGTAGAAGTTTTGTTATCAGTTGTCAATTGTCAGTGAAAAAAACCAACACCTAAAACCCAACACCCAAACAAATGAAAAAATACATATATATACTTTTTCTTGTAAGCATTGTAACAAGTTGCACTACAGCAACCAAAAAGCAAAATGGAAAACTGCAAATTGTCACTACGACGACCATGATTACCGATATGGTTAAAAATATTGGCGGCGATGTTGTAGAGGTAAAAGGCTTGATGGGAAGTGGTGTGGATCCGCATTTGTACAAAGCGAGTGAAGGCGATGTGAGCAAACTTTTTAACGCCGATGTGATTATTTACAACGGATTGCATTTGGAAGGAAAACTGGAAGATGTTTTTGAAAAAATGCGCAAGCAACAAAAACAAACCATCGCCGTAGCAAATGCTATTGATAAAAGCGGTTTGATTGGCTCGGAATATTTTGCTTCAAGTTACGATCCGCACATTTGGTTTCATATCGGTTATTGGAAACAAGCAACGCAATTTGTCATTGACGAACTCAAAAAAATAGACGCTAAAAATGCAGCAACTTTTGAGAAAAACGGACAGGTCTATCTAGCAAAACTTGATACGCTTGCTGCTGAAATTTCAGATGAAATTACTGTATTGCCAATAGAAAAACGAATTTTAGTTACGGCACACGATGCATTTAATTACTTCGGAAAGCTACACAATTTCGAAGTCGTTGGTTTACAAGGATTATCAACAGCGACAGAGGCTGGCGTACAAGATGTACAAAAATTAGCTACATTTATTATAGAGAACAATGTCAAAGCCATTTTCGTAGAAAGCTCCGTGCCAAAACGAACCATTGAAGCATTACAAGCATCCGTAAAAGCGAGCGGACATGAAGTTGCAATTGGCGGAACACTATATTCAGATGCGCTCGGCGATGCAGGAACCAAAGAAGGAACGTATGTTGGAATGTATCGATACAATGTAAAAACGATTGTGGAAGCGCTGAAATAATAGTGAGTTAGGAGAATTGAGTATTGAGATTTTTCAAAGAAAACCTAAAACCTAAAACCCAACACCTAAAAAATAATGGAAGAAAAATACGCAATCACAGTAGATGACCTTACGGTTGCTTACAATTATAAACCAGTACTTTGGGATATTGATTTGGCAATTCCAGAAGGTGTATTGATGTGTATTGTGGGGCCAAACGGCGCAGGAAAATCTACGTTGATAAAAGCCATTTTGGGCATCATCAAACCAATTGCGGGAACGGTTTCTGTTTTTGGAAAATCGTACGCAAAACAACGTTCATTAGTAGCATATGTGCCACAAAAAGGGAGTGTTGATTGGGATTTTCCAACGACTGCCTTGGATGTGGTGATGATGGGAACGTACGGAAGTCTTGGCTGGATAAAACGTCCAGGACAAAAAGAAAAGAAAGCTGCCTTAGAAGCTTTGGAAAAAGTGGGAATGTTGCCTTTTAAAAATCGACAAATTAGTCAGCTTTCGGGCGGACAGCAACAGCGAATTTTCTTAGCCAGAGCTTTGGTGCAAAATGCTACTATTTACTTTATGGACGAACCGTTTCAAGGTGTGGATGCGACTACAGAAAAAGCCATCATCAATATTTTAAAAGAACTCCGAAAAGCAGGGAAAACAGTAGTAGTCGTGCATCACGATTTGCAAACTGTTCCCGAATATTTTGATTGGGTAACGTTTCTCAACGTGAAAAAAATCGCGACAGGTCCTGTAAAAGATATCTTCAACGATGACAATTTGACCAAAACCTACGGAATTAACTATAAAGTAAGTGTGCAAGAATAATTCTCTAAACTAAACAACCATCGACTTTCAAGATTACATAGAACTTATTTTCTCCAATTATACTGCACGAATCGTGATGTTGGGAACTGCCATTTTGGGAGCTATCTGTGGCATGTTGGGAAGTTTCGCCGTATTGCGAAAACAAAGTCTCTTGGGCGATGCCATTTCGCATGCTGCATTGCCAGGAATTGCGATTGCGTTTCTCATCACAGGTGTTAAAGACAGTAATTTATTTTTGTTGGGCGCATTAATTAGTGGATTGGTTGGAACGTTTTGGATACGAAGCATTACGAAAAAAACACACTTAAAATCGGATACTGCTTTGGGCTTAACGCTGTCGTTATTTTTCGGATTTGGAATGTTGCTCTTAACCTTTATTCAAAAACAACCCAATGCCAGTCAAGCTGGATTAGACACGTATTTATTCGGTCAGGCAGCGACATTGTTAGAAAAAGACGTTTGGCTCATTGCCATCGTTGCAGGCATTGCACTGTTGATTTTACTCATTTTTTGGAAGGAATTTAAAATTTTACTTTTTGACGAAGATTACACCAAAACGCTTGGTTTCAACACACGTTTTATCGACATTTTAATCACCACCTTTATTGTCATCACAATCGTATTAGGTTTGCAAACCGTTGGTGTTATTTTGATGAGTGCAATATTGCTAGCGCCAGCAGCAGCAGCGCGACAATGGACAAATAGTTTGGAAAAAATGGTCATTTTAGCAGCTATTTTTGGGTCGTTTTCAGGAGTTGTCGGTACAGGAATCAGTTCGGTTTCTGGAAATCTTTCTACAGGTCCAGTGATAGTGTTGGTTGCTGCGGGAATTGTGTTGCTTTCGTTTATATTTTCACCCAAAAGAGGCTTATTATTTAGAGAAATCCGCTTCCGAAAAAATAGAAACGACATCAAAATGCAAAAAACCTTAGCATTCATGTACGGAATTGCCAAAACGCATGAAAATATTTCGCATCCGCACGCCATCAAAATTTTAAATGGTTTTCAAGGATTTTCGAAACGTTCGCTGCAAAAACTCGTCGATTTGAATTATGTAGAAATCGACGGACAACAATGGTCAATGACGCAAAAAGGCTTTATGACTGCTGCCAATTTATACAATCAACAAGTAGAAAACTCACATGAATAGCGCGCAAATCTCCATACAAATTATTGTCACGCTCGTTGCCATTGCCTGCGCCATTCCAGGAACGTTTTTGGTGTTGCGTAAAATGTCGCTCATCAGTGATGCTATCAGTCATTCTATCCTGTTGGGAATTGTGATTGGATTTTTTATTGTGGAAGATACGTCGTCTCCGTTGTTGATTTTTTTAGCAGCGTTGACAGGAATTGTTACCGTCATTTTGGTCGAATTCATTCAAAAAACAGGCTTGGTCAAAGAAGATACTGCTATTGGACTCGTGTTTCCTGCGTTGTTTAGTATTGGCGTCATTCTTATTTCCAAAAATGCTAATGACGTTCATTTAGATATTGATTCGGTAATGGTTGGGGATTTGAGTCTAGCACCATTTGATCCGTTACTTATCAATTGTCAAGAAGGTATTGCCGATTCGTGTATCAATTTAGGTCCCAAAGCCATTTGGGTAATTGGAATCATTTTGTTGGTAACCTTGACATTGTTGATTGCCTTTTTTAAAGAATTAAAAGTAAGTACGTTTGATGCTGGTTTGGCAGCGGCACTTGGATTTTCGCCAGTAATCATGCATTACGGATTGATGACGGTTTCTTCCGTCACCATTGTGGGTGCTTTTGATGCCGTAGGTCCAATTTTGGTCGTCGCTTTGATGATTGCTCCTGCAGCAACCGCATATTTATTTACCAAAGATTTAAAGAGAATGCTTTTACTTTCCTGCTTTTTTGGCGTGGTAGCTTCCATTGCAGGGTTTTGGTTGGCACATATTTTAGATGCGTCTATTTCAGGTTCTATGACCACTGTTTTGGCCATTCTTTTCTTGTTGGTATACGAACCGATTATTACGTCTATTATAGTGAGTAGTATTGTTGGAATTGGAATGGTATTGTATCAATATTACGATGCTGCAATCTTAGGTGGTGTTAGTTTTGAAGGTTATCAGTTGGGTGAAAAGCTTACGTATATCTTTTCAAAATTTGTCTTTTTAGATTATGTATACATTTTGGGAATTGCAGTTGTTATGGCAGCATTCTTAATCTATATTTTACCGAAAAGAGGGTTAATTTATGGATATTACAAAGTGCGACAGCAAAAAACTGAAATCATGTTGTTGGTGTTTTTATTGCACATTCGAAATCATGCTGAAGAAAGTGAACGTCATGTAAAACATTTGAACGAACATATCAATTGGCAACGCTTGCGCTCGCAATCCATTGTGGATTTGGCAAAGAAGAATAACATGGTGACCGTTTCTGCTGATAATATCATTTCATTAACTGAAAAAGGTGCCGATTTTACCGAAAAAGCCATCGATTATATCATCACAAATAAAGACACAGAAATTGAAGAAATGAAAGATGATTTCTTTTTGTTTCGAGGATAATAATGTTTACTATGAAATTTACATTGAAATTACTTTGCGTACTATTACTGTTTTCTGCTTGCAAAACAGCTCAAAAGGAAAAACCAGAGTTTCCTTTGTATTTACAAAAAACACCATCAGAATGCGGTCCTGCATGTTTAAAAATGATTAGTGACTTTTTTGGGAGCGATTATAGTATTGAAACATTGGCGCTTATTTCTCAAATGAAACCGTACGAAGGAACTTCTATGGGAAATATTGCAGATGCTGCCGAACTCATAGGATTATACAATTTAGCGGTTAAAATTGATTACCAGTTGTTGTTAGATGAAGTGCCGTATCCTGCCATGTTGCATTGGGACGGAAATCATTTTGTTGTCGTTTATAACATGGATAAAGATTCTATTTGGATAGCTGATCCTGCAAAAGGTTACATGACATATACAAAAGAGGAATTTCTACCACACTGGATTGTAAAAGACTCTACTTCAAATTTGCAAGAAGGATATGCGTTATTAATGGAGACCACAGAAGCCTTTTTTGATGCAAGAACTAAAATTAAAGTGCTTACGCAAAGTAGAATTGAAAAAAATAAAAAAGAGAAATCAACTTCTCAAAAAGATGCTTACGAAAGATGACTTCTTTCTTTTTTTGAAAGAAAACAACTAACAAATGTTAGCTAATTGGTTTTCAGTTACTTATAAAAAATAACTATTACCGTTTATCGAATAAAAAAGTACATTTATCGATGAACTTTGTGCATTAACCTAAATATTAATCATCGCATACATAAAGAACGTACATTCGTAATGAGTAATTTTAGAAATCATTTAGTTGTTTTAACTTAAGACATTAATTAACAGCAACTGTTTGTTAAGGAAAGAGAGTGAGGCTTAACACTCTCTTTTTTTATGCCTTATATTTTCCTCACCTCAATTCGTCGATATTTAGTTTTTATCACGTTTAGTAAAAATGTGTTAAATCTACGGTGTTTTAATTTCTGTTCAGTAGTTTTGAAACCTATAAATTATAAAATCGATTAGTTATGAAAAAAATTACATTTTTCGCATGTGTATTTGCTATGATGTGTTTGCACGCACAAAATGACGATACTGCTTCAAGCACGCTCAATTTTGCTAAAGGAACTCAGTTTCTCAATATCAATTTCTCCCTTACTACAGGCAATACAGATGTGGAAGCTCCAACACAAAACCAAGAGATTAAAAATTTTGGCATATCCTTCAATCCCTCGTATAGTTATGCGGTGAGCGACAATCTTTTTTTAGGATTGGGCGCAGGAATTGGATTCAATAGCAGAGATATTGAATTAAACGGAATGGACGCCGGTGAAAATACTACCAATTCATTTTCGATATTTCCTTTCGTGCGTTATTACAAAGGTGTAGGCAAACGATTTGGTTTTTTCTTGCAAGGAGAAACGCGTTACAGACACTCTAAAGCAGAAGTAGATAATGCCAACCCTAGAAAAACAAATACCTTTTTTGTAGGTGTGCGACCAGGAATTGTATTTATGTTGAGTGATAATTTTGGATTGGAAGCAACTTTTGGTGATTTAGGATATACTTCTTCTAATGTTGATGATGAAGCTACAGGAACAGAAACGGACTTTAATAATTTTGGTCTTTCTTTAAATTCAACAAATTTATTCTTCGGATTGAGTTATTATTTTTAAGAATAATACATACAATATTTACGAACAACCGCAATTGTCTTCTCCGCAAGCTTTTGCGGTGTTCTTTTTCCAAAAAAACTTCTTTACGATAAATCCTATCGCTGCTAAAAATAAGATGCCGACAAGTATTTTTTGAATCATTTGTTTATTTTAAAAATTGATAGGCTATCAACGCCGCTACATACGCAATAATCGTCATGGAGAATAATTGCACCATTGGCCATTTCCAGCCTTTGGTTTCTCGTTTTACAATTGCCAACGTACTCATGCATTGCATCGCAAAGGCATAAAATAATAAAAGTGAAATTCCAGAAGCAAAGTTGAATACCTTTTTTCCGCTACTGGCGTGTACTTCCGCTTGCATTTTCGCTTTGATGGTATTTCCTGCTTCATCATCGCCTTCGCTGCCTACACTATAAATAGTTGCCAAAGTTCCTATAAATACTTCACGCGCTGCAAATGAACTTACGAGTGCAATGCCTATTTTCCAGTCGTAACCCAAAGGTTGTATCACAGGTTCTATGGTTTTTCCAATCACACCAAGGATAGAATTTTCCAAGCGCATACCTTCAATTTCATCTTCAATCACAGCTTCTCTAAACTCTGGTATTTTTTCCGCAACTTCCGCATCCATTTCTTGAACATTTACTGTTTTTCCTGCTGCTTCGGCTTCTTCACGTACACTCTCTGTATAGCGAATAATTTTATTTTCTAGTGCAATTTCTTGAATTTCAGTAAACCCATTTTTCTCAATGGCTTGTTGCACAATCGTTTCTGCATTATGAAATTTATCGTTCACACCAACTGAACCCAACACCCATAAAATAATCGAAATCGCTAAAATAATTTTTCCTGCCTCAAACACAAACGTTTTGGTCTTTTCCAACACAGTATAGGCTACATTTTTTACCAGCGGGACTTTGTATTTTGGCAATTCCACCACAAAATACGATTTGCTTTGAATCTTGAGTGTTTTGTGTAAAATAAAGGCAGAAATCAACGCAATGGCAAATCCGATAAGGTATAAAAGCATCAATGTAATTCCTTGCCAGTTAAAAAACCAAAATACACGCTCATTTGGAATAATGAGAGAAATTAAAATAGCATATACAGGCAAACGCGCTGAACACGTAATAAATGGCGTGACTAAAATAGTAATCAGTCGTTCTTTCCAACTTTCAATATTTCGAGTCGCCATGATAGCAGGAATGGCACAGGCAGCTCCTGAAATTAACGGAACAATACTTTTTCCGCTCAATCCGAATCGGCGCATGATTTTGTCCATCAAAAATACAACGCGACTCATATAGCCACTTTCTTCTAAAATGGAAATAAAAAGAAATAGAAAGGCAATTTGCGGAATAAAAATGACAATTCCGCCCAAACCAGCAATGATTCCGTCGGCGAGTAAATTGGTCAACATGCCTTTCGGCAACACTTCCTTTGTCCATTCGGCAAACGAACCAAACGCGCCATCAATCAATTCCATTGGAACTGAACTCCACTCAAAAATTACTTGAAAAATTAGCAATAATAAAAGTCCAAAAATGACGTATCCAAAAATTTTATGTGTAAAAATTCGATCGAGTTTTGCTTGTGTGTCCGAAGCTTTGGAACGATCGACCACATACGATTTTTTCAACACATCATTGATAAATTGATAGCGTACAATCGTTTCCCGATGTTGTACTTTTTTCAATTCACTTGCCGACAATGATGTTAGCAACGAAGTATCGGTAATGGTATTTTGTTTAATTTTTTCTTTCGAGATGCAACGCTCTGTAGAAAGTGATTTGTACGCTAAAATGGCTTTTTTTACATCGTCAATTCCTGTTTTTTGCTTGGAACTGATGATGACTACTTTCGTTTGTAAATCGGCTTCTAATTGCTCAATATCTACTGAAATTCCTTTCAATTGCATCCGATCTGCCATGTTTATGACTAGAATCGTAGGAATTTCTAAATCTTTTACTTGTGTAAAAATGAGCAAATTACGTTTTAATTGCTCCACATCGGCAACGACAATAGCAACATCAGGATGCAATTCGTTATCAGTATCGTTCAAGATGTCAATTGCAATTTTTTCATCTACAGAAGAAGCATTTAAGCTATACGTTCCTGGTAAATCTAAAATCGTAGCTTTTTGTGTCGGCGATAATTTGCACGTTCCTGTTTTCTTATCTACTGTAATTCCAGGATAATTCCCCACTTTTTGGTTCAATCCTGTCAAATGATTGAACAACGATGTTTTTCCGGTATTCGGATTTCCTATTAACGCTACTTGTATGGGTGCATCACTCATTACCTGATGGGATTACAAAACTTTTTCAATTTGAATTTTTGCGGCAGTGTCTTTTCGGATGGCGATATTACTTTCGTTAATCGTTAAAAATAAAGGACCATTGAATAGTGTAGTTTGTACCAAAGAAATTTCATTGCCAGGCAAGCAACCCATTTCAATTAATTTAAGAGGAATACTATCTACAGGAAAATCGAGAATAATCGCTTTTTCTCCTTTTTTTAAATCGGCAATCGTTGACACTTCTTATTTAGATTAAATTTAAAGAAGCAAAAATACACCAAAAAGTTCAATTAGAAAACTTCTTTCAATGGCTTTTTTTGTGAAGTGATTTAAACGACTTTTATTTGTAGGAAGCTTTTAAAATTTTAATGTCTTCTAGGAGCTCTTTTATTTCTTCTTCGTTAGTGCCATCATACGTACCGCGTACTCTTTTTTCTTTGTCGATTAGAATAAAATTTTCCGTGTGAACCATGCCGTAATTATCATCTCCAGTAGATTTTACCGCCAAATATGATTTTCGAGCCAAGTCGTAGATTTGTTTTTTGTCGCCTGTTACCAAATTCCATTTTTTATCGTTGACACCTTTTTCAATCGCATATCGTTTTAATTGTGCCACCGTGTCAATTTCGGGTGTTACTGTGTGCGATAACAGCATGACTTCATCATCATTGAGAATTTCTTTTTGAATGGTTGCCATGTTTTTGGTCATGACTGGACAAATGGTTTGACATGTGGTGAAGAAAAAATCCGCCACGTAAATTTTGTCTTTATAATCTTCTTGCGTGATGGTATCGCCGTTTTGATTGATTAATTTAAAATCGCTAATAGTATGATACTTTCGCACGTGTTGTATAGACGGATCGACCAATTCTACATTAAAGTTTTCAGGTTGATATATAGGAAGCACTTTTGCATCGCGCAAGGCAAAATAGAAAGTGGTCATGATAATCGCTGATAAACAGCTCATTACTATCACGAAAAGTTTATATTTTTTAAAAAATGAAATCATTGAGTGTTGTTTAGCGGATAAATTTACAGTTCGTCGATAAAATTTAGGGTGTTTGTCGAAAAAACACGGTGCAAATTTACGATTTTAAAATTTCATAGGGAAAAATTCCTATATTGTTAGTCCCAAATCTAGCTTAACTATGAGAAAAACCATCCTTGCCATTGGTTTTTTATGGACCTTCGTCGCTTTTAGCCAAACAGATCAAGAGTTGATTGATGTGGCTAGAGGAGAGTACACAAAGGCGGCTAAACTTCAAGATTTTCAGGCAAACGAAAAAACAGCTTCTTACGATTTATTATCTCATAAACTTGAACTAGAAGTTGATCCTGCCATTCATTATATTAAAGGAAAAGTTACCACAGAGCTTCGTGTTACAGAAAATACCGATTTCATCGTTTTCGATTTGTCGGATAACTTACAAGTAGCTTCTGTGACTTCAGAAGATGCAACATTACCTTTTACACACGAAAATAACGAGCTTACCATTTCATTCGAAAATGATTTTTGCGAAGCTTCAACCTATACATTTACCATTGCTTACGAAGGTGTTCCAAACAAAAACCCTGACGGTGATGGTTTCGTAACAACAACACACAACAACACACCATCATTATACACGTTATCTGAGCCGTATGGTTCTAGCGAATGGTGGCCATGTAAGCAAGATTTGAACGATAAAATTGATCAAATTGACGTCATCATCACGGCTCCTGCAGCGTACAAAGCTGTTTCCAACGGAATGGTAATATCAGAAACTCAACAAGGAGCTATGATGACGACGCATTGGCAACACAACTATCCAATTTCGACGTATTTAATTGGAATTGCGGTAACCGATTATGAAGTGTTTTCACAAACTGTAGATGCTAACGGACATAGTTTTGATATCGTAAATTATGTGTACCCAGAATCGAGAGATAAGGCTGAGGAATACACACAAGTGACAGTTGAAATTATGAATTTGTTTCAAGATTTACTTGGAGAATATCCTTATAAAGATGAAAAATATGGCCATGCAGAGTTTGAATATGGTGGCGGCATGGAGCATTCTACCATTTCGTTTATGGGGAATTTTAGTCGCTCGTTAATTGCGCACGAATTGGCTCACCAATGGTTTGGAAATAAAGTAACCTGCGATTCTTGGAATCATATTTGGCTGAATGAAGGTTTTGCAACCTATTTGTCTGGATTGGTAGAACATCATTTTGACGGAGAAGCTGATTTCACCAATTGGAAACGTGGAAAAATTGCAGATATCACAACTTCAAGAGCAGGTTCAGTATATATAAAAGATGAAAAACTAGATAATATAGGTCGTATTTTCAGTTCACGATTGACCTATAACAAAGGTGCCATGGTATTACACATGTTGCGTCAAAAATTGGGTGACGACATTTTCTTCAAATCGATTCGCAATTATTTAAATGATGAAGAATTGGCATACGGATTTGCAAACACCAATCATTTACAAGCTCATTTAGAAAAAGAAAGCGGTCAAGATTTACAGGAGTTTTTTAACGATTGGATTTATGGTGAAGGCTATCCAATGTATGATGTAGCTTGGCATCAAGCAAACAGAAATGAATTGATTATTCGTTTGAATCAATCACAATCCAGTAAAAAAGTAGCTTTCTTTGAAATGAACGTTCCGTTTTTGGTGATGGGAACAAACGGAGAAGAGAAGTACATAGCTTTAGAGAATGTAATGAACGGTGAAGAATTTTCTGTTGCTGTAGATTTTGAAATCTCTGACATCATCTTCGATCCAAAATTTGACATCATTTCTAAAAACAATACTATTAGTGTTGATATTGAAGCTATTGCCGAACTAGAGGAACAATCTTCTCTCAAAAATACTGCAAACAAAACCACCTTACTAACGTTAGAAAAATAATAATTTCTTATCCTTATAGCTACCATTTAAAGTAAAGCTCCTGTACAAGAATATCTTGATTATTCAGTAAATATCGTTAAATCTGTTTTTTAGCTTGCTGCTGCCTTTTTTAAGTAATCATAAAACCTTACTTTTGTGCGTTCTATAAACATTTTATACTATAAATGGGAGTATTTATTCAGATTACATCGTTTGTTCTAATCATATCGATTTTAGTGATTCTTCACGAATTGGGGCATTTTATACCAGCAAAACTTTTTAAAACGAAAGTTGAAAAATTCTACTTATTTTTTGATCCTTGGTTTTCTATCGTAAAAAAGAAAATAGGAGATACTGTGTACGGAATTGGCTGGCTTCCATTAGGTGGATATGTGAAAATTGCAGGAATGATTGATGAAAGCATGGACAAGGAACAAATGGAAAAACCGCCACAACCTTGGGAATTCCGCTCCAAACCAGCTTGGCAACGCTTAATTATCATGTTAGGTGGTGTTATTGTGAATTTTTTATTGGCTTGGGTGATTTATGTTTCTTTATTTAATTATTATGGAGAATCGTACATTCCTGTTGACCAAATTAAGGATGGAATTTATGTAGATGAAATCAGTGAAAAAATTGGATTGCGTACGGGCGATAAAATTTTAAAAATTGACGGCGATAAAGTAGAAAAACTAGACAAATACTTATCTATTGATATTCTCTTAGGCGATGAAATGACTGTATTGCGTGATGGAAAAGAAGTAACATTTCCATTGAGTGATGAAGGAAAAAAAGCAGCATTGGACAGTCAAGGAAGAAACTTTGTGACACCACGTTTTGCACCTGTTATTACGGTAGATACGACAAAAACAAATGCCAGAGAAGCTGGATTGCTAACTAATGATGAAATTCTGGCAGTAAATGGTAGTAAAGTCCAATTTTGGGATGAATTTGTAACAAAAATAAAAGCAAATTCTAGTAAAGAAGTAACAATCACATTAAAAAGAGATGGTAGCGAATTAATGCTTCCTGTACAAGTTACCGACAGTGCAACTATTGGCGTAGGATTGAATAGTAGAGAAGCAAGAGAGCGTTTAATCGTCACCAAAGAATATGGATTTTTTGAATCTATTCCGAGAGGTTTAGAAGAAACCGTGAACGTATTAGTACGTCAAGTAAAGCAATTCAAATTAATTTTCAATCCTATCATAAAAGGATATGAAAAGGTAAAAGGGCCGATTGGAATTGTTGAAATGATGCCAGCATCATGGAATTGGGAATTCTTTTGGGGCTTTATGGCAATGTTTTCGGTATGGTTGGCCTTTTTAAACATTCTACCAATTCCTGCCTTAGATGGAGGTCATGTGATGTTTTTATTGTATGAAATCATCGTTGGAAAAGCGCCATCGCAAAAAGTGATGGAAATTGGACAAATTGTAGGCTTTGTAATCATCATGAGTTTGATGGTGGTTATCTTCGGAAATGACATTTGGAATCTTATAAAAGGCTAGTAAAACCAAAGTGTCACAACGAATTTTAAAAGTTTTTTAATTTTTTAAAAAATTTATTTGTTGGAAAAAAAAATAGCCTTATATTTGCCCTCGCAAAAAGCAATAACACTCCTCCTTAGCTCAGTTGGTTAGAGCATTTGACTGTTAATCAAAGGGTCCTTGGTTCGAGCCCAAGAGGGGGAGCAAAGCTTTCAAAAGCCATCCATTAGGGTGGCTTTTTTTGTGCCCATACTTCTTGTGAATTCGCCAACTTTCCAAGTTTTTTGGACTATTTTATAGCATTTCCTTTTTTTTGATATTACTGAATAATTATTCAAAAAAAGGTACCCAAAAAGACACCCATCAAAATAGAGAAGACACCCATTTTAAAAAAACGTGAAAACCATGAAAATCCATATATTATTTGTACTCAGCAAGGGTGAAATTAACAGTAAAGGACTCTGTCCTATAAGATGTAGAATAACATATAACAAAAAAAGAAAAGCATTTAATACAGGACTATTTGTGAGTCCTAAATATTGGAATAGTAGAAAACAGAAAATACTAGACTCTTTTGAAAAATCTGAGTTCTCAAACAAACAATTAAGCCTGATTAGTAATGCTATTAATCAGGCTTTTTTAATACTCCAAATTCAAGAGAAAGATTTTACCGTTGAAGATGTTTATAAGCTCTATAAAGGAGAGAAATTAGAAAAAGAATATCATACTGTAGAATGTTTTGAAAGCTACTTAGAGGAGCTTAAAAGCCTTATAGGAATTGATCTAAAACAATCTACTTGGAATAAGTTTTACTATGTTAAGAATGATCTTGTAAGCTTTATGCTAATTAAAGAGAGAAAACTAGATATAATTAATCGCTTCTTTGGTATTATTTTAGCGTAATTGGAAACTCAGCAATAGTCGTGTCCCAACCGATTTTTAAGTGTACTACGTTTTCGCTTTTTTCGTATAGTACAATGGATAGTTGCTCAATTTCGGTATCGCTTTTTTGTGTGGGTACAGTAATACTCGCTACGTCTTTAGAAGCATCATACGAGTAATTTCCCCAACCGTCATTTTCTGAATTTATATGTAAGGTCCACGAATCTTCATTTGGAACAATGATTACCGAATAACGACCTGCTTTTACCTTGGTATCGCCCACCATCACATCGGTCATGAATAAAATTTCGGTAGATTCGTTGGCACCGACTCTCCATGCTTTTCCAAATTTTAACAATTCGCCAAAAACGTTTCTTCCTTTCTTAAAAGGTCGCGCATAAATGACTCTGATTTTTGGTTCCAACGCTTTTTTCTGAGCGTCTGTTTTTGCAAAAGCTCTTTTGGCTGCGTTTGTTGGATAATGTGCAATGTCGGTCGGACTTTTATCTGCTTTTGGAAAATCTTGAGCATTTACGGTACTTACAGCGGCAAAAAATGCCAACATCATAATGATTTTTTTCATGGTTATTGAGTTAAATTAGTTATGTTTTCTGTTTCTATTTTTGAAAGTTCTTTGAGTTTTCCTTGCTCATACAACGCTGGCAAATCCGTTAATGGCGTACCAACTTCTGCTTTGTAATTGATGTAATCTTGAAAGGTAATTCCATCCACAACTCGCACATTATAGGCACTTCTAAAACGAACGCCGCCACCATTGACTTGATAGTTATAGGCTAAATAATCAATCTTTTTCGTTTCTTGATTCACCCAATAATGGTATTCATCTTCAAAATCTTCGCCGCCGCCATTTTGATTAAAGGTCACTTTTAACACATCGTATTTTTTGTCTTTGATAGCTGTTTCTTCTATAAAACTCACATTTACGGCAGCATCATTGAGTTTGTGTGGTAATGTTGCAAAATAAATCACGGAATTGATAGCACCTTTGGCACTGTTTTCCTTTTTTTCAGAAAGTGTAATGGTTTGATTGTTCACTTGGCGTGAAAAGACTCCGTTTTCTAAAACGTCCATTGTTTGGTCACCATCTTTCGTACTTTCTACTGTATAGGTGAACTTATTTCCGTTGTTTTTGAACGTATATGTTTTATCTCGAAATACAAATTGATAGTGTGCATTCTCATACAAATCGCCACCATGTGCTTTGATGGTTTCTTGAAGAATTTGTGACGCTTTATCCGTTTTTGGAGTTTCTTTTTGAGAAGTTTCAGAAACAGTTGGCGTTGTTTCAGGAGTTGATTTCTTTTCAGAATCGCACGAAGTGAAACTTAAAAATAGTGCACAAAGCACAAATGAGAATAGTGTTTTTTTCAAAACAGTGAAGGCTTAAAGTTAGTTTTTTATTTGATTGCTGAATTTGTCGAATAAATTCAAACACCTTTCTTTTTTTAACAGTATTTAACTTTTTTCAAAAATCCCAAAGAGTTCGTTGCCTGCGCGCGGCGGAATGGAATTGTGTGCTTTTTCTAAAACCTTCACGTTAAAATACGGTTCAAAATAGTTGAGATATTCTTCTTTGCTTCCGCCAAATGGTGGATTTTCCACATCATCCGTCAACGGAAATGAAAACCACAAACCTGCTAATTTCCCTTGCGGTTTTAAGAGTTGCGTCATGTGTTTTGCGTACTTTTTTCGGGTTTCTGGGAATGGCGGAAACGAACAGAAAAAGGTTTGTTCTAAAATTAAATCGTAGGTTCCAGTATGCTCAAAAAAGTCTTCACAAAGCAATTGTTCCGCAGGAAAATCAGGATTTCGTTGTTGGAAAGCTTCTAGCGGAAGTTTGGAAATATCTAAAATATACACATTTGAAAATCCTTGTTGCCATAAATATTCGGCTTCATAGGCATTTCCTGCGCCTGGAATTAAAATTTTAAGGTTTTTATTAGATAGTTGATCAATATATTCTTTTAACGGTGTAGAAGGCGAACCAATATCCCAACCTGTACGTTCTTCTTGGTAACGCTGCGACCAATACGCTTTTGTTTCTGCTGAATTCATACAAACAATTTTTTTTGTAAAGTTCTGAAAAGAATTTGATTTTCTATAAACTTTAGCTTTTTGTTGAGAAGTAGTATGCTTCTTTTAAGTATGCATTACTCCGAAAGCGCGTCAATTTCATCAAGCACATCCGAATAATACACTTTATAACATAAATATCCGTTACGAATATGAGAATCGTCTAAGAATTTATCTTTGGCTTTTTCGAAATGCATTTTGGCTTCTTTTGGTTTGTTTAACGCTTTGTACGCCAATCCCATATAGTAATAGGAATCGGGATAATCTTCCGTCATTTTGAGTTGTTTGTCAAATGCTTCCAACGCTTTTTTGTATTGCTTATTTTTTACGTACAGCATGCCTAAAATATGATAATCGACCAAGCCAAAATCAGATTCGCGTTTGTAACTTTTAAGACAGTTTTGCACCGTTTCTATGCCTTTTTGCAGATTTCCTTCTTTGGCATACGACATCGCTAATAAGAGTCGCATGTCTTTATCGCCACCTGGTGTGAGTTCGTATATAAATGCGTTTGGCAGTTTGTAATAGCGTTCCAAATCGCGAATGCAAAGTTTGTAGTTTCTGTTTTGAAAGTGCCAATAGGCTCTGTACGGAAGATTGTATCTCGGTTCCAATTCCACAGCTTTGTCGAGCAATTCCAACCCTTCTACAATAAGTCCGCGTTTTAAATACGCTACCGATTTTTCCATGTATGCCCAATCGTATTCCGGATTGAGTTTGAGAATGGAATCAAACATTTCTTGCGATTCTCTGCTGCCTTGTTTTAAACTTTTCCCTTCATAGGCAAGTTCACATGCTTTTCGCGCGTCGCTTCCTTCAGGATATAATAAACAATTTCCTTGACTGAATAGTAAAGTCGTGCAAAAGCATCCTAGTGTAAAGAGTATTTTTTTCATGAGCGTAGAATGTTTCCGTTTTTTAGTTTTACAATGATAAACGTATATCCGTCGTAACTTTTTCCTCTGTAAATTGGGTAATTCCACTGCTGTAGACTTTTAACGGTAGAAATGATTTCCTCTTCCAGCGCTTTGGGGCAGCTTGTTTCTTTAAATTCTTCATCAACGATTTCCCAACGGAATCGTCCAGATTCATTGTTACAGTTTACCGCAAAACGAATAAAAAAGTAGCCTGTAAACGATTCAAATGCAGGTTGTTTTTTATACTTTTTTATCAATTCTTTTTCCATGGCTGTAATGCCACCTGTGTAGGCAACGCTAGCTCTTTTATGAAGTACGTTGGTGGAATCGCAAAATTTGAAATTGGCGTTGTCAAGTGCTGGATTGAATGTGGTGTCGCCAATATCGTCTAGATATTCAGGTTTTTGCGTGACTTCTGTTTCTTTTTTGGAATTACAACTCAGAAACACCAAAAGTAGCGCTATATATATGTAGGTTTTGTTCGCTTTCATGGTTGTTTTGGCAGGTATTTTACGAATGTTATGAATTTATTTTTGAGAATTCAGGATATTCCATTCGATAGTGAAAATTTGAAAAATCAAAATCATCAAGTATATCTTCATGGTTTTCCAAAATTCGGTTTGCATGATTGGTCATAAAATGATAAATCTGAATGCCATCTTTTACAAATACATTTTCGATTCCTGAAAAATGTGCAATGACTGCTTCCAATTTTTGACTGTCTACTTGGTATTTTTTAAGATACAACGCCATACGTGCTTTTGCATCTTGCTGCTGCTGTTCTGAAAATGTATCGGATGTTACACAACTTTCCAAACTTACACACGCCATCACATTGCAAAATGTATTGTTGTACAACGTATATATATTGCGATGCTCTTCTGTTTCCACAATTTCGGTAGTTCGCGTTCGGTGATTGATTTTAAAGAGTTCTTCTTGCTTGTGAAATAAGGTGGTATGCAGCATTTTCCCCGTAAAAAATCCTATCATGTCTAAAAAATAGACTTCGTCTTCTGCATCTTTTCCATCGGGAATCGCAAAATAAATAGTGCCATTGGCGTTGATGGAAGCAAACGAGCGACTGTAGCGACCGATGAGTTTGTAGAACGCACATTTTTTCACACACAAATCTATCAAATTATAAAAATCTGAATTGTTCTTTTTTAGATGTTGAAAAGCATTGGTTAACGGCGTAATGTTATGATCAAATAGCGAAGTATTCATCACCAAATCGTTTTCTGCAATAGGATCGCGTTTGGACACAATATGAATCACATTCCGCAGCAGCGGCACTTCATATTTTAAGACTTCAACCGTCGTTTCTGGAATAATGTGAACACCTTCAAATGGTGAAGTTGCTCCTTTTTTATAATATCCTTTTTCGGGAACATACGCGATATCATTTGTATTGCAAAGTACATCCGTAGCAATGATTTCTGCTTCCAAAAAAAATCCTTGTAATAGCGCGGGCAACATTCCTTCTGGAAAGGATTTTTCAGTTTGTGCTTTGTTAAAATACGCCATGAGCAAGGGTTCTAAAAACACGTGGTCGTCTTCCAGATTGACTTTTGTTAGCAGCGAAGCATCTTCTTTGTAGATGAGAATTCTAACAATATCCGCTAGTGCATTTTGTTTTATGGGTAGTAATTTGGTAAGCATATTTTTGTATTACGAGATCAATTTTGGTAGAAAAATAAGCAGAGATTGATAACACTAAAGTGTGTATCAAATCTCTGCTTTTGTAGTTTAATTTTAGTTATACAACTAAAAAATTATTACTTGCTTCTTGTGTCTAATGGACTAGATGGTGCAGAAGCTACAGCGTAGTGGCAGTCGTCAGTATGACAATCACTAAATGGTTCTGATACACCTCCAGCAATAGTGTTTAACAATTCGTTTGATACGATTGCATCAGCTTTTTTTGCTAATTCTGCGAATGATAATTTACTCATAATATTAAATTTAAAGGTTGTTTTACCTACTCTTTCTAAGGCTTTTCGGTTTTCGCCTATTTGTGCGCACAAATGTTTTTCAGATTTTTCAATCTTATTTTTTTCATGGATTCAGTTCTTCAAATAGTTTGAAACTGAAATTGTAAGTTTGGTTCGAGAAATCGTACGCGTTGATAGTTTCTCCCCATTTTTGTGTAATTTCTTCAAATTTGTTGGTAATGGATTTCATTACCTTCAATCCTTTATCAGTCAACATATTTTCGAGTCCGCCAAAATGTTTAATGACTACATCCAGTATTTGCAAATCGGTGTGACACTTTCGTTGGTAAAATCCGATACGTGCCACTGCTTCTTTGTATAGTTTTCCCTCAAAACTATTTGCAGTGATGCATTCGTCTAAGCAATAAAATGTGGTGTAATATGTGTATAAAGCGTGAATTAAGATGTTGACATTTCGATGATCTGGTCTGCCCAGAATTTCTTCTACAGCTTGCGTTTGGTCAATTTTGTAGAACGTAGGTTTGCTAAACATCAAGTTGTTCATAATCACATGTCCTGTTTGATGCGCAATGTCGTCGATGAAAAATATTTCGTTGTATTCTTCTTGATAAACATTAAAAAAAGCCAATCCAAGCGCATTTCCACTAGCAAACGAATTGGAATTGTTTGGATCTGTGTTGAACAAATAAATATACTCGCAACATTGGTCAATCAATTTGTATTGGTCTGGAACATTTTTTCGGATCAAATCCATTGCGTTGTTCAATTGCCCAATACGATTGTTGTACAATTCGTCATCCCATTGTTGATCTTCAAGCGGTATGTCTAAAATAACTTTTAAAAAAGGTGTAGCACAGCGCAGAATTTTTACGGAAGAATCTTTAACGTATGCCGTTGGTGCAAAAGGTGTGTTTTCTCCCTTTTTAAAATAGCCAACACTTGGCATATAGGCAATTCCTTCTTCGTTGTATAAATGTGTTATGCTATAGGTTTCAGGCTTTTCTACATAATAGCCTTGCATAAATTCTTCTAGCAACGCTTTTTCTTCTTCAGGCGTAAACGTATTAATTACTTTATGTCTAAAAAAAGCAAATAACAAAGGGCTACAGAAAATTTCATCGTTGTCAAAGTCGATTTTCTCAAAAATATGCGGCGCTTCTTTATACAGTAAAATCTTTACCGTATTGATTTTTTCATTGATATCTGAAATGATTGCGTCTTTTTCTAATAACTCAGCCATACGATTTTATAGTGTAATTTGTTCAATACTATATTACTAACAATAACACAAAAATCCTACATTTATTTTAAGTGTTTAACGATTTTACTGAAATAATCCAAAAATTTTCACATATTTTTTATAACATTTACATACAATCTTATTAAAATTTTAACGACGTATTTTTCTGTCAAACTGCTGAATTATGCACAAATAGGTGATTTTTTGCTGACAAACATTCTTAAATTTTAACATATTTTACGACTTGTATTTGTAAGAAATAATTTTTGAAAATTTATGATTTTTTTATAAAAAAGATATCAAAAAAACGTGAAGTAATGCTAAGTTTTTTAAGATATTACAACTTGTTTTATGTGTTTTTTCTTGTTATTTCAAAGGCAAGATTCTAGTGAAGAAAAAAATTGGATGCATTTTGTCGCAAAAATAAATACAACCTTACACTCATATCTTACTTTTTGTGTGATTTGAACATCTCTAGTACAGATTTAGTACCTTTACTGCTTATTGACACATTCATGAGTTCTCCACTAGCAAAAGATAAAAAAAGTTTCTTCGATAAGTTGCTGATTCGATTTCATAAAAAAACATCGCACAGCCATCGAATTACGCTTTTAAGTTCGCTTTTTATAGAAGAAATTGAACAGTTGCCTGTTGCTGCTAAAAGTCCTATTCGTTTATTGGATATTGGTTGTGGCGATATGACCATCACCACTATTATTTCTGAAAAAGGACACAATATTGAAGGTACTGGCGTAGATATTTACCCAAACACAAAAGATTGGAAAAATTATGTTGCTTTTGATGGAAAAACGCTGCCTTTTCCAGATGCTTCTTTTCATGTGGTTTTGTTTAGCGATGTTTTGCATCACGATGTCGAAAATAGAAATCGGTTGTTGCAAGAAGCGAAACGTGTGGCCAATTTTATCATTATTAAAGATCATTTCGAATACGGTTTTTTCTCCAGAACGTTGCTCCAATTGGCAGACATCATCGGGAATTACGGCTACGGTGTTTCCATTCCGAAGCGCTATTTTACCCAAAAAAGTTTTCAAGCTATTTTAGAGAACCAACAATTGCAAGAAGTCAAACGTATTTGTCCAATCTATTTGTACAATCATTTACCATTGGTGAAGTATATTTTTAAAGGAAAGTATCAGTTTGTGAGTGTGATACAAACAAAAACCATATAACTTTACTCGCTAGTGTATCGATTCACGAATTTAGCATCTATACTAAATTCTTTTACTTAATCACATTTAGTAGAAATTATGGCAAATAAAGGTTATTAGCTATCTTCTTTAATATGCTGCTTCAATCCCAAAATACTAAAGAAGAAACTAAAGAGTATGATTTGCAATCCCAGCATGATGGTAAACACCGCAGGAACAATAATGCGTAAAGTTTCCGCTGGTTTTAAATCGCTAAAACTTGTCGCTTTCCAATCTAAAAATCCTGAAATACTCAAATAGATTCCCAACGCAAAGGTTAGAAAACCGACAATCAATCCTTTTTCTAGGGTAAAAAACTTGAACAATTTGGTGTAGCGATTGCTTTTGGGAAGCAAGCCGTTTTCTACCGCAAAAATCTTCGTCAATCCGTAAAACATCAAAAATTGAAATCCGATGATGACCGCACTTGCTGTGTATAAAAGCGTGTGTACATCAAAGATGATTCCGTTGAATTGAAGTGGTTTTACAATTAAAAGTGCAGATACAATAGTTCCTACAATGATTAACAAAAATGCAGGATATAAAAACAGCCAACGCGGACTGTAGAGCAGTAAAAACCGTAGGTGTCGCCAACCATCGCGCCAAGTGTTTAAGTGTGGCGGACGCGAACGTCCATCTGGATGTAAAATGGTGGGAACTTCCGTAATCGTCAATCCGTTGAGTTTGGATTTTACTATCATTTCTGAGGCAAATTCCATTCCTGTGGTATTGACCTCCATTTTGTAGAAGGCTTCTTTGGAAAAGCCTCGCAATCCGCAGTGGAAATCACCAATTTTAATATTAAAAAACAACCGTCCAATAAACGACAATACCGGATTTCCTAAGTATTTATGCAAAAAAGGCATCGCTCCTTTTTTAACGCCGCCTTTAAAACGATTTCCCATCACTAAGTCGTAACCTTCGCGAAGCTTTTCTAAGAACAATTCCAACTTCGAAAAATCGTAACTGTCATCCGCATCGCCCATAATAATATAGGTTCCTTTCGCTGCTTTGATGCCGCCTTTGAGTGCGTTTCCATAGCCTTTTTCGGCTACTGGAACGACACGAGCGTTCAATCGTTTTGCAATTTCCTGAGAGCCATCGGTGCTTCCATTATCAGCAATCACCACTTCTCCAGCAACTTGATGTTTTTCAAAGAAATCGTGTGCTTTTTTGATGCAGATTTCCAAAGTTTCTGCTTCATTTAGGCAAGGCATTACGACAGATAATTCAGGATTCATACCGTTTTTTGTTAAGCGAAGTCAATAATACAAAAATCGTGAGGAATAATACCCAATCGTTGTAAAAAGTAAAGCGAACCACGGCGTGCATGCCAATCGCAACAATAAGCACATTCGCAATGAGCAACCCCGAAAGCAGTCCTAAGACTTTATAACTATTTTCATTGCGTTTTAACAACATATATATGCTGTAAAATGATATCAGCAGATATAACAACATGTATTTGAAACCGCCAAAACCGTGTATCGCATTTTTGATGTAGATACGTTTCCACTTTGAAAAATTTTCCAACAACAATGGCTTGGTCATTTTGGACGTCATTTGATCCAATGCGATGAATTTTTCGTTTTCCGAAAGTGTTTTATCCAAAACTGCGACACCATTTTTGTAAATCGGTCCCATCGTAATATCAGCAAATCGTCCTATGTAAAATTGTGTTGGATTCGGAAAAACAGTAGTATCAAAATTGTTGATATTCATTTGTGAAGCCACCAAATCGTGATGGGTATTTTGGAAAAATTTTTTTTCGGTGGAATCGTCAAAAAGTGTTGCATCTTCCGCATCCGACACAAAAAAAGGCAGCGTTATCATGTTCATTCCCGTCCACGGTGTACTTACAAAATGTCCGTGAACTGCTTTGTGATACGTTCTGTCGATGAGAGAAGTCATCAGCGGAAGCGTGATATATAATGCTATTAAAAGCAACTGTTTTTTAAGTGTTTTTTGAACGTAACTTACCCAAAATAGCAATCCCAAGGCAATCGGAATTAAGTAGATAAATTGATAGCGCGTGATGAGCAACAAAGCCAAAATTGGAAGCGAAAAATACAGTTCTTTTGTGTTTTTTGAGAGAAAGAACGAAATGAATTTCGCCACAATAATTAGGTATAAACTATACGAAATGGATTCTGTAAGTATATTGTTTGCAATTTTTAATCCTGTAACATAAGGAAGCAACAACACAATTGCCAAACAGATGCTAAAAAAACCATTAATTATCTTGTATAATCGTAATTTTTGAATGAAATAATATATCCCAAAACAACCGAATAAAAACTGAATGCTAACAATCCCAATTTCATAATGTTCACCAAATACGCTTTGTATAATTTGAAGAAATAGCGGATAACCAGGCGTGCGAATGATGTGCATTTCAAGATAACCTGCCGAATCTGGATAGTGCACAACAGGCTGTAAAAGTACCCATATAAAAGCCGCGAGGAATACAATTCCTATTGTCAGATTACTTTTTTGTTGAAACCACTTCACTGTTTTCATTTTGGTAAAAGTATTTAATTTTTTTGGTTTTGGCTGTTGAGTTGGTTTTCAATGTTGGCGATTAAGTTGTACAAAACGTCACTTCGAATGTTTTTCTTCACATTGAGCCTGTCGAAATGAAAGAAAAAAGTATCGAGAAATACTTTGAAAACATTTAGTTTCCTAGTACTTCTCGATACAAAATCTTTTCAAGATTTCACTCGAAGTGACGGTTTGTTTTAATGTGTAAATTTGATAATTTGAAAGTGTACCAATGTTTTAATTCAGCATTTAAAATTCAATATTTTCAACTTCCAAACTTTCTATTTTTTCTATCAACCTGAATCCTACGTAATTACCCTTTTTTGAGTTTTTACCATAACGATAGTAACAATTCCAATAACTAGCTATTCTTTGTTTTGTTTTCTGCCAATATGATTTATTTTCTAGAATAAATCGGAGAACGTTTTGTTTATCAAGCAAATCAAAATTCTCAAAAATGAATTCAAGTATTTCAACAACGTATTCTCCTGTAAGTTGTATAATAAAAGGAATTGTCCAATATGCATCAGATGAAAATAATTTGTTTAGATTTTCTTCACGTATAAATCCATTGTGATGCCGTGTTAGGATACAGGCAAGTATTAACTTTTGAATATCATTCAATGTATCTTCAGATAATGTTGATACTTCCCAATAAATTCGATAAGGTATTTCAATTTTTTCTCCTTTAAGAAAGATTGTAAAATCCCTAGACGCTACATGTTTTGTTGTAATATTAATATTTGAAATTATCCCTTCAATTTCTACAAGTAAAGTTCTAGGAAAAGCACTTTTAAACTTTGGTATTTCTTTGCTATTCTTCACTTTAAAACTCCGAGTTGGAAAAGTTTCTCATACATTTTCTGCCCAACTTTTTTGGCACCTGTTGGAGTATTGTGAAAATAATCGTAAAAGTCCATAATATTCCAGTCTTCGTCGTTGGTTAAATCGATGACTGACGCTTCGCCTGCGACTTCTTTCATGGCTTGATTGAGTTTGTTGAGAAGTGTTAAATACCCAACACCATTGTACGCGTATTTTTCTTCTAAATAGTTAGTCGATTCCGTTCCGAAAATCACACCATTTCTGATTTTGTAATGCATGGTTGGTTGCGTAACGAATATTGGAATTGCGTTGATTCCTTTTGCGTAGTCTATTAGTTTTTGAATGCGGGTTTTAAACGCTTTGAGATTGGTTTCATCATAGATTTCTAGCAGTTTTTCATTTAAAATTTCTTCTTTGGTGTAATGCACGCGTGAAAAATCAATATTGCGATGTCCGACTTCAAATTTGGTTGCTTGTTGCATGCCTCGAAGCTTTCGATATACACTATACAACGCAGAATTGTCTTTGATTTTTTGTTTGAATCCGCCGCTGTTCACTTGCTGAATGTCATCGTATTTGGCATCGCTATTGACTCTGTAAAAATCGTTGATTCCGACATAATATAGAATGACTTTAGGCTGCAAGTTTTCAATTTTCGGAAACCAAATTTCCGTACTTTTTAAATGTCCGTAGGTTGATTGTCCGTCAACGCCAGCGTTGGAAACATAGATGTCTTTTCCGTTTTTTTGAAATTCACGTTGCAACGCTTCTTGCCAAGTTTGCGAATCGTCCAGATAGCGTTGATCGGTCGTGCTTCCGCCAACGGTTAAAATGTCTATTTTTTCAGGTTGATTAAACGTTGCGATGCCGCGCAATCCGTATGCATCACGTGTGTAGGTTATTGTAGGCGTTTTGGTCATGTACAAATCACCAACTTCAAATTCGAATTTGGCATCTTTGATAATTCCTAAGTTGCTCAACTGATTGCTACTGCTCAACCAACCGCCAAAACTGAGTTCTATGATTAGAATTCCAATCACAAGAACCAATAGGTTGATAAGGATGAGTTTTAGTTTTTTTGGCATGATGGAGACGAAAATAGGGTTTTATAATTTGATTGAACAATGAAGTTTAATTATTATCTACTATTGAACTCATCATGACTTTATTGTAAACTTATTATTTTCTATTAAATCCATTAAATTCTTTTTCCATGATTTTGTAATTGAACCGCCACAATCATTTTCAAATGAGTCATTAATTGTACCATGCAATAAATATTCTACCGAAGCAATGACCTTTTGATTATCAACATGCAACCCTGCTGGACCTCTTGCTGAATGATGTTCTACAGATGACATTTTTGAATAGACTATTTGGAATCCATTTTCGTATATTTCTTTCGCAATTTTTTTAAAGTCAATATCGATAATTGACAAAATAACAAGTATTTGAGGACTTACCCATGAACCTTTTCTTATTCGTTCCCACAATAACGATTTAAGTTTTATTTGCTCGTCTTTTTTTATTTTTAAAATCGCTAATGAAGCTACCAAATGCGGTCGCCAATTTTCACTTTTTAATAAAAGTTTTATCCCTTCTATTATTCCAGATAAGTCATTTTCTTCAATAATTACATCAAGCTTTTCGATACTTTGATACAAACCCCAACCTTCTGAAATATTAGGTAAATAGTGCAAACTTAAAAATGGCAAGTGATTAGGATTTTTATCCCAAAAATCATTAAAAACACCAAAATTTAATTGACTCATGTTCTATTTTTTTAATTTTTCACTACAAGATAGTTATAAATGAATACTACCAATTCAACCACGCTTTAAAATCACTTGTTTTTTGTCGGCTGACGATGAATTCTTGATTGCGTTCGTTTTGCATGGACAGTTTTACACGGTGATTGAAGTATGGATGTATTTTTAGAATGGCGCGCTTTGCTACAATTTGTCCACGATTGATTTTGTAAAAATCCTCATGATTGAGCGTGCTGAATAATTGATCAATGGTTTCGTCAATAACGTAGCGTTTGGTTTCGGTAACGCCAAACGTAACGCTGTCTTCCGAATACATATAACACAAATCTGCGATGTTGATTTGCACAAAACCTGCGCCTTCTTTGACCAGCAATCCTTGCCGTTGTTTGGTGTTTTTGAGTTCGGTTTGCGATTGTATGCTTGTTAATAATTGTTTTAATACAGAAGCTTCAATATGTTGCGATTGATTGGATTTGTTGAACTTATCCAAGGCTTTTTGCAAATCTTCTTGCTGAATAGGTTTTAAGAGATAATCGACACTGTTGACTTTAAACGCCTGAATCGCATATTGGTCAAACGCTGTGGTGAAAATAATCGGTGCATCTACTTCCACTTTTTGAAAGATTTCAAAGCTCAAACCATCTGCCAGTTGAATGTCCATAAACACCAAATCGGGCAGTGGGTTGGTTTGAAACCATTGCACGGCATCTTCTACCGTATCAATTGTGTCTAATAAATTGTACGAAAAACCACATTTCTGCAACATGTTTTGCAACTGATTTGCCGCGCGAAATTCGTCTTCTATGATGAGTATGTTCATAACGAATGTTTTAAGTCAGAAGGTTTTAATAAAGGAACAAATACCGTAAATTCTTTACCATTGTTTTCAATTTTTGGACGTTTTTCAGCAATCAAATCGTGGCGTTTTTGCATATTGACCAATCCTAATTTTGTAGAGGGTAATTGTGTTGATTTTGCTTGAATTGTATTGTTGACCACCAAATAATCATCTTTATAATTTACATTAATCGTCAACGGTTTGGAGCGCGAAATGACATTATGTTTGATGGCATTTTCGAGCAGTAATTGCAAACTTATTGGCACAATGAAAGCATCTAATATAGTTTCTGGCAATTGCAAATTGAGTTGCAAATTGGCACCAAAACGTTCTTTTTGAATGTGCACGTAGGCATTGGCAAATTTGAGCTCATCGCGAAGCGGAATGATATTGGCATTGCTCGCATCTAAAATATACCGATATACATCCGAAAGTTTGTCTACAAATTTTTTGGCGTCTTCTTTGGAGTTTTGATCAATGATATCGCGCAAGGTATTTAGACTGTTAAAGAAAAAGTGCGGCTGCGCCTGATTCCGTAAGGCATCTAACTGTGCTAAAACAACGACTTGTTTGGCTTGCTCTTCTTCGCGAATCGATTTTTTGAGTTGGATGTAATAGTAAATTGCTTCGTAAATTGCCATCACCATCACACTGATAATGATGATAGGCAGTAGCACTCGAATACGTTCCGAAAAGTAATATTTTGCATCTAAAAAATAGGCTATTATGGTTCCGCCAATAGCGTCAATCGTAGTCACAGAAATCACAATGGCAAAGAATAAAATAAGAGCGCGTTTGCCTACTTGTGCAACGTTGGGAAGTTTTTTTCGCAAGTAGATAAAATAGGTTCGCATCACACACCAATTGACTATAGAAAAACATAACGAAATGCTCCAATGTGATACCGCTTTCCAAAAAGGATACCGTGCAAATGAATTGTTGAATAGATAATCGGTCACAAAACCAAGAATAATGATTCCGATAATCATGAACCAGACATCATTGAATCCGATGTATTGTAATCTTTTTTCTTTGTTGAAAATCTTCATCTATATTATTTAATGAATGGAATTCCTTGCATTGCTTGATAGAATACGTACGCGATACACGCTGTAAATAGCAATCCGAATATTAATACAGCAATGACTTTGTTGCGTGTGGTGGTATGCCATTTTTTGACAAGTATCCATGCGAATAACGGAATTATTTGAATACCATGCAATCCGACAAAGTGTGCTACACGCAAATCGCCACCAACGGTACTCCAGTTTAAAATGGGCAATCCTTCGCCGCCATCGGCTACACCAACATTGTGTGCTAGTTGACCAATCATGTGTCCACCAACCCAACTTCCAACAATAACCACAATCCAACCAATACAGATTGCCACTTGAATAGGTTTTGCGACTTTAAGTTTTAAGCGTGCGGCGTCAAATGCTAATAGGATCATAATAAGTACATTGATTCCGATGAGTATTCCCATTGCGGTAAATAGCATTCCATCAAATAGTGAATCTTGATTGTAATGCGAGCGCACGCCACGAACTGCTTGATAAAATATGATGCCTGTTTCAAGTAATAGTGTCCACGAAACAATGTTTCTGAGGATGTTTTTCTTTTTTAGGGAATACGGATATTTGGTAATGAAGAAACCTAATGTTAAGATGTAAATTCCGCCCGAAATCCAGAATTTTAGTGGTTTTATCCATACGCTGATGCCGCCAAGCGTACGTTCGTCTATCAGCATTCCGCCAACACAAATTATAGCAAATACTACATGTATGAGTACAATAGTGTATAATATTGGACTTTCTTTTTTAACGGTATTGAGGACGTGATTTAGTAGTTTCATGAGTTTGTCTTTTTGAGTTTCACACTACGAATCATCATAAAAATTAAAAAGCCAACAGGTCCAAACATGAACGTTCCCAGCAAACACGGTGCAATGATTGCAGGATGAATTTGCAGACTACGATTTTGATTTACAATCCACATTCCGACCAATAAATCGAAGGCTAAATAGTGAATCCAGCCCGCTACTACTGCATTTTCTACGGTGAAGAGTTGCATTACAGATTCTAGACTTCCGAAATCCATCATACCGCCAGCTATGAGTGCTTTGGTAATGTATATAGCGTAAATTACTGAAAGTACAATAGGAATGATTTTGTAATCGATTAGAAATCGGGTGACGTTCCATTTGGGAAGAAATACGAGTAAAACCCACATCGGTAAGGCTAGTGCGCCTACAATTTTAAAAACTTCTGCTGGTGTCATAAGATTTTAATTTTAAGTGTTCGTTTTTTGTTTGATGCTTCAAAGATGTTACTTTTTGAGGTTTGATACGAGTCATTTTTGTTGAAGTGTCGCAAATGGGGTTTGAAGTGTCACACCTTAGCTATTTTTCATCGTAAATTGCTCAAATTGAACATGTTTTTAACTTAAGAACTACGTATTTCTTGTACTAAAAAATGTATTTTGTAATACTATTCTTTCTTTTTTCCATGCATTTTAAAAAATTTGGCAACAGTAAAAAGTTTATGGTTTTCCCTTTTTTTAAATGATTTATAATGAATCACTCGTTTTTTTGTTTAAGGTTTTTTTGATAACTACTCAAAACCCTTAAACAAAAAACTACAACGATTGCGTAATTTTTTTAACCCGTATTACATTTTACGGTTTTTTCGTAGTCATTTACTTATTTTAGAAAGAATTTTCAACCAATAAAATTGCGTTTTTCTGCTGAAACTTCCTATATTTAGTAAAAACCTACCTATGCTTTTTGTTATAAAATATCGCCCAAATTCACTAAAATACAGCCCATTATGGATACTACTGCTGTATTCTTTTTTAACTTATGGTCTGAATAAAAATACAGCAGAATTTAAAGATGATAATTTACAATCAAACTTATTACCTACGCATCAAAAGAAATTGAATGATAATTTGGAAATGCTTCAAAAAGCTACAACTGCTATTGATTCTGCAAAAGCTTACACCAATATCTGTTTTGTATATTACAGTTCTGCTTATTATTTAAAAGTTCCTCGTTACGAGGATATATTACAGTATAGTACTAAGATTATAGCACTCACTAGTAATACACAATCTGATGAAAGTCTAAAACTAAAGCTTCATGCACTGCGTTTTAAAGGAACAGTATATAAAAGTTTAGGAGATTTTTCAAAGGCGTTGGACTTTTTCAATGACATTATTTCCAAAACAGAGCATACTACCAATCCTGATTATTTTTACCATCAAAGACAAGCTGCAACAACAGAAATTGCTGAAATTTTTGCCTTTCAAAAAAATTACAAGCTTGCATTGAGTCACTACCATTCATTGTTTGCTTATGTCGAAAAAAATCAAATAGATGTTTCAAAAATTTCGTCTATTGTTTATCTGCGTTGTGCTCGGTTTAATAGACAGGCGGGCAATATAGATGACGCATTAGTATATGCCTATAAAGCTATTGCTACTTCTGTAAGAAATAGTATGTCCGTACGAACAGCGATGTCGTATTTGGAGTTGGCGCATATTTATGTAGATATTAATAGCATTGCCAACGCAACTCTCTATTTAGATAAGGCGCATTTAATACTAAAGGAAGATAAGCAATATTTAAGCTTATTGTCTAAATACCATTATTTGAAAGCAGTTATTGGTAAAAAAAATAACAATGTATCAGATAAGTTGTACCATGCTGAAAAAGCATTTGCGCTTTTAGAAAATGAAAAACTTTCAGACAGACAGATTGCTACAGGAAATCTATTGTACGATGCCTACAAAGAAAAGGGCTTTTTTGAGAAGGCAAATTTATTATTGGAAAAAATTGTAGCTATTGAAAAAAAGATGTCCAATAAAGAGGAACTTAAAAAAACAGCATTTATAGAAATACAACGACGAGATAAGAATATTGAACTTGCCGAAGCAAAAAGTGAAAAGATGAATAAAATTATTTTTTGGATTGCGTTGCTATTAGCAGTAGGTATTTTTAGTATGATTTATATTTATAAAGATTGGAAAAAGAAAAGCAAACTTGCGCGAGAAATTGCCAAAAAAAATATGCAGTTAGAGCAATTGGATAAGATAAAATCAAATTTCTTTTCAAATATTACGCACGAGCTACAAACACCGTTGACGTTGATAAAAGGTCCGTTGGAACTTGCGTTAGAAGAAAATCATAAAAGTCTAGATGCTTCAACAAAAGCAAAGATTCAGATGGCAATGAATAATACAGATTCCTTAAAAACGATGGTGAATGACATGCTAGACTTGTCCAAACTAGAAGCCAAAGAGTTGGTGTTGAAACGAGAAAATGTCGATTTGGATACCTTTTTAAATACAACGATGCGAAAGTTTACCGCTATAATGAAGCAAAAGAAACTACATTTTAACTATTGTTTTAAGGATTTGGAAAGCTACACTGCCATAGTAGACACCAAAAAACTGGAAAAAATTCTAAATAATTTACTTTCCAACGCTATTAAATATACACCAGCAAATGGCACTATTAAAGTATGTGGAAAATTGGAAGACGAACAACTCATTCTCACCGTAAAAGATACTGGCATTGGCATTCCTGCCACAGATATTCCACATGTATTTGAGCGGTATTTTCAAAGCAATGATGCTTCAAAACCACTGGAAGGTGGTTACGGAATTGGCTTGTCGTTGGTAAAAGAATTGGTGGAGTTTATGAATGGTACCATACACGTACAAAGTGAAGTAAAAAAAGGAAGTCAGTTTGTAGTTAAACTTCCGTTGGAAAATGTGGACACTAACAAACACCAAAGTTCGCAAGTAGATGAGATAAAACCTTCTGTAGACACGTTTGCTTCCATGCTACAACATATGGATAAAACGTTGAAAGAACACACAATTTTAATTGTGGAAGATCATAGAGACATGCAACAATTTATCGCTTCTATTTTGCAAAAAGAGTATCGTGTATTATTGGTAAACAACGGAAAAGAGGCAATGGATAAGCTACAAAATACTGCTGTAGACTTGATTGTTTCTGATGTAATGATGCCTGCTATGGACGGCTTTACCTTGTTAGAAACATTGAAAGCATCGGAAGTCTATTGCAATATTCCTGTCATCATGCTAACGGCATTATCTGATATAAAATATAAAATCAAAGCATTGACTTTTGGAGTAGATGATTATTTGAGTAAACCTTTTGTCGCGGCAGAATTACTGGCACGAGTTTACAATTTGCTCATGCGTTCTGAAAGTAGAAAACAGTTTTTAGAAGAGAGTACACAAACTGTTGAACATGAAGAAGAAGTATCAGAAGCTTTTACGGAACAACTTACTACCATTGCTGAGGAAAAAGCAATTATAAAAAAATCAGACAAACTATTGATTGACAAAGTGGCTGAGATTATTGCGCAAAATATTGATAATCCTGATTTTAAGTTAACTGATCTTACGGAGAAAGTTTATGTAAGTGAACGTCAATTACGCAGAAAAATAAAACTCATTACAGGACTGAGTCCGAAGAAATTTCAACAAGAAATTCAGCTCTTAAAAGCGAGAACCTTGCTAGAAGAAGACACGTATAGCAATGTAAAAGCAGTTGCTATTTCAGTGGGTATTCATAACAGTACCCGTTTTAGTAAGTTGTATATAGAGCGTTTTGGAAAGCATCCAGCAACGTATTTTACGGCTTCTTCATAAAATTATGACATGATAAATGCGGTCTTTTGTTGTTGTAAATTTCAATACTTTGTTGCACGATAGTTTTCATCATCTTGATATTAATTTTGTCAGTATTGATTAAAAACTCTTGCTTTAAGATTCCATTGATTCGCTCAGCTACTGCATTTTGATACGGGTCGTAAGATTCTGTCATACTACATTTGATAGTATGTCTTTGTAGTATTCTTTGATACTGATTGCTGCAATATTGCAATCCTCTATCAGAATGATGTATTAGTGTTTCTTTGGGATATTTTCTGTTTTTAACGGCTTGCTTTAGTGCTTTTATAGAACTATCTACCGCCAAAGTATTTGATAAATAATATCCAACTATCATTTTAGAATATGCATCTGTAACAAGCGATAAATATATCGGATTACTTCTATTACCTACATAAGTGATATCGCTTACCCAAACTTGCTCTGGTCTGTTGATATCTAAATTCTCAATCAAGTTTTTATGTTTTCTAAAACGATGATGAGAGTTGGTAGTAATATGATAGCTTCGCTTAGGCTTAATCAATAGATGATTTGCTTTTAAAATCGCGAACAAACGATCTCTGCCAACACCTAAACTACGTAAAGAATCTTGTAAAATATGATATAATTTTCTTGTGCCAATACGCGGTTGATCCATTCTGATGGATTGTACTAAATCAATCACATCATTAGCAATGGATTGTCGTTTCTCTTTGGAACGTATAGCTCGATAATATACTTGCCTGCTTAACCCAAGTAACTCACAAGTGGATGAGATACTTTCTCTGTAGTGTATTTTGAACATATCAATTACTTGGGTTTGGAGTTTTTTCTGATGGGAATATTAAATTCTTTTTCAGCCAAATCAATCATCATATCGAACAAAATAGCTTTCTTATCAGCTCGTTCAGCTAAGTGTTCTGCTCGTGCTTTCTGCTTTTCTAATAATTTGATTTTTTCTTCTAATTCTAAAATCTTTTGCTCGGGAGTTTTAGGCATGGCTTGTGAAGTTTGGTTTTGCCAATCAAAGTTACCATATTTTTGCAACCAAGTCCTAATGGTAGATTTTGCTTGAATGCCATACTTTAATGCTGCTTGAGATCGAGTAAGTTCTCCTTGCTCTATCTCTTGAACTACTTGGAGTTTAAAAGATAATGAATAATCTTTCTGTGTTCGCTTTATATAATTTGTTTTCATTACACTTAAAGTTTAGTGTAACGCTATTTCAGGACGAGACACAAAGTATAAAAAAAAGCCACTTCTAATAATTGAAGTGGCTTTAATTGTCATAATGTGCTTGTTATGAATCCAGCATCTTTTTTTACAAATCAATAAGTTAGTTAAGTATTGATTTGTATTTAAAAATAATATTAGCGCTTAATGAGTTTAAATGTTTTACTGGCAGACTTAGATTGAACATTCACTAAGTATACTCCAGATTGAAGCTCTGTGACATCAATTTGTTGCATATTACCATTCTTTGAAAACAATTGTATCAATTGGCCATTAAGGTTATAAATTTCAATACGTTCTAAATTATGAACTCCAGATATATTGACTATTCCATCCGTTGGGTTTGGGTACATGGAAGTAATAGAAAGTTCATTAGTGTTGATTCCTAAAGTTGTAAAGCTAAATGAGCTCATTCCAGATACAGCCGAAGTAAATTCATCAACAACATTTGGAAACACAGCCATTCCGTCATCAACCATATCTGCAGCCATAAACGATTTTAAAGGGGTTACTGCTGTTGCTATACTTGAATTATTTTCAAGTATATATAATGTTCCTGAAGAAGGATTTCCATTGACAGTAAAACTAACCATATCTGAATTTGTTGCAAGTGATGGTGCTGGTAAAGAAATAGGGCTTCCTAAGGCTTCAGTTACTAAGTAACCGTCAATAGATGAATCGCCAACATCCGATCCGTTGAAAAACGTAGCACTTGCTCCATTTCCTAAAGATGATGTTATTGTAGCTGTAATACCATCTGGTAAAATAATTGTAAAACCATAACTCTGTACTGAAGTGGCAAAGGTATTGGAACTAGAATTTGGAACTGCTTGAATTGTAAAATCATAACCTCCATCATGCTGCAAGGTGTATGTATAACCATCTTGAGCTTTTAATTTATTTGAGAAAATGCACAACACAAATAGTAATATTGAAGTTAAGTTAATTGCTTTCATTTTATTGTTTTAACTAGGTTATGTAAATTAATTTGATGGTAGTTGTTCTGTAATTTGATAGGTGCTAAAGTTTAGGAAATTCCCTGGATGTGCTAATACATTCTGTAGTATGTAAGGTACATCTGGGTTAGTCCCTGAATATTGAGTTTCCCCGTCTAAATTGGTATCGTAGTTGTTGTAACCATTGATTGTATATGTTGGAAAATTCAAGAAATTTCCCGAATCGTTCAATACTTCAGATAAAATATCTGGTGTATCAGGACTAGTACCTGAATATTGTACAATACCATCTCCATTAACGTCACCAGCCCACATAGCAACAGTATCTGTTGGCATACCAAAAGTGGCCTGTGCATTACTGCCGTAAGTAATTTGGTTGTTAGCATCTGTAAAATCGACAGTTGTTGTAGATTGATTTAATGTTATGGCATTTGCTGTTATTATTCCGAGATGATTTCTATGTGAAACAACAATATAATAGTCACCAGGCGTTACGTTGAATGTAAGTGCAGTTGCCAAATCGCTGACATTTGATACAACATCTCCATCTCGCTGTAAAATAGCAGATTGTCCTGTTATGACTAATGTAGGATCTGTAGCATCACGAAGTTCCACCCAAATCCAATCTACCATTGAATCTGAACCATTATCATCAAGGTTTATCGTTTCAGTAATAACCTGACCATCAGAATAAGGTGAATTGGCATTAATCATGGCACTTGCTCTCAAATCATCTCTCATTAAACTTTCTTCACCAGTATAAGGGTTTAACAATGCGCCTTGAAGGAAAACATCAATATCAACCATTATGTAATCGCAAGTTGTTTCATTAAAACTGGTTTGAGAATCAATACTTGTCCAGTTGGTTGTGCTATAGGTAGCATCATCTACCAATACACAGATTAGATCAGGGTTGTTAGTAATATCAAAATCGAAAATATATTGATTACTACCACTTTGAAGATTTAAAGCAGTTAGATTGTTGTCGTTTAACACTACATATTCTAAGTTTGGATATGCTGAAAGATCTAACTCAGTTAGTTCATTATTATCTAACAGTAATGATACCAAATCATCATGTGTTCCTAAAGTTAAAGAAGTTAATAGATTATTATTTGCTTCTAATTCTTCTAAAACGGTTATATTGCTTACATCTAAGGAACTCAATAGGTTATCAGGACAAATCAAAGTAGTTAATGCTATATTATTAGCTAAATTTAATTCTGTAAGGTCGTTGTCTGTGATATCTAAATAACTTAAAGAAGTATTAGTACTAAGGTCTAAAGATGATAAATTACAACGTAGTGCTCTGAAATTTGATAAATTCAAATTATTACTTAAATCGATTGTTGTTATCGGGTTATCGTGTACATACAAGCTTTGAATGCTTGTAAAATCTTCAATTCCTGTAAAATCTGATATATTCTTATTGCCTACTGATAAGGTAGTAATACTTTCAATTAATTCGGTAGGTACTTGACCATCTGCAGAAATATCATCATAACCTAAAGCCTCTAAAGCAGCCTCAAAATTAGCATCTGGAATTTGGGTGTATTCGCAATACGTATCACTAAAACTCGTTTGAGCATCAATGTTAGTCCAATTGGTTGTGCTATAAGCTGCATCATCAACTAAGATACAAGCAAGTTCTGAATTGTTTGTAGCATTAAAATTATTGATTGCAGTATTACCACCACTTTGTACGTTTAAATAATTAAGCTGGTTCAGCTGAACTCTTAATTCAGATAATAGTGGATTATTTGATACATCTAGAGAGGTCAAATCATTTTGATCTAACCTTGCACGCGTTAAAAGCGGAGAGTTGCTTAAATCTATTTCTGTAAGATAATTTCTATCGGCCTGTAAGATGGTCAACTGACTCGCTTGTGAAAGATTTATTGAGCTTAGGTTGTTTAATTCAACTCGTATATCACGAATCAATGGATTATTACTAAAATCTAAAGAAACAAAGTTGTTAAGTAAACCCCAAAATTTCTCAAGATTTGTAAGTGTCGATAAATCAATAGTTGAGATATTATTGTTGCTTATGTATAATTCTTCAAGTGAAATAAAATCTTCAATACCAGTAATATCTGAAATATTTTTATTCACCATACTCAAACTTGTAACTACTTCAATTAGCGCTGTAGGTACTTGTCCATCCGCAGAAATATCATCATAGCCCAATGCTTCTAATTCGGCTTCGAAATTAGCATCTGGTATCTGTGTATAAGTACAATACATATTACTGAAACTGGTCTGAACATCAATATTAGTCCAATTGGTTGTACTGTAATTTGCATCATCCACTTTAACACATTGTAAATTTGTATTATCCGTTAAGTCAATTGCTGTTATGTTCGAATTATTACCATTTTGGAGATTTAAACTTGTTAAGATATTATCAGACAGGTCCAGTACAACAAGCGCAGTTTGGTTCACTAATTCTAATTCACTTAAAAAATTACGACTTAGCAATAGGGTTTGCAATGATGTGTTGTTAACCAAATCAATCGTAGTAAAATCATTACCATCTGCATCTAAGTATGTTAAGGCCGTATTATTTGTGAGGTCAATTGAAGTCATACCACAATCATTGATGTTCAGATGCTGAAGTGCTAAATTTTGACTTAAATCTAGAACTACTATCGGGTTGTCCCTAATTTCAAGATATTCAAGGGAAATAAAATCTTGTATCCCTGTAAAATCTGTAATGTTTTCGTCAATTATTGCCAATGAGGTAATACTTTCAATAAGTATGGTTGGTACTTGTCCGTCACCTGAAATATCATCATAACCTAGAACTTCCAGTTGGAGTTCGAAATTTGCATCTGGTATTTGGGTATAATCACAATACACACCATCATTAAATACCACTTGAGCATCCACAGATGTCCAGTTTGTAGCACTATATGTTGCGTCATCTACGAGAATACAATACAATTCTGGGTTATTATCTAATTTAACAAGACTTAAATTTGTATTATTTCCATTTTTCAGATTCAAATACGTTAGTGCATTATATTGTAATTGTAATTCTGTCAAAGCAATGTTATTTGACAAATCCAATGTCTGTATATTATTGCCATACAATCTAAGTCTGAACAATAAATCACTGCTGCTCAAATCGATTGTTTCTAATTGATTGTTATTGGCTTGTAGTATCGTTAAGTTAGTTAACCCACTAACATTTAGTGTGGTTAAATCATTCCCTTCTACCCGTATATCCTGCATCAATGGATTGTTAGAGAAATCTAAGCTTGTAAAATTGTTATTCACGCTCCAAAGCTTTCTTAAATTAGATAAGCTGCTTAAGTCTATACTGATAAGTTGATTGTTATTTATGTACAATTCTTCTAGTGCTGCAAAATCTTCTATTCCTGTAATATCAGAAATACTTTCACTATTAACATTTAATGAGGTTACTGTTTCAATAAATGTTGTAGGTACTTGCCCATCACTAGAAATATCATCATAACCTAAGGCTTCAAGAGCAGCTTCAAAATTAGCATCAGGAATTTGGGTGTAACCACAATAGGCGGTTTCTGAAAAACTGGTTTGGGCATCTATGTTTGTCCAATTTGTTGCGCTATAAGTTGCATCATCCACAGAAATACAATCAAGATTTGTATTGTTTGTGGCCTCAAAATTTGTGATGCTTGTATTGTTTCCATTTCTTATATCCAATACTTGTAAATCGTTATTGTATATATATACCTCGGTTAGTGAGGTATTACTAGTCAAGTCAAGTGAAGTTAATTGATTAGTGTGAATATTTAATAAACTTAAGTTAGCGAGATTCGATACGTTTATTGAATTCAGTTGATTATCATCAGCTACTAAAAACATCATATTTGTATTTGATGACAAATCAAGAGAAGTTAAATTATTTTCACTTACTCCTAGTTCTTGAAGTAGTGTAAAATCTTCTATTCCTGTAAGGTCTGAAATGTTTTGTGTTGAAACATACAAAGAAGTAAGGGTTTCAATTAATGCTGTAGGTACTTGTCCATCGCCAGAAATATCATCATATCCCAAAGCCTCTAACGCTGCTTCAAAATTAGTGTCTGGTATTGAGGTGTATTCAGTATAACACACTGTATCACTAAATGAAGTTTGAGCATCTATACTTGTCCAGTTTACTGTAGAATAAGTGGCATCATCTACTAAGATACAAGTCAAGTTCGGGTTATCTGCTAACGAAAATGTGGTAATAGCTGTGTTATTTCCATTTTGAATATTTAAACTTGATAAATCGTTTGCGTTTAACCCAACAACAAATAGGTCAGGGTTGTTACTTAAATCAACACTTGTAATAGAATTACTTCCAGCATAAAGTTGGGCAAGCAATGTGTTATTAGAAACATCTAAACTTGTAATTGAATTTCCTTGAATCCCAAGTGCAGTTAATGCTGGATTATTACTTACATCTATTGAAGTCAGATTGTTATTTTGAAACCATGCAGCAATTAAGTTTGGATTATTAGATAAGTCAATACTAGTAACACTATTATTTTCTAAAAATAATTTTTCTAAAGCTGTGTTGGCACTTACATCAATGGTTGTTGTAATTCCGTTGTAACGAGCAGCTATATTTTTAAGTGCTGAATTGTTGCTTAAATCTACAGTTGTAACTGAATTATTACTATAATTAAGTGTCTCTAAATCCCGAAAATCCTCAATTCCAGATAAGTCCGTTATACTTGCATTAGTAACGATTAAACTGGTTAGGTTTTCAATATTTGCTGTAGGCACTTTATTGTCACCAGAGATATCATCATAACCCAATGCCTCTAAAGCAGCTTCAAAATTAGAGTCTGGGATTTGTGTATATTGAATAGACATCAAATTAGCGTCACTTGAAGTAAGACTATCTCCGCAGACATTACTCAAAATAGCCCTATAATACAAATCACTGGTCTCAGGTACATCTGTAACCGACAAAGTTGTTGTCGTTGTTCCAGAATATATGGTATTGTCTGAAATGGTAAACCAGGTATCGCCACCATCACCCGATTCTTCCCATTGCACAGTATCATAATTTTCAGCTACAATTGTAAATTGAGCTGTACCATTATTTGCTTCAACCGTTGTGCTTTGTGGTTGGGTTGTTATAGCCATTGCATCGCAACACTGTATATTGTCAGTCATTGCCGAAACACCACAACCAGCAGATTGCGTAAATAAGCCCATGGTATAATTGGCACCATCAATATCGTTTTGATCTAGCGAATATTTGCTCACACCAGTACCAATGTTATAATGCATAATCACATTGCTGTCTATTACATGACCCAATTGATGAGCGTGCCCCAATTCGTGTAAGGCAACACTTTTAAAATCGTATTGAGAAGATGATGGTGTTCCGTTACCATAGTACCAATTGGTGCTATCATTCCAAGTAATGTCCATTTCGCTAACAATAGCTCTGTTAGTGGTGGAACAGGTTCCTAAAAAACGTGTGGTTACTTGCCCTAAGACTCCTGTTGCCAATTCACTTCCGTTATCAAATCGAACAATGTTGATACCATCATTTACTGACTCATCTGTAGTTGTTGTGCCACTAAACGTAAAATTCACATCCGATTCACAGTTCCATAAACCAAAGGCTTCCTCAAAATAAGTCTTTGCATTGCTAGTATCAAAGTCGGTATGATATTGAAATGTATAACCACCATTCCCATCATCATCCTGTAATACAGAAGGATACACTGCGGTACTACCTATTGCATTGAGATGGCTATAAGTTATTGATAAATCGACATTAGGTTCAGTACTTTCACCACTATCATTAGTCACAATGATAGTCCCAGTTCCTGCAAAATATGGTATTTCAACTTGTATTTCTGTATCAGACCAGCTTACTACTTCTGAATCTGCTGCACTGACATGGCTAGCACCACCGTCTGAGGCATATGAAAACCCAACAGTTCCTTGAGTAGTTCCAAAATTTATTCCAGTTAGTGTTAAAATTGTTTGTGTTCCAGCTGTTGCTGTTAGCGGTGAAAAACTATAAACAGTAGGTGTTGCTAAAAAACTTTTATTAGTATTCGTTGTTCTACTAGGTCGAGCTTGAATAGTTTGAAAACTGCGTCCTGTTGCTTGCTGAATTCTATTATATAATTTGTTTTCGATTGAATTGTAAGTATTGAAAACATCAGAAGCTTCATCCTTAAACTTATCATATTTAATAATCCCTTGGGCAGCAGCAACCATTTGATATAATGTGCCTGATGCATTCAGATTACCTGTAAAATTCTTCAGGAAAAATGTACCGACAGTACCAACTTGTAAATTGGCTTCACTTGAAGTTACTTGAATAGCATCGCCTACTTGCCCACCCATTGTTACAACATTAATGGAAGTTGAGGTATTGCTTCCCTTCATGTTTGTGTAGATATTAACCGTATAAATAGTGTAGATGTTTTTAAGATTTACATCCCATAGGCTTTGGCTATCAATTACTTCTCCTTCAATAATTTTAGTAGCTTCACTCGCTCGCACTTCTAGGGAAACAGGTTCCATAAGCGCCCCACAGTTTTGTCCAAAATTCCAAAAAGGAATTGTCAAAAAAGTTAAAATAAGTAGTTTAGTTTTCATTTAGGATTGATTTAATTTTACGTTTAGGTACTGTTTTTGTCGATAAACGGTATAATTGACAAATAAATAAGACAAAACCGTTCTAATAAAAGATTTTATGGGTTCAAATAGGGTACATAGAACATATGGCTTTACGTGCACTATTTCATTTTCTCAATTCTTTTTTTCAGCTTTTTTAGTTCGGCTAAATGTTGTTTTAAAAAATCTGCTTGAAATTTCATCACATGCAAACAGTTGACTTTCTTTTTAAAAACCCTGTTCGTTATTTTTGTAATATTATTATCTTTTGATATTTTCACTATGATGCTATTTTGAAGTAGTAGATTACTAATTTTTGACCAAATATATCGTTCAACAAGCATTGAGCCCTAAAAATAGCAGGGTTCAAAATAGGGTTCAAAATTTTAAATAATTGTTTTACAGTGAGTTAATGTAGTCATCAAGACTAAGTGCAGAACTAAGATTGAGCTTTTTCTTAATTCGAAAACGAGATGTTTTCACAGCTTCTAGAGATGTATTTCGAAGATTTGCCACTTCTTTTCGGCTTAATCCAATACGGATTAGGGAACAGATTTCAACATCGGTTTTGGTAAGTTCGGGATGTAGATTTTTCAATTTTTTGATGAATTCAAAATTAACCTGTTCAATATTTTGTTTAATGAGCATAAGTTTAGCATTATCTGCCTTGCTAGCTTTTAAGTCGGCAATAATACTTTTTAAGGTAATGCCCTCTTGCTCGTTAGAAAGCTTTTGAAGATTTTCAGCTATACGCTCTTTGGATTTGATATGTTGAATGGTTTCGGTCAGCAACTCGTTGATTTCTTCGGTTTTTGTAGCCACCTTATTATTGAGCAATATGTTTTGATATGCTTGTTCTTTGATACGCTGTCTGTTTCTGAAATAGAAAAACGCGATAATGCCAAGGACAAACAACAAAACTGATACGACCACCCAAAACCTAACACTCGCTTTTTTCGACTGTTCAGCTTCAACTAATTTTCGCTCTGAAATAATCTTTAAACTATCAACCGCCTTTTTGGACTCGTATTTCAACTTGGCATCCAAGTCTGCCAATTCTTTATATTTTTCAGCATTTTTCACAGAGTCCCTAAGAGTCAAATGATTCTTTTGCTCTTGAAATGCCAACTCAAACTTTCTGTTTTTTTCAAGAACCTTAATGTAGTCTGAGTAATAAACCATCAACCTACCCTTTTGATTGGTTTTTTTGAGGTAATCCACATAATCCTGCATCAAAGGCAAGGCTTTATGATGGTTGCCTAAGGCATTATAACTAATAGCTAAATCTGAAAGTGCATTCATTTCGCCTTCCTTGTGTCCAATATCTCGGAAGTTTCTAAGTGCCTGTTCTCTTAACTGTAAAGCTTCGCTCAATCGGCCTTTGTCGTGCAATACCTCAGCATACTGAATACGATTCATAGCTCCAGTCCCTTTACTACCTAAAGAATCAGCAAAGTTTATAGCTTTTTTAAAATAATATTCTGCTTTAGAGATACTATCAAGATTAGCATAATGACTCCCATATAAATTAAGTAGTGTGGCTTTAAACGAATGGTGCGGTTTCCCTTTTTTAATATTACGCTCTGTCATTATATAAGCAGAATCGTAATAGGTTTTGGCACGTTCGTATTCATTTTGCCTCACCCAAACAATACCCATAAGATAATAAGAGCTAGATGCGTCGTTAGGTTTGCCATATTTATCCCTAATACCAATGGATTCTGTGAGATATTCTAAGGCTTCTGTAAACTTTGCTTCCTGAATATATACCAGGGCTCTTTTATTAAGAATATCTGCTTTCCTTCTTAAAAAATACGTTTGTTTAGGATGTTTTTTTATCAAACTATCCACAGTTGAAAGAATTGCTCTGTACTGTTTCGCTGTTTTGGCAAAATCAAATTTAAAGTCGTTATCTATCGAAAGGAAACGCTGCTCAAAAGTCGTGCTATCATTTTCAAAACCAGAATTTTGGGCATTCAGGGGTATTAGAAAACTCAGGTATAATAGTACAAAATGATAAAAGAAATTTTTAACAGACATTAGATTTAAATCAACTCTTGTTACAAAGAAAATAAAAAAAAATCAACATTGAAACTTAAGTAGGGTTCAAATAAGGTACAATTTTCTTTTAATACTGAAGGGTTTTAAGATTTTTTGTGGTTCGATATTAGGGTACTTAGGAGAGCAAAGCTTTCAAAAGCCATCCATTAGGGGTGGCTTTTTTGTGTGTGTATAATTTCCGTGAAACCGCCAACTTACCAAGTTTTTTAGACCATTTTTCTACATACCCTATTTTTTTGATACTACTCAATAATCGTTAAAAAAGGTTCCATAAAGACTCCCATTTTTAAAAACCGTGAAAATTGGAATTTATAGTTTCTGCTTATTATCGTAAAATACAAAAGCTATACGTTTTATTGTATAGCTTTTCATATGTTTTTTTACTCATGCATGCCACTAGCTACAAGCTAGCGCTAGCAGGAGTAAGTATTATCAATTAAATACGAGGACGAAGTTTAAATGAGCCATCTGTTATTTCAATAACATCCGAACTGTCTTCTTCGTTATAAAGTTTTACCGAAAAATTACCTTCAATTATCTGTTGTGAATTTACTAATACTTCTAAAAGATATTGATTTGCATTTGTAGATGACGTAATTTCACAATAACTACTAGATTGGTCTCCGTTAGAATTATAATAAGGTCCTTCTAGAGAATTTGACGAATACTCAAAATATATTCCTCCAGTTGTGCCTGATATATCATCTTTTGTTGCTATTTCATAATTACCTAGTGCAAAACGCTCATTAAAAACTGCTGATTGACTTGTAGCATCCATCTCTGAACAGAGATAAAAACGAACAAAGCCAAAATTCATTGAAGGTAGTGTTTCTTCTTCGAAATTTGGATATACTCCAGAGTAGTAATTAACTCCTCCTGTTTCAGGATAATAAGCACATTCAGTAGTAGTTCCTCCAGAATGAATAATATTATAATCTACAGTTGTTGCATCTTTTCTTTGTCCATATAAAAAAGATTCTCCATTGATTTTACCGCTTATAAAATAGTGGTAATCCTCTGGATTGAATGATAATTCATCTCCTGAACCCTCATCATTATTACTACAACTGATTGCTAAAATTATACTGCATGCTAACAGCGCTTTAAAAATGTGTTTCATTAATTTGTTGTTTTTTGTTATTAATTTATTGATGGTTATCAAAGAATTGTATTTATGAGGGAAGGTTATTCTACAGAATTTTGTATTTTCAATATACAAAACTACTGAATATTTTTGAAGATTTTATCTCCAAGAATATATTTTAAATAGGCTTCATGGTATTTTTGATTTTTTGGAAAGCAAATCATTTTTCTTGATAATTTTTGATAAGCTAAGTACTTATAACTAGACTGAAAATATTTTACAATTCTTACAATAAAAATGTTGAATATTATTTTATTTTCCTTTTTTAATACAATTCGATTTGTTACAACTACTACATTTCATAATAGCAAAATACCAAGTGCTAATTTGCTACACTACCATTTTGATCCATTACCTATTTTCTAACCTCTAACAATAATTCCAAAATTTCAGCTTTTTGTAGATTAGAATTAAGTGTTTTTAATTCTTTCTCAAAATCTTCTTTCATTATTACGCCTAATAGATTTTTTTTGTATAAATACGCCATATCCGATAGGTCATGAATCTTTCTACATAAATTGCTAGTCAAGCCATAATCTTTTATGTCAACATCTATTGGTTCGCCATGTATTTTTTTATTTTTTAAAAATAATTTGACATCATTTTGATAACAAATATATTTTCTAATTTCATCTTCTATGTATTCCATATTTTACAGTGAAGTGATTTAAACTTTTTCTTATGGTTTCAAATTTATCTTGTTTCGCCCTGATTTTGACTTTTTTTCGTAACGTAGCTACGGCTATGCTACTCAAAAAAGGCTTCATCAGGTCAAAAAATTTATAATTTTCGCTACAAAACAAAAAGTTTAAACCACTTCAGTTTAAAAAAAGAATTCAGTATTTAAAACCTCAAAACTTTTGAGTTTAAATTGAAAAATTCATGAAGTTTCCAGTAAGATTCACTATTAATACGATTCATAAACACTCCCGTTTGTTTGTAAGTACCTCTCATGGGAATTATTACATGATGAGAATATAAATAGATTGAGCATGAACAATATGCAAAACTTTTTCTTTTTTAATTATATACGTATTGGTAAACCAAAAGAATCTTTTCATGGAATTCCTAGCAATTTTAATACCTAAAAAGCAGGTTTTGTACACCAAAAACAGCTAAGACGAACAGAAAACAAGAAATCCTTCGACTCCGCTCAAGATAAAAATAGATGTAGAGGATGTATTTAAAACCAACTCATTAAACCAAAAAGAAAAAGGAAGCATTTTTTTGATACTTCCCTTTTTATAAATATAGTGAATTTTAAAGTTAAAATTATAACTATCTCTATTTACCCTCGCGCCAGCTGGCTCGTTCACTAAAAATGTTTACTAAACATTTTCTTAACGTTCCGCCCTCCATAAATGGGGCAGTTTATTTTAAAATAGTCGTAGAGATTGCACCGCTATTTCAGGACGAGACAATTTTATATTAGAAAAAGCTATACATTTTTGTTGTATAGCTTTTTCTTTTTTGTTCTTACTTGGGTTTGGTACTAGTTAGAAACTAGCTCTAGAGTAGGCTAACAACTACCGTCATATTTATTCAAAATATCTTCGGCAATTTCTACTAATTCTGCATATTTTTCTTCTTCAGTGGGAGAATAATAAATTTTTTTAATTCTATTTAAAATGAATTCATTAGGTTTCTTATTAGAATTTAAAATTAAAGTATGCATTATAGAATATTTCCATTCTTCATCAGTCCCATTCAATACTTTTATAATATCATCAGCAATTTCATTAGTATACTCATTTAAATATGCTGAGACATATTTCACAACTGGCCAATTAATATCTTGTAACCATTCTAATAATAAATATACATCTTCCCTTATTTCATTTATTTTTTTCTTATTTAAAAATAAGTGAAATTCTTCATCAGATTTATTTTTTGGTATATATGGTTTCATAAATTTATTTTGGTTTGACAATTTCGGTTTTAACTACTGAATGTTGAACAAGTCTTGTGTAAACATGAACCTTACCTCCAGAATCAGCTTCTTCCCTAGTACTAGCCCAATCTTTTAAGAGCTTATCATCTTCAGTATCCAAAGCAGGTAAAATACTCACATGTCCATCGGTAGGATCTTCTACTAATCTAAACCCAAAAGACCTCAATTTTTTGACACTTATTTTATGAACCTTTCCTTTTTTACCATTAGCTGCTTTTAATGGATCCCTGTAAGTAGATAATCCTTTTTTTGGTCCAGGTTCTGTATCTTTTTCTCTTGGCGTAAAAGTCTTATTAGTAAATCCACCAGATCTGTAAACATAGTCATCATCATCGTCATCATCAGTATCAGTATTAGTATCAGTATCAGATTGAAATTTTGGTGTAGGTATTTTTGGTTTAGGGTTATCTTCAGGTTTGGGCTCTTTATCGTTATTTGGATCATGTTCAGGTTTATCTGTTGCCTCAACTTTTGGAATAGTTGTAATCACTGGTACATCTATTTCCAAAGGAGGAGCATCTTTAAAATTCTCTTTAAGTTCTTGCCCAGTTCTATAAGCTGTATAAGAGATGATTGCAATACCTGTCCATTTTATAAATAAATATGCCCATCCTGGAGGACCAGCTGCTGCTGCTGCTACATCATCAGGTGTTTCTAATCCCTCTAATTCAATAAAATTAATGACTTTATTTTCACTGAAAGCATACGGAGAATTGTAAGAATATATTTTTTCTAAAGGATCGGTAGCAAAGAACCTACCAATCCTAGGATCGTGCATACGATATTTATAATTCAGACTATTCCCTTCTCCTTTCAATTCATCATCTTTTTCTTGTCCTTGGAAGCCGTATCTATAACTCTCATCACTTGCATGTCTCTTTGGAAGTAGCATTCCATACGGATAGTAATCGTTATATGAAAGAACGTCTGGTAGGAACCCTGTTACTTCTTGGGTTTCTACTACGGTAAATATACTAAAATCTTTGATATAGAATGCTTCGATACTGGTATCTCCTGTATTTTGATGCGATTTTAAGAAACGAACCTTGTATGTAGCTGTCACAGGCGCTGTAAATGTAAAGGCATTGAGTTCACTTTGTGTAATGAATCCTGTATGATACACAGTGCCACCTTCTTCTGCAATTTCTACTTTGATATCGGCATTGTAATTGTCTTTTATAATGTCCGTTACGATTTGATATTCTGTATTTTCCGTAAAATCTACCTGGAAATACGTTCCTGTATCGTTATTGGTAGTTGCCACTTGTAAGGTGCCGTTTAAGACCAATTCCACACCTTCGCCATCTTCCACAAAACTTTCTAAGTCACCCGCAATTTTGTTGGTTTGACTTCCGTAGGCTACTACTTTTTTATCAGTGATGACGCTTAATACGTTTCCTAAGTGATTGGATAATTCATAGGCTTTGTCTCCAATATAGTTGGTGTTGTTGGTGTACGCTAACGGTCCATTGACAGGATTTTCATAGTAGGTATTGTCTAGATAATTTGGAATTCCGTCATTGTCATCGTCAGTTTGTCCTTCTACGGAAGTGAGATAGCCATCGTTGTCATCGTCCGTGTCTAAATAATTTGGAATTCCGTCATTGTCATTGTCTGTGGCGTCTTCCACACTTGTTGGTACGCCATCATTATCATCATCATCGTCAAGATAATTGGCGGTTCCATCACCATCTGCATCATCGTTGTCTGCATTTCCATCTTGATTGATGTCTTCCAAATAATCATCGATTCCGTCATTGTCTGTATCTGTATGGAAAGCATTTGGAATTGTATAATCGCTTGGTGTAGGCGTAGGTGTAATGGTACTGACAATTCTCATTTCCTCTCCTAAGTTGTTCATGAAAAAATCCTCATCCAACATTGGGAAATAAATCGTTTCAGCATCACTTTCGGAGAAGTCAAAATGATATTTTAAATACGCAACATCTTGTGTTACCAATCCTGGAGTTCTATAAATATAGCCACGACTTTGTGTGTTGATTTGTGTTAATGTTCCTGTATCTGTATTGGAAACAATGAGTTGGTTTACTGGGTCAGATGGAGAATAGGTAATACCATCAATCGTGATATTTGCATTTTCACCAAAGTAGTTACAGTTTACTTTGAGTCCTTTAGTTTGTAAGTGATCTTCGGTGAATTTGTATGGAGTGATGTAATATTTACTCGTATAATATCCTTCACCATTGTTTTTAATATCTTCGTACTCTTCGCGAATACGCATATAAAAAGCATACTTATTGGTGGTAGAACTTTTGATTACATAAATGGTTGCCTCAACATATTCATCATATTTTCCATCCTTAACATTGGCATGTCGTAAGATTGCTATTGGATTACTTGAATGATTGGTCTCAATTTTGAATTGTGTTTGAATGTTAACTCCTCTAAACTCACTAGTAGCGCTTGAATTTGTAGTTGGTTGTGGCCAATAGAAATATGTTTCTGGAGTGGTACGCAATCCACTTTTTGTAAAACCACCTGTTAGTACAGGAACGCCGCTTCCTGAGGTTCCCGTTTGTATTTCTGTAGGGAAGTTTTCATTCACGAGTGTTTTTCCAACATTTTCAATTCCTAAGCGCGAACTTCCGTAGATATGATTTTCTTTTTGAACCATTTCTATGTCAAAATCATACAGATTTCTAGAGGTTGTTACGTCATAGATTCCCAATACATTTCCTTGAGCATCACGCGCATAAAAGGTAGTTTCTTTATCGTTACTATTGCCTTTTTTATAGGTTGATTTTCCAATTCGGTTTCCTAATCCGTCATAATGGAACGCAATTACATCAGGAATTCCTTTTGCCATATATGGCAATTTATGCACTTCTTTAACCTTACCATCAACTCGCCAAAAGATTTGTAATCCTTCCGTTTTGTCTTCAATCAACTGTCCAATTTCATCATAGATGTAGTTATGATTGTCGGTACTGTTTGGGTCAGTATTATAGTTGTAACCGTAGCCAGTTAAGAAGTCTATTTGGTCTTCAATATCTGCACTAGTTTCGTATTTATCAGCTGCGGATATTTCATCACTTACAATGGCAAGTTTGTTTGTTGGAGCATTATTTTCGGTAATGTATTTATACTCAAAATTGTCCATTGTTTTCAGGACACCGTTTTCAGGCACATACCTTTGTAATGTTTGTAAGTTTCCATTTTTATCAAATGTGTATGATGATGCATAACTTTCTTGCGCCTGTAATGAATTCAGTGGCTTGTCAGTCACCGCTTTGGAATTCATGGCTTTGATTCTGTTTAACTGATCGTAGGTGTAATTGTTTACCTGCGTTGTTAAGATATGCTCATTTTGATCGCGTAAGGAAGTCATCATTGTTTTGATGTTTCCATTGTAAAGATTTTTGTTATTAGGAGCTACTACTGAAGCATTTGAAAGCTTGAATACATTTCCTGAAATAGCAGTGTTGCTTGGCGTGTAGTCACCATCATAGTAATGCAAAGCGTATCCAAAAGCATCTTTCGCCATATTGCTACGGGAAGCGATTCCGTCGTATCCAAAATCGTTAGTAGCGTCTGCTAGACTTTCACCATTTACGGATTTTAACCAACCTTGCAAGGTGTAGATATAATCGGTTCCTTGTACTTTTTTATCACCAAGTTCTACTCTGGCTAACGGACCGTGTTCGTAGTACTGATACTTAGCATCTTGTTCCCAGATATTTCCATCTTTGGATGTATATGCGGATACAATTCTGTTGTCAGCATCGTATTCATATTTGTGAATGAATTGATCTGGTTTTTCTGGTTGAAACGTTACTCGATGTACATTACCACTTATCAAATCGTATTCATAATGCACACGTTTGAGATGTGCTTCGCAGTCAAGAATGGTTGTTTGTTCTTCACAGTTTGGCAATTTTAATTCTGTGATATAGGTTACCAATTCTTTTACATTGCCATGGACATCGTAATTGTAGAATAGTGCATTGTCAAACTTAGGCGTCTTATTCGGTGGAATTTCATCAAAATAGCATACAGCAGTCACTCTGTTGATACTGTTAAAAGGTGTATAAGTTGCCGTAAATAAATCTGAAGAATATACCGTCGTATTGGCTGTTTCTTCTACAAGAATTCGGTCGTCATACGTAGTTCGTGTGACTTCTATTCTGCGCATTGATTCATAGGTAGCATCAAAGTTATTCACTTTTGATTCGTTGTATAGCAACTTCCCTTCAACGCTAATGCTGTATAAAGAAGTATTATCTTCAATTTCACCAGCTTCCAAAATTCTACCTAAGCCATCATATCTGGTATAGCTATATTTTTTGTGAGGAGTTGTTTCTGCTTGTTTTGCATTTTGAGAAGCGATAATTCTTCCTAAGTCATCATAAGCAAATACCGTTTCGCCACCATCGGGTGTTTTTTGCCACACTAATTGATTTAACGAATTGTACTTGTATTGTGTTTTTAATTCGTGTGTTGGTAAAATTGGCGTGGTTACATTATCCTCACGGAATTGATTATTTTGTGCCAAATCTATAGCAGCAAATTCTGTACGATTTACTCCTTGTGGTGGAACTGTTTGAGTTAAATTCCCAGCTTGATCGTAATAGTAAAGCGTATATTGATATTCTTTGTCTTTATAGCTAACTTCAAATTTTTCTACTAAAGCTGCTAAAGCTTGCGAAGTGTATTCCAATTTGAATTGCTGTTTGATTCTATCTATGTAAGCATTGTAATTATCAGCACCATACGCTTCTGCAACACTGATAGCAAATTCTCTACAATCGCTCAACGAATCGTCAATATTGAGTTCTAATGTAGTCATCATTAGTCCTGGAGGACAAATTTCAGGATGCTCTGCTAAATAATAAATGACAAATTCACGCCATGTTTTATACATTGGGTCTTCAGGAGTTAAGGCGGCGTTTCCTGCATTGTCAATATACGTTTTGTATGCTTGTATTATAGGTAAATAGCCCTGCTCATTAAGATTGAACCCGTAGTTTAATGGAGTTGCTCCAAATTCAGTAATGGTTAAAAAATACGGCGCTTCAATATCAACTACATCTGTTCCTCCAGCGAAGGTTTCTAAATAATCAATATAGCCTTCCGTAATATATTGATAGTTCATATTATCAAAATACTCTAGTGTATGATGAGCAGGAATCGTATAGTTAGGAATATCTCCGACTTCATTAGTATAACGTTCCCACATGACATCTCTGTCTACAGGCGTGATTGTTTGTGGAATACAGGTTGTACAAGGTTCATAGCTGGCTGAATTTTCTTTTTGGAAAGTAATTATAGTGTTTCTATGAGCTGTTTGTCGCCCATTACTACTTATGATAGCATTTAAATCACAGTCAAAGTTTAAAGGAGATAAACTTGTGTATCTTTTGTCAGGTGATTGATAAATTTTGCTTAAAGCGACTGCGTTACTGCTATATGGACTGTCGTAAAAGATACCATATTGTGTTGGCATTGTGTTCGATGGTAATCCGTACGGATCAACTTCTGTAAAACTTGCTTCATTGGCAATTCCGTTTTGCATTAACGTATCTGTCAGTTCTACAATTACAAAATAAGCAGGTGTGGAGGTTCCTGTATTTGTAAATTCTAATTCTATTGTATTTTGTAGATTCGTATTCACGGCAAAAGGAGCTGTCCAAATCACAGAATTATAGGTAATAGAAGTATTAGTATGGAGCAACTTTGCATTTTCGGTAAAGAACTCTAGTAACTCAGTAGTGAAATACTGTGACACTTCATGTTGCGAATAAAAGTTTCCATTAGACAATACAGAGTTCAATAATTGTGTCATTCCCGTATTGAAAATTGCTTCATTTGCTTGAATGGCTGCAATACAGGTAACGCTACTAGAGTCACTGTCACAAACGTCACCAATACCATCTTGGTCAACATCGGACTGGTCAGGATTGTAGGTGTTTTGACAGTTGTCACAACCATCTCCAATTCCGTCACCGTCACTATCTGTTTGTTGTGGATTGTAATGCTTTAGGCAGTTATCACAATCGTCAAAAATACCATCTTGGTCGTTATCAATGGTTCCACAATCGGGAATATTGGTATTTACACTTTCATCTCCATCAATGTATGTACAGCAATCGTACGGTAATGCAGTTATAGTAGCCGTAAATATGTAAGGGATAGAATGTCCTGTCGTTGCATAATTAACAATGGCTTCTACAATAATGTTCGTTGTTCCTTGTACACTAACATTATTGATAGCGTAAATACCATTTTGTGACGGAATAACACCACTTGCTAATGATTCGAAACTGATAGTTTGTCCATTATGTATAAAATCTGAAAAATTAGAAAGTTCTAATACAGTATTTCCTGCGAGTGTAATGGTATAATTTCCATTTCCATTGTTATTCCAAACTGCCGAAATACTTTGTGGATCATCCCCTAAAAATTCAGGAAGAAAATCATCTGCACTATAGGCTGCTACTGATTGTAGATTTACAGAAGTACCTGAAAACGGTAACATAGCGTTCATCATATTTTTGATGCTTACTGCAAAGTCATCTTTGTCTTGACAGGCTACATCATCATTTAATACACCGCCATTCCCTAAATCTTCTCCAATCGGAGTACCGTCACCGTAGGTTGCTACATCATCTTGCCCATCGACAAAACATTCTCCAATTCTTGCAATGGTATTTCCTGAAATGATAATTTCTGCAATGACAGCGGTACTTCCAGGAACGACTACTTTAGCAGCCATTTCGAAGTCAAATCGAGTAGGAGAAACTGCAGCGTTGTAATTAGTATAAGCGAATTGACTTATCTCGCTGATTTGCCAAGTATTATTATAGTTGCTCCAGCTATAGGCTGGATCTTCGATGGTAAAATTGATAGGTAACATGGTAGTTGTTATAGGATTACCGACCGTAATTACGACTGCTAAATCCTGTCCAGTTTCTGTTGCCTCAAACTCAATATCAGTATTTGAATTTGCTTGAGTTGTAGTTGCTCCTCCTAAATCTTCAAAGAGATTCATACTAAGATAGTTGCCTTCAAAGGCTCCGATATCTCCTAATAAAATTGGGGAATTACTATTTGCCTGCGAGATTTCGTTCGTGTTGGCAATAATTCCTTTGATAAAGGTTTCAAAGTCACGACTCATTGGACATTGTCCTGAGCTTACATAAAATTGATATCCTGTGTATTCTTCTAATTGTTGTCCAATTTCTGCTACAGTTTGACTTGAATCATAGTTATAATCTTCAGAAACAAATCTTTTTATTTTAGATAAATATAGATTAGCATTAACACCACAAACATTTTCATTATTCCCACTTGGTACTGAAGTAGGTCCAAAATTACTACCTGAATATTCATTTAATCGTAATACTGGATTTCCAGGATTGTCTGCATCCTCTCCAATACAGCCATTATATGCGTATTCTTGAATAGCATACATGTTTGCTAAAGCACTTTTTACACGATCTCTAAAAGAAAGATACATTCCTCTGTAAATAGGCCATACTTCTTCTTTTTCTTCATTTGACATTGAACTGATATCAACAATGCAATTTCCCTCTATACTATTGCACGCAACAGTTAGGAGTGCATTGTGTAGCATTGTTTGACTGGTACCTTCATAATTTGAGGTTACTGCAATCGTAGCTACTTCACTATGTAAATCGGTATTTGTAAAGCCTAATGTAATAGGCAAGTCATGATAAAATAATGGATCATGATTTACGATATTTTCTAGAACATTGTAGTTTAGATAACGTGCAGAAGCTAAGGAAAATGAAAGTTCATTTAAATAATTTTCATACCCATCAACATTGACTATAAAACTTCCACTAGTTCCCATTGATAATTGCACTGTAAGATTACAGAGTTCATTAGAAAAATGTGCATATACATATTCTGGGTGAAATGCTACTAAGGATTCTGCCCATTGATCTTGCCAGTAGGTTTCAAAGTCTTCTTCATTTAAGTTTTGCGGTTCAATAGCTGCAAATCCAGCGTTTAGAGGATCTTCTTGTGTAAGTCCATAAATGTTATTATCGATTGGAATCAATACTTTTACAATCTCACCATTAGCATCGTAATAGTGATATGGATCTCCATATTTTGGATTGAAAGGCGTTTTCCAACTAAATCTCGCAGGCAAACTTTGTCCAGATCCACTAGTGACGTATAAATTTTCAATAAATGGATTGGTCAATACATTATTTTCATCGTCGAAGATGCTCAATTCAGGGACAACATCAACTAATTCGTATTCACCATTACTGTTGAGTTCACTTACTTGTCTACCATATTGTCCAACAGGCTTCATATCGTTTACAAGTGTTTGTATAGTAACATCGCATGATATTGAATTGGTAGCCAACGTTGTAGCATTTGGATTGGTTGTTGACACCATTCCATCAGCAATACATGGTGCCATACACGCTTCCACTAATAAGTCATACTCTCGTTGAAATCTTCCAGTTAGGGCATCAATGGTTGGTTGGTCTAAATTATCGTAATAAGACAGTTGTGTTTGTACATAATCTTCTTGCTCCCTAATTCCGTCATTATCGAAATCCTCAGTTATGGCATCCACACATTCTTCACATGTTGGAAAACAATCTTCAATACTAGCTGAAACGTCAAAGTCAGAAGGTTCTAAAATACAGCCATTAGTTTGTCCTTCAGTGATATAATCATCAGCGTGTTTATTAAGGGCTTCTTCGTTTACTTGAACTGTTTTATGAATGGCTAAATCACCCAATGGAGGTGTTATTGAAAATGATTTATTGACTGTTTCACTTATATCTTGTTCATTATGAGTGTATAAGATATTTCCGCATTCGTCTTTAACATCGATTCCTAAGTCATAAGAAAAAGGAAATGTAATTAGTGTACTTGTTTGAGTTGTTTCGTTTACACAATTATCCGTAAACTCACCATTTATGCTCAAATTATAGTTAAAATCGTGTGCTTCTCCATTTTTTGAGACCGTTCTAAATCCGTCATATCTCAGTCCGTCGTTGACATTGAAATTTGGAAATCTTCCTGTATTAAATGCAATGTTATTATCGTCATCGGTATCAGCATCATTTGGATTTACTTTATTTAATAAATCGAGCGTGGTATTTATGTGTGAACCGTTTTCTTCTTCGTAAAGACTATCAAGTGATGCAGGATTGTCTGCGGTAAGAGCGGTTGCAATGGTTCTTCCTTGCGGATCTACATAACTCACACTTACTTGTCCGTTAGGATCGACTACAGTATTTTTTTTATAGTATGAATCCCAACCAATATCAGCTCCGAATAAACGATCTAATTCTTTCTGAAAAGGCTTTGAGTAGAAGTATTTCATTTCATGTCCAGAACCTAATTTATGTGTAACGCCAACGCCACTTTTTCTTTTGATTCGACCTGTGTTGTCAGGAGTATATTGAATTTGAGAAAACGGAAAGTTTTGTGCATCTGGAACGGCATCGTGAAATTCACTCGAGCCTGTATAATTAGGAGAGTAGTATTTACTGGTTCCAGAAGTATTTTTCATTCCTTCCACATCAACATCACAGTTAGTAGTACTAGAAGTTCCTTCCCAATCAAAATCCATATGAGAATATTTTTGATTACTCATGTTGATGTTATGATTGGCATAGTATCTTATTTCATTACTGGTAGTTGGTGCAGGTAAAATTTCGATTCCTGGTCGCCCTTGATTGTCGTACACAACTTCGCCTACAATAGCATTATCATCCGTATTGATTTTAGTCACTGTCTGACGATTTCGTAAGGTTCCGTCAAAATAGCTAACGACTTCTTTCTTTTTGCCTTCTTCTGCATAACTTGCTTGAAATTGCCAGTTTTTATTATCCTCATGTCCGGTTACGGTTTCGTTTACCCAATCTGCTACTGTTGAGGTTGTAGTTCCTGTTTGACTCCAAGGACCGTAAAAGTTTGTGGTGTAATCATCAGCAAATCGTCCTACAGCTCTAACTCTGTATATGATATAACCACTGTCATAAATATCAGAGATTTCGTAATGGTCATTTTTTGTGTTAATTCGGGTACTGTTTCTTTGAAATTCCTTTTCGGTTAAGGAAATAGTGCTTGGTGTATTTTCGTAATTATCAATCCAAGTCCATTCAACATCATAAGAGATAGCACCTGCTACAGGATTCCATGAAAGTTTATATTCGCTCGTATTTTCAGGATTCTCAATCAAAGTAGAAACTGTAGGAGCAGGGCTGTTGGAAATATCTATGACACGAATTCCTTCAAATCCCAACACTAATTGAATATTTTCAGGAACTTCCAAAACAGTGGTATTGGTATCATGATACGTAGTAGAGTAGCCTTCAACATTTATTTTTACGCCATAGCGATTTAAAATTTTATGATAGACTTGATCTGCACTATTTCCCAAGTTTGTATGTGGCTTGAAATCAACGTTTAGGACTTCATCATAAGGCGTATCTAAACTTCCGTCAGAAAGCACAGGATATACTTTTAATTGTAATTCAAATGAATAATGCCTAAAAGGAGCAATATCATTATTCACATTTAAAAGAATATAGGCTTCTGGGTTGTAAATGAAACTATTTGTCGTATTGAGGTTAGATACATCAAACTCTTGTATCATATTACTTTCAATGTCTCCTTTTATATAGGTAGTACTCTGTTCTGAAACTCTTGGAATTTCTCCTTGAGCAACGGCTAATGAATATGTACAGAATATACTCATCCAGAGTGCTACTTTGAATATATATGTTGATTTCATTATTTTCATGTGTTTATATTTTAGTGTTGAGCGAAGTCTAAAAGTTGTGTATAAGGTTACTGATTGTCAGCTTTAAATACTTGGTAAACCATAGTTGCTAACTCCTTAGTTATGTATGATTTTGAATGTTTTATATGCTGCTGTAGGAGTTATATTTTTCCCTTTTTTATGGATGTACGAAGTCAGCTTTGCTGTTCGTTTTTCTTCTTGATTTAGTATTGTTTTGTAGTTGGATAGGACAATTTCCAATTTTGGATTTCCAATCTTTTTCTCTTCTTTATCGTTAGTATAAGGCACTTGCGTTAAGAAATACAAAACTTGCTTTGTCATTAGCGAACTCTGTTTGTCTATATAAATTTCTATTTTTCCATACGGTAGTTGCGTGATGACATCAGTTGTTAATGTACATATCCAGTAATCACCTTTATCGGTCACTTTTTTCACTTTGAATTGTTTCATATAGCTTTCTAAAAGTTCCCACGGAGATTGACTAAAATCACCATTAGTTTTTGTAACTAACAATGCTTTTTGCACTTCGTTACATTTTATAGCTAATTGAGCTTTTTGATCGGTCAGAAAAAATGTTTGATTGATTTTAGAATACACTACATCACTTTGTTTAATCATGACTCCTTCGTAGTTGAATGAAGGTTTGTCAGTAGTGTATGTATCATACCAGTTATAATTTAGATTACATGTTAGCTGATTATTTTTTTCCATGACTTCCTGCGTCTTTTTTAAAACCTCATTTACCGTTTTTTCTTGCGCAGTTCCTAATGCACTATAGCTAATAAAAAAGATTGCTGTTATGACCCTTAGATTGTTATATATAAATTGTTTCATCATTATTGTTTTTTACTTTTAGAGCGTGTTTCTTGAATGGTGTACACTCCTTTTTCTGTTTCTTTTTTGACACGAACTAAGCCACCTTCTTTATCGTATTCATAGTAAGTTGCATAGTTGTTTTCATCGAGTTCTGCCATTAATCGTTGTGTGTCTTTATCGTACACAAAACTTTTCATACTTCCGTTGAATGGAAATATTCGGACATCGTCGAAATAGCAAGAAGTCCCTTGTTGCAAACAGGCAAGATTAATTCCTATAGTTCTCGGAGTTTCTGCAACTTCTTCTCCATCTGCTTGTGGAATGGTAACAATTCCAACAATTCGCTGCCAACCTTCAATGATTTTTCCACTTGGATACATGGTTATGGTAGGTAAAGCAGGAACTAAGCTTGTAACACCGTTTATATCAGGACCATTATAAAAGTTGATTTCCATCACTCCGTTTGTATAGGTTTTTTTGGTTGTACTATTGCTTTCTTTTACCCAACAACTCACAATATATTTCTCTCCAGGTAGTGGATAAAAAGACGAACAATTGTTATCAAATGTTCCTAAAGTAGACTGTCCTGATGGTGGATTACCCTCTTGTGCAAAAGTATGTGTTAGACTAATGATTACTATAGCACTGATTATAAGTATCTGTTTCATAATTTTATTTTTAATGGCTTATTGGAAGTGTTATTTGTGGTGTTGCTGTATTGGTCGCAGGTATCCCATTTGTAATCATAATAGACTCACTACCACCACATGTATCGGGCTCTGGTTGGGTATTATCTTTTACTATATAATTGAGAATAAACTCTCCGTTACTTGGCACTATCCATTCATAAACGTACTGCTCAGTATTGCTATCATAAGAATTAAATTCAATACTAGTATTATTTGAATAATTGAATATTAACGATGGTCCTGACTGTAATGGTCCATCTGAACCATAATTAAACGATATGTAAACTGATGTAAAATCTTCCCTGTTATCGAAATGATAATCACATGTTGGAGTTCCTGGAGGTATCACTGCTTCTGGCTCACAATCTAGTTTTGTACCGCGCTCAATGCAGTCGTTGTATAATCTTTTGGAAATACCTACCTCATGTCCTCCATCTACTTTTATACTATATCTCCCTGTGTGCGACTCTTCGTCTGTTATAGTTGCATTCGCATTATTTACTGTACTTAGATATCTAAAATGTGTATTTACAATATCTTCGATATCTCTATCTTCAAAACCGTCATATCCCATTTGTCTGTATTCACTATTTGAAGCAACTGCAATAGGTAATTTGTAGTTGTATCCATATTGTGCTGAAGAGTATCTTCCTAAAGCATCTTTATTTTCTAATTCCGCGCCATAAGGAGAGTATTGTGTGACCTCACTTGCAAATGTCCAAGTCTCATCATTTTCGGGGTTTTCAATCCACTTTTTAGCTACGTCATCATACATGTAAAATGGAGAAAAACTTTCAAAAAAACCACTATTTCGTTTTGTATTTGTTGATGAACGTGTCGTTAAATGTGCATACGACTTTACAGCACGCCAATCCCCTTTAACATTGTATATAAATGGATTGGTTTGATAATAATTAGGATATTTAAGTAATTGCGGCTCATACCCTTCGAAGGATGCCGAAGGGTATCTGTCAACACCTGGATTTTCTTCTGGATTCGCCCAAAAATCCTTGTATTTAATAGCAGAAGCATTGATGATTCTTGGATTTGTTCCTGTTCCATTATAGCTAAAATCGCTAGCTGTTATTTTTGGCGGGTTACCTCCATCATCCATCGGATTTGTCATCGTAGTTACCGATGCCATTGCTGCACTTTGGAAGTTTCTGTAACCTGATTTTACAACCTTGATGGTGATATTTTCCAAATTTGCGTCTTCACCACAGGCGTTGAGGTATTCTCCATTTCTTTTGATTAATACCATTTTTTGACCAGAAGCTATATCTGCACCAATGTATTCAACCTGACTTATCCAATAGGCATTATCTGTTGAAATAGAATTTCCTTCACTATCAAATACCATTACTTGGTCTCCTGGTAGAAATAATTTTTTAGCATCAAGTGTAATTGAGCCTGCATCAAGTCCATCAATACGATACCAAGTAGATTTTCCATCTTCATCTTCATCGTAGTCATTAGATTCACTATACTCCATAGAGCTTAACTGACAAGTAACTCCTAAGTTTTGAACGGCTTGCCCCATTCCTTTATATGCCCAATGTGCTGGATAGCTAAAATTGTAATAGTTATCCTTATACGCATTAGAAGTTTCTGTTAGTAGTACTTGTCCGCTTACAGCATCCCAAGCAAGATTTCGAGTGCTGACACTAGCTCCTAAATCGTATGCTACTTTTTCTTTTAAAATTCCTGTTTTGTGAATTACTTTGGTTGTTGTTGTGGTATGTAATGTGGTTTCGTTTCGTTTGTATTCAAAAGGTAATTGACCTAATAGAATTGGTATAATACCAACATTAAAAAAGGTAAGATTTGTATTTACACCATAACTTTCAGATAAATTATAATTTTCATTAAAATCGGTAATGACATCATAGTGCGTACCGATTTCTTTTGTTTCAACAGAGCCGTCAGAAAGAATAACTGGCAAATGATTGTCTAATTCTCCAGTATCATTTATGTTGTATATATAATCAACTCCAGAAATTAGGTTTTCATTCTCATCATATATTTTTTGAGACTTCGATTTTCCATTCATGTCATTTGTGATGATTGAAAATCCTTGCGAAAGAGCTAATTCTGTTTTGACGCTTAATCGCAATACATTGTCTAAGATGTTCTCTTGATTGGTTCTGTAATTATTTTTGTCGTCAATATCTGTATGATCTGATTTTGTTGGAAAGTCTTTAGAAGTAAAAAATTCATTGGTTACCTTACCCGTTGCATGTCTTTTGACTACTAAATTAGTATTGTTATCTCCTTGTCGGATTCTTTGTAAGTTTTTAACGGTTACTTTGCTATATGTTACAGTCGCCGAAGGATAAAATGATTTTCCAAAAGGTTTTTCAACATATTCTCTTGCTTGTAGTTTTTCAGAATCATCGAAGAAAGGCTGAATCAATGGGTTTTCTTTACTCATATTTGGTTCCCAAGTAGTAACACCACTAGAGCCTCCGTTTTTCAAGGTATAATCGTATTCTTGTCCGTAAAAGTTACTATATGGATTTACAGGATTTGACTGTGGATTGTTTACCATAGCATCCCAATTATCATGCATTTTTACTTTCTTAACTCTTAAGCCACCACCCAATTTTGCGTTGGTTGGATGTTGCAAACGAATCCATGATTTTTGAGGGATAAACGTTTTAGCAATACCACGAGTTTGTAAATATCCATTTGGACCTATAAATATTTCAGCTAATACTGGTAAACTACTTCCAATAGCTTGTACAATGTCACGAATATTAGTTGAAGAAGGTGTATCATCTCCTGTTCCGTAAGCATAACGATTTAGATGTTTTCTTGCAAAAAACCATCCTGATTTAGCAATAGGATGCACTTGCGTTCCTCCCGCAACTCCACCTTCTAAATCTTCAAATTGTACTGGAATAAGTCCAAACTGTTTTTCTCCTTCTGTGTACACGTGAAAATCTTCAAGATTACTTGTGTCAATATTTACATAACCTTCTACATAATCAAATGCACAGTTATTATATTTTTCCATATTGAGTAGAAATCTGAAGAAAATCGGTTTGTCTATATTCTCTCCGAGATATCTACTTTTAAATTGATCAACAGTTATAGCTTCTGTTTCCAACAATTCAACTACTAAATATCTTTTATGATTTTCACCATTGTAAAGTTGTTGGGAAATTGCACTAGTAGGAGATTCTTTTACACCAGCGACCTTAAACATTTGCATCGCTTTTTTATCCTGCACATATTGGTAGTCATCAGATTCATACTGCAGTTCAATTCGTCCGCCTGATGGTAAATCAATTGATGATAACGTCCATGCTGAGGTATAATAATCTTGTAGAAGTTTATCTTTTTGCTGTACAAAAGGAAACTCTTGTGCGGTTATGTCTGATTGTACTTCACAACTTGCATTTGTATTACCATTTGGAAGTGTAATATTTGTGATATCTCCATTCGCATCTTCATCATACGTTACACCTTCTTCAAATAAAGGTTTGTAATTTCCCCATATATCATGTGATTTCATTTGATAATCGGGATTGTAATTGTCATAATTAAATACATACGGTGTGTATTTTCCCATCTTAGAATTGCGATAGGTAAAGTACACCTTCTTTAAGGTCAATTTTCCAGAAGTACTGTTTGGTGTGTTTTGCATTAACGAATAATCATATTCAAAATATGCCGTTTTTATAGGAGCAATATCTACATTGTTTAATGGATCGTCATCTAATAGATTTGCTGCTTTAGCTTCTGGCTTAGAGTATAATTTGATAGTTTCAATTTGTAAAGAAGCATTTCTATCACTTGCATCTTTAGCATCATCTCTAGCAGCAAAATCAAAAATGGCTACATGAGTTTTCGTTTCAATCATTGTTACGTACTTGAGTTCTTTGGTTCCGCGTACGTAACTACCTTTTTGATCATTCGGTTTTGTATAAAATCCTGGATTGTAGGAAGCAGTATTTGCTGCATATGGAGTTTGCCATTTATAATCGTCAACTACCGATGCAACTCCTGAACTATTTACAAAGTTGTTGTAATGCATTTTAGTATATGCACCAAGATCGTCATCTGTTGGTCCGTCGCCAGTTAAGTCTTCATAATCATTGGAAAGAACGGCGCTTAACAAAAATGTATGTGCGTAATTAGGAGTCGTTATTTTATTGAAAAAATTATCAAAACCACCAGCACTTCCAGCAGTATCATTTCCATCAATAGAAATTGTACCAGTTTCTAAATCAGCGATTCCGTCAGCAGCAAAAGTAACCTCTTCCTTTTCATGGTTTACAGCAGCTTCTCCATATACATAAACAGCTCCACTTGGTTGTGTTATTTTAATTCCATTCGTATGATGATCTTTTAAGTCTTGATGATCTTTTACAAAAGGATCAAAAGTGGCTTCTTTTTTTGTAATCTTTTGAATTGCTTGATTTCGTTGTTCACGTTTTGTTCTTCGTATAGGGCCAGAAATTGGATTAGTAGTCATTTCAATATCGCTACTATTATCATAATTTTTAACATTAAAAACACCAACAGCTTTTTTATTGTAGCTATTTCCATCAGGTGTTAAATCTAAAGCCATCGGCTTTTCACCAGATAATTTTACATTATACACTTCTTCCTCGAGGTCTGCACTTAAATCCCCAATGGCTTTAAAATAGGTTTCTTCATAATCCAATTCAGTATTGCTTACCGATTGAAATTTATGGATGGCTGGCGTATTCCAAACGCCTGTATGACTTCTCGTTGGCGAGTAATGGATATCTACTCCACCTCTAAATCCCCAACCAGCTTCAATTTCTGCACCTAAACTAAAGCTATCGCCAGAATCTTCAATTTTTTGATTAAAAACATAGCCTGTTTGACCTTTAAACGGACGAAATTGTCCTGCGATTCCTTGTCCTTGAATGTGGTAAATATCATGTGTATAATTCGTTACAGGTAGCGTTAAGGTGTTTTTTGTTACGATACGCTCATTTTCTCTGTTAAAATCTAAAATGTCATTATGTGAAGCATATTTTGTAAACTCATATCCATACGTTTTTTCTTCTTTAATTTGTTCATCATCTTTGATACGTTGTACTGAGTAGAATGCAGACACACCACCTTCAAAACTGAAAGCAGCTAGCTGTGGACCGAGAGAGGCTCTAAATGTATAATTTTCATTATGGTATCCTATACGTTTTGTAGGAGTGAAGGTATTATCTATAAAAGAAGCTCCAGCTGAACGACTTCTTAAATTACTTGTGTATCCATTCTTTTTTTTAACTTGTCTTGTGGTAGAGGTACTTATATTAAAGGCTGTAATTCCTTGTCGACTGTTGTATGGAAGTCCAATTCCATAACCTTGAGAAATTGACTCATTATTTGCAACTTTAGCATCTTTTATTTGTTCAGAAAAGCTTACCGTTGGCGATACATTAGCACCATTCGCAACTGAAGGAGAAAGATTCATTCCGACACTAGTCCCTTTTGCCAATTGGAAACCAACTCCGAAAGATGGCGTAAAACTAAAACCTTCATAGTTGTTATGCACAAGAGTCGCACTAGCATTCCAACTTGGAGCAGAAAGTCCAGAAGAATTATTACCATTATCTCCATCATTTGAAGAATCATTATTTTGTTGTGGATTTCCGTCACTTTGATTTCCAGTATTTTCTGTTCCAGAAAATTGTCCATTTATCGAAAGCGTCATACCCACCGTTTTGTTCTTCTTCATGTTGTTTTCATAGGTCACCAAGTCTCCCTTAAAATCGTCAGGAAGCCCGCGAACGTTTCTGTTGATTTGTCCGATGTTTAAATTCCATCCCAAACCAACCCAAGAAGCTTCTTGATCCATCGTAATCCCTGCATCATATGCCAAGTTGAGGGGATAACCACCAACATCCATAATAGGAATGTTATAATTGAAATCACCCGTACTCAGATTTACCATGTCAGAAGTGCCAATTGGTGTAAAGGCATTGAATTCTGGTTGCGAAGGTCCGCTCGTAAGCGCAAATAGTTGTGCAGGTTGAATGGTTGTTAATACCAATTGCATTGCTAAATAGCATGCCAAAACCTTAGAAAGTTTTCCAGTTCTAATGTGCTGTATAATCATTATAGCTAAGTTTTATTTTAAACTTAAATTGTTTTTTTCGTTAAAATGTGTGATGTACAATACAGTCCTAACACTGAGTGAAGTCAATGAAAAGACACAGTTTTACCTGAATGTTTTAGTGAGGAAGCTGTTTTTATTTATGGGGTAAAAAACAGTTGGGTTTATTCTACAAATGCTAAAATATGTTTTTATCGCATCGAATGCTCAAATTAGTTGATAAGCGTAGCAATTTTTTTATAAGCGTTAAAAAAATCCACTTTTTTGATTGCTATTATAGTTTTAAAGGAGTCGATTTGAAATTAAACTTGATAATTCCATTACCAAATAACTGATCGTTGTAAAGCAATTGAATTTGATCGTTTTCAGGAATGTTTCCGAAATACAACAACGCTCTTTTAAAAGGAGCAACTTTAAAATTTCGCTCAAATAAAACGCCCGAACACGGAATGGTATCGTTCGAAGAAGTAATGACCTGAAAGTCTTTATCCAGCTTAAACGACATATATTCCACAGCTTTGTCATATGGTAAGTCGGTAAATGCTTCTCCAAGCAAATCTTTTTCTTCATCGTGATGAAATTCGATTTCCACAATGCGTTCGTTTTTGTGCAGTTTATACAACGAATCTATTGCTTTGGGTTCAAAGTTTTGATTGTCTTTTAAAATATAATAATGCAAAGGTACTTCTGTAGCCGTGTAGTTGATTGTATTGATATATTGATTAATCTGTTTCGATTTCCATCCGTCAACGGCAAGATTAAAGAATTTATAATCTTCCGTCACAACGCGCTCGTTTGAGGTGTTTGTACAAGACATCACACCAAAAAGAACACATAGAATATATACTAGCTTTTTCATTTCTGTTATGGTTAAATTAATTTCCTTCATATTTCGTGTTGGCGTATTGAATGGCTTCATTGGTAAAATCATAGGCATCGTCTGCATACATGATGTTTCCATTTCCTTGAATACCAAAGATTAAATGCACGTTTTTCTGTTTGCCAAATTCTTCCAAATACGTGTTGAGTCGCTCCCAAGCTTGACTGTTAATTTGCTGTTTTACATCAGTACTCAACTTTTGAAACGCATTATTTTCCACATACATTTTTTGCTTAAATTCTTGGATGGTTTTTGGGTCAGTTTGCTGTTGCATTAGTTGATAGATGCTGTCTAATTTTTTCTGCTGATTTTTCAATGCAGGCAATTTCATTTGTTGTAAATCTTGCACCATATTGAATTCGCTAAACAAGGTGATATTGTCAATATATCCGTATTGCTTTTTTTCGGTTGAATTGAGCATTACAACTACATATACTAATCCTGCAATGAGTAGTATAAGATTGATTACTGGAAGAAGTTTTAATTTTTTCATCTACTTTATTTTTATAGTTTTTGTTGAATTATTGAATTGAAATTGAATTGAATCTTCAAATATTTTTGTGATTTTAATAGTTTCTAAAATGATATCTTTTTCTCTTTTTTTCATGATTTTTCCGTTCACGTTGATGATGCCTAATTTCCTGCTACTTCCTTTACTCAGTACATATCCGTGATACGTAATGCTCGGCCAAATCGCTTTTGCTGTAACTTTTCGTTGACTTTGAACGGTTTTTTCTGTGGTTTTTTTCGTGACGATTCTCGGTGTTACCAACACTTTTTTAAAAGGGTTTTTAATGTTGGTAAGCTCAAATGTGTCTTTTCGCATGGTGTACTTTGTGAGTACATTTTTTTTTGTCACAGGCATAATATTTTGTGTCGTTTCTTTTTTTACAAAATAGGTGTAGCCAATACTTCCCCAAATGAATAGGACTAAAAGAATCAACACGATATTTATATTTTTTTTACTCATCAATATGTCTGATGCTTATTCAATAGTAAAGGTTCTAGAAATGCTAAAAGCACTACTATTACCAGCTACATCTCTCGATTGTACTCTCCAATAATACGTTCCTGTTGTGGCTAAAGTAAGCTGTTGTGCATTTCCATTGCTGATGTTGATACTTTCTACAATAGAGTTGAAATTGGCATCTTGCGCTATTTCCAAAACACTTTCTACGTCCGATTGCACATTTCCGCTATCTTGACCAATGGTCCAATTGAAATCAATCGTGGTTTCGGTAAAAACTTCATCAGCTGCTGGCGTAACTAACGAAGGCTGATTTGGTGCTTGTCTGTCAATCAATACAGTTCTAGAACTATAGGCAGTTTCCGAAGTCGCATTAACCGCTTTTATCTTCCAGATGTAGGCAGCATCTTCATCAAAAATGGAAGCATTTACACTAAAATTCGTTCCCGTAATTCCCGATTGCTGTGTAAGTGTGGTTTGTCCGTTTAAATTTTTAATCAGTTCAAACGTGTACGAATTGGCAAACGCTAACTCGTTCCACGTAAATAAAAGATTGGTGTTGTTGGTGTACAAATTATCCGTTGGCGTATTTAAAATCAAGCTCTGATTGCTCAAATCGGAAGAAGCTTCTACCGTAAATGCTACAGGAAACGAATAGGCGGTTTGATAGGCGAAATTTTCACCTCGCACACGCCATTCGTACATACCAGGGTCCAACGGATATTGAAAAGAAGCATTGCTTACCAAAGAATCCAACACAATCATATTATTCTGCGAAGGTTGTATGAGTTGCAACCTGTAATTATCGGCACCATCCACAGATTGCCATGAAAAGTTCACCAAATTAGTAATGACAACACTTCCTTCGGTAGGTGTAATAGGTGTTACGGTGTCATTAGTTAAATCTTCTTCTAAAATATCATCGCAAGACATAAAAAGAATCAGACAAAAAAGAGCTAAAAATTTTATGTTATTTCCCATAATTTTGAAAATAAAGTTCAGCATATTCTGCTGTTTTGTTAGTACTATAATTTTTTTTTGAATAGAATTTTGCGCTTACAATTTTGGAAGCTTTGCATTCTTTTTCAATCGTGTAAATTGTTTGTAATAAAGATGGATAATCACCTTTTAAAATGACGCTGTTGGTATACACTGTAAATGCATTTCCTTTGTAAATGTGCGAATCAGCAATGTTTACTACACTTACGTCAAGTCCTTTTTTGGTAATAAAATCCAGTATTTTTTGTTGGATAAAAGCGTTATCTTCTGATTTTCCAACAATTTTATCCAAGGCTGCTAATTCTGATTGTAATTGCTCAATTTTTACAAAAGGACTTACATCTTCAGCTATAAGTTGATTGGAAGCATTCAATTCATTTTGTAATGCGAAAATGGGCTGATAGGTCTTTTTATACACAGCCAAAGCTAGCAGTACAAAAACAATGACTACCAAGAAAAAACGGCGTTTATGTGATAACTTGTCCAACATTAGAAATACAGGTGAATTACAAATGATTTTTTTTGGTTTCTATCTTGCGTGTACGCTTCAATTTCAATTTTTTGCACCCAAGTTTTTGCGGTCAAATCAGCAATCCAATTGTTAAAATCAGCATCGTTTGTGGTAACGCCTTCTACATGAATTTGCTTTTTGTAAAATTGGACTTCCTTATCATCTCTAATTTTTTTAGTCAACGGTGTGATGTCAATTGCTGTCAATACAACATTTTTTTCCACCGAATTGCCAATTTCGTAGAAATACTGTGTCAAAAACTTAGGATGAAACAATCCAGAAGTTGCTACAATCGTTTCTTTATTTTTTTTCTCTAGTTCTAAAAGGGTTACCGTTTCATTAGCTTCCGTAAGCTGCGTCATCATTGCTTTCTTTTCTGCAAATAAGTTTTGCTGTTTTTTAAGCGTAAAATGTCCATAAAGAAGTGCCGCTAAAAGCAATAGTATTCCCAATACACCTACTGTTTTTGTTGCATTAAAAAAGGTATAATCCGTTTTGTGTTGCGCCAAAAATGATGTTTCTATCACCAAGGCTTCTTCCTGAATGTGATGTTGAATCACTAAGGCAAAAAGCGCTATTTCGGAAGTGTCAAACTCCAAATCGTCAATCTTGTATTTTGTGGTTTCTAACGATGTGCTCAATTCAAAATCCAGCAATTTGTTTTTTGAAAAAGTCAATTTTGATGCGTTAGATACAATGGTATTTTCTGACAAAAGCGAACGCAACGCATATACCACAAAAGGACCGATTGCCATATTGAGAACGTGATATTTTTTACTGGTAAATGCTGAAATATGGCTGTCAATAATTTTCTTTCGACAGAACGAAACAAAACTGGATTCTTCTTGATGCAATTCGTAAAAATAGAATTCATCCGGATTGGCTTTAAACAATAATTTCTTGCGATAATTGGCGGTTCTCACTACTTTTTTATGCAAAATCCCAACACCTGAAAAATGAAGCAACAACGGATGTTTGGTTTGTATTTCCTTGTACACAGTTTCCAAAGAAGCTGTTTTTATGCGCTTCCTAAGGGTAAACTCATCTTTTTTCTTGTGAATGGTTAGCAGCGTATAGGCTACTTTTTCATCTTCTAAAAAATGAATGCCCAATACCTGAAAGGTTTGTGTCAAAGGAATGATATGTCGCAATGGTTGAAGCATATTAATACGTTACTGTCGGTCTGATAAGAATGTGAAGTTTTGATTTTTCTTTTTTCTTTTTTCGACTGCTAAAAAACCATTTGATGACTGGAATTCGAGAGAAAAACGGTGTTCCTGTTCCAGAGTTTTCGTTTTCCAATTCGTCCAATCCGCCCAATAAAATCATCTCGTTATTTTTAACTCGAATCATAGATTCGAACTGTCGTGTTGCTTTTCCTGGAGGTGCATTTTCGCCAGCTCTTCCTAAAAACGAACTCTGCTCAACAGAAATTTCTAAGGTTACATGTTCGTCTTTGGAAACATAGGGTTTTACACGCACACTCAAATTCGCGTCGGTAGATTTCCATTGTCCCGATTGCAACACATTATTGTTAATTCCCGATTGAATTAACTCGTTTCGTTGCTCAAAATAATAACTAGTTTCTCCAATAGAAGTTGAAGCTTCGTGTCCGTTCAGTGTTACCAATTTCGGCGTCGATTCCACTTTGATGTACGAGTTGTTTTCCAAGGCTTTTAAGCTGAAATAGAAACGCTCGGTTACTTTTCCTAAGTTGACAATTCCCAAACCGTTAAAAGCATCAATCAGTCCGTTTACGGAATTGGCGTTTACCTGAACTTCTGAAGTCGGAAACAAAACGCCCGAAGTCGTTCGTTTGTTATCGTCCAATCCTGCTTGAAATCCTGTCTGTACTTCGTATCCTTTTTGATATTGCACAATCATAATTTCAATTTCGATATTTGGGACTACTTTGTCTATTTCTCTCAAATATTCTCGAAGACCTCTAATTTGAATGTCCGAACCTGTAACGACAAAACCGTTTAATTCCACAAACTCTTCGATTTCAATGTTTTTTGTTAGTGCTTTTGGGAATGTTTTTTTAACAGATTCAATCGTTCTGTTTTCCATCTGAATTAACGATGTTTTTCGCAGTCCGTCCGTATCGTGTTTCCCGATTAGGAAAAGCTCGTCCACCATTTTATACGTAAACTCTTTTCCTTTAAACACATGATTCAACAACTCTTCAAATGTGATTCCATTGGCTAAAAGCGTGGTGGTTTCATTTTCAGGTTTGTCATACATAAAATAGTTGATGTTGAGTTTTTCTGCTGCCTCTATCACAAGATTCATCACATCTGCATCGTAGGCATTCACCGATAAAAATCCTTTCGTATCTATCGCAATTGAATAGTATCCTTTTGAATTTGCTGGAACATTTTTCTTTCTAGTATTTTTACGATTGTTGGAAGTATTGGCAGTTGCGTTTTCATCAATCACAATATCTGCTTTGTCGATATAATAGAAATCATTTTCGTCTCGCGTTACCATCAATTTGTTAGATTTTGCCATCATATCTAACACTTGGTCAAAAGGGCGATTTAAAATGTATGCAGAAACCGTTTCTTTCTTTATAGAAGGCGCCAACACAATATTTTTTTGAGAGGCATCGGTAATGGCTTGTGCAACGCGCGTAATGGAATCGTTCTTTAATTTCACAGAGAGAAAACCATTTTCTTTGTTATAACTAACATCAATTTTTTTGGGTATTACAGGTTTTGGCTTTTCAGGAATAACTTCTTTCTTTTTAATGACTAAAATTTTTCCTTTCACCATCATTTCCAAATCGTGTTTTTCTATTAAAAATAGCAACACATTTTTTACGGGGACATCATAAAAATTACTTGAAATAAGTTGTTCCAAAGAGGTATCAACATCAATACTCAACTTGTGTTCGTCGGCAACGGCAGAAATGAAATCGTACAAGGTGATTCCTGAAATTTCTACCTGCATGGTTTTGTTATAGGCTTTAATTTCGGTAGCGAGCGTTTCTAGTTGTTCGCGATATGTTTCACTATTCTGCGCGAAGCAAAATCCCGAAATTAAAAAGAGGAATATGATGATGATTTTTTTGTACATGATGTTAGCTTTTTAATAAAATTGGATAAACTTCTTCCAAAGAAGTGATGCCATTTTTAAACAATTGTAATGCGGTATGCGACAAGCTTTTGGTGTTGTCGACATGATGATGTGCTTTGTGCAAATCTTCTTTTTTGATGATTTCCGAAATCTCCGAAGTGATGGGAATCATTTCGTAAATTGCCGTTCTGCCTTTATAGCCTGTGTAGTAACATTCATGACAACCTTTAGCAACGTATTGATGCGATAATGTGTTATCTCCTCTAAGATATTTAGGAAGATCTTCGTTGTGTAAATTGACTTTTTCCTTGCAATGTGTACACAGTTTGCGCAACAAACGTTGTGCAATGGAAATGTTTAAGGTTTCTGCAATTAAAAATGCAGGAACGCCCATGTCCATCAATCTGGAAATCGTGCCTAAGGCAGAATTTGTGTGAATGGTAGACAATACCAAATGACCTGTCAACGAAGCTCTGATTGCCATTTGAGCGGTTTGCGCATCTCTAATTTCCCCTAACATAATAATGTCAGGATCTTGTCGCAAAAACGAACGCAACGCAGAGGTAAATGTGAGTCCAATATCTTCTTTAAGCTGTACTTGATTGATGCCTTTTAGGGTATATTCTATCGGATCTTCAACGGTAACAATATTTGTTTTGGAATGATTTAAGTGTTTGAGCGTTGCGTACAACGTTGTCGTTTTTCCAGAACCTGTCGGACCGCTAATGAGAATGATTCCGTTGGTTTTTTTCACCGCATTTCTGTAAATTTCCAGTTCGTGCGTGTCCATTCCCAACATGTTCAAATCTAAATGCGAAGCGTCTCTTCCTAACAAACGCATCACTACTTTTTCACCGTAATGTGTAGGCAAAATAGAAACTCTAATATCAAATGTTTCAAAATTGATTCGTCCATCTTGCGGCAATCTTTTTTCGGTAATATCTAAGTTGGAACGAATTTTAATTTTGTTGATTAACTCTAGATAATTTATGGTTTCAATCTTGTATTTCTCAATCAGTAAACCATCAATTCGAAAGCGTACACGTGCTTCTTCTTCAAAAATTTCTATGTGAATATCACTTGCTCTAATTTGCTTGGCTTCGTGAATCAATTCGTCTAAAAAATCAGTGCTGTTGTTGTGATGTGTAGCGGTTTCTTCGCCAGTTCTGTAATACGTTGCTAACGCTTGTTGAATTAGCGTAGCATCTACATACGTAAGCTTAATTTTTTTATCTAAAAAAAGCTGTAATTCCTGTAAAAAATTAGCATTCTTTTGATTGCTTTCTTCCGCGTACAATACAATTTCATGTGCATCTTCCTGCAAAGGAATCACTTTAAAATGATTGGCAAGTTCAGCATTGATCAATTGTTGCTGTTCTACAGAAAGAGTGATATGTGCTTGCTTAGAATTCAATGAAAAATGGATTTACAAGGTTGCTTAATTTTAGCCCAAAACAGATGATTAAAAAGAGTGAGAGATAGCCTGCTAATGGAATGGTAGGTTGCTTTCGCAGATTTTTAGTCGCCACAAAAAGTAGTATAGAAATCAACAGTCCTGAAATGAAAAACACAATGTAATTATGTATTTGAAAAAGAGGCGTGATTGCTATAAAAAACAGAATATCACCCAAGCCTATAGACGTATCAATCGGGTTTTCTAATTGCTTATTTTTAATAGTTTGATAGATCATAAATCCGACACTTGTGCAGGTTAAAAACGCCATGCTTTTTAGCATTTCGTACAATGTTAATAAAGGTTCTAGTAGGTTTATCAATACTGATACTACGGCAATACCTAAGAGTAAATAGGCATGAATGGCTCTGTATTTGAAATCTTGGATACTTATTATTCCAAAAAGGAGAAGTAATAAGATGATGAGAATTGTTTTCAAAGCGCTAGTCTCGTATGACTTCTTTTAAGTTTCGCTGATGATCAATTTCCCAGGTATTGTAGTTTCCATCACCGTCAAAATCTTGAATGGATAGCGCTCTAGCCTTAAAACTGTTGATAGAAGCTTCAATAATTTCAATTCGATATACGGCTTGTCCGCCTTTGTCAATGGTCAGCTCTGTTTCATAACCAATGTCTTCTAAATTCGATGCATATTTTGCATGTGTAAAGAAGTAATTTTTTTGGTATGAATACAAGGAGTTGAGTGCCGTTTTTGCTTCAATAGCTCTAGCTTGAACTACCGCTTGTGTTTGGTTTGGCAATACTAAATAAATCAGAATTCCGATAATGCATAATACAATCAGAATTTCTGTTAGCGAATAGCCTTTGAGCCAATATTTTTCATGTTTTTTGCAGGGAATATTTTTCATGATGAATACATTACAGTTTATTATTTCAAAACGAATGTATTGATAAATATGGCTTTAGCTGCAAATCACTTTACAAGCGTAGCAATTATTTTATAAGCGTAAAATTTTCGTGTAAAAAAGCGGAATTTTCACAAGAAAAAATCCACATCAGCCAATCACTTTGCTTAAATCAAACATAGGTGTGTACATCGAAATTAGAATAAAACCTACTAAAATTCCGATGATGATAATCATGAGTGGTTCCAAAACGGTGCCGACCATTTTTGTGGTGTGTTCAATTTCAGTATTGTATTGGTCGTTTAGTTTGTGAAACATGGTATCGAGTTCATTGGTTTGTTCACCAATACCAACAAGTGAAATTAATTTTTTTGGAAAAATAGGATGTTTTTGCAAACCATTAGCAAGCGAATTTCCTTTGAGTATTTCTTGCGTTGTTTCATGAATTGCTTTTTGCATAGGATAGAAAACAATCATTTCTTTTGTCAATTCTAACGAAGTAATTAAAGGTGTTTTTGCAGCTAATAATAGACTCAACGATTGACAAAATCGGGAGATGTATATTTTTTGGATGAATCGCCCTAAGAACGGAATTTTCAAAAGAAGTTTTCCCGTAAAGTTTCTGTAGTTATCATTGTTTTTATAGTATTTATGAATGCCTACAAATAGTAAAATAATTCCCAATAAAACACCTAAAATCATATTAAAATTATCAGATAATCGTATGACAAACTTCGTAATGGCGGGCAATTCGCTTCCAAACTGTTTAAATACAGACGTAAACATCGGAACGATGTATTTTAGCATAAAATACAATACCACAAACGTAATTCCCAAGACAAATGCAGGATAGGTAATCACCGAAATCAATTGTCGCTTCATCTTAATTTTTCGCGCAAAGAATAGCTGTAATTGTGTCAGAACTTCAGCTAATTTTCGAGTTTCTTCCCCAATTTTTATACTATAATATTCATAAGGAGAAAATTCTTTGTGTTTTTTGAGAGCATCAAACAATGTATTTCCTGCAACGACATCATTATTAATGCTTGTCAATATTTTTTGAATTTTTTCAGATTTTTGCTGCGACGCCAGTAATTGTAGCGACTGATTAAAATCAACGCCCGATTTTATCAGCACGGCAAATTCTCGGTAAAAAGCTTCTTTTTCTTTACTTGAAAACTTCGTGAAAAAATCAAAATTCAAATCGAGTGAATTTGCTTTTGTCCTTTTCGATACTCTTACAGTTTCTTTATGTTTTGTGATATCAAGTTTCATCTATAAAAGTTGCGTTTATTTGAGTATTTGATGGATTTTCTTTGTAAAATTCAACAGAAATAGATTCATCGTGCAATAGCAATGTTATGGTTAGAATGCTATGATGTTTCTTTTGTTGGAATGTGTGTGAACGTACAGATGACAACACCATTTCACTATTTCCAGCTTGCAATCGTTCAATAGTTTCTTCGTTAAAACGATATTGTATGATAGTTTCATCATAGCGTTTCAAAAACAAGGTTTCGTTTTGGTAATTTACATGTACAGCTTCATACAAATCGTTTTGCAATGTAGTATCAAACACCATAAAATCATTGGTTTGTAATTGTTGTGTTTGAAACATGGAAAATTGCTTATTAAACGACGTAAAAACGGTATAAATCACACCAATCAACACACTAGAAATGATGATGCCAAATACGGTTTCTGTGAGTGTAAAGGCTTTATATTTCGGATTGCAATTCATCTTTTTTTGATAGTAAATAGAAAAACGTTTCTGTTCGTGTGTTGGTTTTAATGGTAAATTCTATGTGTTGTATTTTAGGGTAATCATCATGTGGCTTTACTATTTGCTCAATGGAGTACTCAGAAAACTCATACGTATCATCTTCAATTTTTGACTGATTCTGTAATTTTACGATAATAGCTTTAATTGTATGACGTGCTTCAATAAATGTAGTGTCATAATTTATTTTAAAAACATTGACAAAAACAATGGTGGCGATAACAACGCAAATAGCAATAATCGCTGTCGCTAAGACCGATTCCATCAACGAAGAAGCTTGTATTTTAAAGTTCTTTAACCGTTTCATACATGTTTTTATCGTTGTGAGTAGTTTCAAATAATGGAATGCCAATAAAGTTTTCAGGGAGTTTGCTCACATCAATTTCTGCATCCATCAAAAGATTGGCATACGAGGTTTCCTTGGTTTTTGTGAGTAACCTGTCTGCAAACACACTTCCATATACGTTTCCTTTGAGTTCCAACGTTCCGTAACAATATACCGCGCCAACAATCAGTGCGTCTTCACCAATAGAAATTACCGATTCCAGCACTTTATTGTGAGTGCTATTGTTGACGATAATTCCACCAATAATTACGCTTTCTTTTCCAATAGTAACGTTAGTAACATTGCTAGGATGTTGCACCAAAATACTAGACGGATAGCTAAGTTTTACATCATCTTCAACCACCACCGAAGACGAAGCAATTATTTGAACAGTTCCTTTAAAACCGCTTTGAATGACCACATTTCTTGCGTTGATAATAACATCTTCTAATTGCATGTGTTTGTTCAAAATCAGCGTTCCGTTGGACTGAAATATGATATTTCCTTTTACAATTTTACCTTCTAAAAACGACAAATTGTTGGTGTGACAGACTTGTGTTTCTTTATCAAAAGAGCGCACATAAATAGACTCTTTTTCCAATTGTTCTTCAGAAAGATTTGCCGCCGATTCAGGAATACAATTGGTGTTTATGGCACGTAACTTCGGAAGCTGGTTTTCTGCTTCTTTTTGCGCTCCTTGAATGGTGATTGTTGTTTGTTCTCCGAACAAATTTCGTTTTTCCAGCAATCCTTTCGGCACAAAAACATCGCCTGTTATAGTAACGGTTCCTGCAACATTTACAATTTTGTCATAATTCGTCACATACAACGCAGTGGTAGATTTTGCAGTCTTTCCAACAAGGATGCTTTTGCGTATTGTATCTTTGTTATAATAAGTTTTTGCAGAGATTACTTTGTAAAATCCCCAATCTTTTATGTTGGTATTCGTGTTGACTTGATTTGAAAACACACTCATCTGCGTACTTCCATTTGTAATGTTAGCCGCATCAGAAAGCAGCAGTGTTATGGCAGCATCATTGGTGAGTTGCAATTGTGTTTTTTGAAGTATTCTTTTTTGAAATAACGAATTGTAACTGCTCAGTAAAATTATTCCGAAGCATAGCGTCGCAATCAAAAAACATACAAAAACTGCCTGCAACAATGACGATGCTTTAAGTTTTTGCAGGATCATGAATTGAATCTTTAATGACTTCTTTTTTCTTCTTTTTTCTTTTGAAAATACGTTTTAAGAAAGGCACTTTTTGAACAGTATCTTTTTCTTTTTTAGGAATTACAACTCCTTTTTTATATCGCAATGTATCTTGAGAAATATGTTGTATCCAAGTTCCATGCTTTTGATGGTTTCGATAGCGTCCTTCTTCAATTGTATTTCCATTTTTGGCAAACTGAACAAAATCCCCATGTCTGTATCCGTTTTTCCAAGTTTCAACCGTTGCTACCGTTCCGTTTTCATGCCAGCTTCTCCAAACACCATCTTTCAATCCGTCACTAAAAGTACCTTTTTCAGCAAGTTGTTTTGATTTGTAATATTTGGTAAATTCATCCACTAAGACAAATCCGCCAACATCAGCTTTCGATTGATGAATTTTTCCACTTTTAAACCAAAAATAGGTCTTATCATTCTTCGGTTTTTTGAGTTTTTCGGAAGAAATATAAAATTCGTAATCAAAATCAGATGCATTGATAATTCGCTTCTGGGGAATTAAAAAAACAATCAAAACAAATGCACATACAAATCTCATGAAATTACTTTAATAGAGGGTTACCAATCGTATTTCATTGCATATTACAATACTGAATCATAAAAACCTAAGATTACTTTATAAGCGTAACAATTATTGTATAAGCGTAATTTTTTTAATCTGTTTCTAGTAAATTCTTATAAAAAAAAGTCGAATAGATGTTTTTTTGTCATTCACAGTAAAAAGCAGACACTTCATACAATATTTTTTCTAAAGTCCTCTTTTTTAACGTATTTTAGATACATAAATTACCAACCATGAAATATCTTTCTTTTGTACTTTTCTTTATCGTTTCTGGTGTGTATGCGCAATTAACGGTTCGAGATGACAACTATATTTTTGTGACAGATCAAGTATTGTTTGTCAGTGATAATGTGAATTTGGGTGAAACGGATTCTAAAATTTACCTACGAGATGAAGCACAACTGATTCAAGGAACAGGAACTACAGGCAATGCTGGAGTTGGCGCATTGAGCGTGTATCAAAATGGAACGACACACAATTATGCTTTTAACTATTGGTGCTCACCTGTGGGTGATAATTTGGCAACTTTCGGAAATGAAAGCTTCAGAGCCAATTTAATCGACGATGCTACCGGACTCATTACAAGCACAGACGCTACTTTTACCAATCTTGATGGTACTTCGTCGCCATTAGTCATTGCAAGCTATTGGATATATACCTTTGAAAATTCAGCACAATTTAGCGATTGGGTGCAACGAGGCGCTACAGGAACGATTGCACCAGGATTGGGATTTACCATGAAAGGTACCAGTGGTTCTGGAAATAATCAACTATACGATTTTAGAGGAAAACCGAATAACGGAACCATTGCCAATTCGGTAGCAGATGGCGAATGGACATTGGTTGGAAATCCATATCCTTCTGCCATGGACGCGGTTGCTTATATTCATGATACAGATAATGCTGCAGCTATTACAGGAACATTGTATTATTGGGAACAAGATTTAAGTGTATTGTCGCATAGCTTGGACGATTATGTCGGTGGTTACGCAACCTACACCATCAACGCAGCTGGAACGATAGAAACTTTTGTGCCAGCCACGTTTGATACCTACAATTCTGACGGAAGTCTCAATACGGCGGGTTCAAGTAGTACGAGTGGAAAACAAGCGCGCAGGTATATTCCTGTCGGACAAGGTTTTATGGTGGAAGGCAGTGTAGGAAGTACTGGAACTGTGCAAACCAAAAATGCGCATCGTGTGTATTACAAACAATCCAATACCGATAGTGAATTTTTTAGACTAGCCAATTCTGATACTGAATTCATCACAGAAAATGAACAAAACTCATCCACTACTGAAGAAGTAAGTCCATATGGTGAAATTCCTGACGATTACAAGCGTTTTCGCTTAAATATTGACTTCAACGATGTATATACGCGACAACTTGTACAAACATTTCACGATACTGAAGCTACTGCAGGATTTGATTATGGACTAGAATCTAAAAGCCCTTCAGGAGTTGCCAACGACGCCTATTGGACAATCAATCAAGAGCCTTTTATAGCTCAAGCCTTGCCTTTTACTATTGATTTGTCTATTCCTTTGCATATCAAATTAAGTACTAATAGCAACATTCGGGTTCGTTTGTTTGATGTGCAACATTTTGAAGCGAATCAACCGATTTTTATTTGGGATACAGCAACAGGAATCTACACGGATATTCGACAATTGCCTTTTGAAATTAGCTTGCCTCAAGGCGAATATGCAAACCGTTTTAAGGTTGTTTTTGCCAGAAATACGTTAAGCACGGAAGATATTACGGCAGATACTTTTCAAGTGGTGCAAAATATCATAAATAAAGAACTCATCATCCAAAATCCGAATAAGGTTGAGATGAATCGTATTGAATTGTATGATATGTTAGGAAAACTAATTTGGTCAGATACTGACGTAAAAACAACTACTAATTACACCATCAATACAAGTTCATTAAGTGAAAACGTTTACATTCTAAAAATAAAAAACAAAGACAACGCTGAATTTGCCAAAAAAGTTATTGTGAAGAATTAATGTATCCCATAAAACTTTGAATTTTATATCAATCCTGATAATCAGGGCAACCAAAACAACGCTTTGCTTCCGAATCGAATTGATAAGTGAGTGACAATTCGTACACACCGCCTGTTCGACCAATTTGAGAGGTGTTAAAATCGTATGAAATTCCAAATCGGAAGTTGGTGTATTGCAATCCTGTAAAAGCATTCACGGAAGTGAGCAAATGACTATTTCCGCTGTTTTTGCCAGGATTGGTCACTAAAGTAGTTCCTAAAAAGAAACGCCCAACCGAGAGCGAAGTTCCCAAATCAAAACGATTGAAACGTCCTTGATGCATATAATTTCCTGTAATCATCAAGCGTGTGTCAAAAGGCAAAAAGCGGACGTCAATCATATCAGTTACAATAAATTCGTATCCTGCGCTCACCGAGAAAAAAGTCTCTAATGGCACATTTCCATTCACCGTTAAGGAAATATTTGGGCGGTTTAAGTGTTTGGCGGAAATTCCAATCCAAGCATTTTCAGTATTAAAAAGCAATCCCGCAGAAATATCCCAAAAACCGATAGCGCCATCGTTAAAAAAGAGCGCATCAATAGACGTAGGATTAATCACGTTGGCTTGAATATTGATTTGATCTTCGAGTAATAATCCTTGAAATCCGATGTTTTTCCAGCCACGACCAAATTCCAGTCCAGGTCTAAAATACCAATCGTCTCCCAACTGCACTTGATAGGCATAATTGACATTGACTTGCGAAAATGTATAACCACTTTGACTTTCGCGCTGATTTAAAAAACTGACACCAACGCCACTGTTAGCTTCCGCGAACCACGTACTGGCAAATCCGTAATTGGTGTCAATTCGAAAGCCTAAGGCTGGCCATTGCGTTCGGTGAACAATTCCGATATGTGTGGTTTCTAAAAACCCTGCAAATCCAGGATTTAAAGTTTGCGGTACTAGAAAATACTGTGTAAATATTGGGTCTTGTGCTTTCATTTCTGGAACAAAAAAGCAACAACCTAGTAGTAAAATATATAGTTTTAATTTCATCTGTATTCTTATAAGATTAGTGTCAATGGTCCGCTTTCACGAACAGTTGTCCCAAAAAATGTTTTCGCGGTGAAGGTGAAATAGTAGTTTCCGTTTTCAACAAGTTCACCTTTTACTTTTCCGTCCCAACCTTGTACATTATCGCCCGTTTCAGAATAGATTAAACTTCCCCACGTATCGTAAATATTCAACTCCATAGAATCGAGTCCCACAAAAACAGGTCGAAAACGGTCATTTAAACCATCTTCATTTGGTGTAAATGCGGATGGCATGATAAGTTTGTATCCTTTTTCAATCAATAAGGTAATGACTTTGGTATGCACACAATCACCAGGGAACGTTACGGTTTGTATCACCGTATATGCGCCTGGAGCAGAATACGAATGCACAGGGTTTTCTTCGTTAGAAAAGTTGCCATCGCCAAAATCCCACGAAATATTGATATAATCGCCTGTAGTGGTATTGGTAAACTGAATTGGGTCTATCTGCGAATAAATTCCGAAAGTTTCAAAAGCGGTTGAGGTTAAGGTAAAATCGGCATCGCTAATTTCAGGCACGTCTACTTCAAACGTATAACTCGTTACACAACCTAAAGCGTCAGTAGCTTCTAAAATGACCAAACCGTTTTGTGAAGTGGTCATCATTTCATTATTGGCGCCTGTTACCGTTCCGCTTGACCAATTGAGCGTAAATGGTGGAACACCACCTGAAACTTGTGCCGTAAAGGTTTGACTCGCGGTAAAGGCATTACAATTGACAACCGTTTCAGTGTCTACTTCAATGACAATTTCTGGCGGACGAATAACGGTAAAGGTATCCGTTGCTTCACAACCATTGCCATCTACAACGGTTACTAAATAATCTCCCGCAGGAATATCATCCAAATCTTCTGTAATTGCTCCGTTGGACCAATTGACCGTGTACGGTTCTGTTCCTCCAGAGATTAACAAATTAATTGCACCAGAGCTTGCATCGTCACAATCCAACGCATTGGTGACGTTTCCAGAAAGGAGCAATTCCGCGGGTTCTATAATGATAAAGGTTTCGGTAATGGTACACGGAGTGCCGTCCACAATATTAATTGTATACGCGCCAGGACCTAAATTATTACGTTCAACACCTGCATTTGGATCATCTGCCCACGCAAAATCAATAGGTTCTATACCACCTTGAAAGTTCAAACTGATACTTCCGTCATTGGCACCAAAACATGAAATTTGCTGTACTACAGGCTCAATCGTAAAAATAGGAGGCGCATCAATCGTTACCGTTTCAGAAGCTGTACAATTGTTACTATCGGTCACCGTAATGGTATAATCTCCCGCTGATAAGTTGGTTTGACTTGTTCCTTCTCCAAAATTACTCCACGTAATCGTGTACGAGCCAGAGCCTCCTGTAATACTTGTAATAGTGATAGAAGCATCATTGTCTCCAAAACATTGCAATTCGGTAGCGGTGTATGAAATCACAATTTCATTAGGTTGTGTTAGGTTGACACTAAGTGTATCGTCACAACCATTGGCATCTGTTACAGTTAGCGTATAGGTTCCTGCTGGCAAATTTGTCAAATCTTGCGTCGCACTTGTAAATCCGTCAGGTCCTGTCCATGCGTAGGTATATTCAAATACGCCAGGCGCGGTTTCTGTTGGAGTTCCACCAGTAATATTTACATCTATAGCTCCTGAAGATTCTCCAAAACAAGCTACGTTAGTTTGCGTTACTAGCGAAGCCGATAATTCGCTTGGCTCTGTAATGACAAACGATTGTACAATTGGTCCACAACCATTCGCGTCGGTTACAGTTAATTCGTAAGTTGCTGGCGAAAGGTTTGAAATATCTTCATCCATAGAAAACGCAGCACCATTACGCGTCCAATTATAAATATAGGTTGGCGTTCCTCCAGAAACGGTTACGGTAATTTCACCGTCATTCGCACCAAAACAACTGATTTGACTTTCCGTATCAACCGTTAAAATTAATTCATCAGGCTCTGTAATGGTATACGTTTCTGTAAACGGGCAGCCGCCTTCATCTTGTACTGAAAGTGTATAATCACCAGGAATTAAATTTGAAATGGTAGCACTGCTAGACGTAAAACCGTTCGGTCCTGTCCATGAAATATTGTACGGATTTCCTGTGGAAAACGGAATTCCTCCTGTAATATTGGTCATGATTTCACCATTATTTGCTCCAAAACAATCAATTTGTGTAACAGTTACATTTGGAGAAATTGCTGGGTTTACGGTGATTTCAACTGTAAAAGGTATTCCTGTACAAATTCCTGACACTGGAGTTACCGTATATGTTACCGTAGCAGGCGACGTCGTCGTGTTGATGAGTGTTTGACTGATAGTTGTTTGTGGATTGGTTTCCGCATTAGCTCCTGTAATGCTTCCCGCAGGAACGATGGTCGGTACTGTCCACGTATAGGTTGTATTGGTTGGAACGATATCGCCGCTAGTGCCATCTGGTGTGATGGTAAAGCTATTGCCACTACAGATAGTTTCTGTAACATCACTAATGACAGGTGTTTCATTCACGATGATTTCTGCCGTGTTTGATATAATTTCAGAACAACCACCTGAAGAGAACGTAATAATACAATAATAGTAGGTAGTTCCTTGAGATGATGTATTAGGCGTATACGAATTTGTAGTAGCGCCTGCAATTGGTGTTCCTGAAGTGGTATCGTCAACGACATTGATATACCATTGATAGGTTGGCGTGCCTACACCGTTTGAATAACTTACACTTAATGTGTTTACCGTATCTGCCGTACATAATTCTTGTGATTGTGGTTGCGAATCAAATTGTGGCCCTAAGTTGATAATAACTTCGGCAACATCACTTGTAGCAGTACAACTTGCACTCGCAGCTTGCGACACGATACAATAATAGTAAAAAGTTCCTACTGTATTGGTTGGTGGCGTGTACGAAGCGTTGGTTTCGCCTGCAATGGCAATTCCGCCTGTATTGCTGTTTGTCGTATTGCTATACCATTGATATGAAAATGCGCCAATACCACCCGAAGGTTGCACTGTAAGATCTTGCGGAATGGTGTTTTGACAAAGTGTCTGTGTCACAATTGGTTGCACATCAATCATTGGTGCATCAACAACAATGACTTCTGAAACATTACTAACAACATCTGAACAGCCACTTCCCGAAAAGGATAATATTACATAGTAATAATACGTTCCAGCAGTTGTGTAGACTGGCGGTGTATAATCAGGATTGGTAGCACCTGCAATAGCTGTTCCGCCTGTATTGCTGTTGGTTGTATTGCTAAACCATTGATACGAAACTGTTCCTGTTCCGTCTGTGTATGCCACTGATAATGGACTGTCAATTGTACTTCCCACACATAAATTTTGTGTCGCCGTAGGTTGACTCGTAATGGTTGCATTTGGAGTTACCGTTACCAACGCCGTTTGTGACGTAATCAACGCACATCCGCCAGTAGCAAAGGTGATTTCACAGTAATAATAAACCATTCCAATCGTATCTGTTGGTGGAATATAATCTGCATTGGTAGCACCTGCAATTGGAGTTCCGCCTGTGTTGCTATCAGTTGTATTGCTGTACCATTGGTATTGAGGTGTGTCAGACGTACTTCCTAAGGTAATGCTCATTGTGTTCGGCGTTCCGTTTTGACAAACGGTACTTGGTTGTGGTTGCGTGGTGACTTCTGGGGCAGGATTTAGTGTAATTTCAATAGTGAATGGTGTACCGTCACAATTTCCAGCTGTTGGCGTTACGGTATAGGTAACCGTTGCCGTAGCGTTCGTGGTATTGGTTAAGAGTTGACTGATTTCTGTTTGTGGAGTTGCTTCTGCCGTAGCTCCCGTAACGCTTCCCGCAGGCACTACTGTTGGTGTTGTCCATGTATAGGTTGTATTGGTTGGAACGATATCGCCACTAGTTCCATCTGGCGTGACTGTAAAACTATTTCCGCTACAAAGCGTTTCCATAAAGTTGCTGATACTTGGCGTTTCATTCACGATGATTTCAGCCGTTGCTGAGGTTACTTCAGGGCATCCGCCAGAAGCAAAAGTGAGTATGCAATAGTAATATGTGGTACTTACTGAAGAAACATCTGGAGTGTATGAAGCTGTTGTTGCTCCCGCAATAGCAGTTCCAGTTGTGGTATCGTCTGTAGTATTGGAATACCATTGATAAGCTGGAGTACCAACACCGTTTACATAACTTACTGTAAGCGCATTTGCAACATCGCCCAAACACAAATCTTGCGATTGCGGTTGCGAATTAATCAAAGGCGCAGGATTTACAATGACTTCGCCAACATCACTCGTTACGGTACAACTCGCACTTGCAGGTTGCGAAATGACACAGTAGTAATACAATGTCCCTACCGTATCTGTTGGTGGAGTAAAGGTATTGTTTGTTTCGCTTGCAATTGGTGTTCCGCCTGTATTGCTGTTGGTTGTATTGCTATACCATTGATATGAGAACGCTCCCAAACCTCCAGAAGCTTGTACTTCTAGGAGTTGCGGTGCTGTATTTTGACAGAGTGTTTGTGTTGGTATCGGTTGTACGTCAACCGTTGGTACATCGACTACGATGACTTCCGCGACATCGCTTGTAATATCTGCACAGCCACTTCCCGCAAAGGACAATACTACATAGTAATAGTAGTTTCCTGCGGCTGTGTATGCTGGTGGCGTATAGTCTGCATTGGTAGCACCTGCAATTTGTGTTCCGCCTGTGTTGCTGTTTGTGGTATTGCTATACCATTGATACGAAACCGTTCCTGAGCCATTGGCAAAAGCAACCGATAACGGACTATCAATTGTACTTCCTACACATAGACTTTGTGTTGGCGTTGGTTGTGATGTAATGTTAGCATTTGGCGTGACTTCAACCGTTGCTGTTTGTGAGTTTAAGGATGAACAGCCGCCTGTGGTAAAGGTAATTTCACAATAATAATACAAGATTCCTACGGTATCTGTTGGCGGTACATAATCTGGGTTGGTTGCTCCTGGAATTAATGTTCCGCCTGTATTGCTATTGACTGTGTTGCTATACCATTGGTATTGTGCAGAAGCACCTGTTGTAGCTACACTTAGCGTATTTGGCGTTCCGTTTTGACATACCATGCTCGATTGCGGTTGTGTCGTTATTTCTGGAGCAGGATTTACCGTAATGATAAAATCTACAGGAGTACCATCACAATTGTTAATGGTTGGCGTTACTGTATATGTTACTGTACCCGAAGTGGTATTAGTCGTCGTAATAATTTGTGCAGGAATAGTGCTTGAAGTTCCTGACGGGATAAAACCACTAATGCCAGCCGTTGCCGTTGCTGTCCACGAATAGGTTGTACTAGCACTACTGGATGTAAGATTGATTTCGGTTGTAGATGCTCCAGAGCATATATCTTGTGTCAAGTTTGTATTGGTGATGACAGGAACTTCTTCAATAGTAAACGTTTGCATTGCAAGGTTAGAAGTGCCACATTCGTTGGTGACTTGTAAAGAAATTGTATAGGTTCCCGGCGATGGATAATCAATAGCTCCAGGCGATTCTAAGTTGGATGATGTTGTATTGGCTCCCGGAAATGACCACGAATAGGTAACCGCACCTACATTATCGGTACAGGTTTCAATCACCGCACTTGGGTTGATGGTGTTGGAGTTGCACAAGTCACTTATCGGATTGATGCTGACTGTCGGCGGTTGTTTTACCGTGACTTGTTGCGAGCTTGTTGTTGTTCCACACGAATTTGTGCCTGCTAATTCAATAGTGTAGGTTCCTGGCGTTACAAAGTTAAACGACGGATTTGTAGAGCTTGCATCAGTTCCGTTGGTAAAACTCCACGTAGCGGGTTCTGTTCCGCAAAAATCAGAAGTATAGGTTACTTGCCATTGATAGGTTGGCGGAATACAACTGGTAGATTCATCGGTAGTATTGGTGGTTGTAACATCTAACGGTGTACAACCGTCAGTGCTACTCAAATTGAATTGTGGATTTACAGGTGCTTCTATACAAATGGTTTGCGAAAGTACATCAATACCGCATCTGTTTCCAACAGATTGTGTGATGGTGTAGGTGCCAGGTTGTGTAAATTCAACACAAACAATTTCAGAGCCTGTTAGCCATAATCCTGGGTCGGAAGAACCAAAACTATTTCCGAGATTTCCACTTGTCACATTATAAGTATTCGGAGAAATCTCCCAAATTACATTCGGATTTGTGGTACAGTTTTGATCACTTCCGTTGGTTGAGTTTCCTATAGATAAATCTTCAAAGCAAATTTCTGTATTGGTACATGTTGGTTCCGTAGGAAAGGTAAAGTCTGATTGTGGAATGGAAGAAACATAGATAGGAACTACTCCTACAGACGAAGAACTACACGGATTGGACGCAACGATGTTTGCCGAAAATGAGTTGGCATACGTGTTGCTTCCGTCAGAACTTGTAGTATTACAAGAAGAACTAGCAAATGTATGTGTAATACTCGCTGGCGGTGGATGGTTGAACACTTGTGGTGGTGAACCGTCGTTGAATGTGACTGTATAAACCGTTCCTGGTGGATTGTTACTTGTTCCTGTAATTGGGAAGGTAAGCGCATCTGTATTACAAATATCTGTATTTCCAGGATTCCCTAAAGATACCGCAGGGTTTGAGCCTACGAATACTGTGTATTCACGAGTGGTGTTACAGCCATTATTTCCTGTAATGGTATAAATCAACGTATAAATTCCAACTGCATAATCGTGTGTTTCTAGTGCGAAACTAGTATCATTAAACACGGGACTTCCATCACCCCAATCGATAGTATAGCTGGCATTCAACGTAGAAGTTGTAGACGACGTATTGGTAAATGATAAGGTAGTTGAGGTATTGTTACATTCTCTAAAGACCGTTTCACCATCAATCATGATAGGATTTGGTCCACCTAAGGTTGCATCTGGCCCTTCCGTAACGGTAATGGTAACATTTCCAGAAACGGCATTGTCAGTTGCTGTGGCATCTTGTACAGATGTTAGGGTGTACGTAAATGTTCCATCAGCATTTGTAGGAACTTCAATTGTTGCGATATCTCCTGTAGAAGTAACCGTTTGAGGAGTGCCTGTACCAATAACATACGTAAAAGTATACGGAGCTGTTCCGTCAGTACCTGTAAAGGTGATGATAGGCGAATCGTTGTATTGACATACGGTAGGTACATCAACGCTAATGGTGGCGTTGGGCATCATTTCAGCATGTACAAGTTCTGATTTTGAATACGATGCATAATCTAGTTGCAGCGCAAGGCACATCAAAAGTATCGTGAGTAGGTATTTTTTGATCATAGGCTGATATCTTTAGTCAGGAACTATACGTGGGCAAGGTATGTTTCCTGTTTATCGTTTTTAAAATTACTTAATATCTTTTAGTTACTGTAGGAAACTCGTTAAAAAATTGTTAACACCTGCTTGATTTTCAAAATAATGAAATTTATAACGGTTGTTTTTGCGGATTTCCTTACTTCTATTTCTTTTTACAATTTCTTTACATGGCGTTATTTGTTTCTGCTAAAATAGAGTGTGTAGAAGTGCCAAACTACCTTATAATAGTGGGTTTTTTATATCCGTATTTATAATGAGGTTTTTTATAAGGTCATCAGTATTCTGCTATCGTTTTTCTTTTTAATGTCCGTTTTTGAAAGACGATGACCGTATTTGTCTGAAAACAAATAAAAATGTCCGATTTTGAAAGGAGATGTCCGTTTTTGTATTTGGTGCTATTATAAAAAAGTGTATGCTATTCATGTATTTAATTACAAAAACCAATTATTTTTTAACATGAAAAATCAAACAAAAAGAAATCCACATTTTAACCCATGACGATTCAATTTTAAATAAATATTATTAAATGAATTACGAATCCTATCATTTGTATTCATCTATACAAATGGTAATAAAAAACAATTTTAAAAAAACTATGATATATAGATTAGAAAAATATAACAAAGGATTATTCACAATCTTATTAACATTATTTTCATGCTTAACATTAACTTTTTGTAGCAGAGACATGGATGATGCTTCTATTGTGGAAGTTGAATCTACTGTGGATGCTAAAAGCTTATACTTCTACGGAAGTGATGCTGATTTTGAAAAATTTGAAGACGTTGACATGACACGAATTAGTTCAGAAGAAGAACTAAATGCAATTACGAAAACCGTAGGTAATTCTTATGCGCTTTTCGTTGGTAAGGATATTGATGTTCGTTCAGGAATTATAGATGACCTAAGAAATTCAGGAGTACTTGTTGCACAATTGAATGAAGAGGCAATTGAGCCAAAAAAATTATCTGCTCAAGCACAACTACTTAAGGAAGTAACACCATCAAATGATGATAAAACAAGAACATTAGATATAGAGAAGAACTTAGTCAATGACGAACTCTCTTTTACAACGTATCTATCTGTAAATGGTAGACATAAAACATTAATAAGTATGTCTGAAAACATTGAGCAGGCAGTAACGAGTATCTTAGAATGGAGTGAGAAAAAGATGGTGGAAAAAAGCAAAGAAGTAATTCCGAGTAAGTCTGGGAATAAAACTCTTGTAACTAATTTAGAACTAGATTTTATATGGTCTGGAGTAGCTGATTTCACTATTGGCTCAAAAGGATACAGAGCCGATACTCAAGGATATTTTATAAATAATGGTTCAGGGAACCAAGAATTTCCTAGTATGCATATCATGGACCATATAATCACTATGAAATCTACGAATGGCAGTTATAGAGCTAATGATTTACATATTTTACAACAACCAGACGTAACAAATAGTGGCTTTGAAAGTTCGCTTCGTGAATATTTTCCAGTAAATGGAGACAATGGAGTTTTAAATGGACGTACCGGAAGTGATAGTTATGGATATGGTATTGATATTAGTGGCTCATATGGCTTATCACCAAGCTTAAATGTTGGAACGTCGTTTGATTGGTCACATACTACAGATTGGTCTATCCCGTCATGTCAAGTGAAAGTCTATCATAATCTACCTAGCGAAATATTTCATGCCCAGTACGATATTGATCCTTATGGGTCTTGGGCTTATCAAACTATTACAGCTGAAGGTTACACCTATTATGCCACAAGAGGTGCGAATAGAAATAATAAATATCTTTTACCAACAACGTATGCTTTAGGTCTATATGATCCTTCACAAGGAAGCAGCGGTCATAAAACTCTTTTAGTTGAATTGAGTTCTGATTCCGGTGTCGATGTTGGCTATATTAACGGAGCGTATGTAAACCGCTACTATGTTTCTTTAATTGATATTTCTAGCTATCCTAGCGGGTATATTTGGTAATCACACCATCTGTGATTTACATAGAATACAACTTAATAGCTAGTATTTGATAAGAAAGAGGTTTCTAATGTTAGAAACCTCTTTTTTTGTCCGCTTTTGAAACAATTTAAAGCTTTTGTCCGAAAACGAAAACAGCGTTCCGTTATTGAAATCGCTTGTCCGCTTTTGGATTTGAAAACAAAAATGAACTATCTACATTCGTCTCGTTGTGCAACTTTAACATTTTATTAACCAATCTATTTTAACATGAAAAACCTAGTCAAAGGGAATCCACACTTCAGTCCTTAGGCATACCAAAAGTGATTTAAAAAAACCTACTTACATCACAAACTAAGGAAACCCGCTCACAACCAGATGAGCATTATTAAACAATAACCAAAAAAACAATTTAATTATGAAACATTTAAAAATAACGTATTACATCTTAGCAATGCTAGTTGTTAGTATGCAATGGTCATGTTCAAAGGATGATGACCGCATTGAGAATACTGTCGAGCAATCTATAGACCTTTCTAAATATAAAGGAATTTCTACTGTAGAAATAGATGGTAAAGAGGTAAAGACAGTAGACGATTTAGAATCAACTATAAAAAATGCTTACAGTGTACACTTTGATTATCCGAATAACAAAATAGCAATATCTACTTCTGAAGTAGACGCTAAGAGATATTTAGAGGTCAATCATCCTCAAATGAAAGCAAAAATAGCCAATAAGATAGAAAAAAGTCTTCAACAGGCTTCCCAATCGACTAAACCTTTTTTAGCAATAAACTCAAAAGGTCATGATGAGTTTGCAGGTGGTCCTCTTGCAAAAGTTGACCACGATAATGACCATGATTATGGTATTATTGACGATCATTCTGACTCAGGATTTTTCCTTTTTGAAAAAAGTGATGTTAGTTGGATAGAAGGTCTCGCAGATGTTCCAAATACAAGCAATACAACTACTTTTCATTACATGAGTACATGGTGGAATTTAAGAGACTTGGCTAGTAGTTTTAATACAAGATATTCTGTAGCAGAACAGTACGGATATAATATGCATGTTAGATATACAAGAGATGAAGCTACTCGCGATGTTTGGGTAGTATATTTTGACGATGCTAATTATGGAGGACAATATAACATTGTATCTGTAGATCCTAATGAGGATGTTATCGTCACGTCTTCAAGTTATAAAGTTGACGGTACTAATGTTGCAGGATCAATATTGATACTGTATTAATAATTATTAACTATAAATAAAGAAAACATGAAAATATATAAAATTTTAATAGTATGTCTTTTAGTATGTACTACAATGCAAGCAAATATTCTGAATTTAGAACCAATTGAAAGTGAAAAATCAGAATGTATTGATAAGGATGACCTTGTAAATAGAATGGCGGAAGATGAAGATGTAGTGTCATTATTAGGTAAAGTTTATGCCGTGAATTTTGTAAAAGGAATGATTCACAATCAAGATGCAGATACTAAAAAAGAAGTATTGGAGACATTAAAAACGGTTACTGCTGAGTTTCAAGAAACATCAAAAGCAATTAAAGCAAAGTTTCCTGAATATGAAAGCTTAAGTAAAGAGGAAAGAAAAGAAGTTATATCAACCATTTATGCACAATCAAAAACTGTGAAAGAAAAACTTAAATGTTTTGGAAACAAATGTATAGTAGCTGTAGCAGGTTGTGGAGGTATTAGAATTACAGGTTGGGCATTAGCCAAATTTTCTTTTTGCATAACAGCAGCTATAGCAGTTGACGTTGAAATTATAATTGATACAGGAGGAACAGCTACAGAGGTTATTATAGGACAGACAACAAAAGAAATTAACTTCTGTGGTAGAATATCAAATGCTCTGTCTGGACCAGTTGCAGCACTTTGTATCGCAGGTTTTGCAGGTTCATTATTCGATTGTTTTGATATTTTTTAATAAAATAAAAAAACGTTAATCATTTTTCAAAAAACCTAGCTTTTAAAAGCTAGGTTTTTCTATAGCGTTTCTTCTACAAAAAGAAAACATTAAATACACATCCTTCAAAAAACAATAAGAAACTAAAGCTGCAAACGATTTAAGTCTATTTTTCGGTGAAGACTTAATTACTTTTAATTTTTTTCAACAACTCCCAAATGCCCTAACACAGCTTTGGGAGCTTTTTGTTACGCTTACTAAGGAATAGCTGTAAAACACCAAGTACAAAAAATGAATAGATACGATGAAACAACAATAGGTCTTTGTATAGGAAATATATTTTCCTGCATAATAATGTTGTGGAATGGTATATATTTTTGTTAGAATGTGTTACGGATTGCCAAAAAGCATTAAGTAACCTTTCGTATTATGGTGATACAAAATGATTTAAAGACACTCACGAGCAATTGTGAGTGTTTTTTTGTGTACAATCAAAACAAAATATTCAAGGAAACATCACATCTTCTGTCGCGTCCATTGCGAATAATTTTCGCCATGTTGTTGTCTATTTTTCTTAATCCAATTTTTACAAAATGGAGTTCCTTTACTAAAGTTGCTATTATACAATTGACGCCAACGCGCTTGTATTTGTGCGTCTTGTAATTGGCGTTCTCCTTTTTGATGTTTTTCTTGTGTGGATTTTCGTTTTCCTCTTTTGTGTGCCAATTGTGTGACCAATTGCGCTGTTTCAGATGTTGCCCGATTGTCCTCTAAAGTTTTTCCTGAAGATTCACTTCTTTTTAATTGCGTTGCAGTAACCTGTTTTTTATGTTGATGTTCTTGTTTTTTGGATGTGTACATATACGTGTTTTTTTAGTTTATTTTCCTTTCTTTTTAGAAGATTTTGATGAGCCTCCGCTACCACCATCAGCTTTTTTGGCTAAATAGTTCTCTTTTTTTCGTCTAGCAACTTCTTCCTTATGTGCTTCTTTTCTCCTGTCTGTTTCTTTTTTTTCTGCTTTGGATTGATATTTAGCTTTTGACTTAGAACTTTTAGAACTACCGTAAGAACTATCTTCTTCCTTCGATTCTTCTTTATCTTCTTTTTTGGAAGATTCTTTTGCAGCTCTTAAATATGGTATTAAATTATCCATTTCTTTCTGTGTAGCAGCATTGATTCCGTCGCCAGGTTTTCCACTTCCATGTGCGTGTACACGCATATCATTTTCTACACAAACTTTTCTAATCAAATCCGCGCCGTAATGATTATACGTATCTGGAAAGTATTTTTGAATCACATCTAGTGTATCTTGTGGTTCTGCAAATTGAATAACGTCATGCTGCATTTTTTGTATAGATGTTTCTGATGCTGTTGTGTTTTTTACTATTTTTTTCTGTGTAATTTGTCTCGAATCAACTTTCCGTTGCAACGCTTTCGCACCCATCACATCCGCTTCTTTTTCTAAACCTGCATTGTCGTTAATTTTTGCTCCGTTTACCGTTTTTGTCGGGCGTACACGACCTTGTTTTTGCTGTACAATATGCCAAGCTTCATGTGGTAAATGCTTTTCTTGTCCAGAAGCCAAGTGAATATTAGTTCCTTGCGCGTACGCATGTGCGTTTAATTGTGCAGGTTTGGCTGAATTGTAATGCACTTTCACATCATCTAGCGAATGCCCTGAAAGACTTTCAATACCCGATTTTAAACCATCAGGCAATCCTGTGTTGTTTTTTTTCTGTTGAATGATAGTTGACGGACGATTATCTTCCAGCGAAAAACCATTTTTAGTATGAGCCGCCGCAGTTTGCGCTGTTTTTGCTGTTGATTTTTTATGGAGTCGCGTTTTCATATTATTCGGCTTTAGTCAAATCTTGTAATTTTTTTTCTGTTCGTATTTTCATAGCAAGTGCATTTTGTGGTGGAGTACCAGGGTCTGCTGTCCAAGCGCCACTTCCGCCATCTGGAATGGTATAGTGATATTTAGTGCCACCTACATTAAAAGTACCTGTAAAACTGGTAAATGTTTTTTGTTGTTCATCCCATCCATTACAATGAAAGTGTTGGGTGAATTCTAATCCTGTTGCTAATTTAACATGCTCATCTACAATTCCAGCATTTTTAGAACGACCGATTTTTAAGTCTGAAAACCGAAGTAAAGATGGCGTACTAAAAAGCTGTATGACACCAGTAGCTATACGCTGTACAGAGTTTGATTTTTGTATGGATGAAATAGCTTTGCGTTGTAATATAGTTTGCTCACGATAGTCCTCTAGCACTTTTCCTTTGTTTTGATGTGCAGCCGCAGTTGCTGTATTTTTATGAGTTGATTTTTTTTGAAACTGTTTCTCCATCATCTAAGTTTTTAAAAATGCTTATTACACATTGGCACTGGTATTAACAAACACCGGACTTTTCCCGCCTTCATAATCCAACGCCGAACAATACTCATGATGTTTGATATACTCTTTGAGCCGTTCTATGTTTGGGTCATAATACGCTGACACCAATTTTCTTCCCGTAATTAATGTATGAATATGCTCATTGTAAAACGGATATGTGGTAAACAAAACATTTGCATGTTGCTCGTCCACATAAGATTCATCATCGTATTGAAAAGTGTGTTTTCTGTAATTAAAAATACCTTCTGCTACTTTTCTGTAGAAATGCTTTAGTATTTTTTGAAAAGGCGTTGTTTCACTCCATCCCACTACAAATACGCGCCGATTTGTAATCAAATATCCTGTAATATGGAAGTTTTCATCCACCGTACAACTATTCAATGCTTCTGCAATGATGATATTCCGATGTGTGCGCGGAATGTCTTTTCGCCACGAATGCATAACCAATAGTTGGGAATGTTCTTTGAGCAATATCAATTCTTCAATATCCATACAACAGTGTTTTAAGGTTGCGTAATGGTTTTATTCTCTTTTTTGAGTTCTCTTCGAATACCTGTGATGAGTTCCTGTTTTTGTACCACCGTATCTCCACGTTGCACAGCTGCCATCGCGCAATAGCGAAGCACGTTGATAATAGCACCACCAGCCAATTCGTAATTTTCAGCAATGGAATACAAATCAATGTCAGACGAAAGGGAGCAAGCACCCGAAAATGCTTTTTGCCAAAGCACCAAACGCTCTTCTATAGAAGGCATTTTAAAGTGAATAATCGATTGAAATCTTCTAGAAAATGCCTCATCCATATTGGCGCGCAAATTGGAAGCCAAAATGATGAATCCTGGGAAATCTTCAATGCGTTGCAATAAATAGGCAGTTTGCTGATTGGCATGTCGGTCATTGGATGAAGCTGCTTTGGTTCGTTTGCCAAACAAGGCATCTGCTTCGTCAAAAAATAGAATCCAGTTTTGATGCGCTGCCGTATCAAAAATTCGCGAAAGATTTTTTTCGGTTTCTCCAATGTATTTGGATACAATCATAGACAAATCGACGCGATATACGTCCATTCCAAAATTTTTCCCCAAAAGGGAAACCGTCAACGTTTTTCCTGTGCCTGGTGGCCCGTAAAATAAAGCTCTATACCCAGGTTTTAGTCTTTTGTACAATCCCCAATCGTTCAGTAGCGTTTCTTTGTGAACAATCCACGTTTTGAGTTCTTCTACTTGATCCATGATGTCAGGATTTAAAACGACATCTTCCCACGCCAATTCGGTCGTTATTTTTTGCGCTGGAAACGTAATGCTGTGTTCTAATTTTGGTTTTTCTCCCGTCATAAAATAGTGTACCCAACGATGATTCGCACTTAATACACCATTATACTTAGGAATATAACTTTCGGTAGTTTCCAAACTGATGACTTGTTCTTTCTGAAAAATATGTGTGTTTTCAAACATTGAAAGTACTTCCAAGCGCCATTCCGGATTTAGAGCGGTTACTAGAAATAACAAGGTTTGTCCTGTAGGCAAAAAACCACTATGATTTTTGTCGATAACGCCGCCAAACTCTGTAAATCCACGATTGTACATACCGTTTTGTCCAAAAAAGATATCCAAGGTTTCTGGCAAAATATGCGGTGTTATTGCTAAAATAAGTGCCAAACGTTCTACAGGCGTCAACTCCCATTCGCGAAGTGTATTGGCGTACGGTGCGGCTATTTCCGAAATATCGGGCATCGGAATGTCTGTCCAATGCAGTTTCTCGGCATCTTCGTGTTGCAAATAAGTACTTATCACTTGATTGATGACTTTTTGTAGCCAATCAATTTCGTCATAGAGCAATGTGATGTATTCGCTAGTCTCCATAATAGTTAAATAACAGTTCGATATCGTCCAAATTGGCATCTGCCCACGAAAAATATTGCAACGCCGTATTTGGATTGAGTTGATTGGCTTGCAACATATCTAAAAGGCTTGTTTGTGCATTTGTGGTAATTGGCGGATTGTACGAGAGTTCGTTGTGATAAAAATCGTATTGAAAAAAATTGTTTGCCCACGAAGCTATTCGCGTTCTGTCGCTGATAAGTTCGTTGATAAATATTTCTAACTTTTCTTGCTGTGCCACCAACTTTTTCGCTTTAAAAAAAGACGGTTTTCGTTGCTCTTCTCGATGGTAAAATTCAATGTCTTTTGCACGAATGGTTTTCGCATTGGCATCGCCGAAAATATTGACCAATCCAAAGTTTTCAGATTCTGTGGCAATTTCCAATTCTCCTTTTTTGGAACCCGCAATTGCGAGTGTCCAATTTTCAGTGGTAGCACATTCAGTTACGATATAGAGTTTTCGAAACGAGTACATGATCTGCGTCATTTTGATGATGAGCTCATTTTTAAAATCGCCCCAATTCGCAATTTTCACAGATTCCGGATTGCTGCTTGAAAAGAAGAAGCTTCCAGATTTGTCAAAATCGAGTACTTGCCTGCTAAATTCGAAATCGCCTTCAATAGCGTTGTGTCCGGCATCGCGACCTGAATAGGCTTTTTTGACACCGTCACTAAAATTCCAACTAGCAGAATTGAGTTTGATGCCGTTTTCAAAAACGATATCATCTGCATTGAGTACATTTTTTCTAAATATATTTCCCAGTACAATAAATTCTCCGTTTTTAATTTGGAAAAAATCACCTGGATACACATTTTGCGTCAGTGGTTTTGTTGGGATAAAACCTTGTGTTTTGTTATAAAAATTTCGATAAAAATTTCTAAATACGTTTTCCATGTTGCTGGGTTTTTAAGTTTATATACCTAAGTTATTAGAATTAACGTCAGTTCAATATAAGTTTTATTCAATTTAAACTTATTTTTCCTCAATGAAATGAATTTAAAAAACTAAAAATCAGTTGTTTGTTTTCTTGTTCTTTGCTTGCCCAAAGAAAAGAAACAAAAGAAAGGGCACTTTTCCAGAGGTGTTTTTGGTTTTCTCTTTAGGGAGAAAACCAAAACCGCAGTAATTTTTCTAAATTTCTTCCAAGGCTTCAGAAATTTTTAACGAAAAATCCCTGCTACACTGCGGAAAAGAAGAAACTACTATTGATTTTTATTTCGAATTCACGTAAAATTTGAATAAACTCAGTTTTATACTGCTCAATTGCCAATTTGAGTGCAGTCGAGAATAGTTGTAAAACTATATTCTCAAAGTAATCTCGACTGCGCTCGATTTGACATGTTACGTCGAAAACAAGTTATAAGAAACATGATGAGTGTTTCAAAAACATAGATACCTACGAAGCCAATGCTGCGGCGTTTGCTGCCGCAAGAGCCGATTGTAATGAGCTGAGATTTGTTTGTGCCTTGCTCAATTCTCGTTTGGTATTGTTTAACTGTTTGATGGTGTCATTACTAGCTGCCAATGCTTGATTGTACATGTTTTCGTTGATGTCATACGCTTTGTGCAATAATCCTTGAATACTTGTAGCTGGCGATAGCGTGGCATCGCTTTCAATATTGTCCACAGTTTCTTCACCAATCACAAATTCATAGAGCTTTACAGCTTGTAACATTTCCAAAGCTACAGCAGCTTCCGATTCTTTGGTAGTTGCCTGCGCTGCAAAAACCGATTGTAGTGCCACTAACGTAAGTGCTACGGCATTGTTGGCATCGGCACTTGCGGTAGTAACCATCGTTACCAATTCGTCAGAAATTAACGGATTTGTTGCTTTTTTGCGAACCACCAAGTTTCCAAGTTTATTGATGATTTCAGCTGAGAAAATTAACTTATCAATCAAATTGCTCACTTCTTTCGAAACGGTTTTAATTTTCGATTCTGCCAACACTGTTTCGTTAAACGTTACCTCAGAGTTGTTTTTTAAGGCAAGCAAGTTTTCCACTACTTCGTCTGCCAAATCTTTATTGCTAAGTGCGTTGGCTTTGTTGGTTTCGGCAGTTGCCAAATCGGCTTGTAGTTTGTTAGACTTTGTCGTTAAAGAAGAAACAATGGCTTCTAATTGCTCTACTGAACTTTCGGCATTGAGCACTTTTTGTGACAATTCGTCAAGTTCTTGCTTTTTACGTTCTGTAACGCCGTATTTTTTTTGTCTTACGGGTGTTAATGATAATATGCTACTCATGATTGTTGGTTTTGATAGTTATTAAGATTTGCTGAGTTTCCTGCTAGATATATGAAATCAGCGGTTTTTTGAAAATCGGATAACGCATTGGTAAACTGAGCGTTTTCTTCTACAGATGCATTGTTGGAAATTGACAACACGGCTGGAATGTACATTTTTGTGTTGATCAATCGGTTTCCAAAATTATCAGTAGTTTCTGGTTCAATGATCATTTCTTGTCTGCTACATGCATAACCGTTTAAAATGTTTACATAGCCTTCTGCAATAATGATGAGTTCTTCAAATAATTGTAGCAAACTTGCTTCTGATTTGATGTCTTTCACCAATTTGATGATATCGTTAATCAACGTTACAAATTCCTTTTTAGCCGCATTTAAAGAGTCGGTCATGTTTTCGACATCTTTTAAAATAGCCTCTGCATCATTTTTGAGTGTATCGAGTCCTTTTTTAGAAGCAATATCCTTGATGAGTGTTTTGCAATCTTTCACAAATTGATTTGCATTGTTTTTTAAAACCTGAATGTCAACTTTTAAGGCTTCGGTATCATCGATAATGGTTAAAATTTGTCTTGTTATTTCGTTTAAATGTGAACCTTTTGCTTGCGATGTAGTAGTATAACTACCCGCAGGAACTTGTTCGGCAGTTAATAAATCAAAGTAAAAACCTGGCTTTACATGTTTTTTACTGCTTTCTAAGTCTTCAATTTCAGTTTGTCTGCCAGTTTCATACTGTGTCAATTTATTTTGAAGCTCTTCGAGTTTGGTCGTTAGTTTTTCTTTTTCTAAAAGTAAAGCTGCAATCGAATTTTCTAGCTGCTTTTCTTGTTTCTCAAGCGCCGCTTTCTCTTTTGCGTCAGTTGACTTTTTCTTAGCTTTTGATTGCGTACTTTTCAGTTCATCATTGGCTTCTTTAAGTTGCGCATCAATTCCTGTAATTTCTGCTTCTGTCGAAGTAATCTCAGTACTTGTACTTGCAATTTTTGGATCGTAAAAATCTGCAATTCTTTCCAAACCTTCTGCTTCCGATTCGATAGCATTTAAACCTTCTACCGTCAATAAATCTTTGATAAAGCTTTTGTTGTGTGGTAAAAACATACATCTGTACGAAACTGTATAGTCTTTATCTTCCCAAACCGTAAAACTTACCACTTGTTTTTGTGTTTCATCAGCTTGCGCAGCGGTGTTATTTTTAGTTTTGCTAGGCAAACCATTTGGAGTGACAATAATATCCGTAGATTTTGGAGCGCTTAATTGATTTTGCAGTGTGAATTTTGCAGAAGCAGCCGATAAATAATTATCAAACGTATTGATGATTTTCTTATAGTTTGTTCGCAATTCTGCATACACAAAAATAACATAATCATTCCCAAGTATCATTGCATCTCCATCCGTGTCTTCTAATTCAGAAGTAAAGATTTTTTTCGTAATAACGCCTAAATCAGAAACATTGTCTTTAACGGTCACAAACTCTGACTGATGAATTTTGATATATTGGCTGGAATTTTCTTTTCCTACCAACGCATCTGCTTCTGAAATAGAGAAGGTGTCTTTTTTGCTGGTTTTAGCAAGCATGATGTAGTAATTCTCCACAGGATTGTACACCTGAATTGTCTTGCCATCTTGAGAAGTTTGCGGCTTCGGTGGAACGACATTTCTAAACGGTGTTTTAAAATGTGAAAATTGTACTGTGTAGTGTGTTTCATCGCCCACAGGCACGTCTGCTTCAGATTCGTCAGCAGTACTTACGCCCATAATAGACACAACGCCCAATCCAAGATTCAATTCTTTGTTAGTTAAATCGTACGCGGTTTGCGTTGCATGGTACACTGCATTGATATCTTCTAAGGTACCTTCCGCTTTTTTCTCCTCTGTGTTGGAAGTCGCTAATTTTTGACTTTCTGTAGCTAATTCCGTTGTAGTCGCATCTAATTGAGCAGAAGTGACACTTAATAAACTTTTTACGGAAGTATCTGCTGTAGTTGCTTCTTCTGCCAAGGTATTTGCAGATATTTTTGCCACTAGCGCAGACGCTTCCATACCACTTTGTGAAGTGCGTTCTGCTAAATACGCAGTTTGATCCATGTACTGCTTTGCTTTTTCCGCCTGACGGTAAATTTCAGTACCAAAATCGGCAGCATTTACAATACTGAAAATACTTCCTGTATCGCTTGCTAGTTTTACAATAGCATTGGTAGCAATTTGCACATTCGCCGCAGCTACCGAAGCATTGGTTACCGATTTGGCAACATACGTTTTTACATTATTGGCGGAGGTCAATACGTTGGTAGACATATCACTGTCGCTTACTGCCTGATTGTTGACTTGCTGTTGGAATTTATACTTCGAAGTAGTCATTTGTAATTTTTCCGCTGCAGTAATACGCGCACCTTGCGCATAATACATAGAAAACGTGGCTGAGTCTTTTTGCGACTTCAATTTTTGCAGTTCTAATTCTTGTGCGTTCAATGACGAAACGACACTCGAATGTAGATTTTCATTGTAAGAATTCATAAATTTTATTTTTAGATTGTTAATTAATTTTTGTAACCATTTTTCAGGTTATACGCTTCAGTTCTGTATGACGACAGCCTTAACTACTGTCTATTTTGATGGTGGTTGTATGAATGTTCATGGTTGTATAATTTTTTAGAATGGCCACGTGACATGCAGTGGTTTTTCCATCCATGGTAATTTGATGATTGAAAATGAAAACGGTGATTTTATCATTAAAACGTCGTACGGTCTTTTTTCTACCAAAAGTTCCCAACGATCTTCGGTTTCTCGCAAAATGCCATCGCGAACCAACCAATTTCCTCGAAATCCATCTACGGAAGTTTGCCCAATTTCTGGCCAATAATTGATAGCCGCTTGTATCAAACTATTGATGAGTTCTTTTTGACTTTCCGTCATTTCCACACTGTCTTTTACAGGTGTTTCAGGCGAAATTCCCACCAATATTTTATTGAGTGCTAGGAGCGATTCTTCCGTTTGTGTGTGTCCTGTAACGATGTACTGCAAGTAATGAATAGCATCAAGTTGTACTTCTTCCGAAATAAAAGCGTTGTCTTTGACAATTTGCAAACGCTCAAGTAACATCAAAAAGTAGCTGTTTAAGAGTACCAAACCAGCATTGCGAATGCTCACGCCTTCTTCGGGAAAGTTATTTTCTTTTTGTTCCATAAGCACGTTGTTTTTAGTGTTTGTTGTATGGTCTTTTTGAGAGATATGTTGTGTGGCTTTTTCGATAGAAAGCAGGCTTTTATAGGTGACTAACAGTGTTGTTGGTAACATGCTTTTTATTGAATCTACAGCGTTGAAAAAGTCTTTTTTGTGCACAGATTTCTTCCCGCAAATTTCCCATAACAATTCGTTCCAAATTTGGGCGTTCGCAATCAAAGACCAGTTAGAATTTTGCCAAGCAACCACCACTTTTCTAAGGATGATTTCTTGTATGTTTTTGGTTGAAATCCCACGTATATTCACAAAAGCGAAGACTTCATACAAGGTTAACACATTTGTCAAATCCTTTTGCGGAGCTGTGTACAATTTCTGTAATGTGGAAATAAATACTTCAACATCTATGGTTTGAACAAAGCGTGTTGATTGAACTTCCGAAAGAGGTACACTGCGGATGGTTTTTAAGATGACAAATGGTTGTTGTGTCATCAATTCGTTGACAAGTTGCGCATAATTGTACGCTTCCGCATGCACAAACCACGCAGGAATTTCATGTTGAGTGATGAGATGCTTGCTCAACGATTCAATTTTTCCAGTTTTTTGATAGGTTTTGAGTGCCTTTGAAAGTGAAATTTGTGGTTTTTGCTGATAAATCAATTCAAAAATTTGATGACGTTCCACTAGCACAATTCTGAGCAATTCAGGAATTGCGATGTGATTATTTTGTATGTGTTTTACAATAGTGATTTGATCTAAAGTAGCGATGCTAGAAAGTGCTTCAAAAGTACTGTCTACTAGTATTTTGATGGTTTCTTTCGCCGCTTGTTTTTGTTGTAATAACGTAATGGTTTGTTTCCAAAAAGTAGTTTGTAATGTATTGATAATTTGCGCATTTCCAAGTTGCTTCGCAAGATGAAATAAGGTATAAATGGCTTTAAAAGCGTCTCTGTCTTTTCCAGAAACATCGTTTGCAAAACATGCTACAAAAAGTTCAAAAGAAACATGCTCCTTTAAAAATGCACGCTGTTTTTTGGTGATGTTTATTTCTCGCAGTATCGCACGCATTTGCGCAGGCGAGGTTTCCAAACCAAGTTTGTAAATGGTAGTAAAATCATAGGTTTTTTGCGCGATTTCAAATTGTGGCGTTGCTGTTTCCAAATTGATACGAATTGCTTCAAACAATTTCGCTACCGAGATTTGATACGGCATTTGTAAGCTTCGATTTTCATGAATATTTTCATTGAAAAAAGCTGTTTTTGTAGCATGTTTTTCCAATTCAGGAAATGTTTGAAATACTGTTTTTTTATAGAAAGCACTAAATTTTTGAACATCACCGCGATAGTTTTCATAACGCGCCAACACTTGCCAAAAAAGTTCGTGTAACAGTGCTTTAATTCTTGTTTCACTAAATGTAGTTTTTGTAGCGAGAATCTTCTTTGAAAACTTCGCAATCAAACGTGTTTTGAGGTGTGAATCACTTGTTAAAAGATAGGAAATTAACGTGTTTTCGTTCTCTTTGAATTCGTGTGTAGTCGTCTGTTTTTGACGGACCAATGTTGAAAGTTTCTTTGCAACTTTTATTTGCTGATTCGATTGACTTGTGTAGTTCAGAATCGCTTCTAAAGGTGTTTGTATTTTCTGTACACCGTACTGCTTTTGAATGGAAACAAACTCACGATTTGACCATGAAAGTGTTCTGATTTTTGGAGTTTTTATCAATAAATTCAATGCTTCGAGGATTTCTTTTTGGGAAACACTTCGAAGATTTTTTTGCGCTAATTGTTGCAAAAGTTTTGTGAAAAATTCGGCTTCACTTGCTTTTGGAAATTCCCAAACGACTTGAAAACTCTGTGAAAACAATTCGTTTTTAATCGTTCTGAATGCGCTTGCTTGTTTTGGATGTTTGGAAATTAAAAACTCCAAAACTTGCTGAATTTTTACAACCAACGCATAGATGTTTGGCGAACTTGCTTTTACAAATCGTGCTGTTCCAAAAGATGCTACCAGCGCCGAAATATGCTTGGTCAATGTTGATGTTTTTTCCAGTTGCTGTGCTGCATTCCAAAATTTTTCAGGCGAAGCTGTCATCCATTTTTGAAGTGTTTTTTCAACGGATTGGAATGCTGCTGTTGCGTAATTTCTGCGTTGTAACTCGGTTGCGTAACGAAATAGTACCTGTTGCAAAACGGATTCAGAAGTGTACTTTTTGGTATTGCTAATTTCTTTTTGATAGAGTGAATGTAATTCTTGAAACAAAGGAAGAAAACTCACTCTTTTCTGTTCTTGCGAGCTATTTCCACTTATGAAATGCTCCAATAAAACAAGTTTCTTTTGTTGTTTTTGTCGGACTAATTTTTCAATGACAAAATCGAGGAATGCTGTTTTACCAACAGATGCATGTTGATGCGTGATGCAAAAGTCAATTCCGAGCGTATACAAATCGAGTGTGTCAATGTGAACTTTTGTTGTTTGTGGAAGTTTGGACAAAAACGAAATTTGCTGCAATACATTTTTCGATTCCGAAGGCGACAGCGCTAAAAATAGATTTTCAACCGCCGCAGGAATTAAGTCTTTTACAATGTTTTTCCAAATCGTCTGTTTTTGCTCTATTTTCAAGATGATGTTTTGAAAACGTTTCGCATCAAGTTTTGACAAATTAATGACCAATTCGTTAAACTCATTTTTCGCAACATGCGTAGTTCTCGCGGAAGCGTTATAAAAATACGTTTCCACTTTCGACCAATAATTTTCTTCTTGTTTTTTAGTTTTGATACGAGAAAAAGAAGTGTTTTTGACTTCCTCAGATAATAATTTTAAAATTGCGATAAAGCCTTTGTCTACTTGTGAATATTCATTGGTGCGTTCAATGGCATTTTCAATCAGTTCAATCATCGCATCATACGAAATATTGAAATGACTCGCCATTTGCGTCACCGTACTTCGCACAAACGCGATGCGATTAAAAATGGTGCCTCTTTCAGTGAATAAGTAGTTCAGAATCCATAGCCAAATATTCTTTTTGAGATCATTGGTGCTAGTTTGCACAATAGTTTCCTTTTCCTGAACTTTTACAAATTCATCCGAAAAATCAATGATTTGTTGATGATTGTTAGGCTCTAATCCAACGATAATTTTTTTCAAAAGTGCATCCGGAAATTGCCAAGCAATGCGTTTGCGAACGTTGCTCGCCGTACCAATTTCTTGAATCATCTGGATTACATCCAAGCGATTGTGATGTAATTGCGAATCCATAATTTGAACCGCAGTTCCGTAACTTTCTTGATAATTCCATGGTAACATTCCTTGCAAAAGAAAATCGCGCAACACACTAATTTGAGCCACATCTTCGTGAATTATTTCCAAGGTTTTGTCGCCATTTTTCGGATATAAAATCAGGTCGTACAATGCATTTCGCAAGGCTTCTTCCAAACGTAATGGCAATTCGCTCAACAGATTTTCATAGGTAATTGCGCCCAAATCCACCGCAAGTTTCCGTATTTTGAGTGTTTGCCCTTTTGGACAAATACTGTCAAAAACGCTATCCATCACGCGCTTCATTTTATAAGCGCTCCACGAACTGATATCTGTCTGCAATTGATGCGCCAACTGTTTGGAATCGAAAGCAGTATTCCATTGGCAACGCGTGACGATATGTGCTTCTTGACTATGCATGTGTGGCTGTTATGTTTTGTGATAGTTGTGAAAGCGTTAAGATGATTTCGGAAGCACTAGTTGCTGCCGTTGTGATATCATAACTTTGAGTGGACGTATTGTAAATATTCGCATTAAACCAACGTACATACTGAGGAATGAACGTTTTTAAATCGTCCGCAGTTGCATAGAAGGAACCTGCTGAAATATGCAGAGGCAATTGTGTTTCCGTAAAGTAGGAGAGACGATGTTGCCAATCTGTCGTTACAATTTCTGGAAGGTAGTTTGGAAATACCCAAAGCAAGGTGTTTTCAAATAACGGATTTGTGACAAATATCTCTTCGGTATCGTTAGATGCTACACTGGCTGTCCACGCGTATTTTGTGGTGTCAATAGTTATAAAACTGGTATTTTCAACTTGCGTATTCTGTGTTTCTGTAAGTGTATAGGTTGGATTGATACTTGTTAAATAGCTAGAAATGTCTTGTGTTCCGATAGCATCTAGCGAAGTCGCGAGTTCAGTGTATTCTTCGTAATTTAATATCGTATTTAAGCGATAATAAACTATGTTTTCTGAACTATCTTTAAAGTACACTTGATAATTTGCCGATTGTAATAGCACAGCGGTTTCCAATGCAATCATGCCTTTTCGCTGCGATAATAGCCACAAGGTCATTTCAACCTCTTCCAAAATTTTTGAAAGTTCAGTTTGGTCAATTTCGCTTACATCTTGATGAAATGCCTCTTGAATAAAGTTGATGCAAAACGGCTGCAGCGTTAACAACATGCTTAATTTTAGGGAAATAGTGGTATAATTTAATGTGTCTTGCTGCGATATTTTTTCTTCTTTCGTGATACGATTTATATTAAAAATACCTTCGTTTTTATAACTTTTTGCAGCAATATCGTAGCTAATTTGTAGCGTATGTGCTTTGGCAATCGCCGTTGCTCTTTGCGCTTGCGTTTCTTCTAGCGTAGTTGTCAATTGCGTTTGGATTTCTTGAGCGAACTCTGTTGCCGTTGTACTTTTGAGTTGTTTGATGAATTGCGGCGTAATGGTCAATACAAAATCGTTCAACAATTGCGCGCCGATAACGTTGTACGCCTTGGTGCGATTGTACGATAGTAGTTCCAAGTTTTGCAGATAGATGCTTTTAATAATGACACGATCTTTCAAATAATCACCTGAATATACCGTACCGTAAATCAACGTATCAATGATTGCAGGCGATTCTCCATGACGTGCTAATAAATGGTCTAACAAGTCGTTTCTGCGTTGTAAATTGACATCGTCGTTTTCATTAAAAAGCAACAAACCATACATGTACGAGTTGTACGGATTATCTTGATATGCCAACCAACTTCTATGCGCCAACATCACATCCGATTCAGAAGTTGGACCAAAATCGAAAATGTCATTATCTCGCAACAGCGGAGACACATTCGGTACACTTTTATACAACGATTGGTAAAAATACGTTGGTGAAAATACTTCAAACGGCGCAGGATACGTTGGATGTGCTTTTTCTTCTGGTGTTCTGATGTTGTTATACTGTTCCAAATCTGCAGTAGCGCCCGTAATTGCGTTTTTAAAGGAAAATAATTTATCAATATTTGCCAATTGCGCAAACTGATTGCTCAACACTTGGTCAAACAAACTTAAATAGCCTTTTAGCTGTCGCGATTGTGCTATTTGATAGGCAGGCGTGGAATCGTTGGTAGCATTTAAACCTACAGCAAATGCTTCTGGAAAGGTGTTTTGAATAGAATAATAACTCGCAATATCTCTATATTTTCCCGTTGGAACTTTAGGCGCCATTTGTACCGCAGCCACTTCATTGACTTGCGAGTTTTCCTGTTGCATCATTGCTAATTCGTCTATTAAAGACAAGTTTACGGCGGAGTTTAAACTTTTTCCTTGTGTACTGATTTCAAAATTTGAAATCGTTGCTGGTGTAGTTGCTTGTAAAAAACTAAATATTAAAATTTCGTCAGTGTTACAGTGGGCAGTTTGTACTGCTGCACCATCAAGCCAAAGCGAAACGCCCGAAATGGATTGTACGCCTTGCACTTCCTGAATCAATTTGGTGATTTCAAAAGGCTGAATGCTGTCTTTTTTAGGTTGAATACTTTCAGAAGTAATCCAGCCATTATCTAAAGTAGGACCGTTAAAAATATCGTTGGTCGCAACGCCTTCTTCTTTCAGTTTGTCATAACCAGTTTGTGTCACCTCTGGAAAAATATACGCGTTGATGTTTTGAATAATTTGCGATAACACCGTATCAAAATCTGCATCAGATTCGAGCACCAATTTTCCTTTGATGGTGTATTGTTTTGGTTTGAACACACTAGGTTTCAAAAACAATTCGCCCACATTTCTACAACTATTCAACAAGTAGAATGTTTCGTTTTCTTTTTCGGTATTGAATTCGGTAATGTCTGTGAGCGTATCCGTTTCATTCGAATCTAATAACAGATACACTTTATACAAACGACTTACAAAAGGAGTTGCACAAGTAACCGTTGTAATAATTACATTTTTAACACTAGGAACTTGGTCAATGATGAATTTGGTGTAATCATCAATGGTAATCGGTGTTATTGTTAAGATATTTTGCGGAAGGAAAAACTGGTCGTTAACAATTAAGTTACCGTTTTTATCGGTCAAAATATCTTTGATAGAAAAGTTCGCACAATAGCCCAATTCGGTAAACGCATAGCACAATTGCTCCAAAATGGTCACGCCAGGATCGCTCGGATTCAAGTTGGTCCATTCCTGACTGCTATGCTTTTGAATGTACGCAAGACCAGCGGCCTTTAGCGCTTTAAAATCGAGCTCTAAAGGAAGTTGTGTATCTTTTATGTAGTTTTCTTGCGTCATTATTGGTATGTGATTGTGCTATTTTTTGTGGTGTTATTTAATGAGGGAACCAATACAATTCCGTCAGTTGCAGCGACTTCTTGCATGGCGTCTCCATAGGTAATTTCTCCTGTTGAAAAATCTTTGGTACCAATTTGAAACGAAATATCGTTCACGTCTAACACAGTTGCATAACTGTTGATGAATGTTGCCAATTGCGCCGTATTCAATCCTTGATCAATGATGATTTGCGATTGCGCGCTGGTTATCCAAGGCGCTAAAAACAAATTGATTCCGTTGTTGACATCTTTTGCAACCGTCGTCACATCTTCTTCAGGCTGTACTTGAATCGTCGCTGTAATTTTCACATACTTCAACTCAAAATTTGAAACAGAAACCGTTACAAAAGGCGATGTTCTATCAGTAATATATTCCTGAATTTTCAATTCTTTGCATTCGCTTAACAATGGTTCAAACGCATTCGTATCCGTGACATCTGCTACTCGTTTTACAACATAGGTATATGCTTGTTTCTCACTTTTGTTATACACCGTTTTTGAATAATATACAGACGGAAATTCGAGTCGAATCGCATTAAAAAAATCTTCAAAAGTGACCAATCGATCTTTCGTTTTGAGTCGTGTACTTACACGCGAATTCATCTGCATATTGGTTTCTGCCGCTTTTCCATCAAAGGAAGCAAAAGGCTGCATCGTTGCTGCAATTGCAGGAATGGCAGTTTGTGGACTCGTAATCGTATTGGCTGCAATTTGAGGTGTTTTTGTAGAGAAATCTTTTTCAGCAAGAATGCGTTGTAATGTAAATCCGTTGGTGTTTAAAAAAGAAGTTTCAGGGAAACTGTCCAAATTGTCATTCGTGGCAATTGAAATCCAGTAGTTTGTTCCAGAAAATGTGTCGTGGTTTGTCGTAATATCGCTAGGAATAGCTATCGTGATGATTCCTGAGCAGGTAAAATTATTGGTGCCATCTTCAATCGATGTCAATAGTTTCCAGCCATCTGTACTGAGATACGAATAGGATACTGTGTTTGGAGTTAGTTTTTGTTCCGTGTATGCGCGTGCCAGTTCAACATAAAAACTCACTTTTGCAGGAGCAATCACATCTTGCAATTCTAAAAATAGCGCTCCTTTGTACGCGATTGTCGGTAAAAAAGGCAAGGTTTTTAATGGAATGATTTTGCCTGAAGCATCACGTTTTGGAGAAACCCCAATCGTTGTATTTTCTGCAAGGATATTTTCATCCAAATTCGTATCAAACACCTTAAAATTCGCAAAAGGCGTATTGTAAAAACATTGCAGCGGATAGTCTTGTGTTGCTTTTGAAAAATCGTAACTCACCTGTGCGGTATAACTTCCTGTAAAGGCACTTACCGTTGGTACAAAAGGGATATTTGGTGGTGCAACGAGCGTTTGTTTGTCATCAGAATCTTTTATTTTTTCAGCGATAATTTGAGCATTGTACAATGCAATTGCTGCGACTACTTTTGGGTATAAATCTGTGCCAAAACCGTAGTTTGGAACAAATAATTTCATTTTTATAAAACCAGTCGCGGTAGTTTCTGTTAATTGCAATGGTACTTTTTGTAACGTTGCGTCTACTGCTGTTGGATTAGTATTCAGTTCTAAAAACTGTAATTCTTTCGTCGGAGCTAATTTGGAATCTGTCACAGAAAAAAGTGGCACAGAAGTTATTTCTTTTGTAACAGCTTCTCCTTCTTGGTTTTTCTTTGTAATGGCAGTTTCGATAGTCGTCCAAACGCCATTTTTTAGTTGTTGAAAATTGATAAAAAATGAGTTGTTTGAAAACTGAAAAGTATCTATTTCTAATAGTGGAGTGTTTTTATGTTTTTTGAAAAGTGACGTGAATTTTTGAAACAATGATTTCTTTTGGGAATTCATCGAAGAAAGCAAGGAATTTTCTTTTTCTAAAAGACGTTCGTCTACTGAATTTTTCGTGCTGTTAATTTTATTGGTAATACTTTGTGCTGTTGCATCTACTGTGGCAGCGTCAATTTTCTTAGCAGTAGTAATCGTATTTTTCAGCGTGTTCAATTCACTTGTAATTGAACGTTCCATGTTCGTGTTGTCTGTAATAATTTCAGTCACTAGCGTATGAAAAGTACTCGATGATTTGTTGAGCGTTTTTGTTTGTGCGCTTACTTCAGATGTAATTTCAGTAATATTTGTAGTAATTAAATTTGTAGCATCGGAAACGCTAACTCCTGCTTTTTTTAAACTAGTAAAAAGTGTATTTTCTTTGTTTATAATGGTTGTGATAAAGTTATCTTGCGGGGTTTCGATAGCCTTTAATTTTTTGAGTAACGCTTCAACATCTAGCGGTTCTCCTGAATATTTATCTTTTAAATAATCGTTGTATTCTTTGTAATAATCCGCAAAATTGAAATTAGGCGCAAACGGATTCCATGTCAGTTGTATGTTGACATTTTGTAAGGGTTTGCTAAAAATTTCTGCATTTCCAATCATAAAACTTTCGTTCACTTTTGGCGCGCCGCCGAGCAACTGAAATGGTTTTTTCGGGTTTAGCTGTCCAAAATCGTTATACAATTGGAAATTTTGTAATTCTTCTGAATGTACGGTAATGTCTAAGGTTGAAATTTCTAGAGATGCGTAGGTCGAATCATAATTTGGAAATACAATTTTCAGCAATGGCCATTCACAGGAATAACCGTCAGGATTTTTAGTAAATGCTTCTATGATAGGATCGGTAGGTTGCAATGTAATCTGAATTTGATTTGCCACAATAACATCACTAGTATTGGTAGGAACAGGAACTTTAAACCAGTCTTTTTTAGTGCTGAGATACAACGTAAAATCAGGTTGTGAAAAATTTATTTCTTCACAATTTGAAAATGTAAAACTCAACGTAATAGTTCGTTTTTTTGCTTCTGTCATATAAAACATTGGCGAGCCAAAGGTCATTGCCAACTCTTGTGGAGTTCCTTGTGGCGTTAGGGAAGAACCAAACGTTTTCCACGAAGCAATCGCGCCAGCTTCGTTTTTCGCAACCACATTGACAGGCGCTAATTTTTCCAAATAAAGCTGTGTATTATCTGCAATTGTTGGTTGTGAAAGCACATACGAATTCACAATTTTTGCAGGATTTAACGAAGTTTTATTTGTAGTTTCAAATAAAATCGGTTGTTTATTGGCGTCCGTTCCCGCAAGGAAAATCGTGTTTTCGTTTAATTGATACGTCGCTGTTTTTTTTGCCAAATTGCTACATGCAAAAACCGAATCAGGTGATACACTATTGGGTGTTTGTTTTAAAATGTCGTGGTAGTAAAAATGTAAATGCTTTTCAGCTAACGAATTGAATTGCTTCTGGTAAATTTTCATCAAATTGGTAAACGTTCGCAATAAAATCGTATCTGGAAAATGTCCTGGCACTTCTTGTAAGGTTTTCAATTCTGTTCCCGCATAGGAGATACATTTGCTGTAAAAGGTAAACAGCGATTTTCCAGTTCCTTTCAAGCCATTAAAAATATCAAGACGCACTTGTTTGGTGCTAATAGTTTGAATGATTTCTTTGAGAAGTTTATAAATTTCTTTTACAGTATCAGCAATCGTATTTGCGATAATTTCCACAAGTTCTACAACAATTTCAAAAAACCATTTTCCAAATTTTAAGACAAATGCGGCAACTTTTGTGACCAATGCTTCTATCTTTTGTATAACGGTTTGAATGTTTTCGAACGATACGCTGTCTGTTTCATTCTTTAAAGAATTTTGTACGGTTTGAAGATTGGAAACAAGCGTTGAAATTGTGTCCGTTTCTTGACTAGAAGCTTTGAAATTTTGCAACTTTTCTTTGAGCGAATGGATTATTTTTTGAATGATATTATCCAAAAATGCGAAGACTTCATCAACTAGCTTCACAACTTTTTCAAAAATCGTAGTTGCTTTTTCAAACATAATTTTCAACGTGCTTACAAGTGCTGTAAATACTTTTTTGATAAGCGAAAAAACAGCTTCTGTAATTTTTGAAAAAGGCTCTTTTAATACAGTCCAAAGCTCTTTTACGAGGATGATAACATCCTTAAAGAAATAATACACAACATCATGTTCAGGCGAAAATTGTAAGTTCAACAATTTCCAATACGGTTCTTTTCCTTTGCTGTCTTTCCAAATTTTTTGGTCGTAATCTTTATAAAGATACGTGTCAACAGGTGCCATATTTGGAATTATCTTGTTGAGATTCAAATCGGTTTGCAATGCCAAAACTGCCCAAAGCAAGGCACTTTGTTTTTCTTTTACTTGCTGAATGACATAGGTTTTTAAATTGTATGTCATGTCCGATTGCTGCATATAATACGTCCAGCGCTCAATCGTGCGAAACACATAGGTAAGCTGATTGAACAATTGATTGAATCCGTTGGAAATAAACGACGTATTCACATCGGTTTGCAAGGCTTTTTCCAATTGCAAACACGTATTGATAAACAATGAATAGGCTTTTTGAAACGTTGTTTTGGCAATAGAAGCCACTAAAAAAACAGGATCTTTCAGTAAAAATGGTGACCAAGTTCCGTTGATTTTATTGTTTTGATCGTAAAAATTAAATAATGAGGCAAAGTCAACCAGTAAGCGTAGATTGTCCATTTCGGTTCTGCTATCAACCAAACGCGAATTTGGCACCAAAGCGTTCTCTAGTGACAGTAATGCGGTATGTTGATTAAATGGACTCATTTGTTCGTTATCGTTGTAAATTGGTACCTTCTTTTATGTAAAAAGGATATACATAGTTATGTCTTGTATTGGTTTGATTGTATATATAATCGATGGTTACTTCTACCAAACCACTTTGTAAATCGGCAAAAACAACCTCAACAGCCATGACTTTGATTCTCGGCTCATTATTCAGGAGCGAAGTTTTAATGGCTTCTCTAATTTCTCCTTGCAATGTGGGACGCATTTCTTTAAAGAAAAACGTCTGTAACCCTGAACCGAATTGTGGCGAAAATGGTCGTTCCCCAAAAGTCGTTTGCATTATCAAATTGATCATTTCATTGATATTGGTTTCGTATTTCGTGAGTTGCAATTGGCGATTTTCCGCAGAAAATGTTACGGGAAATGACCATCCTGAACCGAGAAACTCTTTTTGTATGTTGCTTGTTCTATCCACCAATCATTACTGTAAAATCTCCCAAAACAATTGATCCGCCGTGTGCGGTAGTGTCGCCTACGCGTGCAGCGGGCATTCCGCCAATGAGCACCGTTGCTGAACCTTTGACAATAGAATCTGGTGGTCCAACACAGGTAAGCATATCACCTACGCGTGCGGCAGGCAATTTGCCGATTAAAACAGTGGGTTCTCCAGGACCAATAATGGGTCCGCCTACGTGCGGAATTGGCGCCGGAACCGCGGGTGTTTGCATCGGACATTCGTGAAAATCGGTTAATCGTGCTGCTGGTGGCATGGTTTTGTTGTTTTTTGTTATTCGTTTTTTGTTCTTTGTTCTTTGTTCTTTGTTAGCTGTTAGCTGTTAGCTGTTAGCTGTTAGTATTAAGTATTGAGATGTTTTGATTTTGTGTTTTTAGTTTCCAAGTACTTCTCGATACATTTCAGGCAAAGCCTAAAACACTCGAAGTGACGTTAGGTTTTCAAAAGGTTTTAACGGTACTTTCTAATCCCTAATCCCTAATCCCTAATCCCTAAAACCTAACACCTAACACCTAAAACCCAACACCCAACACCCAACATCCATCACCTAATTAATCATCACCATCGCGCCTTTAATGGTCGTTTGTGTACCGCCTTGAAGCGACGCTGTCATGCTTCCTTCTGCGGAATATTCCATATCGGCTGATTGTTTAATGTTCATTCCTTTGATTTGCACATCGCCGCCAGAAGATTCAATGGTAACGCCCGTATTTCCTTTTAGGGTTAAATTCTGCGTTGCTTCTATCGTAATGTCTTTTGGACTTTTGATAGTGATGCCACTTTCAGACATGACAATACTGTTGTCATTTTGATCTTGGATGGTGATTTGCTTGTCTTCATCGCTAAAAATTGCCGTGTTTTTGCTTGGTGTTTGTAGCGTAAGAATCTTATTTTCATCATCAAACTGAATGTTGATTCCCGATTTAGACACAAAAGCCTTAATAGTATTGTTTTCATTCGGGTCTAAACCTTCAAACGGTTTGTTGTTGCTACTGCTGTACATGCTTCCCAAAATAATCGGAAAACGAGGATCTTCATTCAAAAAGCCTACCACGACTTCATCGCCCACTTCTGGCATAAAAAACGTTCCTGCGCCTGAAGTGGAGTAGAAGTTGGTCAATCGCGCCCATAAACCTTCTCCATTCGGATCAAATAATGGAATATCAACCAATACTCGGTATTGACTGTCTGGATCTTCATACATTTTCTTTACCGTTGCGTTGAACAAGCCTTGTACGCCAGGCAATAAACCTGATGCTGGTGGCGACATGACATCGGGTTCTTCAGTAAACCATACAGGCGACAATCCAATGCCTACTTCCGTAATCCAGTTTCCATGCCCAATCAAGTGATGCACATTGGAAATGATGTGATCGCCGTTAAAACGGTCACCCAAACCTGCGAGTGTGATGTATTTTCCTGGATCAACCAAGTCACTTCCCTGAAATTTTACATCGCCTCTAATTTTGGAATAGGCACTTTTTACCAATGCTGCTTTGGACCAATTGGTCAAATCGCTGCTTTCCAAAGGTGTGGTGGTTTGCAAATCATATTCTGATAAACCCACAACTTCCGAGAGTTTTTTGGACGATAAGTTTCCAGGTCCTGCATAACTTACCGTTGCTTCTCCCGAAGCAGTTTGTTGTTGCGTATAATCCCAAGAAGTGGCTTTTGCTGAACCCAATTGCGTCACCGAATCCAATGATGCGTTAAATTCCAACAGATTGTTTCCATAAGCAATTTCTAACACAGAACTCGTGTCATTATCAGGCGGAAATACAGAAACTTTTCCATTTAGCGTGGTTACAATCATGCCATTGGTTTCTGCTCGTGAAAGCACAAAATCCCAATCGGTTGTATAGTATTGTACTTGTTCGTCCCATTGCGTGCTTGTTGCGGTAACGTCTGCTGATAATCCGCTGTAATTCCCAATAATAGTGCTAATGATGTCGCTGTCTTTTTGTTTGGAATAGGTAACACTTTTACGTCCCACAATCATTTTTACCGCTTCATCACGACATTCTACAACCAACACTGAACCTTCTGCGCCATGAATACGAATGCTTTGTTTGGTAATGATGCCTTTAAAAATGGTTTTGTTGCTGGAATCGTATCCTGCTTCAATGGTAATCGTATTGCCAGGAACAAACGTGCTTGACGAACTTGCCTCAAACGTTTCTTTGCCAGGATTTCCATCAATGACGACGACTCTTGCTGTGGAGATTCGGTTGACGCCTTTTTCGACTTCAACAGATTGTATGTCCATCGCGTCGGGAATAACACTTCCGTTGGTTTTAATGTCAAATGTGACTACTCCGCCACTATCTATGTTTGTGGATGCACTCATGAATTTTCTGTGGGTTTAATGATGGGTGGAAATAGTAATTGTTGTCCACCTTTTAATTGTCTGAATTTGTTTAAATCGTTGTATTGCGCTACTTGAACGTAATAGTAAGGTGTGTTCCAAACTTTGTTTGATAATTGCGGCAAGCTATCGCCTTGTACAACTTCTACCAAATGTGAAATGTCGGGAGAGCTTTCATTGTCTTCTTTTTTTCGCTTGTCAGCCGAAATGTATTTTCCGAAGCTTAATGAAATTTTTGCTCTCAGCGGGCTTCCATCGGGTTTGAATAGTGTGTACGTGGTATCAAATGATTTTAATACGCTGTAAAATACCAAATCGCTTCCCCATTGAATTTTTACGAAATTAGGTCTATGAATGTCACCGTTGTACGTGTACACAATGTCTTCAAGTGCTTGAATTTCCTTGTTGAGATCGGTTCGTTTGTTGTCTACAATACCTGTACAATCAATTACAATGTCAAAACTGAGATTGTCGCTTGGTGTATGTTTGTATTTTTGTGACGTTGAACTTGTATCAATAGGTTGTTGTTCATTGTATTCAATACTACGACTCCATTTGATAGACTCTGGATTGATCATGAGATTATACGGATCGCCTGAGACCGCTTGTGTGAAGTCTTCATCTTTGTACCCTGTTATTTTCATGTATTCCAATGCCATAATCGTAATTTATCTATTATACTTTTCTCGCTTTTTTGCTTCAGAAATCATGCGTCGGCAACTTTCCAACACTTCATTTTTTAATTGTGAAGTGTCGTATGCGTTGCGTTTGGTGTGTACGTTTTCGTGAACAGTTTTTATTTCTGTTTTGATTACTAATTCTCTGATTTCTATCGGCATAATTATGAGTTTGATTGTATATTGAAATAGGTATACGCCAATTCAATGGTTTCTATGAGTATTTCACTTTCTTGCGATTTTAAATCGGATACGGCATAGCTTACAGGATAAGCATTGTAAAACGTCCATTTCATCAACACTTTTCCTTCATTATCTAGCAAGTCTACCGACACATCTTGGGTTTGTATGGCGGAAGCCAATCCATTGTCAAGTGTATCAGCACACCACGCTATGAGATTTGATCCTGTGGGAACAATGGCTCTTTTGAGTACTAGATTTTTGCTTGAACTTGTAGTAGGTAGTCGGTATTTGAAACGGTTTTCACCGCCACCCGCAACTTCTTCTACGCCAAGTTCTTTGCTGATTCCAGAGACTTCTTTAAAAGCGGCATCTCCACCTTCAAACGAAAGTGAAAAGTAAAATCCAACAGGATAATTGCTACTAGCCATTCGATATAATTAGTTGTTCATGTGCAATTTCTAGCGTATCAATCGCAACTTCATTTCCATCAGATTTTAAATCGGTACTCGTAATTTTTGTTGGCCACGCATTGTTGAGTGTCCATTGCATGGTTACTTTTCCGTTTTCATCTAACAGTTTTATAATGACTGTTCTACGTTTGATGGTATTCATAGAAATTTCAGCATGCCAATCCCAAAATGTATTGTCGTTGACAAATACACCGCGTTTCATGGTTACATTTCCATACTTTACAATGCCTGGCATTTTTTCAGTAGAGAATAATGTACTGTTACTTTTACGGTATTCTATGATTTGATTTTCTACGTCCATTCCAGATACTTCCTGAAATGCAACTCCTTTTAGTTCGGTTCCTAAGTCTACTTCAAATCGAAACTTAGGCATGGGCCATGTTGCGCCTTCTTTACTTCCATCATCTGCCATAATAGTATGTTTTTAATGAGTTATTTTTTTATTTAATGAATTGATTTTGTGTACTTCTATAGCGTACAAATTAACTAGAAGTTGCTTGTTGCTGTTGGAATGTCAGTACAATGAATTCTGCTGGACGAACTACGGCAACTTTTACCGTTACGTTCATAAATCCGTTAAGAATATCGTCAGACGTCATGGTGGTTCCCAATCCGCATTCTACTGAGAAGGCAGCAGCAGCGGTAGCTCCTTGCAATCCTCCTTCTTTCCAAACACTTGTTAAGAAGCTTCCAATCATGGTTTTTACAGCTTCCCACGTATTTTTGTCATTTGGTGCGAATACATACGCTTGCGCAGCCAGTTTACACGATTGCTCTAAAAAGTTCATCGTTCTTCTTACTGAAAGGTAGCGCCAATCTTGACTGTTTCCATCCAAAGTTCGTGCGCCCCAAATTAAAATTCCCAATCCATTGAAAAAACGAATCGCATTGATTGATTTTCCAGAAACTGCATCAACGTTTAAGTTGGCTTGCTGCGATTCTGATAATTTTATTGGTAAGGAAGCCGCGCCAACCATAGAGGTGTTTGCAGGTGCTTGCCATGGACCAACCTCGTTATCAGTTGTGGTAATCACACCTGCCATTCCACCGCTTGGCGGTAACATATTGGCATCATTCAATACATGATTGATGATAGAACTATACGTTTTACTCGCGGTAATTAATGAGTTGTTGTACTGGCTTACTGTTAACGGCGTTCCTGACGGATTTTCAATGTTTCCGATAATCGTATCTACTGTCTGATTTGGGTTATCTGCTGGACTTAACAAAGGTTGTAATTGTTTTACATCGCCACCAAAAAGATTGGTATAATCAATATCCGAAGTTTGCATAATGGTGGTTCCCACAAACGGATAATACGCAGTTCCGTAGTTGAGTCCGTTAGCGCCTGTATTGTCGCGGAAGTTTGTGATATCGTCCATCCACATTACTGGATCAGGATTTCTTCCCCCAATCACATCAAAAATAGCTACGGCAGTTTGCATTTCTTCAGCTTGTAACAACATAGATTGCATAAGCGTTCCGTTGTTTTCTACCGAAAGTAACGTAGCTTCAGGACAAATATACATGGTTGGCTCTTGCTCGTTTTTTAGCAATGCCAATCCGTTGGTTAAGTCGTTCAACTGTACATTCGGGTTCACAATTTGGTCGCCTGGCGTCATGGCTTTTCCAGAAGCGGCACCATAACTTCCTACAGAAACAATATACGCATCACCGCCACCATTTTCATAGAATAAGCGAATGCTGTTGTATAAGTAATAAATTGTGTTTGGATCAGGAACGATAGAGTAGTAGGTTCCATCAATTAATAGATAGTCACCTTTTTCAGGCTGACTTTTTTCAGCGACCAAGTAATACTGCGGACTGTATTGTTTTGCAGGATCGGCTGGTGCTGGTGGATCGGGTATCATAAAAATCGCCTTAAAGTCTGTAAAGGACGAAATTTTAGTCGGTACGTTGGTGTATGATTTCCCTTCGTACATGGCTTGTGGTGTATATCCGATAAATGCGGGAACTGCCGTTGCTACAGGAACAACTGAATTTCCAAAACCATTTATTTCATTGATATAAACCCCTGGAGATTTAATGGTTGATAGATTCATAAAATAGAGTTATTAGTTTGTAATAATTTTTATAGATATCAAATAAGGCATCTAAATGTACACGTACATTAGTGATGCTATTGTATGGTCGTTTTGTATGCTTATATTTTGTGGATTGGGTATGGGCAATCCTTTAATGATGATTTCTTTTCGTTCGCCGGCAATGGTTTTTCGAGTGTTGATTAGATTAAATTGATAGGTGACTTCATTTTTCAAAGGTATTTGGCTGGTATTTGAGGTAAAGCGCAATGCTTTTTGATTGTTTTGTAAGGTAACTTCCGTAGCATCAGAAAATTGGATATTTTCGTCAGTACTTTGTATTTCTAATTGATTGTATTCTTGATTGGAATTGTTGATGATGTAATAATTCCATTGCGTTTTTCGCGCTTGCAATTGAATTCCGAATTGAACGTGGTCGTTTGTTTGTTGCAAACGAATGATATCATCAAAGTAAATGGTAACTTTGAGTGCGTTTGCTGCGGTGTTTGATGGCACAAAAGTTTCTTGAAGCTGTATGGTTGTGCTTGAAGCTTCCGCAATAGTTTGATTGCTTTCGTACGTAAGCACACCAACGTTGTTTATAGGAATGTTGGTGAAATTGTAAAAATTTTGGTCGTTTGCGACACCCTCAAACTCAAAAGCAGTATGTCCTGCAACGTTGGTAATGTATGTTAAAAATGTTTCTATGGATTGATTCGCTGTAGTGTATATTTCGAAACCATCGTGTTCATTACGCAGCACAATTCCGTATTTGGAAAGTATCTTTTCAGTAGTTGCACTTGCTTTGTATGACATACATTCGCAAATATTGGACGCATAATACGAATGCGATACAGCTACTTTGAACAACGATGTATACACTACATTCATGGCTTTTCTTCTGTTTGCGTGTTGATTTGTATAACAGCTTGGTCAAATCCTGTAACTTCATCAGAAACAATGGTTACTAAGCGAAGTTTGTAAATGACCGAAGGCTGGTATTTTGCACCCAATGCTTGCCAAAGGTTTTGCATTTGCATATAATTTTCTCCTTTTTGAAATTCGTAATCGAGGCGTTTCAATTCGGACGGAATTTCGGCGTTCTTTGTTGCGTCAACCGTTTGATTGATTTGAAAAAACTGAATCGCCGCGTCCAAAAACTTTAATGCTTCTATATAATTGTCAAAATTGGGTGTAATGAGCGTAAACAAATTATACCGATGACTCAGTGGCACGCGCGCATAGTTGCCATTGCCCAATGGTTGGTTGTTGTTGTAAAATTGTTTGGTGTTTTCTTGTTCAACGTGAATCAATGAAATAATGATTTTGTTTTGATTCTCTTTCGGAACCGTACCTGTTTGATCAATAATCGGATTCATAATCACTACATCGTCGTCAATGCCAAATTTCTTTTTGACAAATTGGTTGAGTGCTTTTCCTGTAAATTGAAGTGCTTTTTCAATCATAATAAATACAAATTGGTATTAGCTCGCTTGTAGCATGCTAAAATTAGTAATACAATACATGCGCATAGTGAAGTAGGCGTGTACGATTCATGTACAAGCAGTCTTTACAGGAAATTTTCCGTAGACAAATCGTAGACAACATACAATTACTCGTAAATAAACACACGGTCATTTACGATTTGAAATCTGTTTTTTAAAATTTGAGGTGGGAAGTTTTCAGCAATACTTCTTGCTGAAAAGTTAGGAAAATTTTGTGTAGCAATTACCGAACGCTATTGAAATTTGATAGCATCGTTTAGTTGAAAATTACTCCTCGTACTTTGATGGCGGCAAACTGATGGCTTGTGGATAATTTTTCGCTCTACTTGCTCTGTAATCTTCTTTGGATTTTTCTAGTTTTCCTAATTGTTCATAGCAATATCCGCGACTGTATTCTGCTTTTCCATCTGTAAAAGCACGTGCTTTGATAACGCGTGATAGATTTTTTATAGCAGCTTCATAATTTTTCTGTATCAAATCAATAATACCAATATTTTGAATGGAAAGAAAGTCTTTCGGATTTGTTTTTAAAATTTCCAAATACACCGCACGTGCTTTTTCGTATTGTTGTTTTACAAAGAAATTGTATGCTTCTTGGTGTTTTGCTTTCACTTCTGCTTTGCTCAAATACGATTTGAATCCGACTTTTTCTTTTATTTCTTTTTTCGCATCGAGTAATTTCTGACTATAGGTGTTGTATGCCAAAGCAGTGTCTAGCACTTTTAACATTAGGTCACTGTCTTTTGTAAACTCGTAAATCGTATTGGCTTTGGTTTGCCATTCGGCGATATCTCGGAAATTGTGTTTAGAATAGCGATGCATGGCTTTTATCAAACTTGCCGTATCTTTTTGTGTTGCATAAATCTTCTTCAGCATGTAATAATTAGTTTTAAACGCTGGATAAATATCAAATACTTGCTCCGAATAATAGCGTGCGCTATCTAAGTTTTCCTTGGCATTTAAAAAGATTTCTGCTTTAAACGCTTTTACCAATAAAGCATCTACATTGTACGATTTTGACTTGTCTAAAATTTTTAACGCTTCATCATATTGTTTTGCTTTGATGGCATAGTTTGCTAAAAAGACATTGTTTACAGTACCTACATAACTCAACTGCGGATAGTTTGTCCATTGTTTTTTAACGCTTTCAAAATTGTTTTTTAACTTTTCTTCAGAGAAGAGTGTTTTTCCCATCAAATCAGTTCGTAAATTTCGTTGTAGTTGATACGCACTCAATACAGCATAATTAGAAGCTGTACTCGCAATACTAAACAAAAACACTACACCAAATAGTATGAGTGATGGTTTTTTAGGAGATTCTGTTGTTGGATTTCCCACTTTTTTCTCCGCAAACGCAATAATCAAACTTGCACTCAACATAAAATACAATTGAATTGGCGGTCTTTCTAATGGAAAGTTTAACAAAGCATCGAGTGTATATGCCGCAGCGACTAAAAATATAGTGAAGTACAAAAATTGTATGCGATATTCTTTTTCTTTTACAAGTAGCCGAACAAACCAAAACAATGGCAACACAAACAGCGAAACATATAATACAAAACCAATGATTCCTGTTTCGGCAAGTTTTTCTATAAAATCACTATGTGCACGTCTCGGATTGGCAAAAGTTCCTCTACTATTAGCAAAATTTTGATAATGCTCTTTTTTGCCGACAGCTTTGTAATTTCCATAGCCAATTCCTAGTACGGGACTTTTTTTAAAGTTGCGAAACGCCAATTCCCATAAAGAAAAACGTCCAGAACTTAAACTAGCAGGTTTTTGAATTTTAATCGTATTCGTAGGTAGTTTTTCTTGAGCAGACGAATTTCTGGTAACGGCCTTTTTCCCTTTGTAATAATCACTCGGCTTTGTGTTTAAAATAACAGAAGGCGAATTCATCATCGTTTTGTCCACTCTATTGATATTTAAAACTAAAAATCCTAAGGCGATAGGAATTAACAATATGGATAAAAATTCTAGCTTTGGTTGAAATGTCTTTTTTTGTCTTATCAAACCATACAATAAAAAACCTAAAACACTTATTAAGATTAAAACGAGTGATAAAGATGCAGTTCTTGAACCCGATAGTAACAAAGCAAATATTCCGATAAACAGCGAAATTCCTGAGGCATATTTCCATACTTTAGAAAAATAAAGAAAGCCAAATATTAGTAAAGGTATCTGAATTACTAAAAACGCTGTGTAAATATTAATGCTGGAAAAACCACTTTGAAATCCAAGAAGAAACTCGTTTGTTCTAGCAACTGTAGCGTTTCCCACAAAATAACTAATCGCGCGCCAACCATAGAAAGCAACTAAAAAGATAGAAACTTTACCTGCAAAATAGAAAAAGACTTTCGGGTTTTTTCTCACGTAAGTGAACACGCAAAAAGTAGCAACTACCATATTCAATAATCGCGACAAATGCACCAAACTTTCACTAACATTAATAGCGACTAGCATCGATACACAACCAACAACAAAAAAACCTGTCATTACACCGAAAAACAGTTTCGCTTTTTTTGAGAGTTGAAATGCTTGAAAAAAGCTGTTATTCTTAAAAAGAAAGATTAAAGAAGCAATATTCAATAATGAAAAGTACAACCATTGCGGCGCGTCGTAATCCATTGCATTGAGCAAAGGCACAAAACACGAAATCATATACAACAACAAAAAAATATGCGCAATAATAAGTTGATTAGGCAATTGGTTAAAGGAAGAAACGGATTTCTTTGTAGACTTGTTTTTTGGCATTGCTTCAAATTTATGTCATGAAAAGTACTAATTTTCAAAACGCAAATCAAATTGATGAGGTACATGACTTGCAAAACAAATAAAAAGAAAAATCTTGAAAATAGCGTCGCTGTTTTTTAAAAGCTTCATCAAAAGCCGATTAAACGCAAAAAACAGCGTTGTTTGCTGTTAAAACTACAACTGATTTCTCATAAAAAGTGACATGCGGTGTTGTGAATAGTTAGTATCTTTGTACTCTTAGAAAAAAGACTATGATAGAAAAAGAACTCATGTTTGATGTAGAAAAGATTCGCAAAGATTTTCCAATTCTTCACCGAGAAGTAAACGGAAAACCGCTGATATATTTTGACAATGCCGCAACGTCGCAAACGCCACAACAAGTGATTGATTGTATTGTAGATTATTATTCCCGATACAATGCCAACATTCATCGTGGCGTGCATACCTTGAGTCAAGAAGCAACGAATGCGTATGAAGAAGCGCGTATCAAAGTCCAACAACATTTCAACGCTGCCAAACCGTATGAAATCATTATGACGTCGGGCACAACCGACAGTATTAACTTGGTGGCAAATGGTTTTAGTGCGATTTTGACAAAAGGAGACGAAATTTTAGTTTCTGCGTTAGAACACCATTCTAATATAGTACCGTGGCAAATGTTGTGCGAACAAACAGGCGCAATCTTAAAAGTGATTCCAATGTTCGAAAGTGGACAGTTAGATATGGAAACGTACACGTCGTTGTTGAATGAAAGAACAAAATTAGTCTTTTGTAATCATGTGTCAAATGCACTTGGCGTGATCAATCCTATTGCGTTTATCATTGAAAAAGCACACGAAGTTGGTGCTGCTGTTTTGATTGACGGCGCGCAAGCGTCTCCACATATCAAAGCTGACGTACAAGCATTGGATGTCGATTTCTACGTAACATCCGCACATAAAATTTGTGGACCAACGGGCGTGGGCGTTTTATATGGAAAAGAAGAATGGTTGCTAAAATTACCACCATACAAAGGTGGCGGAGAAATGATTGATCAAGTAACGTTTGAAAAAACAACCTACGCAGGCTTACCACATAAATTTGAAGCAGGAACGCCTAATATTTGTGGTGTCATTGCTTTTGGAGCAGCATTGGACTATATGAACAACATTGGCTTTGAAACAATTGCAGCTTACGAAAACGAATTATTGCACTACGCCACAGAAAAGCTATTGGCAGTTGGTGATGTAACCATATATGGTACGGGCAAAAAAGTTTCTGTCATTTCGTTCAATATTGACAACATTCATCCGTATGACATTGGGACTATTGTTGATAAACTCGGTATTGCCGTACGGACAGGACATCACTGTGCGCAACCTATTATGGATTTCTATAAAATTCCAGGAACGGTGAGAGCTTCCTTTTCGTTCTACAACACCAAAAAAGAAATCGATACGTTTATAGAAGCTATCAAAAAGGCAAAAATGATGCTTTCTTAAGAAAAACATAAAATAAAAACAGCTCGTCTACAGAATCGGTCCATTGGTCGATTCTTTTTTTTGTGTTAAAATGAAAAAACAGGATGTATTTCGTCGATAAAAACACTATTCTTCACTTGTAGCTAAAATTAACTAAATGTTATAAATACAACAATTAAAATCTAAAAATGTCATTTATCTAAAAATTTAGCAGAAACATTGATATATATCTAAAAAAAAGTAGCTTTGACAGAATTTTTTTAACCAAAAAACATAATACACAAATTATGAGAAAACTTCTATTAAGCATGGTTGCTGTTGGAGCAATCATGGTGTCTTGTAGTGATGACCAAACTGCAAACACAACCAACCTAGACGAGCAACAAGTCGATATGAGCGACTTTTACCTGTACACTGATAATGGCGAAAAAGCAGCTGGCGGATGTTATACGATGCAACGATTGAATGCGCAGCTTGACAAAGACAAAGATCTTTACAACAATATGTATGAAATTGAGAAAAGATACAGAAGTTCTGTAGCGCAGAAGCCAGGAAATGGTAACGGCGGCGGCGGAAACGGCGGCGGAGATCCTCAGCCACCAACAGATAACTTAGGTGTAGTTACAATTCCTGTATATGTACATGTTGTATACAGCAACAGTAACGAAAACATCAGTGATGCGCAAATTAACTCGCAAATGGCAGTGTTAAATGATGACTTTAGAAGAACAAACAATGATGCGAACCAAACACCTTCATTATTTGCTCCTGTAGCTGCTGATACTGAAATTCAGTTTACATTAGCGGGAACTTTCAGATATGCAAACTCAAGAACTTCTTGGGGAACAAATGACCTAGTAAAAGCTACGTATCCACCTGTAACACCTTCAACTCACTTAAACATTTGGGTATGTAACATTGGTGGTGGTATCTTAGGATATGCACAATTCCCAGGTGGAAACTCAGCAACTGACGGAGTTGTAGTAGGACCACAATATTTTGGGTCAACAGGATATGTTGCTGCTCCATTTGACGAAGGTAGAACTACAACGCATGAAGTTGGACACTACTTAAACTTACGTCACATTTGGGGAGACGGAAGATGTAACAGAGATGATTTTGTTTCTGATACTCCAACGTCTGACAGACCAAACTACGGATGTCCTTCATTCCCAACAACGCACTGTCGTTCAACAGACATGACAATGAACTATATGGATTATACAAACGATGCTTGTATGAACATGTTCAGTGCAGGACAAAAAGCTAGAATGCGTGGCGTATTAGTACCAGGCGGAGCTAGAGAAAGCTTAGTGAACTAACCTCACATAGTGCTAAATTTAAATTGAAAAAGACGTCAATATTGACGTCTTTTTTTTGTATTATTATGTGATAACTTTAAAACACAAACTGCAATGAAATATATACTGATTCTGTTTTCTGTCACGCTATTTACGAAAGGTTGTAATGACAATAAACCTGATAAAAATGCCGTAAAAACTGCGCAAGATGAAATTTCAATCGATTATGAAGCGTCTTCGCGTGGATTTTATCAAAAAGTAAACATTAAGAAAGAACAATTTTCGCTTACAAATGCTAGAGGCGGAGAAGCATTGACAAAACAAATATCCAACAGCGATTGGAGCGAACTTGTGGATATTCTTGATAAGATTGATGCCGAAAAACTCGAAAAAAACTATGTAAACCCTGACGACTTGCGAAGAGATGCGGCAATTCCTGCAAAATTAACCATCAGTTACAAAGAAAATGTGGTGACCAACGTGGAATTTGGTCATGGAAATCCGCCAGAAGAATTGGCTGCATTACTCACAAAAATAGAAGCAATGGTCAATGCAGTTGATAAACCGTAATAGTTATTGTATTTTTGCGTCTAAAATCATTGTATAAAGAAAGAAGAAATGACGATACAAGAAATACAAAACGAAATTGTAGACGAATTTAGCATGTTTGACGATTGGATGCAGCGCTATGAATACATGATTGATTTGGGAAAATCACTGCCTTTAATTGACGAACGTCTTAAAAAAGACGAAAACCTTATCAAAGGTTGTCAAAGTAAAGTGTGGGTTCACGGGGAAATGAACGGAGATAAACTCGTTTTTACGGCTGATAGTGATGCCATCATTACCAAAGGAATCATTGCCATTTTAATTCGTGCTTTTTCCAATCAGCCACCTGCGGCAATTATTGATGCAAATACTGATTTTATTGATGAAATTGGCTTAAAAGAGCATTTATCTCCCACAAGAGCCAACGGATTGGTAAGTATGATTAAACAACTTAAATTATACGCAATTGCGTATCAAACACAACTCAATTAACATGTCAGAAACTACAATAGATACAGAAGCTTTAGGCGAAAAAATAGTACGCGTTTTAAAAACCATCTACGATCCAGAAATTCCTGTAGATATTTACGAATTGGGATTGATTTACGATGTTTTCGTCAATGAAGAAAACGATGTAAAAATCTTAATGACATTGACGTCGCCAAACTGTCCTGTAGCAGAAACGCTTCCGCTAGAAATAGAAGAAAAAGTAAAATCGCTCAAAGAAATCAACAATGCAACGGTCGAAATCACCTTTGATCCACCGTGGGACAAAGATTTGATGAGTGAAGAAGCAAAACTAGAACTAGGCTTACTCTAAATGTAAAGATTATGGCGGACGAAATCATCAATAGAGTTGCGCAAAGCAAGCTTGTTACGTTCGATTTGGAAGACTATTATCCAGCGGGCGAGCGTGTGCAATTTGATATTTCACAATGGCTGTTAGAAGGCTTGATACTTCGCGAAAAAGAATTCCGAAACCACGTAGCCACTCATGATTGGTCACAATACCAAGGAACGTACGTTGCACTGCATTGCAGTACCGATGCCATCATTCCTGGATGGGCTTTTATGTTGATTAGCGTACATTTGGCACCTTTTGTCGAAAAAGTCGTAATTGGCTCTTTGGAAAATTTAGAAACAGTCATTTATCAAGAAATCATTTACAATTTAGACGTTTCTGAGTATCAAGACAAGCCTGTCATCATCAAAGGATGTGCTAACAAACCTATACCAGACAACGCCTACACGATGATGATTGCCAAATTGCACGGTGTTGCCAAAAGTATCATGTACGGTGAGGCATGCTCGTCAGTTCCACTCTACAAAAAGAAAAAAACTTCCTAAAAATACATTGATTAACTGATTATCATTTAGTTGGGTAAATCATAATATTTTTGTGAACTTCGGTGTAAATTTTATATTTGCGCTCGCAAAAAATAGGTATATAAATAATTCTTACCTTAGTTATGATAACAGAAAGGAATAAGAATACTATTTAAAAACTGAGAACCTAATAAAAACGAACACATGAAAAAAATTGTATTTGTCATTGCATTATGTTTCGGAATACAGGCAATGAACGCTCAAACAGTAGAAGAGTTAAAAGCACAGAAAAAAGAAAAGCAAGCAGAAGCGGATAAGTTTCAAGCAGAAGCAAACGCTATTCAAGCACAAATTGATGCCCTTCCAGGATGGAGAGTTGGCGCATTTGGTGTTATTGGAGGAAATATTTCTAAATTCAACAACTGGTACGCGCAAGGAATTCCAAACAACTCCTCAGGAAATATTGGTTTTACAGTAAATGCGTTTGCAAATTTACAACAAGAGAAATTTTTCTGGTTGAACAGTGCCAATGTCAACTTAGCTTGGGTAAAACTTGACAATACAGACGATCCAACCGATAGTGACGATTTTAGAGAAGCAACAGACGTATTCAATCTTAGCTCCTTATACGGACGAAAACTGAGTGAGAAATTTGCCATTTCTGGATTGATGGAATACAGAACTACCTTGTTGAGCAACTTTAACGATCCTGGTTATTTAGACGTTGGTGTAGGTGCTACGTGGACGCCAATTAAAAACTTAATTGTGGTGATTCATCCATTAAACTACAACTTTGTATTTAGTGATAACGATACGGTATTTGAGTCTTCGTTAGGTGCTAAAATTGTAGCAGATTATACACGAAACATCGGAGCTATCAACTTTAAAACCAACTTATCAATGTTCCAAAGCTATGAAAGCAGTGACTTATCTAACTGGACGTGGACAAACTCATTTAGCTACACACTTTGGAAAATGATTGGTGTCGGATTCGATTTCGGATTGCGTCAAAACAAGCAAGAAGCGGTGGCGTTTAACCTTGCTAACGGAAATACAGGAACAACGTTTGATAACGTTGATAACAAATTACAATCATACTGGACACTTGGTTTGAGCTACAAATTCTAATCAAAAATCCACTTCATACACAGCCGTTTCAATATATTTTGGAACGGCTTTTTTAATTTTTAAAACTCAAATTTGCCTTAAATACCACAACCTTTTATTTTTGCGACTAATTTTTTCGTAAAACGCATTGTTACCCCTATGAAACATGTACTAACTATTTGCTTATTTTGTATATGCTCACTTGTTACAGCACAAGACCTTAAGAGAATAAAAGTCATCAAAGCTGCTATTCGCAATTCCATTATTCCTGCAAGAGATCCTATCCCGAAAGGTTGGCGTTCTAAAGGAAATGTTTCCTTTCTTTTTAACCAAGCAGCATTTGCCAATTGGACTGCTGGTGGCGAAAATACCATTTCTGGAACTTTAGGTGTGACGTACGATTTAAATTATCATCAAACAAATTGGGATTGGGACACAAGAATTGTAGCTGCGTATGGTTTGATACAAACACGCAATAGCGAATTCACGAAAAAAACTGACGATCGGTTTGAAATCAATTCGGTGATAGGGAAAAAAGGAAAAAATCACTGGTTTTACTCCGCGTTTGTAAACTTTAGAACCCAAATGACCAAAGGATTTCGGTATGAAACTGATGAAAACGGTCGTGAAATTCGCATGTTGCACACCAATATTTTGTCGCCAGCATATCTTTCGTTCGGACCTGGCGTATTGTGGAAAAAAAGCGATCATTTCAATTTCAACATCGCTCCAGGAACGTCCAAAATGACCATTGTAGATGAAGATTTTACCTTGCCCGATGAAAAATATTTTGGCGTTGCTGAAGGCGAACGCATTCGCTACGAGTTGGGAATGTATGCGTCTGGTTATTACAAGTTTGGCATGTTTAAAAACATGGTGATGGAAAATGTGATAAATCTCTATTCCAATTACTTGGAAAATCCTGAAAATGTGGACATTGATTACACGGTAAACATCATCATGACCATCAACGAATATTTTACGGCAAACATCAACTTTCAAACCATTTACGACGACAATGCGTTCAAAGGTTTCCAAACACGCGAAGTATTGGGAATTGGTGTCAATTATGGGTTTTAAAAAATCATCTTTACACGTTAACAATTGCGTTAATACAGTTGTATATTCGCGGTAGCGTTTTTGTTAACACAAAATTCAAAACCTAGTAAATACAATGCTTTACAGCGTTTTTTAGGTTAATAATCGGTTAACGCTATTATTTTTTATGGCTAAAAATCGTTGAATGACTACTTTTGAATTGTTGAAACTCCTCATCGCTTTCAATAACCAATCATTCAATGAAAAACAAAATCACCATATTAATTATAGCCTCTATTGCAACGTTGATTGCGCTTTCTGCCATTCAAGCGTATTTGGTGGAAAATGCATATCAACTCAAAAAGCGCGCATTTATACAAGAAACAGACAATGCGATTTCTGACATAGACAATCACCCAGAATTGGATTCGTTGGTAGATTTGATTGGGGAAAATATGCGCACTCACTTGGCAGATTATCTCAACAATCGCATCACCAAAGCGGAAGTCATACGCAGACTTCAACTAAAAAGTGATAGCTTAAATGCACCGTATATGAAACGGTACAACAAAGAATTGGCTGCGATTAATCTTGGTTATAAAATCCGCTATCAACGACAAATAACGAGCATTGTGGTGTACGACGAGCAAAAAAGTGATAGTGTTTTCCCGTATGCAAAAGAAAAATATCTAAAACTGTTAGGTGATACTTTTAACGACAAAGATTTGCGAGTGATTAAAACCTCGCGTACGTTTTCGGAGTTTGATTATGTAGCGCAAGAAAATGACAGCGTGTTTACAAAAAGTGTCGATGTAGAATTGAAAATGCGCGATGTCATTCTAATTGTCGATTGGAAAAGTATTGTATTCCGTCGTATGGCAATGTTGCTTATTTTTTCGGTGTTGCTCTTTCTTTTTGTGGTAGGATTGCTCTATTATTCCATCAAAAACCTAATCCAACAGAAAAAAATCACCGAAATCAAAACGGATTTCATCAACAATATTACGCACGAATTAAAAACGCCGTTGGCAACCTTAAGCGTCGCATCAAAAAGTTTAAAAAATACCGAAATTCGAAACTCCGAAGAAGCATTTAATCATACCCTAAACATTGTAGACCGCCAAAATACACGCTTGCAAAAACTCATAGACCAAGTTTTGACCAATAGTTTAAGCGCGAATGACATTGTATTGTCGAAAGATTCTGTTGTGGATAATGTGTATTTTGAAGACTTAATTGCCGATTTCAAACTTTCCGCACAACAACGCGATTTGACAATTGTAAACCATGTATGTGAAGAAGAAGTAGTATTGCGAATTGATACCTTTCATTTTACCACAGCACTTTTTAATATTTTGGAAAATGCTGTAAAATATGGCAATCCGCAAACAGAAATCCTTATAGAAACTGCTGTTAAAGGCAAGGAATATGGTATTGAAATCACAGACAATGGTATCGGAATTGCGGAAGAAGATCAAGCGCAAATATTTGATAAATTTTACAGAGTAAGTCACGGAAATGTACACAATGTCAAAGGACTCGGATTGGGCTTATACTATACGAGTCAAATTGTAAATGCGCATGATGGAAAAATTTCTGTGTACAGCGAACTCGAAAAAGGAACCACATTTACCATTATAATACCGATTCACTAATGCAAAAAACCAAAATATTACTAGCGGAAGACGATTATGATTTTGGAAGTATTTTACAGCAATACTTGCAAATTCACAACTTTGAAGTCGTGTGGGCACTTGATGGGGCAGAAGCTTTTGCGCAATTTACGTCAGACGAACATCAAGCAGAACATGCGTTTGATATCTGTGTGTTTGATGTGATGATGCCAAAGTTGGACGGTTTTACATTGGCGGAAAAAGTACTACAACATAACCCTGAAATTCCCTTTATCTTTTTGACAGCCAAGAAGATGAAAGAAGACAAAATACGAGGATTAAAACTCGGAGCCGACGATTATATCGTCAAACCCTTTGAAGCTGATATTTTAGTATTACGCTTGCAAAACATATTGAAACGAACGCAAAAAACGAACAAATCATCAAAAAACGGACAGCAATTCGCAATCGGGAAATATGTTTTTGACACGGTAAACTATCAATTGAAATTCAATGGAGAAACCCAGCGAATTACTGAAAAAGAAGCGCAACTTATTCAGTATTTCTACGACCACAAAAACCAACTCATCAAACGAGAAGACGTTCTCGAAAATGTGTGGGGAACCGACGATTTCTTTTCTGGAAGAAGTATGGATGTATTCATTAGCCGACTTCGGAAATACTTTAAAAAAGATTCTTCAATAGCTATTGAAAGCACGCGCGGTGTAGGATTGACCTTTAAAATCGTCACAGAGTAAATTAAAAATCATCAAAAATTAAAAAAAACGAACAAATGAAAAATATAAGCATATTCATCATGTTAGCATTGGCATTTCAACTAGCAAATGCACAAGTAACTCCAGAACCGCCAGCAACACCAAAAAATTCAACCTATAGCAGTTCTTCAAAAAGTAGAAGTACCAACGAAAGTACTTCGGTTTCGGTAAGTAAAACAGACGACGATTATAAATTTAGAGCACGTTTTCCTAAAAATAGATATGGCAAGCTGAAAAATTTAATCGAAGAAACGCTCGGTGGAAAAAATATGGACATCGGGAAAGGCTATTCTAAATGGAGTAACGATGAAAAAGTGTATTCGGTAAAACTTACGGAAAAAAGCCTACGTATGGAAGTTGATTTAAATGTGGCTTCGCCCGATTTGGCAGAAAAAGTGGAAGCGCTTGGAAACGATGCGAAAATTATCATATCAGGAAGCGATATCAAAGTAGAACGCGAAATCATGCAACGCGAAGCTGACAGAATGCGCCGAGAAGCAGATAGAATGCAACGTGAAGCCGAGCGTTTGGAACGTCAATCGATGCGAGACAAAGAGCGTATTAAAAGACAAGCAGAACGAGAAGTGGCGCGAATGAAGCGTGAACAAGCGCGTATAAAACGCGATGCACAGCGTATAGAAGAAGAAGCCAAGCGTGTTGAGCGTGAAGCCAAACGTTTGGAAGAGCAAGCGCGCCACAAAGGCGGCGTAAGTAGCTATATCAAACGCTTATTAGACAATCCGAAAACAACATATACAGCAACTTCTGGGTCAAATCTAAATTGGATTTGGCCAGAAGTGCAAGAAAATTTATTGGCAGCTTTGTTAAAAGACGAGTTGATTTCTTCGGCTTCTGATGTGATGTTTACCAGCGAAAAAGACCGCATGTATGTCAACGGTAACGAGCTCAGCAAAGCGAAATATGAAAAGTACAGTCGCATGTTTCGTGCGGCTGGAATTCAACCCAATGCAGATTTTTCATTCTATAAAAAAGACAATCATATTGTGATTATTGGACACAATGCAAAAATTAAAAAAGTATTCAGCGATTTACACAAAAAAGGATTTATTGCTTCTACAGATGAAGCTATAAAATTGCAAATAAATGGTGTAAGCATCACGCAAAACGGAGAAAAATTAACGACAAGTAAAGTCGCTTCGTATAATGCGATTCTTCGTGACAACGGCATCATTCCGGCACCAGGAAAGTATATAGAAATGAAAAAAGCGGGAAGCTATCGTTTGGGCTACAGTTTGGATACCAATGGCATTGTGGGTACTTGGATTGAAGAAGATAGATAAAAAAAAAGAGCCTGTAAAATACAGACTCTTATCGCTTTCTTCATACTTGGATTATCGTTCTTCCGACGGAACATCAATTGGATCCTTTGGGCAGTAATAACACCAAGTTAATTTTGTAGGATCTGTACAACTTAAAATATCGTTAGATTGTGCAGCTCTTCCTCCAATTTTTTCCAAACTCAAATTGGAAACTGCTTTTTTGTTTAAAGCTAATTTTTTCAGACTTTTTTTCATAATTCTATGATTTTAGTTTTTAACTAAACTTAAATGAATTATCGCTGTTCTTGTGGAGGACAATGATAGCAGTGTGTTAACAATGTTGGATCAGTACAAGTTAAAGGTCCGCCAGTATTATCTGCTCTGCGCAATCCTCCTGTAATTTCTGATGATAAACTAGAAACTGCTTTCTTGTTCAACGAAAGTTTTTTGATACTTTTTTTCATAATTATTAAGTTTTGAGTGATTAGTATGTGCTAAGTATTAACGTTCGGCTGGGCAAATAAAGCACAATGTTTGCGCTGTTGGTCCAGTTGGTCCTGTAGTGAACGTATCGGAAGTATCATCGTCTTGTCGGCGCAATCCACCTTTTAATCTTACAGATAAATTAGACACTTCTTTTTTGTTTAAAGCTAGTTTTTTTAAATTTTTCTTCATGATTTTAAGTTTTTTGTTTGGGAATAATAATTTATCGTATTGTTGTTGGAGGACAATCAAAACATCCTGTGTTTGCTGTAGGATCATTTGTCGTAGTAATTCCGTGACTTACTTTATCCAATCCACCTTTTACGATGTCACTTAAATGGCTTACTGCCTTTTTGTTCAATGCTAGTTTTTTTAAATTTCTTTTCATGATTTACATATTTAATTAAAGTTACTATTCATTACTTTTTTTGAAGAATGTTGCTTGTTTTTTTGGTAGGACTTTAAGCAATAGGTACATTCTTTTAAACATCATATTTTAATAAAAACACAATGTCGCATTGTAACAGTTTCTAAAACTAGGGGATTGTTAGGGGAGAAAAATGACAATTACTACGTGAAAATTGCCATTCAGTTTTTAAATATACTAAAAAAAGGAAATACTTGCATGTATCTCCTTTTTTATTCTTAAAAATTACGATAAGTCTTCGTAATCAGGATACAGAAAATTATTATACGGAAAACGCGTTATGTGAATTTCGCGAACTACGTTATATACCTTTCGTTTAAAATCGTCTAAGTTTTCTTTGTTGATGGCAGAAATAAACAAGACATCTTCTGCAGAAGAACCCATCCATGTTTTTTTCCAATCTTCTAATGTATAATGTGCTTTGGTTTTTTCAGTTACCAAATCGTCGTTGTCAATCGTTTCGTGCGTATAGGCGTCAATTTTGTTAAAAACCATCACGGTAGGTTTGTCGGCGCTGTTTATTTCACCCAAAATCTGATTGACCGAAGCAATATGGTCTTCAAAATTTGGATGTGAAATATCTACGACGTGCAATAACAAATCTGCTTCGCGCACTTCATCAAGCGTACTTTTAAAAGAATCAACCAACTGTGTTGGCAACTTTCGGATAAATCCAACCGTGTCACTCAATAAAAACGGTAAATTTCCAATCACCACTTTGCGCACGGTAGTATCAAGCGTAGCAAACAATTTATTTTCGGCAAAAACGTCACTTTTACTAATCACATTCATCAACGTAGATTTTCCAACGTTGGTATAACCCACCAATGCCACGCGCACCAAAGCGCCTCTATTTCCACGCTGAACCGCCATTTGCTTATCAATCGTTTCCATCTTTTTACGCAACAAGGCAATCTTATCACGTACAATACGTCTATCCGTTTCAATTTCCGTTTCCCCAGGACCGCGCATTCCAATTCCACCTCGTTGACGCTCCAAGTGTGTCCACAAACCTGTTAGTCGCGGTAATAAATATTGATATTGCGCCAATTCTACTTGTGTGCGAGCGTAACTCGTTTTGGCACGCTGTGCAAAAATATCTAAAATCAATCCTGTTCTGTCAATAATCTTACAACGCAATAAACGTTCAATATTTTTTTGTTGTGATGGCGATAATTCATCATCAAAAATGACAGAGCCAATATCATTCGATTTTACAAATTCTTCTACTTCTTCCATTTTTCCAGTTCCGATAAACGTTTTCGGATTTGGAATATCAATCTTCTGTGTAAAGCGTTTCACGACTTCGCCGCCTGCAGTGTACGTCAAAAATTCAAGCTCGTCCAAATACTCTTTTGATTTGGCTTCATCTTGTTCTTTTGAAATGATTCCGATAAGGACAGCGCGCTCATACGCAATGGATTTCTTCTCTAGCATAGATTAAATTAAAAAGCAAAGTTACGCATTTCCTTTGTTGATTTTAGTACTTTTATGGGGAGAAATCAACTTTATACGACTTTATGACGCCAAAAAAGAACATCCGAAAATATCATACCATAGCATTTTACAATCTTGAAAATTTATTTGATACTGAAGATGATAAATATGTGCTTGATGATGATTTTTTGCCAAACTCTGATCGAAATTGGACTCCGAAGCGTTATGAAAAGAAAATCTATAAATTGGGTGCTGCGATTGCGAGTTTAGGACCAGAAGAAGCACAAAATGCACCGGTAATTTTAGGTGTGGCTGAGGTAGAAAACAAAAAAGTGTTGAGAGATTTGATTGCGTCAAAAAAACTTGCGGAATTCGAGTATGATTTCGTGCATTACAATTCGCCTGACGAGCGTGGAATAGACGTGGGTTTGCTCTATCAAACCGAATATTTTGAAGTGCTAGAATCAGAATCCATTCCTATACTATTATATAATGAAGAAGGACAACGCGATTTTACGCGTGATACATTGTATGTAAAAGGCTTACTCAACAATGAGCCAATTCATGTTTTTGTAAATCATTGGTCGTCTCGTCGAGATGGCGCGGATGAAACAGCCTACAAACGTATCAAAGCTGCAGAAACGGTTAGAGAAAAAATAAACTACATTCAGCTTCAAGAAGACGATCCGCATATCATTATTATGGGCGATTTCAACGATGATCCAACCAGTACAAGCATCAGCGATTATTTAATGGATACAGATTTATACAATCCGATGGAAAAACTGTTGACGTTATATTCGGGAAGTTTAAACTACAAAGGCGAATGGAACCTATTTGACCAAATCATATTTTCCACCAACTTTTTCGACTATAAAAAGCGTACGCACAGCTTTGCTTCTGCCGATATTTTTGACGAATACTTCTTAACACAATGGAAAGGAAGATACAAAGGAAACCCTTTTAGGACGTATGCTGGGAGAAAATACTTAGGAGGCTACAGTGATCACTTCCCTGTATATATTCAACTGAAATTCAATGACTAAGCTTTATTTTTTTCAACTTAAATGTTAAAGTAAAGTTAAGTTTATATTTTTTTACTATTTTTAGGGCTACTAACTATTAACCAACTTTTTTATGAAAAAAATTACCTTGTTATGTATGCTAACGTTATTCTGTACGTTTGCATATTCACAAGTATTGAATCAGCCTGCCAATTGGCCAAACACGAATTGGTCGGTTGTAGGAACATATAATACAGATCCAGCTGCTTTTGAAGCAGATCCGACATTGACGGCAAACTTCGCCTTCGATGATGACGATGCAGGAGGAACAAGCGATGATGATATCGCAGCAGAGTCTCCTGTAATTGATATTACCGCAGCATTTACTGCTGGAGAAACATGGCTTACCGTTACAGTTGATTACGTTTACAATGACAATGGTAACGACATGTTAAATTTAGAATATTGGGATGCAGATGCTGCCGCATGGGTTGTTTGGCAACAATTTGTAGCATCAAGCACGCAACCAAACAATGCCTTTTGTACGGCAAACAAGGATGCTTTTACAAGTGATCCATTAAACATTGCAGGATTTACCGCAACACAACAATCTGGATTCCGCTACCGTTTAGCGTACGATGACGATGATGCATGGCAGTGGGGATTTTGTTTTGACTCTCCAACAATTGCTTCGGCAACACCACCTTCTTGTTTTGATATTTCAAACCTAGCCGTAGCGAATATCACCGAAACTACAGCAGATTTAAGCTGGGATGCCAACAGTGGTGAAACTGCTTGGGAAATCGTAATTCAACCAGCAGGAACAGGAGTTCCAACAGGTTCAGGAACTGCAATTACTAACAACGCTCCATACATGGCTACAGGACTTACAGGAAGTACAAGTTATGAAGTATATGTAAGAGCTGATTGTGGCGCCGTGGACGGATTCAGTAACTGGATTGGTCCAATTACATTTACAACATTGAATGCTCCGCCGCCAGCTCCAGTTGGTGTAACCTGTGCTACAGGAACTTCGTCTTTTATTTTTGTGGAAGATTTTGAAGATGATCCACCAGCAGGTTGGACAGGAACTGGTTTTGATGGTTCAAATGGAAATTGGGACATTACCGCAGGAGGTGCAAACTCTTTAGGAACTGGTCCATCTGCTTCTTTCAGTGGAGGAAATCACTTAGAATATGAAGCTTCAGGAAACTCAACAGCAATAGCTTCTGCAATTAGCCCGGCTATCGATTTATCAACAGCAACAGACGGCGCAGAATTATCATTTTATTTACATGCTTTTGGTGATGATATAGGAACGTTGAATGTAAATGTTGGAACATCAGCAACAGGACCATTTACTAATGTGTACTCTTGGAATGGTGATTTGCAAACAGCCGATTCAGATGCTTGGGTACCAATCGGAATTAACCTAGATGCATATCTCGGACAAGTTATTTATGTAGAATTTAGCTATGGAGGTGCAGGAACAGGATTTGAAGGAGATTTATCTATCGATTTAATGCGTGTTGAAGCGTGTGGTTCGTTCTGTATTGCTCCATCAGCAATTGCAACAGCAAATATTACAGGGACTTCAGCAGACATTAGTTGGACTACTAACAGTGGTGAAACTGCATGGGAAATTGTGGTACAACCAGCAGGAACTGGAGCTCCGGCAGGTTCAGGAACTGCGATTACCACAAATCCATACACGGCTACAGGATTAACTCCTAATACAGCGTATGAAATTTATCTAAGAGCTGACTGTGGAGCTAACGGATTTAGCGTCTGGTCAGGTCCAATCAACTTCACAACGGCATTAGCAGGTCCATCAGGTGTCAATTGTGCGTCTGGAGGAACTTCTTCCTTTATATTTACAGAAGATTTTGAAGTAGATCCGCCTTTGGGCTGGACAGGAACTGGTTTTGATGGTTCTAATGGAAATTGGGACATTACCCCAGGAGCTGCAAACTCTGGAGGTACTGGTCCATCAGCTTCTTTCAGTGGTGGAAATCACTTAGAATATGAAGCATCAGGAAGCTCCACAACAACAGCATCTGCAATTAGTCCGGCTATCGATTTATCAACAGCAGTTGATGGTGCAGAATTGTCATTCTATATCCATGCTTTTGGTGCTGATATAGGAACGTTAAATGTAGGTGTAGGAACCTCTGCTACAGGACCATTTACAACTGAGTTCACCTATAGTGGTGAATTACAAACAGCAGATTCAGATCCTTGGCAAGCAGTTGGAGTAGATTTGAGTGCGTATTTAGGACAAACCATCTATATAGAATTTAGCTATGGAGGTGCAGGAACAGGATTCGAAGGTGATTTATCCATCGACTTTATGCGTGTTGAAGCGTGTGGTTCGTTCTGTATAGCCCCATCAGCTATAGCAATATCTAATATTACTAATAACAGTGCTGAAATTAGCTGGACAGCTAACAGTGGAGAAACAGCGTGGGAATATGTAGTACAACCAGCTGGAACCGGGACACCAACAGGACCAGGAACTGCTACAACTACAAATCCAACGACAGTAACAGGATTAATGGGTGATACAGATTACGAAGTATATGTTAGAGCAATTTGTGGGCCAAGTAATGAAAGTATATGGACAGGACCAGTTAACTTTACAACGTTTACTGAGGTAGATTGTGCTGCTGGTCCAGTAAATACAACGTACTGTTATACTGATAACGATACTACTGTATTTACATTTTACAGCTCAGACGGTGTTTCAACATTAGGAATCGTTTTCAATGCAGGACAAGTAGAGAACAACTGGGACGAACTGATTGTGTTTGATTCAGATGGAGTTACACAATTATACAACGGATATGGAAACGCAGGAAACGTAGCAGGATTGGTATTTGAATCTTCAGGTCCTTCAATTTCTGTTACCGTACAATCGGATGGAATATTTTCTTGTCAGTCACAAGGATATACACCACTTGACTTCAGCGTTGCATGTATAGATCCAACAGCGCCACCAACATGTGTGTCGTTAACATTCCCTACGGATGGTGCAACAGGTATTGAAATAGATCAAAATATCACTTGGGGTTCTGCCATTGGAAATCCAGCAGGATATATTTTAATAGTTGGAACTACGCCAGGCGGCTCGGATATTGTGAATGGAATAGATGTAGGAAACGTAAATACATATCCTTTAGATACAGACTATTTAACTACTTATTATATAACAATATTACCATATAATGCTAATGGACTTGCAACAGGATGTATTGAAGAAAGCTTTACAACTAGACCTGACCCAAATCAAATATTTAACTTGGTTTGTGCAAACGGACCAATCAATGTAAACCATTGTTACACCAACAATGATGATAATACATTTTTATTTACAAGTGATTCAGGTTTCCCTGTAAGATTGACATTCAACTCAGGAACTATTATAGATGATGATGATGTTATTTCGTTCTATGACGGTTCAACAGCCGATCCAGCTACTCTTATTACTACAACAAATAACGCAGGAGATTTATCAGGATTGATAATCGAATCTACAGGCGGTAACTTATTTATGGTAGTAGAAAGTGACGGATTTACAAGTTGTGCTAACGGAAATGGTACTCCTTGGGATTGGACTGCAGAATGTTTGACATGTTTCAAACCAACGGCAACCTATACAATTGTTGATGACTGTGCAGCAGGAGAACAATTCTTAATTGATGTTGAAATCTTATCAACGGGAGATGCAGTTTCTATCACAGTTAGTGATGACTTCGGTAGTGCACCACAAGTGGTTAGTGCACCTGGTATTTTAACATTTGGACCGTATCCAAATACAACGCCAGTAGTGATTACAGTTGCCGATACCGATGATAACAATTGTGTATTAACAAGTGAGCCACAAACACAGGCATTCTGTCCAGATCAAGAATGTAGAATTATTAATGCAGGATATGATCAATTGCAAACCTGTGATGTAACGTCTACAGATTTATCGGCAACATTCATGTCAAGTTCTATCACAACTGATACAAGTGTGTATTCAGTAAGTGAATTACAATGTCCGCCAGATAACTTGACAGGAGATCCAACTTCTATTACTCTAGATGATAGATGGTCTTCTGCAATTAATATTGATTTTGAATTCGAATATTTTGGAAATACATATACGCAAGTAATTATTGGAGCAAACGGTTTGGTATCATTTGATATATCTGATGCAGGAAACTTCTGTCCTTGGAACTTTGCGCCAGGTGATTTATTACCTACGCCAGCAGTACCAACCAATGCAATTCACGGAGCTTTCCATGATATTGATCCAAGTGTTGGCGGTTATATTGAATATGCTGTTGTAGGAACTGCACCAGAGCGTCAATTTAAAGTAACGTTCTTCGAAGTGCCACATTTTGGATGTAATAATATTACGACAACACAGCAAATTATATTACACGAATCATCTAATGTGATTGATGTACTGTTAATTGAAAAGCCAGTTTGTACAACTTGGAATGATGGAGGAATTGCTATTGTAGGTATCCAAAATGGAGCAGGTTCTGTTGGATATGCACCAGCAAACCGAAACAATGGAGTTTGGACAGTTACAGAGCAAGAAATTTGGAGATTTGTTCCAGATGGAAACCCTAACTACACGTTTGAATGGTTAGATGAAGATGGTAACGTTATCAGTAATGATACCGATATTACGGTATCACCAACGGAAACAACAACATACACAGCTTCTATAACCTATGCGTTAGCAAATGGAAACCTTGTTACATTAACAGATGATGTTACGGTAACAGTTGAAAGCAATCCAGATGTGGTTGGAACCCAAACATTAGAAGCTTGTGATGATGACTTAGATGGAGTTGCTGAATTTGACTTAACAGTACAAGATGCCAACGTTATAGGGACACAAACAGACGTTTCAGTTACCTATTATGAAACCTTGGCAGATGCTGAAGCAGGTATGAATATGCTTGCAGACCCAACAGCATACAGTACTGCAGGTGGAACAGTATATCTCCGCATTCAAAATGATATTACTGGTTGTTACTCAACAGATAGTTTCGAAGTAGTTGTGTTAATGCAAATTGATCCAACAAACATTGGTCTTGAAGGCGAATGTGTTAATGGAGAATATACCATTACAGTAACTCCACTCAATGGTGGATATGACGCAGCAACAGTAACATACGAATGGTCTGGAGGTTCATCATTAGATAACGATGGAGCACAATTCGTTGCAACAGATGATGGAGATTATACCGTAACAGTAACTACTGCCGATGGTTGTTCTAGTTCACAAACATTTACAGTAATCAACGCAATGTGTTCATTCCCGCAAGGAATTTCACCAAACGGAGATAACCTAAATGATACATGGGATTTAAGAGCATTCAGAGTACAAGAATTAGAGATATTTAATTCTCATGGTCGTTCTGTATATAAGAAGAATAACTATACAAACGAATGGAGAGGTCAAACCAATGATAATGATGAATTACCTGTAGGTACTTATTTTTATGTATTGAGACTTGAAAATGGAGAATCTAAAAACGGTTGGATTTATCTTAACAAATAGATTTTCCCTTACATTAAACATCTAAATTCTTAAAAATAATATTACATCATATCATGAAGAACTTATATATCGCACTATTTGTATTACTTTTTTCATTGCCATCATTTGCACAGCAAGATCCTCAGTACACTCAGTATATGTACAACATGGCAGTTATTAATCCAGCGTATGCAGGATCTAGAGAAGGAATATCTTTAGGTGCACTATACAGAAATCAATGGACCGGATTTGACGGTGCCCCAAGAACGTTTACGTTCTTTGGGCATTCGCCAGTCGGTAAAAACGTAGGATTAGGACTTTCTTTAATTTCAGACCAAATTGGCCCTGTAAAAGAAACCAACACTTACGTAGACTTTGCATATACATTAAACTTAGGAGGCGCTCACAAATTGGCGTTTGGTATTAAAGGAGGACTTACCTTCCACGATATAGGATTACTATCACAAGTAAACCCAACACTCATCGACCAAGGAGATGAAGCCTTTTCTAGTAATGTAAATGAAACAACTTTCAATATTGGAGCTGGAGTTTTTTACTACTCCGACAATTACTATTTAGCATTATCGGTGCCTAACTTTTTACAAGGAAAACACCTCGATGTTAATGGTAGAGCGTTCGGTTCGGAAGTACAACACTATTTCCTTACAGGTGGTTATGTATTCCAAGCTAGCCCAAATACTAAAATAAAACCATCGTTCTTAGTAAAGTCCGCTTTTGATGCACCGACATCATTTGACTTGAACTTGAATGCTTTGTTTTATGAAAAATTTGAAATTGGAGCTTCGTACCGTTTGGATGACTCTTTCAGTGGAATGGTCAACTTTGCGATTAACCCGAGATTGCGTATAGGATATGCCTACGATGCAGTAACTTCAGAAATCTCTTCTGTTGCCAATGCATCGCATGAAGTATTTTTACTATTCGATTTATACTTCCCACGTAAAATTTCTCGTTCGCCAAGATATTTCTAAAACCTAACACGCCAATAACAATGAAAAAATTATATATATTATTGCTCGTTCTAGCTACTTCAAATGTATTTGCGCAGAACGATAAAACCAAAAAAGCAGACAAGTTATATAACAGACTTGAATATGTAAAAGCGGCTGAGGAATATCAAGAAATTGCTATTGAAGAAGCAGACGCGTACGTATATGAGCAGTTAGCCAACTGTTACTACAATCTTTTTAAAACGGAAGAAGCAGAACGTTGGTACCGACAAACCATTGCAGAAGGAAATACCAGTGCTGATGTGTATTTTAAATATGCACAAATGCTAAAAGCAAACGGAAAATACCAAGAGCATAACGAATGGATGGCAAAGTTTGCCGCGAAGAAGCCAAATGATAAAAGAGCGATTGCATTCAATGAAAACCCGAATTATATTCCGCAAATTTTAGCAAAAGTGACAAAGTTTGAAGTGAAGAATTCTGAAATCAACACGCAAAATTCTGACTTTGGAGCACTTGCAGTAGGAAGCACAGTATATTTCACGTCTACGCGTGATGGTGGAAGAAAATACGGATGGAACGACCAACCGTATTTAGATATCTACATGGCGTCGTATAGCGGAGATGGCGAATTGTCAAAAGCCGTTTCGTTATCAGACGATATCAATACAAAATATCACGAAGGAACGGTAAGTTTCTCTCCAGATGGAAAAACAATGTACTTCACGCGTGAGAGTTACTACGATGGAAAATTCAAAAAAGACGAAGAAGGAAAAGGAACATTAAACTTATACACAGCTACAATGTCTGGTGGTGAGTGGACAAATGTGCAACCAGTTCCATTCAACAATGACGAATATTCTGTAGGACATCCAGCCGTAAGTGCAGATGGAAAAACACTATACTTTGCATCAGATATGCCAGGCGGATTAGGTCAATCAGACTTATACAAAGTGGCAATAAATGATGATGGAACGTTTGGTGAGCCAGAAAACTTAGGAGGTGACATCAATACAGAAGGAAGAGAATTTTTCCCATATGTAAGTAGCAACAATACCTTATACTTTTCTTCTGACGGACACTTAGGAATTGGAGGATTGGACGTATTTGCGGCAAAAATAAAAGACGATTCGTATGGTGCGGTTCGTAACTTAGGAACGCCGTTAAACAGTAACTCAGATGATTTCTCTTTTACGTTTGATGAAGAATCTAAAAAAGGATTTGTAGCTTCTAACCGTGAAGGAGGAAAAGGAAGTGACGATATTTACGAAGTAGATTTAATCAACCCAATTTGTGATGTTGATTATATAATTACAGTGACAGACAAAGAAACTGGCGCAGCGTTAAGCGGAGCAATGGTGATATTGGCTGATACACAAGGAAACAATGTAGGTTCAAAAACTACCGATGCTGATGGAAAAGTGGTATTCAAAGTAGAATGTGACAAATCATCTGTATTGGAAGCTTCTATCCAAGATTATGTATCACAAAGAGTAGAAGTGAATAGTGGCGACGATCCTGAACAATCGATTGATATTGCACTTGAGCCTATCGAAGAAATTATTGAAGATGTGATTGTGTTAAATCCTATCTATTTTGAATTTGACAAGCACAACATTACCAAAGAAGCAGCTTTCGAATTGGATAAAGCAGTAAATGCAATGAACAAATATCCAAATATGGTAATTAAAGTAGAATCACATACAGACAATAGAGGTTCTGCAGTATACAACCAAAAATTATCAGAAAGAAGAGCTAAATCAACGGTACAATACATCATTTCACAAGGAATTGATGCATCACGCCTTAGCAGTGAAGGAAAAGGAGAAGCAGCTCCGTTGATTGATTGCGGAACGAAATGTACTGATGAAGAACACCAACAAAATCGTCGTTCTGACTTTATTATTGTAAGCAAAGATTAATCAATCTTACATCATATTAAAAACCTGTAGCTGTAAAAAGTTACAGGTTTTTTTATGCGCTTTTGTGAATTACACATAGATTTTTCGTTTCCAAAAAGCGGTCTAACACAGTAATAAATTAACAGTAAAACGACTAAAACCAAGTATTTCTACCGTATTTTATTTAATGTTTAAACTATATATTTGAAGTATTCATAACTGTGCGATTCCCCATAAATACGCTATTACATTTGCAACCGATATTATAGTGATGACAACGCATGAAAATATACTCATAGGAAGTGATACTTCTAGTTCAATAGCTGCAATCCTTAAAAGTTTGCAAGTGATGAATCAGTACAGTTTCATTACGGCTACACGCGTGTCAGACATGGTACAATTATCAGCATCCATTCAACCAACTTTAATTGTACTTAGTTTTAGAAACAATCAAGATGTGATTAATTCTCTAGTTTCCTATAACCGCGATTTTTCTATTCCTATAGTGTGTTTGCATTCCAACGTACAGCATCAAAAATTAAAAATTCGGGAAAACTTAGTGGTATTTCGTCAATCCTTTGAGTATGGAATACAATCCAACAACCTCGTTGGAAATATCTTAGGGATTTTACGACTTATTCAAAAAACACAAATAATTTCAACATCAAAATCGTTTGTGCCAAAAGGAAAATTCACACAAGATCAAAGCAAAGATTTAACACGATATACGTTGGAACTCGACCAAAAAAAAGCCGTGCTAGATAAGATAAAAGAGCGTATCAAACAATTGTATAGCGATGTAGATGCAACAACCAAAACGCGCTTAATGTCCATCGTAAACACCATCAAAATGACGCATAGCGACCAAAGACATTGGGACGATTTTAAACATTATTTCGAAAACATCAATCCAGAATTTATCAAAAAATTGAGTACTAAATTTCCCTGTCTTACGGCAAAAGATTTAAAATACTGCTGTTACCTAAAAATGAACATGTCTAACGAAGACATTCGCATCATTTTAGGAATCAATCAAGAAAGTGTGCGCACTCACAAATACAGGCTTAAAAAAAAACTAGTACTGCAAAAACACCAAGACTTGCGCAATTATTTACAAACCTTCGCAAACTAAAAAAGCTGCCTTTTACAGCAGCTTTCATACTATAGTATATACTAATTGTTCTTAATATGGACACGCCAATGCGGATGGGCAATCATCAATAAATGAATTACATCCGTTAAAGCTACAATCCAATGTTAATGGACAGTCTAACGTTTGTGGACATAACCAAGTGTCTGGACATGCCAACGTTCTTGGACATAATAATGTCACTGGACACGCCAAGGTAATCAAGGTTCCACCGTTTACTTGACCTTCTTCTAATTTTGACACGACCTTTTTGTTAAGTGTCAACTTCTTCAAATTGGTTTTCTTTTTTTTCATGATTTAAGTATTTAATGGATTAATAAGGACAGCCTACGGTGTCAATTGGACATGCAAGCGTAGGACATTCAATAGTTTCAATTGGGCAAACCAGCGTATCTATCGGACATTGTAAACGCGTGTCAATCGGACAAATTAGCGTATTTGGACAAGCGAGCGTATTAATCGGGCAGTTGTAAAACGTATTGATTGGACAAATGTTTACCGAATACGGCGCTCCTCCATTTGCTTGTTGGCTTTCTAAATTAGAAACAACCTTCTTGTTAAGCGAGAGCTTTTTTAAATTGGCTTTCTTTTTTTTCATGGTTTTCTAGTTTTAAATTATAGTTTTGTTACGTAACATACTTACAAATATGTATTTAATTACTTAATTGGAAAACAGCTTTATAGATACTTTTAAGAGGTGTTTTTCCTTTTTTTAAAATAGGAAAAACACTGTGCTTTCTGACAGATGTTTTAAAACTAACTTTTTTCGCAATAAAAATTGAGGCCTAAAAGTCTAAAATCTACCATAGTACAAATCACTTTAATTTTAATATCTTTGAAGACAGTCGTTTGCTAATATCAACGTAGCAAGCATTAAATGCCCACAAAAAGATGAAAAAAGCTTTAAAAATTCTAGGAGTTATAATTGCAGTAATTGTAGTGCTAATTGCATTCAATTACTCTAAACTGAATATCATTTCTGGATATTCTGCCAAAAACATGAGTTCTTCTGTTTTTGTTGCCGGAAGAGCGCCCGCTTTTACCGATACAACAGATAATGGATTTTCACCAATTAAATTTGCTCGTGATTTTGTAGATCAGCAAAAAAAATATGCTTCGGCTTCTGTGTACGGACTTATGGAACGTACTGCCATCTATCGAAAAGGCTTAGGTAGTGTTTTAATTGATGATGAGTACGATGTAACTCAAAAAACGCCAATTCCGCAACGAGATACTACTATACGAATGTTGCCATATCCGTATGGAAACATGCCGCAAAAAGACACTACGTTTTCTAATATCAATTACGAAAAAGTAAACAAAGCAGTACAATACGCTTTTGAAAAAGTAGACGGTGAAGATGTTAAAAAAACAAGAGCGGTTTTAGTCATCTATAAAGACCAAATTATTGCTGAAAAATATGCAAAAGGGTTTGACAAAGACTCCAAAATCTTAGGTTGGTCCATGACGAAGAGCTTAGTAAGCACGATGTATGGAATACTAGAATATCAAGGGAAATTGAGCGTGTTGGACAACGCACCTATTGAAGCTTGGAAAAATGATGAACGAAAAGAAATTACCATTCACAATTTATTGCAAATGAACAGCGGTTTGGAGTGGGATGAAAACTACAATACTATCTCTGATGTCACCAAAATGCTCTTTTTAGACAAAGACATGACCGCTTCTCAAATAGACAAACCGTTAGTTGGAAAACCAAACGAAACATGGAATTACTCTTCTGGAACGTCTAATTTACTATCGGGAATCTTGCGACAACAGTTCAACAGTCATCAAGAATACTTAGATTTTCCGTACACAAATTTTATCGATAAAATCGGCATGCACTCTATGCTGATTGAAGCTGACATGGATGGAAACTATGTAGGTTCGTCGTATGGTTGGGCAACGCCGCGCGATTGGGCAAAATTTGGCTTGTTGTATTTACACAGAGGCGACTGGAACGGCACACGTATTTTTGACGATTCTTGGGTAGATTATATTACCAAACCAACACCAACATCAGAAGGACGTTACGGCGGTCATTTTTGGCTCAATGCTGGCGGATTTCACAAAGATGTACCAAAAGATATGTATTCGGCAAATGGATATCAAGGACAGCGAGTGTACATCATTCCTTCAAAAAACTTGGTAGTAGTGCGTTTTGGATTGGTTGGAAAAGATGCGCTCGACTTTAATCGTTTTCTAAGTGAAATATGCAATGCGGTTGAATAAGTAACTGCAACTACAAAATCAAAAATTTTACAAAGAGCTGCAATGTACATCGTGGTACATTGCAGCTCTTTTTCTTGTGATATGTGTATTCTAGCATAATTTGAAATCGCTTTACTTCAACTTTAAACAATACATTTTAAAACATATTACTTATTATAATGTGAAATTACAGGATTAAATATTGTAATATGTTTGTGTAAAACAACAAATGTTGTATGTTTGCGCCGTAATTCTTTCGAAAGAATATCTTTTTAAGCTTAAAATCCGTAAGAAATTGTTCGCGACTATTTTTTGCACAAAAGGAGAAAGCCGAAAAGCCTTTGAAAAAGAGTAGGCACAAAATTTTAAAAAATTACAATTATGCCAGTTAATCCAAATGAGATTGCTAACATCAACTTTAGTGCGATGTTAGGAAAGCCATTAACAGCAGTTATTGATGCGCAAGCAGCAGCAGCACTGTCTACGGTTGATTTTATCAACGAAGTAGGTTTAGATGATTTGGGGAAAGTAAAAAATGTATCATTTATTTACTCCAAATTAATTGACGGAATCAGTACAGAAGTTACATTAACCACACCGTTATTAACCATTGTGCCAATTCCATTCATGAGAGTTGCCGATACCACTATCGATTTTAATGCTAAAATTTCTAGTGTGACCAAAGTGACCACGACAACTTCTCACAAATTAGATTTAAGTGCTGAATTGAGTTTACGTTGGGCTTGGGGACGTTTTGACTTTAAAGGAAGTTACTCGTACCAAAAGAAAAATACGTACTCTGACGAATCGAAGCGTTCTTATAGTATGAATGTTAGAATTCATGCAGTACAAGACGAACTTCCAGCAGGAATGAGTCGTGTGTTAGACATGCTTGAAGAGTCTATTATTGAATCTTAAAACGTATTTCATTAACAATTGAAGAAGCCTCTTCGGAGGTTTCTTCCACTTAAAAAAACAAAAAAATCATGATTACCTTAAAAGATTATATCGGAAAGATTTATAAAGAGGTTACCAATGCCAAAGTACAATCAGATATTGAAACCTTAGCAATCGCCCAAGAATATGTGGAAAATCCAATGTTGAAACATTTTGCCGTGCCAAACATACGCATCAAAGACATGCAGTTAACAATTCCAGTTGCTGTTGATACTACACAAACGGTTGCACGCAGTTATACGGAAAGCGAAGTGCAAAAAGTATATGAAGATGCTTTTACCAAAGTAACTACTGATTCACTAGCAGATAGAGCTGATGAACATAATGCCTACTTACAAAGTATTCAACCAGAATTGGCAACTAAAGCACAAGTAGAAGCAACCGCAACAGTTTCCCGTTTACAACAAGCAGAAGCTACTGCCGCACCAGAAGGCGAATCTGCTGACGGAACTACTTCCGCAGAATATGCCAACGCTTTAAATATATCAGCAAATAAATTTGTGGATGTTTCTTTTGGCTTTTTGACAGATTTGAATATTGAAGAGCCTGTATTCCGTACAGCAATGGTGCAAGAAATTGAACAAAATTTACAACCACGAACGCCAGAAATTCAAGATCTTCCTGTCATCGTAGAAACGCAACGTTTGGAAGCCATCAACGATCCTACGAATCTTATCAGTATTAAAATAAACATTACGGACGACGCTATGGAATGGACAACTGATGTAGACGAAAACGGTAATACCGTACAACGATTAGATTATCTATAAACCCATGGTTTTCACACGTAAGTGAAAATAACAAAAACAGCAACAAATGAAAACAAGTATCATAGAAAAAAACAACTTCTTTGAAGCTTCCATTTACAAAGTTGAATTGATTTCTGAATTGCTTCGTTCCAAATCTTCTCGCTTTTTAGCGGAGATTGAGCGTTGGCTTTCTGAAAATCAACAAGCATTAAAGCAGTTTGGATTGGTAGAATCGAGTCGTATGAGCATTTTGCAAAATCAGTTGTTTGTGGCAAAAACAAATGATGTTCCTCAAAAAAGAAGACACGTGTTAATGGTTGGCGCCAATTGCTTAGAATCCGCGCATAGTGTGTTGACAGGATTGCACGAGCCTATCAAAACAAAGTTGACAAATGGAAGAGAAACCATTCAGCAAATTTTAATGATGGTCAAAGAAAACCCAGCATATCAACAATCACCGCAGGAAAACTTTAATCAATACGTAAAAAATACTTGGAAGCGTTTGCGACAAGATTCTCAATTTACAGCTGTCGCAATGCAATTACAAACACTGCTTCCTGAAGTTGATATTTACAGAATTATTGCAGAAGAAATTGAACTTTAAGCCAAAAAAAATCCCAAAGCATGAACGCTTCGGGATTTTATCTCTCTTTTTTGTCCTATTTTTTATAGTTCGAATCCTAAATTCACACCTAATTTTTGTGCGATTAACTTGGTGATTCGCGTTTTGATAGCGTTTATTTTCACGCTTGCTAAAACGTTATTTGCAAACGCGTACATTAACAATGCTTTTGCTTCCTTCTCGGGAATTCCGCGCGAACGCAGATAAAATAAAGCATCTTTGTCCAACTGACCAATGGTACAACCGTGCGAGCATTTTACATCATCTGCAAAAATTTCAAGTTGTGGTTTGGTGTTGATGGTTGCTTTATCATCTACCAAAATATTATTATTTGCTTGAAACGCATTCGTCTTTTGTGCTTCCTTTTCTACAATTACTTTTCCATTGAAAACACCTGTAGAACGTCCGCCAAAAATTCCTTTATAATCTTGATGACTTTCACAATTTGGCTCAATATGATGTACCAATGTGTTGTGGTCAACGTGTTGTTTGTCATCAATAATGGTCACACCTTTCATGGTAGAATCAATGCGTTCTCCTTTTTGAAAAAACTGCAAATTGTTTCGCACCAACTTTCCGCCAAAAGAAAAGGTATGCACCGAAACATTACTGCTTTGCTTTTGAGAAACAAACGTATTATCAATTAACGACGCTTCTTGGTTGTCGTTTTGAATTTTGTAATAATCGACAATCGCACGCTTATTGGCAAATATTTCTGTAACCGAATTTGTCAACACAACATTCGATGTTAAACTTTGATGACGCTCAATAATTTGCACATGTGAATTTTCATCAACTACAATCAAATTGCGCGGTTGCAACATCACAGATGCTTCGCTTCCTGTAGAAAAGTGAATAATTTGTATCGGTTTTTTCACTACGTTATTTCGTGGAATGTGAATGTACGCACCTTCCGAAGCAAACGCGGTATTTAACGACGTTAAACTGTGTGTGTCTTTGGCAGCTTTGTTATAGTATGAATCTATAATCACTTTATACTTAGGCTGATTCAACGCTGCACTCATCAAGCAAACATCAATGCCGTCATGTGTTGTTTCGGATAGAAACGAACTGTATTTTCCGTCGATAAATACAATTTTGTACGTATCAATATCGTGAATAAAATACTTTTTAACTTCCTTAAATTCAATTGCTGATTCGTGACGTGGCGAAATAACATAATCGTGCTTCAATATGGAATTTAGCGACGTATATTTCCAATCTTCGTCTTTTTTTGTAGGAAATCCTTTTTGTTGAAAGGTCTTTATTGCGTGATTTCTAATGTCATGAATATGCTTTGATTCATCGTGAACACGATCTTCAAAAACCATAAATGATGACAATAATTTATCTTTTAATTCCATGTGGTACTTCCTTAAATAGTTGCTTCTTGCTTAATCCAATCGTATCCTTTTTCTTCTAACTCTAAAGCAAGTTCTTTGGTTCCTGATTTTACAATTTTTCCATCGTGCAATACGTGAACATAATCAGGCACAATATATTCTAATAAACGCTGATAGTGCGTAATGACGATAACAGCGTTGTCTTTGCTACGTAATTTATTCACACCATTGGCAACAATTCGCAACGCGTCAATATCCAATCCAGAATCGGTTTCGTCTAAGATGGCTAATTTTGGCTCTAGCATTGCCATTTGAAAAATTTCATTACGCTTTTTTTCTCCGCCAGAAAATCCTTCATTCAACGAGCGCGATAAAAATTTACGGTCAATTTCGAGTAATTCAGCTTTTTCACGAATCTTTTTAAGCATTTCGCTTGCCGACATTTCTTCCAAACCTTTTGCTTTGCGCGTTTCGTTGATAGCCGTTTTGATGAAGTTGGTTACCGTAACACCAGGAATTTCTACAGGATATTGGAATGATAAAAATACACCTTCATGCGCACGCTCTTCAGGTCCTAGTTCTTCAATATTTTCTCCGTTAAGGAAAATTTCTCCTTCCGTTACTTCGTATTCTTCTTTTCCTGCAATAACAGATGATAAGGTACTTTTTCCAGAACCGTTTGGTCCCATAATCGCATGTACTTCTCCTGCTTTTACTTCAAGGTTGATTCCTTTCAGAATTCCTTTTTCTTCAATACCTGCGTGTAAATTTTTTATGTGTAACATGGTAAACTATGTTTTCTATTTTTTGTAAATCGAATTATTGATTGTTGGTGATAATGATGGTGCCATCATTTCCGCTTGGTTTTTGTACGGAAAGAATTTCTTTAATTTCAACAGCTTCTGGCCATCCGTCTTTAACAGGATTTGGCATCGTAGTTCCTCTAATAACTACAGGAACCATATCGTGTTCGTTTTGTTTAAACTGATCGCATTGCTTGTTGAGTTCGTGCATTTTTTCGTCAATCACCACAGCATACATTTGACTGTTTGATGTTTTCAACACCGCAGCATTTTCATTTTCCAAGTATAAAAACATTCCGGAAAACGTGTCATACGCATCACCAACTGTTTTTGTTGCGGTAAAACCTTCTTTTTTTTCTGTTTCGCTTGCGGCTTTATCTGTTGTTTTTGTTTCGTTTTTACAACTTACTAGCAAAAGTCCGAATGCAAGGATGAAATAGATTTTTTTCATTGTATAGTTTTTTTGATTGCTTATCCAACAGAACCTTCTAAGGAAATTTCTAATAATTTTTGTGCCTCTATGGCAAATTCCATTGGTAACTTGTTCAACACGTCTTTGCTAAAACCATTTACAATCAAAGCGATGGCTTTTTCAGTGTCAATTCCTCGTTGATTGCAGTAAAAAATTTGATCTTCCCCAATTTTACTAGTGGTAGCTTCGTGTTCTACTTGTGCTGTTTTATTTTTTGCTTCGATATACGGAAAAGTATGTGCGCCACATTTATTTCCCATCAAGAGTGAATCACACTGCGAGAAGTTACGCGCATTTTCTGCTCGTGGCGAAATTTGTACCAATCCGCGATAGCTATTTTGTGATTTTCCTGCCGAAATTCCTTTAGAAATAATAGTGCTTTTGGTGTTTTTTCCCAAATGAATCATCTTCGTTCCTGTATCTGCTTGCTGGTAATTATTGGTTACCGCGATAGAATAAAATTCTCCTACCGAATTGTCTCCTTTCAATACACAACTTGGATATTTCCACGTTACTGCCGAACCTGTTTCTACTTGCGTCCACGAAATTTTAGAGTTGGTTTCGCACAATCCACGCTTGGTTACGAAATTGTACACACCACCTTTTCCTTCAGCATTTCCTGGAAACCAGTTTTGTACCGTAGAATATTTGATTTCTGCATCGTCCAAAGCAATCAATTCTACGACCGCAGCATGCAATTGATTTTCATCACGCGATGGTGCTGTACAACCTTCCAAATAACTCACATAGCTGCCTTCGTCTGCAATCACCAACGTACGCTCAAACTGTCCTGTTCCCGCTTCATTGATTCGGAAATAGGTTGATAATTCCATCGGACAACGAACGCCTTTTGGAATATAACAAAAAGAACCATCGGTAAATACCGCAGAATTCAGCGCGGCGTAAAAGTTATCTTTTTTCGGAACAACAGTTCCTAAATATTTTTTCACCAATTCTGGATGTTCCTGAATGGCTTCCGAAATAGGGCAGAAGATGATGCCTTTTTCGGCAAGTGTCTTTTTAAAAGTCGTCGCCACAGAAACCGAATCCACTACGACATCAATCGCAACTCCTTGCAATTTCTTTTGTTCATCAACAGAAATTCCGAGTTTCTTATACATTTCCAGCAACTCTGGGTCAACATCGTCTAGTGTTTTGTTGGGATCGGCTTTTTTAGGAGCAGAATAGTACGAAATGGCTTGAAAGTCTGGTTTTTCATAATTGACATTTGCCCAATCGGGTTCTTCCATTTCCGACCAAATTCGAAATGCATCCAAGCGCCATTCCGTCATCCACTCGGGTTCATTCTTCTTTGCAGAAATCGCTCGAATAATATCTTCATTCAGACCTTTGGGAAACGTATCACTTTTCAAATCGGTATAAAAACCGTACTCATACTCTTTCGTTTCCAGTTCTTTCTGTAATTCTTCTTCGGTATATTTACTCATTTTCTTGTTTGTTCAAAGTTTAAAGTTCCACGTTCAAGGTTGCTTGTTCTTATACTTACTTCCTTTTAGGTCACTTTTTGACAAATAATTTATAAATGCGCTAATTTTCTTATTCAATACAAGTGTTTTCATTTTCAATGTGTCAAAAGCTTCACTTGTAATGTACTTTCTGTCTAAAATTCTATACAATTGTGACCTTGTTTCTCCACAAGATGCTTTTGCAATTGACAAGAATTGTATAAATTCTTTATTTCCATTTCGTTCAAATCCTTCTGCAATATTGTCCATAATAGAACCTGAAGAAGCATTTATTTGGTGATAAAGCTTATAATCACTTTTTAATTCGGTGGTGTTTGCGAGTTCAAAAATATCTTGACAAAGTGTTCTGGCTAGTTTCCAGATTTCTAAATCTTCAAACTGTTTTATAGTTGCCATTAGAAATTAACCTTGAATCAAAAACATTGAACATTGAATGCGCTTTACAGCGAGAACGACTCCCCACATCCACAAGTGCGTTGTGCATTTGGGTTGTTGAAAACAAATCCTTTTCCATTCAATCCACCTGAATATTCCAAAATAGTTCCTACGAGATACAAGAAGCTTTTTTTGTCTACAATGATTTTGACACCATTGTCTTCAAAAACTTTATCTTCTGCTGCGTGACTTTTGTCAAATGATAAATCGTAAGAGAGTCCAGAACATCCACCACTTTTCACACCAACACGAACAAAATCAGTAGTAGCGTCAAAACCATCATCTGTCATGAGTTCGACTACTTTTTTACGAGCTGTGTCTGAAACTGTTATCATTTTTTTAATTACGTTTAAATTGTACGTGCAAAGATAGGCTATTTGCCGTTCTTATTGAAGAAACCTAACATTTATATAACAAATTGTATGATAGAATTTGTTGATGATGGAGAAGTCGCATGCAATTTATGATACAAAAGACTGATAATGTAGGATATATAATGCACAGAAGTGAGTCGGAACATTAGCGAATATCACTATTTTGAAGCGCTTTAAAACTCCGAAAAACGCTGGTCAAAAATAAAGTCGGTATCGGTTAAGGTTTTTAGGAAATCGATGATACGTGCTTTTTCTTCGTCGGTCATCGGAATTCCCAATGTGCCGTCGGTTTGACGCAAGCTTTCATCTACATTTTCCGTGTCTTGAATGCCGCTTCGGTAATGTTCCAACACAGCTTCTAAGTTTGCAAAACGACCGTCGTGCATGTATGGAAAGGTAACTTCAACATTTCTGAGATTTGGCACTTTGAATTTGTATCGATCTTCTGGAAATCCTGTGACGCGCTCGCGACCAATATCGTTGTATTGCGGATCAATTGCCAAACCGTTGTTTCGATATGTTTGGTCAGTAAACAATTCGCCAGCATGACACGAAGCACATTTCTGATTGAACAATTCCATGCCTTGCAGTTCGTTTGCGGTGAGTGTGACATTTCCTTCGTTTCTGCGGAATTTGTCGTATTTGCTATTCGAAGAAACCATCATTACCATAAATTGCGACAAGGCTTTTAAGATATTTTCCGAATTGATTTCCCCATTTTCAAATGCTTCTCTGAACAATCGCGGATAATCGGGATGTGCTTGCAATTTGGCAATGATACTCGTAAACGATTCGTTCATTTCCACTTCGTTCGTAATGGGAATAATCGGTTGCATGTCTAAATGAATGGCGGCACCATCCCAATTAAATTCGTTCTGAAAGGCTAAATTTTGCAACGGTTGCGCATTTCGGCTTCCCAAGGCACCATCTACACCGTGACTTACAATGTGCGTGTGATGTGTAAAAGCAAATTCTTGAATATGGCAAAAACCGCACGCCACAATATTGTCTGATGCCATACGACCTTCATAGAATAAGCGTCTTCCCAATTCAAAACCCGTTTCCGTTGGTGGATTGTTTTCTATATCATATTGCAATGGTGGAAAATTCGAAGGCACTTCAAAACTTAACGGTACGTTTTGGTATTCGCCCGCAGCTTGTGTTGGAATTTCTTCGTAAGGTTCGTTTTTACAAGAAAAAAACACCAACGCAATGAGTAGATATGTGAGTTTCAAAAGTTTCATAGCTGTGGCTAAAATACCAAATGTTAGTCGATTAGACAATAGTACTGCAAATTGTATGATATTTTATGAATGATTTAAAATCCTACAAATTGCATGACTTGTACGACTTTTATTTCCGATAGCTTTGGAATAGTATTAATCACAAAATTCAAAAACGATGAAAAAACAAAATTTGAAGAAAAACTTAGTGTTCGCAAGAAAAACAGTTTCAAGCTTGAACGGAAAAGAAGTGACCGGAGGCGCATTGTCGGGAAATTTCGCCTGCACAAGAACGAATAAAGTTAATTGTGCAACTGAATTAACGTATACCCAATGCGCAGGTTGTAATTCATGGTATTGCTAGATAGTTAGTAGAAATATCACTCAAACTCACAGTCGACACTCATGTTTTTAGGTTTATAGTGTTGCATTGTGAGTTTTTTTAAATCATTTTCTTTTCATTTGCCAATTGAATTGCCTCTGCTTTGGAATTGACATGCAGTTTTTGGTAAATGTTCCGAATGTGCGTGCGAACCGTAGTTTTTGAAATGAACAACTCTTCCGCAATATTGCTATAGGTTTTTCCTTTTGCCAGCAAGGTCAACACTTCTTTTTCTCGTTTGGATAAGGTATTATCTTGATGATTTAATTGAAACGATTCCACCACCATTTTGGCAATTTTATTACTCATCGGTGCGCCACCTTTTTCCAAATCTGCCAACGCTTTGTTCAATTCGGGAACGCCCAAACTTTTGGTTAAATACCCACAAGCGCCCGCTTTTAAAGCTTCAAATACCATATTGCTATCTTCAAAAACCGTCACAATAATCAATTCGATATTAGGAAATTGTTGCTTGATGCGTTTGGTGCCTTCAATGCCGTTGATGCCTGGTAATCCTATATCCATTAAGATAATATCGGGAAGATTTCCAGACGTTAAATCGTCAAAAGCAGTTTCAAAATCTTCGTACACGCCTAACAAAATATAGTTGTCAAGCTGCTGCACGTAACTTGTCATATTTTCGCGAAAAATGACATTGTCTTCAATAATAGAGATATATTTTTTCGTCATGATTCTATATATTTTATAAGTTCTTCTTCCACATCTAACACAAACGTATAGCAAACACCATCCGATTTTTCAATGCTCATCTCGGCATCAATCATTTCCATACGTTTTTGGATATTTTTGAGTCCGTTTCCGTTGTCGGAAATCGCCGCTTCAATTCCGATGCCATTGTCTTGAATTTGAATGGTAAATGTATTTTCATACAAATATGCCTTAAACGTAACTTTTGTCGCTTGCGAATGTTTGATGATATTCGCCAAAATTTCTTTGTATGCCAAAATGATGTTTCTGCTTTTGGTGTATGAAATGTCAATAGGAAAAATGTCTATTTCTTGATACAAAAAGTCAATTTCGTCAAAAAGATCAAAAAAGTTTTCGCCATAATCTCTTAGGTATTTGCAAAGACTTTCAATGTTGTTGTTTTTGGGATTTAACGACCATACAAAATCTTTCGCCGTATGATAAATTTCCTTAGAAAGCGACGTAATTTTATCCACTTTGGGTGACGTTATTTTTTCGCTGTGTTTTAAATTGTTAGACAAACCGATGACGGAAGCAATTTTATTCCCGATTTCGTCGTGAAAGTCACGCGCGACTTCTTCTCGCAAATGCTCTACTTTGTGTTCTAAAAAAATCCGTCGGTCAATTTCATTGGATAAAATAGCGTTTCTGCGTTTAATCACGCGTAAGCGAAACCATAAAAATCCTAACAATAACAGTACAATTACAATAAAAATAAATATTTTAATCACCGTAAGTTGATACCATTTTGGCGCAATGGTGAACGTTGTTGTTACAGGTGCAGACCAGTTACTGTTGAGATGTTTTCCGCGAAACGAAACAGAATAGGTTCCGGGTTTTAAATTGCTCATGTGGAGTTGCTGCAGGTTTCTTTTGCGCCATTCAGAATTGTTGATGTTGTATTCAAAAAGTACGTCTTCGGCAAAATATTGTGTGCTATTTTTAAACTGAATATGCACTTGGTCGTCTTTAATGGTGGTTTGATGAATGTCGATTTTTGGAGCTTCCATTACTTGAAGTCGCTGTGGATTGAATTCCATAATTCCGTTACCAGTGGTTATCCAAACAATGCCTTTGGAATCTTGATAAAAACTATAAATATTATCGGAATTGGTGCCGTTTTTAGTGTTGAAATGATACGTGAAATCATCTGTCAAAATCCAAAGCCCTTTGTTAGAAGCTATGTAAATTCTATCATCCGAATCGACAAAAGTATCATTGATATAAATGTTTTTATCGGTAAATTGCAATGTTGAAACTGCATTTTCTTTATACGTAAACGCTTCGTACGGCGTGGTAATAATGATTTGATTTTTATGTTTGAGCAACTTCCGAACTACACGTTGTGCAAACGTTTGTTGTAAAACAGTATCTATTTCTTCTGCCCATGTATCTGCTCCACTTTTGCTAAATTTTCGAATGCCAGCTTGCGTGCCAATATGTATGGTATTGTTGGTAAAAATTCCGGTGTTTATTTTTTTAGCTTTTCGGTTGTATTGAATACAAAACAAATCTTCTCGTTCCCCGCGATGAAAACGACTCAGCCAATATTTGGAATAAAAAATTGTGTCTTTTTCTGCGGCATACAGAAAGTTGTTAGCACGGCAACCACTAATTTCTTCTAATTTGGAATTGTACAAACCCTCGTGTGAAGAGAAATAGCGTTCGTTTTGAAATTCGAAAATGGTATTGAGTCGAAATTTATTTTTTTGTGGTGTAAAAGTATTGTCTTCTTGTAGGGTGTATGAAACGTTTTCTGTGGCAAACACCATATTTCCAGCATCATTTTCATAACAAAATTTAGGCACAGGAATTTGGTAATCATTTTTTTGATACGATTTAAAAAGTGACGGGAAAAGCTTGTAAATACCATTGCCATAACTCGCTACATAAATGATATTGTCATCCACAAAAATATCGCTGATGCCGTATTTTATAGTGAGAATGCACTCGGTGTTTACAATTTTAGAAAAATCGTCTGAAAATGTTACAATACACAAACTGCTGTATTCCGCACGATGCTTGAATTGCACTATAATTTGCTGTTTTTTATACGGTTCAATATGCTGAATAGTATAGGAGTTTTTGAAATGATAACTTTGTTTTTGTTCAGGATTTTTCTTTGAAATCCAAGTTAGGTTGCCGTGCTGGTCTCCAAAAAATAACAATGAATTTATACTGCGAATCGCTTCTACAGGTGCTGTAGGTTGGTACGGAAACGGTGTTTGTTGATTGCCGTTCCAATCGTAGGTTTTGATAGTTTGTCCTTCAGCAATATAAATAGCATCAATATCAATGGCAATGCGACGATTTCTATTTGTGTAATTTTCAGAAACAAGCGTGTCAACAACGTACTCTTTGTTAAAAGTTAAAAAAGCATTTCGTTGATATACATTGTAAAAAAGTACTTTGTCTTGATATTGCAATGCTCTGTTGACACGCTCAGCATATACATTGGTAAATTCTTGTTTTTGCTTTGCGATAATGCCATCCAACCACGAACTGATGTATAAAATGCTGTCATTTTTATTGACCAAACACACAGGATAGCGTACTTCTTTCCGATGATGAATTTTAAAATCGACACCGTCAAAAGTTGTCAATCCGCCATCAGTAGCGATATACAATTCATCTTGAAATTTTTCAATAGCAAAGGTGTAATTGTCGGGCAAGCCATTTTCAACATTGTAGTGTTGCTGTGTCCAATATTGCGCATACAATTGAACACAACTCAATAGAAAAATGGTATGGAGTATGATTTTTTTCACCTAAGGAAACGTACGTTTCCTTAAATGTAAGCATTCTGTTGAAGTTGTAGTACTACATTTTGTAGTATTTAATGTGAGTTTGATATAATAATTTCGGTATATATTTGATTTACATGATTTTATACCTAATGTCAAATCGAGCGCAGTCGAGATTCAATTGAAATACATATTTTCTTAGCTGTTCTCGTGAGCTATGCTCGGTATCTACGATAATGCTCCTGAACTGACAAGTGTAATTACAAGCATTGTCATTTTTTCTTATCTCAAACTCACGTTATTTATGTAATCAGAATTTACTGTGCGCTGAACATGCTTTCCAAGTTCGTAGCGATTCGCGGCGCATTCACAGGATCTACTTGAATGTTGTTAGTGTCTTCTAACTTGATTTGATTGGTGGCATCAATGATACGTTCAATATATGCTTCAACCATTACGGAAGCAGTAGTTCCTGCATTGACATTCATGGTATTTGCGAGTGGAAGTGTGACAAATTTGTAATTGTCTAAGTTTTGTCCATGACTTCCCACGTGAATTACAAACGGACTTTCCGTGCCACCTTGCGGTGTAAATGTGCCTTCAAACTTGATAAAAATATAGCCTGCTGCCCAATTCCAAATCATTTGTGCTTCTTCTGCGGTAGGAATAAAATTGAGCATTCCGTCCAACGGATATTCTGATTGGTCGACGCCAATTCCAAACGAAATGTGTGTATAATTTCCAACAGGAATTCCATCCAAATTCAGTGTTAAACTGCTCAAATCTGCTTCGTTGATTACAAAATAAGAATCCGCTTTTGGATACTCAAAAATAGTTCCGTTGTCTTGCGTCAATTGGATGTTGGAAATGATATATTTTAGTTCATTGGTGACCACACTTTCGTTGTTTTGGTTTACATATACAGTTGTGCCCAATGTCAAATTTTGATTGGCAGAAATACGATTGTCAAACGTAATTTCTACTGTTGAAGTTTCTATTACATCAGCATCGCTATTACACGATAATACTAGTATTGATAAACTCAAAGAAAATAGATAAACAATCTTTTTCATAATTATTTGATGTTGATGATAAATGCGTCTTTGATACCTTTATTTTCTACAATATCGCCATCGTTGCTTTGTGTGCTTCCCGCGACAATTAGTTTTTTGTCCATCGTTTCTACAATGCCAAAAGCAATATCCAATTGTGAACCACCAAAGTTTTTCTCCCAAGTGATAGTACCCGAATCAGAAATTTTCACCACCCAAAAATCATTTTGACCATAATTGGAATTGACATCTACAGTATCACTTTTAGAGCTTCCCACAATGGCAAATCCGCCTTCTTGTAATGCTGTGATGCCACGTGCGGAATCAAAATCAGTGCCGCCATACGTGCGTTCCCAAAGTAACGAACCATCCGTGTCTGAAATTTTTAGCACCCAAAAATCGGCAGCGCCTTTTAAGTTGGAAACATCTCCGTCACTGCTTCGCGTATCGCCCACCACAATATAATTTCCGTCGTTAGTTTTGGCAATGTCATAACCGATGTCAATGCCACTTCCACCATAGGATTCTTGCCAAATTAAATCGCCAGTATTGCTAAGTTTTACCACCCAAAAATCATAACTTCCTTTGCTGTTAGTAATGTCAAAATCATCACTTTCCGAAGAGCCTGCAATGATAAAATTACCATCATCCGTTTCCAAAGCAGCATACGAACGGTCGTTGTTGCTTCCGCCGAAATAGCGACTCCAAGTAATGTTTCCATTAGCGTCTAATTTGTGACACCAAAATTCGCCAACACCATGTTCAAAATTAATTTCTTCTTGATTTGAAGTGCCATTTCGCCCAAAATTTCCTTGTCCGCCAGAAGCGGTAATGTCTAAAAATCCTGTAGTAAAATAACCGCCGTCGCTCGTTTGAATAATGTCAAATGCTTGATCACTTCCTGAATATCCGATGCTTTTTTCCCACTGAATGTTTCCAGCAGCATCCAATTTTACAATCCATTGATCATAAAAACCATTGTTTTGGCTTACATCTTCATCCGCGCTACGACTGTATCCTGTGATGATAAATCCACCATCAGCAGTGGCTTTGATGGCTTCGCCACGGTCGTCAGCTGTACCGCCGTAGGTTTTGCTCCACAGTAAATTTCCATCCGCATCCAAGCGTGCTACCCAATAGTTGTTTTGTTCAGAAGCATTATCGGTAATGTCGCCGTTGATACTTTCGGTGTAACCAACAATTGCCGTTCCGCCGTCCGCCGTCAAAGTGATGTCTTGTGCAGTATCTTCTTGCGTACCGCCAAGCGTTGTTATCCAATTGATTTCTCCTAAAAATACAATCGGATCTTCGGTGTCTGTTGAATCTAGTGGTGCGTTTCCATCATCGGAAGCACAACTTACGAGAAGCATCAACAGAGTAAATAGGTAGTATATATTATTTTTTTGCATGAATTATTCGTTGTTTTTTCGGATGATAAATAATCCTGAGTTGATATCACTCACAATAATATTTCCACTTTCAAAATATGGATAGATGTTCCAGGCACCTCTAAAAACAGTATCGTCATTTTCAGGATAGGTGTCAAAAAAACCTTCTTCCTGCATTATACCAGCACCAATATTAGAAATGTCTAAAATGCGAACACCAGCCGTGTAATTTGCCAAGAAAAATGTGTCACCTTTTACATATCCGTTGTGGTCAATTGCTCCAGTTGGACCGTTGTACGAAGCTTGTACACTCGGATTGTCCAAATCTTGCAAATCAAAGATAATACTACGCGAATTGAAACCGAAATTCAATTCATCCAATTCGTCGCCTACAATAAAATAGCGTTGATCTTCGGTAAACCAACCTTGATGTGTGTAGCCAATGTTTCCATAGCCAGTAGTGGATAATTGTACAGGATTGTTTTTGTCTGTAATGTCAATAATGACAACTTCGTTGGTGTTGCTTCCAATTAAAATTTCTTTCCCAATATGTTCTGTATCTGGACCATTATACGTAATGACTTGTGCATCGTGCGAATAGGCATCGTTAGCATAACCGCCAGCCGCTACAGGATTTGTCGGATTTTGAATGTTTACAAAATGAGGTCCGCCACTATAGGAAAACATAGAATCGTCTAAAGTCATGGCGCCGACAGCATAGGCAAATCCACTTTGTTCATTAATGACAACATTATGCGCGCTTCCAAAACCGTTATACCAACCATCGGTAGTAAATATTTGTGGCGGATTGGCAACGTTTCGCAATCGTGTTAAGTCAAACACTTGCATGCCGTGACTTGGCGCTTCACTCACAATAAATGCATGATTGTTATATACTTTTACATCTCTCCAGTTGCTGGCAACGGTTTGCGTAGGTAAGTTTCCTAAATACACAGGATTTGTAGGATTGGTAATGTCTACAAAACTTGTATTTTCATTGGTGGCAATTAAGGCATATTCGCGTCCTGTTTGTGAATCTGTCCAGCCCCAAGAATCCGTTCCTCTTGCAGCACCAAATGTTTCTAGCGGAATGTGCGCCATCAAATCGTATCCATTGCACGGATAGATTCCTGCGAGTCCATTTTCACAAATAGCAGCATCTGGAAAGGCAACAGAATTGGGAACATCCGAAGGTTGTAATGGTAGATTGTCATCATCCGCACAAGCGAAAAAACTCAGTGTAACCATCACGAAAAAGAAGCGTTGTATCTTTTTCATAAGCAATATTTTAGGTGAATTAAGCAAATGCTTAATTTACAATTAATTTCTGAGAAGTGGCATCGTTTATTTTTACAACGTACATTCCCGAAGGAAATTTTGCAACAGGCAATTGAAATAGATTTTTGTCAATATGGCTGAATGCTGCAATTTTTTTGCCCATTATATCGCGCACTTCTACGGTTTGAATCAATGTAGTATCGCCTGAACGAATCATGGTGTGATTGGAAGCAGGGTTTGGATACATTTTAAAATCAAAAGTTGGTGTATCTACAGTTGACAATGTATTGCTATCGCGAACGATGAAAAGTCCTCTGTCGGTATCGCTGATAATGATATTTCCACTCGCAAAATACGGATAGGCTGTCCAAGCTCCAAAAAACGTAGTGTTGTTAGACTCTGGATGTGTGTCAAAATACCCAATTTCAGTTACGTTCATCGGATTGGAAATGTCCATGACGTGCATTCCACTAGTGTAATTTGCTTGATATAATTTGTCACCATGCGTGTAATAGTTATGGTCGATAGCAAATGAATTTCCTAAAAATGAGGTTAGAAATGTCGGATTGTCCAAATCGGCAAAATCAAACACTAAACTACGCGTTTGATACCCAAAATTAATTTCATCCGTTTCATCGCCTAAATAAAAATACCGATGATCATCCGAAAGCCATCCTTGATGTGTATAACCCACATCGGTATAGCTGATTCTTGAAAGTCTGGTGACAGATGATTTGTTGGTAACGTCTAAAATGACAAGTTCATTTTCGTTGCTGGCAATCATAATTTCCTTGCCTTGATGTTGTGTATCTGGTCCGTTGTACGTAACAACTTGCGCATCGTGCGTATAGCCATCTGTAGCATATCCGCCGACAGAAACTGGACTTGTAGGATTGGACAAATCTACAAAATGCGGTCCGCCGCTATACGTATTACAACCTACCAAATACGCAAAACCTGTAGCTTCATTGATGACAATATTGTGACAACTTCCTACATCGTTCAATACCGCATCTGCGGTGAAGGTTTGCGGTGGACTCGTTACATTGCGCAGTCGTGTTAAATCAAACACTTGCATTCCGTGACTGCCCACATTATCGGCAACAATGTACGCGTGGTCGTTATATACTTTTACATCTCTCCAAAAATTCACACCAGCGTTGGTTGGTAAATTCCCCAAATACACTGGATTTACAGGATCAGAAACATCTACAAAACAGGTTTTATCTTCAAAAGTAATTAAGGCATATTCTTTATTTGTGGTGGAATCGGTCCATCCCCAAATATCACTTCCGTCTTCGTTGCTAAAGGTTGATTTTGGTAGGTTTGAAAGCAAGTCATATCCGTTACAAGGAAAAGAACCTGCAAATCCGCCTGAACATGGAACTACTTGCGCAACACTTGTAGAAATACTAAAAAGCGCAATAACAAAGAGTAGGTTTCGTGCAATGCGTGTCATTTTTTTGGCTAATTTTGCGTTTTTATAAGATCGAGGCTAAAAACTGCGGACTAAAATACAATTTTAACTTTTATAAATACTATTACGGCATGTTAAAAGACAAGAACGAACAGCGAACATCATTGGCAAGTTTGGGGGAATTTGGATTGATTGACCATTTGACAGCAAACTTCAAGATTACGCAAAGTTCTACGGTAAAAGGAATTGGTGACGATGCTGCTGTATTGGATTTTGCATCAAAAAAAGTGGTGGTTTCTACCGATTTACTCGTAGAAGGCGTTCATTTTGATTTAAGTTATATGCCGCTAAAACACCTAGGATACAAAGCAGTGATTGTGAATTTGTCTGATATTTATGCGATGAATGCCAAAGCGACACAAATCACAGTTTCTATTGCAGTTTCCAACCGTTTTCCGCTTGAAGCGTTGGAGGAATTGTACGCGGGAATTCAATTGGCTTCTGAGATTTATAAGGTTGATGTTGTTGGTGGCGATACGACGTCGTCCACAAAAGGATTGCTAATTAGCGTTACCGCGATTGGTGAAGTGGAAGAAGAGAAAATCACTTACAGAAATGGCGCAAAGGAAAACGATTTATTAGTTGTTACAGGTGATATTGGCGGCGCGTATTTAGGATTGAAAGTGTTGCAACGAGAAAAATCGGTGTTTGAAGTCAACCCGAACAACCAGCCAGATTTGGACATGTATTCCTATATTATTGAGCGACAATTAAAGCCCGAAGCTCGCAAAGATATTCCGCCATTATTGCACGAATTGGGTGTGAAACCAACGTCTATGATTGACATCAGCGATGGGTTATCTTCCGAAGTTATGCATTTGTGTAAACAATCGAATGTGGGTTGTAATGTGTATGAAGACAAAATTCCGTTAGACCCGCAAGTGATTTCTACCTGTGAAGAATTCAATTTAGACAGTACAACGATTGCATTGAGCGGCGGCGAAGATTATGAATTGTTATTTACTATCAGCCAAGAAGATTATCCAAAAATTAAAGCAAATCCGAACTTAACCATCATCGGACATATAACGCAAGCAAGCGAAGGCATGCATTTGGTAACAAGAGCAAACACCAAAATTGAGTTAAAAGCGCAAGGCTGGAATTCGATGGAAGCGTAGGGTTTTGAAGTTGAAATTGAAGTTGAACTCGAACTTGAACTTGGATTTTTTTATTGTGAATGTTGGGTGTTGAATTTTGAATTAAATCTTCGTTTCATAACTATTCTCTATCTCGACTGCGCTCGATATGACAGAAAATCACTCGAATTAATGGTTTTTATTTAGAATTGAAAATATATTTCGTCAAGCTGAACTTGAATTTGATTTTTTAAAAATCTAACATATCTAAAAAAGTCTAGAAAAGCTTTTTCACACCAGCAGAAACAAGGCTAAAACTCTAACAAGTCTAAAAAATCTAAAATATCTAAGCGAAGTTAAAACGCCGGATTCTTCTTTTTATGAAACGACACTAAGGTTTCATTAATTTCTTTGCGTTGTTGTGTAAGTTGGGTTAATGTTCCTTTATCATCGGTAGTAGCTTCACAGTTGCAAAGCATGCATTGGTATTCATTAACGTGAGAAGTGATTTTCTTAGTAACTCGGTAGCGATGACCGAAGATGTTGCAATAAATTTTTCCGAGGGAAAAAGTAGTTTTAATACTCATATGTTCCATTTCAATAAGTAGGTTAAGTAAGTTTTCTTTTGGTTACCCCTAAGATAAAAATTCAAAACACAAACCCGATGAAGAGTATTATTTTTTAGACGAAATACACAGTTCCTTTCGATAAGTGGTCTAAAAAAATTCTTTTTTCCTACAAATTTCGTAATGTTATATTTTAAAAAAGTAGTTTTTGTAAAGATTCTCAGAAATCACAAATCAACTAAAGGGTTCTAAATGAGCGAGAAACTTTTAATTTTCAATAAATCGTTGTAGCGAAAACAGTAAATCGTCTTTGTTTTCTATGTGACTCATGTGTCCGTCGGGAAAAATATCGACATCTACTTCGGCATTTTTAGTTTGATCCATAAGATTGTCAAAATTGAGCACAGGATCGTGTTTTCCAACAATCATCAACTTTTTATACGGTGAAAAATGTAACAACACTTCGCGGTCTTCTCTAATTTTCATGCCTTCCAAAGCGGCAACAATTCCTTGCAGTGAAGTGGTCAACGCTTCTTTTTTTACTTCTTTTACTTGTTCAGCAAAGATTTTACGGTTTTTTGGTCGAAATAAGTTCGAAATAGAAATTCGAATAAACTGTTTGTGGTTGTGCTTCACGGCTTTAATAGCGCGGTCACGATTCACTTTTCGTTCATCGCTATCCGCTCTCGAAGTCGAATTTACCAAACACAGCCCTTTTACATAATCAGGGTACATTTCGGCGAAAGCCAAGGCTACATATCCGCCCATCGAATGTCCGATGAGGTGTACTTTTCGCAATCGCAATTCTTTAATAACCGCAAAAACCGTCTCCGCCATTTCTTCCATCGTATGAATATATCCCAAACATGGCGTTTTTCCATGACCGAGCAAGTCTATGGTAATAATTTTGTGTGTTTTAGAAAACACATCCACGAACGGCTGCCACATGGTACTCGTTTCTAAAAAACCGTGCAAAAAAACGACCGCATTTCCTTCACCCGAAACCGAGTAGGCAATTTCTATATTTTTATACGTCACAAACTGTTGCATGTCGCAAAAATATGTATCTTTCGTTAGCTATAAAATCATTCGCTACAAATGTTATCGTCAACTTTTCAAAAACTTTCCAACACTACTGAAAAAAAGCTCTTATTTCTTGCAATTGCGTGCTTTTTATTAGCAGGAAGTTGTATGATGCACTTTGACGAACCGTTAAAAAGTGAAGTTTCGCCATTGGGAATTGTTTCGTTGGAATTGGCAAAAACGCTGGAAAACGCTACGCAAATTCTCAATACTTGGAACGCTACAGAAACTGCCATGCAAGCTGCCGAATGGAGTTTATGGTTCGATTATGTATTTATCATCACGTATGTACTTTTATTATGCTTGATGCTACATCGAACACGAAGAATGGTGTGGAAAGAAACCACATCTTTAGCTTATCGAATTGGAACTGTATTGATTACAATGGTGGTTTTTGCAGGTTTGTTAGATATGGTTGAAAATTTTGCGTTGCTACAACTATTTTATGGCGATTTACAGTCACATTGGGTACATCTAGCGTTTGCTACGGCGACTATCAAATTTATCAATATTGTTATCGGAATACTATATGTAATCATCAGTTGGTTGATGGTAGGAATAAAAAAACTCACATAAATGTCAAAAAATAAAGAACTCTTTGTCACGGCTTTTGCCTTATTTTCCATGTTTTTTGGTGCTGGAAACTTATTATTACCACCATTATTAGGGTATCAAGCGGGCGACCAGTGGTTTTGGGTAGTTCTCGGATTTATGATTACGGCGGTAGTGATTCCGATTTTTGGAATATTAGCGCATGCGCGATTGCAAGGTTCGATGTTTGACTTCGGGAAGAAAGTGTCGCCATTATTTAGCACCATATTTTGTATTGTCATTTACGTGATTGCCGTTGCCATTCCGTCACCAAGAACGGCGGCAGCAACGCATGAAATTTCCATATTTCCCAACTTTGGAACCAATGCATTGTTAACAAGCAGTATTTATTTTGCGTTGGTCTTAATCTTTGCGTTGAATCGCTCAAAAATCCTCAACTTTATTGGAAAATTTTTAACACCGTTAATCGTTTCCATATTATTATTAATTATCGGAATCGGATTGTGTATGCCACATGAAGCCGTAGAAGCTTCTAATTTCGATATTCCTTTGTTTAAAGGATTGTTAGAAGGCTATCAAACTTTCGATGCGATTGGCGCAGTAGTGATTGGTGGTGTAATTATCATTTCCTTAAATTTAAAAGGACTCAACTCGTTTGAAGAAAAGAAAACACTCATTGCCAAATCGGGTTGGATTGCAGGTTTGGGATTGTTCATCATGTATGCAGGATTGATACTGCTCGGTTCGTATTTCAGTAGTGAAATAGACATTGACATGAACGCTAGTAACGACATGAAACGTGCCACCTTGCTTCGCGGCATCAGTTTGGCGACTTTAGGAAACATCGGAACCGCTTTTTTAAGTGTATTAGTCGCGCTGGCGTGTTTTACGACTGCTGTCGGAATCATTACAGGAACGGCAGATTATTTTAAAGAACTCTTTCACAATTCGCAAAAAGCCTATGTTAGTACCGCAATTTTGGCAAGTATATTGGGCGTTCTAGTCGGACAATTAGATTTTCATTACATCGTTGTCATTGCCATTCCAGTATTGAGTTTCGTATATCCCATTACCATTGTATTGATTTTCTTAAATATAATACCACAAAAAATAGCAACACCTTTGTTGTTTAGAGCGGTGGTGGCAATTACCTTTGTCTTCGGATTGTTTGATGCGATTTTTTACTTTTACCCAGATAGTATTTTTTTAAAGAATTTTAGAGAAGTCATTCCTTTAGGAATCTACGATTTCGGTTGGGTATTACCTGCATTGGTGACGTTTTTAGTATTGGGATTGATGCCGAAGAAAGCATAATTCATCATGATGAACTTGATGCAGCATCATATCAAACTGACATAAGAATCTAGACCGCTTTGCTTTTAGAATCTAGACTTTTGGACTCAGATACTTTTCAAAGTAAAAATCTTACAATTTTTTGTATTTTCGGTTGTCATATAAAGTGCAGTAGAGATATTTTTAAAACTCGCTTTTGAAATAAACCAAAAACTCTCATGAACAAACTCATCATCGCTGGAAACGGATTCGATTTAGCACACGGATTGCCAACATCGTACAATCATTTTATGGATGCTTTTTGGCGGGATTTGAAGTATAGTACTGAAGATCAGTTAATCCAGAAACTTATACACTTGGAATCTGATTACGGAGAATTTTTAAGTGAAAAAAGCATATTAAATTTTAAGAGTTTTAAAGAAGCTTTAAAGAAATATATTCATAATAATGAAAGATATTTTCATGGAATTTCAATTAAAAATTACACAATTTGTATAGCAAACAACAAACCTCCATATGATATTATAAGTATTCAAATTTTTAAATTTAAAAACGATTTTTTTAGAGAATTAAACGAAACACAATCTATCCAAAATTGGGTGGATGTAGAGAATGAATATTATCAGTCATTAAAAAATATCTGTAAAAATGGGGTATTAAAAGCTCGTCAAAAAAGAGCAAATATTGTAAAACTCCATCAAGAATTTGAGCAAGTCAAAAAATTATTTATTAGATATTTAAAAAAGAATGTAATTGATGAATATAAAATAGAAAGTGATTACCATGATGGTAAGCTTTTAGAGATATTTCAACACTATTCAAGATATGACAGTAAGCTTAAAATTTCAAAAGAATTTTCTGATGTTAATGATTTTCATCAGGTTAATGAAATGGTTATGGGTTCAAATGAATTTCTTATGAGATCTCTAATAGTTACTTATGTTTTAAACTTTAATTACACAAATACATTTGAAAAATATAAGAAGTTGATGAAGAAGAATAACATTATTCTACATGTTAATCACATTCATGGCGAATTAAATAACAACCTTGTCTTCGGCTTCGGAGACGAAATGGACGAAGATTATAAGTTAATTGAAGACATGGACGACAATGAGTATTTACGCTATTTTAAATCGTTTCAGTATTCTCAAAACTCCAATTATAAAGATGTACTGCGTTATATTGATTCTGAAAAATTTCAAGTCATTATCATGGGACATTCTTGTGGATTGTCGGATAGAGTGTTGCTAAACACTATTTTTGAACATGACAATTGTCGTTCAATCAAAGTATTTTATCATCAAAAAGAAGATGGAACGGATAATTACACCGAAACCATTCAAAATATTTCTAGACATTTTAAGGATAAACAATTAATGCGTACAAAAATCGTTGAGAAAACCTTGTGTGAACCGATGCCACAATTGCAGTTGCCGAAAAAGAAATAGTTTAGTTCCGAAATGGATTCCTGCCTTTGCAGGAATGACAAAAAGGCTTTTAAAAAAAGTCAACTACTTCAAGGCAAGTCCATAGCATTCAATAGAAACTATTAAAACATTTCGACGCAAGCGTCGGAGCATTATAAATCTCGATTATCGAGTAAATAATTGCTATCTATTACGACCAAACTTCCAATCATCAAAAAAAACAATAGAATGGCAGTACAAGATATTACTACTTATAGTTATCAAAATACATTTTCGTTAAGCGTAGTACAGTTTGAAAAAGCTTGTGTAGTAAATCAGCCCGAACAAGTAGATGCGTACACGATTTATTGGATTAAAGAAGGAAAAGGAACCTATTTTATCGATTTTGAAGAATACACGTTTGATGGGACTATCATCTTCTTTTTGTCGCCCGGACAAGTGTTTACAGTAAGTTCAGAAGCAATTAAAGAAGCGTATAAGCTGTCGTTTCAACGCGATTTTTACTGCATTCAAACACACGACCAAGAAATTTCGTGTAATGGTGTGTTGTTTAACAATCTATACGATTCTCCGTATGTGATTCCGAAATCAAAAGATGTGCAACGCTTGCAATTTTTGTTGGCAGATTTGAGGGAAGAATTCAATCATGAAAACTCTGGACAATACGATATGTTGCAAAGTTATTTAAAGCAATTCATCATACATTCGGTGCGTTTAAAGAAAGATGATTTTGTCGTAAAATCAGCAACAGAAACCCAACTCTATAAAGATTTTAGCGTATTGGTAGAGCAGAATTTTAGAAAAATGCATTCGGTTTCCGCGTATGCTGCGCGATTGGGAATTTCTCCAAAATCCATTAGCAAACATTTTCAAAAACTCGGAACCATCACGCCAAGCGACTTCATTAAAAACCGAATCATCTTAGAAGCCAAACGACAATTGTTATACTCGGAGCAATCTGTCAAAGAAATTGCCTTCGATTTAGGCTTTAACGATCCAGCATATTTCACACGTTTCTTCACCAAAGCCATGCAAAAATCGCCACTTTCGTTTAAGGCAGAATTTGGAAAATAGCATCGCTTCGCTCAATTCAAGATTTTGTTCTAGAATGTAAGAAGCGCTGTTGCTGTTAGAGTTTTAGACTGCTGTCGCTTTTTAGAATGTTAGAAGTTTGTTTTTTATAAAAAGTTTAGTTTAAAACAATCCAAAGCTCAGAAATCAATATTTAAAACTTCAAAGTACTTCTCGATTCAAATTTGCTTCATTTCGACAAGCTCAATGAGCCGCAAATTCATCGAACTGACGTTTGAAAATTCAAAGAAAGTAAAGCGCGTCTAAAATCTAGGAGCAAAGCGGTCTAGACTCTAAAAGCGACAGCATTCTAAAGCTAAAGCGTATCTAAAACATCTAAAAATCTAATAAATCTACAAAAGTCCAATCCTTAGGAACCTTTGTCCATTTTTCCAGCCATCTTTCCGCCGCATCTTTGTACTGTTCAAAATAAGTAATACAAAAAACAATTTTATGAAACATTCAAAAGAAACTACTTGCCCAAATTGTTGGGGCTATCAAGAATACAATGAACAACTTACCGAGAGTCAATTCTGCGGAAGCGAACTAAGTACATAAATTAAACAGAAGTATAACAAATTAAAGATTCCTGTCTTCGCAGGAATGACACGAAAAACAAAAAACAAAGAACGAAAAACAAAAAAATTATGAGTACACGAATTGAAACCTTACACCCAGAAACAACGACAGGCGAAGCAAAAGAATTATTCAACGCCGTACAAAAGAAATTAGGATTTATTCCAAACCTGATTAAAGTATTTGGAAACTCTCCAGCCACGTTAAAATCCTATTTAAGCTTAGGCGAATTAACTGCTAGTGGAAATTTCAACAACAAATTTAGAGAGCAATTAGCCTTAGCGATTGCAGAAGAAAATAACTGTGATTACTGTTTGTCAGCACACACTGCGATTGGAAAAATGAACGGTTTGACAGAAGCGCAAACGGAAGCGAGCAGACAAGGCTTGGCAAACGACGCTAAAACTCAAGCAGGATTGCAATTTGCACAAAGCGTTACCAAAAATAGAGGAAACGTAACAAGCGAAGAAATCAACGCGGTAAAAGCTGCGGGTTATAACGACGGTGATATTTTAGAAATTGTATTAAATGTCGTATCGAACACCTTAACCAACTACGCAAACCACATTGCAGAAACGGAAATTGACTTTCCAGTAGTGGCGACAGGAAAATTCGCGGTAACGCAATAACATCACGTGCGCACATGAAGCGAAGTTGACATGTGCGCTTACACTTTATATACACACTTACACAAACATTTAAAACACAAAACAATGAAAAAAATTATTGCAATTTTAGTGCTCTTTGTTGGATTTTCCATTACGGCACAAGCGCAACACAACACGATGAAGAAAGAAACGATGATGAAAAATGACGTCAAAACGGTTTCTTTAGAGCAAACCAAAGGAGAATTCACGCAAAAATCGTTAACGCTTTCAGAAGGAACCTACATTTTCGAAATTGCCAATGCCAACGTTGGACACGATGTCGGATTTGTATTAGCACCCAAAGGAAAAACAGACGCAGCACATCATATCAAAAGCGCATATGTAACGGAAGTTGTTAAAAATAACACGACAGGACATTCCAACAAAGTGAAGTTAGCCAAAGGCGAATATGTATATTTTTGTCCGCTCAACCCAACACCCCAATATACTTTACTAGTAAAATAGGGATTAATTGTTTTTTTTCATGATTACCAATAGAAAAGCACGCTTATTCGGCGTGCTTTTATTTAAAATCGATTGTGTTTTTTTAAAATTTCATCATTAAAAACAATCATTGTCCAAATAGGATCAAAATTTAGATTTTCAATTTCAGGTAAAAGTTCAGGATCAGGTTCTTCGATAGCTATAATGCGAACCGATTCATTTTTAAAATTTAAAATAACGTCTGAAACAAAAGATATATCATCAATTTTTTTCGTCACGAATTGTATATCTTCAATTTTTTGACCAATAAATTTTTTCCATGCACTAGAGTTTGTTTCATCACTCCATATAGAGCGAGAACTGGAAGTATATTGATCTATCTGCTTTAAAAAAGTAATTCCATTATTTTCTCTTTCTTCAATTGCAATTCGAGCATCATCATAGTACAAATGATAACTATATCCACTTGTAGGGTCATCTTCTAACCAAACCCAGCTAATCCATTGATTTTTGGAAAGTTGAATCAAAACAGCTTCATCACACAAATGAAAGCCTTCATATGTATATGAATTGTCTGAATAATTAGCTAAGACGTAAAATACCTTTTCTATAGTTTGACCAACAATTTCTTTTTTTTTCCTTTCTACGGTTAATGTAGTTTCTTGATGAATTGAAATTGCAGTTTCAAAATCTGTTATAGCCATAATTATACTCTAAAATTTACAGTAATTCTTCGGGAGGAATCCAAAACCCAAAACCCAAAACCTAACACCTAAACTACCCATTCATCAACTCCTCAATTTCATCTGCTTCAATTGGAATATTGCGCATCAGGTTAAATGGTTCGCCCGTTTCTTGAATCACAACGTCATCTTCTAGTCGAATTCCAAAACCTTCATCTGGCAAGTAAATTCCAGGTTCTACGGTGAACACCATATTTGCGGTCATTGGTTCTGTTAAAATTCCGTAATCGTGCGTGTCGAGTCCAATATGATGTGATGTTCCATGCATAAAATACTTTTTGTACGCTGGCCAATCTGGATCTTCGTTTTGCACATCGGCTTTGTCCAACAAACCTAAACCTAGCAATTCGGAGGTCATTAACTTTCCAACTTCTACGTGATATTCTCCCCAAAGTGTTCCTGGAACCAACATTTTTGTTGCTTCATTTTTTACACGATTTACCGCATTGTACACCGCTTTTTGTCGCTCTGTAAATCGCCCAGAAACTGGAATGGTACGTGTCATATCGCTTGCATAATTGGCGTATTCGGCGCCAACGTCCATTAAAATCAATTCGCCAGCCTTGCATTGTTGATTGTTCTCAATATAATGCAACACATTCGCGTTATTTCCAGAAGCAATAATTGGCGTATAGGCGAACTTCTTAGAGCGATTTCGTAAAAACTCGTGCATATATTCGGCTTCAATTTCGTATTCCCAAACGCCAGGTTTTACAAAATTGAGCACTCTGCGGAAGCCTTTTTCGGTAATATCACAGGCTTTTTGCATCAAATCAAGCTCTATTGAGTCTTTCACAGAACGCAAGCGCTGTAAAATCGGATTGCTTTTCGCCACACTATGTGCAGGATACTTATCTTTCAACCATTTTGTAAAACGGTCTTCGCGTGTTTCTGTTTCTACATTGGCGCGGTAATGTTCGTTGGTGTTGATGTACACCGTATCGCATTGCGTCATGATTTCGAACATGATTTTTTCCAAATCTTGCAACCAATACACAGTTTTAATTCCTGAAGTCGCCAATGCTGCTTCTTTCGTTAACTTTTCACCTTCCCAAACCGCAATATGCTCGTTGGTTTCCTTTAAAAATAAAATCTCACGATGTTTCTCTTTCGGCGCATCGGGAAACAATACCAAAATACTTTCTTCTTGATCCACACCACTTAAATAGAAAATATCGCGATGTTGCTCAAACGGCATGGTACTATCTGCGCTAATCGGATAAATATCGTTCGAGTTAAACACTGCCAGACTACTTGGTTTCATCTGTAACATAAAGTTTTTACGATTCTGTATAAATAAGTTGCGATCTATAGGATGATATTTCATTATGTGATTTTTTAATGGATTTCTTCAAAAATAATCAATCCCAAAAGGAAAATAGTAGCCAAATGGCGGAATTTTATAATGTAACAATGTACTAATGTGTCAATGTAGCGATGGACTCATATATGAATCTAGCTTTAATACACCATCAACTTTCCTTTTTTAATTTTATCTTCAGCGCGAATATTATATAAGTAAACGCCTGCACTTAAATTCCATTGTTGTGTTGGAATTGCCTTATTGGTTTGTGTAAAAATCGTCCCAATCAATTTTCCTTGAATGTTGTATAAAGAAAATTTGATGTCTTCGTTTTTAGTACTTTTTACAAAGACAACTTCGTTACTTTTCACAGGGTTTGGATAAAAGCTAATAGCTTCTGAAGTGACTTCGTTAACGCTTAAAACGCTTCCTAAATTGATATTGTCAACATACAAGGCTTGTCCATACCCATTTACATTTCTAAATTTTACCTGAACGTTTTCATTGCCTATATAACTTGACAAATCTACAGATTCCTGTCGCCATTGTGCTGCTGTAGGTAAAAAAAGCGTGGTTGTATCAGGTGCCGTTGCAAGTGTGTCTCCAAATTTGCTGTACACAGAAGTCCAAGTAACACCACAATCAGTAGAAACATACACTTCCAATCCATCAGAATACGCTGCGGAATACTCTGCGTATGCCACATCAAAGGTCAGCGTTGCATCGCTCATATTCGTATTGGTCATATTTAGAGGCGCAATAATGTCGCAATAGGTTCCTTGTTGCGCAATGACAAAGTTGTTTACCATCATAGAATTGGTACTCAATCCAAAACCGCCGACAGTATTTTCATAGGTCCATGCATAATTTCCTGTAGATTCTTGTCGCCAGCCATCAGGAATAAAAGCTACTTCAAAATCTTCTTCCAAGTTGGTATTGCTTAAAGCTTCCACAGAAATAGTGATGGAATCGGTTGAAGAAATTCCTGCATCATTCGTCACAGTCAACGTTACTAAATGTGTTCCCGTTGTGTTAAAAGTTACTTGCGGATTTCGTAAAGATGAGGTGGCAATATTCGCATTTTCAAATGTCCACGCCCAAGTTGCATTGGTATGATTTAGCATGGAATAATCGTCAAAGTAAAAAACATCTCCAGCACAATTCGCACTCAGCTTATCTACCATGATTTTTGCCAAAGGTTTAGATGGCGCTTCAAACAAAGGACTTTCCCAAATACCTTTTCCATAACTCGCTAAGCGAATTTTTCCATCTCTATAAAAAGGGCGCAAGTCATTAGCGCCGATGGTTGTTGGTAAATTAGCATTATCTAACGTCCAAGAAGACATCGCATTATTTTTATAAAAAACAGACATTCCAGTAGCAACGTACACGCCGCCATTAGTTCCGCCAATGGTTGTAATTACTTGAATATTATGACCGTTCAATTCGCTTGAAGTTTCATTATTCCATGTAGCGCCGCCATCAGTACTCTTGAATACTTTATTGCCGTTTGAACCTCTTGGATAGGCTAACCAAATCGTTTGATCGTTTTCAGGGTCTAAACTAATTAGTGCTAAACTTCCGTTACCACTTGGTAGCGTAATTGTGTTTGTAGTTGCCCAAGCATCCGTAGTTTTTACGAGATACGAATTCCCAGAATTCGGTCGTACTACAATATACATGGTATCCGTATTGGTTCGTGAAATTTCGATGCCCAATACAGTTGAATTTGCGGGCGCGGTATAAATTGCGTTGAAGGTAGCTCCTGCGTCTTCACTCTTAAACAACTGATTGTCATCTCCTGTATATACATAATTATAGCAACTAGGATGAAACTCCATTTCGGATGATTGTGCATACCAAGGCGATTCCGTAGGTGCAATTCCCAACGAAGCATTCAACACAGCTCCGCTAATAGTTGTTGGAATAAATCTACTTCCGATATTGGTAGAATAGATTTGTTCAGTTCCTGGATTTACATAGCCAGAAGCAGGTTCGCCGCCGCCTAAATCGAGAAAAGTTCCAAAAGGAAATCCTTCCGAATACACATCTACGCCATTGTGAAAAGTTCCACCAACTAACAAATCGCGATTCCAACCTGAGCCGAATCCCCAAAAATCTGTTCCGTGTACGCCATTCATTTTAAACTCTGGTTGTGTAGCAAATAAATCATTCGATTTGAAAATTCCGCCGTCTGTTGTTGCCCAATATTCGTTGCCAAATGCTTGGAATTCTTGCATGTCTACGTGCATTGGGTTGTACGAACCGCATCCATAATTGTAAATACACGTAAATGTTTGCCCGCCATCATCAGATCGCCACATACCAATTCCGCCCACAAGTAGTTGATTGGCATCTGAGTTGGAAGCCATGGCAGCGCAATTGTAAAATCCTTGGTTGAATCCGTTAGTAGAAGTATCAGAATTCAACAAGTTTGGATGCGTTGCGGTGTACGGCGCGCCATCATATCCCATTGTATTTATCCATGAAACGCCTGCATCATCACTGCGATATACACCAATAAAACCATTATCGCCAGCTTTAGAATCACCAATTAAAAAGGCATAAATTCTATTTGGGTTGGCGTCACTAACGGCTAGTTTTGCTCCAACAACACTTCTATTCGGATCCGTAGAATTATACCAACCTGTGCCTTGAGCTAGCCATACAAATCCACCATCAGTCGATTTTAAAAATTGATGTGTATTGGTTGCTGTATTACGTCGTACAGCATATAAGATATTCGGGTTTCCAGGTTGTGCTTTTAAGTCGTACGTTTCGTTTACTACAACACGCACCCATGAATTTCCGCCGTCAGTTGTTCGGTGTACACCTGCTTTTCCAGCAAGTAGTACAATATTTGGATTTGATGGATTGATAAAAATTGCAGCAGGGTTTTCAATATAACCAAACAGAGGAATATTACTATCAAAAACGACCGACCATGAAGTTCCACCATTTGTTGTTTTAAATAGCTCGCTTCCCGAACCTGCATATACAATGTCAGGATTTGTTGGGTGTACAGCAATTGCACGAACTCCAGCATTCGCAATTACAGCTTGTGGAGCCAAAGTTGTGACCAGTGTTTTAGAAGCATTTGTCCAAGTATTGCCACCATTTGTGGTTTTATATATTTCTCCTGATTCTGTTCCGCAATACAGTACTGTTGGAACAGCCGAACATTGACTGATGCTATAAATATTGGTTTGCGCTCCACTTAAAACCGTTCCACCTTCACGATAACTTTCAAAAGGGCCCATTACGGACCAATTGCCCGATTCGAGCACAGCATTTTGAGCGTTTTGTAAACTTCTGGCAGCTTGTGCTGCTTCTAATTTTTTATGGTGATCATAAAAACCTTCGTTGTTTAAAAAAGGATTGATTGCGCGTCGCCATCTTTTATAATATTGTGTGTGATATGATTTAACGTACGCATGTGTTTCGTAATACTTTCTATATAAATAATCTACCGTATTTGCATTCGGATTGTCACTGTACATCAGTTTTGCCCATTCTGGCGCGTCTTTGTACAATTGGTTTGAAATGTTTGGTTGTGGAGATTGTTGCGAATGTCCAACGATTGCCGTAAGCAATACGAAAAAGAGTAGTAATTTTTTCATAGCGCACATTGTGTGTAAATAGTCAATAAAATCGAGGCAAAAGTTGAGATTCGGTTGTGTATTTTCGAATCATTCGTAAATATATAGAATTACAACATTTCCAACCTAATGAATGTCAAATTATTATTTAACCGATTTCCGAATCCGACTCATGTGTCGCGATGAAATTCCTAAAAAAGATGCCAAATAATGCAATGGTACTTCTTTTAACAATTTAGGTTCGTTGGCGAGTAATTTTTTATAGCGTTCTTCGGGCGTTAACGTGAGCAAATCGATGCGGTAATCGTCAATTCGGTAGATTTGATGCTCAATTAAATTGTAATAAAATTGATGAAAAGCAGGATTGTTTTGTAGTAGTTTTTGAAACTTTGGCAAATCAATCACAAACAAATCACACTCACTAATGGCTTTAATATTTTTGCGTGATGGAATTTGGTGTGTAAAACTTTTTAATGCCGCTGTGGCGGAATTTTTCAATGCGAGATACGTTGTTTTCTCTTCACCTTCAATCGTAATATGATGCTGTAAAATACCGCTTTCTATAAAACAGAAATACGGACAAATGTTTCCTTCTTCCACCAAAAACATATTTTTCTTCAGCAGCAAATGCTGAAAGGCTTCCACAATCGTGGGAATTTGGTCGTGCAAAGAATTATTGGTGATAAATCTTTGTATATACGCTTCTAAATTTTTGGTGTTCACATTCATAAAAGCTCATAAAACAAGAAACTAAAAATACACTTTTAATTTTTTACTCGATAATCGAAATTAAAAATACTCGTAATGCTTACGTCGACTGAAAGATTCAAAATGGAAAGTTATAAACATTGAAAAATTGACAACTCTTGTTAAAAAAAGCCTTAAAATTTTGATGAGTTTGCAACATTGCGTAATTTTCAAAACTAAATCAAACCATCCATGAAACCTAATATTTTATCATGTATCCTATCGCTTTTTATTGTAACGGTTAGCGTTGCGCAAAGCAATCCGACGTCAGCAGAAAAAGTGCAAGAAGCTTTAAAAGAAAAAGCAAAACTCACCCAAAACTCCACCGTAAAAAATATCGAATTTACCAACATCGGTCCCACAATTATGAGCGGACGTGTGGTTGATTTGGACGTGAATCCAAACAACACAACCGAATTCTACGTTGCCTATGCTTCGGGCGGATTGTGGTACACCAACAACAACGGAACTACGTTTGAACCAGTATTGGACAATTCGCCAACGCAAAACATTGGTGATATTGCGGTCGATTGGAACTCCAAAACGATTTGGGTAGGAACGGGCGAAAACAACTCTTCACGTTCGTCGTATGCCGGAATCGGAATTCTCAAAAGTACCGATGGCGGGAAAAACTGGCAAAACATGGGATTGCTCGATTCGCATCATATCAGTCGTATCGTTATCAATCCAAACAATGCTGATGAGGTTGTTGTGGCGGCGCTTGGACATTTATATTCGCCAAATGCAGAACGCGGAATCTTCAAAACTACCGATGGCGGAAAAACGTGGAATAAAACCTTATTTATCAATAACGATACTGGAATTGTAGACTTGGCGGTTTCTCCGAATAACTTCAACGTGCAATACGCATCTTCATGGGAACGCGACCGTAAAGCGTGGAATTTTGTGGGGAATGGTGTCAATTCAGCTATCTATAAAAGTATCGATGCAGGAAACACGTGGAAAAAAGTAAGTGAAAAATCAGGTTTTCCAGAAGGTGATGGCGTTGGACGTATCGGATTGGCAGTGTACGATGACGAAACGGTATATGCATTTCACGATAGTCAATTTAGACGTGAAAAGAAAGCAGAAAAGAAAAGTGATTCCAAAGCATTGACTAAAGACGATTTTAAAACCATGTCGTCGGCTACGTTTTTAAATTTAGGTGATAAAGAACTCAATACGTACTTAAAAACGAATGGTTTTCAAGAAAAATATAGAGCAGAAAATGTAAAGCAATTGGTAAGAACAGGAACCATCAAACCAGAAGATTTAGCAAAATACCTAGAAGATGCCAATTCATTATTATTTGATACGCCTGTGATTGGCGCGCAAGTGTTTAAAACGACCAACGGCGGAAAAAGCTGGAAAAAAACACATGACGATTACTTAGATGATGTTGTATATTCCTATGGATATTACTTCGGAATGATTCGCGTAAGCCCAAAAAATCCAAATCAAATTTATATTGCAGGTGTGCCAATTTTACGCTCGCAAGATGGTGGAGAAACCTTTGAATCGATCAACGGAGAAAATGTACACGTAGATCATCACGCACTTTGGGTAAATCCGAACAATCCAAATCATTTAATCAACGGAAATGATGGTGGCGTGAATATTTCATACAACAACGGCGACAACTGGATTAAATGCAATACGCCAGCGGTTGGACAGTTTTACGCAATTTTTGCAGACGAACAAACACCGTATAAAGTGTATGGCGGACTGCAAGATAACGGTGTTTGGGTTGGGCCAAATAGTTACAAAGCCTCTGTAAAGTGGCATGAAGAAGGACAATATCCGTATGAACGAATTATGGGCGGCGACGGAATGCAAGTGCAAGTTGATAAACGCAATCCAAATATTGTATACACAGGATATCAGTTTGGAAATTACTTCCGAATCAACCGTGAAACAGGCAGACGACAATACATTCAGCCAAAGCACGAATTGGGCGAATCGCCTTATCGATTTAACTGGCAAACGCCAATTCATCTATCGGTTCACAATCAAGATATTTTATATTTAGGCGGAAACAAATTGCACAGATCATTGAATCAAGGTGATGATTGGGAAGCGATTTCGGGCGATTTAACCAAAGGCGGTAAAAAAGGAAATGTTGCGTATGGAACCTTAACAAGCATTTCTGAATCGCCATTTCAATTTGGATTAATCTATGTAGGAAGCGACGACGGATTGGTACATGTTACCAAAAACGGCGGTGGCGACTGGCAAAAGATTTCCAACAGCTTTCCGCAGGATTTATGGGTGTCGCGTGTGATTGCTTCATCCCACAAAAAAGAACGTGTTTATGTGACATTAAACGGCTATCGTTGGGACGATTTTACTAGTTATATCTATATGTCTGACGATTACGGACAAACATGGAAAAGTATAGCGAGTGGAATTCCAGCTTCGCCTGTAAATGTTATTAAAGAAGATCCTGAAAACGAAAATGTATTGTATGTAGGAACCGATAATGGCGCGTATGCTTCGTTAGATATGGGCAACACTTGGCAACCATTCCACAACGGATTGCCAAACGTGGCGGTTCATGACATTGTGGTACAAAAACAAGCAAAAGACTTGCTGTTAGGAACGCACGGACGTTCTATTTACAAAGCCAACATTGCGGTATTGCAACAAGCAGATGCAACAATAGCAAGCAAACCTTTTCATGTATTTAAAACGGAAAGTATCAAAGCGCGTTCGTCTTGGGGAACTACGTGGAGCAAATGGTTGGATGCCAATGTGCCTTCTAAAGAAATCTATTTTCACACCAAAAATGCAGGCGATGTAACGGTAAAAGTGATTGCCAAAAACGGCGTTGTGATGCATGAAGCATCTATCAAAGCAGATGCAGGTTTCAATACATGGAATTACGATTTGAGCGTTACGGAAAAAGCACGTAAACAATACTTGAAAAAAGACGAAGAAGCGTCTATTCCAAAAAAGAAAAATGGCGCATACTATTTGCCAAAAGGCACATATAGCATTGAAGTTTCTGGAAATGGAGGAACGGATGCTACGGAGTTGGTGATTGAGTAGCTTTTTTAAGTTTAAGAGTTTATAAGTTTAGTAGTTTATTAGTACTGCTAAATGTGCTCAAACAGATATTTTAAGCGCACTTGAATAGAAATATTTTTACGCAAGTGCGCTTATTTTGTGCTCTTGCGTAAAAATATTTCTACTCAAGAGTAGGGTGAAAGTGTAACAAATGTCAAGTCTTGTGCTCTTTGGAATATATTCATTTCAATTTATTAGCATGAAAACCAAATTACTCGCTGTATTATTTATTACCATTTTTGCAACTTCTTGTATTTCTGTTCGAACTAGGTCAGAACGAACTGTTGTCAAAAAAGAAACATACATTCCTGTAGACAAACAATTATACGAAACCATTCTCGACTTAGATAAACGCTTCTTTGACGCATACAATACCTGCGATTTGGAAACGCAACGTCAACTTATTTCAGAAGACATCGAATTTTTCCACGACAAAGGCGGATTGGCAACCTCCAAATCACAAATCATAGAAGCTATAAAAAATAACATCTGCGGAAAAGTCACGCGTACGCTTGTAAACGAAAGTGTAGAAGTCTACCCAATTCAAGGCTACGGCGCCGTACAAATGGGAGAACACAAATTCTTCAACAACCAAGAACCCAATGCGAAATCCATTCCAAGCAAGTTTGTCACCATCTGGAAAAACGACAACGGAACTTGGAAAATGACACGGATTGTGAGTACGCATAAGAGTTAGGTTGTTATGTATTAGGTTTTGGTATTGAGATTTATTAGACTCAATTTTGCTTTACAGCAAATTTTCATAGATGCTTCGCTTTAGACTTGTTAGACTTTTTTGAAACGTCTTTACGAGGAAGTTTGACGAAGTAATCTGTCAGTTTTAGTATTCAATGCTGCTTTGACAATCATTTTAATCCATAGATTGGATACTAAAAGCGGTTGGGCAAACACAAAAAGCAATTCCTTATTCTTTATTTGCAGTAAAACATAGCATAAAAGTGGTTGTACAACCTCTTCGAAGTGGTTCAGAACCTATTATTTGGGGTTCAATAACCGCTTTTATCCCCAAAATAACCTCTTCGAACCATTTCTTTTAGGGGTAAAACCCTTTACGGAACCTCAAAAAGATATCAAACAACCGCAAAAAGATATTGTGGAACCTCAAAATTGGGTTGGTGGTTAAAGAGATGTTAGTATTGAGTACTGAATGTTGAGATTTTTCAACGCATTAAAAAAATGAAATCTGCGTCAAGCTGAACTTTTACATTGAGTGCAACCGAAGTGTGATTCAACTTCCCATAAGAAGCTAAGTTTTTCTTACGGAAAACTTATTGTGTAGTTGTCATCTTTGTCTTAACTTTAGAGTTATAGAAAATGAATTTAAATATGAGCGAATTCGGAGAATCAATACTTAAAAACTTAATCTTACCTGTAGTCAAAGATATAGCTCTACCCAAAATACAGTCAATCTTCAAAAAATTTCAAATAAGAAATACGGATGAAGAAAGTGTGGAAAAACAATTACATGAATATCTTAAAAGGCGCTATACTAAATTTGAAACAATCGATACTTTGGTATTAACAAACAGTCCAACTAAACTGGAAGATTTTTATCAGCCTTTGACTGTGAGTTATTTGAAGAGATATGAAGGAGAAAAAGTAGAAAAAAAAGATATCAAAATAGACCGGTATCCAGGAGAGTTGTTGCCTTTACATAAAAAAGTTATCATTGAAGATACGGCAGGAATGGGAAAATCTACGATTATTAAAAAACTATTTCTATCTATCATTGAACAAAAGGTAGGAATTCCTGTACTTATTGAATTAAGTCGAATAAAGGAAAAGAATAGTATTTTAAAAGAAATACAAAACCAAATGTCTTCGATTGGAAAAAAAATCAATCAAGATGTTATTTTAAAGTTAATTAATGAAGGAAATTTCATATTTCTATTTGATGGGTATGATGAAATAGCGTTGGCGGATAGAGAGTTTACCATTAGAGAATTGCATAGCTTTATAGAAAAAGCGGGAGATAACTATTTTTTAATTACTTCACGACCTGAAGAATCTTTGGCTTCCTTTGGAGATTTTCAAAAATTTCATGTGAATCCATTAGAAAAAAAAGAAGCTTATGAGTTGTTAAAAAAGTATGATAAACAGAGTTATCATAAAATAGCAGATAACTTAATTAATGAATTGAAAGATAGTGATGAATCCTTGGAAGAATATCTTGAAAACCCTTTTTTAGTTTCCCTTCTTCATAAGTCTTATGAATATAAAAAGGACATTCCCTTAAAGAAAACCCAATTTTATGAGCAAGTATATGACGCGTTATTTGAGGCACACGATTTATCGAAAGAAGGATACTTAAAACGAGAGAAATACAGTAAGTTACATAAAGATGATTTTCAACAAGTTCTACGAGGGATTGCGTATTTTTCATCTATGGCAAATAAAATTGAATATGATAAAAATACCATCATTCAATTTATCAAAAAGGCAAAAAAACAAACTTCTGGATTGCAATTTAAGAATAGTGATTATTTAAAAGACTTATTGAATACAGTTCCCTTGTTTAAAAAAGCAGGGAATAATTTTAAATGGGCACATAAATCGCTACAGGATTATTTTGCAGCTAAATTTATTCAAATTGATACGAAAGAAAATAGAATTCCAATTTTAAGAAAAATATTTGAAGACGAAGAAAATCAGCGTTTTTACAGTATACTATTATTATATTGTGAATTAGACACAAAAGGATTTGAACATACTATATTGAAGTGGTTTTTGACTAAGTTTAAGAATTATGTGGAGATTAATGACAAAAGTTTTTCCATAAAAAGGGAAATAATAAAGAGAAGAATAGAATGTAATTTTGGAAGAGATTATTTGTTTTTGTCAGTTGATTATGAAGACTTATATAATGAAGAAACTTTTATTAGATTTTTTAATAAATCTTTTAATAAAAAAAACTTAAATATTAATAAGTTTAATTTTTTTGATTATAGGCAATATGCCTTTATTATAGATGGTTATCCAAATACAGATTATATTTTATTCTTAAAAGAAAGTAAATTATTTAGTACTACAATTAATATATTGAAAAATACGCATATTGATTTATTAAAAAAAGATTTTACGGATTTTAATAAATTAAAAAAATCAGAAGTATTTAGTAGAAAGCTAATTTGTAAAGTTAATTACGACAAAACTAATTGGATTAATTCAACAGAATACTTTGACATTTTTAATGATTTAATTTCATATAGAAACCCTCAACAATATAATTATAATTTGAACTATGATAAAGCACTAGAAAAACTCAAAAAACTAGAAAAAAACAATCCCGAAAAAGAAAAAAACGAATTGTTGGATTGGTAGTATAAAAAGATTTGAGAATTGCATTTCGACAGCGCTCAATGTGAAAGTTTTGAGATTTTTCTAAGAAAATGCAGGGTTATAAATAAACAGATTGCCACGTCGCTACGCTTCTCGCAAGGACGTTTCTAATCAACTTAAAAAAACTAAAGTTACGTTTGAGATTCCTGCCTCCGCAGGAATGACAAACAGGAATCAGCATACCAACAAGCGAAGCGTAAAAAAAGTCTAAAATCCAGCAGCGTTCACACTGAGCCTGTCGAAGTGAAGCGGTCTAGATTCTAACAGCGATAGTGCTCTAAAAGTGTCAGCGTATCTAACTAGGTTGCCGAGCTACGCCGAGGTACCTACATGAAACAACGCATCTCCTAAATTCACCACAGCCTGATTGTTAATACAAAATACAAAACCATCGTACGGTGCTTTGATTTCCTCACAGTAATTGGCAAACGTATCGGTGATAAAACCGAGTGTTTCTCCTTTTTTAATAGAACTTCCATTCAAAACTTGCGGAACAAACATGCCAGCGGTTGGAGCGCGAAGCCATTTACGCTCGGTAAGTAGCGTTGTATTTTCGCGTTCAATCAACATTGGATCGATGTTGTCAATCATGTTGAGGTGTTTCATGATGTTTAAAATTCCCTGAATACCTTCTTTAATGGCATAGTCGTCAAAACGCATGCTTTCGCCACCTTCATACACAATAATCGGAATCTTTTTGTCGTATGCCGTTTTTCGAAATGATTTTTCAATCAAAGAAGTCGCAAAATAAAAAGGCGCATTAAACACCTTGGCGAGTGTTTCACTATCGCTCATGTTTTCGGTAAAACGTACTTGCGGATGGTTATTCCGTTGCGCGCCACCTGTATGCAAATCAATACCAAAATCAGCTTGTGGCAACACTTCGTTGGTCACTTGATAGGCAATTCGCGAAGCTAGCGAGCCTTTTTTAATACCGGGAAAACTGCGATTCACATCTTTTCCGTCAGGCACTTGTCGTGAAAAATGTATAAATCCGAAAATATTCAACAAGGGCAACACAATCACGGCACCGCGTTTCACTTCAAATAATTTTTCAAACAGCATTCTACGGATAATTTCCACACCGTTAATCTCATCGCCATGCAAACCGCCTTGCACCAACATCGTTGGTCCCGCTTTTTTGGCGTTGTACACATACACGGGAATGTCAATCAGCGTTCCTGTTGGCAAACGGTCAATAGGAATTTGAATCCATTTTGCTTCGCCAGGCACTACTGTTTCTCCGTAAATCGTTATGGGTTTATTTTCCGAATTTCCGAGCATTCTTTTCTACATATTTAATAATTTCGCCCGCAACATTCACTTTGGTATGTGCTTCAATACCTTCTAGTCCAGCAGACGAATTGGCTTCAATCACTAACGGACCGCGTTTGGAGCGAATAATATCCACGCCGCACACAGGCAAGCCTAGTACTTTTGCGGTATGAATTGCCATCTTTTTTTCGTATTGTGTCAGTTCAACAGAGGTCATTGTACCACCGCGATGTACATTGCTTCTAAAATCTTCTTCACCACTACTACGCATCATGGCAGCCACAATTTTATTGCCCACAATATACACGCGAATATCTTGTCCGTTGGCTTCTTCAATAAATTCCTGCATGATGATATTCACATTCATATTATACAGCGATTCAATAATAGATTTTGCGGATTTCTTACTATCGGCAATCATCACGCCGAGTCCTTGCGTACCTTCTTGTAGTTTGATGATAATTGGTGCGCCGCCAAGCAATTCAATATGGTCTTTAATATTAGACGTATCTTTCGCAAACAAGGTTTTTGGAATGGGAATGCGTTTTCTAGCTAAAATTTGCATCGTCCGTAGTTTATTTCTTGAGCGAATAATTCCGAGCGATTTTGCGGTGGTAAACGCTCCGTTCATTTCAAACTGTTTTACAATCGCAGCGCCGTGTCGCGTTACCGAAGTACCAATTCGCGGAATAATAGCGTGTACACCGTGTGTAATATTTTCGGCGCCGAAATAAATTTGCGGTTTCGTGTCTTCTCCCAATACAACAGCACATTTCGTATGGTCAATTACGCGCACATTATGTCCTCTTTTGGCAGCTTCATGATACAATCTATTCGTAGAATAAATTCGGGAACTAATGGAAAGAATATAAATATTCATCGTAGAAGAAATCAAGCTAAGATTTTTTAAAAATAAGTAAACTTTCTTAGTTTGAAAGATTTGTCATAAAAAAACTGGTAAATAATTGATAGAACGATGTGTTAAACCACAAATAGTGATACTTTTTCATGAATAGAAATCTTTGTGAATGTCAAAATTACCGTTACTATTGATAAATAATCTATTCGTACAGCACTCACGAGGTTTCGTTCCAAGCTTTTCTAATTAAATTCATTCTAAATAGGCTTCAAAATAAGTGTGAAAACTTGTAGACGTTCTGCATGAGCCGTATATTTGTATAACAAATAATTAATCACAATTATAATGAGCGGAATTTTAAATTCTTCAATAGGAAGAAAGTTTGCGATGGCACTTTCAGCACTCTTCCTAATGGTATTTCTTCTACAGCACTTTGCAATTAATATTCTTTCTGTATTCAGTGAAAACGCTTTTAACGAAGCATCACACTTTATGGGAACATTTTGGGCAGTACAATTTATACTACAGCCGATATTAATTATTGGAATTATTTTTCACTTTACGATGGGAATTGTTCTCGAAATCAAAAATCGCAAAGCACGACAGATAAGCTATGCCAAAAATAACGGCGCAGCAAATTCATCTTGGATGAGTAGAAACATGATTTGGACAGGTCTGATTATTGAAGGCTTTCTAGTTGTTCACATGGCAAATATTTGGTGGCACGAAATGATGGTAAAGTACATCAACCCGCAACCTGTTGATGCTACACGTTATTATGAAGAATTGGTAGAGCACTTTCAAAGTCCAGTAATCGTCGGAATTTACGTAGTAGCTTTTATCTTTTTAGCACTGCACTTATTGCACGGTTTCAGTTCAGCATTCCAATCTATCGGAGCGAATAACAAATACACAAGAGCCTTAAAAGGATTCGGAAAAGTATATGCAATCGGAATTCCAGCAGGATTCGTATTTATTGCATTATATCACCACTTCGCTCACTAAAAACGCATCATAACTATGGCTTTAGACTCAAAAATACCTCAAGGACCACTAGCAGATAAGTGGACGAGACATAAAAATGAAATCAATCTTGTAAACCCAGCAAACAAACGTTTAATTGACGTTATTGTTGTGGGAACAGGACTCGCGGGAGGTTCTGCGGCAGCAACCTTAGCAGAATTAGGATATAATGTAAAAGCATTTTGCTTTCAAGATTCTCCACGTCGTGCGCACTCTATTGCAGCACAAGGAGGAATCAACGCCGCAAAAAACTATCAAGGTGATGGTGACTCTACCTACCGATTGTTCTACGATACGGTAAAAGGAGGCGATTACCGTTCGCGTGAAGCGAATGTGTACCGTTTGGCAGAAGTATCTGCTAATATCATTGACCAATGTGTAGCACAAGGAGTTCCTTTTGCACGTGACTACGGTGGATTGCTAGACAACCGTTCGTTTGGTGGCGTATTGGTATCTCGTACCTTTTATGCAAAAGGGCAAACAGGACAGCAATTACTCTTAGGAGCTTATTCTGCGATGAATCGTCAAATTGGTCGTGGGAAAATCAAAATGTACAACCGCCACGAAATGTTAGATGTCGTTGTAGTTGATGGAAAAGCGAGAGGAATTATCACACGTAACTTGGTGACAGGAGAAATAGAGCGTCACTCTGCGCATGCAGTCGTATTAGGAACTGGTGGATATGGAAACGTATTTTTCCTTTCTACCAATGCGATGGGAAGTAACGTAACGGCTGCTTGGAAAGCACACAAACGTGGAGCGTACTTTGCCAATCCATGTTACACACAAATTCACCCAACTTGTATTCCAGTTTCGGGAGATCATCAATCAAAATTGACGTTGATGTCAGAATCGTTACGTAATGATGGTCGTATTTGGGTGCCAAAACACAAAAAAGATGTAGAGGCAATTCGCAACAAAACGTTGAAGCCTACTGATATTAAAGAAGAAGATAGAGACTACTACTTAGAGCGTCGCTATCCAGCCTTCGGAAACTTAGTACCGCGTGACGTAGCATCGCGTGCCGCAAAAGAACGTTGTGATGCAGGTTACGGAGTCAATGCAACGGGAGAAGCAGTATATTTAGACTTTGCTTCTGCGATTGAGCGATACGGAAAAGAGCAAGCACACGTAAAAGGATTGAATGAAAACGATGCGGCTTTAGTGAAAAAACTCGGACAGGAAGTTGTAAAAACGAAATACGGAAACTTATTCCAAATGTATGAGAAAATCGTTGACGAGAATCCATACGAAACACCAATGATGATTTATCCAGCGGTACATTACACGATGGGTGGACTTTGGGTAGATTATAACTTACAAACCACCGTTCCTGGATTATATGCTATTGGAGAAGCAAACTTCTCTGATCACGGAGCCAACCGATTAGGAGCTTCTGCGTTAATGCAAGGTTTGGCAGATGGATATTTTGTCTTACCATACACCATTGGAGATTACTTATCACACGATATTCGTACAGGACCAATTTCAACAGATTCCAAAGAATTTGAAGAAGCAGAAAACAAAGTACGCTCAGAAATTGACCACTTAATCAACAATAACGGTTCAAAACCAGTTGACTACTTCCACAAAAAATTAGGTAAAATTATGTGGAATAAGTGTGGAATGGCGCGTAACGAAAAAGATTTAAAATCTGCCATCGAAGAAATTTCACAATTACGTGAAGAATTCTGGAAAGATGTTCGTGTACCAGGCGATGCTAATGAATTCAACGAAGAATTGGCAAAAGCAGGTCGTGTAGCAGACTTCTTAGAATTAGGAGAATTGTTCGCAAAAGATGCATTGGTTCGTGAAGAATCGGCAGGTGGACACTTTAGAGAGGAATACCAAACGGAAGATGGTGAAGCCATGCGTCGTAAAGAATTCCAATTCGTATCTGCTTGGGAATACAAAGGCGAACCAAAAGATGCTGTATTGCACAAAGAAGACTTGCAATACGAAAACATAGAAGTAAAAGAGAGAAGTTATAAATAATATTGCTTTTAGCCTTTAGCCATTAGCATTTAGCTAACAGCCAAAAGCTAATAGCCAAAAGCATAAAATTATGAATTTAACATTAAAAATATGGCGTCAAAAAAACGCCAATGCACAGGGGAAAATGGTTGATTATCAAATCAGCAATGTATCTCCAGATATGTCTTTCCTTGAAATGTTAGATGTATTAAATACAGAATTAATTGAAAAAGGAGAAGAGCCAGTTTCTTTCGACCACGATTGTCGTGAAGGAATTTGCGGTTCTTGTTCGTTATATATCAATGGAGAGGCGCACGGACCAGACCGTTTAATTACAACGTGTCAGTTACACATGCGTAAGTTTAAAGATGGCGATACTATTTACATTGAGCCATGGAGAGCAAAAGCATTCCCTGTAATTAAAGATTTAATTGTAGACAGAAGTGCTTTTGATCGTATTCAACATGCAGGTGGATTTATCTCGGTAAACACTTCTGGAAACACGCAAGATGCAAACGCCATTCCAATTGAAAAAGCCAATGCAGATGCCGCATTTGATGCTGCTACCTGTATCGGTTGTGGCGCGTGTGTAGCAAGTTGTAAAAACTCGAGCGCGATGTTATTTGTTTCGGCAAAAGTATCACAATTTGCATTGTTGCCTCAAGGACAAATAGAAGCGACTGACCGTGTAATGAATATGGTCAATCAGATGGATGCGGAAGGTTTTGGTAACTGTACCAATACGGGAGCTTGTGAAGTGGAATGTCCGAAAGGAATTTCACTAGAAAACATCGCACGTATGAACCGTGAGTATTTAAAAGCATCTTTCAAAGGATAAGAGCCAAATACAAATTATATAAAATCCCAAGTAGCAACGCTTGGGATTTTTTGTTTATATTCAACAAAAAATCACCATGAAGCTATCAAAACTGTTCCTTCTTTGTGTGTTGTGTTTTATAAGTTGTAAAACGGACAAAAAGAAAGATAATCTAAATGAAGAGACCTCTTACGACTTTTCCAAAACAAACCTAATTTATCACATTGCAGCGTTATCTTCTAATGAATTTGAAGGACGAGAAACAGGAACAGAAGGTGCTAAAAAAGCAAAAGAATACATCATAAAAGCATTTCAACAATTAAATGTTGAGCCGCTAGGAGAAACGTTTGAGCAAGTTTTTCCGATGCCAGAAACTTCTAACATAGCACAAGGAGAAAACATTCTCGGAGTCGTAAAAGGAACTACAGAACCTAATACGTACATCGTAATTTCAGCACACTACGATCATCTCGGCATACGAAATGGTCAAATTTACAACGGCGCCGACGACGATGCTTCTGGAGTGAGTGCCTTGTTCGCTTTTGCGGAATATTTTCAAAAGTATCCGCCGAAATATTCTGTCATTTTTGCAGCGTTTGATGCGGAAGAAAAAGGATTGGTTGGTTCGTATTACTTCGTAGACAATCCAATCATCAAAAAAGAGCAAATTAAGCTAAACATCAATATGGATATGATTAGTCGTAGCAAGAAGAAAGAACTATATGCGGTTGGACCGCAACACTATCCAAGCTACAAATCATTGGTGGAAACGACCAAAGCTCATGGAAATGTCATCTTAAAAATAGGTCATGAAGAATGGACAACTGCTAGTGATCATGCAGCATTTCACAAGGCGAACATTCCCTTCATTTATTTTGGCGTAGAAGATCACAAAGATTATCATAGACCTACAGACGATTTTGAAAATATTCACTTGGATTTTTATGTGAATTCCGTGCAGACAATTATCAATTTCTTTAAAAAAGTTGAGGAGACTTCGTTGTGAAATTGAAAAAAACCATCACTATAATTACGGTCTTTTTGACACTTGTTGGTTGTACTGACGCCAAAAAACATCTAGACTCTAATAATGAAAAAAAGATATGTATCGGTGTATTTTACGGATGTTGCAAAGCCAATCATGGAATACCAATTTGGAATCAAAGAGAATGACTCTGTTATAAAATATACATACAAGAATTTAAAAAATGACAAAAAAGACCTAGAATTTTTATATGACAAATCCTCAAAAGACTTAATTTTTATCTTTGATAAATTTACTTCCTTAAATTCACCAGTATATTTGAATAAACAGATTTACAAAGAAGGTTTTACAACGTATAGGTCAGATAATTATTCTAAGATACTATATCATCGTCAATATGGTGTTTTAGGGATAACACACTTAGAAGGACCGCATTTTGTGTTTTTACCTGAACTGAATATTGAATTGGCAAATGAAGTGTTTTATCAATTGACAAAATAAATATTTGCTAAAGATTTGAGTGAAGAAAAAAAGCTAAAAAAATAGAACTGTTAAACTTTCACCAGAAACGTCACGAAGCCTTTAAAATGTTATTGGATTTGTGATTTTTTTCGTTTATTGAAGCGATTTTTTAAGCGATTGATGATGCAAGACCCTAGAACCTTTTACACAACCCAAAAAGCCACCTTTGAAACCGAATTAAAAGCGCAACGCCGCAAATTGAACCAGTCAAGCTTTCTTCGTTTGCTCGTTTTTTTAGGCACCGTTTTTTTAATTTATTTCTTCTTCGGACAATGGACGTATGTCACTATTTCCGCCGCTGTCGGAATGGCAATTTTTTTAGCTTTGGTGTTTCGTCACTCCGATTTGGTCTATAAAAGCAACAAACTCAAAGCGCTTATTCTATGTAATCAGTTAGAAATAGATGTACTCAATGGCGATTTGTCCAAATTGCCTACTGGTGAAGAATTTTTAGATGCGGCTCACGAATTTAGCTATGATATCGATTTGTTTGGGAATGCTTCTTTTTTTCAATATTTGAATCGTTCCACAACAAAGGAAGGAAAAAACAAATTAGCACAATTGTTAGCGAGTAACGATATTGCTAACATTACAGAACGACAAGAAGCAATACAAGAATTGGCACAAAAAGCGACATGGCGACAACATTTTTCCGCAATTGCTTTGCTGATAAAAGTAGAAACCACTTCCAAAGAAATCACCAATTGGCTGCGCGATTATAAAAGTTTTGTCCCAAAAGCAATTCGCTATGTGCCAATGATTTTTTCGGCAATATCAATAGCAATCATCACCTTAGTTTCCTTGCAAATTTTGCCGTTTTTAGCAGCACTGCTTTGGCTTTTTGTGGGATTGGGAATTACAGGAAGATTTCTAAAAAGCATCAATCTATTATCTATCAATACCAATAAAGCAAAAGACACCTTTCAGCAATACGGACAACTGTTGCAACGTATTGAAGGAGAAACTTTTTCGTCCACACTTCTCAAAGAAAAGCAGCAAAACATTCACAGCGAGGTGCAAAAAGCATCTACGTTGGTCAACGGTTTTTCCAAACGAATTGATGCGCTCGATAACCGAAACAATATCCTGGTCGGTATCTTTTTAAATGGTTTTTTACTGTGGGATATTGCAAAGTCGTATCAAATAGAAATTTGGATTGACAAGCACAGTCAAAAAGTCGCACAATGGTTTGAAGTGGTTACTTTTTTTGATGCCTACAACAGCTTAGGAAACTTTGCGTTCAATCATCCGCAATTTCACTATCCTACGATTGATACTGCTGCAAAAAACGTCATAACAGCAACACAATTGGGACATCCATTATTACGAACGAACAATCGTGTCGACAATGATTTCACCATTGGAAATTCCGAATTTTTCATTGTAACAGGCGCCAATATGGCGGGAAAAAGTACGTTTCTCAGAACAGTTTCGCTTTGTATTGTAATGTCGAATGTCGGATTGCCAATATGTGCGAAAGAAGCAATTTATTCGCCTATAAAACTCATTACAAGCATGCGTACTACCGATTCGCTAGCGGAAGGCGCTTCGTATTTCTTTTCAGAATTGCAACGCTTAAAAATGATTGTCGACAACATTAAAAACGATACGTATTTTATCATTTTGGACGAAATTTTAAAAGGAACGAATAGTCACGACAAAGCTTTGGGTTCTAAGAAAATCGTTCAAAAATTAGCTTCTCAAAACGCTGCAGGAATTATTGCTACGCACGATTTAAGTCTATGCGAATTGGAACAAGAAATTGATCAAGTAAAAAACTACTTCTTTGACGCAGAAATCATCAACGACGAACTGTTCTTTGGCTATTTACTCAAAAAAGGAATCTGTACCAACATGAACGCTTCGTTTCTACTCAAAAAAATGGAGATTGTGGAGTAGTTTTTTTAAATCAAGATTCAAGAGTCAGGATTTAGGATTTTTTTGTTTTTCATCAGCGTTTTGCCATGCATAGTATTTGTAATACGCTTACTATGTCGTTAGGAAATGTTGTTTTTAACGTATAATTCTACCCGCTAATCTAATTTAACATGGTTTTCAGCACTTTAAATGTTAACTTAGTGTTAAGTAGCGTCTATGTCGACGTTATTACTTTTATCCCCAATAAAAGTTCCCCTATTATCTAATTGCATAAAATACTACGTACGATGGATTTAAAGTATCTCCATGTTAACGAAAAGCAGTACTCAGAAGCATTGTTAATTTCAGAAAAACAAGTCTATATTCTGAAAAAATTATTGAAAGACTTACTGCAAAACGAAGTCTTAATTATCAACACGACCTTAGGTTTAGAAATTTATTACGAATCTCCCAATGATTATACAGGCATTATAAAAAATATACTAGCCTTAATAGTAAGTGAGAAACGTGATATGAACGCCAGTTTTGATTTTCTTTACTTAAAAAATGAAAAAGAAATACAATACTCTATTCATGATTCTATAAAACATATTGAGAATGATTCATTCTTTTTAGGGTATTTAAAAGATATGATGCGTCAGCTAAAACCACAGTATGAATCTAGCAAAAGAATCATTGGAAAATTGTCAGATTTATGGAATGAAGCAACGAAAAACTTAAGTGTAAAAAATGTAAATCTTCAAGAAATACATGCTTTACAAATCGATTTTCAAGATGTGTATATCAACATGATTGAAGACAAAGTATTAAAAGAACTCGTAGTGGGCGCTGTAGATGTAAAATACGCGAATTGATTGTAATTGATGTGAGTTTGATGTAAAATTACAAAGCAAAAAAGACTATCAAACTCACATTAAAATCATTCTCAATATAGATTTTTCCAATACTAAAATCATATCAAATAATTCTTTTTAACATTTTTTTGAGTTGTAATGCGTTAACTTGTAAAGGTTAATATTTTATGAATGACTTTAAAATATCTTCATATCAACGAAAAACATCACAAAAAACAACTGATTATCTCGCATCAGCAAGTGATTATTTTGAAGAACTTTTTAACAGAATTAATCAAAAGCGAAGTATTGGTGATGAATACCAATTTAGGTTTGGAAATTTACTACGAATCGAATTACGATTGTACTAAAATCATTAAAGATACCTTTGCAATTGTTGCTTGTAAGAAGTGTAAAGCGGAAGATAAATATCGTTTTTTCTCGTTTCAAAGTGAAGTGGAAATTCAACACTTTATGAACGTTTCCATGCAAAAATTAGCTAAAATGCCGTTGTTTTCAAGTTATACAAAAAGCTTACTCGCACAACTCAACGCGCAGTTTGAAACCAATCGAAAGTTGATTGGAAGATTGCTAGAAATTTGGAACGAAGTGAGTAATAACATGCGCTACAAAGGACTCGATTTACGCAAAATTCAAAACTTCCGAGACAATTTTCAAACCGTGTATATTCACAACGTAGAAAATGATGTGCTGAAAACCTTGCTCATTGAAATGCTAGAAAAAAAGCATTTGAATTAATCAATACACTACACAAAAGGAAAGCGAACCGAAGTTCGCTTACTTTCTAACATCGTATAAACGAAGGACAACCATACACCGTTGGGCAAGCGTCTCCTGTTTGACATCGAATAACGTCTTTGGTATTGCAAGCGTCCAATTCTGTAAAACACGTTGAACTGTCGTCTCCTCCACGAATTGCATGGTTTGTTAAGTTGGAAATTGATTTTTTGTGTAAAGTCAATGCGGTAATTTTTCTTTTTTTCATGAGGTATAAGTTTTTGGTTTTCAGTGTAATACTACATACAATTTTTCAAAATAAAGTACGGGTTTGCCGTATTCTTATATTTTTTAGTGTTTCATTTCACAAAGCCATACAAAATCACGAATTTTAGAAAATCAAAAACCAACACCTAACACCAAAAACTCAAAAAATGCTCCAACATACGTCCAAACTTCCCAACGTAGGAACTACTATTTTTACCGTGATGAGTCAATTGGCAGCGAAAGAAAATGCGATTAACTTATCACAAGGATTTCCAAATTTTCCTTCCGATCCGGTATTGATTGAAATGGTACAGCAAGCGTTGCGCGAAAACTACAATCAATACGCACCAATGCCCGGCGCGATGATTTTGCGGGAAGCTATTGCTGAAAAAATGGAGTATTTGTACCAGCGAAGCTATCATCCAGATACAGAAATAGTCGTAACAGCAGGCGCTACACAAGCTATTTTTACCATTATCAGTGCTTTTGTACGTCCAAATGATGAAGTAATTATTTTTACGCCTGCCTACGATTGTTACGCGCCAGCCGTAGAAACACATGGCGGAAAAGTGGTGCCGATTCAATTACAAGGAAAAGAGTTTACGGTAGATTGGGATGAAGTGCGAAATAGCATCACATCCAAAACCAAAATGATGATTATCAACACGCCGCACAATCCGAGCGGAACAGTGTTGTCAGCAGACGATATGCTACAATTGTCCAAAATTTTAGAAAATACCAACATCATTTTATTAAGCGATGAAGTGTACGAACACATCATTTTTGACGGTGCGCAACACCAAAGTGCTGCCTTGTTTCCGAAATTGGCTGAACGCGCTTTTATCACGGCTTCTTTTGGAAAAACATTTCACAATACAGGCTGGAAAATGGGCTATTGTGTAGCGCCAAAACCTTTGATGGATGAATTTAAAAAAGTGCATCAGTTTAATGTATTTTCGGTAAATCATCCGATGCAAATTGGGGTTGGAACATATTTGAAAAATCCTGAAAATTATCTGCAATTGCCTGCATTTTTTCAAGAGAAGCGCGATTTCTTTTTAGAAGCTATCAAAGCATCACGATTTACCTTTACACCATCACAAGGAACGTATTTTCAAGTGCTTTCTTATGAAAATATCACCGATGAGCCCGATGTGGAATTTGCAAAGCGTTTGACCAAAGAACATAAAATTGCGTCCATTCCGTTATCGGTTTTCAATACCAACAACGAAGATCATAAACTACTTCGTTTCTGCTTTGCCAAAACAGAAGAAACCTTGGCGAAAGCTGCCGATATTTTGAATACAATATGATATCTTTCGTTTACTAACCTATGGAACAATTAAAAAGAATCATCGTGAGACAAATCATCACGGGATATGTTGGTGCAACACTTTTGTGGATTTACTATAAAATTAAAGGACAAAAAATAACCTATCATCAGATTATGAATGAGGTGAATCCAGAAAGTGGATTCAAAAAATATTACTATAAAGCCTATTACACTGGATTTATATTTTTGATGCTATTGATACTTGTTTTATCAACTCTTTCTGGATTGAATCCTAAGATATACAACCCAAACAAGTAGATAAAAAAAGGCTCTTACAAATTGCAAGAGCCTTTAACATAATCTAATAAACTATCTACTAGTGTGCCACACAAGAGGTGATACATAAAGTTCGAGGTAAAGAATTGTTTCTTCCTCCTTGTACCTCTCTTACTGCTTTTGTTTCTAAACTAGCGATAGACGCTTTTACAAACTTTAATGATTTTCTTTTTTGAGTTTTCATGGTTTAAAATTTTTGGGTTTGTAATTTTGGTTTAGTGCGCATGGCATGAAGTAATACATAAAGAACGTCTGCTGTTACAATCTCCAATTCCTGTAACTCCACCTACAATTTCTTGTGATGTTTTTGTTTCCAAACTAGCGATAGACGCTTTTACAAACTTTAATGATTTTCTTTTTTGAGTTTTCATACTTTAAATATTATGGTTGTTAATAATTTATCGGTTACAATGTATGATTCGTAACGAATGAAAACAAAGAACGATACCGCAATAGCTTTAAATTTTAGAGGATTTGAGGGAAGATTTTTTTAAAAACGAGGTTAAACAAAAAAGCATAAAAAAATCGGGAGTATTGACTCCCGATTTTACTACTAAGTTTTCTGTTTTTTTTAATAACAAATTACATCTGCACAATGAGTAGCTTGACCTGTATTTCCAAAATCTGTATCACTGCCATTTCGTGTTCCTCCTTTGAGGTGTGCGGTAATTCTTTGGTTGATTAAGGAAATAGTTTCTTTTTTCAGTTGCATTTTTTCTAAACGCTTTACTTTCATAATTAGTTTTTTAGTTTATTATTATTTGAAAGATAAATCATTTATTTGCGAGTATGCAAAAAATGCTATCTCACGAACCTCAAATTTTTGAATTTGAGGTATTATTTTCTTTGGTATTTTCAAGATTTTTAATGTAGTACGATGGATATAGTTTTGTAGAAGCTTTAAAATACTTTGTGAACGAATTGGTGCTTTTATAGCCAATTTCTTCTGCAATATGCTTTATGGAATAGTTCCTGAATTTCGGATCTTCTTTCAATCGTTTCAATACATATTGAATTCGAAGTTCGTTTAAATACTCATTAAATTTTTGCTGTTTATACTTGTTGACGATTTTTGATAAATAGTTGGTGTTGGTTTTTAATTTTTTCGCCACACTTTGTAAGGTGCAATTGCTGTTTAAGAAAAATAGCGTGTCTTCTAATTTATCCAAACGTTGTAAAATAGCTTCTACTTTGTCATCTTCAATATTGAATTCAGGTGTTGATTTCGTAATTTTTTTAGTCTCGATTTCGGCAACCAATTTCTCAAAAATAATTTTGTTTTGCTTTTTCGCCTTCAAAAATTTATACAATAGAAAGGCACACAATCCAACCGCAAAAACACTAAATAAAATAACGTAAATAAGGCTATTTTTCAATTCTGATGTGAGGGAAGTCAACGAGTTGTTTTCTTCTCGAGCAGTTTCATACAATTCTTTCAACACTTCAATATCATCGTCTTCATTGGCATCTTTCAATTTTAAATATTTGGTAGTGTATTCAAGCTGTAATTTCTGTTGGTTGGTTTGTTCGTACGCATTGGAAAGTGTCAAATACGTACCCAACAATTCTGGCGGATTGAAAGTGACGTTTTTTTGTTGATTCTTTTCATTTACGATGGTTTCTACCAATCGCAAAAACGAAATCGCTTTATCGTAGGCTTTTAGTTCAAAATACGATTTTCCAATATAATAGTAGATTTCCGTCAATCGATTTTGATTGTTCAATCTTTTGGTAATCTTTTCTGCTTTGCTAAGATAGTCGATAGCAGTTTCAAAATTTCCTTTGATAAAATGCGCAATGCCAATATCGATATAAAAATAACTCACACCTTCCATATCATTGATGGCTAGGCTTTTTTGCAGTCCTATTTCAGAATATACCAGCGTAGAATCAGGTTGATGCAAGCGTAAAAATGTCCCGCCAACGCCCATATACGCATTAATGAGAATCATTTTATTGCTAAAATCATGCTGTTTGGCTAAAAGCATGTTGTTTTTATAAATGGAAAGCGCTTCTTCATGAAAGCCCATACGTCTTTTAATCTTCGCAATATTAGCTCTGACAACAGCTTCAAGTTCAAGAATACCTAATTCTTTGGTTATATCAAGCGCATGAAGGTAGTTTACCAAAGCTTCCTTGTTATTGCCAGAATATACAATAGCATTTCCTTTGGTGAGATACACATTTACTAAATAACGCTTATTCTTTAAAGCTTCAGTCACTGGAATAACAGAATCACAGTATTGAATTGCCAATTTATAATTCCCTTCTATATTGGCAATTTTGCTAAATTGTATATATGCTCGATACAGTCCATAATTGTCTTGTGCTTTTTTGCTTTTATAAGCTAATATTTTAGCATATTTTTTTGCTAACTCCGGATTGGAATATTTGTGCTGAACAATAAAATCATACATCTCATCCAAAGAAGCATCTTTAGGAAGTTCCTGCGCATGTAGGGTTGAAAAACAGCATAAAAATAAGATGCATGCTAAAAATCTAGAAAACAAAAATTTCATAAATAGGCGAACGTTCGGGATTGTACTACGATACTAAAAGTGTCTGAAAACGATGGCAGGTAATTTTCAGTTACATTTTACAAATTAATAACACTTTCAATGTTAAAATTACTAATTATTTGGGCAAGAAGAGAAGTTTAGTTCTTTTTTTATGACGATTTTCCCTAAAATAAAAACAACACATCTTTGCTATTGAGATGTGTTGCTTTTTTAAAATAACCTTTTATGAATTCAAGTATCATTGCATTTTTGCGAGCATGTTTTTTGCGTTTTCATCATTGGCATCTATCGAAAGTACTTTGGTGTAATATTTTGTAGCGTTTTTGTAATCTTTGATAGTGAAATAAGCTTCTGCCAGACTGTCAAAGCTGTTTTTAGTATTGGGAAATAATTGAGTGTTAATGGTAAATGTTGCAATCGCTTTTTCAAATTCTTTTGCATACAACAACACATAACCATAGGTATTCAATTCTTTAAAACTGTTGGAGTAGGATTGTAAGTTACGTGTAATTTTCTCTGAGTTTTCTTTGATGTAATCTGTTCCTTTTTTCTTAAACAGTTTGTGCAATTGCGTCACAATTTGATAGTGATGCTGATATGACTTTTTCTTGCAAATGAGAAGCAAATCAGCTTCCAAACTTTCTACTGGATGTTCTACGATACGACCGACTTCCTTTCCTTTTTTATTATACACAATAATCGTGGGAACGCGATGAATATTCATGCCTTTTTCTTCGTTGTTTGGTCCTTGTTTGTAGCTTGAACGCGCGTTGTTGACGCCGATAATGCGTAGTTTTTCTTTTGGAAAATTAGCAGTTTCTAGCACTTTGTAGAGTCTGGGAACTTCGCGTTTGCTGTCGCCACACCAAGTACCCATAAAAACGGTAATGGAATACTTCTTCAATTTTCGTTGTAACTTTTGCACAATTGCTTCATCAGGTTGGTAGGCTTCATAATTTTTAGAAAACCAAGTGTTGAAGGAATTCGACGTGAATCCTTCTTTGGTGATTTCTCCCAATAGCATTTCGCGTCCACGCGCATCTTTTGACAACGCATTAATTTCCTGCGAAAGCGAAAATTGACACATAAAAAGTATCATTACGCATAAAAAAATTCTGTTCATAATTTGATTGATTTAACTAGTTTCAAAAGTCATTCAAATCCAAACAGAAAACCAAAAAAATGTACCTACGACACAAACAACTCTACGAACGGGAATTTTTGAAAATTAGCATATTTTTCAGCGTATTCGGAAGTTTGTACAGTCGAATTTGAATTTTGTCCGTGTATATTTGACGAATCTTTGGTTTCTTAGTATTTTGAGCGTTTGAAAATACAACGCCATGAAATTTTTCAATTACACCATTTCCAAAATACTTATCCATACGTTGTTTTGGGCGTTGTTTGTTTTTGTTTCCTTATTTTACTTTTCAGATTATTATTGGGCGGCAAATCCGTTTTTGCAATACTTGTCTATTTTAGTAATTATTGTTTATGTGAATGATTTTGTACTGTTGCCGTTTTTTGAGCGAAAAAAATGGTATGCCATTTACATACTTATCATTACCATGATCAGTTTTTTGGCAACGCAATTGTATTGTTATGTCTTTGCAGAATGTGGTTGTACGGTGTCCAAATGCTTGTCGGATTATGTGTGGCAAACCATAGTGCCGATTGTTTTTTTCTCCTTTATTTGGATGTTATTTCGCTATTTGGAAAAGAAAGACGAAGTAGAGGCCATTCAGCAAAAACACACCGAAATGGAGTTGAAATTTCTAAAATCGCAAATCAACCCGCATGTGTTGTTTAATAATTTGAATACAATTTATTCCTATTCTCTAGAAAAACCTGCGCAAGTTCCTGAGTTGATTTTAATGTTGTCCAACAACTTACAACACGTGTTGTATGAAAGCAATGCGACTTTTGTTGCGCTAGAAAAAGAACTGAATTTCATTGATAATTACATCAAGTTTCAAGAAATTAGAACGGAAGGCATCAAAACAATTTCCTATACAAAACAGTTCGATCATCTGAATTATACGATTGCGCCGTTGTTGTTGATTACCATTATTGAAAATGCGTTTAAACACAGTATTATGAACACGCGAATTACCATTCATATTGAGGTGAAAAATGGTACATTACAGTGTGTATGTGAAAATACATTTGACGCAGCAAAAAGCAATACGAATCATCAAATTGGATTGCAAAATTTACAAAAACGCTTGTTGTTACTTTATAAAGAAAAACACGAATTCATCATTGAAACCAAAAACGCATATCGTGTATTATTGAAACTAGAATTGACATGAAAATAGGAAGGTATATTGTTATTTGAATAAGAGCTATTTTATAGGATACTTGAATTCTCATTTGACAAAAAGTTACGTAATTGTAGTATGCAAAAAAGATTGACATGAAACCACTAAACTGCATTATCATAGAAGACGAAATTCCAGCACAACGGATTCTACAAAGTTATATTGCACAAATAGCTTCGTTGGAATTGCTAGGAACATTCAATGCAGCGTTGAAAGCTTATGATAGCTTGCACTCAGAAGCAATTGATTTGATTTTTCTTGACATCAATTTGCCTGATATTTCCGGATTGAGTTTTCTGCGAACGCTTAAAAATCCGCCAACAATTATCATGACCACAGCGTATCCAGATTATGCAGTAGAAAGTTTTGAATTTGAAACTATTGTAGATTATTTGGTAAAGCCGTTTTCACTAGAACGTTTCCTAAAAGCGATTCAAAAAGTACAACGCTTGCAGCCGATACTGGTTGAAACGAACGTTGAAAAAAAGTCGTCTGACACGTTGTTTTTAAATGTAGACAAAGCCTTTCATAAAATTCAATTTGACGATATTTTTTATGTCGAATCCGAACGAAACTATCTTACATTAGTTAGCAAACACCAAAAATTATCCTTTATCGGAACCTTGCGAACTTGGAAAGAAAAACTGCCTGAAACCCAATTCATACAAATTCACAAATCGTTTGTCATTAACAAAAATCACATTGATAAAATTGCGGGAAATGAAGTTTACATTCACGACAAACGTATTCCAATTGGCAGAACCTACAAAACACATTTGTTTGAAATGCTAGACATTCAAGGAAAATAGTACTAACTTTACGTTATCGTAGAGATTGTGTCTATGATTGCACCAAAAATCAAAAATTACTCATGGAAAGCGAACAACTCAAAGTAGCGCTTGTTCAAACCAATCTTGTTTGGGAACATCCTGCGGAAAATCGTCAGCAATTAGCAAAAAAAATAGATGCCATTACAGAAACGGTTGATATCATTGTATTGCCCGAAATGTTTACTTCTGGTTTTACCATGAATCCGAAAGCCGTTGCCGAAACAATGGGCGGTGAAACGATACGTTGGCTAAAAAATACAGCAAAAACAAAAAATGTTGCCATTACAGGAAGTTTGGTGATTACTGAAAACAATAACTATTACAATCGTTCTGTGTTTGTGTTGCCTTCTGGCGAAGTGAAAACCTATGATAAAAAGCACACATTCACGTTGGCAGGTGAACATAAAGTCTACACAGCAGGAACTTCCAAAACAATTATTGATTATAAAGGCTGGAAAATTTGTTCTTTGATTTGTTATGATTTGCGTTTTCCTGTATGGGCGCGCAATGTGGAAAATTACGATGTATTGCTATACGTTGCCAATTGGCCAAAACCACGTGTCAATGCTTGGGATGCCTTATTAAAAGCGCGTGCTATAGAAAATATGAGTTATTGCATTGGCGTGAATAGAGTAGGACTCGATGCCAATTCCAACGAATACAGTGGACATTCAGCAGCGTATGATGTATTGGGCGAAAAATTGACCAACATTCCGTCCAATCAAGAAGCAACGGAAATTGTGACTTTGACAAAAGCACACATTGCAACTTACAGAAACAAATTGAAATTCTTAGACGATAAGGACGCGTTTACTTTAAATTCGTAAGCACTTCAATAACATCCCAATTGGCGCGGACTTCCACTTTTTTAGGAAAATATTTCACCACTTCGGGCTGAATGTTTTTTAAATAATTTCCCGTATCCCATTTGCCATTTTTATTCGTGTCATAAATCACGCGGAAATACACAAATTGCGGATTGATGTATGGAAAATTATACGAAGGTTGTGCTTCTGTCACATATTGCTCTGCAACCACTTCTAGCTTTTCATTTACAATCTGGATAATCACAGGAAATTCTGTTCCAGGATAGGAAAGTTGAATATTTCCATACTCTTTATTTTCCTTCGTTGTCAACGCATAATTCAATGTGTCGTTCACTTCACCATAAAAATCGGTAATGGTTTTTGGCAACATTTGAATGTTATAGCGCTGGTTTTCTTTCTTCTCAAAAAACAGATCCAAACTATTGTTTTTCGTATTAAGCTCAGTCGTGAATTTGACTGGAATGGAATCTTTATTTTGAATAGAAATCATACGTTCATCAATAGCTGTAATTGGTGTGTTGGACGCTATTTTAAAATCGCCGTTTGGCGGAATCACACCGCGATAATTCACAGACAAGGTCAAGGAGTCTTTCTTGATATCTTTTAATTTCACAGTAAAATCCTTGCTATAATTTCCTTTAGAAACCGTAAATAAAAGCGAATCTGTTTCTGGTTTTAAATTCTCAAACCAATAGCGCAAGGTATCTTTTTCAGGATGGCGTGTGGTTTGAAAACGAAAATTGTCCGCAACTTCTGAATTTATCGTAATGTTCATGCTGTCTACGTTTCCTTCATACCCAAAAGCAATCATGTTTTTGGAAATCTGTGCAGGACGTGTGGCTTTAAATTCAGGAATTTCTTTAAACAGCGTTATCGTGTAGAAAGAATCCGTTGGCACGGTAACTTCCTGCTCAACATAGCCAATTTTATCTGAATTCGGATTGAACAAATAATTGTTAGAAGCATCTTTTAGTGCAATCATTTTATACGTTCCTGCGCGTAAATTAGACAGTTTAAACTCTGTCAAACTATCCAATGTATTGGTAATATACGTCGGTGTTTTTTTATAGATGATAGAATCAGTATACGTAGAATCAATTTCATATAACATCACAGAAACAAACTTTTCTGGTGTGCGATTCAGCGCATCTTTAATCGTTCCAGAAACTTCTAGCGAGTCAATATACGAACCTGTAGAAAACACATATTTAAAATAATCGTATGGATTGTCTTCGTTATTATCCACAATACTTTGTCCAAAATTGAATGAATATGTCGTATTGGGTTGAAGCGTATCTAAAATTTGAATATCAATATACTTACTCGCGTTTCCTTGTGGGTAAATAATATAGCCACCTTCTTTTATTGGTGGCGAAATAATCAATTGTTTCTGTACATCTTTGATTTTAATATATTCATCAAAATAGATGCGAATTCGCTTTTCATCAAAATTAGTGCTGAATTCCTTCGGTTGTGCTTTCACCATTTTTGGAGGTGTTTTGTCGGGTTCGCCACCAGTAGGATATCCGCGCTTCGCGCAATTCACCAAACACAAAAGGATACAAACGACTAAAGAAAAATATATAAAACGCTGTTTCATGAACTCATGTAAAATAATACGCTACAAATAAACTAATTATTTTTGGTACTGGCGAAGGTTTTAACTCGGATTAAACATTATAACTATTATAAGCTATTTTCAATGAAATACAAATTGATACAATCTTTTCCGCAGTGTAGTAATGATTTTTCGTAAAATTTTTCTAAAGATTTAGAAGGGATTAATTACATAATCTTTGCAATTGAAAATAGAGCAAAGGGAATTAAAAACTCGAAAAATTATTACGGTTTTAATTTTTCAAAAAAAATTAAAAACACCTCTGGAAAAGCGCCATTTCTTTTGTTTCATTTTCTTTGGGCGAGCAAAGAAAAGAAAATAAGAAATTTAATTTTTCTACTTTTTCATACATGCTATTGAAACAAATACGAATTTTATTTGAAGATAAAGATGATTTTTAACTCGCTATTGACATTGTGGCAACACTTATTGTAATATTTGGAATTTTTTGAAGCGCGATAGCACAGGCTTCTAAAGTAGCACCTGTCGTAATAATATCATCCACTAATAAAATATGTTTTCCTGCCAATATTTCGGTATCTGTAATCTCAAATGAATGTTGTGCAGTCATCCAACGTGCCGCTCGTTTTTTAAATGCTTGTGTTTTGATGTTTTGAGTCTTTACAAGAATGGTGTCATCATACGCAGCTTCTAAATGTGTGGCGAGCTGTTTTCCAAACGTTGCTACTTGGTTGTATCCGCGTTTTTGTAATCGTTTTTTGTGTAATGGTACAGGAATGATGTAGTCAATTGAATGGTAAGCTACTTCCTTTTTTAATCGCTCACCTAGCATATTTCCTAGTAATGTGCCAATTTCTTGTCTGTTTTTGTATTTTAATTGATGTATGAGTTGTTGTACTATGCTATTCTTTTTGTAGTGTAACAATGCGGTGGCGTTTTCAATATGTACGCGACCATAAAATGTATGTTTTACAGGATTTTCTGCGTGTTTATGAAACTCTGTAAATGGTAGATTGTGCAAACATTTCGTACAAATATGCTGTTCTTGATGCTTCAATGTGTCCGTACACGACAGACAAGTTGCTGGAAAAAAGGAAGAAAGAATATTATTTAATATATTTGTCACGTACGAACGATAAAAATTTAACACAATTCGTTTTAAAAGTACTACTTTTTTATGAGTGGAACTACCAAAAATACAATTCAAAAAATATTACTTGTGGCACTTTCTGCGATGGCGGTGTCAATTGTTTGCATTTCTTTTTTATCTGATAGAGAAAACAAAGAAAAAAGTAAATATTTGAAAAATGAAAAATCGTTGGTAGAAGAAGAACTCAGAGAAATTATCAAGAATTACGACCATTTAACAAAAGAACACGTAACTAACTCTACGGAACTGTTACTCGAAAAGAAAAAAGCCGAAGTACTACTCGATAATATAGCACATACTACGTTAGATTACGAATCGCTGACAGATTACCGAAAAAAAATGATTGAACTCCGCAAAAGCAATCTTCAAATCCAACGAAAATTGCACAGTAGCATGTCTTCAGGCTCTATAAATACAAGCTTTAAATAAAAAATTACGCAACATCATTTCATTAAAAAAGAAAAAGATTCACACAAAAATCACCTTACTTTCTGAATATTTTCTTTACTTCGCGATAATTTCGAAAAAACCAACACTAAGTATTAAAATTTCCTCGATTGGATCGACTAAAATTTTTCAGAGAAGCCATACGCGATATCAAAACTTCTGGAACGATTGTGCCAAGTTCCCGTTTTTTAACCAAACGAATGGTAAAACATATCGATTTTGACACCGTAAAAGTCATTGTCGAATTTGGTCCTGGAAATGGAATCATCACAAAAGAAATTCTAAAAAGAATACGACCTGGCACCAAATTAATTGCGTTCGAAATTAATAATCGCTTTTTTGAATCGCTCGAAAAAATAAAACACTCGCAACTCATTATTGAAAAAGTATCTGCGGAAGAAATTACGCCTATTTTGCAAAAACACGGTTTTGACAAAGTTGATTGTGTCGTTTCGAGTTTACCGTTTACTAATATTCCTGCTGAAATAAGCGATAGAATTTTAGACAATACCTACGAAGCAATGCGCGATAACAGCGTATTTGTGCAATACCAATACAGTCTTTCCTACTACAAAAAACTCAAAGAAGTTTTTAAAGATAAGGTGAAGTTATCTTTCGAAGCATTCAACATTCCACCAGCTTTTGTGTACATCGCAAAAAAATAGCTTGTAGCTGATATACAAACGTTTTATATTTGCGGCATGGCAAAACAAGACGATCAATTTAAAAAAGTAATATCGCACGCAAAAGAATACGGTTATATCTTTCAATCAAGTGAAATTTATGACGGATTGAGTGCGGTGTACGATTATGCTCAAAATGGAGCAGAATTAAAGAAAAATATACGCGACTATTGGTGGAAAGCCATGGTGCAAATGCATGAAAATATTGTGGGAATCGATGCTGCAATTCTCATGCATCCGACAACTTGGAAAGCTTCTGGGCACGTTGATGCGTTCAACGATCCGTTGATTGACAACAAAGATTCTAAAAAACGCTATCGTGCGGATGTTTTGGTGGAAGATTACCGAGAAAAAATTGTACAAAAAATCGATAAAGACATTGAAAAAGCCAAAAAACGTTTTGGCGATGCTTTTAATGAAGAAGAATTCCGTGCTACCAATCCGAATGTATTGCGTCGTCAAAAGCAAATTGACGAAATCAGTGCAGAATTGGCACGCGTACAGGAAGAAAATGATTTGGAAGGCTTCAGACAGTTAATTATCGATTTGGGCATTGTCGATCCTGTATCGGGAACCAAAAACTGGACGGAAGTAAAGCAGTTCAACTTGATGTTTGGTACGCAATTGGGTGCTTCCGCAGAAAGTTCAACCAAAGTATATTTACGACCAGAAACGGCACAAGGTATTTTTGTCAACTTTTTAAATGTGCAAAAAACGGGACGTATGAAAATTCCATTCGGAATTGCGCAAACAGGAAAAGCGTTTCGTAACGAAATTGTAGCGCGTCAATTCATCTTTAGACAACGCGAATTTGAACAAATGGAAATGCAATTCTTTGTAAAACCAGGAACGCAAAAAGAATGGTATGAGCAATGGAAAGAAACGCGTTTAAAGTGGCACTTATCATTAGGAATGGGCGCAGAAAACTATCGTTTTCACGATCATGATAAACTAGCGCATTATGCAGACGCTGCGGCAGATATTGAATTCAATTTTCCATTCGGTTTCAAAGAATTGGAAGGAATCCATTCGCGTACAGATTTCGATTTAAGTCAGCATGAAGAGTACTCTGGAAAGAAGCTAAGATATTATGATAACGAAACCAAAGAAAGTTATATACCATACGTGGTGGAAACTTCTATTGGTTTGGATCGTATGTTTTTGGCGGTATTCTCTAATTCATTAGTAGAAGAAGAGTTGACAGATGGAACTACGCGTACCGTATTGCGTTTGCCAGCAGTATTGGCACCAACAAAAGCAGCAGTATTGCCACTCGTAGAAAAAGATGGATTGCCAGAAATCGCCAGAAAAATTATGGACGATTTAAAATGGGATTTCAATATGGTGTACGAAGAAGGTAAAGATTCTATTGGTCGTCGTTACCGTAGACAAGATGCAGCAGGAACGCCATTCTGTATTACGGTTGATCATGAAACTAAAGACGATCATATGGTCACTATTCGTCACCGCGACACAATGGAACAACAACGTGTAAAAATTGAAGAAGTACGTGGCATCATCGCTAAAGAAGTAGACATGCGTACATGGCTGATGAATATGTAAAATTCATTCAGTAAAAATAGATTAAAGCGCAGTACATTTTGTATTGCGCTTTTTGTTTTTAATACGCTGTAGTTAAATCCTTAGCCATATTTATAAATCTCATGATGGTATTTATAAATGTAGTAAATAAGCATTTTTATGTGTAAGATATAAATTGTTATTTAGCAGTATAACTTTATTATAATAGGAGCTAAAAACTAAGAAAATATATTGAGAAGAATCATTTTTTCCTTCGAAAAGCCTATCGTTACATTAAAATACAAGAACGGTAGGCTTTTTAACTATATGGTATAATGTTAATGTACTTGTTTTTTTAAAAACGGTATCCTAAAGAAATTCCACCTCTAAATGTCAAATCTGGTGAGTTGTCGTCCAATCCGATGTTTCGTCCGCCACCAAGGGAAATTTCTAACATAAATCCTCTTTTATTCACCCACTTTTGTCCGATAGACAATCCCAAAGCAGCATCAAAATACGCTTCATTTAAGTTATCTGGATTATCGCCCGAAGCAAATTTTGAAAATACTTCTGCATACAATCCTTTAGCTCCAAAGTCTTGTTTGTTAAAAAAGTAAAATCTAAAAAAAGGCGTAACAGCAAATTTTTCATAATAAGTTACATCATCTTCAGTGTCTCTCAAATTTGCAAAAATAGAAACTCCATATCCGATAGCTGAATCGCTTACGCGCTCGTAGCTAACATCAAGTGCAGAGAAGAAAGCGGCGTCAAAAACGTCTAAACGAATTTCATTGGCACGATTGCCTACGCCAAACGGATCTGTAGTTGTGCTATCAGTGGTGTTTTGTGCATGTACTGCAAATCCTAAAAAAAGAAATAATACGAGTAGTGTAGTAGAAAAGTTGTTTTTCATAATAATTAACGGTTTTGTTGTTATATGTTGTTTTGTCTTACCAAGAATTATACCACTGATAGATGTGAAAATAAAAAAAAGGTTGCGTAATGATGAAAATGTTTTGAAAAAAGCGACTGTTTAAAAGAACGCTCTCAACTGCACATTTCCTGTATGAATGGTCTGTGAAGCCTCACTTTTTCTGCCAAAATAGGAAAGATTCAAATCTAAAAACTTGGTCAATTTCTTCTGAATTAAAATATTCCATGTAAAATTGGTGCCAGGCTGCAAACCTTCCAACATTTGGTAACCTACAGGCGAAAAGGCGTTTCCAGAAAAGTCATTTTGAAAGTAATTAAATTCGCCGTTTAGGGCAATTTTTTGCTGATTGTTATACGCAAACGAAATACCTACTTTTTGCTGCGTCAATTGTTCCAAATCGCCAGCGAGATTCTCCTTATTTTCATATTTATAAAACACGCTAAAACGACTGTTTCTACTGAATAAATATGATAAAGTAGGTTCTACTTTAAATAGATTGATTTCAAAGTTTTTATTAAGAAAGTTCTCAGAAATACTCTCGGTTTTACCCGTACTACTAATCAAATCGGTAAGCCAAAATTTACCAATTTTATGTGTAAATTGGAGCTGATGTGAGGTATTGATATTTTCCTGGGAACCGATAGACAGTAAATTTTTCGATTTGGCATTCAAATACGTGTACGAAGTAGTGTATTTTTGCTTTCCGCGATTAAAAAACAGTGCATTTCGTAAAGTTTGATTCAATCCCAAAACATTCTCATCTTCAGAATCGTCAAACGGATTAAAACTAAAATTATCATTCTCACGACGTATCTTTCTATCTATTAAAAATGATGTTTGATTGTAAAAATGCGATAAAAACTTTTTGACACCTTTGGTATTGCTCGTATTCCAAGTAGATGGATTGAGCGTTACTACTTGACTAAATTTGTTTTGATGCGTTTTGATGAAAACCTGATTCGGCAACAGCACACGTACATAAATAGCTTCATCGGGAAACTGTGCCAATTCAAATTCGTTCAGTTCTTGAATTCCGTTGTCATTATAATCGTTCCATGTGTACACACCTTGCCCAGGATCGACTTGCACATACGTAAATTCCTGTTGCGGCAACGTTCCCGAATTGGTTTCGTACACCGTATTCAAGGTCACAATATTATCAAACAGTCGCTGCTGATATACCAAACGCGAGTTCAACGAAGTTTCGTCTTCAATCGTTTCATCTTCTTGGTCTAAAGTTCTGTAATTCACAAACAATGACAATTGTGTATTTTTATTCTGAATTAAGCGCGACTTTAAATAGTACGTATTCGAAGTGTTGACACGTTGCAATAAATTGTTCCGCAAACTATCATTCACACGATACGTATAGCCAACTTCGGCATGAATTTTCAAGCTATCGCCCACGCCAATAAATCCTGTATACGCTTTAAATCGTTGACTCAACGGCGTAAAATTTTGTGTGGTAATTTCTTGTTGTTCATTGCTTTCCAAATCGACGCGTGCGCCCACCCAACTTTTATCAAAACTATACGCCGCACGTGCAAACAAGCGTAAAAAGTCGGAAGTTGTGCTCACGGTTTCGTTTGTTAAAAAGCTTCCGCTAGATTGCAATTGCAGTTTGCCAAATTTCAAATTGGATTGCAATACATGCCGATTTCCCGTAGCATTATTGTCAAAGTTCAAATATTCAAAACGATACTGTGCAGTGCCGTTTTTTTCGTTGGAAAAATGCAATCCTGTAGACAAAAATTGCTGATTTCCCGCATTGAAATTGTTTTCCAAATTCCAATCGCGACTAAATTCAATAGAGTACAATCGCTCAATAGTTTGAAACTTCTCATCAATATGATTAAAATTAGCAAAACTGCGAATCTTCCATTTTTTATCGAGCAATTGTTGTTGTACGCTAATTTTAGCCGCCAATCCTTGATTGTCATCATCGTCCAAAGACGAAAATAAATTCTGATCGTTACTGCTAAAACCGACTTCAAATTGCACGTCCGTTTTTTCACTTGGCGTATACGCACCATTCACTACAGCAACCTGAATTTTTGTAGGAGCTACGAGTTGAATTATAGGTTCATAATTTCCTTGCGGAACGCCCGCAATCGGCGAAACATATTCGTAAATACGTCCGTTAGAAGCTGTATTTGACAACACATAATTCCCTTGATTGTCTCCGACGAGCGAAAAACGAACATCAAACAACGTATCGTCAGGATTGTTTGAAAAGACAAAGACTTCCATACCGTCAATAGTTTCTTTGCGATACAAAATGCGGTTTTCCGAAAACGGTTGTTCCACCGCAGAAGGCGCATTCATCAACTGTTGATTGTCTCCCGCATCGCGTAAAATTTGCACTTGTTCTTCGGATAAATTTTGCTGAATCGGTTGATTTTTTGAATCATTTTCCGAATAGATATAGCCTGCAATTTTAAACTTTTCACGTTCATATTGCGCGCCGCCGTATGCTACAAATCGCGTGTAATTATTATCTGTAAATTGATATTCTACCGTAATTCGCATTTCGGAAGTTATTGGAAAACGTGAGGTAAAGGTGATTTCTCCCGCGTTATAATCTATCACATAATCGTTATTTTCCCCGCGTTCCACAGGCAAACCGTTTACATAGACTGTTTCACTTCCAGAAATAATTAAAATAAACAATTCTTCATTCGGACCTGTCAATTTGTACGGTCCTTGATTTCCTTCTTGTCCTTGAAAACGACTTTGCGTATAGCGTCCGCGTACCAAAGCTCCAGCAGCAAATAGGGTGGTATCGCTGTTTTCGCCAGGCAAATTTGCCGTAATGCCCACACCTTGTACTTTTTTCTGAAAGCGCATAAAATCGGTGGTTGTATTTGCCAAATTCACATCACCAGCACGAATTTTCCAGCGTTTGCTTTCCAGTTCAATAAAAACTTGATCAAATTCGTCCAAACGTTGCGAATAGCCACTTTCTTGAATCGGAATATTGGCATCTTGAATGGAAGCGCGAAGTGTGATATTTTGGGAAATTTTCCCTGAAATTTGCAAATCCAATTCCGAATTCAGTACCGAATTTTGATTGTTTCCAATCGTAACGCCACGTGAAATGCTTCCAGAGGTATTCAAGCCATCAAAAAGTTGCGTGTTGCTCGGTTCTTTATTGGTGCTGAGCGACACAATTTTATCAATATCAATCGGGTTTTCAACAATCAAATCTTTATTAAAGCCTTTGTATTTTTTGGTGAGAAACTTTGGGTATTTCGTATAGCTTACGCGAATGGAATCGGTAGTAATTTTTGAAACATCAAGATATAAAATTGCTTTTGTGAAGTCTATTCGGTAGGCAGTTGAGTCAATTTTTTTATACTGTTTATCAGTAAGTTCAAATTTAAAAGGATTGATACTCACCGAATCGAGCACGATAGAATCTTTGACAGCCACTTTTTTTGTACGACGGTTTTTTGTTTGTCCCTGCGTTTGCACAGTGAAAAACAATCCGATACAAAAAAATAGAAAGAGTGACTTCATCTACAACTAAACTAATTCCAATCAAAAATATTTTAATTTTTGCAGGAAAAGAAGCTTTTTAGTCGAAACGATAGCTGTGTACTTAAAAAGTGATTGTAAATAGGACATTGAAATTGCTAAAATTTACATGTTTTACTGCATCGTTTTTTTTAATTCAAAATATTGGCGTAACTTAACTAATAGTCAATTATTTAGTGATTTGTAATGAAAACTGAAAACAAACGTCTAAAAATCACAGCTTCACAAGGATTTCGTATCTTTGTAAATTAAACCGAGCATCATGGAAAAGAGCAATACACATCAAGAAATTAATTTGCCGTTACAACTTGTCGTAAGTTTTGACCAAGTTATTTCTTTTTACGATAGATATATAGAAGACACAAACCATCCGTATCATAAGTCTGCAGTGGAAATTATGGAGTATTTGGATAATTATCCAGAGTTGAGAGACGGATTTTCTGATTTTTCAAAATTAGAAACCTATAAAGAACAAATTGATTTGGTGTTGGAAGGATTGTTCCCTGAGATTTTAACCGACAATGAAATTAAAGTGGCAACCATTCCTTTTACATTTCAGTCGTTCAAATATTCCAACCGACTTAAAAATATTCTTCAAAACGCGGGAGACGATTATAGCTTTACAGCGCGAAATCTTCCAGAAAGAGAGATGTACATGCACGCCTGTGTGTTGATTTTGAATGTGTGTTATGGTTATACAATTGATTTAAAACGTCCGTTTTATTTTGACATTCCAGATAAGAATTTAGGCATAACCAAGCATTACCGTGTTGCGTTCAATGGCGATTTTTGTCAAGTCATTCCAACCGAAGATGCACCAAAAATCACGCAAGAAGATGTTCATTTATTATTGGATAATTACGATAATATTGAAGTTTGGAAACAAAAATTTCCATTAGAGAGTTATATTTTCAAAGGTTTTGGCATCATGAATTTATTCGATGTTACTTTTGATGAAACCTTGTCATCTATTCGTGAAAATTTATTGCGAAGTGATGATAATATGGTCGCTTCTTTGCGTAAAAACTTGAGTGAATTTTTTAATATTAAAGATTTAAAACTTGGTTTTTCTGTCTTTGGTGGTTTGGATAAGAAAACCTGTAAAACGCATATAAAACGCTCAGAAAGCTTAATATTTCATGATGAGGATGAAGTGTCTTGTAATGAATTTTTCTGTAGAGGAATCATTGATAAAATTTTTTACAAAAAAGAAGAAATTGCCATTTCAGATTTGGAGCGTTACGGAGAACATTCTGGAGAAAACGGCTTTTACAAACGTTTAAAAGCGCAAGGTATCAACAGCATTATTTTGATTCCTATTGTGTCTTCTCACGGAAGAGATTTAGCAGTATTAGAAATTGCTTCTCCGCGTGCGTATGAACTCAATTCTGTAAACCAGCAAAAGCTTCAAGATATTATACCGGTGTTTCAAGCAGCGGTTTCACGTGCTTCTGAAGATTTCCAAAATACCTTAGAAGCGACGATTCAAGAACAATATACGTCAATTCATCCTTCGGTAAAGTGGCGTTTTTACGATGCTGCTGAAAATTATCAAAAACAGATTGCAGATCAAGTTGAAAATCCTGAAATCGAAAATATTGTGTTTGACGATGTGTATCCGTTGTACGGACAAAGCGATATCAAAGGTTCATCGGTGGCTCGAAATGAAGCTATTCAAGAAGATTTGACCACACAGTTAGATTTGGCAATTAAAGTTTTGGAAGCAGCAAGCCATCAAGAAAATTTACCAATTTACGAAGAGCTTATTTTTAGAGTGAAAACCTATTTAAACGATACTGAAGAAGGTTTAAAGGCAGGTGACGAACTCGGAATTTTACAGTTTTTAAAGAAAGATATTTATCCTGTTTTCAATCACTTAAAAGAAACCAATCCAGCGTTGGCGTTGTTGGTGACAGAATACATCAACAGTTTGGATAAAAATCTAAAAGTGGTGTACGATAAGCGAAAAGCGTATGAAGATAGCGTGAATATATTGAATGTAAAACTGGCAAAATATATTGACAAGAAGCAAGAAGAAGCGCAGGAAATGTTTCCACATTATTTTGAGCGCTACAAAACCGATGGTGTTGAATACAACATGTATATTGGTCAATCGTTAGTGCGCGATAGGGCTTTCCACAAACTCTATTTGCACAATTTGCGTTTGTGGCAATTGCAAAATACCTACGAAATGGAGCAAGTAGCCTACAATGCTCGCAAAGAAATGGATCACGATTTGCGTGTGGCTTCGCTTATTTTAGTGCATAACAGTTCGCTGGCGATTAAATTCCGCATGGACGAAAAGCAGTTTGACGTGGACGGTGCATACAATATTCGCTACGAAATCATTAAAAAGCGTATTGATAAAGTCAACATCAAAAATACCACAGATCGTTTGACCGTTCCTGGAAAAATTGCAATTGTGTACTCGCAAGACAAAGACGCGTTGGAGTATATGAAGTACATCAAATTCATGCAATCGAAAAACTGTTTTGGCAAACTAGAAAAGCTTGAGTTGGAAGACTTGCAAGGTGTTTCCGGATTGCGTGCGTTGCGTGTAGAAGTGATTTACAGAGAAGATTTCAACGAAAAATCTTCATTGACTATTGACCAGTTGATGGAAGAATTGAAGTGAGAATTTTACGGAACTAACAATGCGGTTGTAGCTTCATGTATTCTTCTTCCAGCTTCTGGATCGCGGGTGTAAAACGCAATCACAAACGACAATACACTAACTACGATGCCAATCATAAAAACGGTATAAGTTGTTCGCAATAAACTATATTTTCGATTCAACACAAGTCCTAAAAAGTACAAATCTTTCGTAAGTGAACCGTATAAATAATCGCGGTCTTGCATCATTTCGCCCATTGCCCACTCAAATTCGTCTAGCTTCATTTTGTGGAAATTTCCGAAGAATAACAAATTCACTTTTCTATTCGCTACATCTTCTTTGGTAAACTTTCCCGAAGTTACATTTGGACGTGTTGCCAAAATAGAAAGCACCATCGATGTTACGGTGAAAACGGTAAAAATAATCGTTGGATAAATCAGATAATCATTCGAAGGATTATCGAGTTTGGAAACCAAATTAGACAACACCATGGAAATGATAATTGCATTTACGGATAGCAAAATATTGGCTTTGGTATCGGCAATATCACTCAGCGTAATATGATTTCGAAGTGCTACACGAAACATGGTTTCAATACCGCGCTCTGGCAATTCAATTTTACGTTTCTTAAACTTTAATTCCGCTTTTTTCTGTTTTAATTTCGTAACGGAACGCGAAACTTTATTTTGACTTTTCAGCAATTTGGAAAGATTTTTTCCTTTGCGTTTTTGCCAATTCTTTGCGGCGTAGCTCGTATAAAATTTATGTCGTTTTGATAAAAAATTGATATTCTCTTTCAACCATTCACCTTCCGAAATAGATTCACCTTGCGTGAGTTCAATTTCTTTTCGAAGCAATTCAGACACTTCTTGATAATTTTTGCTACCAATATGCCCACAATCTGCATCACAAATGACTTCTTCTAGTAAATTACTAGGTTTACTGCCCATTTTTGTTGCCAAAATAAGCGATGTAATGACTTTCAAATCTTCTTCGGCAATGTTGTGTTGTGTGAGAAACTCGGTGGCGATTCGGGCACTTTCTTCTTCGTGATTTTCAACACCTTTGGCATATCCTGTATCGTGAAACCACGCTGCAATAACAAGTTGTTGCGCAGGTTTTTCCTCAATCTCCATGCCTTCAATAATTTCCTTTGTGCTGTCAACTACAGACTTGGTATGCGTTAAATTATGATACACATACGACTTGTCTACATTTTTATTCAGAAAGTCAATCACATACTTTTCAACTTCAACAATAAGTGTCTCCATAAAGGCTTCTTTAAATTAAGTCAACAACTTTGGAAAAATCCCATAGTGTCTTAATCTCGATTATCAAGTAAAAATACTAAACTTTAAGCAATGTTTAGTAATCATGCATCAAAGGTTTATATCTGTCTACTATTTTATCAAAACTTTACAGGGAGCATTCTTAAAAATGTTTTGTTACTTTTAGAGGGAAATGAAATTATTACAATACATTCAAAAACTTCCCAACGGCTATTGCGAAGTGCGATACAATAACGCCAAATACAGCGTTACCAAAAGTGTGTTCAACAATGAAAAAAGTTATAAAATTTATGCCTCAGAATTGGGAGGAAAGAACTTCATTAGCCTTAATTATTATTGTACAAGTCAACGTGAAATTTTAAAACCTTGTGAAATGCCTGTGACTAAAGTCGTTCACTTTTTAGAAAACTACGAACTTATATGTTAACATTTGCGAATGAATGATTATCTTTAAACAGACAAAAAAACACCCATGACAAAATTGCTACGTCCTACTGGAATTCTTATACTAATAGTGCTCTTCAATGCTTGTGCAACCTACAAAGCACAATACGCAGAAAAAAAGAGTGTAAGTCCTTTTCCAACAGAAAAAACGATAAAACATACCTTCTATTTAATTGGCGATGCTGGAAATTCTCCGTTGGGAGACAAAGCAATTGCCTTGAAAATGATGGAAAAAGAACTGCAAAAAGCTTCTAAAAACAGTACTGCTATTTTTTTAGGCGACAATATTTATCCTGCGGGATTACCTAAAAAATCAAGTATTCTTAGAGAGTTTGCAGCACATCAATTGGATGCGCAAACAAGTATTGTAAAAGATTTTAAAGGGCGCACTATTTTTATTCCCGGAAATCACGATTGGTACAGCGATGGTTTGGAAGGTTTGAAGCGACAAGAAAAATATATTGAAGACATTGTAGGGAAAAATACGTTTCTGCCAGAAGACGGCTGTCCAATTGAAAAAATTCACGTCAGTGAAGATATTGAACTCATTCTACTAGATACGCAATGGTACATCACCAATTGGGACAGACATCCTACTATAAATGACGATTGTGAAATCAAAACACGAACAAAGTTTTTAGAAGAATATAGCAGTCTTATCAAAAAAGCAAGAGGAAAAACAACAATTGTAGCATTGCATCATCCGATGTACACCAACGGACCACACAATGCGCAATACACATTCAAAACACACTTAACGCCCATTCCAATTTTGGGAAGCTTAAAAAACTTAATTCGTTCTACCAGCGGAACTGCCAATGTAGACCAATCGCACAAGCGTTATAACGAATTGAGAAAGCGAATCATAACGCTATCGCAAGAAAATGATAAAGTCATCTTTGTATCGGGTCACGAACACAGTTTGCAATACATTACAGAAGACAATTTACGTCAGATAGTAAGTGGTTCAGGAGCCAAAAAATCGGGAACACGCAATGTGGGTGGCGGAAAATTCTCGTATGGAACACATGGTTTTGCGCGCTTAGATGTTTTTACTGATGGTTCTTCTTTTGTGCGATTCTATTCTGCAGAAGATAACGAACTAGTGTTTGAAACAGAAGTAATTCGCGAAGACGCACCCGAAATAGAAACCATATATCCAGAAACATTTCCAAAACATGTATATGCTTCTGTGTACACCAAAGAAGAAACCGAAAAATCGGGCTTTCATAAATTTTTATGGGGCGATCGCTACCGAGAACTCTTCAGTACGCCTGTTAAAGCTCCAACGGTTGATTTAGATACGTTGTATGGCGGATTGGAACCTGTTCGAAAAGGCGGTGGAAATCAATCAAAATCCTTACGATTAAGAGACAAAAACGGTGCAGAATATGTGATGAGAGCCTTGCGAAAACAAGCGTTGCAATACTTACAAGCTGTTTTATTCAAAGAGCAATATGTAAAAAATCAATTTGAAGATACCTCAACGCAAGATTTAATCCTCGACATCTTTACAGGAGCGCATCCGTACGCACCATTTGCGGTGGGAAGATTGGCAGACGGAGCGCAAGTATATCACACAAATCCAATCCTGTTTTATGTACCTAAACAAAAAGCGTTGGGCAAGTACAATGTCGATTTTGGAGACGAATTGTACATGATTGAAGAACACACGTCCGAAGGTCACAGCGACAAAGCAAGTTTTGGGTATCAAGACGATTTGGAAAGTACGGACGATTTTATGAAAAAATTGCACAAAGACGAAGACATCATCATCGATGAAGCCTCTTACATTCGTGCGCGTTTGTTTGACATGCTTATTGGCGATTGGGACAGACACCAAGACCAATGGCGTTGGATTGAATTTAGAGAGAACGGACAACGCGTATTTCGTCCGTTGCCACGCGATCGTGATCAGGCATTTTCTAAAATGTCAGACGGTTTCTTGTTGGGAACTGCGGTAAAAATCATTCCGACAGCGCGCTTATTGCGAAAATATGAAGAAGACTTAGAAGATGTAAAAGGCGTCAATATTGAACCGTATCCGTTAGATATGGAAATCATTCAACAATCAGGAAAAGAGGTTTGGGATGCGCAAGTGAAAATCATTCAAGAAGGTGTAACAGACGAAGTGATTGAAGAAGCGTTTTTGGCATTTCCAGAAGAAGTCCGCGATGAAACTCTGGAAGAAATCAAGGAAAAATTAAAAGGAAGACGCAAAAACTTACAAGCTATATCTGACCGTTATTACGAACTCATCAACAAACTTGCGGTCATCAAAGGAACCAATAAAGACGATTGGTTTGACATTGAACGATTGCCAAATGGAAAAACCAAAGTCACTGCATATCGCATCAAAGGTGGTGAGAAAAAAGATATTTTCCACGAGCGTACCTATGATGAAGACGAAACCAAAGAAATTTGGATTTATGCGTTAGACGATGACGATGTTTTCCACGTATATGGAAAAGGCGATGATTATATCAAAGTGCGTTTGGTTGGTGGACAAAACAATGATGTGTACGATATTAAAAATGGTAAAAAAATCATTTATTATGATTACAAGTCCAAGAAGAATACGTTTTTGAGCAATAAAGGAAACAGAGTATTGACGGACAATTACGAAACGAATGTGTACGATTACAAAAAGTTAAAAAATGGAACGTCGCAACTGCTTCCAACGCTAGGATTCAATCCTGACGACGGTATTAAAATTGGAGTTTCAACAACGATTACCGATTTTGGTTTTGAGCGAAATCCATTTACGTCTCGTCATACGATTAGAGCTGAATATTTCTTCGCAACCAATGGTTTTGATCTCGGTTATTTGGGAGAATTTAGCAATATCATTGGACGTTGGAATTTATTACTCGGAGTCGATTTTAATAGTCCAAATTATGCCATCAACTTTTTCGGTTTTGGAAACAACACACCAAATCCTGAAGCAGACGAAAATGATGGTTTGGATGTAGATTTGGATTTCAATCGTGTCAAAATACGAACGTTTACATTTACACCATCACTGATATGGCGTGGACAATTGGGCGGAAATTTCCAAGCAGGATTTTCCTATGAAAGCAATGAAATAGAACGGACGCCAGGTCGTTTCTTAGAGCAAAACTTTCCAGCAGATTCGCGACTTTTTGACAAGCAAGATTTCTTCGGAGTTCGTGCAAAATATCATTACAAAAATGTTGACAATGCAGCGTTTCCAACAATGGGAATGGAGATAAGTGTAGAATCAGGATATAAAAATAACGTAAGTACCACAAGAGGTTTTGCCTACTTAATTCCTGAGTTTGCCATCAATCATCGACTGATTTCGAGTGGACAACTAGTATTGGCGACAAAATTCCGCGGACACATCAACTTTGGCGATGGTTTTGAATTTTATCAAGCAGCAAGTTTGGGTGCTCGAACAGGTTTGCGTGGCTTTCGTCATGAGCGTTTTACAGGAAAACGTGCCTTTGTGCAAACGACCGATTTACGCGTAAATCTTAGAAAAGTAAAAACAGGAATATTGCCGTTAAATATTGGTGTTTTTGGCGGATTTGACTATGGTAGAATTTGGATTAGCGGCGATACTTCTGAAAAATGGAATACATCGCTCGGAGGCGGAATTTGGCTCAATGCTGCCGATATGCTTTCTGCTAATATTTCATTATTTAATTCTGATGACGGATTGCGTTTTGCATTCGGTTTTGGTTTTGGATTCTAATGAATATCATATATGAAATTATTTAGAAATAAAAGAAGTAAACTTTTGAAAAAGAAAGAAATAGCAAGTTATATTGCATATGCAATTGGAGAAATCATTTTGGTGGTAATAGGAATCTTAATTGCAGTTTCTCTAAACAATTGGAATGAACGACGCAAAGAAAAAGCAAAGCTGTTAAATATTTATTCCATTGTCCAAGATGATTTGGAAAATGATATCAAAGAAATTGATAAAATGTTTTCCTATTATGATTTGGCAGAACCACTATTCAATAAAATATTAAAAGATTCCATCAAAGCGGTTGATTATGCTTTTAATCCGCAATACATTGCTATTATGATTGGTTTTCCTGAAATTACGTTCAACAAGCGCGGATACAATCAGTTAGAAGCCTTCAATACCGACAAGTTTCAAGACAGTTTGCCTACGCAAATCATAGAATTTTACACAGAACGACTTCGAGAAATTAAAATAGATGACGACATGCGTTCGGAAGATATCAAAGAAAATTACTCGCATTTCAAGAAAAACTACGAATGGTGGTCAAGTGTCATCAATTTTCGTCCTACCAAAGAATTCATCGACTACGCGCTCAACGATCCCGATTACAAAAACAGAATTGCGACCACACATTTCATGGCATATAAAATCTTCTTACCTGAATTAAAAATTTTCAAAACAAGAGCTGAAAAAATCATGAAAGAAATAGAAAAGCGAATTGCCGAAAAAGAGGATTGATGTGTATACAAAAAATGCTTTGACAAGCTCAGTGTAAACGAAAAACAACCAAAAAACCGTTCGCCACAATCTATTTTCCGTTCGTCATAATTTTGATTAAGAACGCGTAAAAGTGTCCTACTTTTACACCGTAATCAAAAAACGACAGACATGCAATCAATTATCAAACTCATCTTTAAGCTTGCTTTTCTACTAGGAGCCATGTTCGCATCGGCACAAGATATCTCTGGAACTTGGAAAGGAAATTTGAATGTGCAAGGAATGGAACTTCCTATAGTATTCAACATTTCACAAAGCGATGACGGATACACAACTACCTTAGACAGTCCAAAACAAGGTGCGTACGATCTTCCTACTGACAAAACAGTATTAGAAGGAAGCACACTAACCATTACGTATGCACAAATAGGAATGGAATACACGGCTATATTTGCTAATGGTAAGCTTCAAGGAACGTTCAAACAATCTGGGCAAACCTTTCCTTTAAACATGACCAAAGGCGAAAAGGAAACTAAAAAAGTAAAACCACAAGAGCCAAAAAAACCGTATCCATACACTGCTGAAGAAGTTACTTTTGAAAATGCGAAAGCAGAAAACATCAAATTAGCAGGAACGTTAACTTTACCAAAAGACGTTAAAAATCCGCCAGTAGCGATTTTAATTTCAGGTTCTGGACCGCAAGATAGAAACGAAGAATTGCTAGGACACAAACCATTTTTAGTATTAGCAGATCATTTAACGCGTCAGGGAATTGCAGTTTTGCGTTACGACGATAGAGGAACGGCAAAATCGGAAGGTGATTTTTCATCAGCAACTTCTTTTGATTTCGCTACCGATGTAGAAGCTGCGATGGCATATTTACAAACGCGAAGCGATGTTGTAGATGTAACTAAAATTGGATTAATCGGTCATAGTGAAGGCGGATTGATTGCACCAATTGTAGCAGCTAGAAACAACAACGTAGCATATTGTGTTTTATTAGCAGGACCGGGTGTTGACGGAAAAACAGTATTGCTCACTCAAGGAAAACGTGCTGCCGAATTGGAAGGTTATCCTGCGGAAGACATTGCGGCATCGCAAGAAGCGTCTGCCAAATTATATACAATCAGTGCCAACTACAAAGGTGAAGCTTCCAAAAAAGAAATGAAAGCCATCTTGCACGATTTAAAAACCAAAATTACTTCCGAAAAAGGAAAAGCAGAACTTACAGATGCAGTTATCAATCAGCAAGTAGAAGCCTTTACATCACCATGGATGCGTGCTTTTATGAGTTACGATCCGCAAGTATCATTGCAAAAAGTAAACTGTCCTGTATTGGCTGTGAACGGAGAAAAAGACTTTCAAGTATTGCCTAAAATGAACTTAGACGGTATTCAAAAAGGTTTGCAACACAATAAAGACGTAACCATCAAGGAATTTAAGAACCTAAACCACCTATTTCAAACCTCAGAAACAGGCGCATTTAGTGAATATGCAACTATTGAAGAAACATTTGCGCCTGTTGCATTAAATTTTATTTCTGACTGGATAAACGCACGATTCTAAATCATCAATCAAATTTACAATGCACTTTTTCTAGCTTGAGAAAGTGCATTTTACGTACTTTTAGACACGATTTTCACAGACATGGCAACTTTAAAAAAAACAAATACATACCTTTTCTGGCTACTGCAATTTTTAGGTTGGGGAGGATTAATTAGCATCAACATTGCGGCACAAATTTTTTTAGGTTCTGAAAATGGAATTCAGCCTCTATATTTTTTCTTTGAAGGAATTGTATTTGTGATTCTTGGTATTGGATTAACTACTTGGTTGCGCTTGTATTTAAAACGTATCAATTTTATTGAAAACCAAACCCGTGAAAATTATCTAAAAATCTTCGGATTGTACGCTTTTATTGTACTGTTATTCATTGTAATTCTTCTCAGCCTTAGTGCACTAATCTTTGCGTCTATTCATGAAAAAATACTTCCAATTTCTAGTGACATTATTGTTGTAACTTCCGTAAATGTAAGTATTTATGTGTTCTTTTGGATTGTTTCTTATGTGGCGATAAAATCCATTGCGCGTATGCAGCGTAACAAAATCGATCGTTTACGATTAGAAGCTTCTCTAAAAGAATCACAATTAAACACGTTAAAAGGACAACTCAATCCGCACTTTATGTTCAACAGCCTCAACAACATTCGCGGGCTCATGTTGGAAGATGTGGACAAATCTAGAGAAATGCTCACACGGTTGTCTGAAATGCTGCGATATTCGCTCAACATGAACAAAGTGGATGCTATTCAAATTGCGCAAGAGCTGGAAACGGTTGAAAATTATATTGCACTTTCCAAAATACAACTGGAAGACCGTTTACACTATGAAAAAGAAGTAGACGCATCGTTATTGCAAATCAAAATTCCACCGATGATTTTACAAATGTTGGTTGAAAATGCTATCAAACACGGTATTTCCGACCAGAAAAAAGGTGGGAAAATCAAGTTGTTGGTCGCTACAAACAACGAAGAAATCATATTACAAGTCAACAATACAGGAAGTTTAAAATCAACCACCGATTCTACTCAAATAGGTGTCGACAATATTTCAAAGCGTCTGGAATTATTATACGGAGAAAACGCTACATTTACACTCAAAGAAGTGGAAAACGAAGTACAAGCAGTTATTAAAATACCTGTTAGTTAATCATGGAAAACATCACAGCAATAATTGTCGAAGACTCTCGCTTGGCGCGAAATGAACTAAAGGAGCTTCTCAAAAAGCATCCGCAGATTGAGCTGGTAGCCGAAGCTGAAAATGTAGACAAAGCCTACGAACTCATCAATCAAAAACAACCACGAGTGTTATTTTTAGACATCAACATGCCTGAAAAAAATGGTTTTGAATTGCTAGAAATGTTAGAAAATGTTCCCATGACTATTTTTACGACTGCGTATGATGAGTATGCGATTAAATCCTTTGAATACAATGCGTTCGATTACTTGCTAAAACCCATCAGTCAAGAACGCTTTTCCAAAACCATCGAAAAAGTCATTACAACGATAGAAAAAGAAGCTTCTGAAGAAAAACCGTTTGAGCTACATCGTCAAATATTCATCAAAGAAGGTGAAAATTGTTGGCTCATCCGAATTTCGGAAATTGCTGTTTTTGAAATCGTTGGAAATTACACACGTGTATATTTTGACGAACACAAGCCGTTAATCTACAAATCGCTCAACCAAATAGAAGCGAAGTTGCCTGAGGACACTTTTTTCAGAGCCAATCGACAACAAATCATCAATCTCAATCATGTAGATAAAGTCGTGCCGTGGTTTAACGGAAAGCTAAAAATAACGATGAAAAATTCACAGCAAGAAATAGAAGTTTCGCGCCGACAATCCTATAAATTCAAAGAAGTATTAGGGTTTTAGTTGGGATGTGTTTTCGAAGAAGCACTCGTTAAATCGTGAATTCCTTGCAGTTCCTCTGCTGTCAAATGACGCCATTTCCCCACAGAAACATCTAGCGAAACATTCATAATGCGTGTGCGTTTCAGTTTGACCACATTATAATCCAAATATTCACACATTCTACGAATTTGTCGATTCAATCCTTGTGTCAAAATAATTTTGAACGTGTATTTTGTGAGTTGTTCCACTTTACATTTGCGCGTCACGGTTCCTAAAATCGGAATGCCATTGCCCATTTTCTGAATAAAATCATTCGTAATTGGACGATTCACGGTCACTTCATATTCTTTCTCATGATTGTTACGTGCGCGTAAAATTTTATTCACAATATCGCCATCGCTTGTCAGGAAAATCAAGCCTTCACTGGGTTTGTCCAAACGTCCAATTGGGAAAATTCGCGTCGGATAATTGATATAATCAATAATATTATCCTTTTCCACACGTGTATCAGTCGTACACACAATACCGATAGGTTTATTAAACGCCAAATACACTTGTTTGGCTGACGGATTTGAAATCAACTCGCCATCCACACGGACTTCATCGCCTGGCGCAATTTTAGTGCCCATTTCTGGCACTTTCCCGTTGATGGTCACACGTCGTTGCTCAATCAATTTATCTGCCGCTCTACGCGAACAATAACCTGCTTCGCTCAAAAACTTATTAATTCGTGTCAGTTGTGGATCGCTCATTCAAATTGTATTCGAAATTTATTCAAAGTGCAAAGTTATGTTAATTTTTTATTTGAAGACACTTGAAGATTTTCAATCAAGCGTAAATCGATACAAATTTCGCCCACTTCCGTGCGATTCTTCATCTGCAATATACACGGTAGTATTGTCGGTAAAGCAGATGCTTTCCTTCTGCGAGGTATGTCCCAAATCGTATTTCTTTACGGTTCCATTGAAGAAATCATCACCTTTAAAATCGGTAAATTGCCAAACAGCATTGTGCGACAGCAAAACGACTTTCTTTCCGTCAGGACTGATGGCTGCTGAGGTTACCCAACAATGTTCGTCGCTACAGGTATGAAATGTCCCTAAAAATTCGGCTTCGTGTTCGCCTTTTTCAGCAGGAATTTTATACAAATCGGAGCGTCCAAAATCACTTTTCGTTCGGCTTTTTGTGAATAAATACAAATATCCATTATGATAAAAAAACGATTCTACATCAAAATGGCGTTCTTTCTTTTTTGGTGGAAATTTTTTCTGATTTGGGAATGAAAACTTAATCTTTTCCGGATCAATACTCTTCTTTTCCGCCATATCTTTGGCGTCCAATTTATACACTTTTAAATTCTTCCGGTCGTTAGAATTATTCCCGAAATCACCAATATATAAATTGCCTTCATCGTCCTTTGTCAAATCTTCCCAATCGCGATTCTTCCCGTCAATATACAAGGTTCTAAAAATCTTTCCTTCCATATTTACCTCATACACTTCTGCATCATTTCCACCATCATTAATCATCCAAAAACCCTTAAAATTAGGAATTGATTCCATACCAGAGACTTCTTCCAAATCGTCAGAAATCTTTCCAGCATACTTCAATTGTCCGTAATTCACGTTGCAATTGGTGCATAACAATAGAAAAAAGATATATTTTAAGGGAAAATTCTTCATAAAAGGGCTTTTTCTCAAAAATAAGGCTTTCTCTAGGGAATAGAAAATTTCAACAATCAATTAAGAAGAGTTTAAGATTATTAAATTTTAAATGCTAACTATTGAATTTTAAATTAAAAAGTATTTCTTTACAAACAACAAACAACAAACAACAAACAACAAACAACAAACAACAAACAACAAACAACAAACAACAAACAACAATGATAGATGTTCTCATAATTGGCGGCGGCGCTGCGGGATTTTTCACAGCGATAAATGTAGCGGAAAAATATCCTTCAGCATCGGTGGTGATTTTGGAACGCGGGAAAGAATTTTTGACCAAAGTCAGAATTTCAGGCGGCGGACGCTGTAATGTCACGCATGCGTGTTTTGACCCGAAAGATTTGGTAAAATACTATCCAAGAGGTGAAAAAGAACTGCTCGGTCCTTTTCATCAATTTTGTTGTGGCGATACGATGGGTTGGTTTGAAGAACGCGGCGTGGAATTGAAAATTGAAGACGACGGCAGAATTTTTCCGGTTTCCGATTCTTCCCAAACAATAATTGATTGCTTTCTGCGAGAAGCAAAAAAATACCAAGTCGATTTTCGGAAAAATCATGCGGTAAAACATATTTCAAAAGAAGATGCTATTTGGCATGTAGAAACGAGTCAAGGAATACTGAAAGCGAACAACCTAGTGCTTGCCACAGGCAGCAATCCGAAAATATGGAAACTGTTAGAAACGCTCGGACATACTATCGTTCCTGCGGTTCCATCGTTATTTACGTTCAATATCAAAGATACGCGTATCAAAGATTTACTCGGAATTGCAACGCCTGCCAATGTAAAAGTAGTGGATACAAAATTGGAATCCAACGGACCGTTGCTCATTACACATTGGGGAATGAGCGGACCAGGAATTTTAAAACTTTCCGCTTGGGGCGCACGAATTTTAGCCGATAAAAATTACGATTTTCAGATAGAAGTCAATTGGTTGAATGATGTTTCGCCACAAGAATGCATAGAACTTTTGAAAGATTATAAAATACAATTAGCAAAAAAAATAGTTCAAAAAAACAATCCGTTTGATTTGCCAAAACGCTTGTGGCAACGCATTGTGCAAGCGTCTAAGATTGACGAAAATATACGTTGGACAGACGTAAACAAACAACAAACAGAGGAATTAGCCAATCAACTCACAGCAGCTATTTTTCAAGTAAAAGGGAAAAGCACGTTCAAAGAAGAATTTGTGACAGCTGGTGGAATCGATTTAAAAGAAGTCAATTTTAAAACCTTTGAAAGTAAAAAACACCAAAATCTCTATTTTGCAGGTGAAATTCTAAATATCGATGCCATTACGGGCGGATTTAACTTTCAAAACGCATGGACAGGAAGTTTTGTGATTTCAGAAACGATTTTTAATCTTTAGACCGCTGTCGCTTTTAGACTTACGTTGTTTTAGATGTGTTAGAAGAAAACCTAAGTCCGTCTAAAAATCTAAGAAGTCTAACCAAAATGCTATATCGAGTGATTTTTCAGAGAAAAATTGTATCGAGATATGCGTTGAGAAAATAATTGTAGTTTCTAAAAAAAGAAGCCATTATCACATGGATACATTTTCAAATTGACACATTAAAAAACCGTATCTTTGCAAAAATTTACAATTGTCTATGAACATCGCTGAATTTCTACCTGAAAAATATACCAATAATAGTACATCAGGAAGCGTTACTTGGAAATCGCCAAGCAATATTGCACTAATTAAATATTGGGGAAAAAAAGAAGATCAAATTCCGCAAAACCCTTCTATCAGTTTTACGTTGGAAGCATGTGCTACCACGACAAAGTTATCTTACGAAAAGCTTGAAGAGAAAGGCGAAGATTTTTCTTTTGATTTATTTTTTGAAGGCAAACAGAAAGACGATTTTAAACCAAAAATTATCACGTTTTTTAAGCGTGTTGAAAAATATCTCCCGTTTTTAAAAGACTATCATTTTACCATAGAAACGTCCAATTCCTTTCCGCACAGTAGCGGAATTGCCTCTTCAGCTTCAGGAATGAGTGCGTTGGCATTGTGCTTGATGAGTTTGGAAAAAGAGCTCAATCCAGCACTTTCCGATGAAAAATTTAACTGTAAAGCTTCCTTTTTAGCGCGTTTAGGCTCTGGAAGTGCGAGCAGAAGTATTGAAGGAGATTTGATAGTTTGGGGACATCACAAAGATACCATTGGAAGCTCGGATTTGTTCGGAATAAAATATCCGTACGGCGTTCATCAAGTGTTCAAAAATTATCATGACACCATTTTGTTGGTGGATAAAGGTGAGAAGCAAGTCAGCAGTACTGTGGGACACGATTTAATGCACAATCATCCGTTTGCCCAACAGCGTTTTTTACAGGCGCATGAAAATTTAACCAATATGCAATCGGTTTTAGATGAAGGAAATTTGGAAGAATTTATTGCCATTGTAGAAAGTGAAGCACTCACTTTGCACGCTATGATGATGACTTCCATGCCGTATTTCATTTTGATGAAGCCAAATACGCTAGAAATCATCAATCGAATTTGGAAATTTAGAGAAACTTCGGGAACGCATGTTTGTTTTACCTTAGATGCAGGTGCAAACGTTCATGTATTATATCCTGAAAACGAAAAAGATACTGTGTATCCGTTTATTCAAAAGGAATTACTAAAATTTTGTCAAAATGGGCATCACATTTGCGACAGAATAGGTTTTGGAGCAAAAAAGTTGTAATTTTACAGTATAAAAGCCCCATTTAAAAAGCAATTATGAAAGGTCCGCTGTTTTATTCAAAAATACTACTCTTCGGAGAATACGGAATCATTAAAGATTCAAAAGGATTGTCTATTCCGTATAACTTTTACAAAGGCGCATTAAAAATTGACGAAAATCCATCTGAGGAAGCTATAAAATCTAACAAAAGTCTTAAAGATTTTGCAGACTATTTGGAAGCATTAGATGCGGATTTAGTTATGTTTGATATTGCAGCTTTAAAAAGTGATTTGGACAAAGGCATGTATTTCGATTCTTCCATTCCGCAAGGTTATGGTGTCGGAAGTTCAGGTGCATTGGTGGCTTCTATTTATGATAAATATGCACATGATAAAATCACGGTATTAGAGAACTTAACTCGAGAAAAACTTCTAAAGCTAAAAGATATTTTTGGCGCGATGGAGTCATTCTTCCACGGAAAAAGTTCTGGTCTCGATCCGTTGAATAGCTATTTAAGCATTCCAATTTTAATCAATTCCAAAGACAATATTGAGCCGACGGGAATTCCATCTCAAAACGAAGTCGGACAAGGCGCGGTATTCTTATTAGATAGTGGAATTATTGGCGAAACGGCACCGATGGTAAATATTTTTATGGAAAACATGAAGCAAGAAGGTTTCCGTAAAATGCTCAAAGATCAATTTATAAAACACACGGATTCTTGCGTGGAAGATTTCTTAAAAGGTGACATAAAATCTTTATTTGGAAACTTAAAATCGCTCTCAAAAGTTGTGTTTAATAACTTCAAACCGATGATTCCAACGCAATTCCATTCATTGTGGAAACAAGGAATTGAAACCAATGATTACTACTTAAAACTTTGCGGTTCTGGCGGCGGCGGATACATTCTTGGATTTACTCAAAACATTGAAAAAACAAAAGAGACGTTGAAAGATTACAAACTTGAAGTAGTGTATAACTTCTAACGTTTGGTCACGCATGTTATCCAGAAAACGAAAGCTATTTTACTACAAACTCTTCAGCTTATTTTCTGTCGTAAGAGGCTATAATATTCTCATTATCGTTATTGCACAATATTTAGCAGCGAAATTTATTTTGGCGCCAACTGAAGGTTTTATGGAAATTTTGCTCGATGGACATTTGCATGCCTTAATTTTAGCTTCTGCAGTTGCCATTGCGGCAGGATACATTATCAATAACTTCTATGATGCAGAAAAAGACTTAATCAATCGACCAAAAAAATCCATGTTAGATCGTTTGGTAAGTCAGCGCACAAAACTTGCTACCTATTTCATCTTAAACTTTATCTCTGCGGGAATTGCGAGTTTGGTATCATTCAATGCATTTCTCTTCTTTTCCGCTTATATTTTCGGAATTTGGTTTTACTCACATAAAATGAAAAAGATTCCTTTTTTGGGGAATTTGACATCTGCAACGTTGGCAATTACGCCTTTCTTTGCAGTTTTTATATACTACGGCAACTTAAACAGCGTCATTTTTGTACATGCTACATTTTTGTTTCTCTTAATTCTCATTCGCGAATTCATCAAAGATTTGGAAAATATCAAAGGTGATTTGGTGCAAAATTACCAAACCATTCCAGTGATGTATGGTGAACAAAAATCCAAAGCACTGATTACATCGGCAGCAACCATTGCGGTGTTGGTTACAATTTTTCTACTTTCCCATTATGATACAGGCTATATGCGCTATTATTTTTACGGAAGTATCGCACTTTTATTAATTTCCGTATTGATTTTGTATCGCTCTAAAACAAAATCGCAATATGTATTACTTCACAACATTTTAAAATTCATCATTGTTTCGGGCGTTTTCAGTATTCCTTTATTAAATATTGAAGCAATCTTGGATAAAATCACACGCGTTTTGTGATGTAAGTTGTCAACTTCAAAACACTTTTTAAGTCTGCTTATTGCCTGTATGTGTTGAAAAAGCTTTCATACACTCTTAAAATTAAGAGTTGATTTTGAACGCATTAACAATTTCAACAATAAAAAAACGAATAATCAACTCGATATTCGTTTGTGAATAATTAAAGAGTATCTTTGCAAAAAATTTAGAGCATACATATAATGGCAAAAGAGCGACAAGGCAAAAGTAAAGTTTCGTCAAAAGGGAATGATAAAGGAGGAAAAAAACCGTATCAAGGAAAGAAATCTTTTGAAGGAAAACAGCCGAATTACAAGAAAAAAACAACGCCAAAACCGACTTCAAAGAGCAATTCTGACGGAATTCGCTTAAATAAATATATTTCAAACTCAGGTATTTGTTCACGACGTGAAGCTGATATGCATATTTCTATCGGAAGTGTAACTGTAAATGGTAAGGTTGTGACCGAAATGGGGTATAAAGTACAGCTAACGGATGAAGTTCGTTTTGATGGTCGTATTATCAATCCTGAAAAACCAACCTATATTTTATTGAACAAACCGAAAGGATTTTTAGTAACTACTAAAGATGAAAAAGGGCGTAAAACGGTGATGGATTTGGTAGCAACGGCAACGACTGCAAGAGTAGTTCCTGTAGGGCGTTTGGAGCGACAAACCACAGGATTGTTATTATTTACCAATGATGGACAGTTGGCAAGAAAATTAACAGATCCGAATCAAAAAGTTCGTAAAATCTATCATGTTGAACTAGATAAAAATCTTAGTCAAGCAGACTTCAACAAAATAAAAGACGGAATTCATATTCATGGAATCAAGCATGAAGTAGATGAAATTTCGTGGATTCAGGGAGCTACAAAACGCGAAGTAGGTATTAAAGTTAGTACGGGAAGCAATGGAATGGTAAAGGCTATTTTTGAGCATTTATCGTATACAGTATCTCGTTTGGACAGAGTTGTTTTTGCTGGATTGACAAAAAAGGATTTGCCGCGAAGTCACTGGCGTGAACTAACCGCTCAAGAAGTAATTAACTTGAAGCATTTATAACAGAACAAAACATATTACATTGTAAACCTCTCATTTTTGGGAGGTTTTTTTGTTTTGGGGAATTTTGAAACTATGCGTATAACGTCTTAGTCTGCTGAATTCTTTTACAAGATTTTTTCTTCACTTCCAACAATTCTGTTGCGCAATATACATCTTCACACTCTAAAAATCGCTGTTTATTGATGGCGTATAACCCGAAAAAAATCATGAATGTCAATCCGCTGAAAATCAGTGTGACTTTATTTTTTTGAATAATAATCTTCAGTTTTTCTCCCATTGTGGGTTCCTTCTTTATTTTTCCTGCTTCTATAACTTCAGCATTTGCGGTTTCAATTGGATTCGCTTCTTTTTCTTTCTCCAAGATAAAATCTGCATAATTTTCATAGCCAAGATAGCGGCACAAATAATTCGCTACGGAGCTTTTCAGTTCTACCGTTTCTTCTTTTACTGCCAAATTGTACTTATTCCGCAGACTTTTTTCATGGTATTGGAAATGAAATCTGTCCATTAGATAGTCGGAAATTTTCTTTGAAAGTCCTGTAATGGACATCGTGACACCTGTGGCTTCCTTCACTTCTTTTCTCGCTTTTTTAAAAGCACTTAATACTAACTCTCTATGCATTACTTATCGTTTTAGGTTTCTTTTATTGTTGTAAAAAGCGTTTAAAAATCCTTTTTGAAAATCGGGAAAAAAGTTTCTCTAAACTTTCCAAAACACTTCCCTAAACTTTCCATTTTTTCATTCAAAACCTCAGTTTATTTGTTACAGAAATTATTTCTAAACACTGAGATATAGCAATTTGATCTCCTGCATGTAGCTCGGTTCATTTTTGAGATAAGAAGCATTTGGGTTGGCTCCCGGAAGTAGCCAAACTACATGTGATTGTCTCTTCACTTCCCAAAAACACAAGAAATCGGCGCCATTTCTATTTCGCTGTGTTGCTGAACAAAGACTACGCTGAGTATTCCTCGGACGGCAACACCTATGTCCAATTTTTAAACACTAACAAAATGAAAAAATTCAGCTTAATAATACTTACGGTTTTCCTCAATTGCGCATTATTTTCTTGTACGCCAAACTCTATTGCCGAAGAAGAAGTGCAATTTGAACAACAAGCTACGGAAGGTGATGATGGAGAAATGACGCCAGAAGAAGAGGAAGAAGCTCCTACGAAAGATTAATAGAATCTGTAATTATATTTTTACTATTTTAGAAGGATGAAACTACTACCAGCAACATCCTTCTTTTTATTTTGTGTATTTATTGTCTTATGTTCTTCTTGTGAAAAGAAAGAAGATTTGGCAAGAAATGAGATAAAAAATACTCTTTACTCGCTAGACTCTTTAGCTTTTTCCAAAAAAAATAATGCACAATATGATACTGCTATTTTTTATGCTAATGAAGAATTGAAATTAGCAAAAACTCACAACAATACTAAGTACATAAAGCGATCGTATATAAGGCTAGAATCAGTCTATAACAAGAGCGAAAAGTATGATTCTGCTATTTTTTATGCAAACAAATTATACGAAATCGCAGAGTCAACTCAAGATACGCTTTATATGGCTAAAGCTCTTTATAAAAAAGCGACCAATTTTAAAGAGTTGGATAGTTTTAAGGTGTCCTATGAATACTTCAGAAGTGCAAAGGATCTTTATGAAAAAATTGATGATAGTTTACAAGTTGCCAAATCACTTTTAGAGATTTCTACTATAGATAAAAAGACAGGAAGCTTTGGTTTGAGTCAAACGTCTGCACTAGAAGGATTAAAATATGTAAAAAAATCAAAAAACATTAAAATAAAAAGTAAACTTTATTTCAATATTGCTGTTGCTGCAAAGGAGCGAGGAGATTTACTTAATGCAGAGAACAGAATAAATCAGGCTCTAGATTTGGCTAAAGACTCTGTAACCACGAAAAAAGTAGGTTATGACCTCATTCGAACTTTTTTAAACACAAAAGCAAATATTTTTAAAGAAAAAGAGAATTATGAAGGAGCTATTGAAATTTATAACAATATTCTAAGTGAAAGTTCAAAGAAATTATCTCAAACACAAAGAGCTCGCTTTAATGGAAATTTAGCACATACATTATTCCTTAAAAATGGATTGAACAAAAAATCGGATTCACTTCTTCAAGAGTCACTGATATATTATGAAAAAATAAATAATATATCTGGGTTGGTTTCTATATACATGAAACTAGCTGAAATGTACGTTCAACGAGATAAGCAAAAAGTACTTAACTATACAAAAAAAATTATTGAACTAGCAGATAAGCTTGATAATGATCAAGTAAAGTATGAAGCTTATGAGCAATTAATTACAATTGATGCTAAAAGTGAAAATATAGCTAAATATCTAAAAATAAAAAAGGAAGTCAATCAAAAGAGAAATAGAGTGCAAAGTGAATTTGCAAACGCTAAGTTTAATTATGATGATGAAAAAGAGCAAAAAATTGAAGCCCAAAATGCTGCTATAAAAGCTGATAATTTAGCATCAAAAAAGGAAAACCAAGTTTTAATCCTATTATTAATCCTCATCGTCCTCATCGTTCTCACTTTCTTCATCTACCAACGCATTCAACGACGTCATAAAATTGAAAAAGTAAAAACAGTACATGTTACGGAAGCGCGAATTTCTTCCAAAGTACACGATGAGTTGGCAAACGATTTGTACGAGCTCATGACACAACTAGAAACCACAGATCCTGAAAAGGAAGTAGTGTTGGACAAGTTGGACACCATTTACAATCAGGCACGCGATATTTCCAAACAAATTCAAACCGTAGAAACGGACGATACATTTCCTGATGAACTCAGTAATTTGTTCCGAAGTTATCAATCGGATGAGGTAAATGTACTGTTGAAGCGCTACGATACAGATATCTGGAAAGGAATTTCTTCGCACATCAAAGTTACCGTATATCGCGTATTGCAAGAATTTTTGACAAACATGAAAAAACACAGCAATGCCGCATTGGTAGTGGTTTCTATCGAAAAACAAAACAAGCAATTATTCATTCAATATATCGACAATGGGAAAGGCTTTACAGCCAAAACTTCCAAAAATGGTTTGCGAAATGCGGAAAACCGTATTCGTGCCATTAAAGGAAAACTTACTTTTGATACAGAACTTGACAAAGGTTGTAAGTTTAGTATTAATGTACCAGTATGATAGAATAGCTTATGTTTACGAAAGTTTTAATTGCCGAAGATATGGACGATATCAACACAGGCGTCCTAACTGTACTTTCCTCATTGGAAATAGACACCATACATCATGCACAATATTGTGATGATGCAGATTTAAAAGCGAAAAAAGCACTCATAGATCAAAAACCATACGATTTGTTGATTACCGATTTGTCTTTTGTGAAAGACCACAGAGAACAAAAATTAAGTTCGGGAGAAGAGTTGATTGTAAAGTTAAAAACAAGACAGCCCAACTTAAAAGTAATTGTGTATTCTGTAGAAGATAAATTGCAACGCGTTCGTAGATTGGTCAATGAACACGAAATTGATGCGTATGTGTGCAAGGGCAGAAAAAGTCTGCAAGAATTGACTGCTGCCATCAAAAAAGTATTCAAGGGAGAGCAGCACTTATCGCAAAAAGTAAACAATGCGCTAAGTCCTAAAAACGATATGGAAATTGACGATTATGACATTGTACTTTTGAAATTATTGTCTAAAGGATTGAGTCAAGATGAAATTGCCAAAGATTTAAAAGCGCGAAGTGTTTCACCCAACAGCTTAAGTTCCATTGAAAAACGATTGAGCAAGCTTAAAATTTACTTCAAAGCCAACAATGCCATTCATCTTATTGCAAACGCAAAGGATTTAGGCTTGATATAAAATTCTATTAGCCAGTTAGTTGGATTCCATATTGGAAATGCTCGCGATATAATCCACCAGTTTTCCGAAATCTTGTTGATTTTTAAGTTTTAATTTTTCAGTTTTGATAAACTCTTTAATCTCGTTTTTCTGATTCGGGAAGATTTTTAGAATATCTTTCTTTTTAGGACTTACCTCCATAAAATCACCATCTTTCACGATGTAGAAATAATCGTATTGCGTAAACTTAGCGGCTCTATCTGCCTGATTGGCGGTTAAAGCTTTCTCATTCGGAGAAAATACACACTTTTTTTTGAGGACTAGCTTTATGTTATCAGCAGAATTCAACACTAAAAAATACCCTTTTTTAGCATCGCCTTCTTCAGTGGTATAATCAAACAATGCAAGCGTCGTATTTCCAAATGTAATTTTAGAGTCGTCAAGTTTCATCAAGGCACCAGCTTCTTCTCCTTCTTCTGGTAAGAGCTCAATTTCGTCTGTGTATGTATTAAAACGCATCATAATATTTCCGTACGATTTCTCTCCAACAGAGAACTTTGCCAATTTATAGTTTTCAGTTAAATACGGACTTCCTTTTACATTCTCCCAATCAATTTTATACGGTACTTTTTCTTTGGTATTTAATAATTTTCGAATCTGATTGTACATTTCTGTAGTGGTTTCAAATTCTCTTGGCGAACCGCTAATTTGAGCAATTAAGGAACTGCTAAAAAGTAGTAAAAAGGCAATTGGTAACAGGCGTAACGTTTTCATAATCAGTATGTGAATTGGTTATATCTTTTAAAAATACGGAAAAATGAGGAAAGAAAAGCTTCTTTGATAAGGAATATTCTCTTGAATACCTTGCTAGGTTGTCTCAACGTTTCTTTTTTCTGTTGGATAGAAGAACAATTCATACACCAAAAACCAATACACAATTACATACTCCAACGCTACAAATGCCAGATTTTCTACAGAACCTTCATTCTGATACGCGGAATAACTAAACATAATCACAAAAGACCAAACAACAGGAAATCGATACCGTGTAAAAATGCTTAATAGCAACAACGTAGCCAAATACCAAGGATGCATGGTCGTGGTGGTAAAAAAGTAAAAAGACAAGCCAAACAAACACGCCGTGATGGTTTTTTGGAAGTTGTTATTATTTCTAAACAGACTAATGCCTGCAACAAAAATCAACACGATTATCGGTGTGATGCTTCCAATTTCTTTAATCAAATTCCAGCCGACGGTTTCATAGCCAATCCAGCGTGCGATGTAGTAAAAACTGGCGTTGAACTCAAAATTCTGAAACCACAATCCGACTGTTTCTTGGTAGTTTGCTATAAATTCTTTCGATATGAATGGTAAAAAGAGCAATACAATCGTTGTGATGACAATTCCGTAAAAACTCAAAAGTTTTAACATGCCTTTCCAAATAGCAGCAAACGTCTTTTTAGATACCTCAGAAGCTTTATGTTTGGTAAACCATTGAAACAAAATCGGAAGAAAAATTAACGGAATCAACTTTACAGAAACGGACAATGCAAACACTACTGCCGCCAATTTCCACGAGCCTTTGTGTAGCAAATACAAACTCCAAACTAGGAAGAAAATCATCACGCCTTCAAAATGTAAATTTCCTGTGAGCTCAATAATGATAAACGGATTGAGAATGTACAACCAAATATGATGTACAGGCAAACCGAGTCGTTTCAGCAATTTTTTCCCAAAATACAAGGTGCCAATATCTGCTAGAATAATCAACAAGCGCAACACAATAACGGAACCCAAAATACTTTTTCCAGCAAACAATCCCGCAATGGCAAAACACAACTGATTGATGGGCGGATAATTGGTATAATGCGATGCACTCAAATTGCCCATGCCTTGCCACAATTCCTGTGCTTCTGCTACTGGCGCAGTTCCTGAAGCTATCAAATCGTTTGGTAAGTATAAATATGGATTCCAGCCTTCGAGCAACATGCGTCCGTCCCAAATAAAACGGTAAAAGTCTTGTGATAAATTCGGAATGCTTCCCGCAAAAACCAATCGGAAGACAATGGCAATTCCCGCAAGGAAAAAAAAGTGTTGTTTTTCAAGATGAATCAATCCTAAAAAACAAGCAAAACCGAGCGCGAGCAATGAAATTAGTAAGGAAATTTCCGTGCGTACGAGCGGATAACCAATATAATAGTATACAAAAATGCTCAACAGCACGAATACAATAGAAACGCTACGATATTTCGCGGCAGTTGCTATCACACTTTGGAGCGAATGGAATTAAAAAAGACAAAGGCAAAACCTAAGAATAACATTAAGTGAAACGGAAACAATCCGAAGTCATTTAACGGATACGCGCTGTACATTCCAAACAAAAAATACACCATTAAAAACGCTTCAATAATCGTGTTTGCAGATATTTTTTTGCGAATGTATTTGTTGTTTTTCCACGAATCTTTCAAGCTTTTGATATTGAATTTTGGCGTGCGCACAAATTCACTGCGTTTGCCCATATGACCTTCCAACACAGCGACAGAGTTGTGCACCGAAAATCCCATTGCTACGGAAAAAAAGGTGAAAAACATCTGAATGTATTCAACAAATTTTAAAAATCCGCCACCTTGTACACGTTTAAACGGAAACCAAAAGCAGATAAAAAAGATAATCGTACTAATAATAAAGAAGCTCGAAACGGTGAAATAAATTTCCAAATGTCCGTAGGTATTTTTAATGTATAACATCGGAATGCTTAAAATTCCCACGATTAATACGTTTAAAAACATGGTGCTATTCAGCAAATGTAAAACACCGTGAACTTTGGTTTTGAACGATATGTTTTTGGAGCGAATAACACGTTTGAACATTTTACGGAAATTCTCTGCACCACCTTTATTCCAGCGGAATTGTTGCGAGCGCGCCGCACTAATCACTACAGGCAATTCGGCAGGCGTTTCTACATCTTCCAAGTATTTGAATTTCCAGTTTTTCAACTGTGCGCGGTAGCTCAAATCCAAATCTTCAGTGAGTGTGTCGCCTTCCCAATTTCCAGCATCAATAATGCAGGTTTTTCGCCAAATTCCAGCCGTTCCGTTAAAGTTGATAAAATGGCCTTTGGAATTTCGACCGACTTGTTCGAGCGTAAAATGTGCGTCGAGCGCGAATGCTTGAATTTTGGTAAGTAAGGAATAATCGCGGTTTAAATGTCCCCAACGGGTTTGCACCACACCAATTTTTTCATCTTTAAAAAACGGAATTGTTTGTTGAAGCCAGTCTTTTTTGGGTAGAAAATCGGCATCAAAAATTGCGATAAATTCACCTTTTGCATCTTCCAAACCTTCTTTTAGTGCACCGGCTTTAAAGCCAACGCGGTTTTTGCGGCGAATGTGTGAAATGTCTAACCCAAGTTGTTGAAGTTCTTTAATTTTTTCTGCGGTGGAAATGACCGATTCGTCCGTAGAATCGTCCAACACCTGAATTTCTAGTTTGTCTTTTGGGTATTCTAGCAGCGCAATATTGTCCAACAAACGCTCCATTACATACAATTCGTTGTACACTGGAAGCTGAATGGTCACATACGGAACCTCATCAGGATTGTTCAAATCGAAGCGTGGCGCGTTCTCATCTTCTTTCTTTGCTCGTAGATAATTAATCAACAAATTTAACTGTGCCAAGCTATACATTAAAATCAAAATCAGCGCAATTCCGTATATCGCCATCACGACAAACGACAGTGCCAACTTGAAAAATTCTGCATCAAATCCCATCTATTTAAAACTATATTTAAAAATCCAACCTAAAATTTTCATGCCCGCAAATATAGTACCTTTTACGGTTCCTGAAACTTTTGAGACACCAATTCTCTTTTTATATCGTACAGGAATTTCTATGTATGAAAGTTTCTGTTTCAATGCTTTGAGCTGCATTTCCACTGTCCATCCATAGGTTTTGTCTTCCATATTCAGTTTCAGTAGCTTTTCGTACTTTATGGCTCTAAACGGTCCTAAATCCGTAAATTTTGCTCCAAAAAACAATCGCATCAAAAACGTAGCTAACCAATTTCCAAATACTTGTTGCGGCGTCATAGAACCATCTTCACGAAGCGATTTTACACGCGCACCAACCACAAAATCAATGTCTTGCTCTATAATTGGTGCCACAATTTTAGTCAATTCTTGAGGATAATCCGAATAATCGCCGTCCAAAAACACCAAAATATCAGGTTTTACATCTTGTTGTGCAATGTATTCCATTCCTTTCAAACACGCATAACCGTAGCCTTTTTGAGGTTCTTTTAAAACCGTTGCGCCAGCAGCAGCAGCGTTTTTTTCGGTATGATCGGTGGAATTATTGCTGACCACAATCACTTCCGTAACCATCTCGGGGATTTCCTGAATAACATTCGCAATAGAATCTTCTTCATTATACGCAGGAATGATGACTTTTATAATCATAAATCTCTTTTAGTTCGTTTTGGTATGTTGTCGATTACGATTTTGCAAATGTAAGGGTTTGGTTTTTTATAACGTTTAACGATTATTTTTGGAGTAGTCGAAATGCCATTGACAATCTTTCATTTTTTAGGAGTTAATCTCGTCGTTATGGATGATTTAAGGATTTTGTATACTTTATAACTTAAAAATCAAATTATAAACTTGTCTTAAATAGTGTGTAACGATGTTCCAAATCGTCTATATCTTTTTGTAATTGAAATGATTTTTTTCCAGTTTCCATAACGATTTCTGCATAGTTTGAAAGTGTTTCAGTATGAGTTTTATCAGTGTCCGCATCAAGAATAGTTTTCAAGGCTTCCATCAACGCAATGATGATGAATGGACTCGTTTTTCCGTATTGGCGAATCAAGTTGAAAGCAGCATCTAAATAACCTTCAAAGGAATTTTGCATCACAATCAATCGGAGCACATTAGTATCATCTTTAATAGCAGCATCAGGAATTTTTACTACGACCAATTTACACAACACAGAAGTCAAATTGTCAATACAAATTGCCGCAGTGTACGGATTGTTGATGCCAGGCGACAAGGCTTTAGAAGCGATTTCTGCTATCTGATGAATACCAAATTCAACATCTTGAAAAAAGCTTTTTTTTGTGGCAATTTTATATGTTTTTTCGACCGATAGTGAATCTTCTTCTGAAAACTCAGCTTCCGAATTGTTTTTAAAAAGCTCAAAAACGGCTTGTTCTTTAACGATATAACTTCCAGGTCTGTGCAATATTTTGATGATAATTTCACGTTTTCTAGCAATGTTTACCAAAGCATCCAAATCAAAATATTGAATATAACCGCTTGCTTTTGCTTCCAACTTTTGAATGCTTTCAAGTTGATTACTGATGTCTTCTTTTGGGATTAACGTTACTTCTTTTTCAACCTGTTCTGGATATAAATCTTGAATGTTTTGCTCAATTCTGACGCGAAGTTCGTTGATAATCTTGCTTGGCTGAATGCTAATACTGATACTGTGAATAAAAATCACCAGTAAAAACACATTAAAAATTGCAAGAAAAATGGCAAAAAGAATAGAAATATTCGGGATAAAAGCATATTCACTGTTGTCTTTTATCGCATTGATGACAATAATGGAATACAAAAATACACCAACATACTGTCCCAAAACCACTTGATTGAGTCGTTTGTACATAAAATTACGAAGCAATCGAGGTCCTAATTGTGAAGAAGCGAGTTGCAACACTACTATGGTAATTGAAAAAACCGTTCCGGCAATGCCAACCATGGAGCCAGCAATTACGGTGAGCACATTTCTTCCAGAATCGGAGTTTTCAGAGAACATCAATCGCAAAACGCCTTCGGGTTCAAAGGGAAAAGTGCGGTCTATGTACAATAAAACAATTGCAGAAACAATGCTACACACAATAATTAGCGTAGGCACAAACCAAAAACTGTCACGCGCTTTTTTAAAAAGATAGATGAGGTTAAGCATGTAATTCTAATTATTTTAAAACTCCTCCATAAAACTACGTATTTATTTAGTTTTTTGATGGTTTGAAGTGAAGAACAATTCGGAGAATACCTTCTTTCGTAAATTTTTCATGATTCTCCCATGTTTTGATTGAAGTCTACCCGGGAATAATTACATTTGTGTATGTTGCCAAAAAATCATGCACATATCCAAGAACTCCTCGACGATGCCCAAAAAGAAGCATTGTACGAAAAACTGATAGCGCAACTCAACAAAGATTTTGCCTTAGCAAATATTGAAGAAACGTTTGCCCCCAACATTTCTCCAGAATCTTTAAAAAGAGAATTGCACGCGATAGTCTTTCAACTCATCCAAGAAAAATTTTCAGAATACTTGAATTTGCTCTACATCATCGACGTTTCCGAAACAAAAATAAAGGCACTTGATGGTTCTGATATGGTCAAACTTTCGGAACAAGTAGCGTTTCTAATTTTGAAACGCGAATGGCAAAAAGTGTGGTTTAAAAATAAACTCTGACAAAAGGTACTAAGGCATCTGCATAAATGCTCTTTTCATCATCGTGTAGTACGTTATACCGAACGCCAACGGTAAAATTATTGGTAGTATATCCAATCCCGAAAAATACGGCAGGTTGCCAATAATTATCATCTGCAAAAATAGGATCGTCAAAATCGCGGTTTACATTCATATATTCAAACTCGGTAGACAATTGAATTTCACGCAACGGACTATACAATCCAATAAGACTTCCGCCAATAATCGTAGATCTAAAAAAATCGTCATCGTTAAAATAAGTATAATTCAATGCAATACCTGCTGAAAACTGTGTATTAAAATCGTAAATCGCACTTGGTGCTACCGTAGCGCTAAAAATACCGTTTCCAAAACTCAAACCCAATCCGCCACCATAGCGTACACGTTTCCAAAAATCACTTCCTTGCGAATTGGAGGTTGTATTTTGTGAAAGTGCCGAAAGGGAAAATAACAACATAAAAAAGAGCAAAAAAGGACTTTTGAAGTGGCAAAAAACATTTTTTTTCATTTCTTAAAAAAGCTTATAGGTTATTCCCATAAATATATATAAAAACTTGTGATGTGTTTCTAGCAAAAGTTGTATTTTTGATAAAATTTTGTCGAAACAAGACGAGAAAGAAAAAACATGGATAGATTTTCCTTTTTAAATGCAGCACATACAGCATATTTTGCTGAATTATATGACCAATATTTACAAAATCCCGACAGCATAGAGCCAAGCTGGCGCGCCTTTTTTCAAGGATTCGATTTCGGAATGGAAAGCAATGGCGAAGAAATCTCAGAAACAACGCAAGTCATCACGAAAGAAGTTGTTCCTGAAAATGTTAAAAAAGAATTTGATGTAGTAAAACTTATCAACGGATATCGCACGCGCGGACACTTATTTACACGTACCAATCCTGTTCGCGAACGTAGAAAATACGAGCCAACACTAGCCTTGGAAAACTTCGGTTTAAGCGAAAGCGACTTAGACAAAACCTTTGAAGCAGGTGAAATTTTAGGCATCGGAAAAACCACACTTCGGAAAATTGTAGAGCACTTAGAGCGTATTTATTGCGAATCTATAGGTGTGGAATACATGTACATCAGAAAACCGGAGCAAATTGAGTGGATTCAGAAAAAGTTGAATGTCAACGACAATCACCCAAAGTTTTCTACAGACCAAAAGAAGCAAATTCTTAAAAAACTAAACGAAGCAGTTTCCTTTGAAAACTTTTTACATACCAAATATGTTGGACAAAAACGTTTCTCGTTGGAAGGTGGAGAATCGCTCATTCCTGCGTTGGATGCGTTGGTAGAAGCTGCGGCAGATGCTGGTGTAAAAGAATTTGTTTTAGGAATGGCGCACAGAGGTCGTTTGAATGTATTGACAAATATCTTTGGGAAATCGCCAAAAAACATCTTTAGCGAATTTGATGGAAAAGACTACGCCGAAGCTATTTTTGATGGTGATGTAAAATATCACTTAGGATTGACTTCTGATAGAGAAACCGATTCTGGTAAAAAAATCAGTATGAATATTGCGCCAAATCCGTCACACTTAGAAACGGTTGGTGCTGTTGTAGAAGGAATCGCTAGAGCAAAGCAAGATAGAAATCACGCAGATAACTTTTCAGAAGTATTGCCAATTGTGATTCACGGTGACGCGGCAATTGCGGGACAAGGTTTGGTATATGAAATTGTACAAATGTCGCAACTTGACGGTTATAAAACTGGAGGGACTATTCATATTGTCATCAACAATCAGGTTGGATTTACAACAAACTACTTAGACGCTCGTTCGTCAACGTATTGTACCGATGTTGGAAAAGTAACCCTATCGCCAGTATTGCACGTAAATGCGGATGCAGCGGAAGCTGTAGTACATGCAACGTTATTCGCTTTAGAATATCGTATGACATTCCAACGCGATGTATTTATTGACTTACTAGGATATCGTAAATACGGACACAACGAAGGTGATGAACCGCGTTTTACACAGCCAAAATTATACAAAGCCATTTCAAAACATAGCAATCCAAGAGACATCTACGCTGAAAAATTAGTAAAGCAAGGTGTCATTGATGAAAACTATGTGCGAGAATTGGAGAAAAAATACAAAGATTCACTAGAAGAAAATCTAGAAGATTCTCGTAAAGAAGAAAAAACAGTCATCACACCATTCATGCAAGACGCTTGGAAAGACTTAGGTTTGGAGCGTGTAGACGAAGGCGTGATGGAAAAAGATATTGACACCACCTATCCAGAAGATAAACTGGCACAAATTGCTGAAGTAGTGTCTAAACTTCCGTCAGATAAAAAATTCTTGCGAAAAATAAACCGTATCGTTTCCGATCGTCATACAATGTTCTTTGAAAAGAATGAAATCGATTGGGGAATGGGAGAAACACTCGCGTATGGTTCGTTATTGCAAGAAGGATTTGACGTGCGTATCACAGGACAAGATGTAGAACGAGGAACCTTTTCGCATCGCCATGCAGTTGTCAAAGTAGAAGAATCGGAAGAAGAAATTAAGTTGCTAGACCATGTAGCGGAGAATCAAGGAAACTTCTACATTTACAATTCATTGTTATCAGAATATGGAGTGGTAGGATTTGATTACGGATATGCGATGGCAAGTCCAAATACCTTAACGATTTGGGAAGCGCAATTTGGTGACTTTAGCAACGGCGCGCAAATTATGATTGACCAGTACATTTCTTCAGCAGAAGACAAATGGAAAACCCAAAACGGTTTGGTGATGCTACTGCCACATGGATATGAAGGACAAGGAGCAGAGCATTCCTCAGGGCGTATGGAACGTTATTTACAATTATGCGCTAAAGACAATATGTTTGTTGCTGATTGTACCACGCCAGCAAACTTCTATCACCTATTGCGTCGTCAAATGAAAGCAGGTTTTAGAAAGCCTTTGATTGTATTTACGCCAAAAAGTTTATTGCGTCATCCAAAAGCAGTATCTACACGTGAAGAATTTGCAACGGGAAGCTTTCAAACACTCATTGACGATGTGAATGCAGATGCTAAAAAAGTAAAAACCTTAGTATTTTGTACAGGTAAATTCTACTACGACTTACTAGAAGAGCGCGAAAAGCAAGGTAGAGAAGCAGACGTAGCTTTGGTACGATTGGAGCAATTGTTCCCATTACCAAAAACAAAAATTAAAGACATATTAGCAAAATATAAAAACGCGGACGATGTCGTTTGGGCACAAGAAGAACCTAGAAACATGGGAGCGTATGGTCATTTACTCATGCACATGGAAGAAGTTCGAAACTTCAGAGTAGCTTCAAGAAGATTTTACGGAGCGCCAGCCGCAGGAAGTGCCGTTCGTTCCAAACGTCGTCATGAAGAAGTCATTGCGTATGTCTTTGACAAAACAAAAGATAACATGCGTTAAGAAATAGAGTTGATTTAAATTCAGTCAAAAAATATTTCATAACACACAATGTTCGCTGCGCTTGTTCGAGTGAACATTCTAAAAACAAACAAAATAAAAACTAAAATATAGAACACGATGATTTTAGAAATGAAAGTTCCTTCGCCAGGAGAATCCATCACTGAAGTAGAAATTGCAGAATGGTTAGTACAAGACGGCGATTACGTAGAAAAAGACCAAGCAATTGCTGAGGTTGATTCTGATAAAGCAACCTTAGAGTTGCCAGCAGAAGCTAGTGGAACAATCACCTTAAAAGCAGAAGAAGGCGATGCGGTAGAAGTTGGACAAGTAGTTTGTTTAATTGATACAAGTGCAGAGAAACCAAGCGGAGGCGATGCTCCGAAAGAAGAAAAGAAAGCGGAAGCACCAAAACCTGAGCCTGCAAAACCTGAAGCACCAAAAGCGACAGAACCAGCAAAAACATACGCAACAGGAACAGCTTCTCCAGCGGCTAAAAAAGTACTAGCTGAAAAAGGAATGAGTGCTAACGAAGTACAAGGAACAGGAAAAGACGGTCGTGTTACGAAAGATGATGCCGTAAAAGCACAACCAAGTATGGGAACACCAACAGGCGGTTCGCGCGGTACAGAGCGTACAAAACTATCCATGTTACGTAGAAAAGTGGCAGAACGTTTGGTATCCGCTAAAAACGAAACGGCAATGTTAACTACGTTCAACGAAGTTGACATGTCGCCAATTTTTGCTTTACGTAAAGAATATAAAGAAGCTTTCAAAGCGAAGCACGGCGTAAGTTTAGGATTTATGTCTTTCTTCACATTGGCAGTGGTTCGTGCGTTAAAATTATATCCAGCAGTTAACTCTATGATTGATGGAAAAGAAATGATAAGCTACGACTTCTGTGACATCAGTATTGCGGTTTCAGGACCAAAAGGATTGATGGTTCCTGTCATTAGAAATGCTGAAAACCTATCCTTCAGAGGTGTTGAAGCGGAAGTAAAACGATTGGCATTGCGTGCTCGCGATGGACAAATTACTGTGGATGAAATGACCGGCGGAACATTTACCATTTCTAACGGAGGTGTTTTCGGAAGTATGTTATCTACGCCAATTATCAATCCGCCACAATCTGGAATTTTAGGAATGCACAACATTGTAGAACGACCAGTTGCTGTGGATGGACAAGTAGTGATTCGACCAATTATGTATGTTGCGCTATCGTATGATCATAGAATTATTGACGGAAAAGAATCTGTAGGATTCTTAGTAGCCGTAAAAGAAGCGTTGGAAAATCCAGAAGAATTATTAATGGACAACAATGTGAAAAAAGCATTGGAATTATAAAAACCGACTGTATATGTCATTAAAAGCCATTGTGGAAACGCAATGGCTTTTTTTGTGGCGTTTTGTAAATTAACTTTTTTTAAGAATTCACATATTGGTTGATGTCTTTATTTTCAGTAACTTAAGAGTTTAAAATGAGCGTTGAATTACGACTTGGAAAACCATCAGCTATGAAAAAAATAACGACCACTTTTATACTATTCCTATTTACAATCGCAGCTTTTGCGCAATATGAAATTACGATTGATGCCTATATTTTAGACACAGAAACCAAAGAACCCATTCCGTATGTAAATGTTGAATTTTTAGACAAAGACATCAAAGCCGTAACAGACGCTTCTGGAAAATTTACCATGTCATTTGATGAAGGTTGGGTACGTGAAAATGACCGTTTTCAGCTTTTAGCAAACGGTTATAAAACGGTCACAACAGAAATGTCTAAACTAAAAAAATATCTTTCTGTATCTGATAAAATCTATCTAAGGGCGAATGATAATATTGTAAAAAAAAATAAACTAAAAGGAACCGTTTCTACACAAAAAAATCTCTCCATACAAAATGCTACCGTGCGAATAAAAAATAGTTTTACCGTAGCGCACACCGATTTTGATGGTGTGTTTTCAATTTCTGCAAAAGTAGGAGATACACTTGTGGTGAGCTATTTAGGAATGGATGCCAAAGAAGTGGTTATTCGCAATCGAAATCCGTTGGATATTGTGTTGAATCCGAATACGGAATTGCTAAATCCCGTAACATTAAAAGGAAAGAAAAAAGAGAAAAAACCACAGTTTGTAGACACAGGATTCGGCAAAGTAACACTCGATTCTTTTGGTTCAAGTACCATCATTTCATCAGAAGATATTGGTCCACAACATATTTACACCTCCGATGTGTTGCGCGGAAGTGTAGCAGGTTTATTTGTGTACAACGGCGGAACAAATACAGTTCCACGTTATTCCATATCGCCACGCCGTAGTTTGACTTCAGGGAATTTTACACCTATCGATTCAGATTCGCAAACACTAATGTTGCTTCGCGGTGAGTCGGTTCAGGTGTATTATGATGGTTTTCCTTTTCGTGGAAGTTTAGACGATATAGAGTTAAGGACGATTGACAATATTGTCATTTTAAAATCGATAGAATCTACCATATTGTACGGTGGAAAACCAACTATTTTAATCACATCCAAAAATCGATTCTTAAAAAAAGATGCGAATGGAACTATTGTAAATACAGCATTGGCAACCAATAACGATTACAAAGAAAGGATTCCGCTCATTTATAATGTGGACGAAAAACCAATGTATATTTTAGAATTGGAATCGGCAAAAACATACGCTGAAGCCATTGAAATATTTAAAAAACAACAGCAAAATGCAAATCGAAATACCATTCCATATTATTTGGATACGGCTGAATATTTTAAGCGTTGGGGAAAAGATAAAGCCTTAGGGATTTTGCAAAACATTGAAGTATTAGCGGAGGAAAATCCGAAAGCTTTGAAAAGCTTGGCATATAAACTAGAAGAAATGGGCGAATTTGAAAAGGCAAAAGAAGTCTATCAACGCATTGCAGTGTTGTTGCCAAATGCTTCACAATCGTACCGCGATTTGGCATTGGCGTATAAGCGTGCTGGAAACTATCAAGAATCGTTGGATTTGTATATAAAAATGCTCACGGATTCGTTTGAAAACATAGATTTTTCTGGATTGGAAAAGCCGCTTTTGAGCGAAATGCAACAATTACTGCGCAGACATAGAGTAGAACTTGATTATAAAGACATTCCTTCAAACTTGCTCAAAGCAACATTTAAATATGATGTGCGCTTGGTATTGGAATGGAATCGACCAGATGCTAAATTTGAATTTCAATTTGTCAATCCGTCACAAAAATTCTACACATGGGAACATACACTTTCTGCTAAAAAAGACCGTCTGATAGATGAGGTGAAAAACGGTTATCACATGGAAGAATTTATTATTGATGATACAAATAACACGGGCGAATGGATTGTGAATATTAAAAGTTTGGAAGAAGAAGACAATAGCAATCCTACCTATTTAAAATATACTGTATATACCAACTACGGCGCGCCAAATCAAGAACGAAGTATAAAAGTAGTGAAATTATACAAGCACCAACAAAAAGTAACATTAGACAAGATTAACTATCAATCAAATACATCATCTTCCTTGCAGCGATAGGAAGATTAAGCGAGAAAATTACTATAACAACTCGTAAATGTTGATACAAAAAGCAGCAATCAGCAAAATAACTTGTATGGTAAAAAGGATGGTAAATCGTTTATTGCTATGCGTTAGGGAAGTCATGACAACTCATTTTTAGTTAATAGGGTAAAAATCTTAAAAAATACGCGTAAAAAAATGCGCAATTCTACCTGTTTTTTTAAACAAGTACTTTTAAAAACATAAAAACAGTTGTGTTGACAAAAACCCTACTTTAAGTACAGGCAATTTTTATCGTAATCAATCACGGCTTTTCCTTTGCGCAAAATATCAGCGCCAATAATTCCGTGTACAGGCTCGGCTTCGTGTTGTGTTAGGGCAGTATTTACATGATCCAAATTAAAAAGTACCAACGCTACACGTTGTTTTTTCCACTTTCCAATTCGAATTTTATTGCTTTTCGCGATTTGAGTTTCCATATTCACTGCACCAGCACCAGCAGCTTTAATTGTAGAATCTTTCGCTTTCAACTTAAAAATCTTTACAGCTTCAAAACCAACACATGAGGTAGAAGCGCCTGTATCTAAAATAAAACTTCCTTCCACACCATTAATCTTTGCTTTTACTTCGTAATGATTCGTGTTGATTCGATTCAACTTCACACGTGTATATCCTTTGTCGAGCAAAAACTTTCGCAAACTCTTTCTCATCTGTAAAAATATCTAATTCGATTCTTCACAAAAATACGAATCAAAACAACGAAACGATATAAAAAAGCGAAAACCTTTTAAAAAGAAGTGCAGTATAAATATTATGGAAAGTACTATTTTTGCGGCATGATACTTACAGATACGCATACACATTTATACAGCGAAGCTTTTGACGAAGATAGAGATGACATGATGCAGCGCGCCATACAACATGGTGTACAACGTTTTTTTGTACCCGCAATCGATTCTACGTATACAGAGCGCATGTTTCAGCTTGAAAAAAACTATCCTAATCATGTTTTTTTGATGTCAGGATTGCATCCAACACATGTGAAAGAAAATTACAAAGAAGAAATAGCACATGTAGAAGCATTACTAGCCGCACGGAAATTTTATGCGGTTGGCGAAATTGGTATTGATTTGTATTGGGATACCACATTTTTAAGTCAACAGCAAGAAGCGTTTCAGTATCAAATTCAACTTGCAAAAAAGTACGAGCTTCCTATTGTTATTCACTGTCGCGATGCGTTTGACGAAGTATTTGAAGTGTTGGAAAAAGAAAAAGATGATGCCCTTTTCGGGATTTTTCACTGTTTCACGGGAACCAAAGTACACGCTGAAAAAGCCTTGAGTTACAATATGAAACTCGGTATTGGTGGCGTTGTAACCTTTAAAAATGGTAAAATTGACAAATTTCTTCACGAAATTCCGCTAGAACATATTGTTTTAGAAACCGACGCACCTTATTTAGCGCCAACGCCGTATAGAGGAAAGCGAAATGAAAGCAGTTACGTGACCAATGTATTGGGAAAAGTAGCAGAAATATATCAGCTATCCACAGAAGAAGTCGCGCAAATCACCACAGAAAACTCAAAAGCTATTTTCGGAATATAATCCGTAATTTGGTTATTTTTGTTTAAAAGTTTAGAGCCAAGAGCCAAGAGCCAAGAGCCAAGAGCCAAGAGCCAAGAGCCAAGAGCCAAGAGCCAAGATGCAAGACTCAAGAGTTAAGGCAAATCAACAAATTAACAAAAAACGAATAACAAAAAAACAAACAACCAAAAGCAAAGCGACCCAATACCCAACACCCAACACCAAAAACCCAACACCCACAAAAAAATGACCCAACCCAGAATACTACTCATATACACAGGTGGAACCATCGGAATGATTAAAGATTTTGAAACGGGTGCGCTTCGTGCTTTTAACTTTGACAAACTCTTAGAGCGTATTTCAGAGCTGATTCATTTGGATTGTTTTATTGAAACAGTTGCCTTTGACACACCGATAGACTCTTCCGATATGAATCCGCAAAACTGGATAAAAATTGCGGAAATCATCGAAGAAAACTATGCGCAATTTGACGGTTTTGTAGTATTACACGGAAGCGACACCATGAGTTATTCAAGTTCGGCGTTGAGTTTTATGTTGGAAAACTTGGCAAAACCTGTCATTTTCACAGGTTCGCAATTGCCTATTGGCGATTTACGCACGGATGCAAAGGAAAACCTCATTACGTCTATTCAATTAGCTTCCTTGCGTGATGCTGACGGAAATCCGGAAATACAAGAGGTCGGATTGTACTTTGAATACAAACTCTACAGAGCCAATCGAACTACCAAAATAAACGCAGAACATTTTGAAGCATTTGCATCGCTCAACTATCCACCATTGGCAGAATCGGGTGTGCATTTAAAAATATTTAAGGAAAATTTGTGGCGTGCAACTCCAGGGAAACCATTTAAAGTGCACAAACAAATAGATAATAATATTGCTTTAATCAAACTATTTCCTGGCATTACTAAAGCAAGTTTAGAAGGTTTTTTAGCTTCAAACACTATAAAAGCCATCATTTTAGAAACGTATGGTGCGGGAAATGCGCCTACAGCGCCTTGGTTTTTGGAATTTTTATCAGAAATAAAACAAAAAGGAATCTTCCTTGTCAATGTAACACAGTGTTCCGGTGGAAAAGTCATTATGGGACAATACGAAACTAGTGTTGCCTTAAAAAACCTTGAAATCGTGAGCGGAAAAGACATTACCACTGAAGCCGCGATAGCCAAGCTTATGTATCTTCTTGGTAGGAAAATGGACATGTCAACCTTCAAAATAGTCTTTGAAACACAGATTAGAGGTGAAATGTCTTAAAAATAACCTGATATATTTCAAAAACTAAAATATTTTTTGTTATTTGCCCGTCCATTTTAGAGAGGTGGCCGAGTGGTCGAAGGCGCACGCCTGGAAAGTGTGTATACGGCACAACCGTATCGAGGGTTCGAATCCCTTCCTCTCTGCATAAAAATATCGTACATTATTATTAAAATTTTTATATCTTTAACCCGATTAACTAACAAAATTTAAGTTCAAAAGAAATGAAAAAAGGATTTTCTATTATGGCTGTGGCCATGTTAACGATTTTAAATGTAGGTGTAGCAACAGCGCAAGACGCAGCTGAAGCAACAGCAGGTGCTGAGCAAGGTATTCACCAAATATTAAAAGATTACTTTATTAAAGGTGGCCCTGGATTTATGGGAATTGTACTTTTATGTCTTATCTTAGGATTGGCTATTTGTATTGAAAGAATCATCTACCTTAATATGGCGTCTACTAATAACAAGAAGTTATTAGCAAATGTTGAAAATGCTTTAGCGAGTGGTGGAGTAGAAGCTGCAAAAGAAGTAGCTAGAAACACAAAAGGTCCTGTAGCATCTATCTTTTATCAAGGATTAGACCGTATGGATGAAGGTGTTGAAAACGCTGAAAAAGCAGTAGTTGCTTACGGTGGAGTACAAATGGGACAATTAGAAAGAAACGTATCTTGGATTTCTTTATTTATCGCCATTGCACCAATGTTAGGTTTCATGGGAACGGTAATTGGTATGATTCAAGCCTTCGATAAAATTGCAGCAGTAGGTTCGTTAGATGCTTCGTTAATTGCGAGTTCTATTCAGGTAGCCTTATTGACAACTGTATTCGGTTTGATTGTAGGTATTATTCTTCAAATTTTCTACAACTATATTATTGCTAAAATTGATAGTATTGTAAACGATATGGAAGATTCATCTATTTCTTTAATAGATTTATTAGTTCGTTACAAGAAATAAGACTATCAACTTTTATACAATACAATATATAATATGAAAACTTTAAAATTAATACTAACAATTTTAATTGCCGTAATAGCATTGATAGGGTTAATTCTCTATATTATGATACTTACGGACAATTCAACTGGAAATGGAATGATTATTGCAGGTGAAGTATTGGTTATTGTTACTTCGGCAATTGCATTGTTCTTTGGAATTAAAAACTTGGCTACCAATCCACAGGCGTTAAAGAAAACATTGATTTCTTTAGCAGTATTTGCCATCATCGCAATCCTGTCTTATGTAGCTGCAAGTGACGTAATTCCGAAAAATCTAGGAGACGATATACAAGTAACCGCAACAGAATCTAAATATGTAGGAACAGGTATTTACATGTTCTACTTTTTAGCAGCCATAGCAATTTTGTCTATGATTGGATTTGGAATCAAGAAAACACTTAACAAATAATTATGGGAAGAAGAAACATACCAGAAGTGAACGCAGGTTCGATGGCCGATATTGCATTCTTACTTCTTATCTTTTTCTTAGTAACTACTACATTCCAAGAGGATGCAGGAATCAACCGTAAGTTGCCTCCAATGCCGCCTCCTGGAGTAACACCACCAATCATCAAGCAAAAGAACTTATTTACAGTATTGGTAAATAAAAACAATGATCTTTTGGTTGAAGAAGAAATCATGGATATCAAAGATTTGCGCAAAGCAGCAATAGAATTCCTTGATAACGGTGGCGGAACTAACGAAAAAGGTGAGCCTTGTACATATTGTAAAGGTAAGAAGGATCCAGAATCTTCAGATCATCCCAACAAAGCGATTATTTCTGTACGAAACGATAGAGAGACAAACTATAAAACGTTCATGTCTGTACAAAATGAACTCGTAGGTGCATACAATGTGTTGAGAAACCGTGAAGCACAACGTTTGTATCAAAGAGATTTTACAGAAATGGAAAGTGTCGTTGCTGATCCTCAAGTCGATGAATCAGTAAAAGAAGACTTAAAAGAGAAAATGGAAGTAATTAAAGAGTTATTTCCTTTGAAAATATCTGAAGCAGAAACAAATAATTAAAAACGTAGTTACTATGTCTAAATTTAAAAAGAAAAAAAGTGGTGAATTACCACCTGTTTCTACAGCAGCATTACCAGATATTGTATTCATGTTATTATTTTTCTTTATGACGGTAACCACGTTTAAGAAAGATGATTACAAAGTAGCACAAGATTTCCCGTATGCAGACCAAGTGCAGAAGCTAGATAAAAATGATCCTATCATTTATATTTATGCAGGAAAACCTCATGAAAGATATCAAAAGGAAGTAGGAGCACAAGCAAAAATTCAGTTAAATGATAAGTTTGCAAATGTTGATGAAATTAAAGATTATTGGTTTAATACGCTGAACAATGATGTTGGTCAAGAGTTCAGATATGTTGCCATTACAGCTTTAAAAGTTGATGGAGAAACGAATATGGGATTGGTAGCAGATATCAAGCAACAACTTCGTGAAATCAACGCGTTAAAGATTAACTACACCACTAGAAAAGGTGAAGCTAGTCAAAATTACAAATAGAAAATCTTAAATTTTTATAGAAAAGCACTCTACTAAGAGTGCTTTTTTTATGTTATCTTGTCATAGAATCCACAAAGCAATCGTTTTTAAAATACATCGCAAATGAAACATATTGTTATTGGAATTGTAATCTTGTTAGGAATGCAAGCAGGTTTTGCACAAGAAGAGTCCATTCAAGACACAATTCCTGATGATAAGTACCGTGAAGACCAGATTTATATCGGATTCACCTATAACATCCTTCAAAATCGCCCTAGCGGCATTTCTCAAAATAACTTTTCAAACGGATTGCATATAGGTGTTATCCGCGATTTTCCCATCAACAAAAAACGAAACAAAGCTATCGGAATTGGTCTGGGCTATTCTTTTAATTCTTACTTTCATAATTTAAAAGCAGTAGAAACGGACAACGGAATTGCTTATGAAGCTATTGATGGCGATGTAAGTTTTAAGCGAAATAAATACCGAACACACGAAGTAGAATTGCCTATCGAATTTCGCTGGCGAACGTCTACAGCAGAAACATATAAATTTTGGCGTATTTACGGCGGATTCAAAGTTGGATATATTTTTTCGGGAGTTTCTAAATTTATCAGTGATGCTGAAAAGCTAAAGTTTCAAAACGACGATTTGAATCGTTTTCAATACGGATTGACGCTAAGTGCAGGATACAATACGTGGAATTTTCACTTCTATTATGGGTTGAACAAGCTTTTTAAAGATGATACCTTTACCACCAATGGCGAACAATTTCAAATAAATACCATTAAAGTAGGCTTGATGTTTTACATTTTATAACCAATCGTACATCACTAACAATTGAGGAATAACGCCAATGGCAAACCCAAGAATCAGTTCGCCAACAGTATGCGCTTTTAAGTACAAACGCGAGCTTCCTACAATTCCAATCATTAAAATTAAAATGCTTAATGCAAACGTAATGTTGAGTTGATAGCTAATGCTGAGCACTATCAAAAACATGACCAAACCAGCAATTCCCATCATGTGCATGCTCGCTTTGATGCGAATCAACACGAAAAACAAACACAATATTGCCGAAATCAGCGTCGCGACAAAAAAATAATACAACTCTGCAAAAATAGATTTCGAAATGATTTTGGTAACAATTAAAAACAGCAGTAAAACATATAAGTATAACGGAATTTTACGCTGCCGTACATCTTTCACAAAAACAGTATCAATCATTCGTAGTCGTCGCAACAAAATAAATGTCAAGATAGGAATGAATACAGTAAAAATGGCAATCGTGATGGATACGTCTATTTTAAAGTTGAATTCATACATGCGTGGCGTTACCAGAAAGAATCCAACAGTTGCCATTACAGGAATAAAGATAGGATGAAATATGTACGAGATAACGTTGAGAAAAGTGCGCATTTATATTTTCTTTCGTAAGCGAGCCACAGGAATATCGAGCTGTTCTCTATATTTTGCTACAGTTCTGCGTGCAATTGGATAGCCTTTTTCTTTTAAAATACTGGCTAACTTTTCATCTGTCAACGGTTTTTTCTTGTTTTCTTCTTCAATGACAGTTTCTAAAATCTTTTTAATTTCTCGTGTAGAAACATCTTCTCCTTGCTCATTTTTCATTGCTTCCGAGAAAAACTCCTTAATCAATTTCGTTCCGTACGGCGTATCCACGTATTTGCTATTTGCCACACGCGAAACCGTAGAAACATCCATGTTAATCATATCGGCAATGTCTTTCAGAATCATAGGTTTTAGCTTGCGCTCATCGCCTGTAAGGAAATATTCCTCTTGATAATGCATAATGGCATTCATCGTTACCAAAAGTGTCTGTTGACGTTGTTTTATGGCATCAATAAACCACTTGGCAGCGTCTAACTTTTGCTTGATAAACAATACCGCATCTTTTTGCGATTTCGTTTTCTCACGGGCGTCTTTATAGCCTTTAAGCATGTTATTGTATTCTTTAGAAACATGCAATTCGGGAGCATTTCTACCGTTTAAGGTCAATTCTAAGACACCTTCAACGATACGAATGGTAAAATCGGGAACAATATGTTCTATGATTTTGGTATTTCCAGCATACGAGCCGCCAGGTTTTGGATTTAAACGCTCAATTTCTAAAATCGCATCACGCAGTTCTACTTCAGTAATATCAAACTTCTGTAATAGCTTTTTGTAATGTTTTTTGGTAAAATGCTCAAACGACTTTTCCAAAATTTCAATCGCCATTTCTATAGAAGCTGTCGGTTCTTTTCTTTGTAGTTGAATGAGTAAGCATTCTTGCAAATTTCGTGCGCCAACTCCAGCCGGATCCAGTTCGTGCACAATATTTAAAATCTTTTCTATGTGTTCTACAGAAGTGAAAATATTTTGTGTAAATGCTAAATCGTCCACAATATCTTCCAAAGGTCTGCGGATATAACCACTTTCATCCACGCTGCCAATCAAAAATTCAGCCACTTCACGGTCTTCTTCCGAAAGGCGAAACGTATTCAATTGATTCTTTAAATGTTGATTAAAAGACGTTCCAGACGCATACGGAACGCTTTTCTCTTCATCATCGGCACTATAATTATTGGTTTGTAAACGATAACTTGGAATTTCATCATCACTCAAATATTCGTCCACATTGATATCTTCTGCAGCGATTGACTCGTTTCCATAATCGTCATCATAATCATTTGACAAATCGGAATCAAAATCGTCCGTTTGCTCTTTTCCGCTATCCAATGCAGGATTTTCTTCCAATTCTTGTTTCAATCGTTGCTCAAAAGCTTGCGTAGGCAATTGAATCAACTTCATTAATTGAATTTGTTGAGGAGATAGTTTTTGAGATAGTTTAAAATTCAGTTGTTGTTTAAGCATGGTATTCTGTTAAAACACGTGGTTTTGTTGATTAGTTTTTGGTCTTAGTTATAATTCATAAATTTTGTATATCGCTTTTCCGCCACCAGTTTGAATATTCATCGTGCGCTCACCTTTGATAAATCTTTTGGTTTTTCGATCAATTTCATAGATGCCTTTTGCTTTGTTTTTCTTTAGCATTCCAGCAAATCCATCAATCGTCATTTCAACGTCTACAAAAATTCTATCCTCAGTAATGTCATCAACCGTATATACGTATTTTATTTTCTGCGATGCAATCAAAGGATTTTCTGTGTTAAAATCCCAAGTAGTACCTACGGCGAGTTTTTCTTTCGGAAATGCGAGTGGCACAGGTGTATATTGATCTACAAAAGATGTATCATACAAATAACTATCATCGCCTTTAAATTGAGCTTCTTTGATGATATTTCCGTATTTATCTAGTGTTAACGTAAACTCTTTATCTAAATATTGTTTGATATCGTTATACATTTCCAATTCAGTAGCGCTCAATCTTTTGGTACTGTTTAGTGATTGTATCACTTCGGTGTCTAAACTTTCCTTTTCACCAAAAATATCAGACTTATATTGCATACGAGTCACTTTTCCAGTAAACACAAACGTACTATCAGCTGTGACCTCATCCAATTGAAAATGAACATAGCTCATTTCTTCAAAAGAACCTTGTTTGTTGGCACTAGTTTCTGTTCCTAACACTAGTGTTTGTGTAAATCCTTTCGGAAAATTAATGGTGGAACTGACTTTGTCTGTACTTTTCTGGGAACAGCTCACCAAAAATAATACCATTGTTACGATACTGTAAAAACTTTTTCTCATGAATTGTGTGTAAGTGTTACACAAATATAACAAACTTCGATGGTAAAGTATATTACGCATCAAAAATTAGCAAACGAATTCCTGTCTTTGGAAAGAAATTGTAAGATGTTTTTTCAAGAAGAAATAAAAAAGCAGTCATTCAAAATAAATGACTGCTTGGTTATAGAATTTATTTTTTAAAATTTAAAACTCTGCGTTTTGTGGAGTTCTTGGGTATGGAATTACATCTCTAATGTTGCTCATTCCTGTCACAAACATTACCAAACGCTCAAATCCGAGTCCGAAACCTGAATGTACTGCTGTTCCGTATTTGCGAAGTTCTAAATACCACCACAATTCCTCTTCAGGAATGTCTAAAGCAGCCATTTTCTCCTTTAATACGTCTAAGCGCTCTTCACGTTGCGAACCGCCGACAATTTCTCCAATGCCTGGGAATAAAATGTCCATAGCGCGAACCGTTTTTTCATCTTCGTTCAAACGCATGTAAAACGCTTTGATATTTGCTGGATAATCAAATAAAATCACCGGACATTTGAAATGCTTTTCTACCAAGAAACGTTCGTGTTCACTTTGTAAATCTGCGCCCCATTCGTTGATGATGTATTTGAATTTTTTCTTTTTATTCGGTTTTGAATTGCGTAAAATATCAATCGCTTCTGTATAGCTTACACGCTTAAAGTTGTTATCAATCACAAAACGCAACTTCTCTGTTAAGGTCATTTCACTGCGTTCTGCTTGTGGTTTTGATTTGTCTTCTTGAATCAAACGGTTTTCTAAAAACGCCAAATCATCCGCATTGTGTTCTAACACATAACTCAACACCGATTTCATAAAATCTTCTGCTAAGTCCATATTTCCAGCCAAATCCATAAAAGCAACTTCGGGTTCAATCATCCAAAATTCTGCCAAATGACGTGATGTATTTGAGTTTTCGGCTCTAAATGTTGGTCCAAATGTATATACTTTTCCTAAAGACATTGCGTAGGTTTCCGCTTCCAACTGTCCAGAAACTGTTAAATTCGTTTCCTTTCCAAAGAAATCTTTTGAATAGTCAACATTTCCATCGTCATCCAACGGTGGATTTTTAGCATCGAGTGTGGTCACGCGAAACATTTCTCCGGCACCTTCTGCATCACTTCCTGTAATAATTGGTGCGTGCATGTAGTAGAAACCATTCTCATTAAAATATTTGTGAATGGCAAACGATAACGACGAACGCAAACGCATTACCGCGCTAAAAGTATTTGTACGCGTACGCAAGTGTGCTTGTTTACGTAAAAATTCTAACGTATGTCTTTTAGGTTGCATTACGGTTTCCGATACTTCTTCCGGATCAGCATCACCTAATATTTCGATATCAGTAACTTGAATTTCTACTTTTTGTCCTTTTCCTTGACTTTCAATCAATTCACCTTTTACAGCAATAGCAGCGCCTGTACCAATGCGTTTTAGTGTTTCTTCGTTTGTATTTTCAAAATCAACCACACATTGAATATTATTGATGGTTGATCCATCATTTAAAGCAATAAAACGATTTGCTCTAAATGTTCGTACCCAACCTTTTACAGTAACTTCTTGTAGTAATGTTTCTGAGCTTAGTAACTCAGCGACTGTGTATGATTTCATCTCTCTAATATTTTAGGCGACAAATATAGTTTATTAGTGAAAACTTATGAAATAGGCTACAATAATTTTTTGATGCGAATAGATATGATTCTTAATGAAATCAATTTGATGAGAATTCCTAAAAATAGATTGAACAGATTAAAAACTTAGTGTGTAAAATTGATACGAAATGCACGTAGATTTTGTGAGAAGACTATGTTTTTATGTTGCGAGAATTCCACAAAGCGTAGAAATACCTATAAATTAAAGGGTATTACCTACCAAAAAGGGGATTTTTCCCCTTGTCTGAAAGCAACATGTTGACATATATTTGTCATGGCTATTAATCAATTGTAATCTTAATTTGTCTTCAATGATTAAGAAAATTAAGGTAGGTTTGGGGGAACCGAATAGAGTCTGAATGCTGTACCAACAGCTTCAGGCTTTATTTTTTATAGCTGTTTTGCAAAGATACCATCTTTTTTCTTACAACATAACATGTTTAGTATCCGTTAAGATTTATTATTTCTATTTTTTCTACGTACCAAGTCTGAAAGTTTTCTGTTTGGTTTTTCCGGTAAAATTCTAAAGTTAGGCTCTTTTAATACACGTTTGTTGGCAATGCTACGTTCTAGCGAAAGCAATAGAGAAGGTAATAACAGCAAGTTTGCCAACATGGCAAAGAGTAAGGTTGCAGAAACCAATCCGCCCAAAGCAACCGTTCCACCAAAGCTGGAAATCATAAATACCGAAAACCCGAAGAACAATACGATAGATGTATAAAACATACTCACACCAGTTTCGCGTAAAGCGGCATATACGGATTTTCGAATGCGCCAGTGATTGCTTTGTAATTCTTGGCGGTATTTTGCCAAAAAGTGAATCGTGTCGTCTACCGAAATTCCAAATGCGATGCTAAATACCAAAATCGTCGATGGTTTGATAGGAACGCCTAAAAAGCCCATCATTCCAGCCGTAATTAATAGCGGAAGTAAGTTGGGTACTAACGAAATTAAAATCATGCGAAACGAGCGAAATAAATACGCCATAAACAACGAAATCAAGAAGATTGCTAACGATAGCGACATGATTAAGTTATTCACCAAGTATTTGGTTCCTTTGAGGAAAACTAACGCTTTTCCTGTCATGGTAACGTCGTATTTTTTTTCTGGGAACGTGTTGTTTATTTTATTTTGTAAATTTTCTTCGATACGCTCCATTCGGTCGGTGCCGATATCTTTCATAAACGTTGTAATACGTGCATATCTTCCCGTAGAATCTACAAAACTTGCTAATAAATTGGCTTCCGATTTTGATTTCGCGGCAAATGAGGAAATCCAGTAATTTTCATTGGAAGTAGGCAAGGAGTAGTTTTTTGCCAATCCACCGAAATACGCTTGACGCGAATATTTTGCCAAACTTACAATAGACATGGGCTGCGACAACTCTGGCGTTTCTTCAATTAACTCTTCCAATCTTTCCATGCGTTTGAGTGTAGGAAGTTTGGTTACACCGTTTTTATTTTTAGTGTCAATCAAAATTTCCAACGGCATGATGCCGTCAAACTCTTCTTCAAAAAAGCGAATATCCTTAAAGAAATCTGCGCGTTGTGGCATATCTTCAATCAAACTTCCTGAAATTCGAATTTGATAAATTCCAATAATACTGACTACGAGTAGCGCTACCGAAACAGCATATACGGCAAATCGGTGATGACGCACCATTTTTTCCATCCAAGACACAAAAGCACCAATCCAACGTTTATTTAAGTGATGCAAGTGCTTCTTTTTTGGCAATGCCATGAAACTGTATATGATTGGAATAATCAACAATGACAAAATAAAAATCGCAATGATGTTGATTGATGCTACAATTCCGAACTCTTTTAAAAGTTTACTTTCCGTGATGATAAACGTCGCAAAACCAGCCGCAGTTGTCATATTGGTCATCAACGTAGCATTTCCAATTTTAGAAATTACACGTTGCAACGATTTTGCCTGATTTCCATGTTTTTTGACTTCTTGCTGATATTTGTTGATAAAGAAGATACAATTCGGAATTCCAATCACGATGATTAGTGGCGGAATCAAGGCTGTTAATACGGTGATTTCATAATTCAACAAACCAATCACGCCAAACGACCACATTACACCAATAATTACGACGATCATCGAAATAAATGTAGCGCGAAATGAGCGGAAGAAGAAAAAGAAAATTAAACTGGTAATGAGCAAGGCAGCACCAATAAACAAACCAATTTCGTCGACAATGTTTTGCGAGTTGAGTGTGCGAATGTATGGCATTCCCGACACGCGCAAATCCATGCCAGTTTCGGCTTCAAACTCTTCTATAATTGGTAAAACTTCACTGTAGATAAAATCTTTTCGCGTGGCGGTATTTACAATTTCTTTATCTAAATAAACGGCTGTACGGATGGTTCCTTCTTCGTTAAACAGCAAGCTTTTATAGAACGGTAAATTTTGAAAAAGTTCATCGCGAATGGCTTCGGCTTCTTCTTGGGTTTTGATTTTTCCTTTGACCAAATCTTCCAAATCAAAGCGTTGATTTTCGTCGTCTTTAATGAGTTTTTTAAGATTGTCTGTCGAAATCACCGCACTTACTTCCGATTTCGCATAAAAACGCTTGCTAAGGCGATTCCATGCATTGAATTTTTCTGGAGTAAATAGTGAGCTGTCTTTTACGGCAAGAATGATTAAGTTGCCTTCTTCCCCAAAAATACCAAGGAATTTGTTGTATTCGTTGTTAACAGGGTGATTGTCAGGCAATAAATTCGCTTCCGTATAGGAGAAACGCATGTTTTTCCATTGATATCCTAAAAATATCGTCATTCCTACCACAAGTGTCAAAATGATTATTCTATTGCGAAGAATCAGTCGTGCGACACTTGCCCAGAAGCGCGTATTTATCCATTTAATCATTGTTCCGTTTTTGCTCGTGCAAATTTAGGAAAAACGATTGAAGTCCGCTAGAATCCTAAACTAAAATAATACGTGAATTTAAATGAGAGGTTATCTTCAAACTTTGGTAGGTGATATGCACCGTAACGATACATAAAACTCAAACCGAAACCAGCAAATAGCTGATTGATTTCAAAACCAGATTCTGAAAAACCGTGTTGTAACGAATTGAATTGTTGTCCTAAATGACGTTCAATATTGTCTGCATCACCAATGGCAAATCGTGAAATTAATATCAATTCTGGGCGAAAACTTTTACCTATTTTAAATGGTTTGAATTGATGTTTTACCTGAAACATCGCGTATTTGTCAGAGAAAAATTCGTTGAAATACATGGTTTCGAAACTGTTTCTTCCAGCAATGGAAAAACGCTGTAAAAGCACGTCTTTGTTTGGATTGTTTGGCGAAGTGTGGTACAAGTGCGAAATTGGAATATCGCCCAAACCTAATCCACCTTTTATCAAAAACGAAGTTACACCTTTGTTGAGAGGACTAATTTCATACGCTATACGCGCATCAAATTTTGTATAATTGAAATCGCCTCCTAAAAAGCCATCAAAACTTTGCGTTGCCTGAAATGCAAATTGTGGAAATCCGCGCTTTATTTCACTTCGACCGTGACGTGTTTGCATGTACTCACTAAATGGATTCCATTGCACCGAAAAGGTAGCTTCCGTGATTTCGTACGAGTTGAAAATTTCACCATTATTGACAAATCCGTAATCGTAGGTTGATTCTATATTGCTTTTAGAAAGCATCAAGTTCGCATGTGTTTTCGCCGTAATTTGGTGTTCGATATTGGCTGTGAGTCGTCGTGTTTCATAGAACAAATCAATGTTGAATAATCGCGGTTCAAACAACGAAAAAGCGCGTCTATCTGTAATAAATCGCGAACTTCCAGTTTCCACCAAATCGTCCGTGTACGACATGCCAAACCACGTTTGTGTTCGTTTGTCCAATCGCGCTGCAGCGCCCACGCCAAATTTAAAATCTTGATCGCGCGTTCCATACACTCCATACGCATTGATGCGGTATTTGGTAGAAAAATTCGCATTGGTAACGCCACCAAGTCCCAAACGAAAGGCTTCGTAGTTGTTGTATTTTATCAAGTAGCGCAAATCCAAATCGACATATTTTGTCGGGTAATATCCTCTGATGAGTTTTCGCGCTAGGTAAATATCTTTTTCTACATCGTCTTTCTCAATAATACTGTCCAACACAAAATAGGTTTCCTTTCCGCGTTTGGTAATGCTATCTGTTCGGAATTGATTCCAATACGCTTCATCTCGGTTATGTGCTTGGTCTTCAATTTCAATTTCCAAACCGCGTCCACGAATGGTCACAGGTTTGTTGAGCGATAAATCAAAGTTTTTCGTTTTAGAAATTAAATAAACAAAGTCGCTCACATCTTGCTTATTGGTATTTACTGTTTTGATGCTGTCTTGTTGTGTGCTGCGCGATACACGAACGGAAGTTCCAAAAATCGTCACAGGTTCGTCGGTTTTACCTTTTCGAATTTGAATTTCTTTATCGGTTGGAAACCATACTTGAAAAGTTTCGTTATAGTCAAAGTTTTGAACGGCTTTGATGTCAATCACACCTTTTATTTCTGCAATTCCTTTTTGAAGCGCGTACGACTCACGGTCGATATACAAAATTCCTTCGAGTCCCGAAGTTTCTTCTTTTTTTTGGGGACTGTAATAAATCATATACGATTCACGATTGTTATTGCTCACCGTATCTAAAATTTTGTATTTGTATTTGGAAAGTGCATTTCCCGCCATCGGTCCCGCATACGCCGTTCCAAAAAGTTCATATTTGTTGTTGTAGAAGGAAAACGACTGAATTTTAATGCCCAAAAGTTCATAAATCGGTTCTTTAAATCCTGCCATGCGTGTAGCTAGAATTTTTTCGCGTTTTCCTTTGGAGTCTGTAAACGAAATTTCGCTGACTTTTTCCGTCATGTAAATATGACTTCGCGTGATATCTTTTTTAAAACTATAATTGGTTGAATCGACTTCTTTGAAGATGAGTTTGCCGTCTTTTTTGGTGAAAACAGAATCAATTTGCCCGTTGATAGAATCTGGATTCGCTGTGACCAATAGTTTGTTGTACGCTGTTAATTTGAACGAATTCAGTTTGCGCTCAGGATCATTTTCTTTCTTTCTATCAATCGCATCACGCATGATTTGCAATGCAGGATTTTCTTTGTTGTACAGTACTACAGCGTCCAATGCTTCTTGCGAAGGTTGCAATTGTACTTTTAGATAGTTGGTATTTTTCGAAATAGGAATCACAGCGGTTTTGTAGCCTATATAGGAAATTTTAATGGACATAACGTCATCATCTAATACAAGATTAAATTTCCCTTCTGCATCAGTGATGGTTCCTTTTGTTTTTGAGATAGAAATATTCGCAAATGGCAGCGATGCTTTGGAAGTTTTGTCAATGACAATTCCTGAAATTCTTTGTTGTGCAACGGCAGCAAAAGAAGTGAGCAATACAATAAAAATCAATACTGATTTTTTCATCTAGTAGGGTATGTTTTAATGGTCAGTTGAAAATTGGTCGAAACCTTTGTATGTAACTATCAATCTTGAACGTACAATCCACCTTCATTACGTATTTTAAATATAACGAAAAAGGAAGTATAATGTTACAAAAAATAAAGCGACCTCAGGTCGCTTTATTCTTAGTTTATTATAAGTTTAACGTTTTTTACACCGTCATGATTTCTTTTTCTTTTATGGCGTAAATTTCGTCAATCTTCTTTACATATTTGTCTGTCAATGTTTGAATATCAATTTCGGCATTGTTTTTTAAATCGTCAGAAATGTCTAGCTTTTTGATTTCCTTATTAGCATCTTGGCGAGCATTTCTGACACCAACTTTAGCGTCTTCTGCTTCTGCTTTGGATTGTTTTGCCAATTCCTTACGACGTTCTTCTGTAAGTGGTGGCACATTGATGATAACAGATTCTCCATTGTTCATTGGGTTGAATCCGAGATTTGCTACTAAGATTCCTTTTTCAATTTCAGAAATCATGCTTTTTTCCCATGGTTGAATAGTAATGGTACGCGCATCGGTACTGTTTACGTTGGCAACTTGCGCCAAAGGTGTTTGTGAGCCGTAATATTCAACCATCACACTTGATAGCATGGCTGGAGAAGCTTTTCCTGCTCTGATTCCTAATAATTGTTTATTTAAGTGCATTATGGCACTGTCCATGGATTCTTTTGTGGTGTCTATTATAAATTTAACGTCTTCGTTCATAATTATCTTTTAATTAATTTCATGCAATTTAACGTTACATCATACTAATTTATATTAATTTTTTTTATTTCGATCGAATAAAATCAAAAACTACGCCAGTTTTAAATTACAAATTCACTTTTGTGCCAATGTTTTCTCCAGAAACTACTTTGAGTAAATTTCCTTTGGTATTCATGTCAAACACAATAATTGGCAATTCGTTTTCTTGGCTTAGTGTAAAGGCTGTAGTGTCCATTACTTTGAGACCTTTTTTCAATACTTCATCAAAAGAAATGTGATCAAATTTGATGGCTTTTGTATTTTTTTCTGGGTCTTCGTTGTAAATTCCGTCGACACGTGTTCCTTTTAAAATGACATCTGCATTCACTTCAATAGCGCGTAATACAGCGGCAGAATCGGTTGTGAAATACGGATTTCCTGTTCCTGCACCAAAAATGACAACACGCCCTTTTTCAAGGTGACGAATGGCTTTTCGCTTGATGTAGGGTTCTGCAACTTCTTTAATTTCGAGTGCGGTCATTAAACGTGTGTAAATGCCAGCATCTTCCAAAGCGCTTTGCAATGCAAGTCCGTTAATTACCGTGGCTAACATTCCCATGTGGTCGCCTTGTACGCGATCCATACCATTACTTGCACCGGCAACACCTCTAAAGATATTTCCACCACCAATAACAATGGCAACTTCAATTCCTAAGTCAACAACTTTTTTTATTTCTTCAGCATATTCGGCTAAACGTTTTGGGTCTATTCCGTATTGTCTTTCGCCCATGAGCGCTTCGCCCGATAGTTTTAGTAAAATTCTTTTGTATTGCATTGTGTTCTGTGATGAGTTTTGCAAATATAGCAAATAATGAAGTCTACAAAAATGTTTTGAAAAGCGAAAATGGAGTTTTTTTATTTTTCGTTCAGATAAAATTTTGACAACATAAAAACATTACACATAAAAAGCTCTTATAGTAGACATAACTTCTTTTAATTGAAATTGAAATTTTATTAAGACATCGTTAACATATTTGCAAGCGTATCCTAAATATCTTTGTAAAGCAGTTAAACATAGTGCATTAAGCATCTTTATAAAGTATATGTTTTTGTTAGTTGGTATTATACTGAAACAGTCTTAAATAAAGTGTTGGTGTTGCATCGCTTGGCAATGCCAATTGTTCTCCCGCTTAGTACTATTGATGCAACAGGTCATTTCAGTAGTGAAACTATTGAATTAAAATATTGCTTACAAAGCAACAGTTGTAAAAATTGCAGTTATGAAAAAGAAAAAAAAGAGTTGTCCATGTGGCAACTTTTTTTGTTGTGGGATGTTTTTAAACTAAAAAAGTTAACGTTAAAGGGGAATTCTTCTTTTAGGATATTTGTAATATTTTTCATTAATTTAATGAATTAATTTTAAATCATTTACCATGAAAAAAAAGAATCTTACAACATTACAACTTAATAAGATAGCAATTTCTAATTTTAAAAGTCTTAAAGGCGGATATGAAGAAACTTTTATAGCTATGTGTAACCAAGACACTGAACTTGGTGATTGCGAAGATACTATGAATTGTGAAACTCAAGGTGGTTATGCTTGCGGTGAAACCATTGGTGCATTTTGTGGCTTTCGAACTTATGAAGCTGAAAGCTGTGGTTGTTACTAGAAAAATAAAAAAAAGGATTGTCAATAGTGACAATCCTTTTTGCTATATAAAAACGCCGAAGCGTATATTGCTTATCCTAAAGATACACGTTTGAATCCTGTTACTTCAACGTCTCCAAAAGTTGAAACGTATTGTGCAACAGTTTTCTTATCGTCTTTGATAAAATCTTGGTCTAATAAACACTGCTCTTTGTCTAAAGTTGTGTTATCAGAGATGAATCTTTCCATTTTTCCTGGTAAAATTCTATCCCAAATTTTTTCTGGTTTTCCTTCAGCAGCCAATTGTGCTTTTGCTTCTTCTTCTGCTTTTGCCATTACTTCGTCTGTCAATTGAGACATAGAAATGTACTGAGGAACATTTTTCAACGTTTTTCCTAAACGTGCTAATTCTTCGTTATCTTTTTCAATTGCCGCAATTCTAGCTTCTGTTTCAGAGGCTACAAACGCAGGGTCAAAATCTTTGTAAGATAATGTAGTTGCTCCCATAGAAGCCACTTGCATAGCTAAGTCTTTTGCCAACTCTTCAGCATTGTCAACGTTAGCAGATAAACCAACAACAGCAGCAATTTTGTTAATGTGAACGTACGAACCAACATACGGAGCTTCCAATTTTTCGAAACCGTTGATGTCAATTTTCTCACCAATAACACCTGTTTGCTCAGTTAACTTATCAGCAACAGTAATACCTCCAAAGTCAGCAGCTAAGAACTCTTCTTTAGAGTTGTAGTTGATTGCTAAATCAGCGAAATCTTTTGCTAAGGCAACAAAACTTTCGTTTTTACCAACGAAATCTGTTTCACATCCTAAAACGATTACGACACCAGCAGTATTGTCTGCATTTACTTTTGCAGCAGCAACACCTTCAGACGACTCGCGATCTGCTCTTTTTGCAGCAACTTTTTGTCCTTTTTTACGAAGGATTTCAATTGCTTTATCGAAGTCACCTTCTGCTTCTACTAATGCTTTTTTGCAGTCCATCATTCCTGCACCGGTAGCTTTTCTTAATTTACCTACTTCTGCGGCTGTAATTTTTGCCATTTTATTGTTTGTTTTAATGTTAGTACGTTCATTCATCATTTTCAAAACGAGCAGCAAAGCTACTTATCTTTCTTAGGAGAATGAACGTATCAACGTTAAATAATAATTATTTTGTTTCTTCTTCTTTTGCTGGAGTTTCCGCTTTCGCTGGAGCTTCTGCCTTTGGAGCAGTCGATTCTTTTTCAGCTTTCTTAGCTTCTTTTTCAGCTTTTCTATCAGATAATCCTTCGATTACAGCATCTGTAACGTGTGTTAAGATATTCTCGATTGATTTTGAAGCGTCATCATTTGCAGGAATTACATAATCAACCTCTCTTGGGTCTGAGTTAGTATCAACCATTGCAAAAATTGGAATGTTTAATTTTTGAGCTTCTTTAATCGCGATATGCTCACGCTTGATGTCTACAACGAACAATGCACCTGGAAGACGTGTCATATCAGAGATAGAACCTAAGTTTTTCTCTAATTTTGCTCTTAAACGATCTACTTGTAAACGTTCTTTCTTAGATAAAGTCATGAACGTTCCATCTTTCTTCATTCTATCAATTGAAGCCATTTTTTTAACGGCTTTTCTAATCGTTACAAAGTTAGTTAACATTCCACCTGGCCATCTTTCAGTGATGTACGGCATGTTAGCTTTCCCTGCTTTTTCAGCAACGATGTCTTTTGCTTGTTTTTTGGTAGCTACGAATAATATTTTTCTACCTGAAGCTGCAATTTTCTTTAAAGCTTCGTTTGCTTCTTCAATTTTAGCAGCTGTTTTGTATAAATTGATAATGTGGATTCCATTGCGCTCCATGTAGATATACGGCGCCATGTTTGGATCCCATTTTCTTGTCAAGTGTCCAAAGTGTACACCTGCTTCAAGTAAGTCTTTTACTTCTATGTTATTTGCCATTTTTGTAAATAGTTTACGTTCCGTTGAATTAGCAATAGCTAAGTAGCAATCTGTACAAATCGGTCTTACCTATTTAGATGCTAAACTAAATTTCACTCTGAAAGTGAAACAACGACAACATGATTTTAATTTCAATAATAAATGAACAGTACGTTTTTTTGAAAAACGACCAAAAATTAACGTTTCGAGAATTGGAACTTCTTACGAGCTTTCTTCTGTCCAAATTTCTTACGTTCAACCATTCTAGGATCTCTTGTTAACAATCCTTCTGGTTTTAATACCAATCTGTTTTCAGCATCAATCTCACATAAAACTCTAGAGATTGCCAAACGAACAGCTTCAGCTTGTCCTGTAGATCCACCACCATAAACATTTACGTTTACATCATACGTGTCAACAGTTTCAGTCAACGCGAATGGTTGTTTTACTTTGTACTGTAATGTTGGAGTTGGAAAATACGTTTCAAATGCTTTTTTGTTTACGGTAATGTTTCCAGAACCTGGCTTTACGTAAACACGAGCAACAGCGGTCTTTCTACGACCAATTTTGTGAATCACTTCCATGTTACTTTAAATCATTTAAGTTAATAGTAGTTGGTTTTTGAGCTTCTTGTCCGTGCTCAGCGCCAGCATACACTTTAAGGTTACGGAATAATGCGCTACCTAATTTGTTTTTTGGCAACATTCCTTTTACTGATTTCTCTACTAATTTTGCAGGATCTTTTGAAAAAAGTTCCGTAGCAGAAAGTGTTCTTTGACCACCTGGATATCCTGTATGACGAACATATGTTTTGTCTGCCCACTTGTTTCCAGTTAAGTTGATTTTTTCAGCATTGATAATAATTACATTATCTCCGCAATCAGCATGTGGTGTAAAGCTAGGCTTGTACTTACCTCTAAGTAATTTTGCTACCTTAGAAGCCATACGCCCTAGCGTCTGTCCTTCAGCATCTACTAAAACCCATTGCTTATCTGCAGTAGCTTTGTTTGCTGAAATTGTTTTGTAGCTTAATGTATCCACACTAATTTTTTTAATAATTAAACATTCCTATCTCTTTAAAAGAGTCCGCAAAGGTAAGATTTATTCTGTAGATAACAAACTCATTTGAAAGAATCCTTGAAATAGTTAAAAGTATTGGTTTTCATTAGCTTACTTTTTATTTTCAGAATGTAAAAGGTTTTGTTTTTCGTGTTTTATGTGAATGAAAAAATCATTTTGTCGTCGAGTTGGGTTTCAAATTGATAAAAAATTATTCAAAATTTGATTTTAAACCTATCTTTGGTCAAATTGTAACCGATGAAATTGTTGCCAAAAATAAAGAAGATTGTTCTTAATGCTTGTATCATTCTCGTGTTGAGTTTGTTGTTGTTTGAAGTACTCTATCGGTATTCCATCATCGATTTTTACAAAGCCGAAACCGCGCATTTGAATAGCGAAGCAGATTTGACAGCGACTTCCGTAGATTTTTTAGTGTTTGGCGATTCGTTTTCAGCTACAGCAAAAGAAATCAATTATATAGATAAGTTGCGCGAATACAATCCTGAAAAGACGTTTGTAAATGTGAGCGTTCCTGGCATTGGCATTCGGCAAGTAAACACTTTTGCGCGTTCAAAAATCAAAAAGCACAAGCCAAAGGCCATTATCTATCAAATATATGTAGGAAACGATTTAACCGATGTTGATCATTTGTGGAGTTGGAAACAATTTTCGTTGATGAGAAATCTCTATTGGGGAATTTCTGATTATTTTTTGAGCCTTTCGTATCTAAACCACAAACTTGCTGCTTTTAGTCCGCGCGTTACTAGTAGAAGTTACACGATGGCAACGGATGAATTTCGCCCAGAATATTATGATGAACGCACCAAACGTTTTTTAAATTTTGATGCGAGCTATTTTAACAATACGTTGATGCTTAAAGCACCTTTTGCTTCCCGATACGAAACATGGTTAGCCGAAATGCACGAATTTTTAGAAACGATTCCTGAAGACATTCCAGTGTATTTGGTTTGGATTCCGCATTGTTCGCAAGTCAATTCATATTATCGAAATAATCTAAACGAAATAGGCGCTAGGTTTGAAGATGAAGTTGCTATACAACAATCCGATTATCCATTTTTCGCAAAAGCAACACAAGATTTACAGCAATACAAAAACGTAAAACAACTAAATCCGTTGTCAGTTTTTCAAGTGAACGATACGAATGATAATCGTTTGTACTTCGCCAATGATCCGCATATTAACTATGAAGGAAATACAGTGTTGAGCGATTTTTTACAGTCGGAATTGCCGCTTTAATTAAAGAGCAACGTCACTACGAGAAGCACAGCGACGCGGTAGTCTGTTTGCTTCATAGTTCAAGTATGCTTTTGAAAGAAACAGATTGCCACGAATTTCGATGAAATTCTCGCAATGACGTATCAAAGTATTTTCAAACCGTCAAGTTGAACTCAAGTGCTGAACTAGATTAAGTATCATTCAACTTCCCATAAGAGTAAGAAAAAATTAAAAATCAAAAATCAAAAATCCTCACTCCTTACGGTCTTGCGCTTCTTTCTTTGCTAAGAGATTTTTCTGGTAACGACCTTGAACAATATCAATAATGACTAAGGTAATAATGACAAAGTAGAAGGTAGTTTTGCTCATTGGCGTGATTTTATTGCCGAATAATTCGATGTGTGCCAAATGTCCGCCTTCGGTCAACAACATGATTCCCACAATAAATAAAATGAACAATCCGAGCACTTCATACATTTTGTTCTTCTGCAAGAAGTTCGATACTTTATCTGCCATCACAATCATTAACAATCCACCCAAAATAATGGCAATCGTCATTAAAACTAATTGAGGTGTAGCGTCCATATCGCTCGTTAATGCCATCGCACTTAAAATAGAATCGAACGAAAACACCAAGTTCATAATCACAATCCAAATAATGACACTTTTAACCGATTTCTTACTTTCCTTACCTTCTATTTTGGCGTGTTCTTTCATGAGCATCATGTGCCAAATTTCTTTAACGGCGGTGTAAATGATAAAAATTCCTCCTGCCAACACAATCAAACTGTGTCCATTAAGATCAAATTCTATAAAAGTATTGCTGTGCATGGACAAAAACGGATTTTGGAAATATTTAATCAATTCCAACAATACAAACAACAACACAATTCGCAAAATAATTGCCAAGCCAACGCCCATTTTTCGAACGTACGATTGCTTGTCTTTTGGCGCTTTTTGTGATTCTAAGGAAATGTATAATAAATTGTCAAATCCTAAAACGGCTTGCAGCAACACAAGCATAAATAAGGTGAAAAGACTGTCTAAAGTTAAAAGTTGTTCCATGTTTTTATCGTGATTATTGATTGATTTCTGTTAGTTGATTGATAACGGCGTTTGTTACAGTATCCTTTTCTTTCGTTGCCAGTAACGGTTGCAAATACGTAAACATTCGCCCAGCGACTAATTGATTGCCGCGTTCGCCTGTATGGCAAAAGTCAAAATAAATAGTTTTCTCAGTATTGTCAAACGCATCGCTAATATCTATAAACGTGTCATCGTTGATGAATACAGCATCTTTTCGGACATTTTCATACGAAAGCGTGTATAGGTTTTCGTAATATTGTTGCTGTTGGAAATAATTTTTTTCCGCTTCTGACAAGGTTTTCTTGGAGTAAATATTTGGTTGTAAAAAGTTAAATACTTTAAAACCATATTCGTTTTCCAGACTTTTGGAAAGCTTCACAAAACCCACATAATTTTTGGCAATATCAATTGCCAATGAGTCTCCTCTAGCACTTAATTGCTTGTACGCGGAACCTGAAAATATTTTGCGTTGCATCGTAGTGATAAATCGGTACAAATTGCTTGTAGTTATCATCAATTTGATGCGTTTTTTGTAACTGTGCGCAATTTTAAATTCTTTTTTTCGATTGTAAGCATTCGTTGGTGTTCCCGCTTCATTATTTTGATGTGCCGAAATCACTTCGTTGACGCCATCATAAAAAATCACGATGTCTGGAATATTATTTTGAATCAATTCTCGCTGTAGCTGAATGTTTTCTGAAGCGCGTGTGTAGCCGTGACACCCAAAATTGGTAACTTCCACATTCTGATTGGGAAAGGTTTGATGAATTAATTTGGACAATTCTGACGGAATTGTGTATTCGTCGCGAGCACCCGAACTGTACATCGTAGAACCGCCAAAGCAAAATATTTTTAGCGCGGTGGCAGAATCTTTCAAGCTTGGATTGCTGGTTTTTCTGCGTCCGTTTTTGTAAATCGTGTTGAACTTTCCATTCATCGGTTGAAAGCGATAATGCAAATACGGTTCCCAAATCATGTCTTGTTGGCGCAATTCACGATGAATCGTTTTAATATCGTCATCACTCAAATCAGTACCTTCATAAATTCCTGAAGCAATAATGCGTTCGGTATTTTCGTCAATGCCGCTTTTGTCATAAAAATGATAAAAAATCCCCAATCCAATTTCCATTAGAAAGAAAATAATCAATACGTTTCGAAATAAAATAAGGGCGAATTTGAGTTTTTTCTTCACGAGTAGGATGGTTTATAAAATGTATTTCAATTTTTTATTGAGTAAAATTAATAGATAACTAGCAATTCCAGCTACTAAAATAGTCACAAATAGCAATGTTGGTGAATCTAACGTGAAAAAACGATAAATTAGAAAGATAATGAACGGATGTATTAAATAGAGCGCAATTGAATACGACGCTAATAATTTACTATTGAGATTAGCGTTCTTTTTAAACACAAAAGCAGCAATTAACAACATCGGAGCTAAGAATAGGTAAGAAAGATACGTGTTGAGAATTACTTTTCCCGTTATAAAATAATACGCAATCAAATTTTCTGCAATGAAAAGTGTGAAGCTTGTTATCAGTAAAATCGCAACTAATTTTTTGCTAAGTTTTGTGTGAACGTTGGTGCGTCTTATCACATAACCCATACTTAGTAAAGGAAATGCAAATAGTAAAAAATTTCGGTGTAACGGCGGATAGTTAAGCAATTTGTCCAGCGTAGGTTGTTGCGAAAACACATGAAGCTGTCCCACATATTGAATCGCAATTCCAAGCAAAAGGAACAAAAACGCAGCTGCAATTAATACTTTATTTGACATCTTTCGAAGTTGATACAAAACCAATCCGCCAACGAGCAATGCCGCCAAATACCATAAATGATTAAAGCCAAACACCAATGTTAACATCATTTTTAAAACATTAAAATCTTGTAAATACGTCCAAAAATAGAAATATATCAACATCCAAATTGCATATAAAATACCCACGCGTTTCAACCACGTTTGCATGCGATTATTTTTAAAAACAGCATATAAAAAGAAACCATTCACACAGAAAAAAAAGGGAACGGCAATTCGGAAAATTCCGTTGGTAATAATTCGAAAGCTTACTTCACTATACTCATACAAAAAGTGACAATGCGCACCAATCACAAATAATGCAGCAATAACTTTAAAAATATCGAGCAATATGTTTCGCGACGTTGTTTGCAAGTTTAAGACGATTTTTGAAGACTAAATATATAGTTTTTCTCTTTGACTACGGTTTTTTCTAAAATCAATTCGAACGAAAGTTGGTTTTTTTGAGCGATGTTTTTAATTGTTTCAATATCACAATCTTCCGAAAGAATCATCCATGTATGTTCAGCTAAATTGTTAGGTAATTGCTGAAATAAGTTCTCAAAATACTCAAAATGTTCGCCACAAAACCACGCACGCTCTTTTACATTTTGCGGTGTTTTTGGATAATAGGGCGGATTGATAATGATATACTCAAACTGTTGATTGGACAAGTTTTCAAACAAATCAGAATACACAATTTGCAACGGAATTTCGTTTTCTCGAGAAGCTTCTTTCAGTAAATCCAATGCAGTTTGGTTGATATCAGAAGCTGTCACATTTGCACCTTTAGAAGCGGCAAACAACGAGATGATTCCCGAACCGCAACCCAATTCTAAAAAGGTTGTATCCGTTAGATCTAATGATTTTAAATACTCCAATAAAATTTTGGTACTAAGCGTAAACTTAGGTGGAAACACGGCTGAATGCATTTGAATAGTAATGCCTTCAAACGTAAATTTTCGCTGTTTGGAAGTATATTTATCAAAGAAAAATTTCGCAACAGGAAACAAGCGTTTTTTTAGTTTTTTAACCATATTTCCAACTTATTCTGAGTAGAAGCCTTCAATTTCTGGCTGACGGTATTTCCAAATTTTGTGCATAACTTTGATTTCATACGGAAACTTATACCAACCATATTTAAAACGATAGCCCGATGCCATTTTTAGCAACCATTTTTTGTAGCCTTTAATTCGAAAATCAGAAGCTGTTGGATAATAGCCGTTCAACACCGTTTCAAAATTTTGAATTTTATCAATCATATACGGTTTTAGCCAAGGTGTGAGGGGATTTCTTCGCAAATCGAATTTTTCCCAACTTGGTTCAATCCATTCTTCCAATTTGGTTGGAAATGCAAACCCTGCTTTTGTAATTTGCTCATACAATTCCGAACCTTCTGTCGGAACCGGACTGTACAAGTAAATGATAATTTCCGCATCCGGATTGATACCTTTAATCTCACGAATAAAATTGATGTCCCACAAAATTTGCTCGTAGACTTTCTGCTCGTTTTCGCCTGGCAAACCGAGCACAAACGACAATTCAGGAATAATGTCTACCGCTTTCATGCGCTTTACAAAATCCTTAATCATTTGTCCAGTTTGCGTGCCGCCTTTGTTCATCTGCTTTAGCACTTCATCGTTGCCTGTTTCGGCACCTAAAAAAATCATGCGACAACCTGCTTTTCGCATATAATGCAAATCTTCATCCGAATATTTATTAATCGTATCAATACGACCTTCGCCCCACCATTGAATATTATCGTCTATGACCAATTTGGAGAATTCTAACACACGTTTTTTGGACGTAAAAAAGTTGTTGTCGTGAAACTCTACCGCGTGAATATTGTATTTTTCTTTAAAATATTTCACGTCTTTATACACGTTTTCCGCAGATTTTGCTTTCCATTTTGCATTGTAAATTGGCACCACGGCACAAAACGAACACGTAAATGGACAGCCCATACTCGAATGATAGGCAAACGTTCGTTCGCCCATAAAGGTTTTTGCCAAATAGCGCTCAAGCGGATAAAACTCGTTAAAATATTCATACGGATATGGTGGCAATGTATCTTGATCGAGCAAGGCTTCTTTAACGGTTTGCCTTATCTCTCCGTTTTCATCTATGTAAATTAAATTGCGAATCAGAGATAATTTTTCATCACTTTTTCCTTCTAAAACATCTAATAATTTTGGAAAAGTATTGTCTCCAGGACCATTCACAATATAATCTACATAGCCAGAATTCATACACGCCTTAAATTGATTCGAAGCAAAATAGCCACCCCAAATATTTACCGCATCTGGATACAATTCCTTAATCTTTTTTGCGTACGGAATGGCTTGTTTCAATTGCGGTCCAGGCATCACAGTCAAACAGAAATACTTGAACTCGCCCGTAGCAAAATAATCATTGATTTTTACCCAAGGGTCTTTCTCCATATTTCCATCCACAAACACATAGTCATATTTTCCATGAATGGACGCGCCTACCTGAATGATAGTATTTGGTAAGCGATGCTTTGCATTGGCACTTCGCGGATTGAATATGATGATTTTGTTTGACATGAATATAGTTCTTATTATATTTTTTGAGATTTAAAACGCACTACAACAACGACTGCACGCAGGTAACAAGCCGCCGTTTTTTGATAAATCGCTTCGGAATTTTGACAATACGCGACCGTTCCAGATGTGCTTTAAATTTTCTTGGTAAATATTTCCCAATTCCAAATTATAACAGCGTCCGTGTGCGGGAATGACGCTTCCGTCAGATTTTATCATGACATTGGTAAACACATCGTTGCACATTTTTCCAATCTGCTTTTCAGGTTGGTGATAATATTCGTGTAATTTTTCTTTGGAAGCAATTTCTGGTGAAAAACCCACAGGAAACTTATAATTTCTCGATTTTATTTCGGCAATTTCTTCCCAAAGTACGTCCAAATCAAAATTATCAATATTCACTTCGTCAACGTTAGAAGCTGTTGCTGGATAGGAGTGTGCCCAAATTTGATTGTGCGAATCGGCAACTTTTTGTTCCACAAAATTAGAATGCATAAACCCGATTTGTTGCAGCGGATAGTCTTTAAAAAAGTCTAAAAACTCCGTTAAATAACCAATATTCCATTCCGTAATCACGCAAAAAACACCAATAGTCGCGTTCGGATTGATGCGCAGTACTTCTTCAATACCTTCAACAGCTTTTTGAAACGATTTTTTATGCCCGCGAATTTCATTGTGAATGTCTTGCGGACCGTCTAGTGAAATGTATACATTGCTATCGGCTACGATTTTTGCTTTGTGTTTTAATGTCAACGCATTAGTCGTAATAGCAGATTCGATTCCTTTTTGTTTGGCATAGAGCAACGAAGCTTCCAAATGCGGATATACCAAGGGCTCCGTAAACGCGTAGCCTAATTTTGAGGAAGGATAAAATTCCGCCATTTGGTCAATAATTTGCTGAATCAATTCCAACGGCATGTTGATAGGATGTGTTCCCACCAGATTTTGCGCAAAGTTAGAATCTAGATTTTTCGTGCCAACATCGCACATTTTACAATGCAAATTACACACATTATTCACACCCAAAATAATCCACTCTGGCGCAAACATGTATTTGTTTGGCAAGAATTTTTGGTTGACTTTCTTTAACGTAGCGATGCTCATGTGCAATTTTATTGTAATGCCGTAAAACTACAAATCTAAACGCAAAAAGCATGATGAAATTCGGGTTTTCAGTAGAAAAATTACGACAACTATTTCGATTGGGTTTAAATAATGAGATGTCTGTTTTGAAATTTTGAATGTTGGATGTTGAATTTTGAATTGTTTTTTTAGAATTGAGGATGTTTTAAATCAAAACTTTTGTCAAGTTGAGTTTGATTCAATTTTCCATAAGAATAAGGAAAAGTCCTTAATCAACAATCAAGGAAATAGGTGTTGAGCGATTTTTTACCATCGGAGTTGCAGCTTGAGTAGTTTTGTCATTCCGCATTCATTGCGGAATCTACTCAGAAACTAAATGGATTCCTGCCTTACTTCGGCAAGCTCAGTACAAGTCGCAGGAATGACATAAAGAATTCAAACGTCAAGTTGAACTTGATACTGAAATAAATTCAGCATAGGTTTTAACTTCTCATAAGAGTGCGGAAAAATCAAAATAGATTCCTGCCTTACTTTGGCAAGCTCAGTACAAGTCGCAGGAATGACATAAAAGTCTAATATCTACAATCTAACAGCAAAGCGATCCAAAGCGAAGCGTATCTAAATTGCCGAACGCAAAATCTTCTCCATTGTACGACCTTTTGCCAATTCGTCCACGAGTTTGTCTAAATACCTTGTTTTACGCGTGAGTTCGTTGTCGATTTCTTCAATGCGATAGCCGCAAATCACACCTTTAATCAAATGTGCGTTTGGGTTGAGGTTGGCTTTTGCGAAGAATTCTTTGAAAGTAGCTTCATTTCCGATGAATTCTTGCAATTTCGCTTCGTCAAAACCTGTAAGCCATGTAATCACTTGATGCAATTCTTCTTTGGTTCTGCCTTTTTTCTCAACTTTGGTGACATAATGTGGATAAACGGAACTAAATTTCATGTTGGCAATGCGCTCATTGTGTGCGTCGGTGACTTTCATCTTTGTGAATTTTAGGTGTTTTATAAAACTACAATAATCTTGGGCAATCGCAAAACGAGATTCGTCAACTGTATTTTTTTCAATTTCATGTACAATCTTTTCTGAGAGACTGTATATTTGTTTCTATCACACCAACCAAAAAATAGCATTCGTTGAAAAAACGTGTTTTCAAATTCATTAAAAACTTCATTCTTATTTTCGGAATTACGTTTGTGTTGCTCGAAATTGTGTTAGCCATCTATATTCGTGTAGCAGAAATTAAGATTGAATTGCCAACCTACACCTTTCAAAACACACACAGTTTTTGGTTCGATTTGGATGTAAATTTTGGCACCTTGCATTTGCCGAACGATAGCTATCGTCAAAAAAAATATTGTTTTGATGTCGTCTATGAAACCAATTCCAAAGGCTTTCGTGATGTAGAACGAGCCGTTGAAAGCACAGGAAAACGTGTCGTTGCTTTGGGCGATTCGTTTACAGAAGGTATTGGCGTAGATTCAGAGAATCGCTTGACAAATCTGCTGGAAAGCGACACACATATTCCACATTTAAACTTTGGCTTGGCAGGAAATTTTGGACCAACACAATATTGGATGTTGTACAAAACGCATGCGCAAAGGTACAGTCACGACGCTGTTTTGGTTGGTATTTTACCGTCCAACGATTTTATTGACGATGATTATGAAATTGCCTTAAAAGTGGGTGGCGATCGGTATCGTCCGTTTCTCAAAGGAAACTATCCGAACTATGAAATTGTCTATCACACCCAAAATATCAACGATTCCAAAGCACGCCCAAAAAAGCAAGGATGGAAACATAAAATTTTAAAGAATTTTACGTATTCGTACAATATGTATCGGTATTTGCGCGTGATGAAAAGAGTCAGTACGATTCCAAAAGAACAATTGCTAGTAGCGGAAAAAGTGCCAAGTTATTTTAACTATTCGCAAGCACAATTTGACCGTTTGCGATTTACGTTGGAAGCCATAAAATCCTTGGCAGGAAATCGTCCTGTAATGGTGTATAGCATTCCGATTGAAAAAGAAATCAAAGCCTATCGCGAACACGGACAAAATCCGCTCGGAACACAATTGAAAGCGGTGTGCGATTCGCTTCAAATAGAATATTTGGACTTATTACCCAAAACCAATCAATTTTCAGAAGACGAATATAAAGCGCTGTTTTTATCGTGTGACGGACATTGGAGCGAAGCTGGAAACGCTTTTGCCAAAAAAGAAATTGAATCGTTTTTTAGGTACTATCAATGATGAAATTTTTCAAAAAATATCAAGAGTATTTCGGATTGCTGCTGTTGTGGTTGTTGCTCATTTTACTCATCAATCCAGTAGGCGATTTTCCACTGAATGATGATTGGTGTTATGGGAAATCGGTGAAAACCTTATACGAAGAAGGGTATTTAAAACTCTACAATTGGGGCGAAATGACCTTAATTGCACATGTATATTGGGGTTACTTTTTTACCGAAGTTTTTGGCTTTTCGTTTACCGTATTGCGTTGGTCAACACTACTCATGGGATTTGCGACTATCATTGGAATGTATGAACTTTTCAAATTGGCAAACTTGTCGCGTTGGGCAATTTTTGTGGGAATTGTATTGTGTGTGATGAATCCGATTTTTTTATCGCTGTCGTTTTCATTCATGACCGATGTGCCGTTTATGTGCGTAACGATTTGGGCTTTTTTCTTCTTCGCGAAAGCGTTACAAACAGACACATGGCAACCCATTTTTTTGGCAATATTCTTTTGTTATTGGGCATTTTTAATTCGCCAATTGGCATGGGTTTTTCCACTCGTATTTTTGGTAACATTTGTGATTGTAAAACCACGAAATCGAAAAAATTTACTCAAAGCTTTCATGCCATTATTAGCGTTGATGCTTTTTTCGTTGGTGTTTAATTATATCATGGAAACGAACAATTTGTTGCAAGAACGATACAATTCAAAGTTCAATTTGCTCATAGATAGTATTTTGAATGTAAATAAAGTTATCATCATCAATGCGTTTTCGTATTTCTGTCGTACCATGGCGTATTTGGGAATCTTTTTAGTGCCAATTCACCTATTATATTTTAAGAGATACACTTTTAAAGGTTCTGTAATTTCAGCAATTGTATGGACAATTTTGATAACTGCTTTTTTAATTTGGTCAGGAAAAGAAATTCCAAGTTTAGACAACATTTGGATTGATTTTGGAGTCGGTCCAACAACCTTAGCAGACGACGGCGGAAGTTTTACCAAAAGCCCTGAACCGACAATGCCGAAATGGTTTTGGCAAATTATTACCACAATCGGCGTATTTTCAAGTGTAACATTGGTTTTTCATATTCGAAATATGGTTCTTGGTGTGTTTCGTAAAAGGCAGGTCAATTCGCTTGTCATTTTATCGTTTGTATTTTTTGTTGTGTATTTGACGCCGTTTTTAATGGTTGGCGTGTACGATAGATATTTGCTGCCCTTATTTCCTATCGCGATTGTCTTTTTGGGTGCGAATTCAACAAAAGTTTTCAAAAAAAGCTATCAATATGCCACGTATGGTTTCTTGGGAATTTTGACGTGGTTTTCTGTATGCGCCGTGCATGATTATTTATCATGGAATCGCGCACGTTGGGAAGTGATACACGAACTCACAGAAACCGTTCCTAAAAATCAACTGCAAGGCGGCGTAGAATATGTTACGTGGAATTTTTTCTCCGAAACACAAGAAAAATGGTGGGAGCAAGTCACGCCAACATACACGCTAGTTTTCAAACCAGCAAAGCATCAAAAAATAGTAAAAAAGTACAAATATTCGCGTTGGTTGTTTGGAGAAGGCGTTTTTTATTTGGTGAAGTGATTTTTTTTAGATTCAGGAGTCAGGATTTTTAGAGTCTGGAATCTAGATGTTTTTTAGTATTTAGATGTTAGTATTGAGAATTGAGAGACTTCAAAATGTCAGTTCAGGAGCGCAGTCGAGAACCTTTTGTATTTCTAGCTGAACTCTGAACTCTGGACTTATCTCACTACTCATATCTCAAATCTAATTATAGTTTCAATTCACCTTCTGAATCAAATAATTAGGATTGTGGTCTACGATTTTAAAAGTGTCATTTTCAATAGTTTTATATTGCTTCTTAAAAAATTTTTGAAGTCTTTTTTTCATGTGATGAATTGGTGATTTTAATCAATTTATTTCACTAAACGCTTCGGATATAAAATCACAAATGCTGTTCCTAATTTTCCATCCGATTCCACGCGAATGCTGCCTTGATGTTTTTCTAGAATTTTTTTGACGATAGACAAGCCCAATCCCGTGCTTTCGTTTTTGTTTTTATCGTCCAACGTTTGAAAAACTTCAAAGATTTTTTGATGGTATTTCGGAGCAATTCCTGGTCCGTTGTCAGCAAAGGTAATTTCGTAAAAATCGGAGGTTTCTGTGCTGGAAATCGTGATTTTACAAACGTCTTTATCGTTATATTTTACAGCATTTCCGACTAAATTTGATAGGACTTGCGACAACTGAATTTTATCACCATATACCGTAGGAAGTGTGCTTTTTTTGACAATTTTTACCTTGTCGGGATTTGGATAACTTTTAGTTTCTCCGCGTAGCATTTTGTTCAAATCAACCGACTCAGGATTGATTTTTCCAATTTTGGAATAATGCAGAATACCATCAATCAAATTTTCTAGTCGTTTCACGCGTCCTTGCATGGTTTCTAGATGGTCATACACGTCATCTGTTTCACCAGCTTCCAAATCTTCCTTAATAAAAGACGCCAAACTCGAAATACCGCGAATCGGTGTTTTTAAGTCGTGCGATGTGATATAAGCAAATTGCTCTAATTCCTTGTTTTTGAGCTCGGTGTCGTCTAAATTTTGATTGAGTTCTTTTAAACGTTTAAAACTATCCAATCCAGTGCGAACTACAATAAACACAAAGAGCGATCCCATAAAAAAGATAACACCCGAAAGCACCGCTAACAAGTCCGTTTGTCCCAAAATCACTACGGTTGCTACTGCCAAATATCCCACTAAAAAAATCAGCATTAAAATGCGGAGTTTTTTCCAATTTCCTTGTAGTTGACTATCGGGAAGTGTGTTGAAAATCTTTTTGGTATATCGCGCACTTAACAACATGATAAACGCACCCAACAAAATAAGTGCAGCAATAAGGTAGTCGTAAAAGTGCATAAAGAGTTGTTGTTCTTAAATTCGGGACTGTTGAAAGTAAATGTACTATAAACTGTATAAATATGCAATTTGTGATGCAAATACTGTAAGAAATATAGTTATTTTGACGGAAATGCAATATGTGTATTGAGAAACTCCGCAATCATTTCATGCGCTTTTGGATTGATGTGTAAGTCTGCATCCCAATATACTTTTTCAGTAGCGTTTTGTAATAAAGGTTGCAAATCGTAATGTTCTATCTGTTCTGTTTGAAGGAATTTGATAAATGTTTGGGTTAATTCTTGCGTGCTTTGCATAGTTTTTTCATCAAGTTTGAATAAGTGTTGTATTTCTTGACGAAAGTCTGCATTGGTGTCCAATTTTGAAGGCAATACCGTAACAATGAGTCGAATATGATGCTGTTTGCACCATTCTTTAATTTGCAATAGATAACCTTGTGCAATTTCCATAGTGCGTTCTTTTTCATCTGGAAACGACTCAAAATAGAGTAATTGCTCCAATCCTTGCGTGTAGGGAATTTGCTTTTGTGCATTTGATTGAAACTTTCTGCGGAAGCGCATTCGCAAACTTTTATAAACGTTGGAAAAACCTGTACGATTGTCCTCAAACATGGCTGCTTCTCGAAAATCATTTCCTGCAAACACATTGATTAAAAACACATCTGGTTGTAAATAAGTGTATTTTTTTAAAAAACCATCATAGTTGCGAAATGTGTAATACCCAACACCACCATTCATACAATTGAAAAACATGGTGCTATCTGCAGCATTTAGTTTTTCTTCCCAAATATTCACAAACGATTGCGTGTTGTAGCGCAGCACACCATCCGTATGCGAATCGCCCGTAACTAAAACTCGAAATTCGTTTTTTTGTTTGGTGGTAATGTCATCATCTTCGCGAAATCCTACATTATTAGTTCTGCGTTCGGTAGACATTTTTTGTTGCGGCGTTCCCCAATTGTCATACAAATGAATATTCGGTTTGTGGACGAACATCGCGGTAGCATCGGGAATGAAATATTCCGCTTGTTTCTCACTCGTAAATGAAAAAAAACTGTTGATGCGATGGACTTCCACGAAATACAAAATCATTGTCAACAGCAGTAACAATCCACTTAAAACAAGTAAATTTATTCCAACAAGTCGTTTGTATTTCATGGAAATGGTTTCAAACAAAGGAACAAATAAAAAATTAAAAAAGCACGGAAAATTGCTATTCGCGACTGACTATTTTTAGTACTTTTAGCACGAAAATTTGAAACCAACTCATGATTTTTGACTATTCCAAATGGAATGCGCAACTTCCATCAGCCATAGAACAATACCAAAAAGCGTCACCGTATCCGCATATCGTGGTAGATGATTTTTTGGAAGTCGCTGCGGCGGAAAAAGCCTTGGAAGTATTTCCGAAAATCAAAGATGATGGCTGGATTCATTACATTCATGTCAACGAAAAGAAACACGGACTCAACAAGTTAGAGCTGATTCCAGCATTTATTCGCGACGAAATCATCCACGAATTGAATTCTCCAGAATTCATCACATATCTGGAACAACTCACAGGAATTTCCAATCTCTTGCCCGATAAAACCATTGAAGGCGGCGGTATTCACCAAAGTGAAAAAGGCGGTTTTTTAAATATTCATGCAGATTTTACCGTGCATCCGCACAAAAAAAACTGGCGACGTCGTGTAAATGTGTTGGTGTATTTAAACAAAGATTGGGACGAATCGTACGGCGGCGCGTTGGAACTTTGGGAAAAAGACATGTCGAAATGCGCGGTAAAAGTACAACCCATTTTCAATCGGATTGTCATTTTTAACACGGATGAAGATTCGTATCATGGTTTCCCTGACCCAATCACCTGTCCAGAAGACGTTACGCGTAAATCGATTGCCTTGTATTACTTTACCGAAGAAAAATCGGGTTCGTTCAAACGGCGTTCTACCAATTACCGAGCACGTCCTGGTGATGGTTTTAAAGCCGTTTTTATTTGGCTCGATAAAAAACTCATTGCAGCATATACGTGGGTAAAAGGTACGTTGGGAATCAATGATGATTTTGTGAGTAAAGTGTTGAATTTATTCCGTAGAAAGAAGAAATAGATTGGTTTTCACTTCGACAGGCTCAGTGTAAACACTTTTAGTATTTTATTTTGAAACGTCTTTGCGAGGAAGCATGACGAAGCAATCTCGTTCTTCAGTTTTTAGACATTAGTTTCAATTGTCAGATTGAGCGCAGTCGAAATCACTGTGAAGTCAAAACTTGTAGTTTCAGAGTACTTCTCGACACAAAATCTTTTTAAGATTTTACTCGAAGTGACGACTGGAAATCATCCAAACTTTCGTTGCAATTTATACACCAACAATACCAACCATTGCGTGATGGAAACACTTAGCAACACGCCAAAAATTTCATAGATTTCTATCAACAATACTATCATGCTGACGCTGATAAAAAAAGCAAAAAAACTAATGTAAATAATGATGCGTTCTTGGTGATTTTTCATGAGTTCCATCACGTTCAACGTGTAAAAATAACAGGGCAATGCGATGGATGAACCTACAATATAATATTCGTAACTAAAGCCCAATTTCACAAAATATTCCATGATTAACCAGATTGTAAATCCGCCGAGAATCGTTAATGGAAGTGATACTAAATAGAGTTTGTATTTTATTTTTTGCACAACTTCATCCGACACGCGATACACATGTTTGGTAAACGGAATGGTGATGTACGCTGCCAACGCTTGCAACATTAAAAATGCGGTAATCAGCAATTGATACTCTGCCAATTGTGAAGGTTTTAGGTACAAATCGACCATGTAAATGTCTGTTTTGGAAATCAGCCAGCCGCTTAATCCCAAAATAAAAAAAGGCAATCCTAGTTTGAATTCTTGCAAGGAAATTGTCGCGCTAATAGGTTCTTTCCAATATTGCAATTGTGCGCTTAACACTATAAATTTAAGCAATGTGGCAATACAATATACTTGCAAAAAAGTTTCAAGCTCAAATGTTTCCAGATAAAAAATACTTCCGAAAATGATACCAAAACCAAGAATTTCTGCCACTAACTGCGCGCCAAATTTTTGATGATAAATGACCAACGTGTTCAACGAATTATACAAAAACAGCAAGCAAATTAAAATGACAGACCATATTGCGATTTCTACTGGAAAGAACAAAAAGAAAATTCCCGAAAAGGGCAACAACAAACTTCTTGAAAAGAGATTGCTAAAAAATGCGCGGTACATGTTGCCTGGGTTTTTACTGTAGGTGCGTAACAAATAATCGCGATTTCCCCAACCAAAAATAAACGAGAGAAAAAATACCCAAATCATCACGTTGATTAAGCTTGCCCAATCGTCTTTTCCAAAGATTTTCACCCCAAAAACCACAATCAAAAAATTGAATGCAGGATTGGCGTATCCTTGAATGGTGTTGATTCCGATGGTGAGCAATCTACGCATGATACAAAGATAGATAAGCGTTGATAGTTTCGGTTTCTGAACTCAAAAGTACGCGCTCTTTGGATACGTTCTTTTGCGAAAGTAGCGATTCGCAAGCTTCAATGAGTTCCATTTTTTCATGGCAAACCTTCCATTTGTCAGATGCTTTGGCAAGTCCAACGTTTGTTGAAACAATGTGCATTCCCGAATACAAGGCTTCTAAAAATACAAAACCAAAGGATTCATAATGACTTGTGTGCAACAAGATGTTCGATTGCACCATTTTTTGAAAAACGTCGTTTCGAGGAAGCGTTCCCAATAGTGTAATGGTGTCTTCCAAGCCTAGACTTTTGATTTTTGTTTCAATAGCATTTCGTTGGTCGCCATCGCCTATAATTGTAACGTTGAGGTTCGGGTGCGTTTTCGCTAATACTGCGATGATATCTACAAAATCGCTGTAATTTTTAACCGAATTTAAAGCGCCAACACCCAAAATATCAATCGTGTTTTGCTGCAATGGAGGAACATCAGAAACGTCTAAATGCCAAGGAATGATTGTGGAAATAAAACCGTAATTTTTAAGCAATGTCTTCTGATGGTTTTCGCAAAGCGTGACCAATCTGGCATTCGAATTTTCCAAATACACGCCGTACGAATTTTTAATCGAAGCATCTTGCCCCATCACCGTCACAACATGATTCACTTTATACTTATCCACAAACTTTTGTCCGATACGTGCACATTCACCAATCCAAAAGCTATGAATCGTATCTATTTTTTGGATTTTGTGTAGTTTTTTAAGTGTTTTTGCTGCTTTTCGCCACGTTTGTAGTTTTCGGAGGCGTTTATTTTTTCCGTTTAGCGGAATCACTTCAATACCGTGCCAATGGTATCTTTTTTTTGTGAATGGAAACTGAAAAGCAAGTAAGGTTAATTTTGCTTCTGGCAATGCTTTTCGGATACTTTTTAAAAATACTTGCAGCACAGGAATTGTAGTAGAATCCGCTTCGGATTCCGCAAAACCTGGTGTTAAAAATACGATATGTTGGGTTGGTTTGTTCATTATCTATTCCCGCGTAGGCGGGAATCTTGGTTTTTTTGTTCTGCTTGAGAGGAATGACAAGTTGTTTTCATTTTGTCATTCCGCACCTGTTGCGGAATCTATTTTTTACATTTTTGTTAATTTTTTTGATGAACTACAAAATTGCATAGTTCAGTATGGATTCCTGCCTACGCAGGAATGACATTTGGGTTCTTTTTTTGTTCTGCTTGAGCGGAATGACAAGTTGTTTTCGTTTTGTCATTCCGCACTTGTTGCGGAATCTATTTTTTACATTTTTTGTTAATTTTTTTGATGAACTACAAAATTGCATAGTTCAGTATGGATTCCTGCCTACGCAGGAATGACATTTGGGTTCTTTTTTGTTCTCCTTTAGAGGAATGACAAGCTGTTTTCATTTTGTCATTCCGCACTTGTTGCGGAATCCATGTTTGTTGCCCAATCAGAAGCTATATCTTTCCAATTAGGGTTCTTCTCTTCAATTAAATTAATTTTCCATTGTCTTTTCCATTTTTTTAGCCTTTTCTCTCTTTTTATGGCTTCGTCAACATGTTGAAATATTTCATAATACATGAGTTTGGTAAGATTATATTTTTTAGTAAAACCATCAACCAATTTGTTTTTATGCTCAAAAACTCTTCTTTCAAGATTATTTGTGATACCAATGTATAACGTTCCATTCTTTTTGTTAGAAAGAATATAGACATAATATTGATGAATTGTTTTGTACATATTGTTTCTTGTGGATTCCTGCCTTACTTCGACAAGCTCAGTACAAGTCGCAGGAATGACTATTTGGATTCTTTTTTTGTTCTGCTTGAGAGGAATGACAATTTGTTTCATTTTGTCATTCCGCACTTGTTGCGGAATCTATTTTTTACATTTTTGTTAATTTTTTTGATGAACTACAAAATTGCATAGTTCAGTATGGATTCCTGCCTACGCAGGAATGACAAAATATATTACAAGTTTGACACATCCCACTCCAAATTCGTAAACACCAAATCGGTTGTTTTAATCAATTGTGGGTTTTGTTGTAATGTTTCATAAGTTATCGGCGTTCCGTCGGTTTTATAAATGTAGCGATATGCTTTTACATCTTGGAATAAATGCTCGATTTCTTTTCGAATTCGTTTTTTGAAAAGGGAAAACCCGAACGTGTGTTCCAATCGCATGAGTAATTTGTTTAAAAATGTAGACGGAATGTATTTGTGGTACATGTTTTCATTCAAAAAATGATAATGAAAGGACACATACAATGTTGGATAGTTGACTTTTTGCAACGCCTTTCCAATTGTTGGTAAAATTTTAAATTCGGCACCTTCCACGTCCATTTTAATAAAATCTACGGTTTGAATGTTTTCCGAATCCAAAAAATCTTCCAACGAAAGCGTGTTGATTTCCAAAGAGTTTTCAGTATCGCGTTTGCGTTCTAAAATGCTACTCGACGAAGCTCCGTATTGCGCGCGTGCAGACAAACGAACGCTTTCTTTCGTATTTGAAATCGCCGTTTGATAGGTTTGTATTTTTTCCGCCACAGCGGGATTTAAATCTACATTCACATTCAACTCCCGAAAACACACCGGATCTGGATCAAGCGCATGTACTTCTTTAGCAGTCTTTGCCGCATACAACGTCAACACGCCACTCCACGAACCAATGTCCAATACCACAGAATCTTCCGTTACAAAATAGTCAAAAATAGCAAAGGTATGCGGTTCCCAATCGATGGAATTGATATACGTCCAATAGTGTTTATTTTGTCCAGGATCAATCTGAAAAGTGTGATTTTTTAGCTGAATTTGCATTTAAAAAGTGTCTAAATCTGAGTAGGTAAATATAAAATCTTTTAGGTCAATTTGCGGATCAAAATCTAAATAACCCACCAACCACGATTCTTTTGGTTGCGTAATGGTTTGTAATTGTGTTGCCATGACAGAATGCTGATCCACTTGAAATAAAAGTTCCGTAATGCCTAAGAAAAATGCTTTTCGTTTTAGTTTTTTGAGAGCTTTTTGCAACGCTTCCGCAGAAGGCGCGTAGAACATGCCCACATGCATAATTGCCTGAATTTTTAACCAAAACACACACTCGCCAATTTGTACACAGTAATGACTTTTGAAACTGTTTTTATACTGAATGAAGTCGTTATCAAACTTCAATCGGAATTTTTCTTTGTGTTCTGAATTTAGTTTTTCTAATGCTTTCGCGGGAACTTTTTGACTAAAAAACACATCGTACAATTTCGTCCAACGCAGTTTATTCAACCCTTTTCCAATAGGCAAAGTGTTGACTTTTACATGAAATCGTTGCAAGCGTTCGTGCTCTTTCCAACCCAGCTTTTTGGTGCTGAAATAGGTGTTTTCGCTATGAAATGCATACACATATTTCATGTCGTGCTCTTTCATGATTTCGTATGCCAATTTCGCCAATTCATAATGCAAACCTTTTCGCTGATGATTGGGAAGTGTGTACGAATCGCAGGCGTGTGCGACATAGATTTCTTCGTTGTTATTTTTAAATTTTTGTGGAATCGCTCCGTAAAACGCTACAGGAATTTCGTCACAATAGGCAATGCTACAAATATACTTTACACCTACGTGCGACGTGTTGTATTTGTTTTGCAAATACTTGAGCGTGACTTTCTTTTTAAAGACTTTCCAAAAGAGTTCTTTGATGGCTGGAAAATCGTTATTATCTACGCGTTTCAGTTGATATATGTCTTTGTACACCTTCATTTTTTAAAAGTAAGAACCTTTTAATAAACACGCCAATTGTTGTTCCATGGAAATGTACGGATTCATCACAAAACGGTTTTTCCACGCGTCATTTTCAGCATCTTCTTTAGTATTGTAATCTACCAATAATAGTCGCTCAAATCCTATGTCTGTACAATAATCAGCTAATTCCTGATTGTAATACCCAAACGGAAATGCAAATTCAGTAATGGGTTGTTTACAGATGTTTTCGAGTTGTGTTTTGCTGTGTAAAATTTCTTTTTTTGCTTCTTCGAGTGGAATATCTACCAAACTCGCGTGTGTTTCGCCATGCGCGCCAATGGTAAACAACGGATTTTCAGCAATTTCTTTAATTTGTTGTGCGTTCATCAGCATCCAATAATCCTCGTATTTTTTTGGTGGCAAGGCTTCCCAATCGTCTTTAAAAACTTCATAAATCATTTTCAAAACGTCATACGGCAATGCTTTTGCGACATTTTTCATAGAGATGCCGTTCCAAATAAATTCGTGTTTATCGTTTTTTTGATAGAGATTTCGCTCTAAAATGACTTCTTTTTTGTTGGTGTGATACGAAACAATATCCAGAAAATCCGCCCATAAATACGGTGCTTTGTCGTGAATCGTAGTAATATAAAAACTGGCAGGAACCTTATATTTTTCTAAAATTGGAACGGCATATTTGTAATTGTTCAAATATCCATCGTCAAAAGTCAACGCAATGTTCAGTGTATCTTTTTTGAATTTCTTCTGATAAAAATCGTCTAGTGAAATTACGTTGTAATGCGTGGTAATATATTTGATGAATTCTTCAAAAAATGCTCTCGAGATGAATCGGCTATTGTACTTGGTTTCGCCAACTTCATCAATTCCGTGATACACCAAAATACGTTCGCCATAGCGATTTCGCAACAAAAACTTTCCAAAACCAAGTTTGAACAAGATGGTTTTGTACAGTAATCCGAGCCGATATTTGATGCGCATCCAAAGCATACATTTTCAAAAATAGAGTATAAAGTTGCAATATAAAGTTTCCTTTTGAAATACATTTAAGAATGCACGCTGTTTATCTCATCGTGAAATTTTCTAAGTAGATTGTTTGAAAATGTCAAACGACACTAAGAATTCTATTATATATACGTATCTTTCATCATAAAATATTTCAATATGAAGCTTCAAAACACAATAAATTCATCAGTAACTATGTCAATACTACAACGTATATGCTGTGTAGTACTACTTTGTTTTAGCGTCAATCAAGCCATGGCGCAACAGCAATTATGGGCATCTCAATATGTCCGTTGGAGCTTTGAAGAAAGTCCAACAGACGTTTGGAATATTGACCAGCAAGTATGGATTTCCAAATCAAATGCGAGTTCTTTTTGGCCAGTGCAATGGGATTGGGTAGACAACCCAGGTGTTGGTGGTTATTTAGGACTACAAGAACAAAATAACGGCGCAACCAATGTGCGATTTTCGCTATGGAATGCGACAGCATCGAAAGGCACTAAATGTCGCAAATTTGGTGGCGAAGGTGTTGGTGAAACCTGCGAGTTAGCCATTAAAATAGATGCTACAAAGTTTTACAGATATAGAGTTTGGCGATTGGAAACTGTTGAAGATGGTCAATGGTGGGGCGGATGGTTGATTGAAGCTGATGCGCAAGGCAATTTAAAAGAACACTTTATCGGGAAAATAAAAGTTCCGTTAGGCTATAAAAAAATTGACATACATTCGATTACTAATTTTGTGGAGTTTTACGGAAGGACCATTAGTCCGTGTGATCAAGTGCCATTATCGGTTGTCGGTTTTACGCCGCCTGCGGTGAATTATCAAGGAAAAGGAGTGTATAGTGGCTATTCGACATATAAAGGAAGTACCAAAGCTTCGGGGAATATTTGTGAGAACGGCACAGAGAATAATGGTGCCTTAGTTACGCCATTCAACTATAATTTTGATTTTGCGAAAGGCGTTGTACTATTTTTGGGCGGAAATAAAAACGAGCATACACAATCGAATATTCCGAAATCGCCAAAAGATATGCCTGATAATTAAATTGGAAAGATTTCTTTGCTAGAACTAGTAAAAAATCATTTTTTAGCTTGAATCTGATACAATTTCCAGCCTTTTGGATGATTTTCTAGGGTTTTTAGTTGATAATTTTGAACGATGAAATTCCAGTTTAGCATAGGATTTTTGTCCTTCCATTGTGTTTGATAACGTGCCGCATCAAACAAAACCAAATCGTTTGCTTGAAAGTTCTCGTAGCGTTCTAAGTACATGTTTTTATACTCAAAGTCCAATCCGCGACCTTTCATCGCCAAATCTACATCAAAACTGTACAACGTAGTGCCTTCATACGGTTGTATCATCGCTGCCAATTCTTTTTCTGTAATGGCGCGTGTAAAAATCAGTTGAAATGTCATTACAAAAAACACCAATTGTAAAACGATGGCTGAAATTACAAACGGAGTGCGGAATCGTTTTAAAAAATCGAACTTCATCAATCGTACAAACGCAGGAAATAAAAGTAGTAATACCAGTGGAAAAACCAATCCCGTAATGCGCGGATTTTGAAACGGAATTCCTGCCAAAAACAACAAATACAATCCTATACAAACGAACAATAGTTTTTGTGGAAATGTAAAAAGCAATCTATAATTTCTAAGTGAAATCACACTTAAAATACTTCCTAAAAAGAGAAAACCAGGATGAAAAAATACCGAAAGCGCATGTATTAAATTTGGAAGTGTATAATTTGCAGAACCATCTTGTGTGGTAAAACTTGTTTTGAAATAATTTCCAACCGACCAGGTTTGTAAAAACGGATTTGCAGTCGCTTCAAACAATGCGCCCCATTGAAAAATAATAAATGGAATGCTTACAATCGCGCTCAAAAATACAGCTGTTATTAATTGCAAAAACTGCTTTCGTTTCCATACCAGCATCAAACTGTAAACAACAATTGGAAAGGTAATAAACAACGAAGCATAACGCGTCATCAATGCACACGTAGCAAATATAAAAATAGGAGCAAGGTTGGTGTTTTTGTAATAGGATTTAAAGAAAAAATAAACACTCAATACAACAAAAACCAACGCTAAAGCATCAGACATTACGATGAGTCCCATTTTTAATAAAAACGGACAAAATACCACAAAAAGTAACACATACAAAAAACGGAGTGCTGCTTTTGGATATACAATTCGAATGGTTTTTAAAATATATACGCTCGCAATTGAAAAACTTAAACAACTTATCAGTTGCAAGGCAAATGCGGTGCTTCCAAACGAAAAACCAAGCAAGCTTCCCAGTGTCGGATATAAAACAGGCCAATAATACGTTCCTGGATGCACGCCGTCCGTCATATACTCTTGAATGGCATTGCTGTAGCGCAAATATTCATACGCGTCTTGACCGTACAAACCATCAAAACCTACTATTTGAAATGTTATCATGATGAGCAACGGAATGCAAAAAAGCGTTGCTTTCTGGTAAAAAAAAGTCGTTAATTTAGAAGGTTTCAATAGTAGTTTTGTTTTGTGTATCTAAATATAGTTGTTAAATTGGCGAACGTAAAAAATTAGCATTATTTTTTGTGCAATTACGCCAAAACCATGATTAACTCCAAAAAACTTATTGTTGTTCTTCCTGCATACAACGCTTCGGAAACCTTGCAAAAAACCTACAACGAAATTCCATTCGATATTGTAGATGACGTGGTGTTGGTAGACGATTGTAGTACCGATAAAACGTTGCGTGTAGCCAACGAGTTGGGTATTGAACATGTAGTAAAACACGATCAAAATAAAGGCTATGGAGCCAATCAGAAGAGTTGTTATAAAAAAGCATTATCGCTAGGAGCCGATATTGTTGTAATGCTGCATCCCGATTATCAATACACACCAAAGTTGATACATTCTATGGCGTATTTGATTGCAAATGATGTGTATCCTGTAGTGATGGGTTCGCGAATTTTAGGAAAAGGTGCGTTGCGCGGCGGCATGCCGATGTACAAATATGTAGCCAATCGTTTTTTAACCTTATTTCAAAATATTGTCATCAATCAGAAATTGTCGGAATACCATACAGGATTTCGTGCGTTTTCTAAGGAAGTGCTGAATTCACTCGCATTAGAGTATAATTCGGACGATTTTATTTTTGACAATCAAATGTTGTGTCAAATTTTTAACAAAGGCTATGAAATTGCTGAAATTACCTGTCCGACAACCTATTCTAGCGAAAGCTCGTCCATCAATTTTCAACGCAGTGTTACTTATGGTTTGGGCGTGTTGAAAGTGTCAATTCAATATTTTCTACATAAAAACAAACTAAAGTCATTTCAAATATTCAAATAGTCATTATCTTTATAAAAATAATTGCCCGTTTTGAAAAAGCAAAAAATCTTACTGTACAATCCAATAGCTGTCTTTTTTGACATGCCACTTGCCTTGTTGGCGATAGGTTCTGTGCTTGACCCAGAGAAATATGAAGTTATTATTGTGGACGGGCGTATTGATGAAAATCCGCTCGAAACAATTCAATCACATATTGACGACGCTTTGTGTTTTGGAACGACCGTATTAACGGGAAGACCGATAAAAGATGCGCTAAAAGTAACGCAAGCGGTAAAAAAAATGCGCCAAGACATTCCTGTTATTTGGGGCGGCTGGCATACATCGCTGTTTCCAAAACAGACCTTAAAAGACGAAATTTGTATTGATGTTACCGCGCAAGGACAAGGTGAAGATACGTTTCGTGAATTGGTAGAAGTGTATGCAACCAACGGCGATTTATCACAAGTAAAAGGAATTTGCTATCGTAATGACGAAGGCGAAATTATCAAAAATCCGCCGCGAACTATTGTGGCGATGGACACTTTTGCGGATATCAATTACGAACTGATTGACGTTGAAAAATACTTTGAAAAGAAAGGCAGACGTCAACTCGATTATATTTCTTCGACAGGATGTTATTTTAGATGTACATTTTGTGCGGATCCGTTTGTGTACAACAGAAAATGGACGGCAATTTCACCTGAAATCATGGTGAATAAATTAGCCGCTTTACACGAAAAATATCAGTTTACCGATTTGAATCTGCAAGATGAAACCTATTTCACGTATCGCGATCGTGTGATTGAAATTTCCGAACGTATGATTGAGAAAGGTTTAAACTTTACATGGGCAGCTACTATGCGCGCCGATCAAGGTTCGCGAATGTCGGTGGAAGATTTTAAAATCTGTGCGAAATCTGGTTTGCGTCGTTTGTTGATAGGTGTCGAATCTGGTTCGCAAGAAATGATGAATTGGTTGAAAAAAGATATCAAAATTGAGCAAGTATATATGTGTGCCGAGCGTTGCAAAGATTTAGGCATTGCCGTACAATTCCCGTTTATCGTAGGTTTCCCAGAAGAAACAGACGAAAGTATTCGAGAAACGGTTAAAGTTGCACTCGATTTGAATAGCATGCATCCCAACTTTCATACGCCTATTTTTTACTTTAAACCGTATCCAGGAACAACGATTACCGACAATGTTGTAAAACAAGGCTACAAACTTCCAGAAACTGTTCACGAATGGTCAGATTTTGACTTTGTAGGTTCGTCTGGACCTTGGGTGAGCGAGGAAAAATATGCATTCTTTGAGAAATTCAAGTTCTACTTAAAATTTGCCTATTCCAACCAAAAATGGATTTACAAACCGCTACAATTAGTCGCGAGATGGCGTTTGAAACACAAGTATTTCAACATGCCAGTGGAGAAGAAGATTGTTGATACCTTCTTTAAAAAACAGCAATTAGCCTAGGGATTTTGGATTTACGATTTACGATTGACGATTTTTGATTTGCTTCACTTCGCTCAGCTCAGCGTAAATTTTTAGAAACGCTTCGCTTTAGATTGCTTCGCTGTTGGATTTTCAGACTTTTTTTGAACGCTTCGCTTGTTGGTATTTTGGTATGTTCATATGTTGGTAGTGCTTTGCTTTTGGTTTGTTCCTTGAATTGTCATTCTTGTGACTTGTACTGAGCTTGCCGAAATAAGGCAGGAATCTACTTTTAGTATGAAAGTTTTCATGCTTTTTTTAGGAAGAATGTACTTTGAAAGTCCATTTACACATTTACAAATCATCAAATTTTCAAATTAAAGAAACTCCAAGAGCTTCTCTGAAATCTGCTGCGCAGTCAATTCCGCACCCGATTCGTTAAAGTGAAAATCGTCGTAAAACGATTCGGTGGTTTTTGGTAGTTGTAAGTCAATACACGGAATATTTTCTTGCGCGCAAACTGTTTTTAACTTTTGATTAAATGCTTCCATACCGCCATACAACGCTGTGGTACTGTAAAAAGCTTCGTTATTTTGAAAACCGCTGGTAATCATCAATTCTTCGTATTGCGGTTCCAAATTCGGTTTCCACATCGTGGCTTGTGTGATAAAAACGAGTTGAATGTTTTTCTCTTTTGCTATTTGAATCATTCGTTTGATATTTTCTTCATATCGCGTCAAACCTTTGGTCAAATCAGGCAATTCGGGAATGATTTTAGATTGCTTTTTCAACGCTCTGATGTCTAAAACGGTCTTTGTCAAATGGTCTTTGTGATTGAAATAGAACGAAATATTTTTCTTCGCTCTCGAAGCGAGTTTGTACAAGGTGAAGCGTTTGTACCAAGGTAAATGATCGTCTGGAATATGCTGAAAGGCAAAGCTTTTTACTTTCGCTTCTGGCAAGTTTAGATAGCGTTCTTCCGAAATTAAATAGGCAACTAAATCGTTCACACCTTGCATCACAAGTACGGTTTTGGTGTCTTGTAATGCTGGCTTTTTCAACAATTGCTCCAGTTGCAATACGTGGTGATTGCTATTATTTCCTGGTCGTCCAAAATTTCCAATCCAAAATGTATCGCCCAACTTTTTTTCAATCAATGCTGCCCACGTTTTTTCTTGGGTTAGCGCGAAACATGCTGCGGTACTTCCGCCCAAAACAAACATTTTGTGATTTGCTTCTTCATAATTTGAAATAGAACGCGCGCCCAATGCATCAAAAGAAACTTCCGAATCTTGATGAATCCCAATGATTTCATCATGATTGATTTCCCACGTAAAACCTGAATTTGGCGTATTTACATAATAATCGCTCGGCACAACATTCAACAACGACAATACAATTTCCGCAATCACCAAAATGATGATGGTGAACAAACCGTAATAGGTTACTTTTCTTAAAAATTTTTTACGTGCCATTCGTTAACTTTTTATGTATCGATACCAAGAAAAAGGCGAATCTTTTTTGCCTAAAATTTTGTGAATGATGTTGCGCTTACACTGATACAAAACTTCAAAATTAGCGACCAGTTTTTCATCGTGATGATGGTAATGTGCTGTCATTTCAGGAACGCCCAAGTCTTTATAATACGCTTTTGTACGTTGTTTTGCAGCAGCAATTTCGTTGGTTTTATAAAAAGGACTGTCGATGATATGAATTTCGCCATTTTCAGTCAAAAATGATTGTAAAAGCGTGATAAGTTCTTCAAAATCTTCAAAATATTGAATCGCGCCATTGAGCGTGATGATGTCAAACAGTGTTTCACATTTTTTAGAGACTTTGAAGATATCCGCATACATAAAATACAGATTTTCTTTTCTAAAAACACGCGCTGCTTGCTCCAATTCTTCACGATTAACATCCAAACCAATGACGTTATTTTCAGAAGAAACTTCTGCAATTTTGTTTGAAAACCAACCGTTTCCGCAACCAATAGTCAAAATGGTTTGTGGTCGTTTTTTTATAGCTATATACTTGATAAATCGCTCTGTAGATTTCACACGATATGGCCATTCATCACGATTTAAAAAAGGCAATTTTCGTATGTCAGCGTCCGTTAAGATGCGATTTTCCTTTTCGCGCACAGCGAGATAATGCTTGGAAAAACCAGCATCTTCAGGCGTTAAATAATACACACCTTCTTGTTGCGTGATTCGACTAAAATCTAGGTTCATTTATACAATTTCATGGCAGTTTGCGCAAGCAAAGATTTCGTTTTTAACTTTATAGTTGTCAACAAACTTTTATCTTTTCCTTTGCGTAATTCTTTGTTGTAATTGACTTCATTGACAATTCTTCGCACAGCAAAATCGTAAAATTTTCGTGAATAGGTGCGTGTAAAGTCAATATCTCTATCTGTGGAGGTATTCCATTCTGGTTGCACGGTAATTTTATCTTCAATTTCGTTGTACAACGACGTTCCTTTGATAGGATACGCCACCGTAATGGTAAAATGTGTTGGATTGGCGGCTTTTAAATAATCAATCGTTTCGTTGATATCTTGTTCGTCTTCACCAGGATAACCGACCATGATAAACGTGCCGCTTTCCATTCCCAAGGCATTGGTTTTTTGAATGGCAGTTTTCACCACATCCACATCTACGCGACGATCCATCGCATCAATGATTTTCTGTGAACCACTTTCGGCACCAATCCATATTCGGAAACAACCAGCTTCTTTTAGCAATTGCAATACATTATCATTCAAACGTTCTGCGCGCGTGATGCATTCAAACGGAATAATCGCATCTTGCTTGATGACTTCTTCATGAAATTGTTCCAACCATTTGTGACTTACCGTAAACACATCGTCCACAAACCAAATTCCATCCGGATTGTAGGTGTCTTTCAATAGTTTCAATTCGGCAGCCACCATATCAGCGGGACGTCTGCGGTAACTTTGTCCATATACCGCCGTGCTACACCATTTACACGTATACGGACAACCGCGTTGTGTACTTACTGTCATCGAACTTTTCCCGTGATATGTTTTCCAAGCGTCCAAATATTTTTCTACGGGAATTGCAGCTCTGTTGGGCAATGGTAATTCTTTCAAACTTTTCATACGCATACGCGCTGGCGTTTTTACAACTTCACCATTTTCTAAGTAGGCAATTCCGTGAATTTCACTCACATTTTCGCCATTGATAATTGCTTGATAGAGTTCCAACGTCGTTTGTTCGCCTTCGCCAATAATTAAAAAATCGGCGCCAGTGTTGAGGTAATTTTTACAATTATAGGTAATATCGGGCCCGCCCAAAATAATCGTTGGAAAACCGTATGCAGCTTCCGTTTTTAGGATTTGAACTAACGAAATCACATTGATTTTTGTCATCAAATTCGTGTAAATCGCAACGACTTTTGGTTGTGTTGCTTTGATGAAATCGAGCTGTTCTTGTTTGGAGTAAAATGTGGAATCGTACACATGATTTTCAACCTGATGCTCATTCAAATACGAAGAAATATACAACAATCCCAACGGCGCATACGGACGCATGATGCGTTGCTCTTTGGCATCTTCGTATAAGTAGTAGGTATGTGTGAGGAGAATGCTCATTTTGTCGCTTTTCGCTATGCTCAATTCAAGAATTTAAAGATTCAATGATTCAAGGTTTTGTGTTGTTTGTTTTTCGTTAGTTTGTAATTTTCCTAATTCCTAATTCCTAATTCCTAATTCGTTATTCGTTATTCGTTATTCGTTATTCGTTATTCGTTATTCGTTATTCGTTATTCGTTATTCGTTATCGTGAATTCTCAATCGTAAATATAAAGATGTTTTACTGAGTTCTAAAATTTCAATTCGTGTATCTGCTTATTTAGAATGGTGGTTGAAAATTATCACATCGAGCGTAGTCGAGATGACTCACTAGCTTCTTTTTTCAAGGACAATCAAAAAATGATCTGCATACTTTGCTAGGGAAGAAGCTGTTACTATTGAGTCAATTCCTTTGAAAATATTCAGCATTGGAAATTTTGCTACAAACGATTGCTCCAGATACGAGGGCGGAATGGTCACGCCAATGGGTTTTATTTTTTTAGTGTTGAAATAGTTGTTCGCTGCTGCAGAAATGTCTTTCGGATTGTAATACCACGTGTCTACGCCAACACCATCTACATTCGCAACAATGCTTTTGGTAGTGTTTCTACGCGTTGCCTTTTTTCTGTCGCCTTTTAGTGTGAAATAGAAACGTTCCCACAGACAATTTTTTGGCATGAGAACAATGGCTAATGTCCCGTTTGGTAAGAGCAAGTCCGCAGCATTTTTAAAAAATGTTTGCAATTGCTCATGTGATAAACAATTAATTCCCCCAAAATCTGAAAAGATAACATCGAATTGCTTGTGGAACGTATCTTTGGTAATGGTATTGATATCTTGCACTTGAAACTGCACATTCTCAGGATGTGGCTTTGCGTTGGCAACTTCAATCATTCCCGAAGAAATATCTGTGGCAATGACGTCGTGACCTAACTTTGCAAATTCAATCGCGTCTGCGCCAGTTCCACAATTTAACTCTAAAATAGATAGTTTTTTATCTTGTTTAATGATTGGATTGATATACTTAAAAACCAGTTTTCGCTGTGCTTTCCCAATGTTGGAATACGTAAAAATAGCGTCATATTGCGCCGCTGCTACATCAAAATCGCTATGCATTGGTATTTTCCATGTTTTTGAGTTGTAACTTGTCGATAAAGGCAGAAGGCACGTAATACCCAAGTAAAATCATGGAACGTAATTCTGCTTTGGAAATAGAAAATGGATTTTTGAAAAACTTTTTAAAGTTTTGAAACGCTTGACTTTTACGAAATTCTTTATGTACGTAGCGCTGTAATTTTCGGTAAAATTGCGTGTTATAGGTTCCTTTAAACATCATCGCCAAATCATCAGAATCCGTCCAATTGGCTTTAAGTTGTAAATCATCTTTGACTTTTTCATAAAATTTTGTACCAGGCAACGGATACGAAACCGACACGCCAATATTGTCAGGAACCAACTCTTTAATCATGTCAATCGTTTTCTGAATGTCTTCTTTGGTTTCTTCCAAATACCCAAATTGAATAAAGAACGCCACACGCACATTTTTCTCTTTTAACAAACGTGTAGCTTCATAAATCTGTTCCACTTTCGTTTCCTTGTCCATCGCGTCCAAAATCGCTTGTGAGCCACTTTCTGCACCTACCCAAACTTCTTCCAGTCCGCTTTCTGCCAACGCTTCAATCGTATCTTCTTTCAATAACAAATCAACACGACTTTGAATGTAATACGAAATTTTCAGGTCTTCTTTTTTAAGTTCCTTGTTGAAATTTTGCACCCAATTCGGCTTTAAGCCAAAAATATCATCACACATCCAAAAGCGCGTCACGCCATAATTTTCTTTGAGATATTTGATGTGCTTCGTAATATATTCCGGCGAATGCGAATTGTAACGATTGCCATAAATCGGTTTTGCACACCAATTGCATTTAAACGGACAACCGCGCGTGGTTGCCATATTCAGCGTAAATTCATTGCCACCAGCTTCCCAGATTTTTCTATACGGTTCAATATCAATCAAATCCCACGCAGGCATTGGCAATTCGTCTAAATTTCGCAATACAGGATGCTTTGGATTTTTGACAATTTCGCCATCATTCTCAAAAACCAAGCCTTTAATTTGTGACGTATCTTCATTAGTTGACAATGCATCGACTAGTTCTTTCAACGAAATTTCACCTTCTCCTTGAATGACAAAATCAGCGCTAGCCGCCAAATATTTTTCATAATGATCGGTAGAATCCGAGCTACACACAATCACTTTGCAATCTAACGATTTAGCAATTGTAATCATTTCAAAAGCGGCTTCGCGCATGGTGGTTAAGCACATTTTTGTCAAATAATTAAAGCCATCATCGTATAATACAAATATTTTTGGTTGCTGTTTCTCTAAATATGGTTGTATCGTTTTTGGGTCGTCGAGTAAGTTCGCATCAAATACACCAACTGTATAACCGTTTTCGCGCAAATACGAAGCGGCATAGAGCGTTCCTAAGGGCGGATACGGTGTTTGATTTTTCCATTGCTTTGCATCAAACTTATAGTAATAGGAATGTGAAAAAACAATATCAAGCATGTTTTTTAGGATATTTCAAATCGTGTTGTTCAATAACTTCATTGTACCGTTCTCGCAAACGTTTCGTCACCTTGTTTTGATAGTTTTGCGGATGATGTTTAGAAACATGTCTGGTAGATTTCATCGCAATATTAAAATCTTCTCTCTCTAAATGTTTAAACTTTCGCATCCACTTTTTGATGGTTAGTTTTTGCAAATAGTTATCAAGCTTCAATCCAAAACCACCATCAAATACACGTTGAATCATTTTTGAGAGTTTGCTTTTCGGCGTTTCTCTAATCGTACTTGTTTTGACTTTGGGTTTGTTCGGAAAATACGGTGTTGCCCACGAATTTGCTGCTAAAAAGTCTTCAAAGGTTTCTTTTCCATACAACGGAATCAGCGTCGCAATTTCGGTTGCCGTAAATAAATTTTGTTCTACAATCTCCAATTGGTCTGTGCTGATGAAATAATTCACACAAAAATACTTCTTAGAGTTCAACAAAAAGATTTTCTTATATAAAACCAACAACGTACGTGCAATCCACAAACGATTGGGTTTGGTAATGATAAAAAAGTCAAAATCGCCTTCGTCATCGTAATATCCTTTGGACAAAGCACCTGATAAGGAAACACTTTTGATATACGGGAATTTGGCAATTTTTCTCGAAACTTTTACCGCTTTTGGCATAATGTTTCGCGCCATTTCATTGCCTTTTAAACGACGTTCTACACGGTCAGGATCGTTGACGTCAATATAAAAACCATCAAAATTAAAAATGATGCCTTTTTCCAGAAGTACATCAATTTCACGGTCAATTTCCTTCTGATTCGGATTGTTGGAAAACTGAAAAATTTCCGTCCGCGTCAAAGGATACTTGAAAAGCGAAAAATATAATATGGTTTGTAAGGCACTCACAATTTTGTTGTTTTTCGAATCAAATGTAGGTAAAATTAAACTTCTTTACGTGAGTATAAACAATAAAACTGGTATTGTTTATTATTTATTGTACTTCTTAATAAGTGTTAATATTTAACTAAATTTTGACGTTATTTTACAAGGTTTGCTACTTTTATAACAATCAATCATTCAAAAAACGACAATATGAAATCTTTCCTATGGTTTTGTATGGGGTTTTTGTGCATTCCCTTTTGGGGATTTTCACAAGAAACCTCCAAATCAATTCCAAAACGAATTTACACCACGAACGTACTACAAGGCGAAGCACCCAAAATAGACGGAATTATCGACGATGAAAGTTGGAATTCAGTGGAATGGGCAAGCGATTTTATTGAAAATCGCCCCGACGAAAATACGCCGCCAACCGAGCAAACAAAGTTTAAAATTATGTACGATGCCAAGTTTTTGTATGTAGCAGTTCGTGCGTTGGATAAAAATCCCGAAAAAATTGTAAAACGCTTGTCGCGTCGCGATGGTTTTGATGGCGATTGGGTAGAAATTAATATTGATAGTTACCACGATTTACGCTCTGGTTTTTCGTTTACTGTGACTGCGGCTGGCGTAAAAGGTGACGAGTTTATCTCGAATAACGGAAATAATTGGGACGGAAGTTGGAATCCGATTTGGTACACCAAAACCAGTGTAGATAGCGAAGGTTGGTCTGCCGAAATGAAAATTCCGTTCAGTCAATTGCGTTTTGGAAAAAGTGACGAACAAATTTGGGGATTGCAAGTGCAGCGTCGTTTTTTTAGAAAAGAAGAACGCTCTACATGGCAACGAATTCCATTGGATGCGCCAGGTTGGGTAAGTGAATTTGGCGAATTGCACGGTTTGAAAAATATCATTCCGCAAAAACAATTGGAAATTCAGCCGTTTCTGTTAACGCAATATGATACCTATCCAGAAGAAAATGGCAATCCGTTTCGTGATGGTGATGATTTTTCATTAAATGCAGGTTTGGATGGAAAAATTGGCGTGACGAACGATTTGACTTTAGATTTTACCATCAATCCAGATTTTGGACAAGTAGAAGCCGATCCTGCCGCAATTGCCTTGGACGGTTTTCAGATTTTCTTCCGCGAGCAACGACCGTTTTTTGTGGAGAATAAAAATATTTTCGATTATCAATTTGCGAACGGACAAGACAATGTGTTTTATTCAAGGCGTATTGGGCGAAATCCACAAGGTTTTCCCAACACACAAGCACAAGAATTTGTCAATCAACCGCAAAACTCCACCATTATTGGCGCAGCAAAATTCAGTGGAAAAACTAAAAATGGTTGGTCCATTGGTGTGTTGGAGAGTGTGACAGGACGCGAATTTGCCGAAATTGACAACAACGGAACACGCAGAAAAGAGCTCGTAGAACCGTTGACGAATTATTTTGTCGGTCGCTTGCAAAAAGACTTCAACGAGCGCAATACTTTTATTGGCGGAATTTTCACCGCAACCAACCGACGTTTGGAAGACAATCTCAACTTTTTGCATCGTTCAGCGTATACGGGCGGATTAGATTTTACACACAATTGGAAAGATAGAACCTATTATTTACAAGGAAATATCGTAGCAAGTCATATAGAAGGAAGCAAAGAAGCGATTGCGGCTACCCAAAATTCGTTAACGCATTTGTTTCAGCGTGTGGATGCAGGACATGTAGACGTTGATCCGAATCGTACTTCCTTGACAGGAACCGGAGGAAAGTTAGAATTTGGAAAAGCAGGAAGCGGAACTTGGCGTTATGATGCAGGCGTTATTTGGCGTTCGCCAGAATTGGAATTGAACGACATCGGCTTTTTACGGCAAGCAGATGAAGTTCGTCAGTATGCAAACGTTCGGTATCAAACGACCAAATCTTTTGGAAATTTTAGGCGAATTTCAGCACGATTTTCACAATTTACTACCTACGATTTTGAAGGGAACTACAACCGAATTCAATATGAAATCAACGGAAATTTACGCTTCCTAAACAATTGGTGGATTGATTTTGGCGGCGCGCACAAACCTAGAATTTTTACGAATACTTTTTTACGTGGCGGACCGCGTTGGCGATTTTCTGATGAAAACTTTGGCTATGCTTTTTTCGGAACAGACGAGCGTAAAAAGTTGCGTACAAGTTGGGGAATGGTGTATTCGCAAGCAAAACAAAACAATTTCAGGTTTTTTGAAGTCAGTGGTGATGTTACCTATCAACCTACGAATGCCATGCGTATTTCCATCAGTCCAAGCTATAACAACAATCCAAACAAAACGCAGTATGTAACGGAAGTAAATAATAACGGAACCACACGCTATATTTTAGGAGATATTGACAACCAAACCTTGAGTGCGGCAATTCGTTTCAATTATACCATCAATCCGAATTTATCGATTCAGTATTATGGCGAACCGTTTGTTTCTGTTGGTCGCTACAAGGATTTTAAATACGTTACCAATTCCATTGCAGACAATTTAAACGACCGTTTTTATCAATATCAGCCCAATGAAATTAGCTTTGACACGGCTTCCAATTCGTATCTCGTTGACGAAGGTGCAGACGGCAATGTCAACTATTCTATCGGAAATCCTGATTTTGCGTTTGTGCAGTTTCGTTCCAATTTGGTTTTGCGTTGGGAATACATTCCAGGCTCCGAACTCTTCTTAGTGTGGTCGCAAGGAACCACAGGTTTTGGGAACACACGCAATCACATTTTGCAAAGTTTAGACAATCAGATTTTGGGACAGCAACCAGAGAATATCTTTTTGATGAAGTTTACCTATCGATTTGTGTTGTAAAGTTGATGCGTTTACTCGCGTTGCTCGGCGTTTAAAAGTTTAGGAATTTTTGCTCTTGAGTAGAGAATCTGTGCTCTTGACTAGAATTTTTTCTACTCAAGTGCTCTTGAATTTGCTTTCTTCTGTAAAACTACAACCGTCAATTCGAGTGATTTTTTGGAATGAAATGAAGAAAAATTGTATCGAGAATAGCTATGATGTTCAAAACTTACTGTTCATAATAAAAGATATTTTCTTACATTTAGAAAAACACGTTTCATGGCAAAATTACTGAACAACTTACCTATAGAAGATTTAAAAAAGGAAAACGATTATTTAGGCGTTATTGACAAAGCGGAACTCATCAAAACCATTTTGGAAAGCAATACAGATCAATTTCATGAAATTAAAATGTTTGTGTTGTATGGCGATTGGGGAAGTGGAAAAAGTACGTTGATGAAGTATTTGGAACGTGAGTTAAAAGAAGATTTTAACACCTTTTTCTTTGATACATGGCAGTTTGAAAAAGACGATAATTTGCCGCAAACGTTGTTAGATTTTTTATTGAAGGAAAGTGAAGCTGATACTATTAGTAAGGATTTTGTAAAATACGCAGTAAAACTATTTCGTGGTTTTGGAAAATCTATAAAAGTTAAGTATCAGCTTTACGAAAATGGTCCGAGTGTGGATTTTAACCCATCAGAACTTGTAAAAGAGTTTGAAAAAGGAGAACTTTCTTTTTATGAAGCTTTAGAAAAATTTAAAACAGAATTTGTTCGTTGGGAATGTCACACCACAAAGAAAAAAAAGAAAAAATACAACATCATCTTTATTGACGATTTAGATCGTTGCGAGCCTGAAAACGTACTGAATTTACTGTCTGCCATAAAACTATTCTTTACCTACGGAAAGAAAACGATTTTCTTTTTTGGCATCGATAAAAAAGCCGTCCAACAAGCGATTCAAACCAAATACAAAGATGCGGTGAAGTCAGAAGAATATTTGGAGAAAATTTTTGATATTTCGTTCTCCATGCCAAAACATGAAAGTGTGTTAAAACTGGTTTCTCATTATTTTGATGAGCGTGATGTAGCAGGAGAAAAACTCAATGAAAGAATTGCAAATTTCTTCCGGGCGCTTCACTTTACCAATCCGCGAAAGCTGAAAAAGGTGTTGAATAAATATTTGTTGTTAGCGAATGCAAAAGAAAGTTTGCCAGAAGCTCATCCATTTTTAGAATATACAGGAAATATTTACACTGAGAAATCATCTAACGAAAATTATTTTGAGACGATTTTAACCTTATATCTGATTACCGTAAAGGAATTCAATCCAGAATTATTTAAAATACTTTTTGATTTTAAGTTAAAAACAAAAACTTTTAGGGAAGCAGTCTTTAAAATGAATCCTGATTCAATTAACAATAAATGGGGAAGAGTGAATAATAGCTTAGAAGATAATTTATATAAAACAGAATTTGAAAAAATATTCTTAACTAACATACTTCCAGAACGAAGTGTTGGTTTTGCTAGATTAATGCTTATTTTTTGCCCTGCAAATCTTACTGATGTAGCGGAAGGGTTTTATGCTCACGATAAAATTTTTAAATCAATTTATTTAGAAGAAAAAAGAATAGATTACTACTTTTTAAAATATGTGGGTGAAAATTTAGATTTTTTTAAAACACTTAAAAGCTACTCCAACAAATCCATTTCAGACATCTACCAAGGCGTTAAGCAGATTTTATAATTTCTTTTGTACTAATTTTCGGCATGTATTTTGATGTAGCTTTCGCATCATCAATTAAAAAATATATAACAGTATGAAAAAATTAATTTTACTATCCGTTTTGAGTTTAGGATTATTTGCATGTTCATCAGACGATGACGTAACAACAGTTGATCCATTAGTAGGAACGTGGCGAATGACCGCGTTTGAAGTAGAAAACGCCTACGATTTTAACGGCGACGGAACAGCGAGCAATGAGCTCATTTCCGAAACAAATTGTTATCAAAACGAAACCATTCAAATCAACGCAGACGGTACTGCGTTGGTAACGTCTAATTCGTTTTTATTCGTCGTAGCTGAGTTGGTTGCAGGAACTACAAACGAGTTTACGTACACGTTAAATTGTGAGATGGAAACCGACATTTTTCCATCAAATTGGACGGTAAATGGTTCCAATCTATCATTAATAGAAGACGATGGATATACCGTTACCGTAACGATTGACTCTGATAGTCAACTTTCATTGCTAATTCCGCAAGGATTTCAAATTTATTCAGGCGGATTTAACGCTGTTGCTCAAGAAGATGTGAGAGTCGTGTACACAAAGCAATAAAATAAGCAAGCCTGTAAGCTTAAGGGATAGAGGCTGTTTTTGAAGTAATTTATACTTTAAAGACAGTCTCTTTTTTTGTTTGAAAAGTTATTCTTTTGCGTCTTACAATTCGTTGTTAGTATGACTGTTTCTATCAATTTCTATTGACAAAAATCTGCTATTTTACTGTTAAGTAAGGTCAAACCGTACTAGGTTTATCATTAGTTGTGTTATCTTATGTTTTTAACCAAAAATTCACATCATGCTAAACAACATTTTACTACTCGAAGGAGTTCAATTATTGAATAAAAAGGAGCAATCTGCAATAAAAGGTGGATTTGAATGTCAATGTGATGGTCCTGAATATCCTTACCCACAGGAGAGTCCTTGTTATGACACTTTAATTGGATGTTAACTTTTGAGCGAACTTCGGTTCGCTTTTCTTTTTCCCTATATTTTCTCAAAATGCTATCTTATTGTAGCAAAGGAACGAAATCCTAAACTGTCAGTTCGAGTAATTTTCGATAGAAAATTGTATCGAGAACAGCTGTGAATTTCAAAGTACTTCTCGATACAATTTTTCTTCATTTTATTACGAAAAACCACTCGAAGAGACGATTTGATTAAGCATAGTAAAAGATTACTTCGTCATGCTTCCTCGAAAAGACAAAATCGCATATCAAAAATCAACAATCGTATATCAAACAGATTCCTGCCTTACTTCGGCAAGCTCAGTACAAGTCGCAGGAATGACAAAACAATCAATCGTCAATCAAATAAATCGTATATCAAAAATCAACAATCGCATATCAAACAGATTCCTGCCTTACTTCGGCAAGCTCAGTACAAGTCGCAGGAATGACAAAACAAACAATCGTACATCAAATAAATCGTACATCAAAAATCAACAATCGTGCATCAATAATAAGATGCTGAATCAAGTTCAGCATGACGCCTGCGGCTAATGCGCTTCGAGCCAGTTTTGTCCAATGCCGATTTCAACGTCTAGTGGAACTTCCATTTTGAACGCGTTTTCCATTTCTTCTTTGATGATTGGTTTGATGATTTCGAGTTCGTCTTTGTGTGCGTCGAAGACCAATTCATCGTGTACTTGCAACAGCATTTTTGATTTGAAACTTTCTGCTTCAAAACGCTTGTGAATGTTAATCATCGCCAATTTGATAATGTCTGCCGCGCTTCCCTGAATTGGCGCATTGACCGCGTTTCGTTCAGCCGCACCACGTACAATGGCATTTCTTGAATTGATATCTTTTAAGTAACGACGTCTTCCCAATACGGTTTCTACATAGCCTTTTTCGCGCGCAAACGCTACCTGATTTGCCATGTAGGCTTTGAGTTTTGGATAGGTTTCGTAATAGGTGTCAATCAATTCTTTGGATTCGCTTCGTGTTAAGGAAGTTTGATTGCTCAGTCCGAAGGCAGAAACTCCATAAATGATTCCGAAATTGACGGTTTTGGCGTTGCTTCGTTGTTCGCGTGTGACTTCTTCCAACGGCACATTAAACACTCTTGAAGCTGTAGACGCGTGAATGTCCGTACCATCTTTGAATGATTGAATCATCGTGTCTTCTTTGCTCAATGCGGCAATGATACGCAATTCAATTTGCGAGTAATCGGCAGCGAGTAATACGTAGTTTTCGTCTCGCGGTACAAACGCTTTTCGAACTTGTCGCCCGCGTTCTGTACGAATTGGAATGTTTTGTAAGTTTGGATTGTTAGAGCTTAATCTTCCAGTAGCGGCAACTGCTTGTGCGTATACGGTATGAATTCGATTTGTTTTTGGGTTGATTTCATTTGGAAGCGCATCCACGTACGTACTTTGTAATTTTTTGTATTGTCGCCACTCTAAAATATCCGCTACAATTTGATGGTCTTTTGCTAAGTATGACAACACATCTTCTGCGGTAGAATATTGTCCTGTTTTGGTCTTTTTAGGTTTGTCGACCAGTTTTAATTTGTCAAACAAAATTGGACCGAGTTGTTTTGGCGAACCAATGTTGAATTCTTCTCCTGCTTGCTCGTAGATGCCTTTTTCCAATCGCTCAATATCGGTGGTGAGGTCTTTAGATAGTTCTGCTAAAAAGTTTGGGTCAAGATTGATTCCTTCTATTTCCATCGCTGAAAGCACACTTACCAAAGGCACTTCTACATCAGTAAACAATTTGGTTAAGTTGCCACTTTCCAATTCTTTGATAAAGTGTTCCTTCAACTGATAGGTGATGTCGGCATCTTCAACTGCATATTCAGTTTGTTCTTCCAAAGGAACTTCGCGCATCGACAGTTGATTTTTACCTTTCTTTCCAATCAATTCTGTAATGGAAACTGGTTGATAGTTCAAGTAGGTTTCCGCCAGTACGTCCATATTGTGTCGCATATCAGGATTGATGAGATAATGCGCAATCATGGTGTCAAAAAGTGGTTCTTTTACGGTCATATCATAATTTGATAAGACTTTGATGTCGTATTTTAAATTCTGTCCAACTTTTTCAATGGAAGTGCTTTCAAAAAACGGGCGGAATTCCTCCAATATTTCTTTCGTTTCTGCTTGGTCTTCAGGAAACGGCACATAGTATCCTTTGCCTTTTTCCCATGAAAATGCCACGCCAACCAATGCTACTTCGAGTGCTTTTAAGCCTGTGGTTTCGGTGTCAAAACATACACTTTGCTGTTTTAGTAACTTTTGAAGCAGTATTTTTCGCGACATTGGTGTGTTTGCCAATTGATAAAAATGGTCGGTTGTTGTGATGGTTTGATAACCAGAAGTTGTAGTTTCTTCGCTTACATTTCCGCTTCCAGGTGTAGCAAATAAATCAAATTGTCCGTTAGTCGTTGTTTTTTGAGTGGTTTTTGTAGCAGTTGTGTTGTCTGCTTCCGCAGTGCTTTCTTCTTGTGGTGCAAATGTTTTTATTAAGTTGTCTAGCAAGCGTCTAAATTCCAATTCGGTGAAAATTTCTTTTACAGCTTCCAAATCTGGATCGCACATTTCAAAATCTTCTTCGTTGAATTCCACCGGAACATCGAGCATGATGGTTGCGAGTTGTTTAGATAGCAAGCCTAATTCAGCATTGGCTTCAATCTTTTCCTTCATTTTGCCTTTCAATTCATGTGAATTTTCTAGCAAACCTTCCATGCTTCCATACGCAGCGAGAAACTTTTTTGCTGTTTTTTCTCCCACGCCAGGCAATCCAGGAATGTTATCGACAGAATCGCCCATCATTCCTAAAAAGTCAATCACTTGTTCAGGGCGTTCTACGCCAAATTTTTCCTGTACTTCTTTTATGCCCCACGTTTCGTAACCGCCACCAAATTTTGGACGATACATAAAGATATTTTCAGAAACCAACTGCGCAAAATCCTTATCGGGCGTTACCATAAACGTTTGATAGCCTTCTTTTTCGGCTTTTTTAGAAAGAGTTCCTATAATGTCATCGGCTTCAAAACCTGCTTTGACAATCACTGGAATTTTCATGGCTTTTAAGATGTTTTCAATGTACGGAATGGCGAGTGTAATCGGTTCTGGTGTTTCTTGTCGATTCGCTTTGTATTCAGGAAAAACTTCGACACGATCCACACTTCCACCTTTGTCAAAACATACCGCTAAATGGTCAGGACGTTCGCGTTTTATTACATCTAATAATGAGTTCATAAATCCCATAATTGCGGAAGTATCAAAACCTTTCGAGTTGATTCTCGGGTTTTTGATAAATGCATAATATCCTCTAAAAATAAGCGCGTACGCGTCCAGTAAAAAAAGTCGTTTTTGGTCTGCCATGAATGATACATTTGAAAGAATTCCAAAGTTAACAATAATCGCTAGAATCTATATGGAATTGGGGAATTATTCTTGAGTGGTTAAAATTCGGCAACTGTACATTTTGTTCAGATATGTTTCACTCATAAAAAAATCTTCAGTATAGGTTTTGTCATCGTCAAACTTTTCATAGTGTAATATCAAACAATCACAATAGGCATCATAATTTAACTTTTGATACTGAGGCAAGTCTTTATTTTCATTGTAGATATTTTTAAAGTCAGTAATGCTTTCTGCATCCCACTTTTCTTTTGCAGGCTCAAAAACTTCATTATAATACAATTGCACCAATTTTTTGGTATCTTTTAAACCATACGCATCGTATAATATGGAAACATTAAAATCGAAATATTCCCAACGATTATCATGAAAAATGGCAACATAATCAGCATTAGTTTTGATTGTTAAAATGCTATCTTTTTCAACATAATCAATATGATTATTATCCAAACTTTTTTTAAGTTCTTCTTCACTAAGCATATATTGGTTTAGATTCAATTTGTAAGTTGAACTGGCATTTACAATTCTAAAAAGACGTTCTTGTATAGTGATAGCCGAACTGACAGTATTAATTTGTACATTAGAATGTTTTCCCATTTTATTAATAGCATGAAGCAAGCCTTTATTTTCTTCAACAATCAACGCTTTGATACTATCAGTATTGTATGAAGCGGGATAAAAAACGTCTACTCTTTTTTCAGGATTTGATAATTTTTGTAAAGAAGTAATGAGGTTAGTATTTTCTTTTTCCAAATCGAAAGAAGGTGCGCAGCTAATTATGACAGATATGAAAATAATATACAGTACGTAACTTTTAGAAGACATGATGGAATTTATTGGTTAGGTTGGTAAATCTACAAAACTTATTGGTTCTTTTTTAGTACGTCATTTAAGTATGGCTTTCCCGTACACAATTCCTGATTTCATTTCATATATTAAAGTAGTAGTAACTTTTAAATTATGCAGACATGAAAAAAAGAAATCTTAGTACATTAGCGCTTCGTAAAAAGTCCATTTCTAACTTTAAAACAGTAGCAGTCATCGTTGGTGGCTCGGGAGCAGAAACGTGTGGCGGACAAACATCCAGTTACCCAACTTCGTTTAGAGAGTGTCAATTTAAATAGTCTTTCCAAATTAATTTACAGCGAATTTTGGTTCATTTTTCTTTTTGCTATGATAATTTGAATGTTAAATACGGTTTTCCCGTACATAGTTTCTGATTTCATTTTATAAGTTTAAAATGTATTAACTTTTTAAATTATATATCATGAAAAAAAGAAACCTAACATCACTTAAACTTAACAAAAAAACGATTTCAAATCCGAAAGCAACGATGACTGTAAAAGGTGGCGGCACACATTATGAGTCTATTTGTGATTGTCCAGATACTTTATATACAATTAAAACGGATAAATAATACGATTTTAAAAATGAAAAAGCGGCTCAGAAGCCGCTTTTTTCGTAGTTTAGTTGTCTGGGCACGTAATTTCTTTACCCAGTAGTTTCCCGTCTTTATCGGGTTGATAGCGAAAGCACTTTCCATTGGTGGCTTTCATAATAATTCCTCTGTACTTATTGTTGATAAATACATCGCCTGTTGTAATTTCTAGTTGGGAGTTTGGTGTGGTAGTACCAATTCCTACGCCGCCAGCATTGGTTCCCGTGTCTACACTCATATCACTTTGGCAAACATCCCCAATTCCGTTATTATCAGCGTCGTCTTGGGTAGGATTTGCATTTTCAGGACAGTTATCACATGCATCGCCAATGCCGTCGCCATCCGTATCTGTTTGATCAGGATTGCTTACATCGCTACAATTATCTATAGAATCAATAACATCATCATCGTCGGTATCACTTTGAGTCGTATTGCAATACGGAATAATAGCAGCTAAAGACGCACAATTGGTATTATTTCCAGAAATGGACAAACTTCCGTTAATATATGAATCGCCATTTGTAAAATTTGTAACCACACAACATTCGTCTAGCGTTGAATTGTTACTAATCGTCAAGTTTCCTTCAATATAAATAACATCGCCAAGCAAGTCATCAATATCGGTTAAAGCAGTATTGGAGTTAATGCTTAAATTTCCATTAAGGCTATCCGTAGAGGTAATTCCAGCAAAACTAGTCAAAGCGTTATTTGAGGAAATGGAAATATTTCCTGTGACCAAGCTTAGGTTAAGACCAGTTAAATCGTTCAACATTGCATTATTGCTAATGGTCAAACTGCTAATTGATGGTGAAGTAATGCTGCCAATTCCCGCAATAGAAGTAAGCGCATTGTTAAGATTAATCTGTAAATTACCGCTTAAAGTAGTTACATTCGACAATCCGTCGAGATTTGCCAACGCGCTATTCCCTGAAAAAATTACAGAACCATTGATTGTAGTCATATTACTCAATCCGTCAACGTTGGTTAATGATGTATTTGAGTAAACAGATAAAGAACTTGCTGTAGTAATACCATTGAGTCCTTGAATCGTTAACAATGAAGGATTATTAGATAAAGTAACAGTTCCTAGCGTTCCAGTTACAGCACTTAACTCATCTATATTAGTTAGCGCATCATTATTTATGATTTGAAAATTACCACCTATAGAGGATAAGTTGTCCAATCCGCTCAAGTTTGTAAGTCCGTCAGCATTATCAATATAAAAATCACCAGTAACGGTAGTTAAAGCAGCAAAACCACTGATGTCAGTCAATGCATAATCGTCATCCAAATAAAAAAAGCCTCCTATAGAATTCAGGTTTGTAAAGTCAGTAATACTCGCCAAGTTATCATTTCTTCCAATATAAAGATTTGCTGTGATAGTCGTTAAACTTCCAAATCCGGACACGCTGGTTAACATAGGATTGTCATCAATACTAAGATTATTGCCTACCGAAGTAATGTTGGAAAAGCCTGTAATACTGGTTAAGCCATTATTTCGATAAATATTAATATAGCCTCCTGTAGAAGTTACACCATTAAACCCAGAAATATCTGTTAAAGCGTTGTTCGTATTTATATAAATATAATTGGTGACGGTCATGGCGTTTGAAAACCCCGAAATATCAAGTAAGGAAGAATTATTAGCTATGCTTATATATCCTCCTACGGACGTTAAAGCGTTAAATCCTGTCACTTGTGTTAGTGCACCATTACTAGAAATACTTATATTTCCTCCAACAGTAGAAAGACTGGCAAAATCACTCACAGTAGTTAGCGAAGCATTTGAATTAATAGAGATGTTTCCACCTACACTGGCAAGATTTGAAAAGCCATTGGTATTTAGTAAATCGTCGTTATATATAATTTCTAAATAATCTCCAATAGAAGTCAAACTAGTAAGTCCAGAAAAACTTTGCAAACCATTATTAAAACGAGCGGAAAAATAAGAACCTATACTTACCAAGTTGCCGAGGCCAGTTAAGTCTGTAAGGCTCTCAGTAAGCTGAATTGAGAAATACGTTCCAATAGAGGTAAGTCCAGACAATCCGTTTAAGTCTGTAATTGCTTCACAGTCATATATCTGTAAATTTCCACCAACTGTAGTGATATTTTCCAAACCAGCCAACGTTGTAATGGTTCGTACTCTTATATATAAGTCGCCCGTAACGGTGGTCAAAAATGATAGCCCTGACAAATCTGTTATTGTTGTAGATGAAATATTGAGTGTCTCCACCGTATCACATGTGCCAGAATAAGTAGCCACAAAATTATCAACCGCTGTTTGAGAAGACAAAGTTACCGTACCAGTGATGCAAGTTTGTGCTGTAGAAATACAACAAAAACTGATATAAATACAATAGAAGAATAGTAATTTTTTCATAACCTGATTTTTTTCTGTTCAAATAGTCAGCATGTATGTTAAAAATGGTTATGGTAGTGATTTTTTTGGGCAATTAAAAATACAAATAATCTGCACGGAACATTTGTTAACTATATACTTAGGGGTGTTTTTTGTATAGATGGTTTGTTTTAGCACATAGTTACAAAAGAATCAAAATCTTATGGATGAGTTTTTCGTGAAATGATTTCAAATTTGTACTTTTCGAGCATCAAATTTTTGATATATGCAAACAATCTCAATTGCCATTCACGGCGGCGCAGGAACATTGGTCAAAGGAATGATGACGCCTGAATTAGAAGCGCAATACAAAGCTGCTTTGCAAAAAGCCTTAGATGCTGGGTATGAAGTTTTGGCAGCAGGAAAATCTTCGGTAGAAGCTGTGGAAGTCGCTGTAAAATTGCTGGAAGATTCACATCTATTCAATGCAGGAAAAGGAAGTGTCTTTACCGCAGAAGGAACACACGAAATGGACGCCGCAATCATGGAAGGAAAACACCTTAATGCAGGTGCTGTTTCGCTCATAACAGGCATCAAAAATCCAATATCGTTGGCACGTGATGTAATGGAGAAAAGTGAGCATGTATTTATGGCAGGCGAAGGCGCAATGTATTTCGCAAAAATGCATAACTATGAAATTGAAGAACCCTCATATTTTTACGATGAATTCAGATATCAACAATGGCAAGAAATCAAACATACGGATAGTTTTCAACTCGATCATTCTCTAAAAAAAGACTCCAAATTTGGAACGGTTGGCGCTGTAGCATGTGATGCTGATGGCAATATTGCAGCTGCAACATCTACAGGTGGCATGACCAACAAGCGTTTTGGACGCGTTGGCGATTCGCCCATGATTGGTGCTGGAAATTATGCAAACAACAACACTTGTGCAGTCTCTTGTACAGGAAGTGGCGAATACTTCATTCGTGGTGTGGTGGCGTATGATGTTTCTTGTTTAATGGAATACAAAAACTATTCGCTAGAAAAAGCGGCGGATGAAGTCATCAACAAACGCATCCTTAAACTCGGTGGCGACGGCGGACTCATCGCTATAGATGCCAAAGGAAACATCGCGATGCCTTTCAATACCGAAGGCATGTACCGAGCGTGTAAATCTTCCAACGGAATTGAAGAAGTAGCTATTTATAAATAGCTACTTCTTCAATTTGATAATTTGAAAATGTAGCAATGTGTCAATTGCTTTCAAAGGTTATTTCCTGAAAAAACAGAAAAAGAAGTTATTCAAAGAAAATTTTTGAATCATTTAATTTTTCAATCTTTAAATTAAGCAAAGCAAGCGTACTCAATTTGATAATTTGAAAATGTAGCAATGTGTCAATTGCTTTCAAAGTACATTCTTCCAAATAAAAAAGTCATAAAAAATTTCACACTAAAAGCAGATTCCTAACTTACTTCGAAAATCTCAGTACAAGTCACAAGAATGACAATTCGTGCGAAGCATACCAAAAGCAAAGCAATACCAGCATACGAACATACCAAAATACCAAAAAGCAAAGCGCACAAAAAAGTCTAAAAGGCGTAGCCGATCTAACATCTAACAGTCTAAATAAACGGTGCCTCAATAGGCAATACCGTTACTTTCCGATTTTGAATATCAAACTGATCACCGTTTGAAAGTACATGAATGGTCATATTTGCCATCGTCATAGGTGTTCCTTCTTGCAAAACTTTTTCATTATTATGCGTCAGTGTCGAACCATCAAACACAATCACCATGCCTGAACCAATTACAGTACAATCGTTACCATTCTTAATAATCATCCCCGTATCTTCTGCCAAGCCAATACCAATCAAATTTGGAAATTTTGCCACTGCTTCTGACTGGCGACCAAAACGTCCTCGGCGAATAAAATGGGTGTCAATCATCAACTCAGGAATCAATCCCAAACCTTTATACATGCGTACGGCGCCTTTAATAAACGATTCTGAAGCACTTCCGCCTGCAATCATTTCGGTTGCCATTGCCATGGCGCCAGCACTCGTTCCCGCAATCACAAAACCAACCTCATTTTGATAGCGATGCACTAAAATCTCATGAATTTTAGTACCGCCAATCTTATCCGTAATTTTCGACTGATCACCGCCCGAAAACATAATGCAATTTGCGTTTTCAATCAATGCAATTGACGATTCTTTTTCTGCGTCTTTTTTGCTTCTAATATCCAGTACTGTCACGTTGTTACAACCCAACGTTCGGAAAGCGGTCAAATAATTTTCACCAACTTCTACAGGAATACTTGAGGCAGTTGGAATCACTACAATATTCGCATTTTCGCCACCAGCTTCTTTGACTACATGAAATAAAATACCCTCATCAATAAAATCGAGTGTGTACATTTCATCTTCCTCAATGCCTTTGTCTTCATTACCTCCAATCGGAATTAATGTTCCTTTAATCTGCTGCATGTTCATGTGATTTTTGTGGTTGCAAAAATAATACAAATTTTGGAGTGGCGTTTCTTTTTTAGTCTAATCTTAAAGGATATCAACAGAATGCAGAAATCAATACAGAAATCTGTGAAATTTTTCTATATTTATCACTAGGCTTGTGATAAAACAAGTGAATTAACCACCAAACCAAGATAACACATGGAAATTAGAAGTATCAATGCAATGCGCGGCCCAAATTACTGGTCGGTAAGAAGACATAAACTCATCGTAATGGTGTTGGATTTACAAGAAATGGAACACTATCCAACAAACAAAGTTGACGGTTTTGGCGACCGACTCAAAGCCATGTTTCCTTCCATGTATTCACACCGTTGTTCGGAAGGTTGCGAAGGTGGTTTTTTTATGCGTGTCGATGAAGGTACTTGGATGGGACATGTCATTGAACATATTGCGCTTGAAATACAAACCTTGGCGGGAATGGACACAGGATTTGGTAGAACGCGTGGCTATGGCGAAGAAGGTGTGTACAATGTAGTGTTCTCCTATATGGAAGAAAAAGTAGGACGCTATGCCGCTAAAGCTGCCGTTCGTATTTGTGAAGCGTTGATTGCTGGCGAAGAATACGACTTAGCGTCGGATATTCAAGAAATGCGCGAAATTCGTGAAGAAGAACGTTTAGGACCAAGCACAGGTTCTATTGTAGAAGAAGCAGCAAGCAGAGGCATTCCATGGATTCGATTGAACCGTTACTCACTCTGTCAATTAGGTTACGGGGCAAATCAAAAGCGTATTCAAGCAACGGTAACGAGTGAAACCAGCAATATTGGTGTGGAAATCGCTTGTGATAAAGAAGATACCAAGTACTTACTAGAACAAGCCGAAGTAGAAGTGCCGCGCGGAGATATCATTCGTCGCGAAAGCAATTTAAAAGACGCTTGTCGCTATGTAGGATTTCCTTTGGTAATAAAACCCATTAACGGAAATCACGGACGCGGCATTACAGTAGATATCAATTCGTATGAAGAAGCCTTGGTAGCCTTTAAAGAAGCACAAGAAGTTTCGAGGTCGGTCATCGTAGAAAAATATATAACGGGAGATGATTATCGTCTGTTAGTTATCAATAATAAATTGGTTGCAGCGGCAAAACGTACACCAGCACATGTGATTGGAGATGGAAAATCAACGATTCAAGAATTAATTGATGAGGTTAACAAAGACGAACGCAGAGGGTATGGACACGAAAAAGTATTGACGATGATTAAGGTCAATACGTTGACCGAAACGCTCATCGCCGCAAAAGGATATACCTTAGAAACCGTTTTGGAAAAAGATGAAGTCATGATGTTAAAAGACACGGCAAACCTCAGTACAGGTGGAACGGCTGAAGACGTTACTGACATCGTACATCCAGCCAATGTGTTTATGGCAGAACGTATCTCAAAAATTATCGACTTAGATATTTGCGGAATTGATGTCATGACTTCCGACATCAGCAAACCGTTGTCAGAAACAGGCGGCGCCGTATTGGAAGTCAACGCAGGGCCAGGATTCCGTATGCACTTAGCGCCAACGGAAGGATTGCCAAGAAACGTGGCAGCTCCTGTAATTGACAAACTATTTCCTCCAGGATCAACTTCCCGAATTCCAATCATTGCGATTACGGGAACCAATGGAAAAACAACCACAACGCGACTCATCGCGCACATGGCTAAAATGAAAGGTTATAAAGTGGGTTATACTACAAGTGATGGCGTGTACATTCAAAATAGATTACTGATGACGGGCGATTGTACAGGTCCGGCAAGTGCAGAATTTGTACTCAAAGATCCAACGGTAAATTTTGCGGTGTTGGAATGTGCACGTGGCGGATTGTTGCGTGCAGGATTGGGCTTTAAAAACTGCGATATCGGAATTGTAACCAATGTAGCGGCTGATCATTTAGGCTTGAAAGGAATTCATACCATTGAGCAATTGGCAAAAGTAAAAGGTGTCATTCCAGAAACAGTTTTGCCAGATGGAACCGCAATTTTAAACGCAGACGACGAACTAGTCTATGCAATGCGTAAAAATGTAGAATGCAACGTAGCATTATTCTCGCTCGACGAAAACAATCCGCACATCAAAGCCATGCAAAAACGCGGTGGTATTTGTGCTATTTATGAAAATGGTTACATCACTTTGTGTAGAGGCGAATGGAAAATGCGCATCATCAAAGCAGTCAATGTGCCGTTAACTTTTGGCGGAAAAGCAACCTTTATGATTCAAAATGTGTTGCCAGCAGTGATTGCGGGATATTTAAAAGGATTTACGCTGGAAGACATGAAAGTTGCGTTAGAAACCTTTATTCCTTCCGCTTCACAAACACCTGGACGTTTGAATCTGTTCAAATTCAAAAACTTCCAAATTTTAGTAGATTATGCACACAATCCTGCAGGAATGCGCGCGCTGAAACAATTTGTTGACAATTTGGAAGCTACTGAAAAAGTCGGAATTATTGCAGGAATTGGCGACAGACGCGTGGAAGATAATAACGAAATGGGCGCATTGGCAGCAGCAATGTTTGATGAAGTGATTATTCGTCAAGACAAACAATTGCGCGGAAAAACGGAAGCAGAACTCATCAAAATGTTGGAAGACGGCATTAAAATGCACGATCCAAACAAGAAAACAACGGTCATTCCATCCGAAAAACAAGCCATTTTGCACGCGGTAGAAAATGCCAAAAACGGTTCACTAATTGTGTTGTGTAGCGATGTGGTTCCAGATGCGTTGGATTTGGTGAAAAAACTTAAAGAAGAAGAATCCAATAAACTGTACGATTTTACACCAGACGATATTCCGAATAAGTAAAAGATTTTTAAAAATCACATAGATGTCAAATTAAGTGCAGTTGAGATACAGCCGAAACCAAAGTTTCTAAGTTGTTCTCAACTGCGCTCTAACTGACAAGTCCAACAATCTAAAAGCAAAGCGTGAAAAAAACTTGAATCAATGAATTTTTAAACCCTAGAATTGAGTGCAGCGAATGTTAAAGTTCCTCTAAAAACAAAAAGCGTTCATTGAAGAAAAATTACATTTGTTAAAATTTACAAAATGCTACGATTCATCATTCCTATAGTGCTGGTTTTTATTCTAGAACTGTACACTTTTTTTTCCATTCGTACATTGACTGCCAACAAATTTATACTCATCGGATTTTGGGTATTTACGGTACTTGTTTATGGTGTTTTTTTCTATCAAATGAGCATTGCGCAGCGTGAAGGTCGTTTTAGTTTATCATTAGGATATGCCATTGCCATGTTGCTGACGCTGACCGTGCCGAAATTGTTTATTCTTGCGATTTTATTTATAGAAGATATTTTCCGTTTTTTTACAGGATTGTTCAACTATTTTCAACACAGCGGAATGTCTGCCACAGAAGCCTTACCAGGCAGGCGAAAATTTATTAGTCAACTGGCATTGGGTATTGCCGCTATTCCCTTTGCGGGATTTTTATACGGCGTTTTTAAAGGACGATACGACTTTAGAGTCATTAAGCATACGATGTTTTTTGACGATTTGCCTGCTGCGTTTGATGGTTATACGCTTACGCAAATTTCAGACATTCATGCGGGAAGTTTTGACAATAAAGAAAAAGTAGCATACGCGGTCGATTTGATCAACGAGCAACAAAGTGATGTCATTCTCTTTACAGGCGATATTGTAAACGCTGTGGCGGAAGAAATGCATCCGTGGATTGATACCTTTAAACGTTTAGAAGCCAAAGATGGAAAATATTCCGTACTGGGAAATCACGATTATGGTTTTTATGCGTATGAAACGAAAGCAGAAATTCTAGAAAATCACAAAAAAATAGAACAAGTTCATAAAGACATTGGGTTCAATCTATTGTTAAACGATAAAAAAACAATAGAACGCAACGGTGAAAAGTTACATATTTTAGGTGTTGAAAATTGGGGTGCTTCTGGACACTTTCCCAAGAAGGGAAGTTTAAAAAAAGCTACAGAAAACGTTGTTGATGGAGAATTTAATGTGTTGCTTTCGCATGATCCTTCGCACTTTGACTATAAAGAAATGCAGTTTCCAAAAAATAAAGAAGGAAAGGAAGTCATTCGTCCAACCGATGTGGTCGATGAAAGTAATATCATCAATTTTGAGAAAAAAATTCAATTGACGCTTGCCGGACATACACACGGAATGCAGTTTGGCATTGAAATTCCGTTTTTAAATTTCAAGTGGAGTCCTGTAAAATATCGATATCCACGTTGGGCAGGTTTGTATGAAGAAGCAGGGAAATACTTGCATGTAAACCGCGGATTTGGTGTGTTGGCGTTTCCTGGACGTGTTGGAATTTGGCCTGAAATTACCGTGATAGAACTGAAAAAACGCGAGAAAGTGGCATAATCGCAAGAAAATAGTACATTTGTAATAGCGGATTGTTATTTTTTAGGTTAAAAATGTAATAATTCCATAAAATAAAAACATTTGCTTATGTCTAAGTTTGGTGACTTAATTAGTGCAAATATTCCAATTTTGTTAGACTTTTATACAGAATGGAATGAGCAATCGAAAGCAATGCATGCGGTATTGCGCGATGTTGCAGCAGCTCTTGGCGACAAAGCCAAAGTAATTAAAATAGACGTGGATAAAAATAAAGAATTGGCAGAAGCCTTACGCGTGAAAGGACTTCCCACATTGATGATTTACAAGCATGGTGAAATGGTGTGGAGACAAAGCGGCGAGCAAGATGCTAATACTTTAATCGGATTGATTTCTGAGCACGTTTAAAGCAGAATTCGTTCAAACGTATATCCTAATTCATGAAAGTGCTGCAATACTTTCGGAAGCGCATATTTTAATTTTTCAAATGCTTTGAGGCTATCGTGAAATACGACGATGCTTCCTGCCTCTGCATTGTTAACAACATTTGAAAGACTCTTTTCTGGCGATAATTTCTTGTCAAAATCGCCACTTAACACATCCCACAGAATAATTTTATAACCTAATTTTTGGATTCTTTTGCAGAGTTGTGGCGTCAATTTTCCATAAGGCGGACGAAATAGTTTGGACGCTTCCGCAGCATTTTCTAAGTGGTTTTCGATGCTTTTTTGTGCTTCACAAATGTTGTCGATGTATGTTTCTTTGGAAACTTTCCAGCCATTTAGATGTTGCTGTGTATGATTGCCAATAGCGTGTCCAGCAGCCACTACTTGTTGAAAAATTGCTGGATGTTTCTCCACATTATCCCCAATGCAAAAAAAAGTAGCTTTGGCGTTGTATGTGGCAAGTTGTGCTAAAACCCACGGCGTTACTTCTGGAATGGGACCATCGTCAAACGTTAGAAAAAGTTTTTTTTCAGTAACCGAAAACTCCCAAACCAGCGATGGAAATAACCATTTTGCCAGTTTGGGAGTTTTAGCGGTATAGAGTTTCATGAAGGTTAGATTTAAAAACTACTCAAGACTTTTCAAAACAGGACCGAATATTTCAATATATCCATTAAAAACGTCCATTTCACTTTCTAAAAGTTCTTGTTGTTTATTAGTTTCCAACAATTCTAAGAGACTTCTATATTTTTCAATATTCATAAAAATATCTTCAATATCTCTGTATTTTTGACTTACTGGAACTTGTTTGTAATAGTCTAAATATTCTAAATACTTCGCGCGTACTTCGTAATAGTATTTCGTTGCTTTTTCGGTTTTTCCAATTTTGAAATAACCGTCGATAAAAGGCTCGTTCAAACCATAAAAATCAAAGTACTTGATAGGCATTTTTTCAAACGCCAAGTCGATGACATTTTCAGCTTTTTCAAACTTTTCTTCTTTGATGAGTTGCTCTATGAGTCTCGCCAAATTCAATCGGTACGAAATACTTTGGCGGCGCGTTTGTGGATCGTGGTAAATGTCGTCGCTTCCAGAATTACCCCAATCCCAAGTCATGACGTTTTTGTACATCAAGTCTGAATTGACTTGTCCCATATCGAGTTCATTCGGGAATTCTGTTTTGATTGGGATTAATTTGTATACCAAACCATCTAACTGCAAATAATCTTTCATCCAAATATATTCAGCTTTGTCAAAGCTTCCACCTGTAAAATAAATAGGACGTTTCCAATCATTTTGATTCAAAATATCCAACATCATTAAGTTGTTCTTGTAAATGGCAGAACGCGGCAATTCAATAATAATGCTGTCTACAATTTTATCGTGGTCTTCTGGGTCAACATATTTTTTAGCATTTTCCTTATTGACAGGAACACGGATTTTGTATACAGGATAATAAATGGTATTGCGTTGACTTTCAGGAATATCATAATCTGGTCGGCGATAAATATTATCAATCAAGTATCCGTATTTTGTTTCTTTTCCATCGCTGAGTACCCAATTCATGAATTGATCTAAATCCCATACTTCGTCTTCCTTAAATCTAGGATTTGGTTCGTAACGAATGTAGTTTCGCGTTCCGTGCTTATATTTATCATGCGTCATTTCAGACGGTACTGCTTCACTTTCATACGCTTTGCGTTTCATTTGATCAATGTACCAATCGGTTCCTAATAAGCTGGTATTGATAGTTCGCACATCCGTTCGGTATCCTTCAATATCTTGTGCATACCAAAGCGCGAATGTGTCATTATCTCCAATGGTGAAAATCATCGCACCAACATCTTCTTGGATGGAATTGAGATAGGCTTTTGCAGTAGATTGTGCCGTATAGCGATTGGAACGGTCATGATCGTCCCAGTTTTGACTTGCCATTAACAACGGAACAGCCAATAATGCTACTACTGTAATTGAACTTGCAACCGCCGTTCTGTTGGCAACATACAATCGTAACGAATCGAATAGTGCGTACACACCGTAGCCAATCCACATGGCAAATACATAAAATGAGCCTACCAAGGCATAATCACGTTCTCTAGGTTCAAAAGGACGCTCGTTGAGATATATTTTTAATGCCAATCCTGTAAACATGAAGAATACAAATAGCACCCAAAATTGTTTTTGACCACGCATGAGTAAAAATACAAACCCGAAGATTCCGAAAATTAACGGTAAAAAGTAATAGGTGTTTCGTGCTTTGTTATTCAGTACATCCGACGGTAAATTATCTTGCGATCTTCCTAGGTGAATTTCATCAATAAGCTTAATGCCGCTAATCCAGTTTCCGTGGTTGTCTAGTTTTCCTTGAATATCGTCTTGTCTTCCCACGAAGTTCCACATAAAATAGCGCCAATACATGTAGCCCATTTGGTAGGTAATCATGTAATGGAAATTGTCCCAGAATGTTGGCGGCTTTACGTCGATAAAATCGCGGTAATTTTTAACAATTTTAATAAATTTTTCAGGTGAAATATAGCCTTCTTCCGCAGCAGTTTTTATGGAATCGACAAACTTCACGGCTTCTATTTCTCCTCTATATTGTGGCTTTAAATCAAAATCAAGAATGCCGCTAAAGTCCATATAGTTTTCTGCATGTTCGGAGCTCCACATTCGTGGGAGAAAACCTCGGTGTTTGCTATCGGAATTTTGCTTAGCGCCTTTCCATTGATTTACGATGACGTATTTTCCAAGCGTATAATCACGCTCGTATTTTGGTGCATCGTCAACATACGGTTCATCTTCGTCAAGTCCGCCATAAATATCCGTGTACATTGGTCCGTATAGCAAATGTGTTTCTGGGTATTGTTCTAAATTGTAATAGGCTAACAACGAACGCGCATCTGATGGATTATTTTCATTAATAATAGTGTTTGCGTTTGCGCGAATTGGAATCATCAACCAAGTTGAGAATCCTATCAAAACATACACCGTACATAATATGATGGTATTTAAAATTGGAAAGTTCTTCTTGCGTGTATATTTTAAACCGTAGTAAAAAGCTGCAATCAGTAACAATCCAGCAATAATGGAACCTGAGTTGAACGGCATTCCAAACGTATTCACAAAAAATACTTCCAAATATCCAAACAGGCGTAATACATTCGGCAATAATAATTTAAAGATAAACAACAACACACCTACAGAAATTACATTGGCAAGAATGAAATTTTGAACAGTCACAATTTTATAATTTTTAAAGAAGTAAATCATTCCAATGGCAGGAATGGTCAATAATCCCATAAAATGTACTCCAAAGGAAAGTCCAACAATCAACGAAATTAAAATCAGCCATTTGTTGCCTCGTGGTGTGTGCATTTCGTCAGCCCAACGCAATGCCAACCAAAACATGAGTGACATGATGCAAATTGCCATCGCATACACTTCTGCTTCTACGGCACTAAACCAAAAACTATCGGAAAACGTAAAGGCTAATGAGCCTACCAAGCCGCTTCCTAAAACGGCAATTTTCTTAGCTGTTGTAAATTCTGGAGTTTCTTCTGTGTCATTTTTTTTAAGCAATGCCATTTTACGAACCAAATTCGTAATGGACCAGAACATAAATAAAATAGTAAAGGCACTTGAGAAAACGGATAAATAATTTACCATCAAGGCTACATCTTCAGGTGCAGAAGCAAATGTGGCAAACACGGCGCCCATCATTTGAAAGAAAGGAGCTCCTGGTGGATGTCCTACTTGAAGTTTTGCAGAAGTGGCAATATATTCGGCGCAATCCCAATAACTTGCTGTAGGTTCTACAGTAAGACTAAAGGTAATCAACGCGATTAAAAAAACAACCCATCCTAAGATGGTGTTCCATTTATTAAAATTCAAAGAAGTCATGTAATTGCTTTTAATTAAGACTAACGGCGAATTTAAGAATTTATAGTCAATCAAGTGAATTTTTTTGGAAAACCTTAAGAATCAAATTCGATGAAAATAAATTAAAAAATGTTTGCACTTTAAAAAGTTTGTTTTAAATTTGCAACCGCATTACAGCAATGGCCCATGGTGTAACTGGCAACACGTCTGGTTTTGGTCCAGAAGAGTCTAGGTTCGAGCCCTAGTGGGCCAACGAAAGTCCTTTTCAATCCGAGAAGGACTTTTTTATTTTCAGAGTTTTTTTAAGTTTTGATAATTTGGGCGAGAAGTTTATATCGAGCTTGACGAGATAAGCCCTAGTGGGCCAACGAAAGTCCTTTTCAATCCGAGAAGGACTTTTTTATTTTCAGAGGTTTTTTAAGTTTTGATAATTTGGGCGAGAAGTTTATATCGAGCTTGACGAGATAAGCCCTAGTGGGCCAACGAAAGTCCTTTTCAATCCGAGAAGGACTTTTTTATTTTCAGAGGTTTTTAAGTTTTGATAATTAGGGCGAGAAGTTTATATCGAGCTTGACGAGATAAACCCTAGTGGGCCAACAAAACTTCCTTTCATTTTAAAAAAGGATTTTTATTTTTACATACTTCTCCTAACAATTTATCGTCTTCTGAATGGTTTCTTATAAATCTTTAATCATCAATAACTCGAACAATTAAATTTTATTTTGTTCAATTTTTACAATAAAATCTTATTCAAAAAGAATCTTTCCGCTTTGCCTATTTATTTTAGTTATCTTTGATAAACTAGCTCTAAAACGAATGTATGTCGGTGAATTAGAGCCTGTTGAATGTTAAAATTTAATAAAGCATTTAGTTTTTAAGTAACTGTTTTTCAGTATTATAAATTTAATTAATGTTAATATTAATATCATTTTATGCAAAATTAATAGTAATACTATTATATTTGCGTTCGTGAATATTAAAATGAAAAAATAGTGAATAATAATTTTCACTCAAAATATAGATTTCTTAAACGCTTTTAACGTATAAAATATGGCGAATAAACAATTAACACCTTGGCAGCGATTTATTGGCTTGCTTCAATTAGAAAAAAAAGACATTCTACAAGTATTGTATTATGCCGTTTTTGCAGGAATTGTTGCGCTATCCTTGCCGTTGGGAATTCAATCCATCATCAACCTTATTCAAGGAGCGCAAGTATCTACTTCTTGGGTAGTATTGGTGATATTAGTTACGCTTGGAGTTATATTTACAGGAGCGTTGCAATTAATGCAATTGCGCATCATTGAAACCATTCAACAACGTATTTTTATGCGAGCGTCGTTCGAATTGAGTTATCGCTTCCCTAAAATTCGCATGAATGAGTTGCGCAATTACTATCCGCCAGAACTTGCAAACCGCTTTTTTGATACCTTAACCATTCAAAAAGGACTGTCTAAAATACTAATCGATGTGCCATCAGCACTATTGCAAATTTTATTTGCGCTAATTTTACTATCATTCTACCATCCATTCTTTATCATATTTGGGGTATTGTTGGTGGCTTTAATTTATGTAGTGTTTAAATACACGGCAAAAAGAGGTTTGCAAACAAGCTTGGAAGAATCTAAAAACAAATATAAAGTCGCACATTGGATTCAAGAAGTAGCACGAACCATGGTGAGTTTCAAACTTTCTGGAAATACCAGTTTGGCGCTCAAAAAAAACGATGCTTTGGTAGAAAAATACTTAAAAGCACGTGAAAGTCACTTTCGTGTATTGGTATTGCAGTTTATTCAAATGATATCTTTTAAGGTGCTAGTTACGGCTTCTTTACTGCTAATTGGCGGAGCGTTGGTGTTGAATCAAGAAATGAATATTGGACAGTTTGTCGCGGCCGAAATCATCATTTTATTAGTGATTGGCTCTGTAGAAAAACTCATTGTTGGATTGGAATCATTTTATGACGTATTAACGTCTATCGAAAAATTAGGGCAAGTTGTAGATAAAGGATTGGAAGCGCAAGAAGGAGAACAACCTGATTTTAGCGAAGAAATGCATATTGAACTCGATAAGGTTTCGTATGAAGTTTTTGGGAGAGAACAACCAATTCTCAATAAAATATCGTTTAAAATTAAGCCGAAAAGTAGAATCTTAATTCAAGGTGAAAGTGGTTCTGGGAAATCGAGTTTATTACGAATGATTGCAGGCGTCATTGCGCCAACTTCAGGAAGTATTTATGTGAACTCATTCTCCATATCGAGTTTATTTTTAAATCATTACCGAAGTCATTTAGGATTATCACTCTCAGAAGAAACTCCATTTGAAGGAACTGTCCGAGAAAACCTAGCTTTTGGGAATGAAAACATATCTGACGATCGCATATTTTGGGCGTTGGAAAAAGTAGGATTGCTGCAATTTATCAAAGAACAATCAAAAGGATTGAATACGGTGTTGTATCCAGAAGGGAAGCAAATTTCATACAATATTTCCAAAAAAATAGTGCTGGCAAGGGCCATCATCAAAAATCCAAAAGTGCTGATTCTAGAAGATCCATTAGACCAATTTAATGTGGAAGAAAGTAATAGAATTATCGACTTTTTAACAGATTCGTCAAATCCGTGGGCGTTAATTGTAGTCAGCACCAACGAACGCTGGAAAACATATTGCGGCGAACGAATTACATTGGAAAAAGGGGAAATTAAAAATTAAAAGACATGCTAAATATTACAAATAATCAGTTAAATAAAAAGGTGAAACTTACGGAGTATGCGTCTGGGAAGCTTGTCTTTAACAAAAAATATTACAAGCAACTCAACAGATTTTTATTTGTATTTGCGGTGGTTGGAATCATCATTCTGTTTTTACCTTGGACGCAAAATATTACGGGACAAGGACAGGTAACTACTTTGAAACCAGATCAACGTCCGCAAACCATTCAGTCACAAATTCCTGGGCGTATTGAGCAATGGTACGTGCGCGAAGGTGATTCTGTTCGAAAAGGAGATACAATCTTAAGAATATCAGAAGTAAAAAGTGAATATTTTGACGATAGATTGGTCGAAAGAACCAACGATCAAATCGTAGCGAAATCCTCATCTGTCACAGCATACAAAGGAAAAAGAGAAGCGCTAGAAAGACAAATTAAAGCATTATTCAGAGAACGCGAGTTAAAATTAGAGCAAGTTCAAAACAAACTATTACAAGCAAAACTAAAAATTAAAGGTGATAGTATTGATGTAGAAGCAGCTCGTATCAACAGAGGCATTGCACAAACACAATACGATCGTGCGGTAACACTTGCAAATGAAGGATTGGCTGCTACAAAAGATGTAGAAGCAAAACGTTTAAAACTACAAGAAACAGAAGCCAAACTCATTTCGCTAGAAAACAAATATTTAGCGAATAAGAATGACATTATTAATGCGAGAATAGAACTGTCAAGCACACAAGCTAATTATGCTGACAAAATCTCCAAAGCACAAAGTGATTTGTATACCGCGCAATCCAGTCAATTTGATACGGAAGCGCAAGTAACCAAATTGGAGAATCAATATACAAATTACAAAATGCGAAACAATTTGCGCTATATTCTTGCACCGCAAGATGGCTTTATCAACAAAGCAATCATAGGTGGAATTGGAGAAACCTTCAAAGAAGGACAACAATTGGTAAACATTATGCCATCAAACTATGAATTGGCGGTAGAAACGTATGTGCGGCCAATTGATTTACCGTTGATTCATAAAGGTGAAAAAGTACGCGTGCAATTTGACGGTTGGCCGGCAATCGTATTTAGCGGTTGGCCTAACGTTTCGTACGGAACCTATGGCGCTAAAGTAGTAGCGATTGAAAACTTTATCAGCGATAACGGAAAATATAGAATCTTATTAGCACCAGATGAAACTGATAATCCATGGCCAGATGCCATTCGTGTAGGTTCAGGTGCCAGAACGATTGCATTGCTAAATGATGTGCCAATTTGGTTTGAATTGTGGCGACAACTCAACAGTTTCCCGCCAGATTTCTATCAGCCAGATGACAAAACTGTTAACAAAGCATCAAAAGACAAGAAGAAATAACTATGAGATATATTTTTCTTTTCCTTGTATTTCTTTTCAGTGGAAATGTAACTGCTCAAATTGAAAATCCGCTCGACTCTGTCATGTCGTTGGATGAATATCTTGGGTATGTAAAAACCTATCATCCAATTGTAAAGCAGGCAAACCTAATCATCAACGAAAGTGAAGCAAAACTGCTCAAAGCGCGTGGTGCTTTTGATCCGAAATTGCAAGTAGATTACGATCGGAAAAAATTCAAAAAAACAGAATATTACGACAAACTCAATGCGACGTTCAAAATTCCAACGTGGTATGGCGTAGAATTCAAAGCGAATTTTGAAGAAAATACAGGCGAATTCTTAAATCCAGAATTCAGCGTACCAACAGACGGATTGTACAGCGCAGGCGTTTCGGTGTCGTTGGCAAGAGGTTTTTTGATGAATGAACGCATGGCAATGCTAAAACAAGCAAAACTCTTTACGCAACAAGCACAAGCCGATCAGCAATTATTAGTGAACGAAATATTATACGAAGCTTCCATTACCTATTTTACATGGTTAAAATCGTACAGAAACAGAGAAGTATATCAATCGTTTTTATCCAACGCGCAATTGCGTTTTGACGGAATCAAGAAAAGTTACCGAGCAGGTGACAAAGCTGCGATTGACACGCTAGAAGCAAGCTTAACGCTCAACACTCGAAAACTCGATTTGGAAAAAGCGCGCATCAAGTTTGTCAAAAGCTCTTTGGAGTTGTCCAATTTTTTGTGGTTGAATAATGATACGCCTGTAGAATTGCAACCCTACATTCGCCCAGATATTGATACAGCCAATCGAATTGATGAAGTGCTAAATGTCACAGGATTTGACAGTGCTGATTTTGATGTGGAAGCGCATCCGAAAATGCAGTCGCTCAACCTAAAATACGAAAGTCTGTTGCTCAATCGGCGATTACGACTCAACAATCTGTTGCCACAAATAGATTTGCAATACAATTTTTTAACGCAAACGCCTGACGAAACGGGAACGTTCAATACGCAAAATTACAAAGCAGGATTGAACATCAGTTTTCCATTATTCTTGCGAAAAGAACGCGGAGATTTGCGTTTGGCAAAACTAAAACTACAAGATGTTGACTTTGAGCGCACGGCAACACGTGTCAATCTCAAAAACAAAATAAACGCCGTTACGCAAGAAATTGAATCGTATCAATTGCAAAATCAGCTTACGGAGCAATTGGTCAATGATTATGAAGTGATGCTCAGAGCGGAAGAGCGAAAATTCTTTTTGGGAGAAAGTTCACTATTTCTAGTCAATTCGCGCGAAGCAAAACTCATTGAAAATCTCATCAAAGCAATTGATTTAGAAAACAAATACTTCATCACCAAAGCCAACTTGTTCAACATTATGGCGAATATGTTGTAGTTTAAAATTTTTAAAATTTGTCTAACCAGTCTTTCAATCATCAAATCTTAAACGTAATCACAGGTCGCAACGAATGATTGACCAAGTCTTCGCTAATACTTCCGTTAAAGAAATGCGCCAATCCTTGTCGCCCGTGCGTACTCATTCCAATCAAATCGGCATTAATAGCGCGTGAAAAATTCAAAATTCCCGTTTCAATTTTATTATCATTGTAAATATGCAATTCGTGGTCGCCCAAATCTTCAAAATTTTCAATAAACAAATTCATCTTTTGTTCGGCAATGGCAGTCGTTACAAATCTATTTGGTGTATTGACAAATAATAAATGCAGTTTGGCGTTAAAACTATTGGCAAAATCGATTGCTTGCTCAAACACTAATTTTTGATCTTCGGAAAAATCAGAAGCAAACACAAAATTAGACACGGTAAAATCTTCAATAGCATTCTTAATCACAAGTACAGGTGCGTCGGCAGTTCGTACAATCTTTTCAGTATTAGAGCCAATAAACATTTCTTTCAATCCAGAAGCGCCGCTAGAGCCCATTACTACCAAATCAATTTCGTGTCGGTGAATGGCTTGCGTAATTCCGTCAAAAGCTTTGTGTGTTTCTACGGTGATTTCCACGTTAATTCCCTTCAAAAAATCTTGTGCCATGGTTTTTTCAAAGCGTTCATGCGCTATCTTCATAAACAATAATTGTTCAGGAACATCCAAATTGGTATCGCCCGACAATAAATGTGAGGGCATTTCTAACATGTGCATCAAATAAATAGTAGCATCATTCTGTCTTGCCAACGAAGCGGCAACTTTTAACGCATATTCGGCTTGTTCGGAAAAATCAGTAGGAAGGAGAATTTTTTTCATGAAGATTGTATTTTTAATATAGGTTGAAAGTTACAAATAAAAACCTTTGGTTGAATAGTTTTAAAGATTGGAAAAAATGTGTATATTTGCACCGTTATTCGAAGTAAAGGCAAAAAATGAGGGGACAGAAGTCCCCTCTTTTCATACTAAAAATGTTGAAGCAAAAGGTTACAGATTTATTACAGGAAGTGCTCGAAGAGGAATCTTCGTTGTTCCTTATTTCCAAGGAAATAAAGCCGGGAAACAAGATTATCATTGTGATTGATGGCGATAATGGCGTAACGCTAAGCGACTGTATGAAAGTGAGTCGACACATTGAACACAACCTTGACAGAGAGGAAGAAGACTTCTCTTTGGAAGTATATTCTGCAGGAATATCAGAAGGAATTACACACATTCGTCAATACAAGAAAAATGTGGGTAGAAAATTAGAAGTCATCATGGACGACCAAAACAAAGTTACAGGTACTTTGGTGGAAGCAGATGATGAAAAAATAAAACTCCAATGGAAAGCGCGCGAGCCAAAACCTGTTGGAAAAGGTAAAGTTACAGTTCAAAAAGAACAGGAAATACCTTATGAAACTATTGTAAAAGCTAAAGTTATGGTAACATTTTAATTAAAGACATGTCATGGAGAATCTAGCATTGATTGAGTCGTTTTCAGAATTTAAGGACGACAAGCTAATAGATCGTGTAACATTAATGGCGATATTAGAAGATGTTTTTAGAAATGCATTGAAAAAGAAATTTGGATCCGACGATAATTTTGATATCATCATCAATCCAGATAAAGGCGATTTGGAAATTTGGAGAAACAGAATCGTAGTAGCCGATGGTGAAGTAGAAGAGCCAAATCAAGAAATAGCACTCTCAGAAGCACGAAAAATTGAGCCAGACTTTGAAGTAGGAGAAGATGTGTCTGAAGAAGTAAAATTGGTAGATTTAGGAAGAAGAGCTATTTTGGCACTACGTCAAAACCTAATTTCTAAAATACATGAGCATGATAACACTACAATCTACAAGCAATTTAAAGATTTAGTGGGAGAAATATATACAGCTGAGGTACATCACATTCGACACAGAGCTGTGATATTATTAGATGATGAAGGAAACGAAATTGTGTTGCCTAAAGAAAACCAAATTCCGTCCGACTTTTTCCGTAAAGGAGAAAATGTACGTGGAATTATTGATAGAGTAGACTTAAAAGGAAACAAGCCTATGATTATCATGTCGAGAACGGCACCTGAATTCTTGGAAAAACTATTTGAACAAGAAATTCCAGAAGTTTTTGACGGTTTAATTACAGTGAAAAAAGTAGTAAGAATTCCAGGCGAAAAAGCAAAAGTAGCAGTTGATTCTTATGATGATAGAATTGACCCTGTGGGTGCATGTGTGGGAATGAAAGGTTCTCGTATCCATGGAATCGTACGAGAATTAGGAAACGAAAATATAGATGTAATCAATTATACAACAAACTTACAACTATATATTACGCGCGCGCTGAGTCCAGCAAGGGTGAGCTCGTTAAAAATTAACGAAGAAACAAAGCGTGTAGAAGTGTTCTTAAAACCAGAAGAAGTTTCAAAAGCCATTGGAAAAGGTGGTTTCAACATCCGATTAGCAGGACAACTTACAGGATACGAAATTGACGTATATCGTGAAGGTGTTGAAGAAGATGTGGAATTAACCGAATTCTCTGATGAAATTGAAGCTTGGGTAATAGAAGAATTTAAGAAAATTGGTTTAGATACTGCCAAAAGTGTCTTAGATCAAGAAATGGACTTCCTCGTAAAACAAACAGATTTAGAGGAAGAAACTGTGGGTGAGGTCATTCGAATTCTAAAAGAAGAATTTGAAGATTAATAAAAAGCAGTTTTTTATTAAAAAAAGAGGGTAAAATTTAAAATAGCTTATGGCTGAACAAAAACAAATAAGGCTTAGTAAAGTACTACGCGAATTAAACATTTCTATCGATAGAGCTGTCGATCATTTGGCGCAGAATGGTTTCTCTGTGGACAAACGACCGACGACTAAAATATCGCAAGAAATATACAATGTGCTATTGGATGAATTTCAAACTGACAAAAGCAAAAAAAGAGCTTCCAAAGAAATTGGGGAAGAAAAAAGGAAGGAGAAAGAAGCATTGCGTGAACAACTTGTAAAAGAACAAGAAGAAGCACAACGCTTACGTGAAGAGCGCGAAAAAGTAGTGCGTGCCAAAGCAAATTTATCTGGACCGAAAACGATAGGAAAAATAGATCTAAACCCTCAAAAAGATACGTCGTCAACGGAAGAGAAAGAAGCTGAGCAAGCGCCAAAAGCTACCGAACAAACAACGGAAGAAGCTCCGCAAAAAGAAGCTCCAAAAACTATTGAGAAGGCTGCTGAGTCTGAAAAAGAAAGCAAGCCAGAAAAGTCTGAAACCATCTCTAATAGACCGAAATTCTCAAAACCAAAGCAGGTTCAAAAAGAAGTGCAAAAACCTAAAGCTGTTGAAAAACCAGTAGCAAATGAAACTGCTGCTGATACTTCGCAAGAACCTGAAAAGAAAGTGATTGAAACAAAATATCAAAAACTTTCAGGACCTAAAATGACAGGTCAAAAAATTGATTTGACGCAGTTCAACAAATCCAAAAAGAAGAAAGAAGATTCTAAGAAAGACTCGGAGGCTGACAAGCGTAAAAAACGTAAGCGTATTTCTAAAACGGGTGCTGGTGGTGCTGCCAACAACAACCGTCAAGGAGGTAAATTTGGAAACAAAGCTGGCGGCAATAGTGGCAATAATCGTGGCGGAAGCCGCAGAGGAGGCAATCGTAAGCAACCTTTGGTAAAAGTTGAGCCAACAGAAGAAGAAGTACAAAAACAAGTACGAGAAACGCTTGAAAAACTACAAGGGAAAAGCAGCAAGTCTAAAGGTGCTAAATACCGTAGAGGAAAGCGTGATATTCACCGACAAAAAGCAGAGGAAGATTTAGAGCAACAAGCAGCAGAAAGCAAGGTGTTAAAAGCTACAGAATTCGTAACTGTAGGAGAACTTGCAACGATGATGGATGTTAGTGTCAATGACATCATCTCTAAATGTATGATGCTTGGAATTATGGTGACGCAAAACCAACGTTTGGATGCAGATACCTTAACAATTGTAGCAGAAGAATTCGGATTTACGGTTGATTTCGTTTCAGCAGAAATTGAAGAAGCGATTCAAGAAGAAGAAGATGCGCCAGAAGATTTAGTGCCAAGAGCGCCAATCGTAACGGTGATGGGACACGTTGACCACGGTAAGACATCTTTACTAGATTATATCCGTAGTGAAAACGTAATCGCGGGAGAATCTGGAGGAATCACACAGCACATCGGAGCATACGGTGTTACGTTAGATGGCGGACAACGTATTACATTCTTAGATACACCTGGTCACGAAGCCTTTACAGCGATGCGTGCACGTGGTGCTAAAGTAACCGATATTGCAATTATTGTAATTGCTGCAGATGATGATGTAATGCCGCAAACAAAAGAAGCTATCAGTCACGCGCAAGCGGCTGGAGTGCCTATTGTATTTGCGATTAACAAAATTGATAGACCGACAGCAAATCCAGAAAAAATCAAGGAGAAACTTGCAGGTATGAACTTGTTGGTAGAAGATTGGGGAGGAAAAATCCAATCGCACGATATCTCTGCTAAAACAGGAGTTGGTGTAGGTGAATTGTTGGAAAAAGTATTGTTAGAAGCTGAATTATTAGAACTAAAAGCAAATCCTGATAAAAACGCGGTTGGTACTGTGGTAGAAGCATTCCTTGACAAAGGTCGTGGATATGTGTCCACCATCTTAGTACAAAGCGGAACTTTAAAAATTGGAGACTATTTACTAGCAGGAAAACATAGCGGAAAAGTAAAAGCAATGTTTGATGAGCGCGGTAAAAAAGTGAAAAGAGCCAATCCGTCAACGCCAGTATCTGTACTTGGTTTAGATGGTGCGCCGCAAGCGGGAGATAAATTCAATGTTTTTGAAGATGAAAAAGACGCGAAGCAAATTGCTGCAAAACGTACACAATTATTGCGTGAGCAATCGGTAAGAACGCAACGTAGAACAACGTTATCTGACATTGGTAGAAGAATCAAAATTGGTGACTTCCAAGAATTAAACATCATTCTAAAAGGTGACGTGGATGGTTCGGTTGAAGCGTTGACAGATTCATTCCAAAAGCTATCTACCGAAGAAATTGAAGTGAAAATCATTCACAAAGGTGTAGGTGCTATCACAGAAAGTGATGTATTATTAGCAACCGCTTCAGATGCGATTATCATCGGATTTAACGTTCGACCAGCAGGAAATGCAAGAGTGGTAGCGGATAAAGAAGAAATCGATATCAGAACATACTCTATCATCTATGATGCTATCAACGATGTAAAAGATGCGATGGAAGGATTATTGTCGCCTGAAATGAAAGAAGAAATCACAGGAAATGCTGAAATTAGAGAAACGTTCAAAATCTCTAAAATTGGTACCATTGCTGGATGTATGGTGACGGACGGTAAAATTTACAGAAACTCTAACATTCGTTTAATACGTGATGGAGTTGTCATCTTTACAGGTGAATTGGCTTCGTTAAAACGTTTCAAAGACGATGTAAAAGAAGTAAGCAAAGGATATGATTGCGGATTGCAAATCAAAAACTACAACGACATCAAAGAAGGTGATATTGTAGAAGCTTTCCAAGAAGTAGCCGTGAAGAAAACACTATAATAAATAATGTACATAGACATAAAAAAAGGATTGCAAGCGCAATCCTTTTTTTATGGAATAATAGTAAGCTATAAAATCTATTTCTTCTTCTTTGGAGGTGTAAAAATAAATGCGTTAGGAAATGTCTCTTTCACTTCAATCAAATACCGTTCTGCTTCTAAGCTTGTTCTAAAATTTCCAACCCAAACTTTGTAATTTGGCGTTTCAAACTTAATAGTTGTAGGAATATCTACATACTTTGACTCAAACTGCGATTTCACTTTTTCAGCATTTCGAAGATTGCCATTAAAAATTTGAATCTTTAAGCGATTGTCATTATCGGTTTCCTGATTGATTTCTTTTTGAAATTCAAGTAATTTGTCAATTTTTGGGTCTTTTGAAATGGAAATTTCACCTTCCTGAGCAACAGCATTTTCTGCAAGAAAAAACGTCAAAATCAACAAATAAAAATATCTTTTTTTAGCTAAAAATCTCATAATGAATATAATTTATTACAAATGTAAAACAACCTAACGAACAAACTGGTAAAATTGTTATTTAGAATTACTATAAATTACAAATTAAGAGTTCAGTATAATTTCGCAAATTGCCCGTGATTTGTATTTTTGTGCAGATTTGGAATAAGCACTAATACCTAAGTTGTAATCAAGCTTAGAAAAAATCATGCCAAATTAAGAAGATAACAAATATGAAAAAGGTGAATCGCCGCAATTCAATTTCAAGAATTTTAGGAACCGCATTAGCGCTGATGTTAGCATTTTCAACTGTTGCATTTGCGCAAGATGAAGCTGCAATCAAAGCTGGAGAAGCATCATTTAAAGCTAACTGTGCTGCCTGTCACAAACTAGACGCAATGTCTACAGGTCCAATGTTGAGAAATATTGAAGCTCGCTTAGATGAGGAGCAAGGACTTGGTCGTGAATGGTTGTACAAGTGGATTAAAAACAGTAGCGCACTTATCAAATCGGGAGATCGTTATGCTGTTGAAGTGTATGAAAAGTACAACAAGCGTCAAATGACGGCGTTTCCAACATTGTCAAATGAAGATATTGATAATATTTTAGCGTATACGGCTCAGGAAAAAGCACCAATAGTAGTGGATAATGGAGATGGTGGTAAGTCGCAGGTTGTAGAATCTGGATTTTCAACTGAGATTGTATTAACTGCTTTAATCGTATTATTCGGATTATTGGCGTTAGGATTGTTCTTAGTAAACAAAACATTGCGCAAGTTTGCTATTGCAAATGGAACCGTGAGTTTGGAAGAAGAAGTTAGTAAAACTTCTATTTGGAAAGCATTTGTTCAAAATCAGTTCTTAGTCATTGTTGCAACAATCTTCTTTATGTTAGGAGCGGCATATTTCGCGTATGGCTACTTCATGCAAATTGGAATTGATCAAGGATACCAGCCAATTCAGCCTATTCATTACTCGCACAGAATTCACGCGGGTGATAACAAAATAGAATGTAAATACTGTCACTCTTCTGCAAGAGTAAGTAAGCATTCAGGAATTCCTTCTTTAAATGTATGTATGAACTGTCACAAAAACATCGCGCAAGTTGCGGAAGAAGTGCAGCAGGAAGGAATCACAAAATACGGAGTAGATTACAACAAAGAAATTCAAAAATTATACGATGCTGTTGGTTGGGATCCAACACAGCAAGATTACGTGAATGAGCAAAAACCAGTAAAATGGATTCGTATTCACAATTTGCCTGACTTTGTATATTTCAATCACTCGCAGCACGTTTCTGTAGCTGGTGTTGAGTGTCAAACATGTCACGGTGAAATTGAAAGTATGGAAATTGTAGAACAGCATTCGCCACTAACAATGGGATGGTGTATCAACTGTCACAGAGAAACCGATGTGAATTTCAGAGGAAATGCATACTACGAAAAAATTCACGAGCAGTTAAAAGAAAAATATGGTGTTGAATCATTCAAAGCAGCTGAAATGGGTGCGCTTGAATGTGGAAAATGTCACTATTAATACTAATTTAAGAAGCTAATTTTATATATATAATATGGCATCAAACAAGAAATACTGGAAAAGTGTTGAGGAGCTAAACGAAAATAGCTCTATTGTTGAGACGCTTAGACAGAATGAGTTTGTAGAGGAAGTTCCTGTAGATGAATTCTTGGGAGACAAAGAAACGTTAGAATCTTCTTCAACTTCTCGTAGAGACTTTCTTAAATACGTTGGTTTTAGTACAGCTGCTGCAACTTTAGCAGCTTGTGAAGGACCTGTAGTTAAATCAATTCCTTATGTAATTCAGCCAGAAACTATCATTCCTGGAGTTGCAGATTATTACGCAACAACAATTGCTGATGGATACGATTTTGCGAGTATCTTAATCAAAACAAGAGAAGGTCGTCCAATCAAAGTAGAAAACAACAAAGAAGCTATTACTAAAGGAAGCGCAAATGCAAGAGTTCATGCGTCTGTACTATCTTTATATGATAGCATGAGAGTGAAAAAGCCAAAAATTGATGGTAAAGACACTACTTGGGAAACGTTTGATGCGGAAGTTGGTCAAAAACTAAATCAAATCAGTGCTTCTGGAAAGCAAATTGTGTTATTGACACAAACTTTTGCAAGTCCTTCAGTAGCAAAATTAGTAGGTGAATTTACTGCGAAATTTGGTAACGTGAAGCACGTTGTATACGACGCAGTTTCTGAATCGGCAGCTTTAGACGCTTTTGAAGCAAAATACGGCGAAAGAGGATTGGCAGATTATGATTTCTCAAAAGCAGAAGTAATTGTATCAGTTGGTGCTGACTTTTTAGGAGATTGGCAAGGTGGCGGATATGACGACGGATATGCGAAAGGAAGAATTCCACATGGAACCAAAGGACATAAAAAAATGTCAAGACACGTGCAGTTTGAATCAAACATGACGTTGTCTGGAGCAAACGCTGACAAACGTGTTCCATTAACTGTGGCAGACCAAAAAGTAGCCTTGGCTAAATTATACGCTGAAATTACTGGAACTTCTGTTTCTGGCAGAAAATTAGCGGCAAATGTAGAACAAGCTATCAAAAATGCGGCAGGTCAACTAAAGCAAGCAGGTTCTAAAGCGGTTGTAGTAACTGGAATCAACGATGTGGATGCGCAAAGCCTAGTGTTGGCAATCAACGAAGCATTGGCAAGTAAAGCATTTGATACCAGTGCACCACGAAAATTACGTCAAGGAAGTGATAAAGCTGTAGCAAAACTCATCAGTGATATGAAAGCTGGTGCTGTAGGCGGAATCATCATGGCAGGCGTAAATCCTGTATATACTTTAGCAAACGGAGACGAATTTGCAGAAGGATTAAAGAAATTAGACTTGGCAGTAACATTCACACAAAAAGATGATGAAACTGCTATAACTACGAAATATGTAGCCGCGGCTCCACATTACTTAGAATCTTGGGGAGATGTAGAAATCAAAAAAGGTCACTACGGAATTACGCAGCCTACAATTCGTCCATTATTTGATACAAGGCAATTTCAAGACGCTTTATTAAAGTGGACTGGAAATGACAAATCATACTACGAATACTTACGCGCAACTTGGACGGCTGATATCTTAGGAGGAACTTCTTGGAATCAAGCAGTGCATGACGGAGTATTTAAAACAACAGCAACAGTAAGTTTGGCAGCGGAAGCTACCGCAGCTATGGAAGATGCAGATGCAGAAGCGACAAACGAAACTGAAACTGAAACAGTTGTGACGAGTAGTGCAGCAGCACAAGCTCAAAAATTAGCAAGTACAGCAGCAGCTTCTGGAATGGAGTTGGTATTGTACACGAAAACTGGAATGGGAGACGGACAGCAAGCAAACAACCCTTGGTTGCAAGAATTCCCTGATCCAATCACCAGAGCTTCTTGGGATAACTACTTAACGGTTTCTCAGGCAGATGCAGAGGCAAAAGGTTTGAAAAACTGGAATGTAGCAAACGGCGGATTGAATGGTTCGTATGCTAACATTACAGTAAACGGTTCAGAGCCAATCAAAGTTCCAGTAATCATTCAGCCAGGACAAGCGCCAGGAACCGTTGGTTTAGCATTAGGTTACGGTAAAACTGCTGGAATCAAAAAAGAAATGCAAACGGGAGTGAACGCTTACAAAGTGTATCAAAACTTCAACAATGTTCAAAATGTTTCTGTAGAAGCAGTTGGTGGAGAACATGAATTTGCATGCGTTCAGTTACACAATACCTTAATGGGTAGAGGCGATATTGTAAAAGAAACTACATTAGAAGTTTTCAATACAGAGCATTACCGTGAGTGGAATCCGATGCCACACGTATCTCGCGATCACGAAATGATTGATGCAACAAGTCCAAAAGCAGATATGTGGGCTGAGTTTGATCGTTCTGTCGGACATCACTTTAATTTATCAATTGACTTAAACGCTTGTACAGGATGTGGAGCATGTGTAATTGCATGTCACGCAGAAAACAATGTGCCAGTAGTTGGTAAAACAGAAGTAAGACGCAGTAGAGATATGCACTGGTTGCGTATTGATAGATATTACTCTTCAGCAGATACCTTTAGTGGTGATGTAGAGAAGAAAGAAAATATGAGTGGATTGTTTGGTGAAAACGGATCTCTAGGAGGTTTCCTTGAAATGGAAAGTCCAGCAGCAAATCCACAAGTAGCGTTCCAGCCTGTAATGTGTCAGCACTGTAATCACGCACCATGTGAAACAGTATGTCCTGTGGCGGCAACATCTCACGGGCGTCAAGGTCAAAACCACATGGCGTATAACCGTTGTGTAGGAACACGTTACTGTGCAAACAACTGTCCATACAAAGTACGTCGATTCAACTGGTTCTTATACAATAAGAATGATGAATTCGATTACCACATGAATGACGATTTAGGACGTATGGTATTAAACCCAGACGTTGTAGTTCGTTCAAGAGGTGTAATGGAAAAATGTTCTATGTGTATTCAAAAAACACAAAAAACAATCTTGGATGCGAAGCGTGAAGGACGTCAAATCAAAGATGGTGAATTCCAAACAGCATGTTCTGCTGCTTGTAGTTCAGGAGCAATGGTATTTGGTGACTTGAATGATAAAGAAAGTAAAGTTGCTGAATTGCATGAAGACGAGCGTATGTATCACTTGTTGGAGCATGTAGGAACAAAACCAAATGTACAGTATCACGTAAAAGTGAGAAATACGAAAGAAGCATAAAAATAATTAATAAGAAACAATTATAAACTGATTATGGCGTCGCATTACGAAGCACCTATAAGAAAACCCTTAGTAACTGGAGACAAATCATATCACGATGTAACTCTTGATATCGTAGCTCCAGTAGAAGGAAAAGCAAATAAGCAATGGTGGATAGTATTCTCAATTGCTTTGGTAGCATTCCTTTGGGGAATTGGATGTATTATATATACAATATCTACTGGAATTGGAGTTTGGGGTCTTAACAAAACTGTTGGTTGGGCTTGGGATATTACAAACTTCGTTTGGTGGGTTGGTATCGGTCACGCAGGAACGCTGATTTCTGCCGTACTCTTACTATTCCGTCAAAAATGGAGAATGGCAATTAACCGTTCTGCGGAAGCGATGACCATTTTCTCAGTAGTACAGGCAGGTTTATTCCCAATCATTCACATGGGACGTCCATGGTTGGCATATTGGGTATTGCCAATTCCAAACCAGTTTGGTTCACTTTGGGTGAACTTTAACTCACCATTACTTTGGGACGTATTCGCGATTTCTACGTATCTATCGGTATCCTTAGTATTCTGGTGGACAGGCTTATTGCCAGATTTCGCTATGATTCGTGATAGAGCGGTAAAACCTTTCCAAAAGAAAATATACAGTTTGGTAAGTTTTGGATGGAGTGGACGTGCTAAAGACTGGCAACGTTTTGAAGAAGTATCATTGGTATTAGCAGGATTAGCAACACCATTAGTACTTTCGGTACACACCATTGTATCGTTTGACTTCGCAACGTCGGTAATTCCAGGATGGCACACGACAATTTTCCCTCCGTATTTCGTTGCAGGAGCAATTTTCTCAGGATTTGCCATGGTAAACACCTTATTAATCATCATGAGAAAGGTGTGTAATATGGAAGACTATATCACACTACAACACATCGAATTGATGAACATCGTAATCATGATTACAGGTTCTATCGTAGGATGTGCGTATATTACAGAGTTATTCATCGCGTGGTATTCTGGAGTAGAATACGAACAATATGCATTCTTAAACAGAGCAACCGGACCTTACTGGTGGGCATATTGGGCAATGATGACATGTAATGTGTTCTCTCCACAATTTATGTGGTCTAAAAAATTAAGAACAAGTATCATGTTCTCTTTTATCATCTCTATTGTCGTAAACATTGGAATGTGGTTTGAGCGTTTCGTAATTATCGTAACCTCATTACACAGAGATTACCTTCCATCATCATGGACGATGTTCTCTCCAACGTTTGTAGACATAGGAATATTTATTGGTACAATTGGTTTCTTCTTTGTATTGTTCTTACTATACTCTAGAACATTCCCTGTAATTGCACAGGCGGAAGTAAAATCAATCTTAAAATCATCAGGAGAAAAATATAAAAAACTAAGAGACGGTAACCATGAGTAGTAAAGTAATACAAGCAATGTATATTGATGATGATGTGCTAATGGCAGCAGTGAAAAAAGTGCGTCAAGAAAATCATCATATCGAAGAAGTGTACACGCCATTTCCTGTGCACGGACTAGACAAAGCTATGGGATTAGCGCCTACGCGATTGGCCATTACAGCATTTATGTATGGTTGTGTTGGACTGTCAGTTGCCGTTACCATGATGTATTATATCATGATTGTTGATTGGCCACAAAACATAGGTGGAAAACCAAGTTTTAGTTTCCTAGAAAACATGCCAGCATTCGTGCCAATTATGTTTGAGATGACCGTTTTCTTTGCAGCGCATTTAATGGTAATTACATTTTACCTGCGTAGTAAATTATGGCCGTTTAAAGAAGCTGAAAATCCTGATCCAAGAACAACAGATGATCACTTTTTAATGGAAGTATCAGTTCACGGAAACGAAGAAGAATTAAAAGCATTGTTGTTAGAAACAGGTGCTACAGAAATTAAAGTTACAGAAAAGCATTAATAAGAATTATGAAGAGCCTTATAAAAATAGGAGTCGTTTTTGGAGCAGCGTTGCTGATGTCTTCATGCTTTGATAAATCGCAGCCAAACTATCAATACTTTCCTAACATGTATGAATCTGTAGGATATGAAGCATATCAAGAAGTAGACGGTGTGCCTTACGGAGAATATGCAGTACACAATATGGAAGCGCAAATTCCTGCAGAAGGAAGTGTGAAAAGAGGTTGGATGCCGTATGAGTATGACGATACCAATGAAGGATATGAAGCTGCAAAAGCGGAATTGAAAAATCCATTAGCGACTACCGAAGAAAACCTAGCAAAAGGAAAAGAGCTTTACGGAATCTATTGTGCTATTTGTCACGGAAACAAAGGTGACGGACAAGGAACGTTAGTGAAGCGTGAAAAATTCTTAGGAATTCCAAGATATGACGATGCCGCAAGAGCTATCACAGAAGGTAGTATTTATCATGTATTAATGTATGGTAAAAACAACATGGGATCGCACGCAAGTCAATTAGATACTGAAGAGCGCTGGCAAGTAGTGCAGCATGTATTACAGTTGAAAGCAGAATTAGAGAAAAAATAAGACCAATAACGATATAGAATTATATACAATGTATACGTTTTCAAATAGATTAAGACTTTTTGCAATAGCTTCCTTTGTAGTTGGAGCCATCATGGTTGCTTTGAGCTTCATGAATACGCCTGGTACGGTTGAAGAAATGAAAGCAATGCATGCCGCTCATGATGCACATGGGCATGGTGCTTCTCACGGAACTGAAACGCATGATGCAGATAAAACAGCAAATCACAGTGACCACAAAGCAGAAACTCATGGAGGTGAATCTCATGACAATGCACATAGTGAAACAGCACACCATGCAACAGATGGCGGACATCATAAAAGTCAAGCTGACATCGATAAGCATCATTTAGATCAATTACAAAACAAGCCTTGGGCAGCAGTATACGTAGCAGCATTCTTCTTTATGATGATTGCACTAGGCGTATTAGCATTTTATGCTATTCAACGTGCCGCACAAGCAGGTTGGTCACCATTACTATTTAGAGTGATGGAAGGAATTGGTGCCTACATCATTCCTGGAACAATTATCATCATTGCATTGATAGTATTGAGTTTTCCAAGTTTGCACTTAAATCACTTATTCCACTGGATGGATCCTGATTTAATTGATAAAACTAATGAGTTAAAATATGACAAACTTACTGACGGAAAAAGCGGTTGGTTAAACACCACAGCGTTTCTTGTAAGAGCCATCATTTACAGTACTATTTGGATTGTATATAGCATTTTATCAAGACGTTTCTCTGTAAAACAAGACAACTCAAACGACAATAGCAACTTTAAGAAAAACTTCCGATTGGCTGCAGTATTCTTAGTACTATTCTTAATCTCAGAATCTATGATGTCTTGGGATTGGATTATGTCTTTTGATCACCACTGGTTCAGTACACTATTTGGATGGTATGTATTCGCAAGTATGTTTGTGTCTGGAATCACCGTAATCGCATTAATCACCATATATCTTAAATCAAGAGGATATCTAGAATATGTAAATGATAGCCATTTACACGATTTAGCAAAATTTATGTTTGGTATCAGTATTTTCTGGACATATTTATGGTTCTCTCAATTCATGTTAATCTGGTATTCAAACATTCCAGAAGAAGTTACCTACTTCATCACACGAATTGACGATTATACCTTACCATTCTTTGGAATGTTAGGCTTAAACCTAATATTCCCATTACTAATCTTAATGAATAGTGATTTCAAGAGATTAAACTGGATTATTGTAATTGCAGGAATTGTAATTCTATTCGGTCACTATCTTGATGTGTTCAACATGGTAATGCCAGCAACAGTTGGAGCGCAATGGTCGCTAGGATTGGCTGAAGTAGGCGCAATACTATTATTCTTAGGATTATTCATCTTTGTAGTGTTTACCACACTTACGAAGGCACCATTAATGGCGAAACGAAATCCGTTTATTGAAGAAAGTAAACACTTTCATTATTAATTAATTTCAAAACAGTATAAAATAAGATGACTACTGGTTTACTAACGTTTATAGTACTTATCCTCATTGCAATCGCAATTTGGCAGTTGACGAAGATATTTGACTTATCGCAAGCAAAAGCCGATAATACGCAAATAGCGAATGACAAGGATAACAATATCAATGGATACCTAATGATGGGGTTCTTGATGTTCATATACATCATAACAATCATTTCTTTCTGGAAATGGGGAGATTTGCCATTGATTGGAAATGCAGCTTCAGAACACGGATCGAGTGTAGATACATTGATGATTATATCTATGGTATTAATCTTCTTTGTGCAAACAGTAACACAAGCGTTACTTCACTACTTTGCGTATAAGTACAGAGGTAAAAAAGGAAGAAAAGCATTATACTACGCAGATAACGATAAATTAGAGTTCATTTGGACCATCATTCCAGTAATTACGTTGGCAGGTTTAATTCTTTACGGATTATTCACGTGGAACGAAATCATGGACGTAAATATGGACGATGATCCAATTGTGGTAGAATTATACGCACAACAGTTCAACTGGAAAGTTAGATACGCTGGAGAAGACAATGTGCTTGGAAAAGCAAACGTTCGTTTAATTGACTTAGGAGACAATCCAAACATTCTCGGATTGGATAGAGAAGACAAATACGCACAAGATGATGTAATTGTACAAGAATTACATTTACCTGTAAATCGTAAAGTGGTATTCAAAATGCGTTCGCAAGATGTATTGCACTCTGCATACATGCCACACTTTAGAATGCAGATGAACTGTGTTCCAGGGATGATTACAGAATTTGCAATGACGCCTACTATGACAACAGATGAAATGCGTCAAACATCAAAAATTCAGAAAAAAGTAAGTCGAATCAATGCACTAAGAGCAGCAAAAAGTGAAACCTTAGTTGCCAAAGGAGAAGAGCCATTAGAGCCTTACGAGTTTAACTTTCTTTTACTGTGTAATAAAATCTGTGGTGAATCGCACTACAACATGCAAATCAACGTAATTGTTGAAAGTCAAGAAGATTTCGATAAGTGGATGGCGGAGCAAGAAACTTTCGGAAAAAAGTAATAATAAAAATAAACTAAAGATATAACATATAGATATGTCAGCAACAGCAGCACACGCAGGAGATCACGGACACGATCACGGACATCATCATAAAGAGACATTCATTACTAAATATATATTTAGTCAGGATCACAAAATGATTGCCAAGCAGTACTTAATTACAGGTACTATTATGGGAGTTATCGGGATTATGATGTCTATATTTTTCCGTATGCAAATTGCATGGCCAAAAGAATCATTCGCAATCTTTGAAATATTCTTAGGAAACTGGGCACCTGATGGCGTAATGAGTGCAGATAAATACTTAGCCTTAGTAACGATTCATGGGACCATTATGGTATTCTTTGTATTAACTGCTGGTTTAAGTGGTACGTTCAGTAACTTGTTAATTCCATTGCAAATTGGAGCACGTGATATGGCTTCAGGATTCTTAAACATGGTATCCTATTGGTTATTCTTTATCTCAAGTGTAATCATGGTATTATCTTTATTTGTAGAAGGTGGTGCGGCATCAGCAGGTTGGACAGTCTATCCTCCGTTAAGTGCCTTGCCTGAAGCAATTCCAGGTTCTGGATTAGGAATGACATTATGGTTGGTATCGATGGCAATATTCATTGCATCATCATTACTAGGTTCGCTAAACTATATCGTTACGGTAATTAACCTTAGAACAAAAGGAATGTCTATGACAAGATTGCCATTAACAATTTGGGCATTCTTTGTAACAGCGATTATTGGTGTGGTTTCGTTCCCAGTATTACTTTCTGCAGCATTATTATTAATCTTTGATAGAAGCTTTGGAACATCGTTCTACCTATCAGACATATTTATACAAGGAGAAGCATTACACTATCAAGGAGGTTCGCCAGTATTATTTGAACACTTATTCTGGTTCTTAGGACACCCTGAAGTATATATTGTACTATTACCAGCATTGGGTATAACTTCAGAAATTATTGCTACGAACTCTCGAAAACCTATTTTTGGATATCGAGCCATGGTTGCCTCAATTTTGGCAATCGCGTTCTTATCAACAATTGTATGGGGGCACCACATGTTTATCTCAGGAATGAATCCATTCTTAGGTTCTGTATTTACATTTACAACCCTACTCATTGCAATTCCTTCTGCCGTTAAAGCATTCAACTATATCACCACACTCTGGAAAGGAAACCTACAGATGAACCCTGCAATGCTATTCTCTATCGGATTGGTATCGACGTTCATTACAGGTGGATTGACAGGAATTATTTTAGGAGATAGTACCTTAGATATTAACGTGCACGATACTTATTTTGTAGTAGCACACTTCCACTTAGTAATGGGTATCTCTGCACTCTATGGAATGTTTGCAGGAATATATCATTGGTTCCCAAAATTATTTGGGCGCATGATGAATAAAAATCTTGGATACATACACTTCTGGGTAACTGCTGTCTGTGCGTACGGAGTTTTCTTCCCAATGCACTTTATCGGAATGGCAGGATTGCCAAGACGTTATTATACAAACTCTGAATTCCCATTATTCGATGATGTTGCAGATGTGAATGTGGTAATTACAATGTTTGCCATCATTGGAGGAGCATTCCAATTGGTATTCTTGTACAACTTCTTTAGCAGTATTTTTTATGGTAAAAAAGCACCGCAAAACCCATGGAGATCTAATACTCTTGAGTGGACAACTCCAGTAGAGCATATTCACGGAAACTGGCCAGGAGAAATTCCACACGTACACCGTTGGGCGTATGACTATAGCAAACCTGGACACGATGAGGATTTTGTGCCGCAAACAGTTCCAATGAAAGAGGGTGAAGAAGAATTGCATCACTAACATCTCCACGAAAGTGGCAATCTCTTGAAACAACAGATGTAACAAGAGTAAAAATTTCAAAAAATAAAAAGCGTTCTCAAACGAGAATACAAATAATAAAAAGCCTTTCTCCACAGAAAGGCTTTTCTTTTATATCTTTGTTTCTAATGAACGACAATTTAGACCCAACAAATCAGAACTATTCGTCTGAGGAATTAGACGTAGAAAAAGCATTGCGTCCGCTGTCTTTTGAAGACTTTACAGGACAAGATCAAGTATTAGAAAACTTGGAAGTTTTTGTCCAAGCGGCAAATCTACGTGATGAAGCGCTAGACCATACCTTATTTCATGGGCCTCCAGGATTGGGAAAAACAACGCTAGCACACATTTTAGCAAACGAACTTGGCGTAAGTATCAAAGTGACTTCGGGACCTGTATTAGACAAACCTGGTGATTTAGCAGGATTGCTAACAAATCTCGATGAACGCGATGTCTTATTTATTGATGAAATACATCGACTAAGTCCCATTGTGGAAGAATACCTCTATTCGGCGATGGAAGATTACAAAATTGACATCATGATTGAATCGGGACCGAATGCAAGAACCGTTCAAATCAACTTGAATCCTTTTACCTTAGTAGGAGCGACTACGCGTTCAGGATTGCTTACCGCGCCCATGCGTGCACGTTTCGGAATTGCAAGCCGATTGCAATACTATTCCACAGAATTACTCTCTACCATCGTTCAGCGAAGTGCACAAATACTCAATGTGCCTATCAGTATGGAAGCAGCGATTGAAATTGCAGGAAGAAGTCGTGGAACGCCGCGTATTGCAAACGCATTGTTGCGTAGAGTACGCGATTTTGCACAAATCAAAGGAAATGGTACCATTGATATAGAAATAGCACGTTTTAGTCTAAAAGCATTAAACGTAGATGCGTATGGTCTAGACGAAATGGACAACAGAATTCTTTCAACCATCATCGACAAATTCAAAGGCGGACCAGTCGGAATCACAACGCTGGCTACAGCTGTTTCTGAAAGTGGCGAAACCATCGAAGAAGTGTACGAACCGTTTCTCATACAACAAGGATTCATCATTCGAACACCAAGAGGAAGAGAAGTCACCGAACTCGCCTACAAACATCTAGGAAGAGTCAAAGGCGGCATTCAAGGAGGACTTTTCTAGGAAATGTTATGTGCTAAATGTTGAATTTTAAATGTAAAAGTCATATTAGTTCTAAGAAAAGACTAAAAGACGAATCAACTACGAAGTATAGATGTTTATAAGGTTATTAGTTGAAGTTTTGATGCAAAATTGAAAGAAGTAAATTAACAGCTAACCAAGAGTCAAGTAGTAAATAAAAAACAACAAATTGACGAATTAACAAATCAACAAAAACCCAACACCTAACACCAAAAAAATGTACCGCTACCCAAAAACAATCCCATTCTACAAAATCTTCTTAAAATCGTCGTCGATTACGCGAAATCCGATTCCGTTTCACAAAGAAAATTTTGAAAAGCATGGTGATTCGTTTGCGATTTCGCCGCCGTTTTCTAAAAAAATCATGCTAACGCGCGATGCAGAAATCATAAAGCATTTGCTGCGAAAAAATCATCGGAACTATAACAAATCAAAAATCCAGACCAAGTTCTTATCCAAATACGTTGGCAAAGGATTGTTGACTTCAAGTGGTGAGTATTGGCTAAAACAACGACGACTGATTCAACCTGCATTTCACAAGGAAAAGCTGCAAAGATTGGTCGCCATCATGGATAAAACGATTGAAAAGCAGTTGTCAAATCTTCCAGAAAATACAAATATTGACACGTATCCCATCATGAATGAACTGGCGTTTCATGTTGTGGCAAAATCGTTGTTCAACTATTCTTCGGACGAAAACACGATGCATCGTTTGCAAAAAATCATCGAAACGCTGCAAGGTTTTATCATTCGAGAAATCCGTCAACCGCACAAACAATGGTGGTACAACGTTAGCGGATTGGTCAAAAAACATTTAGTACTCGTCAAAGAAAGCCGAGAAATCATCAATAAAGTCATCGAAGAGCGTAGAAATTCTGACAAAGAACACGACGATTTGCTCGATATGTTGCTCAAAGCAAAATACGAAGACGATGGCACTTCCATGACAAACGAACAACTCATTGACGAAATTCTCATCTTTTTTGTGGCGGGACATGAAACTACCGCAAACGCACTCACATTCACGTTTCAACTCATCGCTAAAAATCCAGAAGTCTATCAAAAAGTTTTAGCTGAAATTGACGCGATTGACGAAACACTATCGCCCATGGAAAAAATTGGCAAACTCAGCTACGTAAAAAACTGCGTAGAAGAGTCGATGCGTTTATATCCGCCAGCGTGGATTACGGATAGAGTAGCAATTGAAGGCGATTCGTTTGGCGATTACACGGTAGAAAAAGGAACGATGATTGGAATTTCTTTCTACGAATTACACCGAAATTCAGCCTACTGGAAACATCCAAACGATTTTATTCCAGAACGTTTTTCTGATGAAAATCGAAAAGAAATCACCAATTATTACTTTCCGTTCGGTGCAGGACCGCGCATGTGTATTGGAAATAACTTTGCGATGTATGAAATGATGTTGTCTGTCTATCAAATGTTGAAAAAGTACAACATCAAAACGAATCAACAACACATAGAAATTTCGCCGCTAATCACCCTAAAACCTATAAATGTAAAACTAACGTTCTCAAAACGAACTGCTTGAATTCGAAAGAAAAACATACAAATCTTATCAAAGCCGAAGCCAAACGCTTGGGTTTTTTATCGTGTGGAATCTCAAAAGCAGCATTTTTAGAAGAAGAAGCACCGCGATTAGAAGCGTGGCTCAACCAAAACATGCATGGCGAAATGCAGTACATGGAAAATCATTTCGACAAACGACTTGATCCGACAAAATTGGTAGAAGGTTCCAAATCGGTAGTGTCATTATTGTTAAATTACTATCCATCGGAAACACAAAAAGATTCGGAAGCGCCCAAAATTTCCAAATATGCTTACGGAATGGACTATCATTTCGTCATCAAAGACAAACTCAAACAACTATTACACTTCATTCAAGAAGAAATTGGAGAAGTCTCAGGACGCGCTTTTGTGGATTCTGCACCAGTACTTGACAAAGCGTGGGCGGCAAAAAGCGGTTTGGGCTGGATTGGAAAACACAGCAACTTACTCACGCAAAAAGTAGGTTCGTTCTATTTTATTGCAGAACTCATCATCGATTTGGAATTGGAATACGATGCGCCAGTTACTGACCATTGCGGAAGTTGTACCGCTTGTATTGATGCGTGTCCAACACAAGCCATAGTTGAACCCTATGTAGTTGACGGAAGCAAATGTATCTCCTATTTTACCATCGAACTTAAAAACGAAATTCCAACACACGTACAAGGGCAGTTTGACAATTGGATGTTTGGCTGCGATGTATGTCAAGATGTATGTCCGTGGAATCGTTTCTCAAAACCGCACAACGAACCATTGTTCAATCCGCATCCAGAATTGCTTTCGATGAGCAAAAAAGAGTGGGAAGAAATTACGCAAGAAGTCTTTAGCGAAATCTTTAAAAAATCGGCAGTAAAACGAACAAAATATACAGGTTTGGTGCGAAATATTAAATTTTTAAAAACGGAAAAAGGACTAGAATAGCTTAAGGACGTTAAATAATGCCAAAGAAAAGCTATTAAATTTTTTCCTTTACTTGCATACTCATAAATTTGTAAATTCACATAGTCACATACAAGGGCAAAAAAATGACCTACAATGAGCAAAAACAATGAAGAACGTAAAAGGAGAGAAGCACTGATATATCATGCGAAACCGCAACCTGGAAAAATTAAAGTAGTTCCTACTAAAAGATACGCTACACAACGCGATTTATCTCTAGCCTATTCTCCAGGCGTTGCCGAGCCTTGTTTAGAAATCCATAAAGACAAAAAAAACGTTTACAAATACACGACCAAAGGAAACTTGGTGGCGGTAATCTCTAACGGAACTGCCGTTTTAGGTCTGGGTGATATTGGTCCGGAAGCTTCCAAACCTGTGATGGAAGGAAAAGGCTTGCTCTTTAAAATCTTTGCGGATATTGATGTGTTCGATATTGAAGTGGATACCAAAGATGTGGACGAATTTATCAATACGGTTAAAAACATTGCGCCAACTTTTGGAGGAATCAACTTGGAAGATATCAAAGCACCAGAAGCTTTCGAAATAGAGCGCAGACTCATTGAAGAATTGGATATTCCAGTAATGCACGACGATCAGCATGGAACAGCCATCATCTCTTCGGCAGCGTTGATAAATGCGTTAGAATTGGCAGAAAAAAACATTGAAGATGTACGTTTTGTAGTATCTGGAGCAGGTTCTGCGGCGATTTCTTGTATGAATTTATATGTGGCGTTGGGCGCGAAATTGGAAAACATCGCCATGTTTGATGTAGATGGTTTATTGCACAAAAACCGAACAGACTTATCACCGATGCAGGCGCGTTTCCGTACGGCAAAACATTACGACTCACTGGCAGACGCACTAAAAGGTGCAGATGTATTTTTAGGATTATCGGTTGGAAATATTGTCTCGCAAGACATGTTGCGCTCTATGGCAGAAAACCCAATTGTATTTGCGATGGCAAATCCGACACCTGAAATCTCGTATGAAGAAGCCATTGCTTCGCGCGAAGATATCATCATGGCAACAGGACGTTCCGATCATCCGAATCAAGTAAACAATGTGTTAGGTTTTCCGTTTATTTTTCGTGGTGCCTTAGATGTACGTGCGACAAAAATTAACGAAGAAATGAAAATGGCGGCTGTCAAAGCATTGGCAGAATTGGCAAAAGAGCCTGTGCCTGAGCAAGTAAATATTGCCTATGCAGAAACCAAACTTAATTTCGGTAAAGAATACATCATTCCAAAACCATTTGATCCGCGATTAATAGCAAAAATTCCACCAGCGGTTGCCAAAGCAGCAATGGATTCTGGCGTGGCAACAGAGCCTATTGAAGACTGGGCGCGTTATGAAGACGAATTGTTGCACAGATTGGGTGCAGACAACAAAATCATTCGATTATTACACAAAAGAGCGCGTAGCAATAAAAAACGTATTGTATTTGCAGAAGCCGATCATTTGGATGTTCTCAAAGCAGCGCAATATGTGTATGATGAAGGAATTGCCATTCCTATCTTATTAGGAAATGAAAAACGCATTCACGAACTCAGAGAAGAACTCGAATTTGAAGATGATGTAGAAATCATTGATCCGAAGAGTGAAGACCAAAGAGAGTTGCGACAAAAATTTGCAGAAATCTACTGGGAATCACGAAAACGCAAAGGTGTCACTAAGATTGATGCTAAAAAAATGATGCGAGAGCGTAACTATTTTGCAGCGATGTTGGTGAATGATGGCTATGCAGACGGATTAATTTCAGGCTACTCCCGTAGCTATCCAACCGTAGTAAAACCGATGCTAGAATTAATTGGAACGGCAAAAGGCGTGCGAAAAGCAGCTACCACAAACTTAATGATTACAGAGCGCGGACCGATATTCTTGTCAGATACATCCATCAACATAAATCCTTCGGCGCGCGACTTAGCAAAAATTGCGCAAATGACAGCGCTTACGGTAAAAATGTTCGGTTTGGAGCCTAATATTGCGATGTTGTCTTATTCAAACTTTGGTTCATCGGAACATGAAGACGCTAAAAAAGTAGGTGAAGCTGTAGCATTTTTACACAGATACTATCCAAATATCAATGTAGACGGTGCAGTACAATCAGATTTTGCCTTAAACAAAGAAATGCTTTCGGAAAAATTTCCATTCTCCAAATTGGCAGGAAAAGAAGTCAATACACTTGTTTTTCCAAATCTAGATGCAGCAAACATTACCTACAAACTCATGAAAGAGTTAAACAAAGCTGATTCTATTGGACCAATCATGTTAGGAATGCGCAAACCAGTTCACATTTTACAACTCGGTGCAAGTGTGGATGAAATCATCAACATGGCAGCTGTGGCGGCGGTTGACGCACAAGAAAAAGAAAAGTGGGCGCTCCGAAAAGAAGAGTCGTAAATTGCTCTAAAATCACTTAGTATAGCGCGTTGGTATATTAAAGGCTTAAATCCTTAAATAAATGTGAATAAATTTATTACATTTGGGACTTTAACTAGCAGCAACGAATACATGATTACTCACATACAGGGAAAGCTCGTAGAGAAAAATCCAACAGATGTAGTGATAGAATGCAATGGAGTCGGATACTTTATCAACATTTCTCTCACAACGTATGCGCAAATCCCAAACCAAGAAAACATAAAATTATTTACGCACCTTCATGTTAGAGAAGATGCGCACACGCTTTATGGTTTTTTTCAAAAATCAGAGCGTGCTATTTTTCGTTTACTCATCTCAGTTTCAGGAATTGGAACAAGTACAGCTCGAACGATGCTTTCTTCCTTAACTGCAGAGCAAATATGTGAAGCAATTGGCGGCGGCGATGTGGCAACCATTCAAGGCGTAAAAGGGATTGGGGCAAAAACAGCACAGCGTGTTATCATAGAATTAAAAGATAAAATCATAAAATTATACGATCTTGACGAAGTTTCGATGTCTCAAAACAATACAAACAAAGAAGAAACGTTATCTGCTTTGGAAGTATTAGGGTACACCCGAAAACAATCTGAAAAAGTACTCGATAAAATAATGAAAGAAATGCCAAACGGAAGTGTAGAAGAGTTGATAAAGATGGCATTAAAAAACTTATAATTACTTTGAAAAACATTACCAACCTAATGACAAATTACACCAAAAATACACTAGTTGTATTTATTTTGTTATTTAGCACCATACTCACGGCGCAAGAACCGACACCAACGCCGTCAGACTCAACAAAAACGGGATATGCGATTGGAGAAATAAAACTAAAAGATCCATCCAGCATTGTCTCAAAATATACCTATGACCCAAAAACAGATCGCTACATCTACACAGAAACCGTAGCGAATTTCGATATTAGATATCCGCTCATCTTAACGCCAAAGCAATTTCAAGAGTTGTTACTGAAAGAAAGCATGAAAGGCTACTTCAAAGAAAAACTCGATGCGATTGCTGGTAAAAAAGAGGATTCAAAAGACGGAATAAAAAACTTACTGCCAATATTTGAAATCAACTCTAACTTTTTTGAAACTATTTTTGGAGGAAATACCATTGAGGTAATTCCGCAAGGTTCGGTGGCAATTGACTTAGGTGTGCGTTTTCAAAAAAATGACAATCCAGCCTTATCACCGAGAAACCGAAGCAATTTAAGTTTTGATTTTGACCAGCGCATCAGTTTAAGTTTATTGGGAAAAGTAGGTGAACGCCTGCAAATTAACGCCAACTACGATACAGAATCTACGTTCGACTTCCAAAATCAAATCAAATTAGAATACACGCCAACGGAAGATGATATTTTGCAAAAAATTGAAGTAGGTAACGTAAGCATGCCACTCAATAGCTCGCTCATTACAGGTGCACAAAGTCTATTTGGTGTAAAAACAGAATTGCAATTTGGAAAAACTCGCTTCACAGGAGTTTTCTCCGAACAACGCTCACAAACGAGGAGCATTACAGCACAAGGTGGCGGAACCATTGAAGAATTTGCCTTATTTGCGCTCGACTATGACGAAGACCGACACTTCTTTTTATCACAATATTTTAGAGATAATTACGATGAAGCGTTGGCAAACTATCCATTTAAAAATACACCTGTAGAAATTACGCGTGTGGAAGTTTGGGTAACCAACCGTTCTGCACAAACACAAAACGTACGTAACATTGTAGGTTTGCAAGATTTAGGAGAAGCCGATCCTGCCAAAACAAGAATCAACAACAGTGGAACCGTGCCTGCAGGATTCTTCAACTCAGCAAACCCAGGAGCACTTCCAGCCAATGCGAACAACGACTACAATCCAGTAGCTATTGGAACAGGTGGCTCTGTATTAACGGATCAAATTCGTGACATTGCTACGGTACAACAAGGTTTTGGCGTACTAGCGAACAACGTACAGCAAGGATTTGACTACGTTTTCTTAGAAAATGCTCGAAAGCTGAACGAAAACGAATACAAAGTAGATACAAAACTAGGATACATATCGCTAAACCAGCGACTCAGCAATGACGAAGTACTAGCAGTAGCGTATCAATACACCGCAAACGGACAAGTATTTCAAGTGGGTGAATTTGCCAATGGAGGAATCGATGCAACGCAGGTAACAAACACGGACACGAATGGTGTGGCAACAGACATTGAAAATCAAAATCTAGTTGTAAAACTCTTAAAAAGCGCCATTACGGAAGTTGAAGATCCTATTTGGGATTTGATGATGAAAAACATCTACGCAACAAACGCGTATCAATTAAGTCCAGAAGATTTTCGTTTAAATATTTTATATACGGATCCTTCGCCCGTAAACTATATCACTGCAGCAGCAGGCGGACCAGCATTGCCAGAAGACGTAGCAGACGAAATCTTACTAAAAGTATTCAATCTTGACCGATTGGATATTTACGACAATCCACAAGCAGGTGGAGATGGTTTCTTTGACTATTTGCCTGGAATTACAGTCGATCAAGAATTTGGACGGATTATTTTTACCACAGTAGAGCCTTTTGGAGAATTTCTATTTGAAAAACTTCGAAACTCACCTACGGAAAACTATAATACGCCTGCAGGGTATAATGCCAATCAGTCGCTATACGTGTACCGCTCGATGTATGAAGAAACCAAAGCTGGCGCGCTAGACAATGCAGAACAAAACAAATTCCAATTGAAAGGACGTTACAAATCGCAAGGTGGCGACGGAATTCCACTCGGTGCGTTCAATGTGCCGCGAGGTTCTGTAGTAGTAACTGCTGGTGGACGTGTGTTGCAAGAAGGAATTGACTATACGGTAAACTATCAAGCGGGACGCGTAACCATTTTAGACGAAGCTTTAAAAGCATCCAATACACCAATTAACGTTTCGGTAGAAAACAATGCGTTATTCGGTCAGCAAAACAAACGATTTACAGGAATTAACATTGAGCATCAATTCAACGAAAACTTCTTAATTGGAGCAACCTATTTGAATCTCAACGAGCGACCAATTACACAAAAAGCAAACTACGGGCAAGAACCTGTAAACAACTCTATCTTTGGATTTAATGGAAACTATTCTACAGAAGTACCGTTTTTAACACGTTTGGTAAACAAACTACCAAATGTGGATACTGATGTGCCTTCCAATGTTTCTATTCGTGGTGAATTTGCATACTTACTTCCAGGGAGTCCAAAAAATGCCGATTTTCAAGGAGAAGCTACAGCGTATGTAGATGATTTTGAAGGTGCACAAGCACTGATTGATATCAAATCTCCACTAGGTTGGTTTTTAGCAAGTACACCAGGAACGCCAGGAAACTCGCTCGGTGATAACTTGGGTGGACAATTTGGAAACGACGATTTACAATATGGTTACAACCGTGCGCGATTGGCTTGGTATAGCATTGACCCAATTTTCTACGGAAATCAAGCGCCAGGCGAAATCAGTGATAATGATGTTTCTAGAAGTGAAACACGTAGAATATTTGTAGAAGAAATATTTCCACAAACTGACATTGCACGCGGACAAACAACGGTTCAAAACACACTCGATTTAGCCTACTATCCAAACGAAAGAGGTCCGTATAACAACAATCCAAATTTCCCGAACCAATCACCAAATCAAAATTGGGGAGGAATTATGCGTCCTGTTACGACGACGAATTTTGAGCAAGCCAATGTTGAATACATTCAATTCTGGTTACTAGACCCATATTTCTCAAGTGATAACACTACCAGTACAGGTGGAGAATTGGTCTTAAACATTGGTAATATTTCAGAAGATATCTTAAAAGACGGTCGTAAGCAATACGAAAACGGGTTGCCAGAAGCGGATGCGTTAAACCAGTTAGTAACACAAACTGCTTGGGGAAAAGTACCGCAAACACAATCGCTAGTCTATGCATTTGATTCAGAGGAAGCCAATCGTCAAGTGCAAGATATTGGTTTGGATGGTTTGAACGATACGGAAGAAGCGTTAACCTATGACAATTATGCGGGTGAAGCCGATCCGGCAGCAGATAACTATCAGTATTTCTTAAATGCTTCTGGAGATATCTTACAGCGTTACAAAAACTATAACGGAACACAAGGAAACTCGCCAATTGCTGTTACAGATACCAACAGAGGTGCTACAACGGTGCCAGATGTGGAAGATATCAACCGTGACCAAACGATGAATACGATTGATAATTATTTCCAATTCAGAATTCCTATCAATCCAAACATTGGAACAGCAACAAGTTACATTACTGATGAACGTTTAGTAACGACCGATTTGCCAAATCAACAGCAAATCAGTTCACGTTGGATTCAATTTAAAATTCCAATTACAGATTTCTATAAGCAAGATCCGGACGATCGTATTTCTTTAGACGATTTACGTGCCGTTCGTTTTATCCGTATGTATATGACAGGCTTTAACGAGCCAACAGTACTTCGTTTTGGAACTTTAGATTTGATTCGTGGTGATTGGAGACGTTACAATTTGTCGTTAGAAGCGAACGATGACGACCCGCAAGATGACGGAACGCAATTTGATGTAAACATCGTAAACATTGAAGAAAACGCTAACAAATTACCAATTGGATATGTAATTCCGCCAGGTGTGGTACGTGAGCAATTAAACAATAACAACACGGTAATTCGTCAAAATGAACAATCGCTCGGAATGGTGTTGTGCGATTTGGAAGCAGGCGATTCGCGTGGTGTTTTCAAAAATGTAGATGTCGATTTGCGTCAGTACAAAAACTTAAAAATGTTTGTGCATGCGGAATCACTTTTCGGACAAACACAACCATTAGGCGACCAACAAGCCGTCGCGTTTTTACGATTTGGAAACGACTTTACGCAAAACTATTACCAAGTGGAAATTCCGCTAAATGTAACCTTGCCAGATGAATCACTGCCGGAAGATGTGTGGCGAAACGAATTTGACATTCCACTAGCATTGCTTACACGAATAAAAGCAGCAAACTTCAACAATGCTACAGGAGCTTCTGAAGTTGCCTATTACACAGATAATGGAGCTTTAATAGACAATCAATTTGCTAATTTTGGAACCTATACAGAAAGTAATTTAGGGGAAACATATGCAGGAGCAGAAGATAAAATGCGTGTAGCTATTATTGGTAATCCAACCATTGGTCGTGTACGTTCCTTAATGGTAGGTATAAAAAATAACACCGCAACAGAATTGGATGATACCGATACACCAACTGGCGGAATTCCAATTTGTGGAGAATTTTGGTTTAATGAATTGCGTTTAGCAGAACTCGAAAATCGCGGTGGTTGGGCAGCTGTCGGTTCGTTAGATGCGAATTTGGCTGATTTTGCAACCATTTCTGCAACAGGAAGAATCAGTACAGTGGGATTTGGAAATATAGAACAATCGCCAAACGATCGTAGCAGGGAAGACATCAAGCAGTATGATGTAGTGACCAATGTAAGTTTGGGACAACTATTACCGAAAAAGTGGGGGATTAAAATTCCGTTCAATTATAGTATTGGGGAAGAAATTATCACGCCAGAGTTTGATCCATTCTATCAAGATATTCGCTTGGAAGACCGATTGGATTTGGCGGAAACCCAAGAAGACAAAGATCGTATTCGTGAGCAAGCCATCACCTACACAAAGCGAAAAAGTATCAATTTTATTGGCGTTCGGAAAGAACGCGGAGCAGAACAAAAAGCTCGTTTTTATGATGTAGAAAACTTAACACTTTCCTATTCGTACAACGAAACAGAGCATCACGATTACGAAATCAAATCGCTTCGCGATCAAAATGTACGCGCAGGATTGGATTACAATTTTAACTTCCAACCAAAATCTATAGAACCGTTTAAGAAAAACGATTCGTTATTTACAGGAAGATACTGGAAATGGTTAAAAGACTTCAATTTCAATCCATTACCAACAAGCATTTCATTAAATTCAAACATCACAAGAAGCTTTAACGATCAAATTTATAGAGATCCATTATTGCCTGATGCGAATGCAGACAATTTACCGCGTTTACAGCAGCGTAATTTCTTGTTTGATTGGTCGTATGCTATCAATTATAATTTGACAAATTCACTGCGTTTCAACTTTACGGCAGCCAATAATAATATTGTCAATAATTTCTTTGACGAAGATGGAGACATCAACCAAGATTTAGGTATTTGGGATGGTTTCTGGGATATTGGAGAGCCAAATACACATACGCAATCATTGCAACTAACCTATGATTTACCGCTGAATAAAATTCCAACATTGAGCTTTTTAACAGCTGCGTACAGTTACACAGGAGATTTTAACTGGCAGCGTGGTTCGGATGTATTGCAGCAAGTAGCAGGCGAGCGTTTAAACACGATTCAAAACGCAAATACACACAACTTAAATGCTACGTTGGATATGACAAAGTTCTATAAGTATTTAGGTTTTGTGCGAAAGGATAAACGAAATAGTAAAACCAATTTACGAACAAGAAATCCTCGTAGTCCTGGCGTTCCTAGCGGAAACGAAGCGCAGAATACTGACAATAAGAACTCGAACAAATCTAGCGTTGGAACAAAAATTTTCAACACCTTGGTAGATGTGGTGGGAAGTGTAAAACGAATCAATATTGCGTATTCGGAAAACAATGGTAAAGTATTACCAGGATATACACCATCTATTGGATTTATTGGAACATTGAAACCTTCTCTCGGATTCGTATTTGGTAGTCAAGCAGACGTTCGTTACGAAGCAGCGCGACAAGGCTATTTAACAGAATTCTCAGGATTCAATCAGCAATTCACACAAGTACACAATAAAAACTTAGACATCACGGCATTAGTGGAGCCAATGCGCGATTTGAAAATTGATGTAGTTGCCAATCGTAATTATTCGGAAAATTTCTCAGAGCAATTTAATGTGCAAAACGGCGAATACATTTCCTTATCGCCAAACGGTGCTGGAAACACGTTTGGAAACTTCGGAATTTCTACGGTATTGATAAAAACAGCATTTAAGAAAAGCGATGAAAACGAATCGGCAACGTTTGCGGACTTTGAAAATAACCGAGAAATCATCGCGCGTCGTTTGGCTATTGCCAATGGACAACCATTGACAGATACAGATGCTGACGGTTTCCCTGACGGATTCGGAAAAACAAATCAGGCTGTATTATTGCCAGCGTTCTTAGCAGCGTACACAGGACAAGATGCAAACGATGTAAAACTCGGTGCTTTTAGAGACGTGCCAATTCCGAACTGGACCATAAAATATACTGGTTTGATGCGTTTAAAATGGTTCAAAAAGCGTTTCAAGCGTTTTTCATTGACACACGGGTATCGTTCAAGCTATACCATCAATTCGTTTAGAAATAACTTGGATTACGACGCGTCTAACCCATTTGGTACTTCCAACTTAGACCAAGGTGGAAACTTCCACAATCAGAATATTTTCTCTAATATCAACTTGGTAGAGCAATTCAATCCATTACTTCGAATTGATATGGAGATGAAAAATTCTATTAAAATCTTGGCAGAAGTAAAACGCGATAGAGCTTTATCGTTAAGCTTTGATAACAACTTACTAACAGAAGTTTCTGGAAACGAATACATTGTAGGACTTGGTTATCGTTTCAAAGATGTACGTATCGATACGAGAATTGCAGGAAAGAAAACGACGCTTAAAGGAGATTTAAACCTAAAAGCAGATTTGTCATTGCGAGATAACATCACAATAATTCGCAGTTTGGATTTATTCAACAATCAAGTAACTGCGGGACAAACACTTTGGTCGTTAAAATTCACGGCTGATTATGCATTGAGTAGAAACCTAACAGCATTGTTCTACTACGATCATACCTTCTCTGAATTTGCAGTTTCTACGGCATTTCCACAGACGACAATTCGCTCAGGAATCACGCTTCGATACAATTTTGGAAATTAACAATACTAGGTATTGAAAACTTAACTAGAAAAAAGTATTTTTGCTCACATATAACACTAAATAACTCAAAAAAAAATGAACATACCAGCAGACTTAAAATATACCAAAGACCACGAGTGGGTGAAGATTGATGGTGATACGGCAACGGTTGGAATTACAGATTTTGCGCAAGGCGAATTGGGCGATATCGTATATGTTGATGTGGATACGTTAGACGATGAAGTTGACAAAGACGAGGTTTTTGGAACGGTAGAAGCGGTAAAAACGGTATCAGACTTATTTATGCCTTTATCTGGAGAAGTAATTGAGTTCAATGAAACTTTGGAAGACGATCCAGAATTGGTAAACAAAGATCCGTATGGAGAAGGCTGGATGATTAAAATTGCTATCAAAGATGCTTCAGAAATCGATGATTTGTTAGATCATGAAGCATATAAAGAGCTTGTAGGTGCATAAATATATGTTTTCTGCAGCAGCCGTTGCTTGGACAATTGTCATTACCATTCTTAGTTTGGTAGAATTAAAAGGACCGCAGGCATTGCATTTTTCATATGCTGACAAGCTGATGCACGGAATTATCTATTTTTTAGTGACCATTGTTTGGTTTTTTGCTTTTTCTAAAGGGATTACGCGTGATAGTTTACAAAAAAACGCCATCAAAGCAAGTGCAATTTTGGCTTTTGTGTATGGAATTATCATAGAAATACTACAGGAAACGCTGGTTACCAACCGACAAGGCGATTGGCAAGATGCTTTAGCAAATACAATTGGTATAATACTTGCAGTATTCACTATAAAATGGTTTATTGCAAACAAAACAACGTTAAAAACGCAGAATTAATTGTTTTTTCTGCTAATAAATAATTAAATTAGCAACCATTAAAACTATATTATTATGGAAGCAAAAAAGAATCCAGATGTTGACTTAAGAAAAAATAGTCTATTTTATCTATCCTTAGGTTTGGCATTAGTTACATTTCTTATTTGGCAAGGAATGGAATGGACAGCTTACGACAAAGTTGAAAAAAAGGAAACTGCTGAGGTGATTGAAGACACTGAAGAAGAAATGGTAATCACTGAGCAATTGCAACAACCACCACCACCGCCACCGCCACCAGCTCCGGAAGTAATTGAAGTTGTGGAAGATGAGGAAGAAGTGGAAGAAACTGTAATTGAATCAACAGAAACTACGGAAGACGAAGTTATCGAAGAAGTAGAAGAAGTTGAGGTAGTTGAAGAAGAAGAAATTATTGAAGACGTACCGTTTGCAGTAATTGAAGATGCACCTATTTACCCAGGTTGTGAAAAATATAAGAGCAAGGCTGAGCGTAAAAAGTGTATGTCTGACCAAGTACAAAAACACGTTAACAAAAAATTTAATACAGAGTTAGCAGGTGATTTAGATTTGGAAGGTGTGCAAAAAATATTTGTAGTCTTCAAAATTGACAGAAATGGAAAAATTACTGATGTGCGTTCAAGAGCGCCGCATCCAAGATTGGCTCAAGAAGCTGAAAAAGTAATTAAGAGTCTTCCGCAAATGAAGCCTGGTAAGCAAAGAGGAAAGCCAGTAGGTGTAAACTATACGCTTCCAATTGTTTTCAAAGTACAGTAAGTTAGAAAACTTTATAAAATATATTGAAAAGCTCGAGCATTTTGCTCGGGCTTTTTCTTTTTGGTATGCTTCTTGATGTTAACACAACATTAACATTAAAACCGATTAATATGAAAAAAGCAAATCACAACAACGATTTGAATGCAAACGGTGTACACGAAAGTCACCTTGCTAAAAAGAACGATTTAAAAATCGAAAGAAGTCCATTACTACGTTTCTCAGTAAGCCTCATGCTGAGTTTATTTATTGTGTACACACTCTTTCAAATTGAAACCGTTGAAGCTGCGCCAGAAATGGTAAAAATTGAAGATGATATCTTGGATGATAACATGGAATACGTTCCAATATTTCAAGAAGAAATCATCAAAGTAGAAGAGCCAAAACCTGAACCAAAGGTAGAATCACAAATTATTTACGATGAGGTAAAAGAAGTTGACGATAAGACAAAAATACTACAAGAAACTGTTTTAAAAACGTCTAAAGATCCTGTTGAAACCAACAAAGATTTTGATCCAAATGCGGTAGAATACGTAGATGACGAAGAAAAAATTGAGGAAGTTCCTTTTTCGCTTATTGAAGATGCACCAATTTATCCAGGTTGCGAAAAATTCAAAAGTAAAGTTGAACGTAAAAAATGTATGTCTGAAAAAGTTCAAAAACTCATCAATAGAAAGTTCAATACGGGTATTGCTGATGATTTAAACTTAGACGAAGGTGTACAACGAATCAATGTTTTATTTGTAATTGACGAACATGGAAATGTAACAGGAATTCAATCGCGAGCTGTACATCCAAAACTTGAAAAAGAAGCGGAGCGCGTGGTAAAATTACTTCCTAAAATGCAACCAGGAAAGCAACGAAATGAGTCAGTAAAAGTGAAGTACACGTTGCCAATTCTCTTTAAGGTGAATTAAGCAACTATTTAAAAAAGGAAAACCGAGTTATTCACTCGGTTTTTTAGGTATACTTTCTGTGACATATCATTACATTAACATTAAAACCGATTATTATGAAAAATGTCAACTTAAAGCCTTTTGTAAATGTTACCAAGACTTACAAAGGTCATTTAATCAGAAAGTATACCACAAAAGTACGAAAAAGTAATTGATAGCACTTTGATTATGTGTAATTAATGGTTTTTATCGTTTAATTTGTCGCTTTTTTAGGTTAAAAAGTGATTTCTCTTGAAAAAAAAGAGTAAAAAAACAACGAAAATTAATTCGATAACTGTTAAAAGCAAGGTCATTTTTTGCCAATCTCTCATCATAAACAACGCAGAATGAATTGATTTTTGCGAAAATATAGTATCTTTCGGCTTCATAAATCCTCAAACATGAAGCGAGTCCATACGTCTCTATATCTACTTATATTTTTACTATTTCAAACAGCTTTAGGACAAACCTCTACGTCCAATTTTGAAAAATACCCTGTATTTGCGGAATGTGAAAATGTAGCTATTGACGATCTTGAAAATTGCTTCAATACCACACTACGTACTTTTGTTACTAATAACTTTAAAGAACCAGCAATTATTGCCAAAGAAAACTATCAAGGCGAATTGGTAGTATTGTTTGAAGTCACGAAAGAAGGAAAATTCAAAGTATTGTATGTAGATGCAGTATATGAAGAATTAAAAACAGAAATAAAACGCGTATTTGGTCAATTGCCAACAGTACAACCATCAACCTACAGTGGAAAACCTGCGTATGTACAGTTTACGATGAAGTTAGAAATTCCGTTAGGAAGCGTGGAATCTATTGAAAAACCTGAAACGCTTGAAGAAAAAGAAAATGAGCTAGAAGCTGCCGCAAAAACGGAGTTTGACCAAGTAAATAACGAGTTGCAAATCTATGAAGATGATTTGTATGCAAGTAACTTAAACATTCCGTTTTCACACGATATGTATTCGTATTTTGACCGTCAAATCAATTTGGTAGGAACCAATAGTCACACTGCGTCAAAGCCATTTTTGTACACTACTGTTTCAAACTATTACGACTTGAATAACCAACAGGCAGCACTTAAAAAAGACGCTTCTTCTTGGTTGGGACGAAAGCTTTGGAACGAACATTTGGTTACTGTCAAAGGAAAAAACTATTGGTTTACGGTAGATCCGATTCTCGATTTACAACTAGGGAAAAATACCAATAGCGAAGTCGATTACACATACAACAACACCAGAGGATTGCAAGTGCAAGGTGGATTAGGAAAAGGATTTAATTTTTCAGCGACAGTATTTGAAAGTCAAGGACGATTTGCAGATTATTTTAACAGATATGCAGAAAGTATTCGTCCTGCAGGCGGAAATCCGGCTATCATTCCTGCGCGTGGAATTGCCAAAGAATTCAAAACCGATTCGTACGATTATCCTGTGGCAGAAGGGTATATTTCCTATTCGCCCAACAAAACCTTCAATGTGCAATTTGGACACAGCAGAAACTTTATTGGTGATGGATATCGTTCATTGTTTGTAAGTGACGTGGTAAGTCCGTATCCATTCTTAAAATTAAACACTTCTTTCTGGAAAATCAAATATACAAACACTTGGATGTGGCTGCGCGATGTGCGTCCGGAAGTCACGGAAGATGGTGCTTTTTTAACAAAATACATTGCCAATCATTATTTAAGTTGGAATGTTTCCAAGAAATTAAATCTTGGCTTTTTTGAATCGGTAATTTGGAAAAATGACAACAATCGCGGCTTTGATATCAATTATGTAAATCCTGTTATTTTTTATCGTGCGATAGAATTTTCAACAGGTTCACGCGCAGGAAATGCGTTGGTTGGACTGAGTTCAAAATACAAATGGAATGACAACGTGAATTTCTACGGACAATTTATTTTAGATGAATTTTCACTGAACGACATCCGAGAAGGCAATCAAAGTTGGAAAAATAAATTCGGGTTTCAGCTTGGTGCAAAATATTACAACGCGTTTAAAGTAGCTAATTTATTGCTGCAATTTGAATATAATCAAGTGCGACCGTACACGTATTCGCATAACGAAGTGGCAACCAATTACGGACATAACAATCAATCGCTAGCACATTTATGGGGCGCAAATTTTCGTGAAGTTATTGGAATTGCACGCTACAATCACAAACGTTGGTTTGGAAGTGCGAAACTCATCTTTGGGCAGCGCGGATTGGACTTTGATCCAGCTATTGACAATGCGAGTTACGGAGGGAATATTTTTATAGATAACGACAATAGAGTAGGCGATACAGGCATCGAATTATTGCAAGGAAACAAAACCAATGTATTGATTGGCGATTTGAATGTGGGTTACATCATCAATCCGAAAACCAATTTAAAAATATTTGCCAATATTACGTATAGAAGTTTCAATCCTGAAGCAAATACGGCAGTTGATTTTGAAGAAAACACCACGTGGTTTAATTTTGGAATCCGCACCGATATTTTTAATTGGTATTTCGATTTTTAACTTTTCTTTTCAGAAATTTTCTTTAAATTTGTTAAAGCCTCGAATAAATTAACCTAACAGAATGTAAAAGTTCTGTACTGCCCAAACCTATATTTCGAATGATTAAGCCATTATTCATCCTTCTTCTTGCATTACCATTTATCTATTTAGGATACAAATCTCTTGATTTAGCAACCTACAAACGACACAGAAAATCGATTTACATCGTAAAAGAATACCCAGTATTTATTATCGGTTGTGCTTTGTTTGCCATTGCGGGCGTTATCATTATAAATTATAGAGTTTTAATGGACTTTTTGTAGGCTTTTGTAAAAAGTTCTTCGAATTCTTTCGCTCGAAATAAACCAGTCACCATAGTTTAAATCATCATACTTTTTCGTAAGCGTTGTGTTTTTTGCCACGTCTTCTTCGGTTTTCCCAGCTTTAATTTCAGTAATAACAGCGGTTTTTAATTCCTCCAACATTTTCACGTACGATTGCAACTCAGCCTTGTTTGACATATTTCGGTGACCAGGAATAATTTTAGTAGCATCATTAATCACCAATAATGCTTTTTTAATAGCGGCAATATATCCTTCAACGCTTCCGCCAGAATTCAAATCGATATACGGATACTTTCCTTGAAAATACGCATCGCCAGTATGCAATACATTACTTTCTGTAAAATACACCATTGCGTCACCGTCTGTGTGCGCTTCGTGAACGTGAAAAATAAAAATAGACTCATTATTGAAAAAAAATGAAACATCTTTAGAAAAGGTAATAACAGGCAATGCTTCTTTTGGAGCTGCTTCTTTGGTAATTTCTCGTTCTTTATTAAATTGCTCCATGCTCATACGCTTGCGAACATTTTCATGCGCTACAATTATGGCGCCTTCTTTTTGCATATTTTCATTTCCGCCTGTATGATCGCCATGCCAATGCGTATTGATTAAAAATTCCACAGGTTGATTAGTAACACTTTTGATGGCATCTAAAATTTTTGGCGTCAAATGTGCAAATTGGTCATCAATCATAAAAACACCATCTTCTCCCACAGAAATTGCGATATTTCCACCTTGTCCAACCAGCATATAAATATGGTCTGAAACTTTCGTAACGTTAATTTGCACCTCTTTCTTTTGTGCAAATCCTATAGAAACAGTTGTGAAAAAAACAATGAACGTAATGATTTTTAAAAATTTCATGGGTGCGATTTTTTAGTTGGTTTCTATTCTAATAAAATGAATTAGCGGCAAGCAATAGTCGTTACAAAAAGAGCTTCCTTTCCAAAGATAAAAATACAAAAGCAATAACAATTCATAAAAGATGTAAAACCTTTGAAAATCATTGCATACAAATGATTTGTACTATATCTTTGCAGCAATTTAGAAAGGTTGATGAAAACGGCATTGAATACAGTCAAAAAAACATACGCATTTGCTTCCCTATTAGAAGATTTTAAACAACTTACCAAGGTTGGTTTAGCCATCAGCGTAGTCTTCTCTTCGTTAGCAGGATATTTACTCGCAGTCGGTGCAGATGGTTTCAGTTTTAAGATATTGAGTTTGCTCGCTTTAGGTGGATATTTTATGGTAGGAGCATCCAATGCCTTCAATCAAATCATAGAACGTGATTTGGATGCTTTGATGGACAGAACCAAAGACAGGCCTATTCCGTCAGGTCGCATGTCGGTGACTACGGCGTTTATCATTGCAGCAATTTTTACCGTATTGGGAATCGCGATTTTATACGTTATCAATCCAAGAACTGCCATGTTTGGTGCGATTTCTATCTTTCTGTACACCTGTGTGTATACGCCTTTAAAAACCAAAACGCCTTTAGCTGTATTTGTAGGCGCATTTCCAGGAGCCATTCCGTTTATGTTGGGTTGGGTTGCAGCTACGAATAAATTTGGCATTGAGCCAGGAATTTTATTTATGATACAATTCTTTTGGCAATTTCCACACTTTTGGGCAATAGGTTGGTTTTTATATGAAGATTACGAAAAAGGTGGGTTCTTTATGTTGCCAACAGGCAAACGTAACAAAGCAACAGCCTTGCAAATCATTATGTACACTGTTTGGCTGATTTTAATTTCCATATTTCCAGTTTCTGGATTGACGGGAGAATTGCAATTGTCGGTTGTAGCAGCAATTTTAGTATTCCTATCAGGAATTGGATTGTTATATTATGGAATCCGATTGTATAAAAACATGGATAAAAAATCAGCAAAAGCCTTGATGCTAGCAAGTGTCGGATACATCACCTTAATGCAAATTATATTTGTAGTAGATAAATTTTTACAGTAAATTATATGGACTTAACGCAGGGAACATTTCAAGAGAAGAAGGACAGATCAAGGAAAATGATGTTGTGGTTCGCCATGATTAGTATGTTTATGACCTTTGCAGGATTGACCAGTGCATATATTGTGAGTCAAGAACGCCCAGATTGGTTGAGCGATTTAGTGCTGCCAACAGCGTTTTTTTACAGTACGATTGTCATTATTTTAAGCAGCGTAACGTTTCACTTTGCAAAAGTCTTCATTCAAAAAGGCGATAGAGAAATTACGACAATCCTTTTGCTATTGACGCTAGCACTCGCAATTGCGTTTGTGATTTTTCAATTTGTGGGCTTTAGCGAAATCATTGCGAATAAGTATTATTTTACAGGTAAATCGAGTACCATTGCCTTCTCTTTCATTTATATTATCACAGGAGTGCATCTATTGCACGTGGCAGCAGGGATTATCGTGTTATTAGTTGTAATTTATAATCATTTTAAACAAAAGTACAAACAAGGGCAAACGCTTGGTTTAGAACTAGGTGCAATGTTTTGGCATTTCCTAGATATACTGTGGGTCTTCTTGTTTTTATTTTTATATTTCTTAAGATAAGAAAAAAACGTAAATTTGAACAATTTTTTAAAAATGTAAACTTTTTATGGAAGCTACTGTTTCAAATACAGGCACAGAAGGTAAAGTTTGGGGAGGCGGAAATAAGCCACTAAGCGCAAGCTACGGAAAAATGATGATGTGGTTCTTCATCTTGTCAGATGCATTAACATTCTCAGGATTCTTGGCAGCATACGGATTTTCAAGATTTAAGTTCATCGATTCGTGGCCAATTGCCGATGAAGTATACAATCACTTTCCTGGAACACACGGAGACAACCCAATGTATTTTGTTGCCTTAATGACCTTTATATTAATTGCGTCGTCGGTAACGATGGTATTGGCAGTAGATGCTGGTCACCACAACGATAGAAAGAAGACAATTTTCTATATGTTCTTAACGATTATAGGAGGAGCAATCTTCTTAGGCTCACAAGCTTGGGAGTGGACAAACTTTATTCAAGGTTCGTACGGAGCATTAGAAACAGAAGGTGGGCAAATTTTACAGTTTGTAGATACAAAAACAACAGCTGATGACGATAAAATGTATCGTGTATCAGTGGAAGATTTTGCGACAGCTTCTCATAAAGAAAGAGTACAACACGAAGGTAAAAACGGATTGTGGTATGTTTCTGAACCTGCATTGCCAACGTATTCTGTACAAGACGTAATTACAGGATTTAATGAACATTCTACATTGGCGGTTCGTACGCAGGAAATCATACCAAACGTAGCAGCTTTAAAAGCTTCTGAAAATCCTGCAGATGTAGCCAAAGCGGAGCGATTTGAGAAAATGTACATCAATGCAGACCACAAAGGTCACAAAGGAATTTTAACACGTGCAGAATCTGAAAAAGCATTGAAAGATGCGGTAACATACGTAAAAGGAGCAAATCTTATTCACAACGAATACGGAAACAGATTGTTTGGAGACTTTTTCTTCTTTATTACAGGATTCCACGGATTCCACGTATTTTCTGGAGTAGTTATCAACATCATTATCTTCTTAAATATCCTTTTAGGAACGTATGACAGAAGAAAAAATAACTATGAAATGGTAGAGAAGGTTGGACTGTATTGGCACTTTGTCGATTTAGTTTGGGTATTTGTATTTACATTCTTCTACTTAGTTTAATCAAAAATATCAAAGAAATTATATAATTATCATGGCACACGATCACGGACATACGGAACACAAATTAGCCATATTTAGAGGAAGACTTAAATTCAAGTCAAACGTTCAAAAAATTTGGGGCGTTTTAATCTTCTTATCTATTGTAACAATCGTTGAAGTTGGATTGGGTATTGCAAAGCCTTCAATCTTAGTTGATAACTACTTCATCGGAATGAAATTGTTAAACTGGGTATTTATCGTTTTAACGATTGTAAAAGCATACTATATTGCTTGGGACTTTATGCACTTGCGTGATGAAAAAAGCTCGTTGCGTAGAGCAGTAGTTTGGACAGCAGTATTCCTAATTTGCTACTTAATCTTTATCCTTTTACAAGAAGGAACGTATATTGAAGACGTAAAAGCAAACGGATTTATCAAGTGGAATTTCTAAAATGACACCTTAAACATATACCGAAAGACAGTAATTTTTTACTGTCTTTTTTTATGCGATTCACTTTCAAAATTTTGATGGTTTTTGGGTGAATTTTGTCTTTTTAAGATTCATCAAATAATAATGTTAATTCTTTTCTAAAAACAGTCCGAAAAGCGAAAAAAACGGAAGATTATCGCGGTAATTCGCGAACCGATTTTTATTTTTGCAGTAGAAAAGTTGTAGTTGTAAAAAAAGCACTTTTCATTAGTTTAAAAGCTTGACGATGAAGCTGCTAAACTTTTTAAAAAGAAGAATAACGATACAAACGTACTCATGAAAAAGAAAATCATCTTAGGAATTTTATTCTTACTACCCATCACAATTGTATTGATTCTTCTATTTACCAATCACAACTATCGTCAGCTTCCTATAATCAAACAAAATGTATCAGAATTGGTCAACTACACTTCTTTTGAAGGAAGAGATTCTATTCAATTTAAAGGTAAAATTACCATTCTTGGCTTTCTAGGAAGCAAAGTAAAAGATAGAAAAATCAACGTTCTCAATCTCAATCAAAAAATATACAAACGTTTCAGCGGATTCAAGCATTTTCAATTGGTAATGTTAGTAACGCCTGGACAAGAGGAGGAAATTAAAAATCTGAAACAAGAAATCAGTCGTTTTGCAGACGAACAAAAATACTGGAACTTTGTCATTGTTGAAAAAGATGAACTAGAACGTGTGTTTGACGGACTAGAATCTCCATTGCCATTAGACGAATTTGGGAGTTCAGAATATGTGTATATCATTGACAAAAACAAAGACCTGCGTGGACGTATTGACGATAGAACAGACGATGAAATTGAAGAAAAAGCAGCGCCATATATGCTGTATGGCTACAATACAATCTTAATTTCTGAATTATCAGGTAAAATGACAGATGACGTTCGAATTCTTTTCAAAGAATATCGCGGTGGAAAAAATGAGAAATCTGACAAAAGAAGAACGGAAGACTTGAAAAAATAAAACATGCAAAAAAAGAACTATTCATACATCGGAATTGCGCTAATCATCTTAGTTTTTGGAATTATTTTCGTTCCTAAAATCGTTGACAAAGTGCAAAAAGGCGAAACGGTTGAAAAAGACCGAATGAATATTGTGGGTGCAGAACGAAACACCAAATTGATGTACCTTAAAATTGATGGAAAAGCACGAAGAGTGCCCGATTTTCTATTTATCAATCAAGATAGTTTAGAAATCTCTAATCAAGATTTTAATGGAAAAGTAACTGTGATGGAATTTTTCTTCACTACCTGTCCAACAATATGTCCTGTAATGAATAGCAACATGCGTACACTTGATGAAGAATTTCACGGACGCGACGATTTTGCCATTGCGTCATTCACCATCGATCCTAAGACAGATACGCCAAAAGTCTTAAAAGAATATGCAGAACGATATGGTGTAAAATCACTTAACTGGCATTTTTTAACAGGCGATTTGGAAGAAATTCACAAACTTTCCAATACAGGGTTTAACATCTTTACAGGAATCAATCCTGCGGTGGCTGGCGGATTTGAACATCAAGGATATTTTGCGTTGATTGATAAAAACGGTTTCATACGTTCGCGAAGAGATAAGCACGGAAATCCAAAAATCTACTATCAAGGAACCGATATTGAAGAAGTAGAAATGCTCAAACAAGACATTAAAAATTTACTAGAAGAAGAATAAATAGTGCATACTATGGAAGCAACAACCGACATCGAAAAAAAATATAAAAAACTGATTATTGCACTATCTGTAGCAATTCCTGTAGTAGTCGCTATTTTGTTTAGAGTAAAACTCGAAAGTGTAGAACCGTTGACATTTTTACCGCCAATTTATGCAACGATAAACGGAATTACGGCAGTAGTATTAATTGCTGCAGTCATTGCTATCAAAAACAAAAAAATAAAGCTGCACGAAACGTTGATGAAAATATGCATCGGACTATCAGTAGCATTCTTGGCGATGTATGTGGCGTATCACATGACTTCAGAATCTACTAAATACGGAAATCCTGATGCGTTTATGCGTGGTGTGTATTTCTTTATTCTGATTTCGCATATTGTGTTGAGTATTGCGATTATTCCGCTGGTGTTAATCACCTATGTAAAAGCCTTGGCAAAACGTTTCGACAAACACAAAAAAATAGCAAAAATCACCTTTCCAATTTGGTTATATGTTGCGATAACAGGCGTTGTAGTCTATCTTATGATTTCGCCGTACTACGACAAAGCTGTAGCAATTGTAAACGCTATTCCTTAATGAAAAAGAAACACTACATAGTATTTGTATTATTCTTGCTTGTTGTACTTCCGTCAGATGCGCAATGTGCCATGTGTAGAGCTGTATTAGAATCGGAAGCAGATGTATCACAAGCTAAGGGAATCAACAACGGAATCGTGTATTTAATGGCAATTCCTTACATTTTGGTCGGAATCACCATATTTTACATCTACAAACTTCTTAATAAGAAAGAAGCGGTAAAAAAATCATAGGTTTTTGTAACGAAATCGTGTTTGGATAGTCTTATATAGAAATCAATCAAAATAAGATTAACACAATATTAATAACACTTGTAACTGCAAATATGTAATATTGTGTTGACTAAACACCTAACCATCTATGATTCAAATCAAGGAACTTCACAAATCCTATCGTATGGGAAGTAACTCGCTTCACGTACTCAAAGGAATCAATCTCGATATCAAAGAAGGAGAATTTGTTTCCATCATGGGATCTTCTGGTTCAGGGAAATCTACCCTACTAAATATTATCGGAATGTTAGACGAAGCCGACAAAGGTTCGTACGTGCTCGACAATGTTCCAATTAAAAATTTAAGCGAAAAAAAAGCAGCAATCTACCGTAATAAATTCTTAGGTTTCATCTTTCAATCTTTCAATCTGATTAATTATAAAGATGCTGCCGAAAACGTAGCGCTGCCTTTATACTATCAAGGTATTTCGCGAAAAATCCGAAAAGAAAAAGCACTCTACTATCTTGAAAAAGTTGGACTAGCGGATTGGGCGCATCACTTACCAAGTGAGCTTTCTGGTGGACAAAAACAACGTGTAGCCATTGCACGTGCATTGGCTTCTGAGCCAAAAGTATTACTAGCCGATGAGCCAACAGGTGCATTAGATACCAAAACTTCATACGAAGTAATGGATTTTTTGCAAGGAATCAATGACGAAGGAAAAACAATTTTAGTAGTAACACACGAAGAAGACATTGCACACATGACCAAACGTATTGTGATGTTAAAAGACGGTGTGATAGAGCAAGACAAATTTGTAGAACAAGTAAGAGCTTCTGAACATGTTTGATTTAGATCGTTGGCGAGAAATATTCCAAACTATCAATAAAAACAAGCTAAGAACGCTCTTGGCAGGGTTTACTGTGACGCTTGGAATTTTGATTTTCACGATTCTTTTCGGAATGGGAAATGGACTCAAAAACACCTTTTACGAATCCTTTCAAGACGATGCACAAAATACCATTTTCATTAGCCCAAGAAGTACGTCAAAACCCTTCAAAGGCTTTAAGGAAAACAGGCGCATTGAGTTTGAAAACGAAGACCTAGAATTCTTAAAAGAAAAATTCGCAGACCGACTCGAACATATCACAGCACGTGTATTTAAAGGTGTTTCGGCAAAATATAAAAACGAATACGGAAGTTACGATGTGCGTGCAGTACATCCATCGCATCAATATTTAGAACAAACAGAAACATTCAAAGGACGCTATATCAATCAAAATGATATACGTACCGATGCGCGTGTGGCAGTTATCGGGCGTTTGGTAGAAAAAGACTTATTTGGCGATAAAGATGCTGTTGGAGAATACTTTAGCATGAACAAAATCGTGTATCGTGTTATCGGTGTTTTTAAAGATGAAGGAAGTGGCGACCGAGAAGAACGCACCATTTATACACCTGTAAGTACCACACAACGCATTTACAAAAACACGGAACGAATAGATCAAATCAATTTGATGTATGACATGAGTATCGGAGCTAACGGAGCCCGAAAACTTTCCAAAGAAATTGAAAAAGAACTCAAAAAACGACACAATATTGCGCCAAGCGACAGAAGTGCACTTCGAATTAACAACAAAATAGAAGACTTAGAAGAAACCTTGCAGTTTGCCAGTCTGTTGCAAATCATTGTCATTGTGATTGGTATCGGAACATTACTAGCAGGTGTCATTGGAATTAGTAATATCATGGTGTACATTGTAAAAGAACGTACCAAAGAACTCGGAATTCGCAAAGCATTAGGCGCCAAACCTAGTTCAGTCATCGGAATGATATTGCAGGAAACGGTAGTCATCACATTACTGTTTGGGTATATCGGTTTGGTCATCGGAAACTTTATATTAAATTCTATGGGCGATAAACTAAAAGACTGGTTTATCACCAATCCGAATGTAAGTCAAGGAACTATTATAGGTGCTACCATCATTTTAGTAATATCTGGACTCATTGCAGGATACATTCCCGCAAGACGCGCCGCAAAAGTAAAACCAATTGTCGCATTAAGAGACGAATAAACAACACCAAGAAACGATGAAATTTATATTTACAAGAGATACTTGGCAAGAAATTTTCGGAACCATTCGTAAAAACAAACTACGAACGGCAATTACGATTATTGGTGTTTTTTGGGGAATTCTACTCTTTGTAGGATTGCAAGGAGCCGCCAAAGGAATGGAAAATGGTTTTGATGTAACGTTTAAAGATTTAGCTACCAATAGTATTTTTCTTTGGGGACAACAAACGGGAATTCCCTACGGCGGTTACAACAGAAATCGTAACATTCAACTTGAAATTAGTGATACCTACCGAATTGCCAATCAAATAGAAGGCGTGCAATTTGTAGCACCACGAAATGCGAGAGGATTATTTGGAGGCGCTGCGCCACTTGTGGTAAACGATATGAAATCTGAAAACTATAAGGTTTTTGGCGATTATCCAATTATTGACAATGTGTCGAAAAAGAAGTTGCGCAAAGGTCGTTTCTTAAATCAAAAAGATATCAAAGACAGTCGTAAAATATGTGTCATTGGAGAACGTGTAGAAAGAGAACTCTTTGAAAAAGACGAAAATCCTGTTGGACAATACATCAAAATCAACAATGTGTATTTTCAAGTAGTCGGCGTGTACAAAAGAAACAATACAGATTTCTTTGAAGGAGACGACTCTATCTTTATTCCGTTTACAACGTTTAAAAAAGTATTCAATACAGGAAACAGAATCGGTTGGATGGTTATTGCAGGATATCCTGAAGAAGACATTGTTGCCATTGAAGAAAAAACAAAAGAATTACTTAAAAGAAGATACACCGTGCATCCAAATGATGAACGCGCCTTTGGAGCAGCAAACTTTGGAGAAATGTTTGGTAAAATCACAGGATTTGTCAAAGGACTCAAATTTACAGCACTTATTGTGGGAATTGCCACCATTTTAGCAGGCGTTATCGCAATTGGAAATATATTATTAATCACGGTAAAAGAACGTACCAAAGAAATCGGAATCCGACGTGCATTGGGCGCAAAACCAAATGAAATTCGCGGACAAATCATTTTAGAATCGGTATTTTTAACGCTGGTTGCTGGACTTTTAGGAATGACCGTTGGAGGATTGTCACTAAAATTACTAAATAACTTTACCAAAGGATTGGATTTTCCATTCATCAATCCAACGGTAAGTTTGGAATACATCGGTTTAGCCATTGCCATAATGGTCATATTAGGAACGCTCATTGGACTCATACCAGCGCAACGCGCCGTAAGTATTCGACCAATAGAAGCCTTACGAGAAGAATAACAACATCAATCATACACTAAATTAAGAATCATATAATGAAAAAAGTTTTAAAAACCCTGTTGATACTATTACTATTGGTAGCTGCTTTTTTTGCAGGTTCATACTTTGTAAACACCAATAAAACGAACGTAGAAACTTTTGAAACTACGACACCTTTTAAAACAACTATTATTGAAAAAACCGTCGCTGCGGGAACGGTAATCCCAGAAGATGAAGTGGAAATAAAACCGCAAATCTCAGGAATTATTGAAAAAATATTTGTGGAAGAAGGTGACAAAATCCAAACAGGAGATTTAATTGCGAGAATCAAAGTAGTACCAAACGAACAATCGCTAAACAGCGCTCGAAATCGTATTAAAAATGCACAAATTGTGTTAGACAATGCAAAAATTGCATTCGATAGAAACAAAACGCTTTTTGACAAAGGCATCATTTCGAGTCAAGAATTTGAGCGTTCAGAACTTTCGTACAATCAGGCAAAACAAGACGTGCGAAATGCACAAAGCGATTTGCAAATCATCAAAAAAGGTTCTGTAGGTGGTTCTGCGGCAAATACAAACATTAGAGCAACGGTTTCAGGAACGATTTTAATCATTCCTATCAAAGAAGGTGATCAAGTGATTGAAAGTAATAATTTCAATGCAGGAACTACCATTGCTACCATTGCAGATTTAGGAAAAATGATTTTTGAAGGGAAAGTTGACGAAGCTGAAGTTGGAAAATTAAAGCCAAATTCTGAACTTATCGTAAATTTAGGCGCGATTGAAGATAAAGATTTTCCAGCAACACTTACTTTCGTAGCACCAAAAGGTGTGGAAGAAAGCGGAACGGTGCAATTCAAAATAAAAGCAGATGTAGCGTTGGACGATGAATTTTTCATCAGAGCAGGATATAGCGCGAATGCAACGATTGAACTTGGAAAAAAAGAAGATATCTTAGTGATTGACGAAGGGCTGTTGCGATTTGATGCTAAGAATGATGACAAACCGTATGTAGAAATTGAAAAAGGCGAGCAAGAGTTTGAGAAAAAATTCATAGAAGTTGGTATCTCTGACGGAAAAAATATCGAAATAAAATCTGGATTAAAAGAAGACGATAAAATCAAAATCTGGAACAAATACGCTGTCAAAAAAGAAGATCAGGAAAAGAAAGAAGGCGAAGAAAATAACAAAGAAGAAACAAACGAATAAAACCGAAAAACAGCATAACCATTACAGTACCATGAAAAAAGTTTATATCATTATCGTGTTATTAGCAGGATTTACAACGTTTGCTACCGCACAAAAAAAATGGACATTAAAAGAGTGTGTCGACTATGCGTTGGAAAATAATATTGCCATCAAACAAGCGCAACTCGACCGACAAAATACAGAATTAGACAAAAGTGACGCCGTAGGAAGTTTTCTGCCAACAGCAAATATTTCAGCTAGACATTCGTGGAGTATAGGTTTAGGGCAAAACCCGCTTACAGGTCAAATTCAAACAGCAACTCAGCAAAACTCTAATGGATCTATAAATGTAAATGTTGATATCTATAATGGTTTGCAAAATGTCAATAGATTGCACCGAGCAAATTTGGCATTATTAGCCAATCAATATCAGTTAGACGATATTAAAGACAATACATCCTTACAGGTTGTGCAATCGTTTTTACAGATTCTCTTCAATAAAGAATCGCTCAAAGTGTTAAAAGCACAGTATGAAGTAACGATGAACGAGCTCAATCGTACAAACGAATTGGTAAAAGAAGGTGTGGTGCCACGTGGTGATGCCTTAGAAATTGAAGCCAATGCCGCAACACAAGAACAGCAAATTGTGAACGCTGAAAATAACTTGCGTCTTTCCAAAATATCATTGGCGCAGTTGTTATTGTTAAACGATTACGAAACGTTTGATATTGCTGAAGGCGATTATATGATTCCGTCAACAACGATTATGAACAATACGCCGCGACAAATTTTTGAAAAGTCATTGGAAGTACGAAATGATGTAAAAATATCACAAACCAATATCGAATTGGCAGAATACGATTTAAAAATAGCAAAAGGAACGCTATTGCCTAGCTTATCTGGTTTTTACGGATTTAGTACTACCGTTTTTGATAGTGAACTTTTTCCAACCAACCCATTTTTTGTTCAGGTTTCTGATAACAAAACACATTCGTTTGGATTGCAGTTAAGTATTCCAATTCTTAATGGTTTTAGAAGTAGAAACAGTGTGCGACGTTCAAGAATCAATATTGAACGCGCGAAATTTAACTTAGAACAAACTAAAATTGATTTAGAAGCAACGGTCAATCAGGCGTACAATGATACCAAAGGTGCGTTAAAAGCCTATGAAGCTGCTGAAAAAACCTTAGTAGCACGTAGAGAAGCTCACAAATATTCTACTGAACGTTTCAATGAAGGAATGATGAACTCGTTCGATTTTAGTCAATCAAAACAGCGTTTGGAAGCTGCGGAATCGGATGTAGTTCGAACCAAGTACGACTATATTTTCCGTTTAAAAATACTAGAATTCTATTTCGGATTGCCGCTAACAGATTTTAAATAGATAATGAGTAGGTCTAAAAAAAGATAAAAATTAGAGGAGTTACGTCGGCAGATTCCGAAAAGGTGAATAAGCGTGATGCTAATAGAAAATTTCGGAGAATCGTAAAGCAAAAAATTAAAAAAGAAGAAGATAAATTGCCAAAATTACGTGAAATCTCAAATGTTTGGGCTTTTGAAAAAGATGGTAAAATATATGACGAGCGGATGACAGAAAAAGATTTTCGGAAATAATAATAAAAACACACAAAAAGCATCAATTCTTATATAACGATTGATGCTTTTTTTATTTTTGTAAAAAATTAGCAATCCAATGGCAATACGATTATACTTAGAAACCTCAACGACGAATTGTTCGGTGTGTTTGGCAGATGATGAAGAGATTCTTTATTTTAAGGAAGAAAACGATAAAAACTACTCGCATTCTGAAAAATTACACGTATTTATCAAAGAAGCTTTTGAAACTGCCAATATTCAGTCAACAGACATTGCGGCAGTGGTTGTTGGAAAAGGGCCAGGTTCGTACACAGGATTGCGCATTGGAGTTTCTGCTGCTAAAGGATTGTGTTTTGCTGCTGACGTAGATTTGCTTGCGATTGAAAGTTTGGAAATTTTAGCTCGTGCTATTGCTATTACAGACGGCGTTATTGTACCACTGTTAGATGCGCGCCGTATGGAAGTATATTCAGCAGTATTTGATGCAAATTACAACCAAATTAGAGATACAAAGGCAGAAATCATCACAGAGGCTTCTTTTGCTGCTGAATTAGCCAAAGGAAAAGTACATTTTATAGGAAACGGTGCTGAAAAATGCAAAGGTATTATTGCGCATGAAAATGCGGTGTTTTATGATGAGGTGTATTTTCCATCTACTGAAAAAATGATTCCGATTGCTAAAGAAAAGCACAAAAAAAACGACCTCGAAGATGTCGCATATTTTGAACCGTATTATTTAAAAGATTTCGTCGTAACGAAGTCTAAAAAGTAAACACAAACGATACTATAAAAAAAATCCTATTGTAAATTATGGTACAATAGGATTTTCTAATTTTATCTAACAGTTATTCTCCTTTGTGAATCTCAACACTGTGTGGATAAGGAATCTCAATTCCTGCAGCATCTAGTGCAATCTTAGCATTTTCTTGCATGTAGAAATACACATCCCAATAATCTTCTGTTTTTACCCACGGACGCACTGCGAAGTTTACAGAACTATCTGCCAGTTCTAAAACAGTTACGCTTGGAGCAGGCTCTTTCAAAATAGTATCATTATCCGTCATGATTTTCATCAACACATCTTTAGTTTGTTTGATATCGGCATCATAACTCACGCCAAAAACCAAATCGACTCTTCGTTTTTCCTCTGCAGAATAGTTGATGATATTTCCATTAGAAACTGCACCGTTTGGTAAAATGGCTAGTTTGTTTCCAACGGTGTTTAAGTGTGTGGTAAATATTTGAATTTCTTTTACAGTTCCCATCACGCCTTGTGCTTCAATAAAATCGCCAATTCTGTATGGTTTGAAAATCATGATGAGCACACCGCCCGCAAAATTTGACAGTGACCCTTGCAATGCCAAACCAATTGCCAAACCAGCTGCACCAATAATAGCCGCAAATGACGTAGTTTCAATGCCCAATTGCGAAGCTACAATAACAAATAATAAAATTTTAAGTGTCCAACTTAGTAAACTTCCTAGGAATTTTTGCAACGTATCGTCAACTCCGCGCTTTTTCATAATTTTCTTTGAAACGCGCACAATCATTTTGATGATAAACAATCCAATGATGAGTATGGCAAGTGCAGCAACCACTTTTAATCCATAATCAAAAATAATTTGTTTAAAGTCAAAATTGCCAAGCCAACTTGTTGCAGTGTTGGCATCTTCTGTGGAAGTTTGTGTAGTATTTCCTGTTTGCATAGTATTGATTTTTTATTGAGTGTAAAATTATAAAATCGAGTTTTTTCAACGTTAAATTAGCGACAAATTTTGGGGGAATCTATCAACGGTAAAAAAATCTGTCGTTTGACACCTTTGAATCTATTTGTTACATCTTTAAAAACATGCGTAGTAAAATAACAATCAATGCCAAAAATGCAGGTGTTCCTTGAATGATTAAAATTCGCTTGCTGTTGGTGGAATACGAACCATATACAGCAGCAATGCACACACAGATAATAAAAAATAGACTAACGTGTATCTCTTTGGTGTACAATGACCAAAACAATCCTGCCGCTAAAAAGCCATTGTACAATCCTTGATTGGCAGCAAGTGTTTTGGTTTCTTCGGCAAAACTTTTCGATTTTAAGCCAAAACTTTTCATGCCTTTCGGTGTAGTCCATAAAAACATTTCAAGGTATAAAATGTACACGTGCTCTATCGCGACAAGCGCAATAAGAATGATTTCTAAAGTTCTCATAAGCTGTTCTTTATTTATTGTTGTTAAGATTAAGGCATACATAAGATATGGAAAAACTTTGAGTATAAAAAAAAGCGTTATCAAATACTGACAACGCTTTTGTACGTATGATTGATTTCTTTGTTATTTTACTTCAAACGTAAGTTTTACGTTTACACGGTATTCAACAACGGCATCGCCATCTACAATAGCGCTTTGCTCTTGCACATATACGGAGCGGATGTTTTTTACCGATTTTGCTGCTTGTTTTACTGCTTTTGCAGTCGCGTCTTCCCAACTCTTTTTAGAGTTTGAAAGTACTTCTATTACTTTTAAAACTGCCATAATTAGTGTTTTTTTAAAGGTTATTAAATATTTTACCTTATAAATTACAGCAATTCTTGTAATAAACAAAGATTTCTTATCCGTTAATTGCAATAACTTCGTTAATCTGCCCTTTTAATAGGTTTTTTAGCGTGTTTTCAATACCACTTTTCAAGGTCATGGTAGAAGACGGACAACCGCTACAAGCGCCTTGCAACACAACTTTAACCACTTTTGAGTTTGGATCGTACGAGTCGAACATAATGTTTCCACCGTCGCTTGCCACTGCTGGTTTGATGTATTCTTCTAAAATGTTGACAATTTCTTTAGAAATATCGTCCAGCGCTTCAAAACTTTCGTCTGAAATTTCAATTTTTTCTTTCTGTTCGGCAGGAATGTCTTTTGAAATGACTTCTTTTCCTTCTTGAATATAATTTCGGATAAATTCACGAATCTCCATCGTAATATCATTCCAATCGACCATATCGTACTTGGTGATGGAAATATAGTTTTTATCTAAAAAGACTTCTTTTACGAATGGAAAATGGAACAACGCTTGTGCCAGCGGTGCATATTTAGTTTCGTCAATATTTTTAAACTCAAAAATGCGCTCTACTATTTTTTTATTGGCAACAAACTTCATCACAGTCGGATTTGGCGTACTTTCTGCGTATACAGTAACAGGAACTACTTTTTTTGCTGTAGCCGATTCGCTGATGATTTCTTTACCACTGTTAATATATTCTTGAATTTGCTCAGCAACTTCATCTTGTACATCTTCCCAAGTCACAATATTATAACGCTCAATGGCGATAAAATTTCCCGAAATAAAGATTGTTTTTACAAATGGCAAGTAAAATAATTGCTGTGCTAAAGGCGAATCTTTTGCATCGTCAATATTTTTAAATTCGTAACTATTATGTCGTGTTAAAAATGTGCTTGCTTCAAACTTTACAATTGCGGGATTGCTTGTTTTTTCTATTTGTATTGTAATACCACTCATGGTTTCAATTTTTTTACAAAAGTAACCATTATCGCTGGATTCTGTAAATGGAGTCGCGTAAATTATTCTTTTGAAAAGTGGTGTTTGCAAGAAATTTATTTTTTGTGTTAAAATAATTAGTAAATAATTACGTTTTTAATAAATTAACAGCGAAAATGAAACCATGTAGAAAATAGGTTTCATTCAAACGAGTTTCTTAGGGTAACATCGATAATTAATTATGATAAGCATTACATACTTATCAAATAATTTATATATTTGACCAAATGTGTGGCATTTTGCGCTATGGAAACGCCTATTTTACAGGAGTATTGCATATAACTAACTGAAACACAAACAACTAAAAGCCTCGTTATCAAATAAATAAGTTGCATTGAATTTCGATACGACTCATATCGTATCGATAATTTTTTACACAAAAAGATACACACTAATGAAATTTAAAAAATACTTAGCTATTGTTGCCATCGCATTTGGAGTACAATGCTCTTTTTCGCAAGATGGACTTCCTGTTTATGTAGACTATCTTTCTGACAATTTATATCTGATACATCCTTCGATGGCGGGCGCTTCTAACGCTTCTAAAATCAGATTGACAGCTAGGCAACAATGGTTTGATGTAGATAACGCACCATCATTACAAACATTGAGTTTTAATACGCGCGTAGGCGACAAAGTAGGAGTTGGAGCTATTGTGTATAACGACGAAAACGGAAATTTCTCGCAGCAAGGTGTGTATTTAACATTCGCATATCACTTATTGTTATCTAGAAATAGAGTAGACTTAAATCAATTATCATTCGGAATTAGTACAGGATTCACCCAAGGAACATTAGATGAAACAGGTTTTGATATCATCAACAATCCTGACCCTATCATTTCTGGTGGACGATTGAATACAACGTATTTTAATGTAGATTTTGGAGCTTCGTACTATTTCTTAGATTTCTTTGCGCATTTAACCATTAAAAACGCATTGCCAACACAAAGAGATTTATTCTCGCAGGAATTTGAATCGAAAAACCAACGTCGCTACTTAGCGTCTGCAGGATATACATTCGGAGCTTATGATAGCGATTGGACATACGAGCCATCAATCATGTTTCAATATACAGAAGAGACGCAAGAATCTTCTATTGATGCTAACATAAAAGTGTACAGAAGTATGGAGTTCGGTTCTGTTTGGGGCGGATTGTCGTATAGAAGAAGTTTAGACGGCGCAGAATTCGTAAACGGAACACAGGTTGACAATCAGAAACTACAGTACATTACACCATTTGTAGGTGTAAATTACAATCGTTTTATGTTTGCGTACACGTATTCGTACCAAGCAAATTCTTTAGTGCTTTCTAACGGAGGTTATCACCAAATTACGTTAGGATACGATTTCGGAGATCGAAGAGATCCGTATGATTGTAACTGTCCTGCGATTAACTAAGACATTTAATCTTTACACTATATGAAAAAGGCTTGCATCAAAACGCAAGCCTTTTTCTTTTATGTATTTTATGGTATAAACACTTTCTTTCGTACATGATTGCCGTTACTATCAGTCAGTATAACAATATAAAAGCCTTGTTCAAATTTCTTTTTGATAAAGTCTGACTTTCTATCTGTATACACTGTATGACCGCTCAAGTCAGAAACCTGAATAGCTTCAATGGTACGTTCTGTAACAATGGCAATTCCGTTGTTTTGCAATCGTAATCGCACATTTGGTAAGGTAACTATAGGACTTTCATCATCTGTTGAACGTGTTTCATTTTCTTGAATTAGCAGTTCAAATCTGTTAGCTACATCACCAACGTCCAATGTAAATGTATAGGAAGCTTCTCGTAAGTTATGCGTAACTCCTGTAGTGTTGTCTTTTAGTAAAATTTCATGATTCGCCAATCCTTCTTCGTTATCCAATTCAATAGTATGCTCCATATTGATGTTTGTTGCCACTCCAAGTGGAATTACATTGTCTAAAGAAGGCAACGCATTTATGGTATATTTTTCATCATCAATTAGTGTGTACGCATATACCGTTTTAAAATCTAGTAATTTTCCATCTAAACCATAATCATCTGCGGCAGTTGCGCCTGGAAGTGTTCCAATCAATATTTGATCAAAATCGCCTTCCTCATTCGACAAATTAATCCAGCATTTTTTTACATCATTTTCATTTGTGCTTGTTGTGGTTTGACGATAAAATTGTGTGTTGCTTCCTTCAATACGCATGTCATTATCAAAAATGATAGTTCCAGAAGTATTTTCACGTGTTTCTACCACAAATCCTTGTCCAGCACTAATGGCATTATTTGGAGTTGTAGGTGCTCTAAAAGTTGGATCGTTGAACGATTGTGCTTCATTTTTAGTAGTTACGCCGCCTAAACGTGTGTACGTAGCGTAACCGCCAATATATTCGTCATATACATGCGAGTTTCCTGACCATTGTTCCCAAAAATAGATAGTACCTGTAATGGTTGCATTATTTCTTTCAATAAATTCATCGGCAGAAATTGCGGAAGGATATGGATTTCCAATCAAATACGAATTGTTATCCACATATACCAACGGAACCGTAACATCACCATTGGTAGGAACGCCTTCAATAGTAGCTTTTGCTTGCGACGGATTGCTACCCAAAGGACCTTTTAGCGTAAAACCGAATCCTTTATCAATTTCTGTGGTTTGACTAATTTGTGACCAGAAAATATTATCTGCATCATTTCCAAAGCCACCTTGTGTTCCTGTCAATAAAAACAACCAATATGGATCGCGTTGTCCTTCGGAAGTTCCAAAATTAAAGATGTCTTCAGGTGTTAAAAGTTTTTCATTGAGCGTCGGATTTGTTGTCCACGGCGCTGATATTGGTGGTGTTTCATATAAGATATCAATACTTTTTACAGCAGGCAACGACCAGTAACTGTATCTAAATTCGTTGGTGTTTCCGGTTCTTTTCATAACGATTGGATATTGATTCACAATACCTTCATCAAGTTGCACTAAAGACGAACCTTCTTCCAGCGTTAATAAACCTTGCGTGTGCAAATATGAGTCAACTGTAAATGTGCTATTTTCAGTAACCGTTAATGAGCCGTTTTGGGAAATGCTGATATTTTTTAAAGATACATTGTTGGAAATAGATGTACTCGCTTCAATTCCTACGTTGGAAGGCGCTGCTTGAAAATTATACCAGTTTTCTGCTAAATAATAATCGTCGCTAACAGCTCCTGTAAAGCTAGAAAAGCTCGATGACGTAATCCAGTTTCTTGAATCAATATTATTAGTAATACCATTATTTCCGTTACCGGTAATATCTATAACATTACTAGTATTAGAAGCGTCGTCAAAATCATAGTACAAATCTAAATCAGTTTCTCTTCCGGTAAGATGTGTGTACATTTGCGCTTGAATTTCAGCTTCGGTTTTTGCTTTTCGCCAAATTCTAAATTCATCAACAGCACCATCCAAATTAGCCGTATTTCTACCATCTATATTGACGCCGCCGATATGTATATCATTGTTAGAAGTATTACATGATATATTATGATGTGTTTTCGTGGCATGACCAACGCGTCTTCCATTTACATAAAAATAAAATTCATTCCCTCCGTTATACACAAAAGCAACATGATACCATGTATCAACTTCCAATTCGTACGGAATTTCCAAAATCGGCAATCGTCCAAAATTATTATTTTGTCTTTCTGTTGGAATAAAGCCAATATACGTGCCATTGAAAAGGTCATTACCTACCAGCACAATTGGTTTGGCACAGCGTATAAAATTCGGATTGAAATAATTTCCAGAACCGAAAATTACCTGGTCAGAACTAAAGAAAGGTATATTACTTAACTTGAACAAGCATTCAACTGTATACGGATTTCCATTAGTCATAAACTCACCGTAGTTTTGAATTTCTACAAACTCTCGGTTGTTGTCTACTTCAATTGCGTAATTGTCCTGAGCCATTGTCAAATTAGACATTAAAAAAAAAGATAAAAAAACAAAAAGGGGAATCTGTTTTTTCTTTACATAAAAAGTAATTGTATGCATCATAGTTTTTGTATTAATTCGGGGATTAGTTATTGACTTTCAAAGCCTTCTGTCAATACATACGAAGTTTATGATGTGTTGGTTTTCTGTGGGTTAAATTATTTTATAAAAAAAGAAAGTTTAGCAATAACACAGGTTATTACTAAACTTTCAGTGTGTGAATCAGCATGCTTTTAAAAATTTTTGCGCAGGCAAAAAGAAAAAACCAACCAATTTGCGAAGCAAATAAAAGGCTAATATCTAAAAGCGAAGCGCTCTAATTATCTAAAAGCAAAGCAGTCTAAATTACCATGTGTAATTTTTACGGGCTGCTTGCTTTTTGATAGCTTGAATGATAGCGCTTTCCAAATCATTTTTTCCTTTTTCAGTACTTTTTTCAGAAATGTATGCTTTTCGCTTCGCGTTTAACTCACGAATTTTTTGTTGAATTTCTTTTCGCTTTTTTTGCTGTTCTTTCACATACGTTAAAATCTGCTCTTTCGATTTGCCTTTGAGTTCTTTTGGTAATTCACTTTCGGACAATTCGTCTACTTTGACAGAATCGTTGGCAATTCCGTCTACTAAGTCCCAAGAAGAATTAGTGTAAAAATCGGAGCTTTTAGAAACCGCTCTGTCTACCGCAATTTCAGCATTGATAGAACTCGCGTTTGCATCTTGTGTTGCTTGTTTCGTCATTCTGTAATTTCCTTTGGAACCATATGCGATGTAAGTTGAGTTTAAGCTTGCATTGTATCCCATAATCTTTTTATCGTACGGAGTTTCTATATAAGCAATACTTTTATTGTGCGCAATGGTCATATAATCTCCTTTTCCCAATACCGCACCATCTTTCCACATACCTGAAATTCCTTGTTCATAGTTTCCACAAAAAATAGTATTGATAACAACGTCTTTTTCAATAGCGTTGGTAATGGCATCTTTATAGCTGATAGTTCCTTGCGTAAAAGGTTCGTTTCCAGCAATGAATAACAGTTTCAAATCTTTCGGATTGTTTCCCCAATTTAGTTGATCCATGGATGTTTGAATTACATGTCCGCAGAACTCATTCCCACCGCGTGTGGTTAACGAAAATAGCTTTTCAGAAATTTCATCCAAGTCATTACTAAATCCTAATACTTGTCGAATATAACCTTCTTCCGATGGCAAATTGTCGTTTCCGTATTCGTATAAGGCAATTTCCAAACTAGGCTTTTCTGTACCGCATTTTGCATACGAAAGCTCATTGATAATTTCCCATAACTGTGCTTTCGCTTGATGAATCAATCCGTCCATACTATTACTAGTGTCTAACAATAGCGCGACTTTAATGGTGTTTTTAGCAACAACTTTTGTAGTCAGTACTGTAGTTGCGTTTAAATTCGTTGCTGTTTCACTCAACAGCACAGTGTCTGTTTTTGAGTTTCCTTTACAAGCACCCACAAAAAGTAACGTACTTGCAATGAATAAATTTAATTTTTTCATGTTTTTTGTTTTAAGTTCTTAATTCAAGTCTGGTGATGCTTTTGGTGATTAATTACTTGTTTTTAGTTCAAATCTGGTTAAAACAGTGGCGGTGAGACTAATTTTTTGAAAAGCGATATTTTGCAATTCCATAGAAGCTGTCAAATTTGTAATGGTGTTAGAGGAGTTCAAAGCCCTGTATTGCGCTACTCTTTGATAGGAATTCGGGTCAACTTCTTGAATAAAAATTGCTTTTCCAATCTCTTGGTCAATTGCTTCAGCATATTGTTTAGCTTTTTCTTTGGCTACCACGAGCGATTTAATTTTGGTATCTCTTCGAAACTTTTCAATTTCAGAATGACTTACTTTGGTAATGCTAGCATTTGTAATGTGTAAGCTATCTAGCACCATAAATGTCTTTGAAAGCGTAACGCCGTCATGAATAATGATTTGATACTTTTTTTCTTTCTCAACTTCGTTGCGTCGTAAAAAATAACGTTCATAACTACCTTGAAAGCTAGAAACAGACACATCTGTATCGGTATCAATACCTAAACTTTTTAAATTGGCTAGCAACAATTGTTCTTGTTCTTCAATCGTTTTTTTATGATTTTTCTCTGTAAGCGTTACAGAAACATAAATTTCATCAGGAGTTACCAACGTTTCCGCAGTTCCGGTAATCTCAATATAATTTTGATCGATAAAGTTTTTTTCACTTTGCGATAGAACTGCCAAAGGAATGCACAATAGAAATACGATAATGATTGTAAGATGCTTCATGATATAATTAGTTGTTTGTTCTCAATTCCTTTACGTCAATATTGCCATCTGGCGAAATCACATAATATTTATGCTCGGTTTTAATTTCTGTTTTTGGTTCTTGTTTTTGCTCCTTTGGTTTTGGTGTGTACACCAACTTAATTTGCATACCAATTTGTATCACGGGTTCTAAAATGTTAGGGTTGATGACGATATCATAATTTTCTGTCGAAATCGGTTGGTAATAATACGAAGTTTGTTTTTTCGCTTTAGTCACGCTTCTCTTTCCTTCTAATGCTTCAAATGAAATACTATTATATGCTTGATAGTTCCTATAAAAATCCTTTGGGAAATAACAATACTTATCATCTGCCATAATAGCATCATAATTAGTCAAATCAAATCCTAAAATTTTATAGTATTCTTTTTCTTCTTTTACTAAAGATAGGAGTGAAGTTTGCAGCTTTTTATACACTTCACGAATATTTTCTATAAAATAATCAACCTTTACCAAGTTGTAAATTTCATTGACAGCACATGACGCTAAAATCTTTTCAAATTGCGCTGTTTTTGTAAACTTAATATGAATGTTTTGTTGCAACTCAAAGCCTTTTGGGACTTCATTGTATTTTTTGCTAAACAACTTTTTCTCCACTTCAATTTCATACACAGGTACAAACGAAATGACGTCGATAGCGATATCATTTTTGGCAATTCCTGCGGAAAGCAATTCATTTCGAACATTGTCAACACGCTCATTCACAAGTTTGTGTGTTTCTTCGGCTGTCGGACCAATTTGCGAAATATTAAAAATTGCGGTGTACGAAGTCGCTTTTGCATTGTACAATGCGTGTACGTCAATGACAATATTGGAATTTGGAGTTATATTTCTTGTCGGATTGGTAGCACGAGGCCCAAAATTCGCGTTGCCCATGCTTCTAGAAGTTGCTATATTTTGCCTGGAAATTTGAAGATTCTGGTCATAGTTTCCTTTGTGTTGCGCTATGATGAATTGTGTAATGCACAAGCAGAGTAAAAGTGTTATTTTTTTCATTTTTTGATTAAATTTTGTCTAAAAGTACCCGCAAAGAAATTTGAAAAAAAACACCAATGAGTCAATAGTCATATTGAATGAGTGAATGGATTCTTTCCTTGAGAGAAATCGTGAAAAATCGCCTAAAAAACACGAAAAAAGGCGGTTTTCAGTAGTAGCACATTTTAGTATATCAACGAAAGTGCGTAAGTTTATCATTCTTAATGAAAAAGATGAAGCAAACACTTAGCATACTATGTCTGTTTTTTTGCCTGATTTCATTTCAAACGGTAGTTTCTCAAAATACGGAAACACAGCAAAAAGATGAAGCAGCTTATTTTACAGTACGCGGTGAAATACGAGGAAAAAACAATCGTGAACCTGTAGCAGAAGCAACGATTCGTATTGTGGGTGGCGATGTTACGAAAACAAATATGTTTGGTCGCTTCACCATTAAAACGCGCGTAGGCGATCAGTTGGTGATTGAGCATCCGAGTTTTGGAAAACAATTTCACGTGATTGATAGTGACGAATCTATTGTGGTGTTGGTAGATGGTTATGGAGAAGAAGAAATACCTACGACAAAGAAATTTTCTAAAAAGAGAAAATCCAATCTGGAGCAGCATAAAATCATGCTCGATTCTGCCAAAATATTTAAAAAGAAAGACATTGAAAAAAGTATTGAATACATAGAAAAAGCGTTGACAAGTGTGTATGATTCCAATGACAAAAAACAACTTTCGGATGCGTATGAAGTGTTAGGAGATGTGTATGCGTATTGGAAACAGTACGATTTGGCAATTAGCAATTATCAAATTGCACTCAATACGTATAGCACAACGCGTTTGTGGATTTCACTTGGAAAAACACAATTGTTGAATGGCGATTATAAGGAAGCGATTGAATCATTTGAACGAATTTTGCGTAATAATGTATCGCGTTACCAAGAAATTACGGTGTACGAAGGTTTGGGCGACGCCTACAAGGCATTAGGGAAATATGATATTGCACTTGAAAATTACAACAAAGGATTGGCAATTGCGAAAGAAGACTTAATTACGCCAAAAATCACAGATTTGAATTCTAAAATTGCAGACAATTACGCTGCATCTGGAAATGTAAATCAGGCCGCAGGATATTTTACAAATTCGTTGAATTTAGCGCAAGAACAAAACCTAAAACGTGCCATTGTTGAACAAGATCGTGTGGCAGATTTCTACAATTCAAACAACTTGTACGACAAAGAAATTCAACTGCGTAAAAAGAATTTAGAAGACTTAGAAAAATCGGGTTCAGAAACGCAGGTTGCCAAAGGAGCATTGAACGATTCTGTAGTCATCAGTTCGCAGCGAATTAATTATAAAATAGGAAACGCTTTAATCTTACAGGAAAAATACGATGAAGCCTTGCCATATTTGGAAAAAAGTGCTTCGGAGGCCAATTCAAAAGAAGATATTATTGTTGCAAAAGATGCAACACGAAGACTTTCAGAAGCCTATAAGTCTATGGGAGATTTTGAAAAAGCACGGGATAAGTTTGAAGAATATGTAGAATTGGTCAACGAATTGGTAATTCGAAAAGAACAGCAAATTTCAGAAGCAAGTCGCTTGCGAAAAAACATTCAGGAGCAACAAACACGTATCAACAGTTTGGAAGCCAATGGAAAACTAGAACTGTTACGAACGGAAAGTTATCGCCGCGAACAAGAATTGGTAGAAAAGAGCAATCAGACTCAGAAATATACTATTTATTCACTTATTTTCGGGATGCTATTATTAATTGTCACAATTTATTTGTTGTACAGAAATAGCAAACAACAGAAGCTTGCCAACAATTTATTGGCGTTGAAATCGCTCAGAACGCAAATGAATCCGCACTTTATTTTCAATGCGTTGAATTCGGTCAACAATTACATCGCGCTCAATGACGAACGCAATGCCAATCGCTACTTATCGGAGTTTTCTACCTTGATGCGTTCGGTATTGGAAAATTCGGATGAAGACTTTATTCCGCTTTCCAAAGAGTTGGAATTGCTAGAATTGTACGTGCGACTCGAACATTTGCGTTTTCAAGACAAGTTTGACTATGAAATTCACGTAGACGAACAATTGAAAGTTTCCGAATATCAAATTCCGCCGATGTTGCTGCAACCGTACATTGAAAACGCTATTTGGCACGGACTGCGCTACAAAGAAGAAAAAGGTTTGTTGAAAATTTCCATCACGCCAAAAACGGATGAAATGATTGAAATTGTGATAGAAGATGACGGCATTGGTCGCAAACGCTCTATGGAATTAAAAACCAAAAATCAGTTGCGTCAAAAATCGAAAGGTATGGGAAATATCAAAAAACGAATCGCGATTTTAAACGATATGTACAAAGACAAAGTAGATGTTTCTGTAACCGATGTGTTTGAGGATGGACAAGGAACGAAAGTAATATTAACGCTCAAAAAAGACTAAATGCAATTACAAACCATTATTGTTGAAGACGAAGAAATTAGTAGAGAAATTCTAAAAAAATACGTCGCAAAATACTGTCCGAATGTCAATGTGATTGGCGAAGCTTCTAATATTGAAGATGCACTCGTTTTGATACGAAACAACGAATTGGATTTGGTGTTTTTAGATGTGGAAATGCCGTTTGGGAATGCCTTTGATTTGCTCGAAAAAGTAGGCGATCGCTCGTTTGAAACCATTTTTGTAACGGCGTATGATCATTATGCGATTGAAGCGTTGAACAGTCACGCATCGTATTATTTACTAAAACCAATTTCGATTGACGACCTCATCAAAGCAGTCGATCATGTAGTTGCTATCAAAAGTAAAGAAGAGCGTTTGGCGGAAACGGTTTTGGCGACAACTATTGAAAGTATCAACGGAAAAATTACCATTCCGCAACAAGACGGTTTTGAAGTGTTAAATGTTTCTGATATTATTTATTGTAAAGCAGACGACAATTATACTGAGATTTACATCAACAATTCCAAAATTGTGGTGAGTAAAACGCTAAAATATTTTGAAGAAGCACTAAGTCAATATCCGTTTGCAAGAGTTCACAAATCGTATTTGGTCAATGTAAATGAAGTTGTGAAATATCGCAAAGGAAAAGGCGGAAGCGTAGTATTAAGCAACGGAAAAGAAGTTTTGGTTTCGTCAACGAAAAAAGCAAATTTATTGTCGTATTTTAAATAACGCTTGAACTCGAACTTGAACTTGAACTCGAATTTGAAATTTCAAAACACGAAAAACAAAACACAAAAAACAATAATCAAAAAGCTGACGTTTCAAAGTGCTTCTCGATACAAAATCTTTTCAAGATTTCACTCGAAGTGACGGTATTGTTAATGTAGCAATTTGATAATTTGAAAATGTACCAATGTTTTTTATTTAAGATTGAAAATGTATTTCGTTAAGCTGAACTCGAATTTGAAATTTCAAAACACGAAAAACAAACAACAAACAACAATAATTAAAAAGCTGACGTTTCAAAGCGTTTCTCGATACAAAATCTTTTCAAGATTTCACTCGAAGTGACGGTATTGTTAATGTAGCAATTTGATAATTTGAAAATGTACCAATGTTTTTTATTTAAGATTGAAAATGTATTTCGTTAAGCTGAACTCGAATTAGAAACTTCCAAAACACGAACAACAAAGAACAAAGAACAAAGAACAAAAAACAATAACTAAAACCCAACACCCAAAACCCAACACCTAAAAAATATGATCATCAAACCAGTAAACGGAAAACACCCACAAATTGGAGAAGATTGCTTTCTCGCTGAAAACGCAACTATCGTCGGAGACGTGACTATGGGCAATCAATGCAGTGTTTGGTTCAATGCGGTAATTCGTGGTGATGTACATTTTATCAAAATGGGCAATAAAGTCAACGTGCAAGATGGCGCGGTGATTCATGCAACCTATCAAACCTCACCGACAACTATAGGAAATAATGTATCTATCGGACACAACGCAATTGTGCATGGTTGTACCATTCATGATAATGTGTTGATTGGCATGGGAAGTATTGTGATGGACGATTGTGTAGTGGAAAGCAATAGCATCATTGCAGCTGGCGCGGTTGTGACTAAAAATACGCATGTGGAATCGGGGAGTATTTATGCTGGCGTTCCCGCGAAAAAAGTAAAAGATATCAGCAAGGAATTGATTTCAGGAGAAATTAATCGCATTGCCGATAATTATGTGAAATATTCGAGTTGGTTTAAAGAGGAAGATGCTTAATAAGGTCTGTTTGGAGCAGCGACAGATAAAAGATTCAGAATGAGGTACTTTTTTTAAAAATCCAGCGCTTCTACTGTAAAGTTGCCTTGTACAATATCGCGTAGAATTTCAGGATTTCCATTGCTGTAAAAAATACACGTTCCTGAATTCATTTTAGGAGCAGAGAGCGTGTGTCGTTCTAAAATTGCTTGAGTCTGTTTCGCAACGGCAATTCCAGAATCGATAATGGTTACGTGTTTTGGAAGCAAAGTTTGTAACTTCGGAATGAGGTATGGATAATGACTACAGCCCAAAACTAGATAATCAATATTTGCAGCAATCATTGGTTGCAGATACAAATTCAGTAATTTTTCCATTTTTGGTGAGTTGATTTCACCATTTTCAATTAGTGGAACTAATCCTTCACCAATTTGTTCAATCACAGTAACGCCGCTGGTGTACAAATCGCTTGTTCTGTGAAACAATTCGCTCGATAAGGTTCCTTTGGTTGCTAAAATGCCAATAGTGTTGGATTTCGTTTGTAACGCAGCAGGTTTAATGGCAGGTTCAATACCGATAAAAGGAACGTTGTAATTTTCACGCAAATAGCGAATGGCATTGGTTGTTGCAGTGTTACAGGCAACGACAATGAGTTTACAGCCTTTTCCTAACAGTAATTCAGTGTTTTTTATGGAAAGTTCTACAATTTTTTGTTTGCCTTTTGGGCCATACGGTGCATTTTTACTATCGGCTAAATAAATAGTGTTTTCATGGGGCAATAATTTGTGAATTTCTCGCCAAATAGAAGTGCCGCCAACGCCTGAATCAAAAATGCCAATTGGAGAAGTATTCATATATGTAAAAATACATAAAAATTAAATGCTTTTTAAATGATTTTCACAAAGCTTTTGAAAACAAAAAACCGCCTGAGTAGGCGGTTTTTAATGATATCATTTAGAGTATAATTACTTGATACCTAATTCTTTTTTAACAGCATCCATTAAGTTAGTTCCTTCGGCGAATAATACACCTGAACCTGGTGTTTCATCAAGAACATATTGGAAACCTTGCGCTCTTGCTACTTTTTGAATCGCTGCCAATGCTTTTTCTTGAATTGGCTTTGTTAAATCAATATACTTTTGCTGAGTTGTTTTATCAGCAGCAGCTTGTGCTTCTTGGATACGTTGCTCTAACTCTGCTAACTCTTTTTTTCGTGCATTATTTTCAGCATCTGTTTTGTTTGGAGCTTCGTTAGTGTACTGTGTTAATTTATTTCTATACTCAGTTACTGAAGCTTGAATATCAGCACCTAATGATTTTTGTAATTTGTCAAACTCATCTTTTGCGTTCTTCATTTCTGGCATCGAACTAATTAACTCTTGCGTATTGATATGAGCAACTTTAGTCTGTGCATTTGTAAAACTTACTACTCCAAAAAATAGTACTGCAATTGCAATTAGCTTTTTAAATTGTTTCATGATTTTCAATTATTTACTTTAAGTGTTATTTATATTAATTGTTTGTTATTCTCCGTTTCCGGCACCTTCACCGTTTCCCTCGTTTTCTTTGTTATTTTCTTCTTGTTTCTTTTTACGTGCTTCCTGTTGTTTGCGTTTCTCTTCTTCTCGTTGTTTGCGTTTTTCTTCCGCAGCTTTCTTTTTTGCTTCGCGCGCTTCTATAAGTTTTTTGCGACGCTCTTCATATTCTTTTTTCTTTGCTTCGCGCTCTTCCAAACGTTTTTGTTTGCGTTCTTCTAATAGCTTTTCACGTTCTGCTTTCTTTTCTTCTACAGCAGCTTCTTTTTCAGCAATGGCTTCTTCTCTTGCTTTCTTTTTAGCTTCTGCTTCAGGATTTGGCTGTTTTGTGGTTTCTCCTTCTTCAAATTTAGAGCGCTCACTTTGCTTTTTCCTGATTTTTTCTTCTCTGCCTTTGCGCTTTTCGTTTCTATTAATCACACGTAAAACTTGATCGCTAATGTCAAATTTTTTCGCAGAATAGAGCATTACTACATCGGCTGATTTGTCAAACACGAAATCGTAACTTTTATTTTTTGCAATATCTTGAACCACTGTGAGCACTTGGTCTTGAATAGGCTTCACCATATTTTGGCGTTGCTGCATCAAACTTCCGTACGGACCAAAACGATCTTGTTGATACGTTTCCAGTTCTTGCTCCAAGATTTGAATTTCTTCCTCACGCTCGTCCACCAATTCTTTCGTAAGTAAAACACGTTCCGCACTTAGATTTTTTTTCATTTGATCTATTGTGTTTTGCTTCTTCTGAATTTCAGTTTTCCAGCGTTGCGCTTTTGCTTCTAGTTGCGTGTTTGCTTCTTGATATGCCGTTACATTTTCTAAAATGTATTCCATGTCTATATAGCCAACTCGCGCACCAGTTACACGTTGTGCGTTCACGGTAGATAGTGTCAGAAGCATTGTTAATAAAAAAAGAACTTTAGTTTTCATGAGTGTCGGTGTTGTTAATAGAAAATATCGTGCCAAAATTAAAATTACTTAAAATTGTTGTCCGATAATAAAGTGCGTTTCCCATCCGTTTCGTTGCGTCGTTCCTGGAATTGGATCAAATCCATATCCAAAGTCAATTCCTAACAATCCGAATGCAGGCATAAATATACGTAAACCTGCTCCAGCTGAGCGATTGAGCTCAAACGGACTGTATTCTTTAAACGAATTAAAAGAACCTCCAGCTTCTAAAAACGTCAATGCATAAATGGAAGCTGTTTGCTTTAATGTTATCGGATAACGTAACTCTAACGAAAATTTATTGAAAATAGTACCTCCATCAATATCAGAAAGTGATTGATTTGGATATCCACGCAAAGCAATTGCCTCTCTACCATCTAATGCAAAGTTTCCTAATCCGTCTCCACCAACGAAGAATCGCTCAAAAGGAATGATGCCTCTATCATTGTTATACGCTCCTAAGAACCCAAAATCTGCTTGTGTTTTTAAGACTAATTTATCAACAATATTTTGGTACCAAGCACCTTTGAATTTGATTTTATAAAACTCCAACCACTTAAATTTCTCTTGGTCCACTCTTCCCTGATTTACTACAGGTGTTTCTCCAGGCTCTAATGTTGGTCCTAAGTTTGCAGGTTCGCCAGGCAAACCAGCATTTGCATTTAAGAAATTACCATTGGCATCTTTTTGCTGAAATTCTTCTAAATTCTCTAAATTTCCATAGTCTACGTCGTTAAACAGCGAATAAGGTAAGGAAAGTTTTGCACTTACCGTAAATTCTGAACCTTGCATTGGATAAATTGGGTTTGGACCCGATGAATTTCGCGTTAGGGCAACTGTGTAGGAAAGGTTGTTTGAGAATCCGTCACCAAAGGTAAATAAGCCAGTGTTATAGTTTTTTAAGTTGTAATGTTGAAAGCTCAATGCTTGCGACAATACGAAGTAATCGTCTGGCTCCGATAAACGTTTTGCCAATCCGACAGATAAACCTGTGATTAAGAAACGACGGTCTTTATCAGCATTGTTTGTTTGTGGATTGAATAGAAATTGTACTGTATGTGATAGCGAAGTTGTAAACTGAACTGGTTTTTTTCCGCCCATCCATGGTTCTGTAAACGAGAAACTAAAGGTTTGGAAGAATCGACTTGCTTGTGCACGCAACGCTAATTTTTGTCCGTCACCAGTTGGTAATGGTTTGTAAGCGTCTTTGTTAAATAAGTTTCGGATAGAAAAGTTGTTAAACGACAATCCTAAGGTTCCGATGAAACCTCCACCACCGTAACCACCTTGCAGCTCTATTTGACTTCCGCCACGTTCTGCTAAACTATATTCTACATCAACCGTTCCACTGTTTGGATCTGGATTTTTGATTTCAGGCTTGATTTGTTCAGCATCAAAGAATCCTAACTGACCTAATTCACGAATGGTGCGAATGATTTTATCTTTACTATACAATTCTCCTGGTTTGGTACGGATTTCACGGTAAATTACGTGGTCGTTCGTTTTTTCGTTTCCAACTACAGAGATATTGTTGAAATATGCCGGTTTTCCTTCAATGATACGAATTTCAAAGTTGATAGTATCATTTTTAGCAGAAACCTCCACAGGGTTGATATTTGAGAATAAATAACCGTTATTTTGATACTGATTGGTCAAATCTTGCGCATCAGGATCGGTTTCATCAGCGATTCTTTTTTCCAACAATACACCATTATAGGTATCTCCTTTTTTAATTCCCAACAAACTGCTCAATTGTCTGTCCGTATATACCGTATTTCCTAAGAATGTAATATCACCAAAGTAGTATTTGTTACCTTCTTCAAGTGCAATATCAATATTTAAGGTATTGTCTTCGTTCCAGCTAATAGAATCTTTTACAATTCGCGCATCACGGAAACCATTTTCTTTATACTTTTCGATGATAGAATTTAAGTCTTCCTTATAATCTTCAGGAATAAATTTTGAGGCTTTAAAAATACGCAGTGGAAATTTTTCCTTGGTATTTTTCATTGCTCTGCGCAATTTTTTGTCTTTAAATTGCTCGTTTCCTGAGAAGCGAATGTTTTTAACCTTTACCTTTTTGCCACGGTCTATATTTACGATGACTTTCACATTGTTAGTCGCTTTGTCAGTAGTATCAGGCTTTGTAGAAATATCAACTTTAGTTCGGTAATATCCTTGTTTCTTATACTTGTTTTGGATGTAGTTTTTAGTATTTGCTAAGAAACTTTCGGTAACTTTTTTTCCTTTTTTAAGTTCTGTTTCTTTGATGACTCCAGCCGCTTTATTTTCTTTCAATCCGCGAACTTGAATGTCTGATAACGTCGGTAATTCTTGAATGTTCAATTCAAGGAATACTTTATCGCCTTCAATACGTTCTATATAGAAATTAATATCACTAAAAAGCTCTAATCCCCACAATTTTTTAATTACGGCACTGATTTCTTCACCAGGTACCAAAATTTCTTGTCCTTCGCGTAATTGTGTATAGGTAATAACGGTTTGTTCGTTATAACTTTTCAATCCGGTAACTTTAATGCCGCCTATCGTATATTTTTTTCCTTTGTCAAATGTCGTCTCTTGTCCGTACGAGGCAATACTGAAAAACAGTACTAATACTAGCAATAATGATTTTAGGTATTTTTTCTGCATTAAAATTTTAATTAATTTGTTCGCTTGTTTTTCCAAATCTTCGTTCTCTATTTTGATAATTAATCAACGCTTCATACAAATGCTCCTTGCTAAAATCTGGCCATAGTACGTCGGTAAAATACAGTTCAGCATAGGCAATTTGCCAAAGTAAAAAGTTGCTTATACGATGTTCTCCGCTTGTGCGTATAAGCAAATCTACGTCGGGTAAATTGTGCGTGTAAAGATGCTGATTAATAATGGATTCGTCAATAGATTCCGTAGAAATTATATTATTTTTAACTTTATCACAGATTTCTTTAACAGCATTTTTAAGTTCTTCTCTAGAGCCATAACTCAATGCTAATGTTAATGTCATGTGTGCGTTGTTCTTTGTTTTTTCAATAACTTCAAACAGTTCATTTTTAGCTCTTTTAGGGAGCGTTTGTAACGAGCCAATGGCTTGTAGTTTGATGTTGTTTTTTTGAAGTACTTTGAGTTCTTTTCGCAACGAAGAAACCAATAATCGCATCAATGCGTCTACTTCCAATTTTGGACGATTCCAGTTTTCGGTAGAAAATGCGTATAAGGTTAAATTCTTAATTCCAAGTTCGGCACTGGCTTCCACAATTTCACGAACAGATTTTGTACCGCTTTCATGTCCAAATACACGAAGTTTTCCTTTTTGTTTTGCCCAGCGTCCATTTCCGTCCATGATAATGGCTAAATGTTGCGGCAAAAAGTCTTTCTGTATTTTCTCGGCTAAACTCATTCGTATTTTTGCTTACTGCGCTAGTAACAATAACAGGGTTTTTTCCCAAATGTATAGGTTAGGGTAATGCCCGTAAACATATACCAATCGTTACTATTTATATTTCCAAACTTCAAACTGTCAAAATCTTTTTTGTCATTTACAGGATTGCTTCCGTCAATACCATCTGTAAAAGTATAGCGTGCGCCCAATTCAAAACCAAGAATAAACTTGTCCGAAATGGTCATTTTGTATCCCAACACCATAGGAATGGCAAACGTATTGTCGTCACCAAACGATACTAAGTCTCCGTTATCTAAAAACAGCGAATCATAACTAAAGTACGATATTCCTGTATATAAATAAGGAGCCGCTTGCGCATCGGTTTCGTGCAAATTAAACTCCCAAAATGTAAATTCAATTCCTAAAGATAACTCAGTTATGGTATTGGTAAACTCCAATCCTCTTAGTTGTCGCGCAGGATCATCAGAATGAATATCCTTTGCTTCTAACAGCGTTCGGGTAATAGATGCTCTAAAGGAATGACGTTCACTTCTGTTCCATTTATAAATAGCACCATACGCCAAATGATTCGGATTAATGTATTGAGTCGATCCCACATCACCAATAAAATTACTATACCCTACATACGCTCCAATTTCGTGGAGTTGCGCATGAAGTGTTTTGGTTAACGTAAAAGCAACCAATAGAATAACGAGTCTTCTCATAGGTATCAAAAGTTTGCAAATATAGTATTCTCTTTTGTTATAGGCAATTGAAAAATAAGCCTATGCCATTTAAACATAATTTGCTCGATTTTATTGCTTTTAATTTCGTTTATCTTCGCCCCAAAGTAGTTTTTTACGAAGTGTTTTTAAGAAACTCTCACCTTCTAGCTCTATAAGTTTGATGGTAAAAGGCGCTTTTTTAATAATAATAGTGCTATTAATATCAACAGTGGCAATGCGGGAATCTAAGGAAATAAGATGTTTGTCTTCTCTTCCAGAAACTTCCAATCGAATAATAGTGTGGTCTGGAATGACCAACGGACGCGCGTTTAAATTGTGTGGCGCAATAGGCGTGAGGACAAAGTTATTATTGTTTGGAGTGATTACAGGGCCGCCGCAACTTAGCGAATACCCTGTAGAACCTGTGGGTGTGGCTATAATCAAACCATCTGCCCAATAAGACGTAAGGTATTCGTCATTCAAATGTGTTTTCACCGTAATCATGGAAGTCGTGTCTTTTCGTGCGACGGTGACTTCGTTTAAGGCAAAATTCATATGGAGAATGTCTTCGTTTTCGGGTGAAGTTGTCACAGCAAGCACTGAGCGTTCTTCGATGGCATATTCGTTTTTGACAATTTTTGCAATGGCGGTTTGAATATCTTCTTTTTGAATTGTCGCTAAAAAACCAAGTCGTCCCGTGTTGATTCCGATAATCGGAATGTCTAAATCTTGCACAAGCGTGATGGTTCTCAAAATAGTTCCATCGCCGCCAATACTAAAAAACACGTCAAATGAATTGTCTAAATCATGATACGATTCAAAAGTTTGATATGCTTTTTCAACTTGATTTTCCGAAGTAAACGCTTCGTAAAACTTTTTCTCAATATAAATATCTACTCCATACTGTTGTAGGGAATGCAATAAAAAACTAATGTATTCACCTGATTTTTTGTGATAAAATTGACCGTAGATACCAACTTTCATAAATTAAATATTCAAGTATTTATCTAAATATTCTGAGCGCTCTTTTAGGTTTTGCATATACGTGTCTTCTGCAAATTCAGAAACAATATTATAACTGTAGCGTCTGAACGATTGTACAACTTCGTTCAAAATAACGTTGTTCAATTTCATCGTGACTTGTACTATATCGCGTTCCACATTCGAAATAAACGCGCCTAACAAACGGCCATTATTCGATTCTACAATTTGACAGATTTCACTAAACGAATAATCTTTCACGCCTTTTTCAACCACCAATACGCTTCCCAATTCGTGTAAAAATGGCGTATCATTAAAAACTTGAATAATATCATTCAGTTCATAATAGCCAATATAATCGTTTTTATCATTTAAAATAGGCATGATGTTCGCTGAATTCTGTGCAAACGCTTCCAATACGTCAATCCAATTGGTTTGTTCGCGCACAAAAAACTGCTCTAATGCATAGCGATAGTCATAAATATCTTTTTCAGCGTCAAAGCAATGTGTGTCAGTTTCAGAGATACATCCTATATAGATTCCGTTTTCCATAATTGGAATATGTGAAAACGTAAGCTGATTAAACACCAATTGCGCTTCCTTTACATTGTCAGAAACGGATAAGGGTTTCACATCATTCAATATATATTGTGCAATATTCATAGCAATAGCATTTTGAGAGTGCAAATTAATTAAAAATAACTACTTCTTAAGTATAGCGAACTTTGTATTTTTGTAATCAGACAAAAAATATACCACAATGAGCACAAAATTAAGTGTAAACATTAATAAAATAGCGACGCTTCGAAATTCACGCGGCGGCGATGTTCCAAATCTCGTTCAATTTGCCAAAGATGTACAAGAATATGGTGCAGAAGGAATCACCATTCATCCGCGACCAGATGAACGCCATATTCGCTATCAAGATGCGCGCGATTTAAAACCAATTGTCTATACCGAATATAATATAGAAGGGAATCCTATCCAAAAATTTATGGATTTGGTGTTGGAAGTGCAACCCACACAAGTAACGTTGGTGCCAGATGCGGTTGATGCGATTACCTCAAATGCTGGTTGGGATACCATAAAACACAAAGACTTTCTCACGGAAGTGATTGCAGAATTTAAAAACAACGGAATTCGCACTTCCATATTTGTAGATCCAGTCATAGAAATGATTGAAGGCGCCAAAGAAGTAGGAACAGATCGCATTGAATTGTACACGGAAGAATTTGCACATCAATACAGTTTAGGCAACTCCAAAGCCATTCAGCCTTACGTAGATTGTGCTGTACGTGCCAATGAATTAGAAATCGGCGTAAATGCGGGACACGATTTGAGTTTGGATAACATTGCGTTTTTTGTCAAAGAAATTCCTGGTTTGCTCGAAGTATCTATTGGTCACGCGTTGATTTCTGAATCGTTGTACTTAGGCATTGAAAATGTAGTAAATATGTACTTAAACAAACTAAAAGCATGATTTTACATTCAAATATTCTTGGAGACGGAAAGCCATTGTTGATACTGCATGGGTTTTTGGGGATGTCAGACAACTGGAAAACACTGGGAAAAAAGTTTGCTAAACAAGGTTTTCAAGTACACTTAATCGATCAGCGAAATCACGGACGAAGTTTTCATTCGGATGACTTTAATTATGATCTCCTTGCGGAAGATGTAAAACGCTATTGTGAACACCATCAGTTAGAAAATATATCGCTCATAGGACATTCTATGGGCGGAAAAACAGCGATGGTATTTGCCACACGCTTTCCAGCAATGCTTGATAAATTGATTATTGTAGACATTTCGCCAAAATTCTATCCCACACATCACGAACAAATCTTAGCAGGATTAGCTGCCATTCAAAAAGAAACATTGACCAGCAGAAGCGACGCGGAAGACATTATGGAAAAGTATGTTCCTGACTTTGGAACGCGTCAATTCTTACTCAAAAACTTATATTGGAAAGATGATAAAACGCTCGGATTGCGCATCAATCTAGATGTACTAATAGAAAATGTAGAAGAAATTGGTGAGTCACTTTCCCCTCAAGCTATTTATCATAAAGAAACCTTGTTTTTAAAAGGAGACGCGTCTGAATACATTCTTACAGGCGACGAAAGAGTAATACAACAACACTTTCCGAATGCAATCATACAAGAAGTGTCAAATGCAGGACATTGGTTGCACGCTGAAAACCCAAAAGAATTTTTTGAAAAATCCTTACTTTTCTTGAATTCATAAAAATCATATTAAATTTACTATGAATGCATAATAAATTCGTTTAATTCTTGTGTTTATCATAATTTATACTAATTTTGGAGCTCTGATTTTTTACAAAAATTAACCTTAAATCAACATTTTTATTTATTATGAAAAAACTATTATTGGTACTGACCATCGCGTTTTCGGCTTCGGTAATGTATGCTGGAGGATATAGAGTCGGAGTACAAGGTCATAAGCAGTTGGCTATGGGGCATACGGGCGTTGCGGTTGTAACAAGTGCAGAATCAGCATTTTTCAATCCTGCAGGTTTAGTGTACTTGGATGGAGAGCTTAATGTATCACTAGGAGCGGCAGTAGTAATGTCGAACACCATCTATCAAAATCGTGAATTTGGATATTCGTCAGAAGCAGACAATCCAATAGGAACACCTTTTTATGCGTACGGTTCGTACAAAATTAATGATTGGTTATCTGCGGGATTGGCAGTATATACACCGTACGGAAGTAGAGTAGAGTGGCCATCTGATTGGGAAGGTTCACATTTGGTAAACGAAATTGAGCTGTCGGCTATTTTCGTACAGCCAACCATTGCTATTAAACTTTCGGATAAATTAAGTATTGGTGGTGGACCAATTTATGTAACAGGTGCAGTAAACTTCAACAGAAACTTATCAAGAAGCTTAACGGACGAAGCTGGAAATCGTTCCAATGTAACGATTGATGCTTCAGGAATTAACGCTTGGGGATATTCTATCGGTGCCATGTTTCGCCCTACAGAAGATATCAACTTAGGATTTAACTATCGTTCAAAAATTAATATGGACGTAGAAAGAGGTGATGGAACTGCCGATTTTGAAAACATACCTGGCGCTTTAGCGGGAAGTTTTCCTGACGGAGATTTTACCTCATCATTACCATTACCAGCAGAATTAACATTTGGGGCATCATTCAAGCCTTCAGAAAAATGGTTAGTAGCATTTGATTATACCAGAACATTTTGGGATGCATACAAATCACTAGATGTACAATTCTTCAATGCAGCAGGATTGTCAAGAAACCCAAGAAACTACAAAAACTCATCTATCTATAAAATAGGAGCGCAATACGAAGCTACGCAAAAAGTAATCGTAAGAGCAGGATTTTACTATGACGAATCGCCAATTAGAGACGGATTCTTTGCGCCAGAAACGCCACGTCCAGACTCTGTGAACTTTACAGCAGGTTTCTCATACAACCTAAATAGTAAATGGGCAATTGATGCTTCTGTATTATATGTACATTCTAACGAAGTAAACAACTCGTACGATAGCTTTGTAGAAGCAGGAGAGCGTTTGTCATTTGGAGGCGATTACAAATCGAACGCATTGGTAGCAGGAATTGGAGTATCGTACAAACTATAATATCAAAGAGTAGAAAAAGATGAAAAACAATATAAAATATTTAGCAGTATTAGCGTTAGGATTATTTGCCTGTGAACCAGAATTTGACAATCCTATCGACGAAAGTGGAACGTACACAAGTGGCTCAGCAGATTTTTCAACGTTTGTTGCTGTTGGGAATTCACTTACCGCAGGTTTCATGGACGGAACCGTATTTAGAAGCGGACAACAAAACTCGTTTCCAAACATCATGGCACAGCAATTCGAATTTGCTGGCGGCGGAACGTTTACACAACCTTCGTATGATGATGATGTAAATGATGCAGGAGGATTTTTATTAGGTGGAGTTCCATTACCAGGATTTGATACGCGTTTGGTAATTGATGCTAGTCAGGGAAGACCTGAAAACTTAAATGTAGCGCCAACAATGGAAGTATCTAACTTGCAAGCTACGGCGTACAATAACATGGGAGTTCCTGGAGCAAAATCATTTCACTTAGGAGCGCCAGGATATGGAAACATAGCTAACTTAGCTATTGGTGCGGCAAATCCGTACTATGTACGTCATGCTACAGCGCCAAATGCTACCGTAATTGGTGACGCAGTATCTTTAAACCCAACATTCTTTACACTTTGGATTGGAAACAACGACATCTTATCGTATGCAACTTCTGGTGGTGTAGGTGTTGACCAAACAGGAAACCCGAACGTATTATCGTATGGGTTTAATGACATCACAGACCCAGGAGTATTTGCATTTACGTATCAAGGATTGGTAGATGCGTTAACGGCTAACGGAGCTAAAGGTATTGTAGCAACTTTACCAGATGTAACTTCAATTCCTTATTTTACAACGGTTCCTTACAATCCAATTCCGATGGATGCAGCAACGGCAGCATTTGTAAATAGCGGATATGCAGCGTATAATGGTGGATTGCAGTTTGCAGCAGGAAACGGTTTAATCACTGCGGAAGAAGCTGCACAACGTACTATTTCGTTCTCAGCAGGTCAAAACGCGGTTGTCATTGTTGATGAAGACTTAACAGATTTGACAGGATTTGGAATTCCAAGTTACCGTCAAGCAACTATTGAAGATTTATTAGTATTGCCTTCTTCTGGAATTATAGGAGAAGAGGTAAATAATGACCCTACACAAATAAATGGTGTATCTGTGCCTTTAGCAGACAATTGGGTATTGACAGCAACGGAAATTCAAGCAGTAAGAGATGCAAGAACGGCTTATAACAATGCGATTGTGTCTATTGCAACTGCGAACGATTTAGCGGTAGTAGATACGGCAGTATTGTTAGAAGAGTTGGTTTCAGGATTGCGTACTTCTGATGGTCAAATTTACACAAACAACTATTTTGACGGTTCTAGCGATGCCTTGTCTACAGCAGTATTCTCTTTAGATGGCGTACATCCAAATGCAAGAGGATATGCTATCATTGCTGATCAATTCATTCAAGTAATTAATGAAAAATATGGTGCAAATGTGCCAAGAGTAACCGCTGGTTATTATCCAGGCGTTACGGTAGTTCCATCAAACTAAGACTACTAAAAACATATACAAAGGAAGCATCGGAATTTTTCGGTGCTTTTTTTATGTGTAAAAACGACTAGCTAGAAATATTTCAATTGAAATTGCTTAATGAGTGAATGCAATACCGCAAAATTTCTGTAGTTGCAGCAAAAATAAACTGATATACAATTGGTTAAAAACTTGATTCGCGTTTAAAAATAATGTACTTTTGCAACCCAATTTTCATACCACTAATAAGAAGATGAATATAACAAGAGAAAATATAGATGCATTAAATGCAGTTGTGACTGTAAATATTGAAAAAGAAGATTACAGTGACAAGGTTACAAAAATTTTAAACGATTATAAAAAAACGGCTAATATTCCAGGATTCAGAAAAGGACATGTGCCTTTAGGATTGGTAAAAAAGCAATACGGAAAAGCAGTTTTAGTTGATGAGGTAAACAAATTGTTGCAAGAAAGCCTCAACAAATATTTAGTTGAAGAAAAACTAGATATTCTTGGAAATCCATTGCCTAGAATCCAAGAAGAATTCGATTGGAATGCAGAAACGTTTTCTTTCGAATTTGAATTAGGATTGGCTCCTGAATTTAGTGTAGACTTGAAAGGAAATGAAGTTACACGATACAACATTGTAGCGGATGATAAAATGATTGACGGACAAATTGAAAACATTCGTAAGCAATACGGAAAATTAATCAGTCAAGATGAGGTAACAGAGGAATCAGAAGTAACAGGAATCTTTTCAAACGAAGAAAAAGAAATTGAAAACAACGTAACTTTCAGTCTAGATAAAGTAAAAGGAAAAAAGAATCTAAATAAATTTGTCGGTGCTAAAGTTGGTGATACGATTACACTAAACACGAAAGGATTGTTCAACGACGATCACGATTTAATGAACTTCTTGCAAGTATCTCACGACGAAGTACACGATTTAGATATTGAAGTTTCTTTCAAAATTAACGAAGCAAACAAAAGAGAATTGGCAGCATTGAACCAAGAATTGTTTGACAAGTTATTTGGAGAAGGAAATGTTTCTTCACTAGAAGAAGTAAAAGAAAAAATCAAAGAAGACGCGGAAAGACAATTTTTGCAGCAATCTGACCAACGTTTGTTAAATGACGTTACAGAAGGTTTGATTGAAAATACAAAATTCGATTTGCCAGCGGACTTCCTTATAAAGTGGATTCAATCTGCAGGCGAGCAAGAATTAACGCCAGAGCAAGCTGAAGAAGAATACACAAAATCTGAAAAAGGATTGCGTTACCAATTAATTCAAGACAAATTGGTAAAAGAAAACGAAGTAAAAGTTGAGTTTGAAGACTTAAAAGAGTTTGCTAAACAAATGATTAAAGCGCAAATGGCACAATTTGGTCAGCTAAATCCTAGCGATCAAGAATTGGAAGACATTGCAGCAAGAATCTTATCAAACCAAGAAGAAGTACGCAGATTAACAGATCAATTGTTGAGTCAAAAATTATTAGAGCTTTTCAAAGAAAAGGCAAACTTAACAACGAAAGAAGTTACCTACGAAAACTTCGTTAAAGAAGTTTACGGAGATAGCGAGTAAGAAATAAAATACTTATATTTAAGGCGTTAAAATCATATTTTTAACGCCTTTTTTAATCAAAAATACAAAGACATCTTATGAACTATAAAAAAGAATTTCATAAATACGCGACTAAACATCACGGTATCAATAATATGTATTACGACAAAATTGTAAGTCGTATGACTCCATCAACATTTTCAAATCCTGTGGGAATGACGCCATACATCATTGAAGAACGTCAGCTAAATGTAGCGCAAATGGACGTTTTTTCTCGTTTAATGATGGATAGAATCATCTTCTTAGGAACAGGAATTGACGACCAAGTTGCGAATATTGTACAAGCACAATTGCTTTTCATGGAAAGTGTAGATTCGTCAAAAGACATTCAAATCTATATCAACTCTCCAGGAGGAGGCGTATATGCAGGATTGGGAATTTATGATACCATGCAATTCATCAAACCAGACGTGGCAACTATTTGTACAGGAATGGCTGCTTCTATGGGAGCGGTATTGTTATGTGCAGGACAAGCCGGAAAGCGCTCAGGATTAACACACTCTCGTGTCATGATTCACCAACCACTTGGTGGCGCGCAAGGACAAGCGAGTGATATTGAAATTACAGCAAGAGAAATCTTAATACTAAAAGAAGAATTATATAAAATCATTTCAAAACATTCAGGACAAGACTACGAAAAAGTATACAACGATTCTGATCGTGATTACTGGATGAAAGCTGACAAAGCAAAAGAATACGGAATGATTGACGAAATACTTGTAAGAGAATAATCTCCACACAAGTAAACAATAAGAATAATGGCGAAAGAAGAATTAGAATGCTCCTTCTGTGGTAGAAAAAAGCCAGAAACCAATCTGTTAATAGCAGGTTTGGACGCGCATATCTGCGACAGATGCATTGAGCAAGCACACGGAATTGTGCTCGAAGAATCAAAACAGTCTAGCAATGATGAATTGTCGTCTGAATTGGTGCTTCGCAAACCAAAACAAATCAAAGCCTTTTTGGACGAATTTATCATCGGACAAGAAGCCACTAAAAAAGTAATGTCGGTTGCGGTGTACAATCACTATAAGCGATTGTTGCAACCACCAACGAATGATGATATCGAAATACAAAAAAGTAACATCATCATGGTTGGGCAAACCGGAACGGGAAAAACGCTCATGGCAAAAACCGTGGCGCGTATGTTAAATGTTCCGTTGGCAATTGTAGATGCAACCGTATTGACGGAAGCTGGTTATGTTGGAGAAGATGTAGAAAGCATCCTAACACGTTTGTTGCAAGCAGCAGATTATAACTTGGAAAAAGCAGAGCGCGGAATTGTGTTCATTGATGAAATTGATAAAATTGCGCGCAAAAGCGACAATCCATCCATTACACGCGATGTTTCTGGAGAAGGTGTACAGCAAGCGTTGTTGAAACTATTGGAAGGAACGGTAGTAAACGTTCCACCAAAAGGCGGAAGAAAACATCCTGATCAAAAATTTATTGAAGTCAACACGGAAAACATTCTATTTGTTGCAGGCGGTGCTTTTGACGGAATTGAAAAAGTAATTACGCGTCGTTTAAACATGCAAGCCGTTGGATACAGTGCTTCCAAAGATGAAGGCGCAATTGATACCGACAACTTGTTGCAATACATCATTCCGAAAGATTTAAAAGATTTTGGACTCATTCCAGAAATCATTGGTCGTTTGCCAGTATTGACACACATGAATCCGCTAGATGCCAATACGCTTCGCGCGATTTTAACAGAGCCGAAAAATGCCATCATCAAACAATACAAAAAATTATTCGAAATGGATAATATTGAGTTTGATATTACGGAAGGTGCGTTGGAATTTATCGTGGAAAAAGCAATTCAGTACAAACTTGGCGCGCGTGGATTGCGTTCACTTTGTGAAACTATCCTAACCGATGCGATGTTTGAATTGCCTGGTTCGGACGAAAAAGAATTAAAAATCAGCAAAACCTATGCTGAGAAAAAGCTATCGAAAGTAGCCATCAAAAAATTAAAAGCAGTATCCTAAAACAACGGTAATGCAAATACAGAATTTTTACATCCAATCAATAAAAAAGCAATTATTGATTGGATTTTTTATTGGATTTTGGCTGTTTCTGTTCTTTTACTATGTGGAACCATTTGACATGTATCAGCTGCCTCGAAACGAGCGTACGTTAGCTGTTTTTGGGTATAGTGTTATTGGAGTTTTAACCTATATCATTACCATTCCTATTCAGCGTTTCCTTTACAAATCGGCTGGAAAATGGTCGTTTTTACAAGAAGGATTATTCATATTGTCCATGCTTTTAATTTCGGGTGGAATTGGCTATCTGTTCTTTAAATTCATTCTGCTTGAAAATGATCCGTACGCACACAGTTTTTCCTATTTCTTCTTTCAACAAGTAATTCCGACGGTTTTTTTAATTCTTCCCGTGATGATTTTTTTGCGATGGTTATTCAGTGAAAAAACAATTGTACAAGAACCCGCTTCCATAAAAGAACCTACCATTGTCATTAAAGGAGAAAACAAAGCGGAAGTATTGCACATTAAAGAAAGTGAGTTGGTTTTTATTGAATCGGCAAACAATTATGTAAAAGTATGCTATTTGTTAGATGGTGAATTAAAAAGCGAACTCTTCCGAAACAAAATATCTGCCATGCAAAAACAATTTCCGTTTCTCCTAAAAACGCATCGTTCATTCCTAATCAATCCAGTTCATTTTTTAGAATGGAAACGCGATGCTGCACAAACTATTTTGATTTTGAAGCCAAATGTCACAGAAATTCCTGTGTCTAAAACCTATAAAAAAGCATTGGTAGCAAAATTCATTAATCCCGCAGAATAAACCGTTCGCCAAAGCGAAAAATTTTCACCACTCAAATCGTTTCATTCGCCACAAATAGTTGTAAACACTGGGGAAATGTCAGAATATTGAACTGTCAAACCAATAAAAAGATAGACAGATGAAAAAGTCAATATTTAAAATTTTCGCGCTTACATTTATAATAGTAACCGCATTTTATTGTGAAAGTTGTACCATGGTATATCGTACTGTAGTACATGGTCAAGCCGATGTCACTGATAACGAATGGCAACCTAGTGTAGCTGTTGAAAAAGGAGAACAAGAATTTATGTTTGCCGCAAAAACAGATGCGGAATTGGCGTCTTTTTTAGATGAAGCTTTGGAAGGAAGCAACACCAACGCGTTTATGGTCATTAAAAACGATACCATTATCTACGAAAAGTATTTTAATGACTATGATGAAAACTCCTTACTAACCTCTTTCTCGGTAGCGAAGTCATTTGTGTCTGCTTTGGTAGGAATCGCACAAGAAGAAGGTTTATTACACGAAAACGAGCCGATTACCACGTACATTCCAGAATTATTGAAACAAGACAAAGATTTTGAGAAAATCACTGTAAAACACTTGCTAAACATGCAAAGCGGTATCAAATTCGACGAATATCCACGCATCAATCCATTTACAGGAATGGCACGTTTGTATTACGGAACCAACATTCGCACAAAAATCACTAATGGAATGTCCATTGAAGAAGCGCCAGGACGTTTCAATTACAGAAGTATTGATACGCAAGTATTAGGTGTCATCTTAGAGCGTGTCACAAAAATGCCATTAGAAGAATACCTTTCTGAAAAGCTATGGAAGCCACTCGAAATGAAATCGGATGCTACGTGGACGGTTGATAGCAAACGTAATAAAATGGTGAAAGCATTCTGTTGTTTAAATGCTACGGCTGAAGACTTTGCAAAATTAGGCAGATTGTATCTAAACGGCGGAAAATACAAAGGAAAGCAAATCGTGCCAGCCGCTTGGGTAGCCAAAACAGATAGCGGGAAAAAAATCTATGCCAATCAACAATACAAAAACAAATGGTGGACCAACACACACTACGATGTGTTTGAAACAGAAGCAGAAGGGAAAGCACATGCAGAAGCTAACAATAAAGATTTGGTAGTCACAAAAAAGCTGAAAAGTGGCAAATATGTAGCGCACTTTCAAGGCGATGATTACAATGCACTAGGCATCTTAGGGCAATATGTATATGTAAACCCAAATGAAAACATCATTGTAGTTCGCTTAGGCGATTCATGGCGAAACAAACGTTTCTACCTTTCTGAGTTAATATATACATACGTCGGAAATGGTCGTTATAAAAAGATGTTGCCGAAGAAAGAAACTGCCAATAAAGACCAACAAGCCATAGAGAAAAAATAATAAAACAGTTATCTTCAAAACATGCCCAAGTGATTTTATATTTGATTACAATCACTTGAGCACAGTTTTTACTCGATCATCGAGATTTAAAATAATCCGACGCCTGCGTCGAAGTGGTTGACTAAAAGGTGCAACAGATAGTTACTGTTTTATAATTGTCTTTACAACTGTTTTATCTAAAGCCTGTACTTTTATAAAATACATGCCAGCATTCCATTGAGAGATATCAATAGCATCGCTCAACTGATGTATCTCTTTTTGAAGGATAACTTGCCCCGTAGTAGTGGTAACGGTAATATTGTCCAATACGGTAGCTGCTTTAATGTGCAAAGTATGTTTGGTAGGGTTGGGGTAATACTCAAATCCTTGAATAGTATTGGATGCGACACCGAGGGTATTTGTTGAGAAACTTACAACAGCACCATATCTAGTGCCAGCCTCGTTTATGACATACGCTCTAAAATAATAAGTTGTATTTGGACTAAGTCCTGTAATGACTTCACTAAAAGGATTCATAGCAGTTTCATTGATATCCTTCACAACATCTGCACCTCCTATTATAGGATTCGTATTTGTGCTAGAATATACTACTCCACGCTCTGAAATGGTGCCGCCACCGTTATCTACAATATTACCACCCATTTCAGCAGTAGTATCAGTGATATTACTTACGCTAACAGTTGAAACAGTTGCATCTGAAACCAACACAAAGCTCAACACATCACCATAGGCTAAGCCTTCTTCAGAACTATTTGCCCATGCTCTATAATAATAGGTAGTTCCATTTCCTGTCAAGCCAAATACGATTTTAGCAAATGTTGCTACCGACATGGACGTTGATGATGTTGTTGAAAAAACATTAGGTGCTCCCGCTATTGGGTTCGTATCTACTGTAGAGTATAAAAAACCTCTAGAAAGGATATTCAAGCCTCCATCAGAAGCTATTTCACCAGAAAAACTGATGGACGTATTAGCGCCAGTCGCATTCAAAGTAACCACTGTTAAAGGATCTAAAGTTGTAAACGTCAATATGTTTCCATAACCCGTGCCAGAGCTATTTATAGCATACGCTCTCACATAATACATTGTACCTGGAGTAAGTCCGCTGATGGTTTCCCAAAAATTACCAGCACCACTACCATTTGTATCTTTTATCACTCCAGCTTCTCCAATTTCTGGAGTGCTATCCGTGGTGGAGTATACTATACCTCGTTCAGTAACACTCGAAAGGCCTTCATCACTAACATTCCCGCCAAGGAGCGCTGAAGTTTGCATAATATCAACTGCTGCATAGGTAGTTACAGTTGGTTCATTGGCACTTGGGGTGCTAAAACTCATAAGGTTACCATAGGACGTACCAGCAGAGTTGATAGCATAGGCTCTTACATAGTAAGTGGTAGAATTGGCTAATCCTCCAATAGTTTCATTAAAAATTCCTGTACCTGTGCCATTGGTATCTGTAACAACTCCGGCTTCACCGATAGCAGGAGATGTATCCGTTGATGAATACACTACACCACGCTCTATAATGGTATCACCTCCATCATCAGTAATATTACCTCCCAAATCGGCTGCTGAACTTGTGATATTCGTCGGTGTAGAGGTTGTTAATGTTGGTAACTCTGCAGGTGTAGTAAAAGTTAAGAGATTACCATAAGCAGTACCTTCGGAGTTGGTAGCGTACGCACGATAATAATAGGTCGTATTTCTGTCTACCACAACGTTATTGCTAAAAGTTCCTGTGCCAGCGCCATCAAAGGTTTGCATGACACCAGCTTCTCCAACTTCTGGTGTGCTATCGGTTGTAGAGTACACCGTTCCACGTTGTGTAACTGGTACGCCACCATCATCGGTAACGTCACCACCGAAAACAGCTATGGTAGCAACGGTATTGATAACGGTTGTTGTTGTTACAGTTGGTAAATTAAACCCTGTTGTAGTAAAACTTACTACTGAGCCATAACTTGTTCCAGAAGCATTGCTAGCATACGCGCTTACGTAATAGGTAGTGTTTGGGGAAAGACCACTGATTGTTTCGCTAAATGTTCCTAATCCAGAAGCATTGCTATTTTTTGTAACACCAGGTTCTCCAATGGTTGGTGTAGCGTCTGTAGTAGAGTAGACAACTCCATTTTCAAAAACAGATGCTCCTCCATCGCTAGTAACATTACCTCCTAAGACTGCTGAATTTGTGGTTATGCTACTAGGTGTTGTGGTAGTTACCGTTGGCAGTGCTGCGGGCGTTGTAAAATTTAAAGTATTGCCATAGCTGGTGCCTGACGCATTGATAGCATACGCCCTAAAATAATAAGTTGTTGTACTAGAGAGTGAGCTTATGGTTTCACTAAACGTACCTGAGCCACTACCGTTGGCATCTTTTATAACACCACTTGCTCCTATAGTTGGATTGGTGTCGGTCGTTGAGTACACTACACCGCGCTCGGTAACAGAACTTGCTCCTTCACTAGTAACGTCACCACCTAAAGTGGCGGTATTACTTGTGATACTACTTGCAGTAGCCGTAGCAACTCCTGGTAAAGCATTTAAGGTTGTAAAACTCATTATAGGTCCATAACCAGTACCCGAAGCATTGGTGGCATAAGTTCTGTAATAGTAAGTTGTGCTGGGTGATAAGCTTGCTATCACTTCATTAAAACTACCGATGCCGGCTCCATTAGTGTCTTTGGTTACATCAGTTTCTCCAATAAGAGGCGTATTGTCCAAACTCGAATATACAACACCGCGCTCGGTTACTGACGAGGTTCCTTGTAGAGAAACGGTTCCTCCTAAAGAAGCCGAGGTTGCTGTAATATTAAAAGCGGCTGCTGTAGATACTACAGGTACTGACGAGGTGTCTGTTGTAAAACTTTTTACCGGACCATGGTAGCGACTTCCTTGATTATCCCAGGCAACCGTTCTAAAATAATAGGTAGTGTTACTAGACAAGCCTCCTACAATTTCATCAAAAGTACCAAAACCGCTGGCACTAGCATTCCAATCGGTAGTACTGTTTGCGTTACCATCAAAAGGAGATGAAGTGGTACTGGAATACACAATTCCAAATGATGTTGGAAATACACTAGAGTTTGATGATACATTACCACCAAGTCTAGCAGAGGATGCTGTGATATCTAAAGCATCATTGGTCGTTAATACAAGTTGACCATAAAATAAATTAGGTATTATGATACATACACTAAGAAGTAAAAATTTTTTCATATAAATTGGTTTTTTGCATATACACAAATTGTGTTGTTGCAAATCAACCAATTAGAAAGGGGATTTTAAAAAAAAGAGTATCTACAAAATGTCTACAAGGCTCATTTTTTTTAAATATCGTACAGAAAATTCTTTAAATCATCCTCTTTGTTCAATTGAAGTTTTTTCTTTAAACGGTAACGATGCATAATTACACTTTTTGGGTTCACATTGGTGAGCGATGCTACTTCTTTTGAGGATAAATTCATTCGCACATAAGCACAAGCTTTTAAATCGTTACTTGTGAGTTCTGGAAAATTTTTATTGAGATAATCGAAAAACCCTGGATGTACATTTTTAAAGTGTTTTTGAAATACTTCCCATTGGTTATCCATTACCAACCCTTTTTTAACTAGATGTTCTAAGGCATTAAATACACTTGTCTTTGTTTGATGTTTATCAGCTTTAAGTGCATTAACTTCGTCTTCAATAGCAGTTAAAATTTCGTTTTTCTGTAAGGATTTCATCGCTATGGAACTTAGTTCGGCTTCCTTGAGTTCAAGCTCTTTTTTATTCAAATCTGCCTGAAGCTTAAATTTTTCAGTCTCGTTTTTAAGATACTGTTTCTTAATTTTATTTCGATTGATAATCAAAAAAATGGTAATTAGTAAAAGAATTGAGAATACAACAGCCCAATTTCTGTAGGCTTTATATAGTGCTACCTCTTTTTCCTTTTTGAGAGTATCGGCTTCTAGTATTTGTATCTCTTTAGCCTTTTTTTCAGCTTCATACAACTCTTGGTAATGCGCTACTTTTTCATTGAGGTCAGTATTGAATAAGACTTCTTTCAGACTATCGCGTACTCTATAGTAAGCTAAAGCTTCTCTAAAGTCATTAGTTCCTGCATAGGCATCAGAAAGACCGTTTAAAGCCTTAACTTCTATGGATTTCGATTCAATTTGGATTGCTTTGTTTCTAGCTTCGAGATAATAGGTTTTAGCATTGGAATACTGGTTTAGTTTTAAATAGAGGCTTCCTAAATTAATACTTGCGAAAGCGGAACTTCTGAGGTCTTTAATTTTTTCAAAAAGGGTATTTGCCTTTACCAGATAATCAATACTTTTTGAATTTTCTTCCCTGTATTTATAGATGTTGCTTAAATTTAAATAACAACCCGCCATACCTCTAGAATCCTTTAATTTTTCAGCATAATCAAGGTATTTTAAATAATATTCCTCTGCTTTATCGTACGCTTCAATTTGATAGTACAAGGTGCCAATGTTATTTATAGAACTTGCAATAAGTCTTGGATTTCCAATCGCTTTTCTCAATTCATAAGAATCTAAAAGAAATTTCAAGGCTTCGTCGTAGTTTTCAATATTTTGGTATAATAATCCCACGCTATTAAGTAAATCAGAGGTTTCCTTATCTAAGTCATGCGCTTTGTATATCGGTAGAGCTTTAAAATAATATTCTATGGCTATATTATAATCGCCTTTAGATCTGTAGAGTGCTGCGATGTTATGATAAGAACGTGCAACATTGGTAGAATCTGGCAATGTTTTTCTTAATATAAGCGATTGGTTATGCGCATATAGACTAGAATCTGTCTGCCCAATTCTTAAATAAACAATTCCCATATTATTAAAGGCATCGGCTTTTTTAGCGGTTGAATCTGCGGGAATAAGTTTTAGGGACTTATTCCAGTAGAATTTTGTACTGTCGAGTTGACTTAAATAATAGTGTGCTGTTCCTAAGTTTTTATAGGAATCTGATAAACCTATATTGTCATTGATTTCTTGACTCAACGTTATTGCATCAGATAAATACGCTAATGATTTTTTGATGTTTTTATTGAAATTGCTCCGAGCAAGGTCGTTAAGTAGTTTAACTTTTGTGGTGTCATTAGGAATTGTTTTGAGCTTGGTTTCTAAGCTATCGGTTTGCGCAAAGGATGCATAGCAGAGAAAGCATATAATGTAAACTACTTTTATTTTCATTATTTACGGAGTTAGGGTAAGAGATTCTCTATTTCAAAATCAAATGCGTTCTTATATCCTTCTTGAAGAATCGTATCGAAATTTACAAAATTATTTTAAACATTTTAGCAAAGGGTATAACAGTCAATAGTACTGTATCATTTTATGAAAACCTCCGTGTAAAAACAATGAATTGTCAAGACATTTTAAATAGTTACTCTATAGTAAAATTTAGTTTGCTACGTAGCAAAAATGATTTTAATACGTATTAAACTTTTTTTTGATAGGTAGTAAAGTTTCAAAAGCTCATGAGGTTTTGAGTGAAAGTAAAGGAGGAAAGGATGAAAAGTTGCTGAGGAAAAACTAAAAAGTTGCTGAGATTTTTTGTAAAAGAAGAAGAAGTTTGTGTTTGCTAATGTAGAGTATCTTATCTTAGTGCGGTAGTATCATTTGATACTATCAATAATTTTTTTGGTTAATCATGTTATATTATTTAATTATTAACTAATAAAGCTTTATATGTATGGAGGCAAAACATCAAATACTTCTTGAGTTTTACAAAAAACATGAAAATTCAATGCTTAATCATGAATCTCAGCGTGCGAGTATGACTAACATAATTCTAACAGTGTCAACAATATTGACAGCAGTGATAACTAATGTGGAAGTCAGTATTGAAAAGATGATTTTATCAGCCTTACTTATGATATTAGGCTTGTTTGGAAGTTTTTTTTCTATAAAACATTATGAAAGGTTCTCATGGCATTTGTACTGCAGTAGATTGTATAAAGAAAAAATTCATGAAGATTTTCCAAATACAAGTATTGATAATGATCTAGCTAAAAAGAAAATTAGAGAGAGATTTGGATGGATACATAAATCACGCTTATACAAATATTGGATTTCTATTCAAATCATAATATCCGTTATAGGTCTAATATTGACAATACTGTCAATTGTACAATATTCTAGTAGTTGAAGAAAATAAAAAGGAACGCAGGGCACGTTCCTTTTTTGGGTAATATCAGTATTATTTACAATTTACTCCACGATAATGAACTCGATTCTACGGTTGGTCTCGTGTTGCGCCTCTGAACATGTTGTTCCACAATCTACTAAAGGTTGCGATTCACCATATCCATTAGAAATCACACGGCTGGCAGCTACACCTTTTGCTAACAAGTATGCTCTTGCCGCAGTAGCTCTTTTGTTAGAAAGCTTTGCGTTGTAGTTTGCACTACCTCTGTTGTCGGTATGCGCGTTGATTTCAATTTTCATTTCTGGGTTTTCATTCAATACATCTACGATTTTGTTCAATGCTAACGTAGACTCATCTTTAAGAACCCATTTGTTATAATCGAAATAGATATTCTCGATTTTAATAACTAATTTTTCTTCTTCCTGTACGATTTCAGCTTTTGCTTGTGGCAACTTAATCGTTACATTGTGCTTATAATTATCACCTCTAAACGATTCGAAGTCCTCTTCTTGGTCAATAAAACCATCTTTTGAAGCGTGAATTGTGTATGAATTGTAAGGAATAATTGTTGTAGTGAAAATTCCTTTATCATCAGACGTAATTTTGTCAACAACACGACCATACGCGTCTACTACAGTTACCGTAGCATTTGGTAAAATCATGTTTGTTTTGTGGTCAACAATCAAACCTTGTAATGTTTGAGTTGTTTTTTCTCTCTTAAAATAGTAAATGTCATTTCCACCTTTTCCACCCGCACGATTTGACGTGAAGAAACCAGAATTTGTCTGATCCATCAAAAATCCAAAATCGTCTTCTGGACTGTTTAATGAACTTCCCATATTCACAGGAAAACTAAATTTTCCATCAATGATTTTACTTTCAAATACATCCAATCCTCCTAAGTTGTAATGTCCGTTAGAGGAAAAATACAAAGCGCTATTGTCTGCCATTACGTATGGAAACTTTTCGTCTTTGTGTGTATTGATTTCACTTCCTAAGTTCTTTGGCTTCGAGTATGTTCCGTCTTCGTTGATAGTTACTGAAAACAAATCATATCCACCTTTAGAACCTGGCATATTTGATGAAAAATAAATCGTTTTATTATCTGGAGATAACACAGGGTTTTCAATAGCGTATCCTGCTACGTTGAATGGCAACATTTCAAAATTTGTCCATTCGTATTCTAGCATTTCTGCTTTGAAAATTTTCAAGTTGTGCTGCCCATTTTCTTCAATGCTTCTTGTAAAGAAAACTACATTTTGTGCATCGTTTAAAGCAACAGAACCTTCGTGATTTTCTCTAGTATTGATTGCTCTAGAAAAATTCACTAAGTTTTTAATATCTCCTTTTTGGTTTAAATCACCACAGTATAGATTGTGAAATCCTTCGTTTGTAGTTGGATCTTTCTTTGTGAAAAACGCCCCAATTTTTTTCGCAGAAGACACAATTACTTTGTCTCTAAAGAATGCAGTTGCATGCTCAGAGAATTCAGTGTTGATATTAAGATTTTTGAATTCATACATGAATCCGTTTGGATCCAATGCTTTGATTGCGCGATATTCCGCGTCTTTATCCGCTACATTGCTGTAGGTTTCACTAGTCCCTATCGCTTCTGCCTCTGGCCCTTGTGCAGTTGCGAAAGTTACTGTGAACAGTGCTAAAGAAGTTAGCACCGTAGCTGTAAACTTTCTCATTTGAAATTTAGTATTGTACTATTGTTAATAATCTGATAACACAAATATAAAGCGGGAATTATGCTAAACGCATTTTTTTAGATAAATGACGTGAATATCCGATAAGGAGTACAAACCGCTGAAACTACAGGAAAAAACCACGTATTTTCCCCTATATAAAAAGCTATTTATTTGATTTTTAATGATTTTAGCCTTGTGAATTCATCTGAAGTAAATCGTCCAAATACGTGCGCTCGTTGGAGAGTCGAGGAATCTTATGTTGTCCGCCAAGTTTGTCGTTTTTCTTTAACCAATCATAAAACAATCCTGAACGAGCTACGTTCAATTTTAAACTGTTTAGCGTCATGTTGTTATAACGCTTGGCTTCGTAATCGGAGTTGATGTTTTGCAAAGCTTCATCCAACAGAAAAGCAAATTCGTCAATATTTTCAGGTGCTTTGTTAAATTCAATAATCCATTCGTGCGCACCTTTTTCTTTATCCTGCATAAAAATAGGTCCTGCGGTATATTCTGCAATTTTTGACTGAGTTGCAGTGCAAACTCTTTTGAGGGCATCTTCGGCATTTTCAATGATGAGTTCTTCTCCAAAAACATTGATGTGATGCTTGGTTCTTCCTGTAACTTTGATGCGATACGGATTTACAGAAGTAAAACGAATGGTGTCGCCAATCATATAGCGCCACAAACCGCCATTGGTCGTAATGACAACAGCATAGTTTTTATCTACCTCAACTTCCGACAGCGGAATTACTTTCTGATTTGGGGTATGATAGGTATCCATCGGAATGAATTCATAAAAAATACCATAATCCAACATCAATAAAAGTTCATCCGAATCATTTCGATCTTGAATGGCAAAAAATCCTTCGGAAGCATTGTAAATTTCGTAGTATTTAAAATCAGGATTTGGCAATAAGTTTCTGTACTGCTCTTCATACGGAGCAAAACTCACACCACCGTGGAAATAGACTTCCAAATTGGGCCACACTTCAAATAAATTTGCTTTTTGTGTTTGGACTAATACTTCATTCATCAATACCAACATCCACGAAGGAACGCCTGCCAAACTCGTCACGTTTTCGCGCAAGGTTTCTTTGATAATGGCATCAATCTTTACTTCCCAATCGCCCATAAGCGATACTTTACTGCTTGGCGTACTGCTAAATTCTGCCCAAAACGGCAAATTATCTATCAAAATGGCTGATAAATCGCCGTAATATGTACCGTTTTGTTCGTACAATTCTTTGCTTCCGCCCAAGCGTAAACTCTTTCCATTAAACAATTGCGCCTCAGGATTGTTATTCAAATACATGCACAATAAATCCTTACTCGCAGCATAATGGCACCATTCCAACGATTCGTTTGTCACAGGAATAAATTTACTTTTGGCATTGGTAGTTCCACTCGATTTTGCAAACCAACGAATCGATTTTGGCCAAAAAATATTACTTTCTCCTCTGCGCGCGCGTTCAATCATTGATTGAATGTCTTCATACGTTGTAACGGGAATTCGCTCTGAAAATATTTGGTAATTGGAGATGTTGGCAAAGTCGTATTGCTTTCCGATTTCCGTCTTTTTTGCCGCGTACAATAAGTTCTTTAGCAGTTCTGACTGCACTTCGTTCGGGTTTTTTAAAAAATGCTCAATTTGCGTGATGCGCTTTTTTAAAAACCAAGACGCGATAGAATTTACTAAAGGTATCGGCATGGTGTCTTACGGTTATTCGGTTGTATTTTAGCTATTAAAATATGGCTACTCGCGAAAAGTTTGTTACTTTCGTTATCACTTTTCTTTGGTGTGTAAACTTACTTTAATTGAATAAAAATAGCAAAAATCTTTAATGATGTACAAAGGTGTTTTAACGAAAATGCAAACTGAGTTCGGAAATCCGATACAATATTACCTAAATTTTGAAGATGATTTCTTGAATATGAACCAGTTACTCGATAAGAAAATGAGTCTGACTTTTGAGAAGTTTGAGTGCCTAAATTGTCATTTGGATAAGGAAATTTACCGTCAAGGATTTTGTAAAAGTTGTTTTTTTGAGATTCCAACGGCTGGCGATTGGATTATGCGACCAGAATTGAGCACTGCGCATCTAGGTATTGAAGATCGCGATTTGGAATACGAAAAGCAAGTACAGCTGCAACCGCATATTGTCTATTTGGCATTATCAAGCGAGATAAAAGTTGGTGTGACGCGAAAACGTCAAGTTCCGACACGTTGGATAGACCAAGGCGCGGTAAAAGCGGTAGAAATTTTGGAAGCACCTAATAGATATATTGCAGGAATTACGGAAGTTGCTTTAAAAGCGCATGTTTCTGACAAAACGAATTGGCGAAAAATGCTGCAAAATCTGAATGAAGAAGCAGATTTAGTCGCCAAAAAAGAAGAATTAAAAGAATTCATTCCTGACGAAGCCAAAGATTATTATTTGCCGAATAGAGAAGTGGTAGAATTGGATTTTCCAGTGCTTTCCTATCCTGAAAAGATAAAAAGTTTGAATCTCCTCAAAACACCAACCTACGAAGGAATTTTAAAAGGCATCAAAGGACAATATTTAATTTTTGAAGACAATACAGTTTTCAACATTCGCGGAAATGAAGGCTTGGTGGTGAGTCTTGGAATTGGCTAATGTAGCAATTTTTTTATGTAGCAATGTAGCAGTGTTTTAATTTGAAAATTTGTCAATTTGGTAATTTGAAAATGTGTTAATTGCTTTTTTGAAACGTCACTATGAGGAGCTTTCGACGCGGCAGCTTTTTTAATGTATCAATGTAGCAGTTTTTTAATTTGAAAATTTGTTGATTTGAAAATTTGATAATTTTACTTCAAACACCCAAAACCCAAAACCCAAAACCCAACACCAAACACCCAACACCTACAAAGAATCCTGCTGCTTTTCTACTTGCGAAATCGTATCATTCTTTTTTGTGGCTTCTTTTTTCTTTTTACGGTTTTTTAGAAAATTCCCAAAAACACCTTTTACCTCATCTAGCTTAGAATTTGGCGTTGTTACGGTAGAATCTTTTTCTTTGGTATTTCCATTCAACACACTTCCTAAAATATCATTTACGGTATCACTTCCAGTATCAATATTTCCTAATGCTTCTTGTGCTTTTAGTTTGGCTAATTTTGTGACCAAATCTTTGGTGGCACTTGCCAAATCGGTAGTAAAATTTGGACTGGTAAGGTTTCCTGTAATTTTTGTTGACACAGGAATCGAAATCTGTTTTGCTTCTTCCGATTTGATTTCCGAAAGTAAATTCGTCACTTCCGAGCCTAAATATTTTGCAGGAATTTGAAATGTAGCATTATAAGCTAGTGATTGGTCAAATCCGTGACTTCCGCTCACGGTAATTTCAATGTCTTTATAATTGAACGAAAACGGTTTTACACTTACTTTCCCATTGTCAAAAGACAACTTTGCTTTAATATCTTCAATATTTACTTTATTTAAGTCGATAAAGGTCAATTTTTCATTGATTTTATTGAAGAAATCTATGTTTGTAGAGCGTAAGGTCGTAGTTAATAACTCAGCAAACGCATTTCCAGAAATCGTTTTTAAATTTGGCGTATAATTGTCGCTTAAATCACCTTTTAAAGAAATATTTGTATTGAGTTTTCCGTTCAGCGCTTTGGCAATTGGCGCAATGTTTTGCAATAATTCCAGTCCGTTGAATGATTTGGAAATATCAAATGAATTCATACCTAAATCCATGGCAAAATTTGGCGTGTTTTGCTTTGTAGAAACCAATCCGTTTAAGGTGATTTTTCCATCAAAAACATCGGAGCGGACATTTTCTAAAATCGCTTCTCCATCTTCCAAAAATAAACTTCCTTGTACGTTGGTAAGCTCGATAGTATCGTAAAATACCTTTTTTGAATTTACGTTAATCTTACAATCCAAAAACGCTGGAATTTTCAAGGCTTCTCCTTGCTGTACTTCTGTGTTTTTATTTTCACTTCCTTTTTCGCTAGCTACCATGAAGTCGCTCACGTAGAAAGTATCTGAATTTACATTGAAATTTCCTTTCAATTTTCCATTATTAAATAAAAAACCAAGCAAGTTATCAATGGCTCCTGTGGCGTTAAAATCTGTTTTTCCGCTGGAAGCGTCAAATTTTCGAAGTGAAATTCTGCCAGGAACAAAATCAATTGCAGCTTCCGAAATCGCTAATGGATTTACCACATCTTTGGAAGAAAATAAAAAATCCGTCACTTTTAAGTTTCCTGTATTTTTGATGCGATTGTATTGTTGTTTTTCAATCGCGTTCATGTCAAAATTGGTCGTTAAATTGGCGTCGACAATGCCGCTTAATTCTTTATTTAATTCGATTGGATACGCTTTGGAAATATTGCCTAAATTCAATTTTCCTTTGATGGTCGCATTCACTTTCGGATTGCTCATGAGTTGCGAAAGTGTGCCGTTTCCACGAAAAGAATCTTGGTCAATTTTAAAAGCCAAATCGTTGATGTTGATATACGTGTCTTCGGTTTTTCCTGTGGTGTTTTTAATTTGTGCATTAATGTTGATATTCTCCACACTTTTTGGCAAGTCAGGATACTTAAAAGAAGCATTGTTGGACACAATATTGATATCAATTTTCGGAATATTGTTTTCGTCTACAATTCCTTTGATTTCTCCAGAAACTTCAAAATTTCCTGAGGTTGTTACATTGGTAATATCTTTGGTGTACGCTTCAGGAATGACTGCTAAAAAGTTTTTAAAATCGGAAGAAGGTGTTTGCAATTTCAATTGTACTTCTTGCGAATTCGGATTGACTTTTACAAAACCATCAAATTTCAACGGCAATTTGTTGATTAAAGCTTCGTTTTCTAAAAACGTGTATTTTCCTTCGTTCAAATCCATTCCAATGAGCGCGTCTAGTTGTACTTGTTGCTGATTGATATAGGTTAACTCATCGAGCGCAAACGAAACCAGCGCCGTTGTCGTCGTTTCCAATTTGGAAGTCGCTAATGAGAAATCGCCAAAACCTTCGTGTTGTGCATTTTCAATGGTTAAAAACGTCTTGCTTTTTGCATCGTGATAGGTAATATCAGTATTTAGGATGTGATAATTGTCTATTTGGAACGCAAAATTGGACGTTTCTGAAGTTGTATCTGCGGTTTTAGGTGTTTCGCTGGGTTTGGCAATATCGTAATTGGCATTTCCGTTTTCGTCAACCACAATATTCAGTTTCGCATCATCAACTGTAAAACTATAAATTTGAATCGCTTCGTTTTTTCCTTTAAAAAGTTCGCCAATTCCGGTGGTCACCGAAACTTCTTTTCCATAAAATAACGTATCATTTTCAAAAGGTGCATTGTTGATAACTTTTACATCTTCCAATACAATAGAAGCTTTTGGGAAATTGCGGAAGAAACTAAGATCTGCATCGGCAAAATCAACACGCGCATTGATATTTTCGTTGATGCTCTCTTTTACCATCGCAATAATTTTATCTTTAAAAATATAGGGTGTTGCAATTAAGGCGATAAGCAGAATAAGGAAGGTAATTCCTGTACGTTTTACTATTTTTTTCACTTTCATAGATTTGGCATTTTTTCTACTCCTAAGAACGTAAAATTTCAAAAAATCACTGTTAAGAAGTTGATAAATTTTTTAGATACCATCGAATGCGTCAAAGAATGATTCGATAGTGACCAAAACGCACAGTCAAACAAAGAAAGTTACTTGTTTTCAATTGTTTCTGTTGCGTAATCGTCTAAGTCTATCTCTTCACCAATTTTCAAGCCAAAACGCTTTCTAAAGGCATATACTATCAAATATAAAAACGGTGTATCAATGAAAGCGACTAAGACTTTAAAGATAAAACCACTAGCAACCAAACCGAGATAAATATCCCAAGGTAAAATTTCAAACAAACATAATAGCGTTATCACAGAAAAAGTATCTACAAATTGCGAGGCAAACGTGGAAAAATTATTACGCAACCATAAATGTCTTCCTTTTGTGAGTTTTTTCCAGAAATGATATAGCTGAATATCAATAAATTGTGCAAAAAGATACGACAACATAGAGGCAAAAACAGCTAGTGGCGCATTTCCAAATACTTTTGTAAACGTTTCATCATTAATAGGAGAATTGTCTAATGCAGGAACACTTTTTGAAATGTAAATGATTCCCAACGAAAATACCGAAGCAAAAATACCCGCAATTACAACTTGATTTGCCTTCTTTTTTCCATAAATCTCCGAAATGGCATCTGTAATTAAAAAGGTAAGTGGATACGGTAACAAACCAACCGAAAGTTCAAAAAGATTTTCGCCAAAAATCTCAATATCTACAGGATACCAATAGAAAAACTTTTGAAAAATTAAGTTTGAAACTACTAACGAAGTAATGAATAATGCGGCCAAATACAAGTATATTTTAGCAGCAAGTTTTTTATCGGCTACGGTCATGTGGTAAAGATACTAAAGATTCTAGTTGAAAAGAAGTTTTGCTTTGAGGTGTTTGCAGATTTGGAAATTACATATCGTCACGGAGAAAGCATAATTATTGTTTTTAAAAATCATGGTCGAGATATATAAATCACGACTCGTTATTTATAAATGCTTGATTATAAGTGCTTTTTTAGCAAGGTTTCCGTGCTTAGCTTTGTTTTCAATATTAATCACAAAATCTATTATTATGAAAAAAAAGAATTTAAAAAGCTTGAAGCTTAACAAGAAATCTATTTCAGCTATCGACCATTCAACGAAAACCAAAGTTGTGGGAGGATCTAATGCTCGAGCTTGTGATCATCCAATTTCCATTATTTTAGGTGGTGGATCTTATTGCTGGTGTTTATAATACGTTGTAAATGACTAACATAAAAAAGCCTTTCTCAACATTCGGAGAAAGGCTTTTTCTTGTGATTAATAACTAACAAAATTATCGAATCTCAATTTCGTATGGCAATAACAATTGTGGTCCTTTCATTTGTGAAAGGCGCTTCATTTTTTGCAACAATTGATAGTTTTTATCGCCCAATTCTTCTTTTAAAATATCTTCTTTCGTTTGTACAAAACCGTTGGTGTATTGATTGATAATACTTTGTAAATCTTTTTTATACACAGGCAATTCCAAAATTTGATAGTTTGAAATTTCAGCCGCAGAAGCCGCAGCTTGCAATGCCATGTCCAATCCGCCAATTTCATCAACCAAACCAATTTTTACCGCATCGTTTCCTGTCCAAACTCTACCTTGTGCAATTTCGTCAACGGCTTCTTGCGTCATGCCACGTCCGTCTGCCACACGTTGGGTAAATAAATCATACACATCTTCAATGCCTTCTTTAATCAACGCGCGTTGTTCGTCGGATAACGGTTCAAAAATACTATAGTCAACAGAATTTTTATTCGTACCAACTTGTTCTGCGTTAATGCCTAAATCTTCTGCCAATTCATGAATGTTTGGAATGGTGCCAAAAACACCAATACTTCCTGTGATGGTATTAGGTTCTGCAAAAATTTTGTCTGCATTGCACGAAATATAATAGCCGCCAGAAGCTGCTAAGTCGCCCATAGAAACGATGACAGGCTTTGTGCGCTTTGTCAATTCAATTTCTCGCCAAATGAGTTCGCTTGCCAACGCACTTCCACCAGGAGAATTGACACGTAATACAACGGCTTTTACCTTTGGGTTTTCCCTAGCTTCTTTAAAAGCTTCACTCATCACCACTTGTCCAATGGTATTTTCGTCGCCTTCGGTGTACATGATCTCGCCTTGCGCATAAATTACCGCAATTTTATCGGTAGACGAATCATAAGCTCTTAGGTTTCCTGTGTAAGTTGCGTATTCGTATATATCCATGCGATTGACCAAGGTGTTTTTGCCCATGGCGTGTTGAATTCCTGCTTCAAACTCGTCTTCATAACCAATTTTATCAATTAGTTTGGCATTCAATGCTTTTGTTGCTGTTCTGCCCGCCAATTCATCTGCCAACGTATTCAATTCGTCACTTGAAATATTTCTGCTCGCGCTGATTTCTTTTCGCATTTCGTCCCAAATCGATTGTAAAAACACTGAAATCTGTTCACGATTGGCATCGCTCATTTCCTGACTGAGATAGCCTTCTACTGCACTTTTGTATTTTCCGTGGCGCACGACTTCCATTTTTACGCCGTATTTCTCTTGAAAATCCTTGTAATACATGCGCTCCATTGCCAAGCCTTTAAAGTCTAAAGCGCCTACAGGATTTAGATAGATAGTATCTGCAACAGAATTTAAGTAGTAATCTTTTTGAGAATAAAAATCACTGTAGGAAACAATGAATTTCCCAGATTCTTTAAAGGAAAGCAGTGCGTCGCGTAAGGCTTTGGTTTGCGCCATTCCTGCGACAATTGAATTGTTTTTGATGGAAATTCCCTTAATTCTATCATCGTTCATTGCTTGGTTGATAGCATCAATAATATCAAACAATCCGTCATATTCTGGCTCATCAGGGAAAAAAGGGACCTTGCTGTAATCAAATCGTCCGCCGTAATCATCAATTGGCTGACTCAAATCGAGTTCTAAAACCGTATTTTTCTTTACACTAATCAAATCATTCGCCGAACTCGCATTCGCGAACAGCATAAAAAACAAGATTAAAAAGCAAAGGGCAACAAAAATGATCAATCCCACAATTGTGGACAATACACGTTTAAAAAAATTCATAGTGTCTATATTTTACACAAAAATATCTATTAATAATTGAATTAGAAAGTAAGTGTGGTTTTCTCTGTAAAAGTTACAGTTTTATCATGCTTAATGTGGTTGCTGTGTTGATAAGTTAACATGTTCTTTCTTCCGTTTGGCAATTCCTGTCTGCATATTTTGACTATCTTTGGCGGAATTATTTTCAGCGCAAAAAATCGATTTAATTGCATCCAAACCTGTTACATACTACATACATTTCAATCGGAAGTAATGTTGGCGACAAACGCGCACATTTGCAAAACGCTGTAGACGAGCTTTCTAAAAAAGTGGGGCGGATTGTGAAAATTTCTCCTATTTATAAAACACCTTCTTGGGGATATGATGGAAATGATTTTTACAATGCCTGTTTGTGTGTGGAAACTGCGTTGCATCCCGCAGAAATGATGATGCAAATTTTGGAAATTGAAGTAGCATTAGGTCGTGTGCGAAGTGAGCAAAAAGGCTATCAAGATCGGACCATTGATATTGATATTATCTTTTACGAAGATGTTGTCATGAAAACCGAATTGTTAGCATTGCCGCATCCGTTGGCACATGAACGCGCATTTGTCATGCATCCTTTGTGTGATATTGCGCCGAGTAAAATTCATCCAACACTTAAAAAAACAATATCGCAATTAAACGATGAAATTCCTGTTCAAGACATAGAAAAGCAAAAAGAAACATTGAAAAACCCGAATGCTGAAAAGAGTTTTTCTCGTTTTAATTACATTGCCATAGAAGGGAACATTGGAGCGGGAAAAACTTCATTAGCGACCAAAATTGCAGAAGATTTTAACGGAAAGCTGATTTTAGAACGTTTTGCAGACAATCCGTTTTTGCCAAAATTTTACGAAGATAACAGTCGCTATGCGTTTCCGTTAGAAATGTCGTTTTTGGCAGACAGGTATCAGCAAATTTCAGACGATTTAGCGCAATTGGATTTGTTTAAAGATTTTATAGTGTCCGATTATGACGTGGTAAAATCGCTCATCTTTGCGAAAGTCACGTTGCAACAAGAAGAATACAAACTCTACCGAAAGTTATTTGATATCATGTACAAAGAAATTCCAAAACCTGATTTGTATGTGTATCTCTATCAAAATACCGAACGTTTGTTGCGAAACATCAAAAAACGCGGACGTGACTACGAACAAAAAATACCTTCGGAATATTTAGAAAAAATCAACAACGGATATTTAGAATTCATCCGAACACACAAAAACCTCAACGTAAAAATCATCGACGTTTCTGACTTGGATTTTGTAGCGAATGCCAATGATTATCAGAAGATTATTTCGGAAATCAATAGTTTTTAGACTTTTTAGAAAACGAGACGCGCTGACGCTTTGGACGCGGCTGTTCGCCTTTTTCCTTGGAAAACAATCTGTCATTCCTGCGTAGGCAGGAATCTATTTCGATTTACTAGTTGAGCTATCAAAAAAAATAATAGAAATTGCAAAGTGGATTCCGCATCAAGTACGGAATGACAGTAAGATTATTCTAAAAAAAGAAAAATACTAAAAGCGTCAGCAGTCCAAAAATCCAAAGCGAAGCGTGTCTAAAAGGCGTCAGCCGAGTCTAAAGCAAAGCGTATCCAAGAGCGCAGCGAGTCTAGAAGAAGCGCAGCTTCGAAAACACATCCCAAATCACCACGCCAGCACTTACCGAAATATTCAACGAATGTTTGGTGCCAAATTGCGGAATTTCAATTACGTAATCACTGGCGGAAACCACTTTTTGCTGCACACCTTTTACTTCGTTTCCAAAAATAAGTGCGTAAGTGTTTCCCTTTTCGGGTGCAAATTCGTGAAGCATCACAGCATTTTCGGCTTGTTCAATGGAAGCGACTTGTACGTTGTTTTCTTGCAATTCTTTTACAAGTGCTAAGGTATCTTCTCGGTATTCCCACGCCACGGATTCCGTAGCGCCCAAAGCCGTTCGGTGAATGTCTTTATGCGGTGGTTTTGCGGTAATGCCACACAAGTAGATTTTTTCCACCAAAAAGGCATCACTCGTTCTAAAAACTGAGCCAATATTGTTCAAACTGCGAATATTGTCAAGGATAACAATAAGACGTGTTTTTTGTGACGATTTGAATTCGTCTACACTCAATCTGTTCAATTCACTATTTTTGAGTTTTCTCATAGATACTTCGTAAGTTTTCCTTGAATTTACTTAAATTCGCGATGAACTCATGTAGACTTTTTGTGTTTAGGCGAAAATTAGGAATTTTAAGTTCTGTTGAAGTATTTTTTTAGTTGCATAGCAACGTTACGGAACTCAAAAAAGACGAATACAGGAATTAAAATCACAATTTTTTAGCAAGCACAAAAAGGTTATATGAGTTCATATCAATTGATTTCTGCAAAAATAACATTAAAAACTCCAAACATTGGCAAAAAGTAGCGCGAAAAAAGTAACTCCGTTGATGAAGCAATACAATAGCATCAAAAGCAAATATCCTGATGCGATGTTGCTCTTTAGAGTGGGCGATTTTTATGAAACGTTTGGAGAAGACGCTGTGAAAGCGGCTCATATTTTAGGCATCGTACAAACGTATCGAAATAACGGCGGTGAAAATGTTGAATTGGCAGGATTTCCACACCATTCGCTCAATACCTATTTGCCAAAACTCGTCAAAGCAGGCGAGCGCGTGGCAATTTGTGACCAACTAGAAGATCCGAAACAAACAAAAACTATTGTAAAACGCGGCGTCACCGAATTGGTAACGCCAGGTGTGGCGTTTAACGACGAAGTGTTGCAAGCCAAAACGAACAATTTTTTGTGTGCCATTCACTATGGAAAAAAGCTGTTGGGCGTTTCTTTTTTAGATGTGTCTACGGGAGAATTCATGACAACGCAAGGTTCAGCAGAATATATTGACAAACTCTTGCAAAATTTTAAACCGAGCGAAATTCTCATTCCGAAGCAGAAAAAACTAGCATTTACAGAAACGTTCGGCAATGACTTTCATGTGTTTTATTTGGAAGATTGGGTGTTTAAATCGGACTTTGCGCACGAAAAACTCATCACACATTTTGATACCAGTTCGTTAAAAGGTTTTGGTGTAGAAGATTTGCAGGAAGGAATTATTGCTTCTGGCGCGGTTTTGCATTATTTATCGGAAACGCGTCACAACCAATTGCAACACATTACGTCGATTGCCCGAATTGCAGAAGATGCATATGTGTGGATGGATCGCTTTACGGTTCGAAATTTGGAATTGTACGCTTCAACCGCCATGAATGCAATTACGTTGTTGGATGTGATTGATAAAACCATTTCTCCGATGGGCGGACGTTTGTTGAAACGTTGGTTAGCCTTGCCACTAAAGAACAGTCAGCAGATAAAACAGCGACATGAAGTGGTAAATTATCTGTTTCAAGAAACTGCAGAACTGGAAAAAATTCAGCATCACATCAAACAAATTAGTGATATTGAACGCTTGATTTCCAAAGTCGCCACAGGGAAAATCTCGCCAAGAGAAGTCATTCAACTGAAAAATTCGCTTGAAGCTATTATTCCCATCAAACAAATTACAAGTAAAAGTAAAAACGAAGCACTGAAAGTTATTGGAGATACGATTCATGAATGCGAATTGCTGCGCTCCAAAATTAAAGAAACACTCAACGAAGAAGCGCCAGTCAATATTTTAAAAGGAAATGCCATTGCGAATGGTTATTCTGATAAGTTGGACGAATTGCGCGGGATTGCCTTTTCGGGGAAAGATTATTTAGACAAAATGTTGGAACGTGAATCTGCTGCAACGGGAATTCCGTCCTTAAAAATCGCGTCCAATAATGTGTTTGGGTATTATATTGAAGTTCGAAATACGCATAAAGCAAAAGTGCCAGAAACGTGGACGCGAAAGCAAACGTTGGTGAGTGCGGAACGTTATATTACAGAAGAGTTAAAGGAATACGAAACGAAGATTTTGGGTGCTGAGGAAAAAATCATGCAGATAGAACAAGAGTTGTTTGCCGATTTGGTCGTTTGGATGCATCAATATATCAAATCTGTTCAGCAAAACGCGAATATTATTGCGAAGTTGGATTGTTTGTGTGGATTTGCCATGTTAGCGAAAGACAACAATTATACATATCCACAAATTGACGATTCGTACGATTTAGAGATAAAAAATGGACGTCATCCAGTGATTGAAAAGCAGTTGCCCATTGGCGAAAGTTATATTGCCAACGATGTGTATCTCGATAGAGAAGCCCAACAAATCATCATGATTACGGGACCGAATATGAGTGGTAAATCGGCTATTTTGCGTCAAACTGCTTTGATTGTGTTGTTGGCACAGATGGGAAGTTTTGTACCTGCAGATTCGGCGCGAATTGGTTTGGTGGATAAGATTTTTACCAGAGTAGGCGCGAGCGATAATATTTCGATGGGCGAATCGACTTTTATGGTAGAAATGAACGAAACCGCGTCAATTTTGAATAATATTTCGGATAGAAGTTTGGTATTGTTGGATGAAATTGGTCGTGGAACGAGTACGTATGACGGAATTTCGATTGCGTGGGCGATTTCAGAATATTTGCACGAGCATCCATCACGCGCGAAAACCTTGTTTGCAACACATTACCATGAACTCAACGAAATGACCGAGATTTTTGATCGCATCAAGAATTATAATGTGTCTGTAAAAGAGTTGAAAGACAATGTGTTATTCTTGCGAAAATTGGTCAAAGGTGGAAGCGAACATAGTTTCGGAATTCACGTGGCAAAAATGGCAGGAATGCCGCAGCAAGTCATTCACAAAGCCAATAAAATTCTCAAACGCTTAGAAAAATCGCATTCCAGCGAAGAATTGGCAGACGATTTAAAAAGTGTAGAAAACGATATGCAATTGAGTTTCTTCAACATGGACGATCCGTTGTTGGAAGAAATCAAGGAAGAAATTTTGATGACCGACATCGATACGCTGACGCCTGTAGAGGCTTTGATGAAGCTCAACGAAATCAAACGGATGTTGGTACGCAAAAAAAAGTAGTTGATAACGAGTGAATTATAAAAAAGTTCATTCTTTTTATAGAAAACGCTTTGGTATTTAAAGAAATGTTTTAAATTTGCATCCGCAATACAGCAATAGTATTGTACGTTCATACAAACAAACTGCGAAAATAGCTCAGCTGGTAGAGCGCAACCTTGCCAAGGTTGAGGTCGCGGGTTCGAGCCCCGTTTTTCGCTCTAAATAATAGTTAAAAGTCCAAGCTCGAGTGGTGGAATTGGTAGACACGTTGGACTTAAAATCCAATGAACATTAGTTCGTGCGGGTTCAAGTCCCGCCTCGAGTACTTTAAAAAAGCTTCACAAATTTGTGAAGCTTTTTTTGTTTTTTAAATTCTGCTCTCAAGCGTTTTGTGTAAATCTCAAATTCTTCTTTGGTTAATTCTTCAACATCGTCCATAGAACCAAAGTAAATTTTTTCCAAATAACCTAGGTCTAAATCAAAGTTTCCAGTTTCCCAATTAAAAACATACACGCCGAAACCTTCTTTACTTTGTATTCCTTTAACGGGACGATCTCCCACTTTACAATATTTATTTTTTAACATAGCTTTATTTATCTATAGTTTTCAAAGCTTTATATAGTCCTATCTATCATATCTAGGATCATAACTGTCAATAGCTCGTTCTACATATTCAGAAAAGCTGTTGGCTATTTTTCTGAAAAATTTTTCTGGATAATCTTCATAATTCTCCATATCTAAGCCATATACTGGTGGATCATCTCCTTCGTCTAAATATATAAAATTGATATACAAAGAGCCATATATTTCTCCAATGACCCAAAAATCTTTTGTGATTAAATGTTCTAGACCATATTCTTTTAAATTAGCTTTCGCCAGCTCATTATATTCTTTATAGGCTTTAGGAAACTTAATGTTCAATTTTTGTTCGAAGTTTTCTATTTCAGTTATCGGAATACCAGAACTATCTTTTATATTATTTTCGATTAGGTATTCTTCTAATTTTTGCATGAATGTTAGTTTAACCCACTAAAAAATGATTAGTCATCTTCTTCTATTTCTTGCATGCCGATAAGTCTTGCACATTCGTTATAAATAGTTTTGGGAGCAACGAAGCCGTGATCAATTATATTACCTTGTTCATCGTATTCGTAAAATACGATTGAAGTAGCTCCATAAGTCAAGGTTTTTTCTTTAATATTACCATTTTCATAATAATCAATTTCCCATCCCAATTTTTCACCGTCATGATATTCCCACTCACCTTCAATTTGACCATTGTTGTAATATCCCAATACGGCAAAGCCTGTGAATGGTTTTCCGTTATATTTGTAATCTACTCCAGTGTAGGTTCCTGTTTTCCAATATTCTAAATTTTCTATATCAACTCGTATTTTTTCTGGTCTTATTATGCTTTGATTCATGTTATTTATATTTATATGTTATTTTCTCCATAAACAGCATTAGACTTAATGAGATAATTTATGACTTTTTCTACAAGTTCTACTTCTTTCATTTTTAAATTTTTTAACTTGGAAACGAATTTTGTTCGATTATTTTTTATCGTCGAAAATAGTTTTTTATTATAAATAACTGATAAATAATGATTTGTGAAATATAAAAAGCTAAACGTAATATAATTACGGTAAAACCGTAACACAAGTAATGTTTAATCGTACCCTTCTCCGAAGATATCGTGTAATTTTGTTAAAAACATATTGAGGTTTAGGGGAATCTCATTATAATAGTATTATTCTATTAGATAAAAGGGAGATCATGACTTGTGATTCTCCCTTTTTTTTAGTGTTGCTGAGGAAACTTAGAGAAATATAAAAGTTAGTTATGTATTAAATTGAGAAATTAGGGGGTCTCATTTAGTAATTAAAATAACTTCCATTAACCTAAAAAGAGATTTCCCAAACTTTCTTTCGCACACCACGCTTTCTTTTTACTTTTTTTTCTTAAAATCACAACGCTATTTCTTGTGTTGTTAAAATTTAATTTTTTTATTTAGAATAAATTAAAATAACTATATTTGTCCTCGAAATTAGAACTCAGTTTTTATGTCTTTTTTAATTGCTTTAGAAGAAGTTCCTGCAAAATCGAAGAAGGAAAAAGTTAAGATTGTCAAGAACGTTAAAAGTAAGTGTTGCAAGAAATATAAAAAAGGAAAGGGCAAGCGTTGTAAACGTTGCCCATGTTTTGATTTATTGAAAAAAGCTTCGTAAAGCCTTCTTATTTTATTTGAAAGCGTTTAATCCAGTAATATCCAATCCTGTGATTAATAAGTGAATATCGTGTGTTCCTTCGTACGTCACTACACTTTCCAAGTTCATCATGTGACGCATGATAGAATATTCTCCCGTAATTCCCATTCCGCCTAACATTTGACGTGCTTCACGTGTAATATCTAACGCCATCGCTACATTGTTACGTTTTGCCATTGAAATTTGTGCAGAAGTAGCTTTTCCTTCATTACGCAACACACCCAAACGCCATGTTAATAATTGCGCTTTGGTAATTTCGGTAATCATTTCGGCTAATTTCTTTTGTTGTAATTGGAATCCGCCAATTGGTTTTCCAAATTGAATACGCTCTTTGCTGTAACGCAATGCAGTATCATAGCAATCCATCGCAGCTCCGATAGCGCCCCAAGCAATTCCATAACGTGCAGAATCCAAACAGCCAAGTGGCGCGCCCAATCCTGATTTGTTTGGTAATAAGTTTTCTTTTGGAACTTTTACATTGTCAAAAATCAATTCGCCAGTAGCAGAAGCACGTAACGACCATTTGTTGTGCGTTTCAGGAGTAGAAAATCCTTCCATACCACGCTCTACGATTAAACCGTGAATTCTTCCTTCTTCATTCTTTGCCCAAACCACAGCAACTTGTGCAAATGGCGCGTTGGAAATCCACATTTTAGCGCCATTCAATAAATAATGATCGCCCATATCTTTAAAGTTGGTCGTCATGCCACCAGGATTACTTCCGTGATCTGGCTCTGTCAATCCAAAACAACCCATCCATTCGCCAGAAGCTAATTTTGGTAAGTATTTTTTGCGTTGTTCTTCATTTCCGTATTTCCAAATAGGATACATCACTAAGGAAGATTGTACAGAAGCTGTAGAACGCACGCCAGAATCACCACGCTCTATTTCTTGCATGATTAATCCGTAACTAATCTGATCCAAACCAGCACCGCCATATTCTTCTGGAATATACGGTCCAAAAGCACCAATTCCTGCCAATCCATCAATAATTTGCTCTGGAAATTCGGCGCGTTGTGCATACTCTTCTATAATGGGAGATACATCTCTTTTTACCCATTCGCGGGCAGCATCTCGTACTAATTTATGTTCTTCAGTTAATAGCTCGTCTAAGTTGTAGTAATCAGGAGCTTGGAATAAATCTGGTTTCATCAATCGTGTGTTTATAGCATTTTTTTAACTACTCAAATGTACGCAATGTTTGTAAATCGCGCTCACAAATGTAATTAATGAAATGTCACAAAACAAAGACTAATTGTTATAATTTTAAATAAAAATCCTTCGTTAGTGAAATATAAGCGTCCGTATATTGATGTCTTTCCGTTTCAATAGTCAATTCTTCTATCAAATGTGTCTTTTCTTCAAACGAAAACGAAATCATGCTTCGTTTAAAATCGGCAGTCGGATTTCCTTTTACATGGCAAGTTTTATATGGAAATAAGTTGTTGGCTTTCGCCAGATGAATAAAATGCGCGAATTCTTTATGTGGAATAATTGTGTGAAAGGTTCCTGTAGGTTCTAACAAGTGCGCAACGCCAGCAATCAGTTCTTCAAAAGGCAGCGAATCTGTAAAACGAGCCAAATCACGTTGTGTATTGTCGCTTTTGTAATTTTCAGTGTAAAAAGGTGGATTGGAAACAATCAAATCGTATTTGTCGTCAATTTCAGCGACAAACTCATCCAAACCTGCGTGGTAACAAAACAGTCGGTCGCTCCACGGAGAATTTTCAAAATTCTCAACCGCTTGCTCATAAGCATCATCGTCAATCTCAATAGCATCAATCACTTCGGCATGACAGCGTTGTGCTAATTGCAACGCAATCAATCCTGTGCCTGCACCAATATCTAAAATAGAAAACGGATTACTTTCAACGGACGTCCAAGCACCGAGTAAAACGCCATCCGTACCTACTTTCATGGCAGTTTTATCTTGAAGGATGGTGAATTGTTTGAATCGAAAAGGTTTGCTCATAATTATTTGAAAAACAATGGGTAACAAAAATAATAATTCTGCACTTTAAAGTGTATTAACCATAAAAAATCTAATCAAAATGAAAAAACAACTTAAAAAGTTGACATTCGTCAAAGAAAGAATCTCAATGTTAGATTCAAAAGCAGTTTTAGGTGGCGCAGCTCCAAACGATGGAGGAGATACGCCAGATGAACCAATAAAAAATGTAACATTCTTGCATGAAGGTTGTGGACTTTCAGTACACAGACCAGCGTGTGGCGAGCCTGATTCAATCTATTATTGTGACATTTAGTATATAACTACGTCAAAATTTTAGTAAAAAAAGCTCTTACAGTTTTTATTGTGAGAGCTTACTCAATAATCGAGATTAAAAATTCTCCAATGCTTGCGTCGAAATGTTTCAATAGTCTCTCCTAAATGCTTCTTGGTTTTTCTCCGAAATAGTTGACTTTTACTCCAAATACAAATCAATCAATCCTTCGGGCGCTTCAATGTGAATTTTTTTCGCTTTCCGATCAACTTTTTTGATAATAGAATCGTTCATCGGAATTAAAATTTCAATACCATCGCGTTCAATTTCAAACAACGGTTGCGAAGTCGTATCATTCACGCCAGTAATTGTTCCTACGATTCCAAAAGAAGCGTCTTCTACTGTAAAATCAATAATTTCATGATAATAAAACTTATTGCCTTCTAATTTTGGCAAGGCAGCTAGAGGCAAATACAAATCACACTTCAATAGTTGGTCGGCATCTTCTTCTGTATCAACATCTTCAAACTTAATTCGAAGCAAATCTGATTTGTGTAACGAGGATTTCTCAATAAAAAACGGCAAAAAATCACGTCCTAATTGCACAAAAACAGCATCTAAATCTTCGTACAAATCAGGTTGGTCGGTATCCAATTTTGCCAACAACTCACCTTTAAAGCTGTATTTCTTAACAATCTTTCCTAAATAAAAACAATCTTCAACTTTCATATCAATAACATAAAAAAAGCCTAGCAAAATTAACATTTACTAGGCTAAAAATTATATCGAGCTATAATTTATTCTTCTTCACCTGCAGCAGGAACTTCTCCAGCATCTTCCGCTGCATCTTCCACTACAGGAGCACTGGCAGCAATACGCGCCTCGTTTACAGCTTTCTCAGCTTCCAAAGCTTTTGCTCTTGCTTCTTCTTCAGCTTTTGCTAAACTGTCAACTTTTCCTTGTACTTTTCCTTCTTTTTGCTCAATCCAAGCGTTGAATTTCTCTTCAACTTGCTCTTCAGTCAAAGCACCTTTACGTACACCACCTAATAAGTGATTTTTGTACATAGCACCTTTATAAGAAAGAATTGCTCTCGCAGTATCAGTTGGCTGCGCACCATTTTGTAACCACTGTACAGCACCGTCAACATTTAAGTCAATCGTTGCAGGGTTTGTGTTTGGATTGTACGTACCTAATTTCTCTAAGTAACGACCATCTCTTTTTGCACGCACGTCAGCGGCAACAATCCAGTAAAAAGGTTTTCCTTTTTTACCGTGTCTCTGTAATCTAATTTTAACAGGCATAAAAAATTAATTTGTGAGGTTCACGACCTCGATTATTAATAAGGCTGCAAAAATACTATAATTTCTGAAAAACAAGGAGTTAAATTTATTTTTTTTGGTATTCCCGCACGAAAAAGTGCGGTCGTGTCTTCGCTAGTCGCTTTTTTAGGCGCAAAAAAGTGAATAACTTCACTAAGAAAGAGTTGAAATACGCGCCTAAAAAGAGCTCCAACAAACCGCTCAACCACTAATACGGTGTTGATAACTCCTTCTCAAAATCAGGAAATAAATTTGTAATTTTATCCGTTCAATTTCCTCTTTACAAAAGCATTCTATGTACTTAATATTTGATACCGAAACAACAGGATTACCAAAACGTTGGGACGCAACAATTTCTGATACCGACAATTGGCCACGATGCATACAAATCGCTTGGCAATTGCACGACGAACTAGGAAATCTCATCGAACATCAAGATTATTTGGTACAACCTGACGGATTTAATATTCCGTACGATGCTGAGAAAATTCACGGAATTTCTACCGAATTGGCACAAGAACAAGGAATTTCACTCCAAGAAGTGTTGGCAAAATTCAACATCGCGCTGTCAAAAGCAAAATTCATTGTCGGACAAAATGTTGGCTTTGATGTCAATATCATGGGTGCGGAATTCTATCGTGAAAATGTTGTCAACAATTTACAAGAATTGCCGGTGTTGGACACCTGTACGGAAGATACTGCGCAATTGTGTAAAATTCCTGGCGGACGTGGCGGAAAGTTCAAACTACCCACACTAACGGAATTACACGAATACTTATTCGGAGTCGGTTTTGGAGAAGCGCACAACGCAACTGCCGATGTGGAAGCAACAACACGCTGTTTTCTAGAACTTATCCGAAGAAGAGAATACACCATTGAACAACTTGATGTCGCGCCTGATTACTTTGAGCGTTTCTCGGAAAACAATCCGAAGCCAATCGAAATGATTGGTCTAAAACACATCAATCTCAAAGCAGCTTCTCAAAAAATCAGAGAGCGTTTAGCAAAAGAACAAACGGACGGCGGAATTTCAAAGCAAGAAATCGCCGAAAATATTGAAGTACTAAAAGATGCAGCGTTTGCACACTTGCACAATCACTCGCAATTCTCCGTTTTGCAATCCACTTCAAGCATTGCCGATTTGGTAAAAGCTGCTGCCGATTACAATATGCCAGCCGTTGCCATTACCGATCATGCAAATATGATGGGCGCGTTTCACTTTGTGCGAGAAGTAAGTGGTTACAACAAAGGAATCGAAGCAAAAATCGCGGAAGCTGCAGAAAATGGTGAAGAATCCAACTTGCAATTACTAAAACCGATTGTAGGATGCGAATTTTTCGTCTGCGAAGATCATTTAGACAAAACCCGAAAAGACAACGGATATCAAATTGTACTATTAGCCAAAAACAAAAATGGCTATCACAATTTGGCAAAAATGTCTTCCATTGCATACACCAAAGGATTTTACTACGTACCACGAATTGATAAAAATGTCATCGAAACATACAAAGAAGATATCATGGTGCTTACCGGAAACTTGTACGGAGAAGTGCCAAGCAAAGTCTTAAATGTTGGAGAAGCTCAGGCGGAAGAAGCCTTATTATGGTGGAAAGAAACCTTTCAAGACGATTTGTATGTGGAAATCATGCGTCACAATCAAGAAGATGAAAATCGCGTAAATGATGTCTTGGTGCAACTTGCCAAAAAACACGATATCAAGTTAATCGCAACCAACAATACCTATTATATTTCACAAGAAGATGCCACCGCACACGACGTATTATTGTGTGTAAAAGATGGTGAAAAACAAGCAACGCCTATTGGTCGCGGACGTGGTTATCGTTACGGTTTGCCGAATCAGGAATACTATTTCAAGTCGCCAAACGAAATGAAAACCTTGTTCAAAGATTTACCAGAAGCCATTCTGAATGTTCAAGAGGTCATTGACAAAGTAGAATCGTTTGAGTTAGCACGCGATGTCTTATTGCCAGCATTTGACATTCCAGAAGAATTTCAATGCGAAGAAGACAAAATGGACGGCGGAAAGCGTGGAGAAAATAAATATCTACGTCACTTAACGTATGAAGGTGCCAAAAAACGCTACGGCGAAATCACACCTGAAATCAGAGAACGGCTCGATTTTGAGCTAGCCACCATTGAAAACACAGGATATCCAGGTTATTTCTTAATTGTAGAAGATTTTATCCGAGAAGCGCGAAACATGGACGTTTCGGTTGGTCCAGGACGTGGTTCAGCAGCAGGTTCGGTAGTGGCGTATTGTTTGTGGATTACCAATATTGATCCGATAAAGTACGACTTACTTTTTGAGCGTTTCTTAAATCCAGATCGTATTTCCATGCCCGATATTGATATTGACTTTGACGATGAAGGTCGCGGTCGCGTGATGCAATACGTAATTGATAAATACGGCGAAAATCAAGTGGCGCAAATCATTACGTATGGAACGATGGCGGCAAAATCCTCCATTCGTGATACAGCGCGTGTGTTGGATTTACCTCTCAACGAAGCGGACAGAATTGCCAAACTGATTCCGAATACAAAACTGGAAAAGATTTTTGGAAAATCGGAGGCGGAACTCAAACAAAAATTTAGAGCAGAAGAAGTCGTTCAAATCAACGAACTGTTGAATCTTTCCGAAGAAGATGGGCTCGAAGCAGAAACCATCAATATGGCGCGCGTATTGGAAGGTTCGGTACGAAATACGGGAATTCACGCTTGTGGAGTCATCATCACACCAGACGATATTACCAAATTCGTTCCTGTCGCGTTGGCAAAAGATTCCGACATGTACTGTACACAGTTTGACAACTCAGTAGTGGAAAGTGCTGGCTTACTGAAAATGGACTTCTTAGGACTCAAAACGCTGACACTGATAAAAGATACGGTCAAGCTTGTCAAATACAAACACGGAATTGACATCGACATCGAAAACATTCCGCTTGACGATGAAGAAACCTACGCATTATTCCAAAGAGGAGAAACGGTTGGTGTGTTTCAGTACGAATCGCCCGGAATGCAAAAACACATGAAATCGCTCAAACCGACAACGTTTGCCGATCTCATTGCTATGAATGCGTTATATCGTCCAGGACCGATGGAATACATTCCAAGTTTCATCCGCAGAAAACACGGAGAAGAAGACATTGAATACGATTTAGAAGCGTGTCAAGAATACTTGGAAGAAACTTACGGAATTACGGTCTATCAAGAGCAAGTGATGTTGTTGTCGCAGAAATTAGCCGATTTTACCAAAGGTGAAGCCGATGTCTTGCGTAAAGCGATGGGAAAAAAGCAAAAAGCGGTTTTGGACAAGATGAAGCCGAAGTTTATTACGCAAGCATCTGCTAAAGGACATCCAGAAGACAAATTGGAAAAAATTTGGAAAGACTGGGAAGCGTTTGCAGCGTATGCCTTCAACAAATCGCATTCAACTTGTTATGCTTGGATTGCGTATCAAACTGCCTATTTAAAAGCACATTATCCTGCGGAATACATGGCGGCAGTACTATCCAACAACATGAACGATATCAAAACGATTACCTTCTTTATGGAAGAATGTAAGCGTATGAAATTGGACGTATTAGGTCCAGATGTGAATGAATCGTTCTATAAGTTTACAGTAAACGATCAAGGTGCGGTACGTTTTGGAATGGGCGCAATTAAAGGTGTGGGACACGGCGCGGTAAAAACTATTGTAAAAGAACGCGCAGATGGAAAATATAAGTCTGTGTTCGATTTGGCAAAACGAATTGATTTACGCGCCGCCAACAAAAAAGCCTTTGAAAACTTAGCCTTAGCAGGCGGATTTGATTCGTTCGGCGATACACATAGAGCACAATACTTTCACACGGAAGGCGACGGCGTAACTTTTTTAGAAAAAGCCGTGAAATACGGAGCAAAATTCCAAGAAAATCAAAACTCAGCCCAGGTAAGTTTGTTTGGCGAATCGAGCGAAGTGCAAATTGCAGAACCCAAAGTGCCGCCTTGTGAAGAATGGGGAACGATGGAGAAGTTGGCGCGCGAAAAAGAAGTTGTGGGAATTTATATTTCGGGACATCCGTTGGACGATTTTAAAACCGAGATGGAATACTTCTGTAATGGTGATTTGAGTTGTTTTTCACGAATGGAAGACTATGTAAATCGTGAAATTTCGTTTGGTGGCGTTGTGACGGAAGTGCAACATAGAGTTTCCAAAAACGGCAAAGGTTGGGCATTGTTTACGGTAGAAGATTACAACAATTCGCACGAATTTCGAATTTTTGGAGAAGAATACTTAAAGTTCAGACATTTCTTTGTGCCCAATTCGTTTGTGTATATCAAAGCGTTTATTCGGGAAGGTTGGGTAAATCGTGATACAGGAAAACGCGGTGAACCGAGATTGCAATTCAATTCCATGCAATTGCTGCAAGATGTCATGGAAACTGCAGCTAAAAAACTCACTATTCAATTGGATGTCAACGAATTGAAAGAAGAAACATTGAATTGCATCAACGATATCATTTCTACACACAAAGGTGACAAAGCCTTGCATTTTACCTTATATGAAGCCAACGAAAAAATAAAACTCAAAGCACCAAGTAAAAAGAAAAAAGTAAACATTACCCAAGAATTGTTAGATGCGTTGACGGAAGAAGACGTGTTGTATCGGATTAATTAGGTGTTAGGTTTTTGGTGTTGGGTGTTATAGGAAACACCGAAAAACAAATAACAAATAACAAAAAAGAGAGAATGTTAATTTGGTTTGAAACTATTGTAATTCGCTCAATAAAAGCTTAAATTACATCAAATTAGCCATTTACTCACTCAAACCGAGAGTTTACTCATAATGGTTTTGATAATTACAATAGCAACAATACATTTAACATAGATTAAAAAAAGAAACAGATGAAAACACACATTACAATTCCGAAAAAAGCTTGGTATGCAGCGTTGATAATGATGCTCATTTTTGCGTTCAATCCGATGTACGGACAAAACACAAGTGCACAAAAGGGACGAATTATTAAAGGAACAGTTAGCAATCCTCAAGGACCGCTTGAAGGTGTCAATGTTATTTTAAAAGGTGAAAACCAAGGAACGGTAACCAATGCCAAAGGTGAATTTACCTTTCCTGTAGCACTTGAAACTGGCGATGTATTGGTGATAAGCTTTTTAGGCTACGAATCGATTGAATTCCGCATTAAAGAGGACACAACATTTGTAAAAGCAATTTTATCCGATGAGGTGATTGAAATTATGGGCGCGGTCAACACCAATAAGCGTTACAAATCGAAACGGAAAAATTAACCTTGCTACCGTAGCAATGCAGTTTCATGCGAATATTTATATTATACATATTCCTATACATCTTTGTATTTCAGGGAACAGCTCAAATTTCAGACTTTAGTCATATTTCTTTTGAAAAAGCGGATGAAATAGCACTGAAATACAAAGATGAAACATTGCACAACTTACCTGATTTAGTCTACAAACTCACGTCACAACTGGACACAGATGCGGAACGATTTCGCGCTATTTTTAAATGGATTTGTAGCAATGTGTCCAATAATTACGGCTTGTACGAGCGCAACAAACGCAATCGCCAACGCTACAAAGACAATCCAGCTCGACTCAAAGCGTGGAATTCTAAATTTCAGAAAATTGTCTTTAAAAGACTCCTCAAAAACCGTTCTACGATATGTACAGGTTATGCGTATTTGGTGAAAGAATTGGCGAATTTGGCAGATATTGAATGCGAAATGATTCACGGTTATGGTAGAACGAGTACTATCAATCTGAAAACCTTAGATTCGCCTAATCACAGTTGGAATGTGGTAAAACTTGATGGGAAATGGTATTTGTGTGATCCAACGTGGGCGAGTGGTAATCCTAATCCTGAATCCAATCAATTTCAATTTGACTTTAACGAAGGATTTTTTCTGTCTGATCCGAAAATCTTTGCGATAAATCATCATCCGATAATTAAAAAGTGGTTTTTGTTGGAAGGAGAAACGCCATCGTTTGACGATTTTATGGACGCGCCAATTATCTATAATAAAGCGTATGCGTATTTCAGCGGTCATACATATCCACAAAAAATGCACAATGCCATTCAAAGAAATCAAAACATCAATTTTACCTTACAGTTGCAAAAAGAAGTTGCTGAAAAAGATGTCAATTTGGTCATTGAAAGTAGTTTTAGAGAACGCAAAATCTATCCGAAAGAAGTTTCAATCAAAGACAATTCGCTGAGTATAGATTACAAGTTCGAATTCACAGGATTTTACGATGTGCATTTATACATCAAAGAAGATTTAATAGCAACGTACACTGTTGAGGTGACTCGATAATGATTTTTTATCTAAATAATTGAGATTTAGATAGTAATAAGAAAAATCAATATAAACATAGTCAAAACAAATGTGTGAGATGTAAGTTTTGGTAAAATATTTGACTAATATTGCATATTAATCAAATAATAAAGTAACATTTTAAAAATATATAATTATGGCATTAGAAATCACAGATGCAAATTTTGAAGAAGTAGTTTTGAACAGCGATAAGCCAGTGTTGGTTGACTTTTGGGCAGCTTGGTGCGGACCATGTAGAATGTTAGGACCAGTTGTAGAGCAAATTGCTGGAGAATATGAAGGAAAAGCTGTTGTTGGTAAGTTAGACGTTGATGCAAATCAGCAGTATGCTTCTCAATTTGGTGTTCGTAACATTCCTACCGTATTGGTGTTCCAAAACGGAGAATTAGTTGGTCGTCAAGTTGGTGTAGCTCAGAAAAGTACCTATACAGACGTGTTAGACAAGCTATTAGCATAAGAAATATACAACTTAGTGAAAAAGAAGAAAGGGTTTAGCGTACTGCTAAGCCTTTTTTGTTTGCTTCAATTTAACTTCTTAAAAAGAGTTAAAAACAGTTTCATACCTTCGTGACGTTCTTTCAAAACAATATTTAATTGTACATTTATATCATCATTAAAGTCTGTATCATTTGAATTTACAACAAGAACTCAATAAAACCTCAGGATTTAAAAATCTGGAATTACTCGCGCAGCAAGTCGTTGAAGGATTTATTTCGGGAATGCACAAAAGTCCATTTCATGGGTTTTCTGCGGAATTTGCAGAGCATAAAATTTACAATTCGGGCGAAAGCACCAAACATATTGACTGGAAATTGTTTGCCAAAACGGACAAATTGTACACTAAAAAATATGAAGAAGAAACCAATCTACGCTGTCATATCATTATTGATAACTCTTCTTCCATGCACTATCCTGAAGTGGCGAATTTGTCTTTAGAAAACTTGAATAAAATCGGGTTTTCCGCATTGGCAACAGCTTCTTTGATGAATATTTTAAAAAAACAACGCGACGCCATAGGTTTGAGTATTTATTCAGATACGTATGATTTTTACGCGCCCGAAAAAGGAAGCGAGCGACATCATCAGTTGTTGTTGAATGCACTTGATACGGCAGTCACTACAAAGCGCAGCAACAAAAAAACAGACACGTACACCTATTTGCATCAAATAGCCGAGAAAATAAAGCGCAGAAGTCTTATTTTTCTTTTTACAGACATGTTTCAAGATGGTGTAGCAGACGAACAATTATTTGAAGCATTGCAGCATTTAAAATACAACAAACACGAAGTCATTTTATTTCACGTGTTTGATGCGCAAAAAGAATTACAATTTGATTTCGACAACAAACCCAAACGTTTCATAGATGTAGAATCGGGCGAGCATATTGACATTTATGCAGATACCGTACAAGAAAACTATCAAAAAGCAGTGTCGGACTATTTTTCACAGCTCAAAATGAAATGCGCGCAATACAAAATAAAGTACGTAGCGGCAGATATCAATGAAAACTTTGAGAAAATTTTATTGACTTATCTCGTTGAAAGACAAAAATTTGCATAGCGGGATTAAAAAAACTTTAATTTTTTGCTAAAATATATTTGCATAAATAGAATTGTGGTGTATATTTGCATCCGCAATCAAGCAACGGTTTGGTAGTTCAGTTGGTTAGAATACATGCCTGTCACGCATGGGGTCGCGGGTTCGAGTCCCGTCCAGACCGCTAAAATTGCAGAAAGCTTCTCCTAAGTTGAGAAGCTTTTTTTGGCAAAATGATTTAGTTGTGTTGTTTAAGGTAAACCCTTGGTTTGCCTTGGTTTAGTAGTTAAACCAATGAAAAGCTTTCCTTTTTTCTTCACCGAAAATAGGGATGCTTTTTTATTTTAGGGAAACTCGGTTTTTAAAAGTGCTTACTCTAATTGAACACTTAATTCCAGCGTATGCTAGAATCCTCTACATAAAAATTCACTTCCTCTTTTAATAAAGTATGACTTTTTTCGTTAGTTAATAGATGCAGCAGAATCTATATTTTACACTATTCTTTATGTTGAGTTCATTTTCTTTTGGAAATGCGCAAACTGTATTGGATAATGAGACTTTGATTCCGCAACCCTATTATCATGATTATTTTTTACATGGTGAAAAATTTAAAGGAGCTGTTAAAAAAGTAACTACACAAAAACACCTTTACATTCAATTTGAATTTGATTCCATTCTGAAAAAATATAAAACAATTAGTTCAGATACATTTATAGAAGAATCTAAAGAAGTGTCTGAATATCTTTCAAACGGCAAACTTTTACGAAGAGAATACATTAATAAAAACGGCATAGTTTCCTCAGATATTCAAAATACATTTAATGATTCTGGACAACTTATACATTCAGTTGAGTCTAGGAAAATCTATGATAGAACGACAAATAACTTGAAAAGAATACATATCGAAGAGGAGAAACGAATCTATACTGAATATGGTAAACTCAAAGAAGTCTGGGGAAAATCATCCTACCAAAACAATTTTTTTCTCAAACAGCGCTATACATATCAAAAAGATACATTACTTGTCAAACATGAATCGCTCAATAATCATGTGTTCACAAGTCATATTGTAAGTTGTAAAGGAGGAATTCCCGATAGCGATTATGTTATATTCTATGGACATGATCAAAAAAAAAGATTGGTTCAAATCAAAACATATGTTTTTGAATATGATTTTAGTAACGAATATGGAAAACCTGTTGCAAAAAGGAACCTTTCTGAGTATAAGTTAAAAAGTAATAAAAGATACATATATAATAAAGATGGTAAAACTGTAAAGAAAATTAATACCTATCGCAAACGAAGAAATGATTCTATAGAAACTAGTATAGAGCAATACATTTTTGACAGTAACAACAGACTTCGGCAAGCAATTATAAAATATAATACAGTTAAAGGAAACTTGAAAATGTATGAGTATGATTCTAACAATGGGAAACTTTGTAAAACACTTCAATATACTGTTCGTTTTAAGGACAATACAATCACGTCTCAAAAATTATATCGAATCACTGAAAAAAATAATGAAGGATATAAATCATACTATTATAAAGGCAATCAATTAGTTGAAGAAGTAACTTATTCTATATACGGAGATGAGCTTTTACGAATTGATTTTGAGGAAAATACAAAATTAGCTTATGAATATGTGTACGACGCACAAGGCAACTGGACGTCAAAAACGTTTACAGAAAACGGCGTTAAAAAAGAACAAACTTTTCGACAAATAAAGTACTTTTCAAAATAATATATCTTAAGACATTCAAAATGTTAAAGTTGCTATTTTTTAACTAAAAAATTAGTTCAAACTAAAATTTTAGTTATATTTGTATTGTTGAACTAAGGATTTAGTTGAAAAAACTAATACAAGTAGCAATGAAGCAATTGACAAAAGCAGAAGAGGAAATCATGCAAATTCTATGGCAGCTAGAACGCGCCAATGTAAAAACGATTATTGAACATCTCAAAGGTGAAAAACCTGCATACAATACGGTTTCTACCATTGTGCGAATTTTGGAAAGTAAAGGATTTGTTGGATACGAAAAAGTTGGAAAAGGACATATTTATTTTCCCTTATTGCCGCAATCGGAATATAGCAATCAGTCCATTTCTAAATTGGTAAATGGCTATTTTCAAGGCTCTTTTAAAAGTATGGTGTCATTTTTTATGCAAAAAAATGATATCAGTACTTCAGAATTGGAAGAAATACGAAGAGAAATCGAAAAAAATAATCAAGAGTCATGATGGTCTATTTTATCAAAGTCGTTGCGTTTCAGTTATTGTTTTTATTGGGATACGATTTGTTTCTCAAAAAAGAAACCTTTTTCAATTGGAATCGAATGTATCTGATTTTTTCCTCGTTGATTTCGTTTGTGTTGCCATTCATCAAAATTGAAAGCTTTCAAAATGTCGTGCCGCAAGAATACATTATTCTGCTACCAGAAATTGTGCTTACACCACAAAAAGCAGTCGAAACTATTGAACCTACTTGGAAATGGTTTTTAGTTATTGGAATTGCAGTAAGTAGTTTGCTATTCATCTACAAAATAGTACAATTGCTCAAGCTTCGTTTCAAAGGACGTTTTGTAAAACACGAAAACTACACCATTGTCATCATACCCAAAAGCAGCTTGGCGTTTTCCATTTTTAGCTATGTTTTTATAGGAGAAGAGATTGACGAAGCCAAATTGGAAGACATTCTTTCGCACGAATTGGTGCACATTCAAGAAAAACACTCACTAGACTTGCTGTATTTTGAACTCTTACGAATTCTATGTTGGTTCAATCCATTAGTCTACATCTATCAAAAACGAATTTCAGAACTACACGAATACATTGCTGATGATAGAGTTGTTCAACACACGAACAAATCCAATTATTACGAAAAATTGTTATCAGAAGTTTTTCAAACACAACATTTTTCATTTACCAATCAATTTTTTAAACATTCATTAATCAAAAAACGAATTAGTATGTTATCAAAACAAAAATCCCGAGAAATTTTAAAATTAAAGTATTTAGTATTAGTGCCGCTTTTACTAGTATCATTAGTGTATACGTCTTGCGAAGACAGCACAACAGAGGCTGAAGATACGGTAGAAGCTATTGAAAAAGAAGCCATTTCTTTTCAAATTATAGACAGCGCGCCTATTTTTCCAGGGTGCGAAAATGAGCAAACATTAGAAGACTTAAAAAGCTGTTTTACGAATAAAATTGCTACGCATGTAAGTCAACATTTTAATGCGAAAAAAGCAAGTCAGCTTGGATTGTCAGGAACGCAAAAAATATTTGTAAAATTTGTGGTAGACAAAACAGGAGCTATTACAGCACTCGATGTAAATTCACCGCATCCAGAATTGACTGCAGAAGCAGAACGCGTAGTGGAAAAACTACCGAAACTTTCGCCAGGTATGAAAGACGGAAAACCAGTAAGTGTAAAATATGTATTGCCAATTGCCTTTAAAGTAGAGTAAATTTACATGAAAAAAATAATCATCACATGTATGTTGAGTGTAGTATGTTACAAAGTCGGAGCGCAAACTTCGACTTTGTCTGTTGCAGATAGTTTGTATTTGGTCGGAAATTATTCAAAAGCCATTCAGTTATATCAGCAAGAGAAAAATAACTATACCGAAACGCAAATCGCGAAAGCCTACAAAGCCTTAGGAAATACTAAAAAAGCAATTAAAAGTTATGAAAATGTACTCAAAGTAGATTCACTAAATACCTTGGTGTTGTATGATTATGGGAAGTTGTTATTTAGTGCGGGAAAACTCGAAAAATCATTACAAACTTTCGAGAAACTGGAAGAAAAAGATACCTTAAACCCAAATTTTCATTATCACATTGGATTGGTAAAAGAAGCGCTGGAGCGAAACGATTATTTGCAATCGTATGAAACGGCTTTTCAACTAGATGCACAACACCAAAAAAGTATTTACAAATTGATTAAAAGTGCTATTGAACATCAAGAATTTGACAAAGCGGAAGATTTGATACAAAAAGGTTTGCAAAACAATGAAGAAGATGCCAAAATCATTGGGTTCAACGCGCAATTATTGTATGCTAACAAAGCCTATAGGAAAGCATTGCTTTGGTTTGAAAAATTGATTAACGAAAAGAAAGCGACGCAATATGTGTATGAAAAAGCAGCGTTTTCTGCATATCGAACGAATAAAATTTTAAAATCGATTTCATATTACGAAGCGGCGCTCAAACGCGATGCAGGAAATTATTTTTATCATTCGCAGTTGGCGAAATTGTATTATCAGGATGGAATTATAGACAAAGCGGAACATCACGCTTCGCAAGCAATTGTTGGAAAAATGACCGATCCTTCGGGCGATTATTATATTTTGGGAATGGTGCATTTTGACCGAAAAGAATTCCGAAAAGCTATGAAACTCTTTCAAATGGCTTTAGACGAAAATCCTGAGTACGAATTGGCGCAGTTACGATTGGCACAATGCGCAGATAATTATTTTGCAGATTTGGATGAAAAGATGAAAATGTATGAGCGTTTCTTGGAAAAATTTCCAGAAGCAAAAGTGGAAATAAAAACGATTGTCAACACTCGAATTCGAGAGTTAAAAGAAGAAATTCATTTAAAATCAGAAGAAAAAAACTAAAAATGACGGCAAAATCTTGAAAAGTTGTATTTTTCATGATATTTGTACGAATGAAACATTTTTGGACATATTGCCTGATATTTTGCGTTTGTGCGTCTTGCGACTTTTTTAAGAAGCCTGTAGTTTCGCAAGAAACCATCATAGCGCAAGAAAAAGAAAGTATCAATTTGAATACGGTAGATGTGTTTCCGTCTTTTTCAAACTGTGACGAATTGGACAAAGAAGCGCAAAAAGCGTGTTTTTTTCAAACCTTAACCAATCAAATTCACGAAAAACTTTCGCAACATACTATTTCGGTGACCAAACGTATTCAAGACACCATTCAGGTAGCATTACAAATTGATACACTTGGCGTGATTGAAGTTTCAAGTATTCACAAAGCGGTGTTAACAGCAAAACAAATTCCGTCGTTAGACAGTTTAATCAAAGCCAGTACAGCATCACTTCCGAAAGTGTCTCCAGCTTACAAAAGAGGCATTCCCGTGACTACAAAATTTATGCTGCCCATCATTTTAAAAGTCGAAGAACAGTGATTTTTTTCTATTTTAATTGAAAGATTAAAAGATTCAATTATTGAAAGTACTTTTTTACCGAACGGCTAGTTTTCGTAACAAACGTAAAATTTCTACATACAACCAAATAATGGTTACGAGCAATCCCCAAGTGGCAAACCATTCGTAGTGCTTTTTTGCCTTTCCGACGTATTTATTAATAAAATCAAAATCGAGCAGCAAGCTTAACGAAGCAAAAATCGCCACAATCACATTAAAGGTAATTGCATACCAAGAACTGCTCCAAAGAAAGCTGATATAAATATCAAAAAAGCGCAGAATAAAGGCTGTAATGTAAATGACAAAAATAACGGTAGTTGCAGCAATGATAACACTTTTAAACTTTTTCGTGACTTTGATTATTTTGGCAAGATAGAGAAAAAGCATGACCAAAAAAGTAGCCAAGGTAATGATAACGGCTTGAAAAGGTAAATACGGAAATTTTCCGTGAATGATAGCACTAAATCCACCGATAAAAAGACCTTTGGCAATCGCATAAATAAGCGTCAAAGGCATTGTCCATTCGCGTTTTACAGAAATAAGAATGCTGCATAACAGTGCTACAATAATACCTCCGGAAGTGTACCAAGTGATGGATACACCATCAAAATATAATTTCCAAACAAAAGCAGCAGCAAGCGTCACAAGTAGTAAGCAAAAAACAGATTTAGCAATCACACCCTGAAGTGTCATTTTTCCAGAAGCGCTTTTACTACGAGGATTTTCCCAAAAATAATTTGTAAACGCTGGATTCGAAGTTTTCAAACCAAATAAACTCATCGGCTAGTTTTTGTTAAAAATAAGAAAAAAGTGAAATCTTCAATGCTAATCTCATAAAATATTTGTAAATTTACATAATGTATTAGGTAAAATAACTCAAACATGGAAGCGCTGACTCTTACAAGCTATATTGACAACAGAAATGACTCACCACAAAACAAACTAAAAGTCATTCACGCCACACGAAATGGTGTGACACGTTCACAATTGAAAAAATTTAGCCTGCGTGTCGCATTGCCTTTGACAAAGATATCAGAAATTGTGCCTGCATCGTATTCTACCTTATCTAAAAAAACAAGTTACGATAAAGAAGTTAGCGAGCGTTTGTTTGAAATTGCTGAAGTATATTCAAAAGGTTTTGAAGTATTTGGTGATGAGAAAAAATTTACCAGATGGCTCAATAAAAAAAGTAAAGTTTTGGGCGGGCAAACGCCTTTTTCACTATTAGATACGAGTTATGGTGTAAAGTTGGTCATTGACGAAATACGACGTATTGATTACGGAATTTTTGCTTGATGATTGTTTACAGAATTGACAGAGCCAAACGGAAAAACAACTTGCTTTCTGGAATTGGTGCAGAAAAAATTGGCGGACGTTGGAACGAAATTGGAACGCGTGCCGTATATACTTCGCAACACATTTCGTTAGCATATTTGGAAGTTGTGATGCATCTTGACATTACAGAAGATTTGCCAAGCGATCGTATTTTAGTGCATGTAGACATTCCTGATGAAGTTCCGATATACGAACTTCAAAAACTTCCGAAAGACTGGAATACGTTTCCATACAACAGCAAAACGCAAGAAATTTTTACCAAATTCGTCACGGAAAATAAATGTGCCGTACTCAAAGTGCCTTCTGCCATTGTTAAAGACGAATTCAATTATATCTTAAATCCGTTACACATAGATTTCCACAAAATAACCGTCGCAAAAGTTCAAAAATTTAGCTTTGATTCGCGGTTGTATCAAGAGAAATAGAAGTCATTACTTCTTAAACGTTCGATTCTTCCACTGATAACTTGAAAACAATGATTTTATAAAAATAAAAATAGTAAGATATGGATAGGTAATTCCACTAATGAAGATGAAAAATGGCTTTATTTTTTGTTGTGTGAATTGTAAAGTTTGAAGTAACAAAACACTATCGAGAACTATTTTTGAAACCACAATCAACACAATAACTTTCCATGAAAACACTCCAAATAAAAACAACGGAAGTACACAAAACAGCAAATTCATTAACATCACAATAATACCGATTATTTTTCCTGTGTACAGTGTATAATTAGCACTTTTTGATGCCCAACGCACACGCTGAGAAATAAATGCCTTCCATGTGGAAACCGCATAGGTTTTTACCAAAGCGTCTTTTGATTTGAGATAGACAACTTCATCAGGAAATTTTTGAACGAACTTTTCCAATAAAAACACATCGTCGCCACTGGCAAGAGTGTCGTTTCCCGAAAAACCATCGACGTCTAAAAAAGCATCTTTTTGATAAGCTAAATTTGCACCGTTACATAAAAAAGGAATCTTTATACCAAAACTTCCGATTGTTGTTCCTTGCAGACTCAAAAAATCGAGGAGTTGATAATACTTGAAAAATGACATTTCTTCCACATATGTCACAGGAGCCGCAATCATTTTGGGTTGTTCTAAAACAATCTTTTGGTTCAGCATGTGAAGCCAATTTTCTGGAAGCATACAATCGGCATCTGTCGTTACAATCCAATTATTTTTAAGATGTGAAATGGCAGTAACTATCGCATCTTTTTTGGGCGAATTGGATTGGCGTTTGTTTTGAAGAAGATGTACGTTTTGTATCGCGTGTTTCTTACTCAATTCTTCAATGATTGTACACGAATCATCTTGAGAATCGTCATCAATAAACCAAAACGAAACGTTGCTTTCAGGGTAATTTAGTGCAGCGATAGATGCTAACAAATTTGGAAGATGTGTTGCTTCATCCCGAAAGGGAATAATCACAGAAAAATTTGTTTGTGACGGCGTTTTTTTGAATTTAGTTTCAGGCAATTTCCTAAAACCAACTATCAAACATACTAATAACAAAAAGTAGCTAAAACAAACGAAAAGAAGAATTATCAACATCATGACACTACAGATTTTTCGTTGCTTTTTGGAACTGAAAAGTTTAACACAAAATAACTTCCTACAATACTTGGCAACACAAAATTAAGTATCCACATTAACGAAACTACGGTTAAAATGGACAATTCTGGAATATCAAGATACCCAAAAAGCCACACGGCAACACTTCCTTTGACAACCACATCAAAAATAAACAACATCGGAATCAACGACGTAATTAAATACATTACTGCAATAGTACTCATGGTTAAAAAGTACGAAGTATTCAAGCCAAAAAACAATAGCAAAAAGTAAAACTGATGTGAAAATATCAAATAGCGTATCACCGCATAACTACAATTTTTCAAGTGAATTCCCCCAGAAACATTCCGTACAAAATCACGCATACGTCCCCAAGAAAAACCCTTAATTTGAATGATTTTTTGCTTTGTAATCACAATCAGCAATGTCGCAATTATCATCAATAGAAAAACAATTTGCCACACTTTTATCCAAGGTAATGTCAATTCAAAATGAAGTATAAAAAAAAGTCCACCAAGCATACCAAAAAAAATAGTTGCTAATAGTTGCGCAACGTTTCCAAGAAAATTCAGTCCCACAACGCGTTTGCGTTCCGATTTCTGAAAATACAAAGCTTTTGCACCATATTCGCCAATGCGATTTGGCGTAAACAACGAAGCCGTTAATCCGCCCAAGGTATGCGCAGCACTTTCCCAAAGTGAAATTTCTTTAAAACTGTTCACCAACGTTTTCCACTTTACAATTTCGACAAACCAATTCAAAATACTTATAAAAAGCAACACGCTAATAGTTGAAAAATGTAACAGTTTTGAGTGCTCCAATTGCGTCCAAAACGTAGCAAAATCTAGTTGCGAATTGTTGGTCAATTTATCATAAATAAAATAGGCAGCACCAATTAGTATTGCTACTTTTATTGTGAACACGAAGAATTGTTTAGTTTTGTGTGATACCGAAATTCGCATGTTGCAAAATAAGGCATTTCGGCAAACAAAATAGTCATGACGAATATTTTCGTGATGTGATTAGCTTGGGAGATAGATGAATCAAGAGAAAAAAACAGGAAAAACAGAAAAAATCATACTTGGAATTGATCCAGGAACCACGATTATGGGTTTCGGATTGATTAAAGTGGTGGGAAAAAAAATGCACTTTTTACAACTTAATGAATTGCAACTTCAAAAATACAGTGATCATTATTTAAAGCTCAAGCTCATCTTTGAACGCACAGTGGAATTGATTGATACCTATCATCCAGACGAAATCGCGATTGAAGCTCCATTCTTTGGAAAAAACGTACAATCGATGCTCAAACTCGGTCGCGCGCAAGGTGTGGCGATGGCAGCAGGGTTGTCACGTGAAGTTCCTATCACAGAATATTCTCCTAAAAAAATAAAAATGGCAATCACAGGGAACGGAAACGCTAGTAAAGAGCAAGTTGCCAAAATGTTGCAAAGTTTATTACAACTAAAATCGCTTCCCAAAAACTTAGATTCTACAGACGGTTTGGCGGCTGCAGTGTGTCACTTTTACAATTCGGGCAGAGTAGACGTAGGCAAAGGTTATTCGGGTTGGGCGAGTTTTGTAAAACAGAATGAAAAGCGCGTAAAAAAATGAAATTGACGAATTTTTCTAAGATACTTTCTATAGGATTCTTATCTATAATTTTTATTACTTGTGGAAATTTACTGAGTGATGAAGAACTACAAGAACGGTATCAAAAAGCATCAGAATCTAAAAATTGGAAAGCGGCTAAAGATTTGATTGACGAATATTTAGAGCGAAAGCCAGAAGATATAGAAGCGTATTTTTCACGAGCCAAAATCGCTACCAATGTTGCACCTTTAGACATCAAAGGAATCATTTCCGATTTGAATACATATCTTGAGCATGTTCCAGAAAGTTCTTTAGCGACATTGTTTCGCTTTCAAGCATACTTATATGCAAATGAATTCGAAAAAGCGATGGCAGATATTGATACCATTATTGAACGCCATGGAAAAAATCCATTTCTACTTTCGTGGAAAGGAAACTGTGCGTTTATGTCACAAAAATTTGATATTGCTGCCAAAGTGTATGAGCAACGAACGCGCATGCCTGGAACGTATGAAGACATTCGTAATAATTATTATTTCATGATTTTCTCCAAGTATTTAGGGAACAATAAAGAAGGTGCTGTTTGGGATACTGCTTTTTTGGATAATCGTGGTTTTCAAGAAGACACGCTTTTAATGCGCAATATTATAGAAGATAAAATAACGTTTGAGCAAGTTGCTAAGTTTGAATTACCAAAATTAACCATATCAGAAATGGATGGTATTCTGAAAAATAATTGTGCTGATTTCAATATGTTTGATGAAAACAAACGTTTCCAAATAGAGATTTTAAATAGTATTGCAAGAGTGCCTAGAACAGAAAATTTAAAAGCGTTATTGCCGCAGCGTAATGAATTGAAAATAGTAAATCTTCGAGACAGTGAATTGCATGAACTACCCACAACATTATTTCAGTTCAAAAATTTGGAGATTTTAGATTTGTCGCGAAATCAATTTACTGACATTGAAAAAACCATTCAACAATTGAGTTTATTGCCAAATTTGAGAATTTTAAAACTTGGTCAATGCGGTATTAGAAAACTTCCAGAGAATATAGCGTTGCTTGATAATTTATGGATGTTGAGTTTGCAAGGGAATCTTTTACAAGAATTGCCCAATGGCATTGGAGAATTGCGACAATTGAAATACCTGAGCCTAGAAACCAATTTAAAACTCACATCACTTCCTGTTACTTTCCAAAATTTACAGTGCTTGCAGTATTTGGAGATTTCTCAAACAAGACTTAAACAGTTTCCTGCTGTTGTGGGCTACTGTTCGCAATTAATAAAATTATCCGCCAATCGTTGTAAAATTGAAACTTTACCTGAAACACTTTCATATTTGGTCAATTTAAGAAGCTTAAGTATGCATCATAACAAAATTGAAAAGCTACCGCAGACTTTTGGAGATTTAGAAACACTTCGTTCGATAAATTTAAGTACTAATAAATTGAAAGGACTGCCCAAATCTTTTCAAAAATTACAGAATTTGTTTGATGTTTCGTTAGATAGTAATGATTTTAAGATGTATCCAAAAGAACTAGCAAAGCTCAAAAACTTATACAGTATTGATGTTCATGATACACCAATATCAAACATTCCAACATCAATAGCTAAAGATTCCGAATTAAAATATTTAATGGTCAATCCAAAATATATTTCACAAAAAAACATAGATTCGCTACAAACAATCAATCCGAATTTGAATGTGACTCCACGAAAATAGGAAGTCTAAAAAATAATATTATGAGTGATAAAATAGAATTTTGTAAAACCTGTACCAATCGTTCGTTCTCTTCGTCGCAGGGAATTGTATGTGGTTTAACGAATGAAAAACCAGCATTTTTGCTAAAATGTGACGATTTTGTAAGAGATGTAAAACACGAAAAACGCATGGCAGACCGACAAGCGGCTATTGAAGTTGATGATATATATGATGCCAACGGAAAACGCGTTCCTGTTTGGCGTGTGGTGTTAAGTATTATCATTTTTATTTTGTTGTTGGTACGATTAATTATGCGTTTGTCAGATTAAAAACAGAAAGTCATCGCTGGTATTTATATACATATTCCGTTTTGTAAGCAAGCTTGTCATTATTGCGATTTTCATTTTTCTACGTCGCTCGCCAAGAAAGATGCCATGCTGTTAGCGTTACAAAAAGAGCTAGAATTGCGCCGTGAAGAATTGGCAACTACTACTGTAGAAACTATTTATTTCGGTGGTGGAACACCAAGTGTACTTTCGTCAGAAGAAATCAATCAGCTTTTAGCGGTGGTTTCTGAAAATTATACCGTTTCTGAAACCCCTGAAATTACGCTAGAAGCCAATCCAGACGATTTACACGAAGCAAAAATTATGGAGTTGGCAAAATCTTCGGTCAATCGATTAAGCATCGGAATTCAATCGTTTTTTGATGCGCATTTAACCCTAATGAATCGCGCGCACGATAGTGAAGAAGCGAAACAATGCTTGGAAATCGCGACGCAGTATTTTGACAATATTACTGTCGATTTGATTTACGGAATTCCAAACATGACCATGGAAGAATGGCAAACCAACTTACAAACAGTTTTTGACTTTGGAATCTCTCATATTTCAAGTTACGCACTTACGGTAGAGCCAAAAACGGCATTGGAAAAATTTATCCGACAAGGAAAATATCAAAATGTTTCTGAAGAAGCGTCTTTGGCACATTTTAACGTGTTGGTTCAAGAAGCCGAAAAGCAAGGTTTTGTGCATTATGAAATTTCAAATTTTGGGAAGCCGAATTATTTTTCGAAGCACAATTCTTCGTATTGGAAAGGTGCTCATTATATCGGAATTGGCCCAAGTGCACATTCGTTTGATGGAAAAACCCGCAGTTGGAATGTTTCAAACAATACCAAATACATCAAAAGTATGGAACAAAATGAACTTCCATCTACGACAGAAACCTTGTCAAAAGACGATCAATACAACGAATATGTCATGACAGGTTTGCGCACGATTTGGGGAATTTCTTTACAATACATTCAAAAGGAATTTGGTGACAACTATCTACATCACACACAAAAAAGCGCCCAAAAACATTTACAAGAAGAAACACTTCAAACCGAAAAAGACAGTATCAAAACTACTCAAAAAGGAAAGTTTCTCTGTGATGGAATTGCTGCAGATTTCTTTAAAGTGTAAAAACAAAGAGTTTTTTACAAATCATTCTTAGGATGAGTAATCAATTTGTATTTTTGTGACATGATTTGCACAATACAACGAAATACTACCAAACATCAAATAGATTTATCCAAACCTTTAGACATTTCCATTCCGCTTCGGGCTTCCGAAGACAACGTAAACGCGTGGTATGTAGATGCGCCAACAGTACAGCCTGTACGTTTTGACGGTTGGGTTGGCAGCGTTAAAGAAGGTGGCGATGTCAATTTCAACACCATTTCGTTCAATCCACATGCACACGGAACGCATACCGAATGTGTGGGACATATTACAGAAGAAGTCTATTCCATCAATCAAAATTTAAAGCAGTTTTTCTTTTATGCGGAATTGATTACGGTCGTGCCAGAAAAAATGGGCGATGATTATATTATTTCCAGAAAGCAATTGCAATCGATTATCGGCAATAAAAAGCGTGAAGCAATCATCATTCGTACGTTGCCTAATTTTAACGAAAAACTTCATAAACAATATTCACATACCAATCCGCCATATTTGGAAGAAGCGGCTGCGGTGTATCTTTGTGAAAAGGGAATTGAGCATTTGCTGATTGATTTGCCTAGTATCGATAAAGAAAAAGACGAAGGAAAATTGTTGGCACACAATGCGTTTTGGAATACTACGGAAAAAATTCGCATGCAAGCAACGATTACAGAATTTATTTTTGTGGCAAATTCGATTGAAGACGGCGCGTATTATGTAAACATTCAAATTGCGCCTTTTGAAAACGACGCTGCACCAAGCAAACCGATTTTGTATAAAATTTTGAAGTAACTATTCTCCGCGCAGATTTTTTTGAATCTCTTTGCTAATCTGATCCAACGTTGGAAACGATTCTAATTTGTCGCTAAACTCTTTTAACTGTTCTTGTACGATACGCTTGATTTTATTTTCTAAAATTTCGTCAATCGTTTCTCCGTAATCGGGAAGCGGCTCGTCTGATTTTCGAATTGGAATCGTCATATCACCATTTCCTGTAATCAACCACAACGGATTTAAGTCTGGATAGGTATCGATAATACGCTCCAAAACATCACTTCCGATAGAAGCGCCCGATTTTGATTGCTTGCTGGTGTAGCCATTGCCCACTTTTATTGAGATATCGAAGGCACGCATGCTCATATTTTTATACTTAATAAACTCTATGATTCTATCGATTATTTTCATTTTATATAGAAATTTAGCTATGAAAAATTAAATTTTCATAGAAAATAGTTTTTAAAATTTTAAAACGTCACTTAAATTGACAGTAAATCAGCACAAATTAGTGAACTCGTAAATATAATATAATTTTATGAGAGCTGTCGCTTTTTTTCTGAAAAGACAGGAATTATATACCGTTGATTCTCAATTTTGTGTAGCGTTGACTTTTAGAAGATGTGTAGTAAAACGAAGATTTTTCCTGACTATTGGTCACTTTTTTGCATTTTTTCAATCTCTTTTCGGATGTCTTCCATGGTTGGAAACGTGTCAAGTTTGTCTAACAACACTTTGAATTGTCGTTGTATGGAGCTTTCAATTTTATGATTAATCATGTCGTCAATCGTGTCGTATTGCAATGGTGGTTCTTCCGTAGTATTTTTGGTAGGATGCTTTTTGGTGATTTCACGAATCATTTCACCTTCTCCTGTAAGCAACCATAGCGGATTCAAATCGGGATACGTATCGATTATTCTCTCAAGCACGTCGCTCCCTACAGAAGCATTCGCTTTCGATTGCTTGCTTGTATAGCCGTTTCCTACGCTGATTGACTTATCAAACATACGCATACTCAAGTTTTTATGCTTAATGAAGAGGAGTATTCTGTCGATTATTTTCATCGTTTTATGAAATTATTCTACAAAAAATTTCTATATGTAGAAAATAGTTTGTAATATTATACTGTCAGTTCTATAACGTGTGTCATAAAATCGACACAAATATAGCAATTAACTAGTAATATTAAATTTGGGTATAAAAATGATACGAAAAAAACAACGTGTTAAGCTTAAAGAAGTGTTAGGATATCATTATACAGATGGTGTCTTAAAAATTTTAAAAGAGAAAAATATTAAAAGCAGAAACGGCAAGCCTTACGGTTCTTCTATGATTCGAAATGTCTTTAATGGTTTGAATGAAAATGAAGATATTGAAAACGCCATCATAGAGCTGTTTATCCGAACACAAGAAGGCATCAAAGAAACCGAAGAAGCTAGAAATCGAATATTAGGTATAACGTAAGTTATTTTTGTCATATTTTACACATACATAGTTTTCAAATTGCCAATCCAATAAAAAATACAGTATTTTTACAAGTCAATAACACAAAAAAGATTTTTGTAAATTGCTGATGTATGGATTTAATTGTAGCAGTACTTCTTGGAGGAATAGTATCATATGTTATTTACTATTTGGTAAATAAAAAGCAATCTGAAAATCGTGTCGTGCAGCAGTCTCACTTGCTTTTAAACAAAATTAAAAGTGTGTGTAAACTCACTACGGTAGAAGGCGATTTTAGTGAAATTTATCAGTATGAAGATAAATCAGCCCACTTTTTGCGAATGATTTCGAGTAAAAAAAGTGCGCTTGTCGTTATAAAAGCAAAAGCGAGTGTTGGATACGATTTAAAAAAACTACGCTTAGAAGCCGATAACAGCAGCAAAAAACTACGCATTGTACACTTTCCGCAACCCGAAATTTTAACGGTAGAAACAGATGTGACATATTACGATATCAAAGACGGATTGCTGAATAAATTTAAAGCAGACGATTTAACCAAACTCAATCAAGAAGCAAAACAACACATTGTTGATAAAGTTCCTGAAAGTGGTTTGATAGAAGCTGCCAACAAAGAAGCGCTCAATGCTATTTTGGTCATAGAAAAAATTGTTGAAACCATTGGTTGGGAATTGGATTATGCTGAAATAACATTGCCTGAAACAACCGTTCCAAAATTAAAAGAATCTTCAGAAGCGTAAGATTTTATAAGTATTTGAAAACTAATTTTTTGTGATGAATGGATGACTTGTCTAGTGTTATTGTAGACTATTTTTATAGAAAATGGGTAGTTTATCGAAAATATACACGGATTTAAAGAAAATCTAACATTGGTTTCCGCATTGTTGCCGTATATTTGTACCAACCTAATAACAACAGCAAGATGTCACTAATCGATAAAGTCGTCTACTACCTAAATGATGTATTGGTAAGCTTGGACATTGCGCCAATCCACAAGACGACAACCAAAGAAAAGAATAAGAAAAAAGAAATGCAAAATCGTTCCGATATCAATGCATAACTTTTAGTATTCGTTATTCCTGTCTATTGCACAATTTTTTATATCTTGTTTGTAAATAGATGCTATGAATATTGAATTACTTCGCGAATATTGTATTCAAAAACCAGCGGTTACTGAAGAGTTTCCCTTTGATCAAGATACACTCGTTTTTAAAGTACTAGGAAAAATGTTTGCACTTGCTTCTTTGCGTAAATGGGAAGAAGGACAAGCGGCTATCAACCTAAAATGTGATCCTGAAAAAGCGGAAGAATTGCGGAGTGACTATGAAAGTATCAAACCAGGCTTTCACATGAGTAAAAAACATTGGAACACAGTAGAACTGTTTCACGGCGAATTATCCACCGAGTTTATTCAAGAACTTATTGACGAATCGTATCGTTTGGTGGTAAAAGGAATGACCAAAAAACAACAAGCAGCACTCAAAACGTATCAATAACAATATGTTAGAAATTCGACCAAATTGTGAAAATTGCAACAAAGATCTACCCTTCGATGCCGAAGATGCGGTTATTTGTACTTTTGAATGTACCTATTGTAAGGCTTGCGCTTCTGGGATTTTAAAAAATGTATGTCCCAATTGTGGAGGTGATTTTAGCAAGCGTCCCATTCGTCCAAAACAACTCTTAAAAAAATATCCTGTAAGTAGTAAAAGAGTTTTCAAACCTGTTGATATTGTTGCGCATCATAGAAAAATAGCGGAATCTCAATAGAAAACAGTCGAAAAAAGACTAAAAAATCAAAACCGTTAAACTGTCTAAAAAGTCCATTAGACTAGTAAAAAAAACATTTAGTCGAAAGAACTGTGTCAAGTCGCATATAAACGAGAAATTTACGTTTTAATTGCTGAAAACTATAAGTTAACGAATTCATGGAGAATCTTTCATTTTTATTTATCGAAGATGACGAGATCGAAGTATTGAAGTTCAAAAAATCCTTAAAAAAACTAGGATTTACACATAAAATACTCGAAGCGAAAAATGGAGAGGAAGCACTTGATATCTTAAAAAAGAAACAAGAGCTACCTAACGTCATTCTTTTGGATTTGAATATGCCAAAAATGAACGGTCTCGAATTCTTAAAAGAATTGAAAGAAGATCCACATTTACGTTACATTCCTGCAATTATTGTTACCACTTCAAATAACCATCAAGACATGCTCGAAAGTTACAATCTTGGAATTGCGGGTTACATCATCAAACCACTGCGATACGAAGATTATATTAAAAAAATACAGCGTGTTGTTGACTACTGGATGGTGAATGAAGTCATTGAATTTTAGGAAGTTCCATTTTCTACTATTTTTCCAACCAAAGCCTTAAAAGTGCATTTCGTCGGTTAATTTTGTTTATTGACCGAAAATTGCTTTGAATTTAGTATATTCAGACGCGAAAATCCCTCGAAACTATAGTTGCGTTCAATGAAAGATACGATTCAAGCCCTAGAAGAAGCACTTCAGAACGAAAAAAGAGCCCGCGAAAAAGCGGAAGAATTACTCCTACATCGCACGAGTGAATTACTAGAGCTGCGCGAAGCACTCAAAGTGAAGACACGTGAGTACGATATGTTTTTCGACAATATTCTCGATGCTTTCATTGTCATCAATCCATCTACAGGGAACGTAATCAAAATGAACGACGCAGCGGTCAAACTTTTTGGATACGATATCAAAAAAGAGCCTTTCAATCTAGTAAACATCATTTACAAAGACGATTTTGCCTACGCTATGAACTCGTTTGCGCAATTGATTCAAGATGGAACGTTTCCGAATTATGAAGCTAGAGTCTACACGAAAGACAAACAAGTAAAGTGGGTTCAGGTGAATTCGAGTCTCATTTACAATGAAGAAGGACAAATAGTTGGCGCGCAAGGAATTGTACGCGATATTACAGAATCGAAAGAAAATGCCGTTAATTTTGAAGAGCAACGAGAGCAACTCGCGGCTATTGTTGACAATTCTACCTTAGGGATTGTATTGGCGCAAGACCGAAAAATCATTAAAACCAACAAAGCTTTTGAACAACTTATTCAATATAGTGAAGAAGAATTGTTGGGCTTGCCTATAGAATCGCTTTCATTTGAAGACGGACACGAAGAATCGAGAGGACTTTACAAACAAATGGTCGATAAAGAAATAGATCATTACAGTTTGCAAGAGCGTTACCGGCGAAAAGATGGTACCTCTTTCTTATCCAAAACCAATGTAACTGGAGTTCGTGATGGAAACGGGAAAATAAAATACCAGTTAGCTTTTGTAGAAGATATTACAGCAAAACATAAAAGACGTGTCATGTTGGATACACTCAATAATTTAACGCGCTCGTTTATTGGAAAACTTACCATTCACGATATTGCTTGGGAAATTGCCAATGTAGCTGCGCACGATTTGGAGTTTGAAGATTGTGTCGTCTATTTGGTAAATAAAGAAGAAAAAGTACTAGAACAAATAGCTGCGTATGGCGCTAAAGTTGACGAAAACAAGCAAATTGTCAATAAAATCTACATTCCGTTTGGAAAAGGAATTGTAGGGCATGTTGCTGAAACAGGGAAACCCGAACTCATTCAAGATACGTCTAAAGATAATCGATATGTGGTCGATGACAAACGCCGCTTGTCTGAACTCGCCGTGCCAATCATCATTAATGATGAGGTAATTGGTGTGATTGATTCTGAAAATTCATCCAAAAACTTTTTCACAAAAGAACATTTGCGCCTTTTAGTCAATGTTGCCAATTTAGTGTCCATTCAGTTGACCAACGCCAACAATTTGGAGCGAAGAATTGCCGCTGAAAGTGAAAACAAAGAGTTGCTCGAAAACCTCAAACGAAGCAATAAAGAATTGCGCGATTTTGCACATATTGTTTCTCACGATTTAAAATCGCCATTACGAAGTATTAATGCGTTAATATCTTGGTTTCAAGAAGATTATGAGCACGTGCTCGATGCGGAAGCTGTAGAAACCTTTGACAAGTTGAACAATAAATTGGAGCAAATGGACGCGCTTATTGACGGTATTTTGCGCTATTCGAGTGTAAATGACAAAAACATTCTAGCCGTTCAAAAAGTACATATAGAAGAGGTTTTGGAAGAAATTAAAACCATACTCTACATTCCAGAACACATTCAATTTATATATCCTGACAATTTACCAACTATCAATGCTGACAAAACACGCATCAAGCAATTATTTCAAAACTTAATCAGCAATGCCATCAATTATATTGACAAAGAAGAAGGTAAAATAGAAGTAAAATTTACCGAACTCAAAACCTACTGGAAATTTTCAATCTCTGACAATGGTGTTGGAATTTCAGAAGCGTATCACGATAAAATCTTTAAAATATTTCAAACTTTAGACAAAAAAGGAAAATCTACCGGAATAGGATTGTCTATTGTGAAAAAAATCATTGAGTTGTACAACGGAACCATTTCGCTAGAATCCAAAGAAGGAAAAGGCACCACATTTTTCTTTAAACTAAAAAAATAATATGGAGTTAGATCGTCCCAATTTATCGTATATAAAGGCTTTAGCTGACGGCGATGCCGATTTTGAAGCCAACTTAATTTCTATTGTAAAAAAAGAACTTCCAAAAGAAAAAGAAGCCTTTTTAGAGAGCATTCGTGAGCAGAACTATCAAAATTCAGCCGAACATGTACATAAAATTAAACATAAAATTAGTATTTTGGGACTCGAAAAAAGCTATGACTTTGCAATTGCTTTTGAGGAAGAACTAAAAAATGACAATCCGAGTCAATTAGACACTTTTCTCAGGATTTTGCAAAACATGGAAGAATTTTTAACGACTATCTAAGCCCTACCTAGTTATGAAGTGTATAATTGTAGATGACGAAGCTGCCGCAAGAGCCATTACCAAGCAGCTCTGTAAGAAGATTGATGAATTAACCATTGTAGAAGAGTTTGACAATGCTATTGGTGCTATCAAATATCTGAATACGAATACGGTTGACCTTATCTTTTTGGACATTCACATGCCTACATTTTCAGGATTTGATTTTATTCAAACCTTAAAAAATCCGCCACTTATCATTTTAACAACTTCCGATAGAAACTTCGCTTTAGACGCTTTTGAATATGATTGTGTGGTAGATTATTTGGTAAAACCAATTTCTCCAGAGCGCTTTGCCAAAGCTGTAGCACGAATTAAAGAACGCAGTGCAACGCAACATGCAGAAGAAATTGTAAGCGCAAACCCAGAAGAAACAACGAAGGCTGTCGGCAATGATTTGTATGTAAATATTGATCGTCGTTTGGTAAAAATAAACGTGCCAGATATTTGTGTGATAGAAGCTAAAGGCGATTACATCAAAATAAAAGCAGAAGACAAAAACTACGTGGTACATTCTACCTTAAAAAAGATAGAAGAAAAATTGCCAAGTCACTTGTTCTTAAAAGTACATCGTTCCTATATCATTAATACCACAAAAATTGTGGATATTGAAGACAATAGCGTGTTGATAAAACAAGACGTAATTCCAGTAAGTAGAGCCAATCGAAAAGAATTGATGCAGCGCTTAAACTTGCTTTAATACAACACTTTCTTAAGAATCATTACTTTTAAATAGGGAAGTTGCCAACGATTGTTATTCACATTTAAAACTGTTTTTTCTGTAAATTTAAAAAGGCATCTGCTTGTAATTGTAGTAACTCACGCGCTTTTTTACGCTTATACTGATACACTTCCTCTTCTTCAGCAATATCGCTGTACACCTTATTATTTAATGAAATATCGGTGCTTAACAGTGTTTTACGCTGATGCACTTTTTGTTCTACCCAAGTTTTTACAGCATCTTCTACATCTTGAAGCTTCAAGTCATATTCGCCTTTTGACGTGAATAATTTAGCAAAAATTGGCGCAGTTTCAACAGCTAAAAACAATAGAAAAATAAAAAATGAAGGTAGCCAAGGCAATTCGCCCAGCGCATTGACACGCGCCATCAAACCGTCAAACCGATCAATAATAGGTTGGGTTTCGGCTTCCGCAGTTTTTTGTTTTGTGATTAAATCTGTAATCGCGGCTTCTTTTGTTGCAATTTTTGCAGCATTTGTTTCTCGTAATATTTGCAATTCCTGCAAAGTAGCATCATGCTTTTCGCGTTTTTCTTTGTACACAGGACCTTTGCCGACCAATTCGGTACCTTTTCTACCTTCTGCTTCCGCAATATACGTTTCGTATAAATTGTTTACTTCTTGTTCTTTGGAAGTTATTGCTGCTTTTAAATCGGTAATTTCTTGTTGAATTTGTGTGATTTCCGGTGTAAACTGTTCCGCGATTTGATTTTTGTTGGAAAGTGTCAAATCGTTCTTCTGCTTCAGCAACACTTGATCAATTTCCTTTTCGAAAATTTTCAATTCCAACGGTTTTGAAATCACCACCGCAATAATTACCGCTAAAATAATTCGTGGTGTGGCTTGAAGAATTTCTTGATATTTTGAATCTTTCTTCCGTAAGGTAGATACAATAAATCGATCCAAATTAAAAATAAGCAATCCCCAAATCAGTCCAAAACCAATCGCGGTATATACATTATCAAAAACAGTGTAGAGTGCATAACCACTAGCAATGAACGCCATTAATGCAGTGAAAAAAACGGTGGCGCCAATGCCAGCATATTTGGTTTGTTCGCCGCGGCTACAGTCGCGTATCAAGTCGCGATCGACACCCGAACAGACGAGAAAAAATTGTTGTAACATAGTATGATTTTTGATTGATGATGTCTATAAGAACGTGAAGTTTGCCAAAATGTTACAAAAAAAGCGGCTTATTTCAGTAAATAAACCGCTTGGTATTGTCTTATATTTTTTGATCTTATTTTAAGATTTATCCAAAATCTTCTTAACCTCTTTCCAATCGGATGATTTTTTAGCAGCTTTTTCTTCTTTAGCCTTCTTTGCTTCCAATTCTTTCTTTTTTGCTTTTTCTTTTGAACGTGGCGGTGGCGGAGGTAATCGATTTCCCTCTTTATCGACCATATAACTATCCTCGTCAAAAATATAGGTTCTGCCATTTTTCTCTACATAATAATGCTTTTTTCCATTAATCATCATCGTTTCTAATTTTTGACCTTTGACGATTTTATGCATGATGCTCAACCGTTTTTCTTCTTCTTTTGTGACTTTAGGCGGTGCTGTTGGCGCTGGAATTTTAACCTCTTTTATTTGTGGCTTTTTTGGCGCAGGTGGCGGCGGTGGTAATCGTATTTCGTCTTCGGAAGATGAATTTCTAGTCGTAATGTCATAAATTTTATGATTATTCAAAACAGCAATGGTCTTTGAAATAAATTCCTTTGAAACCGCAGTATCATATATAATTGAAGCTGTAATTGATTTCTTTTGTTTCATTTTTGAAAGCTCTGATTTTAGAACGTTGTCCAATTTGTCAATTCCTGATACAACATAATTTTCATTCACTAAAAACGTTTCGTTTTTAGTAATAAATATCAAGAGGTCTTTACGCTGTACTTTCTCTTTTGAATCGGTCTTTGTTGCATCTGCTTTTTTCTTTTCCAAACGAATTTGATCGCTCCCTTCTTTAATGTGTAAAACCACGTTTTTACCTAAAGTAGGTTTGTGTTTTTGTTGCAATGCTGAAAAACCTTTTGCCGTATATAAATGTGTTTGATACGCTTGCGGAAAACGCTTGCTACGCGCATTTTTATGCACAAAACTCTGCTGATAATGGACAATATCATGTTTTGTGATTTCACTATTGTGAACGACTTTATTATCAATCCAAATGGCAAACTTTTGCTCATCTAGCCAGTCGCTCAATTGTTGTTTTGTGGGCTGATTCGCAGTCGGTTTTGGCGGCGGCGGAACTAATTTTGCTTTCTCGGAAACCGTAAGTTCTGTGTATATTTTTTTTGTTTTTTGTCCTTTGCTATCTTCAAATACAAACGTCGCATTCTTATAATATGCTGCTTTTGCATCTTTTTGAAGCGTAGTTTGGATAGCTGTCTTTTTTGCTGTGGTAACAGGAATTGTTTTTTGCGCGATTACTTTGGTGCTAAACAAAAATAAAGCAGCTGTAAAAATCGGAATCGTGAGTGAGGCTAGGAGCCAAGCACGTCCACGAGTAGTATGTTTTGTCATCATTTTTAATCTCTTTTTAGTTACAGAAAAATTCAAATTACTTGCCAGGCGCAAATCGTGATTTCCATGTGCATTTGCTAACAATAAATGTTGATACCTAGGCACTTGTGTGTTTGATTGTAATACAGCAGCATCGGCTAAAAATTCGTGATTGAGCTGTATCGCCTTTTTGTAAAAAATTAGTAATGGATTGAACCAAAAAATAATTTGAATCAATTCAATGAAAATAATATCTAACGTATGTTTTTGTGTTACATGCGCCAGTTCGTGTGTGTACAATTCTTCTGCGATATTGTTGGTATCATAGGCTTCTTTTTTGAGAAATATATAGTGTAAAAATGTATGTGGTAATACGTTTTCGTTTAATAATACCAACGACGCTAATTTGTAGCGAACGCGTACACTTTTTATGATTTTGTAAAAAATTCTATATATGTTCTGTAAAAAGCGAAAGAAGAATAACAGATATCCAATAGCATACAAACTTATAGTGACCATAAGCCACACGGAAATTGTAGAAACTTTTGTAGTGTTTTCTAGTGTTGTTCCTAGTGTACTGCTGTCAATATTTGAAAGGTTTGTGGTAGTCGCCAGTTCCGTCAGCGGAATTTCAACGACAGTTTCCATTGTTATGAACGGTACGGCAAACGCAAAACACAATCCAAAAAGTAAATAATACCTGTTGAAAACATACATACGTTCGCGTTCTAGCAATGCTTTGTAAACGAACAAAAGCAGCGCCAAACACAATGTAGCGTTGATGGGGTACGAAATCATTTTTTGTTCTCTTTTAGTTGTTGATCGATAATCGTACGTAGCTCTTTTAGCTCATCTTCGGAGAGGTTTGTTTCTTTGGTAAAAAACGAAGCAAACTGCGACGCAGAATCGTTAAAAAAGTGCTTAATCAGTCCGTTTAAATGCTTGGAGAAATAGTCCGCTTTTTTGATTAATGGATAGTATTCTCGCGATTTTCCAAACGTTTTGTAGGCAACATATCCTTTGTCGGTCATGCGTTTTAGTAAAGTTGCAATCGTTGTGGTTGCAGGCTTTGGTTCTTCGTATTGTTCCAAAAGGTCTTTCATGAATGCTTTTTCAAGCTTCCATAAATGTTGCATCAATTGTTCTTCTGTTTTTGATAGTTTCACACGTCAAAAATTTAAGGTTTTGATAGGAGAGAAGTTACTACTTTTAGTTTGGTCGACAACAAAATAAAAGTGTTCACTATATCCAATCACTGTAATATTACTCTACAAATGTAGAATTAAATTTTATATTCTACAAGTGTAGAGTAAAATTTTCTGATGATAATTTTATATTTTTATAGCCTAACTATCTTATTCATATGAAAAATACAATTTTCTTTTTTGTCTTATTAATTGCTTATAATTCCTATGCTCAAAAGCTCACTCAGAAAGAAATTACGGAGTGGTATATTTTAAATAATGAACATAGAAATGATCGCTTGAAGTATACAGATAAAATAGCGAAAGTAGAAATCTATTTATATTCTAAAGAGGCAGATGTTAAAAACCCATCGGATGAGCATTTGTTAAGTAAAGAAATTTTAGTGTTTGATGAAGCTGGAAAAATTGTAGAGAAATCAATTAAAACAGCACACACGCATAATTACCACAAATATATGTACGATAATAAAGGAAGAGTAACAAAATCGATTGATAGTTCGCAATACAGAGATCGCGATTTTGTTGTTTCTAAGACGCTTTTTACGTATAGTGACTATCAAACAGAAAAGATTATTTTTGATGAAGGAGAACCTGTTTCTAAACTCATATTTTCAGTGCAGGATGGAATAGTAAAAAGTTACGAAGACGCCATTACCAAAAGTAACTATTTACATATCGAGTTTGATATTGTGGCTCAAAATGATTTTTATGATTATGTTGAAGGAATTGATACTTCTGAAGCGAACTTTAAAAACCTTTTGAAAGACTGTCCTTCATGTGAATCTTTAATGAAAGATCGAAAGTTAACTGTCGTAGAGAATAAGGATTTCAAGAGAAATTTTAAGTATGAAAATGGTCTTTTAGTGCAAGAGAAAGTGTATGATAAGGGACTCAAATCTTTAAAAAACACAATTAATTATACGTATGACGCACAAGGAAATTGGATTGCAAAAACAGATTTATACTGGGAAAAACCTTTTTCGCATGTGGTGCGTAAAATATATTATAGATGAGGTAATTTGAACTTTTCGATTTTTACTTCAACCTAAAAATTTTACAGAATCACAATAAAAAATCCGCTACTGAGAGCGGATTTTGAAGTTATTTAACGTGAGTTCGACTTAAGAAATCACTATGCAATTCATAATTCACTGATAAATAACTAATTGTCAGTTCGAGCGCAGTCGAGAACAGCTAAGAATTGATAATTTCAAAGGAATCTCGACTGCGCTCGATTTGACATTGAGCGTAATCTATTAGTAATCAGCTACATAATAGAATAGTTATATCGAACTCACGTTATTTAGAAAGTTCTGTAAAATATTTATAGAATAGCGGAATGGTTTCGATTCCTTTCAAATAATTGAAGATGCCAAAATGCTCGTTTGGTGAGTGAATGGCGTCACTATCGAGTCCGAATCCCATCAAAATGGTTTTGCTTTTAAGTTCTTTTTCAAACAATGCAACAATCGGAATGCTTCCTCCAGAGCGTTGTGGAATCGGTGTTTTGCCAAAGGTGTCTTCGTATGCTTTGCTTGCCGCTTGATACCCAATATTGTCAATGGGTGTTACATATCCTTGTCCGCCGTGATGTGGTGTTACTTTTACTTTTACACCTGCTGGCGCGATACTTTCAAAATGATTTTTGAACAATTCGGTAATTTCTTTCCATTCCTGATTTGGCACTAAACGCATTGAAATTTTCGCATACGCTTTGCTGGCAATCACGGTTTTAGCACCTTCGCCTGTGTAGCCGCCCCAAATTCCGTTGACATCCAATGTTGGGCGAATGGAATTGCGCTCGTTGGTTGTGTAACCTGCTTCTCCATACACAGCGTCAATATCGAGTGCATTTTTATAAGCTTCTAACGAAAACGGTGCTTTTGCCATTTCGGCGCGTTCTTCCGCAGATAGTTCTTCTACTTTATCGTAAAATCCAGGAATGGTGATGTGATTGTTTTCATCGTGCAAGGAAGCAATCATTTTTGCCAAAATATTGATTGGATTTGCCACTGCGCCACCATATAATCCGGAATGTAAATCGCGATTGGGACCTGTAACTTCTACTTCTACATAGCTTAATCCGCGTAAACCTGTCGTGATTGATGGTTGTGTGTTGCTTATCATTCCCGTGTCGGAAATCAGAATAACATCATTCGCCAATTTCTCTTGATTGCGCTCCACAAACCACGAAAGACTTTCAGAACCGACTTCTTCTTCACCTTCAATCATAAATTTTACATTACACGGTAATTGATTGGTTTCGTTCATCAATTCCAATGCTTTTACGTGCATGTACATTTGTCCTTTGTCATCACATGCACCACGTGCATAAATAGCGCCTTCGGGATGCAAGGTAGTTTTTTTGATGATGGGTTCAAACGGTCCGCTTTCCCACAAATCTAATGGATCTGGTGGTTGTACATCGTAATGTCCGTATACCAAAACGGTCGGTAAATCGTCAGAAATATGTTTGTGTCCAAAAACAATTGGATAGCCAGGCGTTTCGCAGATTTCTACATGGTCGCAGCCTGCTTTTTCCAAACTGTTTTTTATAGCAGTTGCGGTGTCAATTACATCTTGTGTGTAGGCAGGATCAGCGCTAATTGAGGGAATTTTTAAAAGTTCGATGAGTTCATCTATGAAACGATTTTTATGCGTTTCGATATACGTTTTTATTGTATTCATGAAATATATTGAGTTTTTGTAGATACTCAAATGTACTAAAAAAAGAAGGAAAAATACGTTTGACTTCCTTTGAATATTAAAAATGTTCTTTATATTTGCAGCCACATTTGCGGGTGTGGTGAAATTGGTAGACACGCTAGACTTAGGATCTAGTGCCTCACGGTGTGAAGGTTCGAGTCCTTTCACCCGCACCAAAACAGAAAGCCGAAGTTCTTTAGACTTCGGCTTTTTTTATGTGGATTTGAACATATTATTTCTAGTATATTCTTCATCTTATTCTTTATTTAAATTTTACTATAAAATAACCATTTAATTTTATAAATGTTTGATATTTAATGATTTAATTTTTATGGTTATCCCGTAAAAATGTTTGTGTGTTGGTGGCTACCTTTAAAAGAATATTAATTTAAAAACTAACACCATGAAAAAAATTACATTCTTTTTTGCTGTACTTTTTACAGCGATTGGTTTCTCGCAAAATCAATCATCTGGGGCAGTACAGTCTTCAATTTTTAATCCAATTCCTCAGCAATTCGGAGGAACAGAAATTTTTAGATTTCAACCTGGATTAGTGACGCAACTCGACTCAGGAACTGCTTTTGATTTTAATTCTAGTCAATGGTTTTCTTTGGGAAGATTAAACACAGGAAGTCAAACCGTATATGGTTTGCGATTTCAGTTAAAAAATAGAGCTATTACGATGGGATACCAAGACTTAGGCGATGTTAATCCTAGAATTCAGTGGATTGGCGATTCGTTTGCGGCTGGAACCGATTTAGAATTCAGAGTTTCTAATAGTTTTACTTCTACAAGTTCAAAACTGGTGGCAACAATGACTGATAGAGGGAATACTTTTTTTGGAAATCCATTAGGCATAACAACCACAAAAGTAGGGATTGATTACGGAGATTTAGGAAGCACACGAACAGGTATAACGGTAGATAATCTCTCAGGTACAAACGCTTATATTGCGAAAGGAATTTTTGCTAAAAACAATCAAGGAGGGTATGCAAAAACAGGAATTGAAGTGCAGGCTATCACAGGTTCTTGTTACGGAAATACAGGAATGAGTATGCGAATTAGCGACGGATATTACAATACAGGAATTACAGCGAGCGTAACAGGTAGTGATACGGGCTCTACCTACGGAATTTCAGGAGCAATTTCAGGACCATCAGGTGTAACACCAACAGGTTTTGGAGCGGCTATTCAAGGAAGAGCTTCTACAAACCCGAATCGTTATGCAGGTTATTTTAATGGAAATGTGGTAGTTACAGGATCATTCTCGGCGGGTTCTGATAGAAAATTGAAGGAAAATATTAAAAACGAAGAAAATGTACTTGAAAAATTAGCTCAGATTGATGCGGTTACGTATAATTTCAAATCAAACGACCAATTGAGTCTTCCAAGTAATTTGCAACACGGATTTATCGCTCAAAATATTGAAGAAGTATTTCCTGAGTTAGTTTCAACGATTAAGAAACCTATTTTTGACAAAGAGAATAAGGAAACAGGAACCTACGAATACAAAGCGGTTAATTATATTGGAATGATTTCAATTTTGACGTCAAGTTTGAAGGAATTGGATGAAAAATCGAAAGCAGAAATGCAAGAGTTGAAAGAAGAAACGTCGGTAATTATAGCGCAATTAAACGATAAAGTAGCAGCTTTAGAAAGTAAAATACAAGCGCTCACAGGAGAAACCAAGCCAGATAGTCTTGATGATGTTAACGATATAGGATTTTCTATGGAACAAAACAAGCCAAATCCTTTTACCAATCAAACAGTGATCAATTATACGTTGCCAAGCAATACCAAAGCAACCATTTCAGTGGTAGATTTATCAGGAAAATTCATTAGAGAGTATACCTTATCAAGTGAAAAAGGACAATTAACTATCAATTCGAGCGAAATAGGAAAAGGCATATTTGTATATGCGTTACTTTCGGATAATGAAGTTATTTTAACGAAAAAGATGGTGATTCGATAATTTGAGTAGCATTTAAAAACCTACCTTACAATAGTAAAAGCTAAGATGTTGACGTCTTAGCTTTTTGTGTTTGTGCTTCTTTTTAATCTGTGTAAAGTTTATGTACTGAAAAATGAGTTGTGATTAACGTTCTATTTTTTAATTATCTGAATTATAACATGTTAATTTTATGGTTATACCGTAACTTGTTTAATTTTTTTATAGGTAACTTTAAACAAAACCAATTTAAAATTATTTAAACTATGAAAAAAATTACTTTAGTATTCGCTTTATTTTTTGCGGGAATTTTGTTTGCGCAAAATGAATCTTCAGGAACCATCGCAACGTCGATTACAACGCCAAGTCCGCTTTCAGGCGAAACCTTCAGATTTGGCCCTGGACTCATGACGCAGTTAGACTCAGGAAGTGGCTTCGGGTTCACGAGCGACCGATGGTTTTCTATGGGACGACTCTTTACAGGAACACAAACTGTATATGGATTGCGCTTTCAATTGCCTAACAGATCTATTACGTTGGGATATCAAGATTTGAATGATGCAAACCCAAGAATTCAATGGATTGGCGCTTCAAGCTTTGCAGGAAGCGACTTAGAATTTAGAGCTGCCGATAGTTTTACTTCCACAGCTTCCAACTTAGTAGCAACGATGACCAATGATGGAAAAACGTATTTTGGAACTCCACTGACTTCCAATGAGCCTTTGGTAGGAATTGATTATAGTAATATTTCAAACAATACCAAAACGGGGCTTATTGTAGAAAACAACAATACTTCGGGTTTGTATTTTACAGGAATTAAAGCTATAAATAATCAATCAGGATATATCAAAACAGGAATTGAAGTACAAAGCGCAGGATCTTCGTATTTGTCTACGGGTATTAATGTAAGTACAAGTGCGTCGTATCAAAATACGGGAGTAACGGCTAGAATTTCAGGAACTAGCAATGGTAGCTCGTATGCTGTTCGTGGTGATATTCCAAATACAGGAACTGGCTTTGGAGCAGCTATCTACGGTAGTTCGGCGATACTTTCAAATCGTTTTGCAGGATATTTTAATGGTGATGTTTTTACTACAGGGTCATATCTGCCTTCGGATGAAAAATTAAAAGAAAATGTAAAAGCAGAAGAAAATGTATTGGATAAACTATTACAATTAGAATCAGTAACATATAAGTTTAGAGATAACGAACATTTAAATCTACCCTCAAACATTCAGCACGGATTTATGGCACAAAACCTTGAAGCAGTTTTTCCAGAATTGGTGACAACTATCAACAAACCAATTGAAGATGAGAAAAACTTTCAAGTAGGAACGTATGAGTACAAAGCTGTAAATTACACAGGATTGATTTCAATTTTAACGTCAAGTTTGAAAGAATTGAACGAAGAATCTACCACACGCATCAATGAACTCAATGAAAAAATTACACTTTTAGAAGGTACTATTGAAGAGATGAAACGTAGTTTGGAAACTAGCGGCGCTATAAAACCAGAATTACCAAATGGTGTTGACGGATTTTCCATGGAGCAAAACAAACCGAATCCTTTTACCAATCAAACGGTAATCAATTATACCTTGCCAAGCAATACCAAAGCAACGATTTCGGTGGTAGATTTATCTGGGAAGTTTCTCAAAGAATACAATCTATCTAGCGAAAAAGGACAAGTAACAATTAACGCAAACGATATTGGAAAAGGCATATTTGTATATGCGCTTATTTCTGATAACGAAGTAATCATGTCTAAAAAGATGATTATTCGATAATAGTTCACCAAATATAATTACAGTCGTACACAGTTACGAAGGAAAGCTGAGGTTGCAAAACCTTGGCTTTTTTTATGTTTCTTGTTTTGTTTTGAATAAGTGTAAATAATTTTAACAAAATATTATGTATAAAACTGATTAGTAGTATATTAAAAGTAAGGTGCAACCGTAATTTGTTTAACTAATTAATGATTATTTTTAAACAAAACCAATTAAAATTATTTAACATGAAAAAAACTATCTTTTTATTAGCGTTATTTTTTGCGGGAATGACATTCGCACAGAATCAATCGGCGGGACCAGTACAATCGACAATTACAACACCAATTCCGCAGCAATTTGGTGGTACAGAAATTTTCAGATTTAGCAAAGGACTCGTTACACAACTCGATTTAGGAGGAGCTTTTGACTTTAATACAAGTCGCTGGTTTTCTTTCGGAAGATTGAACACAGGAACACAAACCGTTTACGGATTGCGTTTTCAATTGCCTAAAAAAGCAATTACATTAGGGTTTCAAGACATCAATGACGACGATCCTAGAATTCAGTGGATTGGAACCAACAAAAACAATTTAGAATTTAGAACCTCAGATAGCTTTACGTCTACAAGTTCTATTTTAAATGCCACAATGACGTATGACGGAAGAACCTTTTTTGGAAAACCATTAGCGTCTAACGAACCATTAGTAGGTATTGATTACAGTACCGTACCAGGAAATACTAAAACAGGTTTGATTGTACGTAACAACACAGACAACGGAACAGTGTTTACAGGAATCAAAACCATTAATGAACAAAAAGGGCAGTTTAAGACAGGAATTAGTGTCTTACAGACAGGTAAATCTCAATCGGTAACTGGTATTAACGTTACGGTTAAAGAAGAATCTGGGGATAGTAGAGGAGTAAGAGTTGAAACAATAGGGAGTCAAACAGGTCCTACTTATGGTGTGGAAGCTGCTATTGGAAGTATTGTAGCGAATCCTACAGGGTTTGGAGCGGCTATTTACGGTAGTTCAGCATCACTTCCGAATAGATTTGCGGGATATTTTAATGGTGACGTTTTTGTAACAGGAACATTTACAGTTTCTGATAAAAGATTAAAAGAAAACATTCAAGCAGAAGAAAATATGCTGGATAAGTTATCGCAATTAGAAACCGTTTCGTACACGTTCAAGCAAAACGAACACTTAAACTTACCTTCACAATTACAACACGGATTCTTAGCGCAAAACCTTGAAGAAGTATTCCCAGAATTGGTAACAACCATCAACAAGCCTACTTTTGATAAAGAAAATAAGCAAACAGGTTCGTTTGAATACAAAGCAGTGAACTACACAGGATTAATTTCAGTATTGACATCAAGCTTGAATGAAATGAACAATAAAGTAACGGTGTTGGAAACTGAAATTGCAGACTTGCGCAATGAGTTGGCTACCACTAAAAACAAACTAGAAGGTAACAACGATACGGAAGTTGGATTTACAATGGATCAAAACAGACCAAATCCATTTACAAACCAAACTACTATCAATTACACATTGCCAAGCGACGCAAAAGCAACAATTTCGGTGTTTGACATGTCTGGAAAATTCATCAGAGATTATAATTTAACAAGCCAAAAAGGACAAGTAATTATCAGTTCTAACGAAATTGGTAAAGGAATGTTTATTTACAGCTTAGTTTCTAACGGAGAAATTATGGTAACTAAGAAAATGATTGTAAAATAGTCCATTACGAAATACAATCTTAGATATACTGCAATCAGCACCGTTTGGTGCTGATTGTTTGTTTTATAAAATGAACAACCAATGTTGTTAAAAGATTTTCTTTTTGTGTTGCGGATTCTTACCTTTTTAATCTTAACTATAAAACTTTATAATCATGAAAAAAAAGAGCATTAAAAATTTATCGCTAAACAAGAAGTCTATCTCAAATCTTCATGGAGACAAACAAGTAGTTGGTGGAGTAGAAAACTCTGTACGATACTGTATTTTATCAATTGTTGATCAAAACGGCAACAACTTATGTTTGACACGCTTTAACTGTCCACAAACCCAAGAAGCAGGTTGTGTTTTAACCATTGAAGTTGATAGACTCACGCGTCCTATTTGTTAAGGATACAGCAAAAACCATTAGCTATAAAAACATTGCTAAGTATTGACTATCAATTTCTTATAATTTTGTTAATTACGGTTTTACCGTACGTAATTTTTTTTTTGAAAGTATATTTTTATTAAAAATTAATCACAAAAAGAAAAATTATGAAAAGAAAAGGAATTAAAAAAATTGAATTTAAGAAAAGTATCGTCTCTAATTTTACTACAGATGCTATAAAAGGAGGGACAAGAACTTCAAATTTATGTTCAGTAGTTTGTACAGGACAATGCGAACCAATTTCAGATGGCTGTTTTACACAAGATAACGGAAGTGCTTGTATTTGTTTATAATTAAATGTTGTTGATTAGAAAGAGAAATGGCAGGAATAACAGTGAGTTTTACGGTTTTCACGTATTTGAATATCACTGTAATTTCCTAAATTTAAGACTTTAACTAAGAAACTTTACATTATGAAAAAACAAAACGTACAAAGCTTGAAACTTAACAAGAGTTTAGTATCCAGTTTAGAGGCAAACGCTTTAAAAGGTGGATTAGATTGGACTTATGATAGACCAACTGGACAAAGTCAATTTGAGACAGAATGTCCGCCTCCAACACAAACAGGCTCTTGGTGTTTGACAGGATATGGAACAAATTGCCAATAACCAAAAAAAGCTTCTCTGTTACAGAGAAGCTTTTTACTTTTACAAGTCTTTCTTATAACGCCTTAGTTTCCTGTAGCGTTATTTAATTTATCAGACGCAGCTTTCTTAGTCTCGTCCATTTTCTTTTTAGCAGCATCTGAAGTTTCGTCCATTTTCGCGTTTACGGAGTCTTTTGCTTCTTCCATAGTAGCTTTTGCAGCGTCTTTTACATCTTCTGCAGCTTTTTCAGCAGCTTCCTTTGCATCGTTCGCCATTTCTTTAGCATCTTCTTTCAAATCGTTTGCTGCTTTTTCAGCATCTTTTGCTGCTTCTTTCAAGGTCTCTTTGGCATCTTTTGCCATTTCCTTAGCGTTTTCTTTTGCTTTTTCGCTTTCTTTTTTAACTTCTTCGCAAGAAGTCATTCCGATCATCAACGCAACAACCAAAGAAGCTCTTAATACTAATTTTTTCATTTTTTACCTATTTATTGTTAATTGTATCACAATGTTAAGATTTCTTTTATTCATTCACAAAGAATACCATAACATCTTTTTTGCAATTGTTAAAATTAACGTTTTGGTAAAAATGAGTGCCGTTTTTTAAAGAATTTTCAACGGTTTAGATAGCGCATAATAATTTCACAAGCATTGCCATTACTACGAACATACGCATCGTTAATTGCTCCAATAGCTTTTTTATAATCAGCATCTGTAAGTAAACGATGCATAACTTGCTGAAACGACACTTTAGAAGTAACAGAAACAATGCCGCCCAAAGCAACTAAATCTTCCGCTTCTTTAAATCCTGTGTAATTTTTGCCAATCACAACAGGAATTCCAAACACAGCAGGCTCTAGAGTGTTGTGCAGTCCAGAAGTACCCATGCCGCCGCCAACGTAGGCAATATCTGCATAACTATACACTTTGGTCAAAATGCCAATAGTGTCTACAATAAACACCTCAAACTGACTCAAATCTTTGTGCTGTGCTCTTTCGGAATACAGCACCGTAGCTTTGGTAATACTACTTTTTAACTTCTGAATTTCTGCCTGTTTGATGTTATGTGGTGCGATGATAAACTTACAGTGTTCTGTTGTTGCATTGATAAACGGAACAAAAATAGCTTCGTCTTCTGCCCAACTACTTCCTATCACAACGGTTGGAGTGTTATTTTTAAAATCTTCAACGAAAGAAAGTGAATTATCACGATCTAAAATCTCCAATACACGGTCAAAACGGGTATCGCCGCTTATGGTAACATCGGTGTAATTGATGCGCTTTAAAAGTTGCTGAGACGTTTCATCCTGAACAAAAATATGATGAAATGCACGCAATGATTTTCGCATCCAGCCGCCATAAAACTTGAAAAATACTTGCGACTTCCTAAAAATAGTAGAAATAGAAATCGTGTGAATGTTGCTCTTTTTCAGCTCAGCTAAATAATTCGGCCAAAATTCATACTTTACAAAAACCACCAATTCCGGATGCGTTAATGCTAAAAACTTTCGTGCGTTGGCTTTGGTGTCTAAAGGCAAATACGTAATAATATCTGCCACGCCGCTATCTTTTTTTACCTCATATCCCGAAGGCGAAAAAAACGTCAATAAAAATTTGTGATTTGGATATTGTGCTTTCAACGCCTCCAACACAGGCAATCCTTGTTCAAATTCACCCAAAGAAGCCGTGTGAAACCAAATCACCTTATCAGTAGCAGAAATCGTATCAGATAAGGTTTGAAAAACGGTCTTTCTGCCTTGAACAAAAAGGTTCAATTTGGTGTTGAACAGTGCAATAATTTTCAAAAAAAAACCAGCAATATAGACGAATATGTTGTAGATATAATACAAAAGCATTCAGTTTGCAGCTAAAATACATCTTTCCCTTAAATTCATTGGGTATCGTTGTACAATTTTGTAATATTGTTAGAATAAAAGTAAAGATACGAATGAAGAAAATCCAAATGGTCGACCTCAAAGGTCAATACGAGAAAATTAAAGACCAAGTTGATCAATCTGTCCTAAATGTAATCGAATCTTCCGCATTTATCAATGGGCCTGAAGTACATGCGTTTCAAGAAGAATTAGAAGCATATTTAGATGTAAAACATGTCATTCCATGCGCCAACGGAACAGATGCTTTGCAAATTGCGATGATGGGACTAGGATTGAAGCCTGGTGATGAAGTCATCACTGCCGATTTTACGTTTGCCGCAACGGTTGAGGTAATTGCCTTACTACAATTAACACCAGTATTGGTTGATGTAGAAAAAGATTCATTCAACATTGACCCAGAAGCAGTTCGAAAAGCAATTACACCAAAAACAAAAGCAATTGTGCCCGTACATTTATTTGGACAATGTGCCAATATGGACGCAATTATGGAAATTGCCAACGAACATAATTTGTATGTAATTGAAGACAATGCACAAGCCATTGGAGCAAGTTATACCTTTGCAGATGGAACGGTTAAAAAAGCGGGTGCAATTGGTCATGTAGCTTCAACATCTTTCTTTCCATCAAAAAACTTAGGTTGCTATGGTGACGGTGGAGCAATTTTTACCAACGACGACGATTTAGCGCATACCATTCGCGGCATTGTAAATCACGGAATGTATGTGCGATATCATCATGATGTAGTTGGAGTAAATTCTCGATTGGATTCAATTCAAGCAACTATCTTACGCGCAAAATTACCGCATTTAGATACGTACAATGCAGCACGTCAAAACGCAGCGCGAAAATACAATGCCGCATTCTATGGAAATGATAAAATAATCACGCCACAAATATCAAAATCTTGCGAAAATCCAATTTGTGCAGGCTGTAACTGTCACGTATTTCATCAATACACGTTGCGCATCCTTAATACAGATAGAGATGCATTAGTTCAGCATTTAAATAATAACGAAATTCCTTGCGGAGTCTACTATCCAATTCCGTTGCACTCACAAAAAGCGTATGCTGATGAGCGATACGACGAAGCAGATTTTCCTGTGACAAATCAGTTGGTAAAAGAAGTAATTTCTTTGCCTATGCATACCGAATTGGAAGATGATCAAATAGATTTCATCACCAAAACAGTCTTAGATTTCGTAAACGGATAAGGATATTTTTTAGAATCAAGAACCAAGAGTCAGGAATCAAGAGTCAAGAGCAAAGAGTCAAGAGCTAAAAGCGACAAAAAAGAAAAACAAAAACCCAACACCAAAAACCCAACACCAAAAAACCAATACCCATCTTGAAAAAAATACTAGTTACAGGCGGCTTAGGTTATATTGGATCTCATACAGTAGTTGAGTTGCAATCGGCTGGATACGAAGTATTAATTATTGATAATCTTTCCAATTCGTCAGAAGCAGTTTTAGAAGGTATTGAACGAATTACAGGAGTGTTGCCGGTATTTGAAAAACTAGATTTACGCGACAAAAAAGCAACGATTTCCTTCTTTCAACGACACGATACTATTGACGGAATTATCCACTTTGCGGCGAGCAAAGCTGTGGGCGAAAGCGTGGAAAATCCGTTGTTGTATTATGAAAACAATCTGTCGACATTAATCACCGTTTTACAGCAAATTCAACACAAAAAAAACAGTGCTTTTATCTTTAGTTCGTCGTGTACGGTGTACGGTCAGGCAGAACAGATGCCGATTTCGGAAGCTGCGCCTATAAAAGAAGCTTTTTCTCCGTACGGAAATACCAAACAAATTGGCGAAGAAATTCTAAAAGATACTGCGAAAGTTGTCAGTGGTTTGCAGGTAATATCGTTGCGTTATTTTAATCCAATTGGCGCGCACTCAAGTGCAGAAATTGGCGAATTGCCCAATGGTGTTCCGCAAAACTTAGTGCCTTTTATCACGCAAACTGCTATCGGATTGCGAAAAGAACTGGCCGTTTTTGGAAACGATTATCCTACGGAAGATGGTACTTGTATTCGTGATTATATTCACGTGGTCGATCTCGCGAAAGCGCACGTTACCGCATTGCAGCGATTGCTCAACAAAGAAAATGAGGCAACTTTTGAAGTGTTCAATATTGGAACGGGGACCGGAAGTTCTGTGTTGGAAGTCATTCAAAGTTTTGAGCGTGTTAGCGGACAAAAACTCAACTATAAAATTGTCGGTAGGAGAGAAGGCGATGTCATTTCTGCCTATGCGGACACTACCAAAGCCAACACCATTTTAGGCTGGAAAGCAATTTCAACACTAGATGAAGCCATGCTTTCTGCTTGGAAATGGGAACAAAAAATACGAAAAACGAACCAAATCAAAACCTCATGAAAAAACTACTAGCTCTTTGCGTAAGTCTGTTTTGTGCTACATTATTAATGGCGCAAGATACCTATTTACATTGTGGAAAAATCATTGACACCAAAAGCGGAAAAATACTGTCGCAAAAAACGATTATTGTTTCTGGAAATACCATCAAAAGTGTCGAAAACGGATATGTGCGACCAGCATCTTCTGCGGATGTTGTGATCGATTTAAAATCGAAAGTAGTCATGCCAGGATTGATTGATATGCACGTACATATTGAAAGTGAAACCAATCCGAAAGCTTATTTAGAAAAGTATACCTTAAACGATGCCGACGTAGCATTTCGCTCTGTAGGTTTTGCGAATGTTACGCTTCAAGCGGGATTTACAACAGTTCGTGACTTAGGAGGAACAGGTGTGAATATTTCGTTGCGAAATGCCATAGCACAAGGAAGAGTGGACGGACCACGAATTTTCACCGCAGGAAAAGCACTCGCAACTACTGGCGGACATGCCGATCCTACCAACGGAAATCGCAAAGAAATTAGTGGCGATCCAGGACCAAAAGAAGGTGTGGTAAACAATGTAAGTGATGCAAAAAAGGCAGTACGTCAACGTTATAAAAATGGGGCAGATGTTATCAAAATTACGGCAACTGGCGGTGTGCTAAGTGTCGCGAAAAGTGGAAGCAATCCGCAGTTTACGGTTGACGAAATTAAAGTGATTTGTGAAACTGCTAAAGATTACGGAATGCATGTTGCAGCACACGCACACGGCGATGAAGGCATGCAACGCGCTATCATCGGTGGCGTAAAAACCATTGAGCACGGAACGTTGATGAGCGAAGAAACCATGGAGTTGATGAAAAAGCATGATGCGTATTTGGTGCCAACCATTACTGCGGGAAAAGAAGTCGCTGCCAAGGCAAAAATTGAAGGGTATTATCCGGAAATTATTGTACCGAAGGCGTTAGCAGTTGGACCTAAAATCCAAGGAACTTTTGCTAAAGCCTATAAAAAAGGTGTGGGAATTGCGTTTGGAACTGATGCTGGCGTTTTTAAACATGGACTCAACGGAAAGGAATTTGGTTTTATGGTAGAAGCAGGAATGCCGCCAATGGAAACCATTCAATCGGCTACGGTGACGAATGCTAAAATTTTAGGAATGGAAAATCAGCTAGGACAATTGAAAGCAGGATTTTTAGCAGATATTGTAGCGGTTGACGAAGATCCTACACAAAACATCAACACAATGGAGAATGTCACTTTTGTAATGAAAGATGGAAAAATTTACAAGCAATAACTCAAAAAAAGGAAGAACAAAATTATATAGTAAAAAGGCTGTTTAACATTTTAAACAGCCTTTATTGTTTGTATTATGCACATTCAACGAGTGACTGGCATGGATAATTAAATGTTTCACACTTGTTGTTGAGTGTCTGACAAGTAAGATCTATCGTTAATGGGCAATCTGCTTGAAATGTGCATGCAAGCGCAGACGGACACGCATCAATTTGCGAGCCGCAGTCATCAATCAATGTAATTCTTACCAATCCGCCTTTTGCAGTATTTCCTACACTAGAAATAGCGTTTTTGCGGAGTCTTAATGTTTTTAGATTTCTTTTTTTCATGATTTTGTATTTAAGTTGATTATATAGAAGTAAAAACGCAGAGCGTAGGTACATCTGTAGGGCAATACCATGCGGAAGGACAATCATCAATAACGGATGTACACGTATCTGTAAGTTTCAATCCACCATTTACTTGGTGATTTTCTAAATTTGAAATTGAATTTTTTCTAAGTTCTAACGATTTAAGATTTCTTTTTTTCATGATTTTAATTTTAGTTAATAGCTTGATTAAGAACTAAAAATACATTGAAAAATTCTTACAAAAATGTCATTTTTCATCTAAGTTTTAGAGGTATAAAATAATGTCTGTATGGAATAGGGCGAAACTTCATTTGCGAATACAAAAAGAAGCATCACACGAATATCAATCTGTATTTTTAAACTTTATAAGAATGTCATATCAAATTCTAGTACGGATATGGACATTGTTTAGGATCTTCTGTTAATGGACATACCCAAGCCGACGGACACGCATCAATAAATGACGTACACGGACTTCCCGCAAATGTATCACAGTTATATTTTGTGTATACAGTTCCACCTTGTACTTGTTGTTTTTCAAGATTGGAAATAGAATTTTTGTTTAGACGTAAGGATGTTGTGTTTCTTTTTTTCATGATTTTAAGTTTTTGATTACTAATTCTTTAAAGTATTAAAATCATCTAAAAAATAGGTACGGTAAAACCGTAGTTAACATTTCGACAGGCTCAATGTAAACATTTCGACATGTGTTCTATATTAAACCTTTCTGCTTTTCAATTTATAAACTTCGTCGTTCTTGATGAATACGTTTTTGATGTAATTTTAAGAGTAGTGTGAAGATTCTATTCATAAAAAAAACCTAGCGTTTTGCTAGGTTTTGTACTTATGATAATGAAATTTCTTTTCGTTTGATAAAGGAAATAAGTAGTAGTGCGCTTCCGAGCATCACAGAAACATCTGCCATGTTGAAAATGCCTGTTTTAAAAATTCCGCCCAAATCAATGTGCATAAAATCAGTTACCGATTGGTATAAGATTCTATCGTACAAATTACCAATACCGCCGCCAACAATACAGCATAAACCAACAATCATAAAGCGGTCTAAATCTTTAGTGATAATAATCATTCGCAAGATAAAGAACAATACTGCAATTGGTAAAATGATGAGAAAAATAACTTTTAAAATCGGATTTTCTAGTGTAGATAAAAATCCTAAAAATGCACCTTTGTTTTCCGCTTTTAACAAGACTACGTATTCGCCAATCACTGAAATACGCTCGGTATCGTCAATATGAGTTCGCGCCACTGATTTCGATACTTGGTCGCAACCAACATTTATCAAAATCAGCCCAACGATAAAAAGCATTCGCAACGTTCGAGACATTTTCATGATTTTTTATTTATTCCTTTTCGAAGATTGCACTTTCAGCCGCTACAGAACGGTCAATTTTGCGCAATAATCCTTGTAATACCTTTCCTGGGCCAACTTCCGTAAAGTGAGAAGCACCATCTGCAATCATTTGTTGCACCGATTGTGTCCATTTTACAGGTGCTGTTAATTGTGAAATCAAGTTCTTTTTTATCTCATCGGGGTTTATAACTGCCGTAGTTGTTACATTTTGATAAATTGGACATGTTGGTGTATTGAAAGCAGTATTTTCAATAGCTGCTGCCAATTCTTCACGCGCAGGTTCCATTAAAGGAGAGTGAAAAGCACCGCCTACAGGCAATACCAATGCGCGTTTTGCGCCCGCTTCTTTCAATGTTTCACAGGCTTTGTTGATAGCATCAATTTCTCCTGAAATTACAATTTGTCCTGGACAGTTATAATTTGCTGCCACCACCACTCCTGGTGTTTCTTCGCATACTTTTTCAACCACAGCATCGTCCAATCCTAATACGGCTGCCATTGTACTTTGTTGAATTTCACAGGCTTTTTGCATGGCTAATGCACGTTTAGAAACCAATTGCAAACCGTCTTCAAACGTTAATACGCCGTTGGCAACCAAAGCAGAAAGTTCTCCTAAGGAATGTCCTGCCACCATTTCTGGTTGAAAGGCATCACCCAAAACTTTACTTAAAATTACGGAATGTAAAAAGATAGCAGGTTGTGTAACTTTCGTTTGTTTTAAGTCTTCCGCAGAACCTTCAAACATGATGTCTGTGATGTGAAATCCAAGAATACCATTGGCATCTTCAAAAAGCTCTTGAGCGATGTTTGAGTTTTCATAAAGGTCTAATCCCATTCCTGTAAATTGCGCACCTTGTCCTGGAAAAATATATGCTTTCATTGTAATTGTCTTTTAAATCGTGTCAAACACGTATTTGTAAATGTTCGGCAAAAGTAAAGAATTTTACTTGATAATTTAGATTTACGTGGTGTAACGTGGGCAATGAGTTCTTTTTAAATCGATTAATTAATCAATTTTCTTTTTCTCTTTGACAATAATCGGTGGCGGTGGCGGAATTCTCTTTTTTAGAAATAATATTTGTCCTAAATGACTTGATTGATGTTCCATGACATGAAACCAATAGTAGTGATTATTAGAACTGCGCGTAGGATTGGTTTTTTTCAACCATTCATCGTCTCTCTTTTTAAATTCTTCCAAAGTAACCGCACGTACTTCTCTGTAAATTTTTAAGTAATATTCAACATCATGCCCTTTGTACGTTTCTCTTCCTGCATCATCCAGATAGAGTGCTGGTCCCCAAAATTTTTCTTCTTCATCGTTAAAACCACGATTTTCAAATGTGTATAATTGATAAATTTTTTCTGCAGCAGCTAAGTGCATAATTAATGCACCAATGGAGTTCGCCTTTTCATCATGCAAATGGTCTAACTCACGTTGATCAAGGTTTTTAACGTGATATTCAACACGGTCACTAAGATTATTTAGCATGGAAACTAAGGTTCCGATTTGCGGCGTATATTCTTCGCGTTCTCCTATAAGATTGTAATCGTCAATTTTTATATTTTTTCCTTCAATAACTAGCGAATATCCTCTTTCTGGGTCATCTTTTATAAGATTGTAGGCATATCCTTTCTCAAAATCAGCCGTTATTTTTGGAAAGTCTGTATCCCATCCAGATAATTTAATATTGGCAGGATTGTTTTCAAAATTGTGATTATTGATTGTAGTTTTTTCTAATTCACCTGTTTGGAGATTTTCAATGTACAGTTCAAAATTGTCAAAATAAAATTTCCCATTAGATATACAAATCCCACCAAAGACTAATTTAGAAGAGTTTTCGTCAATATGTCCGTTAATTTCATAGTTTTTCCATTCATTAGATAATACAGGTCTATCGCGCATATTATCAAAAAATCCATATTCATCGTTCTTTGTGTCTACACGAGTGTAGATAGCTCCCCAAGCTACTTTGTCAATGTTTTCTACTTTTATATCTGCGGAAAGCTTGAATTTCAATTTTTTATTTGCTTTGATTTTTATGGTATACGTAAAATAAGTCCAATCGTCTTGAGCATGGCTATTTGCGCAAAAAAATAATACCATTAGAAGAAAGCAGCGCATACTTTTTCTAGAAAAAATAGTGAAATAATTCATCGGATTAATTTGTTTTACACCCTTTCATACGTAATAAAAGAGAACTCGTATTCGTGTTTGTCATCTTGTTTGTGAAATGTGTTTGAGACTTCTTTCCAATCTTTTGTGTCAATTTCTGGAAAAAACGTATCGCCTTCAAACTCGTGATGTACACGTGTTAATTCAATTTTTGTCGCAAACGGAATGGCTTGTTTGTAGATTTCGCCACCGCCAATTACAAATGGTTCCGCATCGGCAACAGTTGCCACACTTACGGCTTCTTTCATGGTGTGAACGACAATAACTCCTTTGGGAACTTTGTAATTTTTTTGTCGCGTAATGACGATATGCGTTCTGTTTGGTAAGGGTTTTGGAAAACTCTCAAAAGTTTTACGTCCCATGATAATATGGTGTCCCGAAGTCAGTTTTTTAAATCGCTTCAAATCATCACTTAAATGCCAAATCAGTTGATTGTCTTTTCCGATAACGTTATTTTCTGCCGCAGCGACAATAATGGTTAAATTACCACGATCAATCACTTCAGGAACAGGTTCATTTGCCAATTCGGCTTTGGCTTCAACTTCTGCTACTTTTGTTTCTTGGTCGATAAACTTTTGTTTCAATTCAGCAATGCGATTTTCTTGTTGCGCCACTAAGGTTTCTAATTGTTTGGCTTCCCATTCTTTCCCCATGAATTTATTCGTAACAAATACATCAAACGCATGAAATAGAAAGGCAAACAGCCATAAAAACACTGCCCAAACAAACCAATTTGCGCCAAAAAGCGTTATATCTTTTCCCATACCCAATACGATATTGATGAGTACTAATAATGCAGAGCCAATGAGAAAAATGACAAAATGATAATATAAGCGTTTTTTTTGCTTGATACGCTTTTGTGCCGTTTTTATGAGTGCTAATTGTTCTTTATCGATTTCTGTGGTAGGATTCTTTTTTTTACCGAACATGTAATTGTTTAAAATTTAGTTTTGGAAGTTGGGTCAATTGTGGCATCTGATAAATTGATAAATTCACCAAAAGAAGCTTTTACAGGAGTTCCATTGTGTGAACCAGAAGAAAATGTAGGCAATTGTGCTAAAATTTTAGTAAGTTTTGATTTTAACACAGGACTTTCCGTACGAACGCCAATATTTTCAACGCTTCCAGATTTGTTAATAACAAAACGAATGTATGCTTTTTTTTCTTTTTGACTTTTTAAAGCAGCTACTGCAGCGGCGTCTTTACTAATGTTTTGAATAAGAAAAGATTTTATTTCACTAACGGTACAATACGATGGATTGTCTGCCGAATTGCATTTTTTGAACGTTGGCGCATTGTCCATCACTGAAAAATTCATGGTGCCATTTGGAGAAACTTTAGGAGTGGACATATTTGTTGATTTTTGAGCAAAACTTATATGAATTGCAAAACAACATGCTATAGTAATGATAAATTTTTTCATGTTTGAAATTGTTTTATTGAGATAAAGATACTTTTCTTTTTTGAATACTACATTCTGTTCCAACGAAAAGATGAATTTTCCCTATGAAATGCAATTTTTTTAGATGAATGAAATTAGCGTGAATTCCTTTGTGAGTGTGAATTTACGCAAACGATATCGTTGAAAATCAAGGGAAAAGGTGTTAAAATTGTGTTGTCAATCTTTTAAATAAACGGCATATTTTTTTCATTCTTTACGATTTTAAAAGCTATTTTTTAGTAAAATGATAATTCTTACATCTTTATGAATTCTTTCATTTGTTTCCCAAAAATTCTTATATACATTTGGCCTTATTAAATACTTGAAATTATGGCAATTAAAAAACAATATTTAAAAAGTAAACCAGTTTGCAAAGTAACTTTTAGTGTTGCTGCTGAAGAAGCTGAAGCAGTTTCTGTGGTTGGAAATTTTAATGAATGGAATGCAGAAGCTACAAGCTTGAAAAAACTTAAAAACGGAACCTTTAAAGGAACTGTTGATTTAGAAAAAGATGCTGAGTATGAATTCCGTTATGTAGTTGACGGAGTGTACACAAACGACGACGAAGCAGATGCGTACAAGTGGAATGACTTTGCAGCTGCTGAAAACGGAGTTTTGAGTTTATAATTAGAATTTTGAATTTTTACAAAGCCTTCTACTTTTGTAGAGGGCTTTTTGTTTTTATAACTTCTTCAATAATTCACGTTTTACGCGACTAAACCATTCATAGCGTAAAATGCTGAGTACAATGCTATCGCGTCTGCCAATTTCGGTAGCGCAGTTGCTTCGCAATACACCTTCTTCGGTACAGCCAATACTTTTCATAGCGGCAATGCTACGTTTGTTGGTGTTATCGGCTCTAAATTCTACGCGCTGCACTTTCATGTGCTCAAAAGCGAATTGCAACAACAAAAACTTGCAATTTTTATTCAGTCCCGTTCCTTGAAAATCTTTTCCATACCAAGTATATCCTAAGGAAACGGTTTGATGTTTTTGATGAAAATCGTAAAATCGCGTACAACCAGCATAGGTATTGTACCGTTTGTCGTACACAATAAATGGATAGGCATTTTGTTGTGTTCTACCCTCTAGGGCAATGTTGATGTAGTTGCGTAAACCTACTTCTCCGTCTGCCGGAATTAAAGAATACTTCCACAACTCAGGTTCATTGAGCGAGTAGGGAAGTAAGTATTTAAAATCATCTACATGTAATGGTCGTAATTGTACAAAGCCATTGTCGAGAATATAATTCTTTTTAAAATCGAGTAATATCATGGCAGTAAAATTGATATGTCAATCAAAGTTACCATTTATTTCGCTTTCTTTTTTTTCTTTCTTTAGCAGATACATTTAAAACGATAGGAAGTGCATAATTTACACTTACAGGAATATTCTCTATAGTTGCAGGTTGCATATCAGGAAGTTTTTTGATAACTCTGATAGCTTCTTGTTCTAGTTTAAGATGTGGCGCTCTGGAGCGTATTTCTTTAACTTTTCCTTCTTCATTAATTTTAAATACAACATAAATTCGATTGATGCCGTCGAGCCCTAATTTTTTTCCTAATCTATCATTAAAATTTTCAGCAACAAACTTAGAAATATTAGTAGCCATGCATTTTTTTCTCTCCTTGTTAGAAGAAGCTTTTTCGCAACCAGGATAAACAACACCAACTTCTGGTCCTGAAAACGGAATTCGTTTAGGTGTATAATCATATAAAGGGATGAAAATATTGTTTTTTCGATCAATTTTTAGAAATAAATGATTTCTAATATAAGAGGTTTGCTTTTGTGATATTGGAGCTAATTCAATTTGAAAGTCTACGGGAGAAGAAGATGTTTCAATTTTGAAAGGTTTCATCTCGGTTTCGTGAAATTTCAGCGAGGAACGTTCTTTGTCTACTTTTCCAACGGAATCAGTCGCAAACATTACATCTACAAAAATGGTGTCTTTTGTAGTGTTCTTTGCAATCAAAATGGCGTCCGAAGGTTTTAGATATTGAAAAATAGAACGTCGAAATTTTTCCTTGGAACATTCGTATACATCTTCTTCATATTGGCAACCTTCTATTACGGTAGATTCTGGTATATCTTTTTTAGATTTTTCTGTTTGAGCACTTATCAATAATGAAAAAAAGAATATTAATAAGCTAAGCAAATTTTTTAAGGAGAAAGACATGAATTAAAATATTAAAGTTAAATTAAATAGCCACAGCACCTTTAATATGCGGATGATGTTGATAGTTGACCAATTCGAAATCGTCAAAGGTAAAGTCGAAAATACTTTTTACATTCGGATTGATATTCATGGTTGGAAGCGGATATGGTTCACGCGTAAGTTGTAATTCTACTTGTTCAAAATGATTGCTGTAAATATGCGCATCGCCAAACGTGTGAATGAAATCGCCGTATTCGTAACCGCAAACTTGTGCCATCATCATTGTAAGTAAGGCGTATGAAGCAATATTGAACGGAACGCCTAAAAAGACATCGGCACTTCGCTGATACAACTGACACGATAATTTACCATCTGCTACATAAAATTGAAAAAACGCGTGACACGGCGGTAACGCTGCTTTTCCGTTTGCCACATTTTCGCCAAACGACACAGACGTATCTGGCAAAACACTTGGATTCCAAGCAGAAACTAACATACGTCTACTATTTGGATTGTTTTTTAAAGTTTCAATCACTTCGGATAATTGGTCAATACTTTCGCTATTCCAATTGCGCCATTGATGTCCGTACACAGGACCTAAATCGCCGTTTTCATCTGCCCATTCATTCCAAATACGTACGCCGTTTTCTTGCAAATATTTTACATTCGTATCGCCTTTAATAAACCACAACAATTCGTGAATAATCGATTTTAAGTGTAGTTTTTTCGTTGTCACCATCGGAAAACCTTCGCTGAGGTCAAAACGCATTTGATAGCCAAAAACGCTTTTCGTTCCAGTTCCTGTACGATCTCCTTTTTCATTTCCGTGTTCTAATACATGTTTTACAAGATCTAAATATTGTCTCATGATGTTTCCTTTTTTTGAGTGTTGCGATACAATTTTTGCAGTTTATAAAAATAAAAAAAACGCATTGATTTTGTATCAATGCGTTTATATTTTATCAATAGGTTATTAACGATTTTATCCAATCAACATTCCTGCAATCGTTGCGGAGATTAAGGAAGCAATGGTTCCGCCAATTAAGGCTTTCATTCCAAACTCTGATAAGGTTTTTCGCTGTTTTGGTGCTAATGAACCAATGCCACCAATTTGTATTCCAATAGAAGCAAAATTGGCAAATCCACACAACATGTACGTTGCCATGATAATAGATTTTTGGTAGGTTAAATGCGATGCGCTTGCAACATCTTTTAATTCTGCTAATTGGATATATCCAACAAACTCACTCGCGGCCAATTTTACACCTAACAATTGTCCCATTTGCATAATGTCTTCCACTGCAACACCAATAAGCCACATTAATGGCGCAAAAATAGTTCCAAGGATTGCTTCTAAGGAAAACTCTGAATATACTGTATTTGCTGCCATCCAGCTATTTAGCGATGTAATGTCACCAACCCAACCTAAAATTCCATTCAGCATGGCAATAAAAGCAACAAAAACGAGTAGCATGGCTCCAACATTTACGGCAAGTTTTAAGCCTTCTGTAGTACCATTAGCAATGGCGTCTAAAATATTCGAGCCTATTTTTTCTTGTGAAACTTTTACATCATTGTTAATTTTCTCCGTCTGCGGATATAGTATTTTCGAAATGACAATCGCTCCTGGTGCTGCCATAACAGAAGCCGCTAATAAGTGTTTTGCATACATAAGTTGTAATGCAGGGTCGTCTCCACCTAGAAATCCAATATATGCCGCCAAAACGGCTCCAGCCACCGTTGCCATTCCTCCGACCATGACTAATAAAATTTCAGATCGTGTCATTTTTTCCAAATAGGCTTTTATCAATAAAGGAGCTTCGGTTTGTCCTAAAAAGATATTACCAGCAACAGATAAGCTTTCTGCGCCAGAAATGCCTAAGAGTTTCGTTAGTACCAATGCCATTCCTTTGACAATGATTTGAATGATTCCTAAATAGAATAATACAGAAGTTAGTGCAGAGAAAAAGATGATGGTTGGCAATACTTGAAAAGCAAATATGAATCCAAAAGAATCTACATTCATCATGCCCCCAAATAAGAATTCACTTCCTGCTTGCGTGTAATTTAAAATTTTAATGAAAAGTCCACCAACTACTTCAAAAGCACTTTTTACAGCATCAATTTTCAATACCCCGATGGCAATAATCAACTGGAATGCCAATCCCAAGCCAACAGTTTTCCAATTGATGGCTTTTCGATTGCTACTACATAAAAATGCAATAATTAATAATACAACCATTCCAAGAATTCCGCGGAGTAAGCTATTCATGCTAAATCCATCATTCGGAATAATTTCGCTTATTTCTGAGTTCGTATTAGTTGCAGTAACAACTTCTTGTTTTTCTTGTTGTTTTTTGAAGTGATATGAAATTTCTTTTTCTTTAAAAACTAAGATAGAATCATTCAGTGTGGTGATTTTGTATTTGCGAATGGTATCGTTTGGTTGATTGTAATAAAAAACCAAGAGATTGTTTTGATAGATATAATCGCCACTAGCTTTTAAATTGTCTTTTGCTGCGAGTTGGTATTGAAATTCGCCTGATTGTAAGGTCAATTTATCTACACTAGAAACTTGAACAATTTCCTCGTTATCTGCGTTTTGAATGCTGGTAAATTTCCACGTTCCGTCAATTTCAGTTTCTTGTGCACTTACAGTAAATAGTACACAAAATACTGTCAAAATACTTACTACAAATTTCTGCATTGGAATAGGTGTTTATTTGTTGTCTTGCTCTCTGTTAGAGATTTCGTCACGAAGTCGGGCAGCTTTTTCATAGTCTTCATCCGCCACAGCGCCATCTAACATGTTGTATAATTCTTGAAGCGAAAGTGTTTTTAACGTATTGTCAGTAGCACTTTCTACCGTATCTAATTCTTGGTCTTCATCGGTAAATAATTCGTCTACGACAATGCTTTCTTTTTCGTTTTCTTCGTCTTCTTCTTTGGAAGTGAGTTTTAGGAAGATTCCAGCCTTATCCAAAATGGTTTTATAGGTGAAAATTGGCGCATCAAAGCGTAAAGCTAGGGCAATAGCATCTGAAGTTCGGGCATCAATGATTTCTTCTATTTTATCACGCTCGCAGATGATGCTCGAATAAAAAACTCCATCTACCAGTTTATGAATAATAACTTGTTTGACCACCACATCGAACCGATCGGCAAAGTTTTTAAAAAGATCGTGCGTCAATGGTCGCGGTGGTTTGATTTCTTTTTCAAGCGCAATTGCGATGGATTGTGCTTCAAAAGCGCCAATAACAATAGGTAGTTTGCGGTCGCCATCTACTTCATTTAAAATTAAAGCATACGCTCCATTTTGCGTTTGGCTATATGAAATTCCCTTAATATTTAGTTTTACTAAGCTCATTTGTTTTTGGAATGCATTCTCATAAAAAAAGGCTGTCTAAAAAAAGGGTTTCCCAATTTTAGACAGCCCTTATTTGGGCACAATTTAACAAAAATTATGCGTTATTCGCTTTAAATTCTTTCAATTTTTCAATTAGCGTTGGAACTACTTCAAAAGCATCTCCTACAACACCATAATCTGCTGCTTTGAAGAAAGGAGCTTCTGGGTCTGTATTGATCACAACTTTTACTTTAGAAGCGTTGATTCCTGCCAAATGCTGAATGGCACCAGAGATTCCAATAGCAATGTAAAGGTTAGAAGCAACAGGTTTTCCTGTTTGTCCAACGTGCTCTCCGTGAGGTCTCCATCCTAAGTCTGAAACTGGTTTTGAACAGGCAGTTGCCGCGCCTAAAACGCTTGCTAATTCTTCTACCATTCCCCAGTTTTCAGGACCTTTTAATCCTCTTCCTGCAGAAACTACAATATCCGCATCTGCAATGGTTACTTTTCCAGTAACTTTATCTACGGTATCTACTTTAACACCAAATAATGAATCGTCTAAGTTTGGTGCGAAAGCTTCTGCAGCAGCGTCACCAGCATTTTCCACCAATCCGAAAGCATTGTTAGAAACGCCTACGATTTTGACATCAGAGTTGATTTCTGTCATGCTAAATGCTTTATTGGTAAAAGCAGTTCTTTTTACCGTAAAAGGACTTGTGTTACTTGGTGCAGCAACAACGTTAGAAGCATATCCTGCATCTAGGTTTACTGCTAAAATTGGCGCTACCGATTTGCTATCGGCGCTTGAACTTACAATGACCACTTTGGCACCTTCTTTTTCAGCAGCTTGATGTAAAGTAGCTGCATATGCTTTTGCGTTGAAGTTGTTTAGTTTGTCATTTGATACATTTAATACTTTGTCAACGCCGTATGTTCCTAATTCGGAAGTATCATTTGCGTTGATAGTTACTGCCGTAACTGTAGTTCCTAATTGATTGGCAACTTCTTTTGCGTACGATGCTACTTCGAAAGCTGCTTTTTTAAGTTTTCCTTGTTCTGATTCTGTATATACTAAAACTGACATGTTTTTTTGATTTAAAGATTAAATTATTGAATGATTGAAACATTCATATTTATCTGAATTATGCTATTGACTAAATTACCTTTGCTTCGTTGTGTAATAAGTTGATTAATTCGTCAATATTATCGGCGTCCACCAATTTCACAGCACCTTTTGGTGCAGGTTTTTCAAACTTTACAGCAGTGGTTTCTTTTGCAGCATCAACCGCATCAATTACGGTTAATGGTTTTTTACGCGCCATCATAATTCCTCTCATATTAGGAATACGCAAGTCACTTTCTTCTACCAATCCTTTTTGTCCTGCAATTACTAATGGAAGTGAAGTATTTGAAGTTTCTTTTCCTCCGTCAATTTCACGAACAGCAGTAGCTGAAGTTCCGTCAACTTCTAAACCAATACAAGTATTTACAAAATTAGCACCTGTCAATTCAGCTACCATTCCAGGAACCATTCCGCCATTATAATCAATCGATTCTCTTCCTGCGATTACCAAATCGTATCCGCCATCTTTTACTACGGCTGCTAATTGTTTTGCAACAAAAAATCCGTCAGTCGCTTCAGCATTTACACGAATTGCTTTATCGGCTCCAATGGCTAAGGCTTTGCGGAGTGTTGGTTCTGTTTCTGCACCACCAACGTTTACAACGTCTACAGAAGCGCTTTGTTTTTCTTTAAACCACATAGCGCGTGTTAATCCGAATTCATCATTTGGATTGATAACAAACTGTACGCCGTTGGTGTCAAATTTAGTATCTCCTTCCGTAAAATTGATTTTTGAAGTAGTGTCAGGAACGTGACTAATACATACTAATATTTTCATGGAATTTATATGTTTTAATTGAAAGTTTAAATTTTCGACGAATATACTGAATATTTCTCTAAAAATACTATGCGCGCATAGGAAATTTTGATGATTTTTTGATTTTTGTATATTTTTTTCAATTATCTATAATTTTACCTAGGTTTTTCATGGAATTTATCATCTTAAAAAATAAATACAGTTTACATTCTTTCAGCACTTTCATTGGATTTCTTGTGATAATGAATCACAGGTATATCCAAATACTTAAAATAGTATCCTCTAAAAATAGGAATCATACTATTTAACATTTTTAATGGTGAATAATCAAGAAGATTTTCAAAGAGTACACGCTTTTACTAAAGAAATCATAAAAACATTAATCTTTAAGAAATGTTTGATTTAGGAACTATCATTTTTAGAATTAATTGTTATTTTTGTTTTTCACTTTTTTAAAACACAAACAATTGTATGAGAACAATACAGTTTAGAGAAGCGGTAGCCGAAGCTATGAGCGAAGAAATGCGCACAGATGACAGCATTTACTTAATGGGAGAAGAAGTTGCCGAATATAACGGAGCGTACAAAGCTTCGAAAGGAATGTTGGATGAGTTTGGTGCTGAGAGAGTTATCGATACACCAATTGCAGAACTTGGTTTTGCAGGAATCGGAGTAGGTTCAGCCATGAACGGAAACCGACCAATTATCGAATTCATGACGTTCAACTTTGCACTAGTTGGAATCGATCAAATTATAAACAACGCAGCCAAAATGCGTCAAATGTCTGGTGGACAGTTAAATATTCCAATTGTTTTCCGCGGACCAACAGCTTCTGCGGGACAATTAGCCGCAACACACTCACAAGCTTTTGAAAGTTGGTTTGCCAACTGTCCAGGTTTAAAAGTGGTTGTTCCTTCCAATCCGTATGATGCAAAAGGATTACTAAAAACAGCGATTAGAGATGACGATCCTGTAATTTTTATGGAATCAGAGCAAATGTATGGTGACAAAGGTGAAGTGCCAGAAGGTGAATACACCATTCCATTAGGAGTTGCAGACATTAAACGCGAAGGGACGGATGTAACTATTGTTTCTTTCGGAAAAATCATCAAAGAAGCGTACAAAGCGGCAGACGAATTAGCAGAAGAAGGAATTTCTTGTGAAATCATCGACTTGCGTACGGTTCGTCCAATGGATCATGATGCAATTTTAACTTCTGTCAAGAAAACTAACAGATTGGTCATTTTAGAAGAAGCATGGCCATTTGGAAACGTTGCTACAGAAATCGTTTACCAAGTACAAGCACAAGCATTTGACTACTTAGATGCACCAATTCAAAAAATAAATACAGCAGATACGCCAGCACCATACTCTCCAGTATTATTGGAAGAATGGTTGCCAAACAAAAATGACGTTATCAAAGCTGTGAAAAAAGTGATGTATAAATAAACAGGAACTTTTAACGTTATAAAAACTTCATCGGCATGTTTGTTGATGAAGTTTTTGTTTTTAAAATGACACAAATTTGAAGACTACCTTTTATTGTTTTATAGCCATGCTGTTCTGCTACACAGGTTTTTCCCAAACCAAAGTAAGTGGAGTAGTCAAAGACGCGTCAGGGGAACCTGTGCCTTTTGCCAATGTGGTATTTAAAAATTCCATTCAAGGGACGATTACCAACGAGGATGGTCGATTTTATTTGGAATCTGATGAAACATACACAATAGTTGTCTTTTCTTTTGTGGGATATGAAACGAAAGAAGTTCAATTGTCCAAAAAGGTCAATTACAACATGGAAGTCACTTTAGAAGAAGGTGAAAAACTCAATGCTGTGGTCATAGTTTCGGGAAAACAGCCGAAAAAGAACAATCCCGCCATCGATATTCTTCGCAAAATTTGGAAGCGAAAACGCTTCAATGGTATTCGGCAATTCAAACAATATCAATACGATAAATACGAAAAAGTAGAATTTGATTTGAACACGATTGACAGTGCCATGATGAAAAGCAGACTCTTTCGTGGCATGGAATTCATCTTCAACGAAATTGATACCTCTAGCGTTACGGGGAAAACCTATCTGCCAATTTTTATCAACGAAGCCTTCTCAAAAGTCTATGGCGATAATGTAAAAAACAAAGAAAAAGAAGACCTAATCGGGAATAAAAACTCTGGTTTTAGCAGCAACGAAACCATCACGGCTTTTATCAAAGATTTATATGCCGATTATGATATTTACGACAATTATCTGAAGTTTTTCGATAAAAGTTTTACAAGTCCATTATCACGCACAGGAATCAATACGTATAACTATGTATTGGTCGATACGGCTTTTATCGACAACAAATGGTGTTACAATATTGTGTACTATCCACGACGAAAAAATGAACTTACGTTTAAAGGTGATTTTTGGGTGAATGATTCTACGTTTGCCATCAAAAAAATAAATCTTCAAGCTAGTAAAAGTGCCAATATCAACTGGGTAAAAGAAATTTACATAGAACAAGAATTTGACGTCTTGAACGATTCCGTATTCTTGCTCAAGCGCGATTATATGTTGTCGGATTTCGCATTAAACAAAAAAGAAAAGTCCAAAGGTGTCTACGGAAAACGTACTACGTTGTATGACAATTACGTGTTTGATGAAGAAAAACCAGATGAATTCTACAAAAAGGAAATCAATCCGTTTAACGAAGAAATTTACGAGCGTGATGATGCTTTTTGGCAAGAAAATCGCTTAGAGAAGTTAAACAAAGACGAAAAAGGCGTGTATAAAATGTTGGATACGCTTAAAACCGTTCCAAAATTTAAACGCTTGTACAGTTTGGCGTCTATTTTAGCTTCGGGGTATGTGGAATTTGACCAATACAACTTGGATTACGGACCAATTTTTTCCACCTTCGGGTTCAACGATGTAGAAGGAATTAGAGTGCGTGCCGGAGGACGAACCTATTTCGGACCAAACGACAAATGGCGATTAGAAGGTTATGGCGCGTATGGTTTTAAAGACAATCGTTTCAAATACGGAATCTCAGGAAAATGGTTACTCAACCCTAAAAACCGATTGATTATTTCGGCAGGAAATCGCCGTGATGTGGAACAAACAGGCGTAAGTTTAACGGTAAATGACAATGTTTTAGGGCGAAGTTTTGCATCATCCGCATTATTTGCTTCTGGAAACAGCGATCGTTTAACAAACATCAATTTATCCACCTTTGCGTTGGAAATGGAGCCTATCAAAAACATGACTTTTCGTTTGGGAAGTTCCTACAAAACCATGCGTTCGGCATCGCCAACAACCTTTAGTTTGTCTTATCTCGATCCGCAAGCGCCAAATGGTATCAATGATCGTTTGGTACAATCGGAAGTCAATTTTTCTGTAGACATGACGCCAGGGCGAAAAACCATTCGTCACGGAGTAGAACGTAAAATTGTCAATGACGATTATCCGCGAATTTATCTAAACTATGCACGCGGTGTAGAAGGATTATTCAACAGTGATTTTAACTATTCCAGAGTGCAATTATTCTACCGACAACCGTTTCAAGTCGGCGGATTCGGAAGAACATTCACCACATTTGAAGCAGGAAAAACATTTGGAACAGTACCGTTAAGCTTGCTGAACGTGGTGCCAGGAAACCAAGCATATTTCTCAATTCACAATACTTTTTCACAGTTAAATTTTTACGAATTCGTGACAGATACGTATGCTTCATTACACATAGAGCACAATTTCAACGGGCGACTTTTTTCAAGAATTCCGTTTCTACGAAAGCTAAATTTGCGTGAAATTGTCGGAATTCGAGGAGTTTGGGGAGAAATCTCGCAAGAAAATGTAGACATGAACGTTCCTGCTTTTCAAAGTTTGCCTTTTAGAAGCATTACACCAGAAGGAATCGCACCAAACAAAGATATTTACTGGGAATACTCACTCGGAGTTGGTAACATCTTCAAAGTTTTCCGAATCGATTTTAACTTCAGAGGAAACTACAAAGGAAACATAGACGCGCGTCAATTTGGTGTGACAGGTGCCTTCGGATTTCATTTTTAATAAAATTAAACCACTTCTCCATTGGTCAATCTGACGGTTTTACCTAAATTTGCAGCCGTTTTAAAAAATGCGTAATAATTGAAAATATGACAGCGAAAGAAAAAGGGACTTTTGACGCACTGATTGAAATTCCAAAAGGAAGCAGAAATAAATACGAGTACGACTTTGACTTAAAAAAGATACGTTTTGACAGAATGTTATTTTCGTCGATGATGTATCCAGGTGATTATGGTTTTATTCCAGAAACATTAGCGTTAGATGGCGATCCGTTAGATGTTTTAGTCTTAGGAACCGAACCTACATTTCCAATGTGTGTGATGGAAATCAAGCCAATTGGCGTTTTCCACATGGCAGATGAAAAAGGGCCAGACGAAAAAATAGTATGTGTTCCTGTAAGCGATCCTATTTGGAATTCGTATGAAGACATTGAAGATTTGAATCCGCACCGAATCAAAGAAATTACGCACTTTTTCCAAGTATACAAAGATTTAGAAAAGAAAAAAGTAGATGTTGGCGGTTGGGGAAATGCACAAGAAGCCTATGAAATTGTAGATAAATGCATTGCGCGTTACGAAGCGAGCGAACACAAAAAGAACGGCGACTTTACAATATAAAAAAAAGATTACATCAGAAATCTTAAAAAAAACCTTCTAAAGCGATTTAGAAGGTTTTTTTTTCTGCTTGATTTTGTTACTTTTACGCCGCTAATTAACAAATCAAATAAATAATATGGAATCTTACATGATTTATGTGCCAATCGCCTTGGCAATCTTGGGTCTTGTTTTTATGCTCATCAAAATGAGTTGGGTAAAAAAACAGGCTGCAGGAAATGAAAAAATGCAGTCAATCTCAAAAAGTATTAAAGAAGGAGCATTAGCATTTTTAAATGCGGAATATAGGTTATTGGCAATATTTGTTGTCATAGCATCTGGACTTCTTGGATTGGTAGCTTGGAAAGTAGATACTACTAGCTACATGATTATTTTAGCATTTGTTGTCGGTGCTATCTTCTCAGCCTTAGCAGGAAATATTGGAATGCGAATTGCTACAGATGCAAATGCTCGTACAGCGGAAGCAGCAAAAACAAGTTTGCCACAAGCACTAAAAGTATCGTTTGGTGGTGGAACCGTTATGGGACTTGGAGTAGCAGGTTTGGCAGTTTTAGGATTGAGTTTATTCTTTATCTTTTTTATGAAGCAATTCATGACTGGTGGAAACTTCTATGATGAAATGACAGTTGTGTTAGAAGCCTTGGCAGGATTCTCTTTAGGAGCGGAATCCATTGCGTTATTTGCACGTGTTGGTGGTGGAATTTACACCAAAGCAGCCGATGTTGGAGCGGATTTAGTAGGAAAAGTAGAAGCGGGAATTCCAGAAGATGATCCACGTAACCCAGCAACCATTGCAGACAATGTAGGAGATAACGTAGGAGATGTAGCAGGAATGGGAGCTGATTTATTTGGTTCGTATGTAGCTACAGTTTTAGCAGCCATGGTACTTGGAAATTATGTAATTCGAGATATAGTTGAAATTACAAAAGCACCATTTACAGATAGCTTTTCTAACATGGGACCAATCATATTACCATTGGTAATTGCTGGTGTCGGAATTTTAGCGTCTATTATTGGAACATTTTTAGTAAAAATAAAAAATAACGAAGCAAAAGAAGCGCAAGTTCAAAAAGCATTAGACTTAGGAAACTGGGTAGCAATTTTGCTTACTTGGGTAGCATCTTGGTTCTTAATCAAGTGGATGTTGCCAGAAACCATTCAAATGAAATTCTTTGGAGTGGAAGAAGCAATGATGATTCCTTCACGTCACGTATTTTATGCAGCAACTATCGGTTTAGCAGTAGGAGCGTTGATTTCTGTGGTAACAGCATACTACACAAGTTTAGGTAAAAAACCAGTATTGAATATCGTTCAAAATAGTTCTACAGGAGCCGCAACAAACATTATTGCAGGTTTGGCAGTTGGAATGAAATCTACCTTCTTATCGGTATTATTATTTGCAGCAGCAATCTACGGTTCGTATGCGTTAGCAGGATTCTACGGAGTAGCGTTGGCAGCTTCTGCGATGATGGCAACTACGGCAATGCAGTTAGCAATTGATGCGTTTGGACCAATTGCAGACAACGCTGGTGGAGTTGCGGAAATGAGCGAATTAGAACCTCACGTGCGTGAGCGTACTGACATTTTAGACTCTGTTGGAAACACTACGGCGGCTGTTGGAAAAGGATTTGCTATTGCATCTGCCGCATTAACAGCATTGGCATTATTTGCAGCATACGTAACTTTTACAGACATTGAAGGTATCAATATTTTCAAGGCAGATGTATTAGCCGCTTTATTTGTTGGAGGAATGATTCCTGTAATTTTCTCTGCTTTAGCCATGGAATCTGTAGGAAAAGCAGCAATGGAAATGGTAGAAGAGGTTCGTCGTCAGTTCCGTGAAATTCCAGGAATTATGGAAGGAAAAGGAACGCCAGAATACGGAAAATGTGTAGATATTTCTACAAAAGCAGCCTTACGCGAAATGTTAATTCCAGGATTAATCACAATCATTACACCAATCATCATCGGATTGGTATTTGGAGCAGAAGCTTTAGGAGGTTATATGGCTGGAGTTTGTGTATCGGGTGTAATGTGGGCAATTTTCCAAAACAACGCTGGTGGTGCTTGGGACAACGCTAAAAAATCGTTTGAAGCAGGAGTTGAAATCAACGGAGAAATGACATACAAAGGTTCTGATGCACACAAAGCAGCAGTAACTGGAGATACGGTTGGAGATCCATTCAAAGATACTTCTGGACCTTCTATGAATATTCTAATCAAATTGACATGTTTGGTAGGATTAGTTATTGCACCAATTTTGGGTGGACATTCAGATAAAACAGCTACGGCTGAAGAAGTAGACAAAAATATCATTCAGGTGAATGCACAGGAAACAAATGAAGAAGAAGTTGCCTTGAATATCATCACAATGAAAGAGGAAAATCTATAAAAACCGACTTTTTATATTTTTTAGAAACAGCAATCAGCAATGGTTGCTGTTTTTTTATGTGTGAAAATGTCATCAATGTTAACAAATCAATACTTTTTTCATGTATACACGTAAATATCTTATAGAAAAACCTAAAAGAAAAATCCTACATGTTTTATAATTTCAAAGAACTTATGAACCATAAAATAATATATCATGAAAAAAAAGAAATTAATTTCAAAACTGAATTTAGGCAAAGCGAGTGTTTCCAATCTCTCTAAAATTCGCGGAGGAGATTATCCGCCATTTGAAACCGAAGATGCAGATTGCGATACTGGCGGCGGAGGCGGAAGCGGAGGAACGTACACCAATAATTGCAGCGGACAAACTTGCGGCTATTGTATTACGAATGCACATCCTGTAAGTGATCCAATTCATTGTAGAACCTGTCATACAGGTTGTTAGAATAAAAAAAAGAGGCTGTTTTTAGAAGTCTAAATTTCGTCAAGCCGAACTTGATTATTCATACTATATCTATATTGATAATTTTTGGTATTCATGAATGCAAGCATTTCGGTTTCCCATAACAGTTGAAAATCAATAGAATGAGATTCTGAGTCAAGCTCAGAATGACGTTTTAAACACTTTAAAAACAACCTCTTTTGTAATATTGTGAAAAGCTTCCCTTAAAACAATCCGTGAATTTCGGCGTCGATTCGGTTGATGACGTTTCCTAAATCTTCTGGATTGTCTACAAAATCTAAATTATCAACGTCAATCACCAACAATTTTCCTTGGTCATACTTTGAAATCCACGCTTCATAGCGTTCATTCAATCTGCTTAGATAATCAATACTTATCGAATTTTCATAATCGCGGCCACGCTTGTGAATTTGCGCTACCAGTGTAGAAATGTCTGCACGTAAATAAATCAGTAAATCGGGCGCGTCTACCAATTTTTGCATCAATTCAAACAGCGATTGGTAGTTTTCATAATCGCGATTCGTCATGAGTCCCATCGCATGTAAATTCGGAGCGAAAATATGTGCATCTTCATAAATCGTACGATCTTGAATGACTTTTTTCCCGCTTTCGCGAATATTCAATACTTGTCGGAAACGACTATTTAAAAAGTAAATTTGAAGATTAAAACTCCAACGTTCCATTTGCGTATAAAAATCATCCAAATACGGATTGTCAACAACATCTTCAAAATGCGCTTCCCATTTGTAATGTTTTGCCAATAATTTCGTTAACGTTGTTTTTCCTGCGCCAATATTTCCGGCAATTGCAACATGCATGTGATTCTGTAATTAGGTGTTCGATTACCTTCAAAACTAATGGATTTTTTAGTGGAAGGTAAATTTATTCGTTCTATCTATTCTTTCGTTGGTTTTTGGAGTTGAAATCGGTACAATACAATTCCGTCGTAAATATACAAGATATCATCGTGAAGCGAAAACTGTTTCATAGCAATTCTTTCAGATGGTAACTTTATTAGATAAACGTCGTCGTTACTGCTGTAAAATAATTGTTTGTTTTTCAAAAAGATAACTTCGTTGTTGGTCATCTCAAAATCGGTAGCGCCTTCCAGAGTTTTTTTAGAAAGTAAACTTCCGTAGATGTTGTACAAATACAATTTTGTTTCTGTCAACACGCGACAAAAATTGTAATTGCTTTTCATCGTGACAAACTTTTCGGGAATCGGCAAATTTTGCACAGGCGTTTTCTGTTGTACATAATTAAACACTTCCAATTGTTGCGTATTGGTATCAAAAATCCACAAATTTCGGTCGTTTGCTGTGCTTGCTGCGGCGAGATTTTTAAACTCTTCAATCACATTAAAATCGGTCTTTTTAATCTCATTCAGCGTATTATCCAACACAATTACGGTATTAAAATCTTCGTAAAAAAGCGTGATTTTCAACGGATTCAAAATGTCAACCGACGTAATATCGCCCAATTGCAAGTTATTGTATTGCCATTCTTTTCCATCATGTCGTTTGATGAGAATATTATCTTGAATCACATACAACGCGCCAAAATTATCTTTCGCCACAAAACGATCAACAGCCAAACTATCTTGCTCCAGCAAAGTCGCCGTTACAACTTCCTGTCCAAAAGAACACAAAGAACTCGCTAAAAACAAAAGAAAAACCAAACGCTTCATAAAAGGCAAATTACAAAAAAGGAACCTTTTTCTTATGTAATAATGTAGCAATTTTTTAATGTACTAATGTATTAATTTGATGATTTGAAAATGTTTTAATTTGAAAATTATGTTGTGAAATAGATTTTGATTGCTCTCAATTTATTGATAGAATTTTGAAACATAATTACAAAAGTTTTCTTTTGATAATTTTTTATTTTAATAAAAAATAAGTAAAACCTTCTAAATGTAGTAATTTTACACTTATATTTAACTGAGTTTAAGACTAATTATTAATCTAAAAGCACATGAAAAAGTTTTTCTTTTGTATTTTATTTTTGGTTATTTTTTTTGGTTGTGAATCTGAAAAGGGTAAAGAAATCAATTGTGTGGAAAAGTCACATAAAGAAATAAAAAGGGCTATCGATCAGCTTAATAAAAATGGTTTTGATTCTGTAGAAGGAGTTAAGACTTCAATCTCTGCTTTAATAGAAACATTGGATGGAGTTAATTTAGATAATTGCCCATCAGATTATAAATTTCAAGCTTTGAAAATTAAAAATCAATTTGTTTTATTAATGAGTATACTCAATAAAGGAGTTAGAGACAAAGAGACATCAAAAAAAATAGTTGAATTATCTGAAAGAGGAAAAAAAGCTGGATATAAGCTAGATGAAATCGCTGCTAGTTATGGACTTAAGTTTGAATAATGACAATCTAAAAAGTCTAAAGCAAAGCGTTTCTAAAAAGCGAAGCGTGTCTAAATAATCTAAAATCAACAAATCAACTTATACCCAAAACCACGTACATTGACAATCTGAATGTCAGGATCGTTTTTCAGTTTCTTGCGGAGTTTGGTGATAAACACGTCCATGCTACGCGCGTTGAAAAAATCGTCGTCGCCCCAAAGTTTGTTCAGAATAAAGGTTCTGTCGAGCACCGAATTTCGCTTTTCTGACAAGTGAAATAACAAAGCAGATTCGCGATGTGTGAGTTGAATTGGCGTTTCTTCCCAAAGCAATTGTTGTTGTGTGTGATTGAACATATACTTGCCAATTGGAATTTTTGTATGGTCTTTTTTCAGGTGAATTCTGTCCAACAGCGCGTGAATGCGTACAATCAATTCTTCCATGCTAAACGGTTTCTTCAAATAATCGTTTCCGCCGTGTTGAAAACCTTCCACCACATCTTTTACTTGCGATTTTGCCGTTAAAAAAATAATCGGAATTGCTGCGTTTTCTTGACGAATTTCCTTTGCCAACGTAAAACCATCTTTCTTCGGCATCATCACATCCAACACCAAAATATCAGGTTGTACTTCTTGATAGGTTTTAGCCGCAATTTCACCATTTTCACATAAAAACACTTCAAAATCGCGCGATTCCAAGCTTTCTTTTACAATTTGTCCTAACGCAGGTTCGTCTTCTGCTAGCAATAATTTGATGGTATTTTTGGTCATGAGAAAAGCGTAATTTTAAAAATCGTATGATTGGTATTTGGCACTAATTGAATGGTGCCACCGTGTTTTTCGATAATCTTTTTTGTGTAATACAATCCGATACCAAAACCTTTTACATCGTGTGTATTTCCTTTCGGGATGCGGTAAAACTTATCAAAAATCTTGTCGCGTTGCGATTTATCAATCGGATTTCCATTGTCTGAAACGGTAATTTCGATTGTTTCCAACACTTTGGCAATATTGACTTCAATTGTATCTCCGCCATATTTCAGTGCATTATCAATCAAGTTGGTCATCGCATTTTCAAAATGAAACGTATCTATTTCTGCAGGTAATTCCGAAACATTACTTCGAAACGAAAGTGTTTTTTCGCCAGAAAGTGTCCGTTGCTTATCGGTGATTTTTTGTGCGAAATCGACCATGTCAACCAACTCTTTTTTGAGTAGTAGTTTTTCACTATCAAGTGTGGCAGTTTCCAGTAATTTTTCTACCATTACGTGCAATTTTTTCAACTGTTTATCTGAAATAGACAAATATTTCTGTGTCTTTTCAGGATCCTTCATCGCGCCAAAATGTTGAATCGCTTCCAAGGCTGTTGAAATGGTCGTAATGGGCGTTTTAAACTCGTGTGTAATATTACTAATCAAGTCGTTTTTAATTTCCGCCAATTGCTTCTGACGGCGAATCACACGTAATAAATACAGCAGTGAACTGATAATTGCCAACGAAAGTAAGGTTGAAATCAAAATGCCAAACATACTCTTTTTCAATACAGGCATCGTAATATTGGCGTACTCTAATGCCAATTTTTCGCCTGGTTTATAATAAGCAGATTTTGAAAATGTTTTTAAGGTTTTAGTGGGAAGTGTCTCGGTGTGCATTTCTTCCACAATAGAATCATTGATGGAAAGTTGCAAGCTATACGGAATGTCAATTTGTTTGCGATGCAGTTCGGTATCTAAAAACGTTTGTAGCTTTTTAAAATTCAGCGAATCTTCCGAAATTGAGATGTACAAAGAAGAAATTTGATTGAATAAACGAATGCTGTCTCGTTGTTTTACATGCCACGGAGTCTTTTGTTTCTGCTGTATATTGGTGAAATGAATAGAATCTATTCTTGTAAAATCAGTAGCACCAGAATCGATAATAAAGGTTTCGCCATGTTTTGAAATTTGTTTTTCCAACGTTGTTATAATAGAATCAAAATTCACGCTTCGCAATTTTTCAAATGCGCCAGAATCTTTTGCAGAGCTTCTAGCGTCCATTGTAATAAACATCATCTTTTCACGCTTGGCAACATCGGCATAATAAGCTTCCACCGCATTATCCAAACTTATTTGCACATGATTGATGAATTGTTGTTTATTAACGATGTAATTTTTATAATTCCAATATACTTGAACAGCAATCGTAATTGCTATCGTCGCAATGATTCCATATAAAATCCAAGAAGAATGTTTTTGCTTCATTTTCAGTATAATTACATCTCAAAAGTAAGAAGTTATTTGGCAAAAATAGCATCGGTTAACACTCGTTAACGTTCGTTAACGCAAAACAAAAAGAAAGAACTTCATATTTGTACCATCAAAAACTAAAAACTCACGAATTATGAAAAATTATACCACATCAATCATCGTATCTATTTTCATGTTGATTAGTTCTATTATGCTTGCGCAAGATTTTCAAGGTGTCGCAACCTATAAAACCAGCATGAAAATGGACTTTAAAATGGACAGTATTTCTACGGCACAAGGCATCAACAAAGAAATGAAAGAACAGTTAAATGCCATGTTGCAAAAACAATTTCAAAAAGAATACAGTTTAACGTTTACACCTTCCGAATCTGTGTACAAACAAGAAGAAAAACTAGCTGCACCAACACCACAAGGAAACAATGGATTTCAAGTCATGGTGATGGGCGATGGTGCATCAACAGAGTTGTACAAAAACACCAAAGAAAAACGATACGCACACGCACAAGAAATTTTAGGAAAAAAATTCTTAGTACAAGATGCGCTAGAAAACAAGGAATGGAAATTGGAAAACGAAACCAAATTCATCGGTCAGTACACATGTTACAAAGCAACACGTACGATTGAAATGAAAAAAATGACTTCGATGTCTGTCGGTTCCAACGATGAAGAGCCAGAAGTAACTACCGAAAAAGTAACCGTAACAGCTTGGTACACACCAGAAATTCCAGTGAATTCTGGACCAGATATGTATTGGGGATTGCCAGGATTGATTCTAGAAGTAAACGATGGCACGCGAACGATTGTATGCAGTAAAATTGTGATGAATCCAAAGGACAAAGTAGCGATTAAAGAGCCGACGAGCGGAAAAAAAGTCAATAGTAAAGAATTTCAAGAAATCATGGACAAAAAATCCAAAGAAATGATGGAACGTTATCGCAGTAACCGACGTGGTGACGGCAACGAAATTAGAATTGAAATTGGCGGTTAATTCCCATAAATCATCAAAAAAACGAACAGTACAACGGAATCTTGCAGCAGCTTTAAGAAAATTTTAACAAAAATCGCTTAAACTCTACCTAAAAATTAGGGTCTTAATGAAGTTAAAAAGTGTAACTTTTTACGCTGTTATGTACAAACATAACAATAACAACAAACTTATAAAGATCTGACAGATGAAACGATTATTACTTTGGAGCTTAGTTTTATGTACAACAGGCGTATTTGCTCAAAATTTTCAAGGAAAAGCGTATTACCAATCCAAAACCACGATGGACTTTGATAGTTGGGGACCACGCGGTAGAGAATTATCAACCGAGCAAAAAAAGCGAATTGCGGAACGCATGAAAAGCTTCTTGGAAAAAGTATATATTTTAGACTTTAATCAGTCAGCATCTATCTACAAGGAAGAAGACAAAATTGATGCGCCAGGTCGTGGAGGTGGCGGTTTTGGAAGTGCTATGATGGGAAGTTTTTCACCAGGACCGCAATACAAAGATTTGAAAGAAGGCGTTTTGATTGAATCGAAAGAGTTTTTCGGTAAAAAATTCTTAATCAAAGACAGTTTACAAAAGCTAGAGTGGAAAATGGAAGGCGAAACAAAACAGATAGGAAAATATTTGTGTTTTAAAGCTACCGCATTGAAAAAAGTAGACGATTTGGATTTTAGTGCGATGCGTCCAAGAAGAAACAATAATGACAAAGAAAAAACTGCCGAAGAAAAAAAGCAAGACTCTATCAAAGCTGCAAACGATCCGTTTAGTCAAATAGATATTCCAAAAGAAATTTTAGTCACAGCGTGGTATACGTTAGACATACCAATCAATCAAGGACCTGGAGAATTTTGGGGATTACCAGGATTAATTTTAGAAGTAAGCGCTTATCGAACCACGATTTTATGTTCTAAAATTGTGATGAATCCAGGCGAAAAAGAAACTATTGAAGCTCCAGACAAGGGAGACGTTGTGACGCGTAAAGAATACAATGATATTGTAATGAAAAAAATGCAGGAAATGCGCGAAATGTACCGTGGTCGCGGTCGTGGCAGAGGTAGAGGATAAAAAATACGTCCTTTCCTTCCTGTAACCATTCAGAAGAAAAATCCAATGAAAAATATAATCTGTATACTGCTATGTTTCATAGCACAGGCTTCTATTGCCCAAATTAAACTGGAAGGAACGGTTCGAGATTCTATCGGAAAACCTATAGAACTCGCCAATGTAATCGCACTTAATAAAGCTACCAACGCTTTAGAATCGTACGGAATTACCAACAACGAAGGTCGCTACAGACTTGCCTTGAAGAAGAATACCGAATATGCCATCAAAGTAAGTTTTATCGGTTTGGCAACTATCAACGATTCTATCAAAACCCAAGAAGTTGATATCCAAAAAGATTTTGTGATGAAAGCTGACGAAAGGCTAGAAGCGGTAGAACTCACCTACGAAATGCCCGTAACCATTAAAGGCGATACGATTGTATACAATGCCGACTCATTCAAAAATGGCTCCGAGCGTAAATTAGGCGATGTCTTGAAAAAACTGCCAGGCGTGGAAGTCAGTGATGAAGGTGACATTGAAGTGGAAGGAAAAACGGTTACAAAAGTCATGGTTGAAGGCAAGGATTTTTTTGACGGCGATAGCAAACTTGCTACAAAAAACATTCCCGCAGACGCCGTTGACAAAGTAGAAGTGTTGAAAAACAGCAACGAAGTTTCACAATTAAAAGGACTTGGAAATGATCAAGATAATGTGATGATAAACATCAAACTGAAAGAAGGCAAGAAAAACTTTTGGTTTGGTGAAATTACGGGCGGAATCGGTCCAGAAGAACGCTATGTTGCCAATCCGCGTTTGTTTTATTACAGTCCAAAATACAGCATTAATCTTATCACAGATATCAACAATATTGGCGCGATTCCATTTACACCGCGCGATTATTTTAATTTTACGGGCGGATTTAGAAGTGCCGCTAGAAACACAGGAACAAACTTTAACGTAGCCACAAGCGATATCGGATTTTTGACCTTGCGAAACAATCGTGCGAAAGATATCAACTCCAAATTTGGTGCGGCAAACTTTAGTTATTCGCCAAAAAAGACCTGGGATATTAGCGGTTTTGCCATCTATTCAGGTTCACGAACGGAACTCGAAGAAAATAGTTTGAACGATTATATCGACGAAAATACGCCTGATGAAATCACAACGACGACCACACGCCAAAAAACGGATTTGGGATTGTTAAAGCTAAGTTCAACATACAAGCCAAATAGCAACAATCAATTGGATTATGATGTGTTTGCAAAAGTGTCGCAACAAACGCAAACCGAAGATTTCTTTTCGTCGTTATTAGGAAATATTGACGAGCGACAATCGCAAAATCCATACAGTTTCAATCAAAATTTGAATTACTATTACACCTTGAGCGACAAGCATATTTTTGCCTTGGAAGCGCAGCATTTGTTACAAGATGAAGATCCGTTTTACAACGCACGTTTGGCGCAAAGTGAACAATTCCGTTTCACAGATTTGTTAGGCTTAAATACCTCGCAAAACTTTTTAGACATTGCGCAAGACAGACGTGTAAAAACCAACAAATTTGACGCACGATTGGATTATTGGTACGTGTTGAATCAAAAAAGCAATCTGAATTTTACGGTGGGAACCACATTGAGTACACAGCAATTTGACTCAGAAATATTTCAGTTGTTAGATAGCGGAAGCAAACTCACGTTGGCAAATCCGCAAGAAGCCATTGCAAACGATGTTCGGTATAATTTTTCAGATACTTTTTTAGGATTGCACTATAAGATAAAATCAGGGAAATTTACATTTACGCCAGGAATTACGGCACATGCGTACGGTGTAAAGAATGCACAATTTGGTTCAGAATTTAAAGATGCCTTTACGCGTTTCTTGCCAGATGCGAATATTTTAGTACAGTTTAAAGATTCTGAAACGCTGAATTTTTCCTATCGAATGCAAACCGATTTTACCGATGTGAATAATTTGGCAGAAGGTTTGGTGTTTAACAATTTCAATTCCATTTTTAGAGGAAATAGAACGCTTGAAAACGCTTTGTCGCACAATTTGAATTTGAGTTACTTTAGCTTCAACCTGTTTAATTATACCAATATTTTTGGTTTTATAAACTATAACAAGCGCATCGATCCGATTCGAAATCGTTCACAATTTTTAGTCATTCCAGGTGAAAATGCAGGTGATCCTGATGTGCTAAGTACCAATACCGTTTCTACGCCGTTCAATTCCAATTTTGCAGACGAAAGTATTACCGCTAACGGACGTTTTGAGCGTACGTTTCGAAAAATAAAAGCCTCTGTGAGCGGCACCTTTTCGTTCTCGCGATTTAATCAAGAAATCAATGGTTTGCGCAATGTCAACGAATCATTCACACAGAATTATAGCACGCGCGTCAGTACCAATTTTAGAGATGCGCCCAATATTGAAGTGGGCTACAATTTAACGATTAACGATTACGAGCAAGGACAAAATTCCAACCGATTCATCACGAGCAATCCGTTTGTAAATGTGGATGCATATTTCTTAAAAAGCTTCATTTTTACGGCTGACTATTCGTATTTCAACTACAGCAACGAAGCACAAACCATCAACAGTTACAGTTTTTTAAAAGCGGAATTGTCATACCGAAAAAAGGACAATCCTTGGGAATATGCTGTGAGCGGAACGAATTTGCTTAATACAACATCGCTCAATCAAGACAATTCGAATAATTTCTTAACCAGTACGAGCGAATATTTTATTCAGCCGCGTTATGTGATTTTTAGCTTGAAATATCATTTGTAAAATGTCATAAAAATACAACTCCGTAGTTTCCCGTGATTTTAAGTGGTTTATACGTATTTGCTATATGAAAAGCGAAAAATATAGTGTTTTTTAGCTAGTTTTATAGGAAATACAATCTATCAAAACCATATATAATCATTGAAACTACGGTATTATGAATCATCCTAAAGAAACAAATGAATTTTCAGAGCATATTGAACGCTGGGCACATGAAGATATGTTGCAATTAACACATCATTTTCATCGACTCAAAGGTGAGCAATATGAGCGTACGAGCGACTTTGACATGGATAAGGTTGAGGATGTTATTAAGTTTGAAGGCATAAAAAAAACCATCAAACGGTTGCGAATTTATCTAGCATTAAATCCTCCAAACAAAGCTGCGTTTACTTTTTTTCCAGTGCTAGAAGTGTTAACGGATGATGATAAATTGCATCAATTCAAATTGCATGCTACAGAAAATAGAAAATCAAGTTCTGGAGATTTAGAAGTCGTTCCAAAATTATTTAAAGACATGATTTGTCAAAATTGGGACACGATTGATGCAAATTTAGTAGACGATTTGTTTTTTGCTTCTAAAAAAGCAGCCAACGGATTTGATACCTTACTTCGTGTGCAATACTTTGAAGTAAAAGAAAAAATACTTACGGAAGTGATTCGCAAATTGCCTGAATTGACTGGAATCACGCTGTATTCAGGAATCGATATGAACAAGTTTTCCGATAAAACTCAAATTTCGTTTACGCCAGTTTTAGGATTTCAATACGATTCGGCAGTAGACAAAAACGACTTATCGTTCGGGTTGAAAAGTGTTTTGGAATTTTCCAAAGGAGAAACCTTTATTGAATATTCCAGTCCGTGTCCGCCAACATGTTAATTGAAAAACATGAGTGAAGAACTTTTTGGATACCTGCGACTCATCTCGTCATTTGGCGTATTGTTGCCATTGTGTTTGGCACTTTGGAAACGTCGTCGCTTGACAAGCATTCAGCGAAAATTACTGTATTTACTGATTGCAATTTGTATTGTAGAAGCGATTGCGAATGCGTTGTGGTATCGAAAAGAGAACAATTTACCCGTATATCATTTTTACAGTATTGTAGAATGTTTGCTGATTCTTAATTTGTATAAAGAAGCACTGAAAAAACTGTTTTCAAAGCATGTTTTTATGAGTGCCGGAGTGATTTTTACAGTATTTGCGATAGTAAACATGTTGTGTTTTCAAGCGTTGACAACGTTCAATTCCAATGTAACAACCACGCTCGGATTTTTAGTCATCTTTTTGTGTTTGTGTTATTTTTATGCGCTTTTGCAGGAAGAAATATACAGTCCGCTAGAAAAAAAGCCAATGTTTTGGATCAATGCGGGTTTTTTAATTTATTTTTCGAGTAACTTAATCCTGTTTTTTATCAACAATAGCATGTTTACCAAACCTGATGCGGTAAGTTATTTAGTGTGGGGATTGCATGCGGTTGTCAATATCATATTAATGCTCTTTTTTACCATTGCTGTATGGGTGAATCCGATTCGACGCTAACATTACAAATTATCATTATTGGCATGGTCGTGCTTTTTGCGCTGGCTTTGGGTGTGATTGTATTCTTCATCATTTACCAAAAACGCTTATTCGCGCAGCAGCAAAAACATCAACAAGTAGAAGCCGCGTACCAACGAGAATTGTTACAAATTGCCATCCAAAGCGAGGAAAAAGAACGTTCGCGAATTGGAAAAGAATTGCACGACGATGTGGGCGCATTGTTAACAACTACGAAATTGTATTTAAGTCAAATTTCGCCTGAAGCTTCTCCAGAAAAACTGCAAGCAACTACGGAAAAAATGTATGCCTTATTTGAACGAATGATTCAAGGTGTACGAAGCATTTCACAAGATTTACGACCTGTTATTTTGGAGCGATTGGGTTTGGTGGAAGCGGTAAAAAGCTTGGTAGCTACCGTAAACGATTTAAAAGTAGTGCAGATTCATTTTACAGATAAAACAACTCAAACTGTATCAAAAAGAAACGAACTAAACGTATATCGCATTCTGCAAGAATTACTCAATAATACCTTAAAACATGCACAGGCGACAAAAGTTTCGATACTGTTCGCAAATGAAGGAACGAATTTTACAATCGTATATCAAGATGATGGAGTAGGATTTGACGAATCTACAATACAGCAAAAGAAAGGCATCGGACTCAAAAATATAGAAAGTCGCTTATCGGCACTTTTAGGCACATTGCGCTATGAAGAAGTTTCAAAAGGAATCAAATTAATCATACAAATACCAATTACTCATGAATGAAAAAGTTATCACCGTAGGCATTGCAGACGATCATTCGTTATTCCGCGAAGGCATCCGATTGATTGTGGACGATTTTGACAATATTGAGCTGACGCTAGAAGCAGAAAATGGTCAAGATTTGTTGACAAAACTCCAAAACAATACGCCAGATGTCATTCTTCTCGATTTGGAAATGCCCAAAATGGACGGCGTAGAAACCTTAAAACGTTTAAAAGAAGACTGTAATTATCAAGAACTAAAAATTATCATTTTAACCATGCACAAAGAAGAACGTATGATTGCGTATTTGATGGAATTGGGCGCCAATGGTTATTTGATGAAAGACGCCGAACCTGCAGAATTTGAAGAAGCTATTAGAACTGTTTACGAAGAAGACCATTATTTTAACGAATCAGTATCGCATGCGATGTTAAAAAGTCTGAAAGACAAATCGAACAAAACACCTACACTCAGAAATAATTACCAACTCACTTCACGCGAAATGGAAGTATTAGAATTGATTGCCAAAGGATTGACGACCACTGAAATAGGAAAAAAATTGTTTTTAAGCACACGAACTATTGAAGGACATCGCAAAAATTTGATTGGTAAATTAGGTGCGCGAAATACAGCAACGCTGATTATAAAAGCGGTAAAAGAAGGATTGATTTCGTTGGATTTTTGATAAAATTAGGATGCTGAATTGTCTGTGACTTTCGTGGCAACTTCAACTGTTTCGGGCGTTTTCAACAACTTCTGAATGCGTTGTGAAATAAAAATACTAAAAATCACAAAGCCCATAAAAAAGAAGAAACCATTTTGCAATTCGGATTTGTTGGTGGAAAGAATTTCTAAATTTTCAATGCTGTTTTCCAATTGCGAAAGCTGTCCTGAAATGATGCCCGTAAAACCGATATACGACATAAAAATGGAAACCACCATCACATCTGCCATGGACCATTTTCCGCTTTTAAATACCATAAATTTTATAAATCTGTTGTGTTGTAAGGAACGTTTAAAGATGAGCGCAATACTCGAGATTAGCTTGGAAACTGGGAAAATCACGCTAAAAAGTAAGACCAATATACCCACCAACATCACTTTTGTTTTTCCTTGCGAAAGCATGATGTGTGATACTTCCATGATGCTTTTACTCTTATAATACAACACTTGGTCGGTAAATGAAATCGCTTCGCCCATCAATTGCAATTCCATCGAAGCAATGCGCGCGTCAATATCAATCATCGGAAGAAAAACACCTAACGCGAGTAAATGAATGGCAGCAACGATATAAATAGCAATTCTCAAATTGGAAGTTTCTTTCAACACTAATAACAACAAAAGCATGCTCAAAAAAGCCGCGACAATGACAATATTGGACGTGCTTTGTTGATTTTTAACCTGCGCTAGTTTATCAGAAATAATTGAGATACACTCGCTTCCGTCAGCAGCATTATAGTTGGATACAATGTTGTTGTAAGTGGTGTAATCTAACTTTTGAAAAGTGCCTTCTGTATACGAATTGATTTGCGCTAAAATATAATTTTTGATGCCATCACGATTTTCTTCACTCTCTAAAAAATCGAGAATATCTTCCGTAATGACAGGTATTTGATTTTTCAATTCGCCAAAAATCTGAAAATAATCCGCACCAATATTACGTAATGAAAGTCCTAAAAAATCTGCGTTTTTCTCGTTTTTTGATTTGTACGCAATTTCAAATTTATCAATCGATTCGTTTAAAAATGTTTTAATCTTCACACGTGCTTCATCGCGTTGCGTACCTGAAAGTTCTAATTCTTCCAGTTTTTTCGTGATTATCGTTGCAAATTGTTCTTCCCAAGCATCCACATTAAACATTCCGTATTTAATATCCGAAAGTTCAATAACGTCCTCTTTAAGCGAACGCTTTTTCGTTTCAAGACGATACGTAGTAAAAGCTGCCACACTAATTGCGATAAGCAATCCAATTAAAAAACTATTGATGATGAGGTTATTCCGCACGGTTCAATTCTTGGTTCGTAATGTTATTTATACAATAAACGATTGAGAACGAAATTTGTTTCAAAAAAATAAATCACACTTTTTCAAGATAGTTTAAAACTTCTTTTGGCGTGTGTTGTCTATTTGCCAAATGTTCTTGCATCAATTCGATGGCTTTGTCCTTTTCTCCTAACTTGGCATGTAAAAAAGCAAGTACATAACGCAGTGCTGGCTCGTGAATTGGGTATACTTCATCGGGATGTTGTAATTGCGCATTTGCAATGATAATATTTTGCGAAATCGTATTTGTGTTTCTTAAATATGTGTCAATTTTATGAATACGTTTATGTACTAGTTTTTGCAACGATTTAATAAATGATTTTTTATGCCAAAGCGAGATGCTTTTTTTGCTATTCACAATAGTTTGTGCATCATCAAATAAATGACACTGTTCTTTTTTGAAAACAATGTTTTGTTTCGAATTGATGACAGGCATAAAGTCAAAATTGGTTCCTATTCTAAAATTACCAACAGTACCACGATAACTAAACTGAATTATTCTTCGAATTCCTTCTTCGTTAAAATCGCTCATCCAAACATACGGATTTTCAGTAGCTTGAAGGTTGAGCTTTTCAAAAACAGGAGTAGCAATATCGTACAAAATCTCTTTAATAACTCCTGCGCTTGGCGGATTCAAATTTGATAAGTTTTCACGACTAAAAAAGTTATAAACGCCCATTTTTATACAATGTATTGCAATCCGATAGCAGATTTTACCTTATCAATAATGGTCATCAGTTGCAGACTGAATTCTAGTGGTAATTTCGGATGTTCGGTTTTGCCAGCTAGCATGCATGCGTGTACTGCTTCAATTTCGTGAATATATCCAATGCCTGCATGCGGAACTTCGAAAACGGTTTCTTTATTATTTTTTATCAGCGAAACAGTATTGGCTTCATGAAAACGACGATGCAATTTTATCACGCCTTTCGTTCCAAAAATATAAGCTTCTGTAGGCGTATCGACTTCAAAAGTAGATTCCAACACCGCTTTTTGACCGTTTTCATAATCGAACAACATGGCGCAAAAACTATCCACGCCAGTTTTGGTAAATCGCGCCGAAGCTTTAATGTTGGAAGGCATTCCCAATACGGTAAGACTCAAAAAGATAGGATACAAACCAATATCAAGCAACGAGCCGCCGCCTAGTTTTTTATCAAACAAACGACTTTCAGGTTGAAATGGCGTTTGAAAACCAAAATCTGCTCGAACACTGATGATTTCTCCGATGGCTTTTTTGTTCAACAATTCTAGTACTTTTTGATACGAAGGCATAAATCGTGTCCAAATGGCTTCCATCAAAAATACATTTTGTGCTTTTGACTTTTCTATCATTTGTTGCACTTCTGTGAGATGCATTCCGAGCGGCTTTTCACATAACACTGCTTTTTTATGCTGTAAACATAACATGGTATTTTCAAAATGCAACGCATGTGGTGTGGCAATGTATACAATATCAATCTCTTCATCTTTGACCAATGCTTCATACGAAGAAAAAGCTTTTTTTGCATGATAGGTTGTAGCAAAATCCGAAGCTTTTTCTAGACTTCGAGAAGCAACGCCTTGTAAAATAGCAGTGTCTGAAAGTTGTAAATCGGATGCGAATTTGTGTGCAATTTTTCCCAACCCAAGAATTCCCCAACGTATTTTTTGTGACATGATTTTTAGTAAAAGTGAACTTAAAAGTAAAAAATAAAGCGCGATTTTAACATTTTACCTTGTGAATTGTGATAAAAAGATAGCTTAGACTTTACGCCGTAATTCCCGAACCACCAGTTCCTGCATTATCATCGTCGTCTTTTCGGTATTTTTTCCAAATTTCTTTGTCTCTTGCTTCGTTATCGCTTTCGTATTCATCATCGGTATATCCGCTGTCAGGCAGTTCTTTTACATTTTCAAATTTATGACTCTGATTGCATTCACGGCACAACGGTCTCAACCTTGTTGGGTCGTCATGATCTTTACGAATTTCCTCGTCTGATTTCTTTTTTGCTTTTAATTTCTTCAATCTTCCAGCCCACGGCGGATAATGATCTAGTTGCGCCGAAACGATATTATGTCGCTTTTTCGATTTACTAATAAAAAAAGTTTTAATTTCTCGTCCTTTTCTGTCAGCCAATGGTCTTCCGCAACCAGGACATACATACATTCGATTTTTATTTCGCAACGCGCCTCGCATTATTACTTCTCTTCGAAGCTTCTTGCTAAAAGTTTGTCTGTGCTTGCGTCGAGCACTTGATGGCACCCAATCTTCGGAATCACTTTCATATCCTGATTTTGTAACTTTTTTCTTCTTCTTTTTCTCATACTTCTTTACAAGTTGTATAGCATTGGAAGTCGTTATTTTACTGTTTTGTGAAGAAGTAGTTTGTTGCCACTTTTTTTGTTGAATAACGGTTGCAGGACGATTATCTAATAGTTGAAAAGTGGTTTTTTGGGATTTTTGCTGTGCAATGCCATTAGCCACAGCAGTATGCTTTGGCGAATTTTTAGAGTGATGACGTAAAGACTCCATATTGGCTTATAAACAAGTTTTTTTCAAGATAGAAAAGCTAAAAACGACAATCAAATCAAAACCTAACAATCTTTGTGAATGTCTACGAAAAGTATACGCTTTTTATAATTTTGTTGCAGAAATGATTTTACAAACACAACAAAGTCATCTTTACAGCGATAAAAATGACTTTGCTTATTATAACGTGAGTTCGACTTAAGAAATCACTATGTAATTCATAATTCGCTGAGAAATAACTAATTGTCAGTTCGAGCGCAGTCGAGAACAACTAAGAATTGATAATTCCAAAGGAATCTCATGAGCTATGCTCGGTATCTACGATAATGCTCGATTTGACATTGAGTATAATCTATTAGTAATCAGTTATATAATAAAATAGTTATATCGAACTCACATTATTATAAATTCTACCTGAAAAGGCGCTAATTTTTGGCACAGTCTTTCACACATTCATCATAAAATACACTTTTTTTACAATCGACAGTGTTGCATTGACGCTTTGCAGTTCTAAAATTGCGTTTGCAATTTCTTCGTATAGCTCTAAAAGTTTGTTTGCAGTTTCTAATGCATCTTCGTCGCTGTCGTCCTCTCAAATTTCTTCTGCAATTTCGGATACAGTTTCTTTTGTTGGCTCTTGCTTGATTGATACAATTTCGTTTTGTAGTTCGTGCAATTCGTCTGCAATCTCTTTTGTCTTTTCGACATTCTTTTGCTTTGTTTCGCGTACATTTTCGGATGCATTTTGCATCTCGACTGTAGTAACAATTTAAACGATCTTCCATATTTTTTACGGAGCATCGTTCTTTACATTTTTTAACCGCTTCTTCTTTGGTTAAGCCTGTTGAAGGATCCGGTAACGCCAACTCGCACTCTTTTTTACACTTTTCAAGTGCAGCAGCATTTTCTTTTTTACAATATTCCATCAATTGCTTATTGCAGCTTGATAAGAATATGACACACAGATAGATACCTATTTTTTTCATTTTTTAAAATATTTATGTTGCTTACTCTTTTTGCTTTTCAGCTTCCGCAGTGTGTCAAAATTGCGGTACTTCTATTTGAAACTAAAGAATGGTTTCGTCATTGGTCTACTTGATTGTATAAAGGCAAGATTTCAATAGATGTTGTGAAAAAAGGTAGCGTATATATACGTTTTTTTAGCGTATAAACCCTTGAAGTGCGCGTGATTATTGGTTTTTGTCTTTCATGTCTTCTACTTTCGTATCATTACAAACCATAAAAAAATAATCATGATGAATTCTAAAAATGAAAATTCAAACCACGAATTAGTATTAAAAGGTTTCAAACCTGCTGAAGAATTGAATGTAGAACAACAAAACCAAGAAGAAGCAATGACAGATGAATTTTGTTATTTTCATCACAAGGGATTGTACCATGCGTCGTGGCAATTTTTACACACGGACGGACGTTGGTGGGGGAAATCTGAGTTTGGTCCAAATTGGCATGAAAAAGTACGATGGCATCCAAATTTAAAATTTCGTGCAAAAATTAACCGTCTATTTCATTGGGACTTAATTGTTGAAACCGAGATGAAACCCGGACAAGTACTTGCCATTTGGGGAACTGTTTTTGAAACCGCATGGAATGTCACTTCAAAAGAACATTTTATGGAAAAAATTCAAAATGCTAAAGTGCTTGAAGTTGCCGAATAACTAAGCTAAAAACATCATAAAAAAACCGCTTTTGTATAAATTACAAAAGCGGTTTTTAAATATATAACTAAGCTTAGAATCTTACAATCCGAAAGCTGTTTTTACCTTGTCTACGTAGTCTAATTTTTCCCAAGTAAATAACTCTACGTCCATTGTTTTTGTTTCGCCACTTGGTGTGGTAAATGTTTTAGAAACCACTTCATTTGTACGTCCCATGTGTCCGTAAGCTGCTGTTTCACTGTACATTGGTGTACGAAGTTTTAAACGACTTTCAATCGCTGCTGGGCGCATATCAAATACTTCTTTTACTTTTTCAGCAATTTCTCCATCGGTCATGTTAACTTTGGCAGTTCCGTACGTATCCACAAAAATTCCCATTGGTTCAACCACTCCGATAGCGTAGGAAACCTGTACTAAAATCTCATCAGCAACACCAGCAGCTACTAAGTTTTTCGCTACATGGCGCGTTGCATACGCAGCACTTCTATCTACTTTACTTGGGTCTTTTCCAGAGAACGCTCCACCACCGTGTGCACCTTTTCCACCGTAGGTATCAACGATGATTTTTCTACCTGTCAAGCCAGTATCTCCGTGTGGTCCACCAATAACGAATTTTCCTGTTGGGTTGATGTGATATTTGATATCATCACCAAATAATGCTTGAATTTCTGGCTTTAATTTCGCCTTTACACGAGGAATCAAAATATTTACGATGTCTTCACGAATTTTTGCTAACATGACTTCATCACTTTCGTCAAAATCGTCATGCTGTGTAGAAATTACAATTGCTTCTACGCGTGAAGGTACATTATCATCGTTATACTCAATTGTTACCTGACTTTTCGCATCTGGACGTAAATAGGTGATTTCTTTATTTTCTCTACGCAAAGCCGCCAATTCAATCAACAGTAAATGTGATAAATCCAACGCTAAAGGCATCAAGTTTTCAGTTTCTTTGGTAGCATATCCAAACATCATTCCTTGGTCACCAGCACCTTGCTCTTCTTTCGTTTCTCTGTCAACACCTCTATTAATGTCTTCAGATTGTTCATGAATAGCCGATAAAACACCACAAGAATTTCCATCGAACATATATTCGCTTTTCGTGTAGCCAATTTTGTTAACAACTTCTCTAGCAATCTTTTGAACGTCTAAATACGTATTTGATTTTACTTCTCCCGCAAGGATGACTTGACCAGTAGTTACTAACGTTTCACAAGCAACTTTTGACTCAGGATCGAACGCTAAAAAGTTATCAATTAAAGCATCAGAAATTTGATCTGCTACTTTGTCTGGATGTCCTTCTGAAACTGACTCAGAGGTAAAAAAATATGACATAATAAATCTTCTTTTAAAAATTAAAATAGTGTGGAAAATTAAAAAAGCGATTGCTTGGTCGTCTAAAGAAGTAGAAAATTACTGCTTTAGCATTTTTTAGCATACTGAAAATTCAGTACTTGAGGTTGCAATCAGTTCAAATTTTTCCTCAAAACAGGTGCAAATGTATAAAAAACTAAGTACAAACAAACAACAAAAAAAGATTTTTATTGAGAACGTAAAAAACTGTTAAAAAAGAAAATTTCTCAAAAAAAGATTTGGATTTTAAAAAATTATAACTTTACCTTTGTGACAAACAAAACAGAAAATGTATACTAAAGTTTGTAATATGTGTTGTATGATGTGTAGTAGAAATGCCGCAGAGGACTCTATTGTATTACGATAACTGAACGTATTTCACAATAACATTAAGCCTCTGCAAAACGCAGAGGCTTTTTTCATGATTATATTTTAAGTTAATTTTTTTTTCAAAAACCAATGAGTCAAATTTTTCAAATAGCAGGAATCGAACCAACCAAAACAACGTGTTGCTGTATGATGATGGTTATGTGCATGATGTGCTGTAGCCAAGCTTGCTATTATCGAAAAGTTCCAGATAAATGCTAACGCATTTGTTATAATTCAAAAAAAGGTCCTTTTGGTAATAGTTTTCCCAAAAGGGCCTTTTTTCATTGGTACAATTTCAACAAATCCAGTTTAAAAACACTTCGATAAGTTCAGTGTAAATAACAAATAACGAAGAACAAAAAACAAAGAACATAAAATACAAACACACTAAAAACAAAGAAAATGAGCACACAACAATTCGCAACAAAAGCATTGCATTCAGGACACGACACTACGCAAAATGGCGGAACACGAGCAGTTCCAATTTATCAATCAACAGCGTACGTATTTAATAATTCGGATCATGCGTCCAATTTATTTTCCTTAGCAGAGCCAGGAAATATTTACACCCGAATTAACAATCCGACCAACGATATTTTAGAGCAACGACTCGCAGCATTGGAAGGTGGAATTGCCGCAGTAGTTACTGCATCTGGGACAGCAGCCATTGCAACGACGCTACTAACTTTGCTTAGAGCAGGCGATCATATTGTAGCTTCCAATAGCTTGTATGGCGGAACGTATAACTTGCTGAACGTCACGCTACCAAGACTCGGAATTACTACCACATTTGTCGATCCAGACGTAGAAAATAGTTTCTCAGATGCTGTACAAGAAAACACAAGAGCTGTCTTCATTGAGTCGCTCGGAAACCCAAAATTAGATGTGTTAGATATCGAAGCGATTTCCGCACAAGCCAAAGCCAACAAAATTCCACTCATTGTCGATAACACCATTGCCACGCCTTATTTATTGAATCCTATCAAACACGGTGCAAATATCGTCATTCACTCACTTACCAAATACATTAACGGAAACGGAACTGCCTTAGGAGGAGCTATCATCGATGCGGGAACGTTTGACTGGACCAACGGAAAGTTTCCAGAGTTTACAGAACCATCACCAGGATATCACGGATTGGTATATAGCGAAGCGTTGGAAGCCGCGGCGTTTATTGCGAAAGTTCGTATTGAAGGATTGCGCGATTTTGGTTCGGCATTGAGTCCGTTCAACGCGTTTCAAATCATTCAAGGATTGGAAACTTTGCCAATTCGAATCAAACAACACAGCAAAAACGCACTCGAATTAGCAAAATGGTTGCAAACACAAGAAGCGGTAGCTTGGGTAAATTATCCGGGATTGGAAACGAGCAATTACAAAGCTTTAGCAGAAAAATACTTGCCAAAAGGACAAAGTGGCATTGTAACGTTTGGTATCAAAGCTGGGTACGAAGCGGCAAAACGCATTGCTGATGAAACAAAAGTATTCTCGCTCTTAGCCAATATTGGCGATACCAAATCCTTAATTATTCATCCAGCAAGTACCACACATCAGCAATTGACAGAAGAGCAACAAGCTTCTACAGGTGTTACGCAAGATTTAATTCGCTTGTCTGTTGGATTGGAAGATGTGGAAGATTTAAAAACAGATTTACAAACCGTATTCGACAAAATAACCGCTGGAATTCCAGCATCATAACAGCGTGATGGCGGCACAAAAAACAGCACATATTACCATTTCAAATTTCTTTACGGAAAGCGGCGCGTATTATCCAAACCTCAAGTTGAGTTATCAGCTTGTAGGTTCGGATGATGCCAATGCGCCGATTGTTTTGGTAAATCATGCCTTGACGGGAAATTCGGAAGTGACTGGGGAAAACGGTTGGTGGAATAGCTTGATTGGCGATGATAAATGTATTGATACGAATCATTTCAAAATTTTAAGTTTCGACATTCCTGGCAATGGTTTTTCAGCAGAAGTTGGATTGATTGAGCATTACAAAGATTTTGTAGCGCGTGATATTGCCAAGATTTTTCTCAGAGGATTGGAAAACTTGCAAATCAAGAAGCTTTTTGCAGCGATTGGCGGTTCCTTAGGTGGCGGAATTGCTTGGGAAATGGCAGTGTTAGAACCCAATTTAATTCAAAATTTGATTCCGATTGCTTCCGATTGGAAATCGACCGATTGGCTGATTGGAAATTGTTTTTTGCAAGAACGCATCTTAGAAAATTCCAACAATCCAATTGAAGATGCCCGTATTCATGCCATGTTGTGTTACAGAACGCCGTTTTCGCTCAAAGTAAAATTTCAGCGAACGCAACACAAAGAAAAAAACATATTCAATACCGAAAGTTGGTTGGCGCATCACGGAAAAAAATTACAACAGCGTTATCAATTGGCGGCGTACAAATTGATGAATCAATTGCTAAAAACCATCGACATTACAAGAGGAAGAACATCGTTGGAAGAAGTGGCTTCAAAAATCACGGGAAACATTCACATTATCAGTATCAATAGTGATCTCTTTTTCTCGCCTGATGAAGACCTAGAAACTTACCGACGTTTGCAACGTTTCAAAGAAAATGTATATCACGATGAAATACAATCCATTCATGGACACGACGCATTTTTAATAGAATACGGACAATTAAGTCTCATTCTCAGAAACATATTTCAAGTTCAAAAATCATCTATCTAAACTAGCACACAACACATTGTTATGAAAATTTTAAAATTTGGTGGTACATCGCTCGCAAACGGAAAAGGAATTAAAGCCACAATAGACATCATCAAAGAAAAGGCAAAAAAACAAGAACATATTGCCGTGGTTTTGTCGGCACGCGGAAACGCAACGGACGAATTGCTAGAAATGTTAGAAAAAGCAATCAACAAAGAATCCTATCACGAACAATTGACCGCTTTTAAAGCCTATCAAAGTCAAATAGATCGCTCCATCGATTTTACAGAAGAATTCACTACGCTCGAAAATTTATTTCAAGGTGTTTATTTATTAGGCGATTACAGTGAAAAAATAAAAGATCAAATTGTGTCGCAAGGCGAATTGATTGCAGCAAAATTAGTGACCAATTTACTCAAAAAAGAAGGTGTCAACGCGCATTTTGCGGATGCTAGAAACTTGATTAAAACGGACAATTCCTTTGGCAATGCACGTCCTTTAGATACCATTTCGCGCAGAAATATTATCAATCATTTCAAATCGCACAACGGAACTACAGTGAATATTGTTACGGGTTTTATCGGTTCTAATCAAAACAATGAAACGACTACGTTGGGCAGAAACGGAAGCAATTATACCGCGGCGTTGTTGGCGAATTTTTTAGATGCGGAAGAGTTGCAAAATTACACACATGTAGACGGCATTTTTACCGCAAATCCTGATTTGGTCGCTGATGCGCGAAAAATCTCAGAATTATCTTTTAACGAAGCGAACGAATTGGCCACTTTTGGAGCAAATATTTTACATGCAAAAACTATGGTGCCACTGATTGAAAAAAACATTCCGTTGCGTATTTTAAACACCTTTAACAGCTCGGATGAAGGTACCATCATCAAGCAAAAAACGACTAAAAAAGGGATTAAATCAATTTCAGTAATGGAACATGTCGCGTTGATTAATTTGGAAGGAAGAGGTTTGCTAGGACGAGTAGGCGTAGATGCACGAATTTTTAAAACCATGAGCGAAAATGACATCAATGTGAGCATCATTTCACAAGGTTCGTCTGAGCGTGGAATTGGTTTGGTGATTGACGCTGCCAAAGCGACAAAAGCGATTGTTGCTTTGGAAAAAGAATTTGAAAATGATTTCTATAACAAAGATGTCAATAAAATTTCGGTTGTAGATGATGTCGCTGTGATTTCCATTATTGGGCAAGACCTGAGCGAATTTCACAAGCCATACAACGCGTTGATTAAAAATCAAATCGTTCCGATTCTGTTCAACAATACGGTTTCTGGAAAAAATGTGAGTTTGGTGGTTAAAAAATCACAATTACACAAAGCGATTAATGTCATTCACGGTCAAATTTTCGGAATTTCTAAAAAAATAAACATTGCCGTATTTGGAAAAGGCTTGGTCGGCGGCACGTTGCTCCATCAAATCATTACAAGCAAGAAAGACATTTTAGACAAAAACAATATCAAACTCAATGTGTTTGCGGTAGCAGATTCGCAACATGTATATTTAGACAAAAACGGCATTGCAGACAATTGGAAAGAAACATTCAAAAAAGAAAAAGTTGCCTACACGGTGCAACAAATTATTGATTACGCAAAAACACATCATTTAGAAAATTTAATTGCGGTAGATACCACGGCAAGTAAGGATTTCATTCATAATTATATAAGTTTAGTTAGTAATGGCTTCGATTTGGTTTCGGCAAATAAAATTGCCAATACGGTTGAGTACTCATTTTATGAAACGTTGCGAAGCGAACTCAAAAAGTATCAAAAAAATTATTTGTACGAAACCAACGTTGGAGCTGGATTGCCATTAATTGACACAATTAAATTATTGCACAAATCGGGTGAAAAAATCAACAAAATTCGCGGTGTTTTTTCAGGTTCGTTAAGCTATTTGTTTAATACGTTTTCGGTGGAAGATGTGTCTTTTAGTGACGTTTTAAAACAAGCGGAAGCAAATGGTTATACCGAACCGGATGCGCGTGAAGATTTATCGGGAAATGATGTGGCACGAAAGTTATTAATCCTTGCCAGAGAACTGGATTTGAAACATGAATTTTCAGACATTACCATTCAAAATTTATTGCCAGCGCACTTACAATCGATTCCGTTGCAGCAATTCAAAAAGAAAGTCACCGATTTGGATGAAACCTATCGACTCATCAAAGCGAATCAACCAAAAAATCACGTGTTGAGGTATGTGGGTGATTTATCAACAGAAACAGGAATTTTAGAAGTAAAACTAATTTCTGTTCCCAACAATACAGCATTGGGACAGATAAAAGGTTCCGATTCCATTTTCGAAATTTACACAGAAGCCTACAAAACACAACCTTTAGTCATTCAAGGCGCAGGCGCAGGCGCAGCAGTGACGGCAAGAGGCGTTTTTGGAGATATTTTACGACTAACGGAGAAGCTTTGAAACTAGAAATGTTAAATTTTAAATTATAAATGTTGAATGTTGAATTTTGAATTGAAAATTGTCACATCGAGCGCAGTCGAGATGCCTTTGATAAGCATAGTTCAAGTTATGAGTTAAAAGTGATGAGTTATGAGTGAAGTTTTGAAAAAGCAACGAATAACGAAAAACAGAAAAATTATAAATGCTCAATTTTGAATTGCACAAACGTCACTTCGAGTGAAATTTTCAAAGAAAATTTTGTATCGAGAAGTACTATGAAACTCAAAATGTAAAATGATAAATTTTAAATCTAAAAGTATTTAAAAAGAATCAAGAATCAAGAACCAAGAACCAAGAAACAAGACAAATAGACGAATTGACAAAAAACAAATCAACAAACACTTCGACAAGCTCAGTGTAAATAAAAAACAAAAAAATGACCTCAAACCATATAGAAACACAAGCAATTCGGACGCAAATTGAACGGACTGATTTTTTGGAACATTCCAATCCGTTGTACCTAACGTCGAGTTTTGTATTTGAAGATGCAGAAGACATGCGCGCTTCCTTTGCGGAAGAGAAACAACGAAACATTTACAGTCGTTTCACCAATCCAAACACGTCTGAATTCGTATCCAAAATTTGCAAAATGGAAGGTGCTGAAGACGGATATGCCTTTGCCACGGGAATGTCTGCCGTATTTTCAACATTTGCAGCCTTGCTCAATAGCGGCGATCATATTGTGTCGTCTCGCTCCATATTTGGTTCTACAAACAGTTTATTTACCAAGTTTTTGCCCAAATGGAATATCGAAACAAGCTATTTTAAAGTCGATGAAGTAGACAAGATAGCATCTTTAATTCAACCCAATACCAAAGTACTCTATGCAGAATCGCCCACAAATCCTGCTGTAGATATTTTGGATTTGGAATTGTTGGGAAACATTGCAAAAAAGCATAATCTAATCTTTATCGTAGACAACTGCTTTGCGACGCCATATCTGCAAAATCCAATACAATTTGGAGCCGATTTGGTCATTCATTCCGCTACTAAATTGATTGACGGACAAGGTCGTGTGTTAGGCGGTGTTACTGTTGGACGCGCTGATTTAATTCGTGAAATTTATCTCTTTTCCAGAAACACAGGACCTGCATTGTCGCCGTTCAACGCGTGGATATTATCCAAAAGTTTAGAAACCTTAGTCGTACGTGTAGAACGTCACTGTGAAAATGCTTTAAAAGTAGCAGAATTCTTAGAAACACATCCGCAAGTACAATTGGTAAAATATCCTTTTTTGCCATCGCATCCACAATACGAAACCGCCAAAAAGCAAATGAAATTGGGTGGAAATGTGGTCTCGTTTGAAATAAAAGGCGGCGTTGACGCAGGTAGAAAATTTTTAAACAGTATCAAACTTTGTTCTTTATCGGCAAACTTAGGCGACACACGTACCATTGTAACACATCCAGCATCGACAACACACAGCAAACTTTCTGTAGAAGACCGTTTGGAAACAAGCATTACGGACGGACTTATCCGTGTTTCGGTGGGACTTGAAAATGTACAAGATATCATTGCCGATTTGCAGCAAGCCTTAACAAATGAACGTTAAGTAAGGGAATCCCGTACTTCATGACGTGAAATTATTTTTACCTTTTTACCTCGTAACTAAAAATACAAACGTCATGAAAAAAAAGAACTTAAAAAATTTAGCATTAAACAGAAAAACCATTTCTAGTTTAGAATACAATAAAGCGGTTGGAGGTAATACAGCCAATTGTGTTCGAACTTTTGTGGACGCCAACGGAAATAATATTTGCTTGGTGACTTTTGATTGTCAACGAACAGACTATTGTGTGCCAATCTCAGACCAAGAATGTGTTAGTGTCTTTATTGATTGTATCACACAAACAGAAACGCCAACATGTAGAGATTGCGCATAACTCTAGGTGTAATAAACAGAAAATAGAGCGAACTTCGGTTCGCTTTTTTTATGAAATAACAAGACAGTTCGATATAAAAAATATATTTGTAATAAGCTATAAATCAAATAGTTGAAATAAAATGCCTTTTTGTGGTAAAATATCGTAAAAGCCTAGTAAATAGTGATGTATATTTTTGTCTTTTTACAACGCTTTAAGACTGTAGTTTCGACGAAATGTTTAAAAACGAGGTTGAAATGCATTTTTCTTAAGTTCAGTGAACAGATATATTTTATAATTTCAACGTGATTAATAATAAGCCAATTTTACGAATACCCCTAAATCTATCAGTCTATGAGAGCAAAACTACCATTGACTCTTATTCTATGTTATTTTATATCTGTGAATCTACAGGCACAGTGTAGCGGAATAAGTACAAACGCATGTAGCACTGCTGCGCCAACAGTAGTGGGAAGTAGTATAAGCTGTACTCCGCCAGCAAACCAAGGGGGAAGGCGAAATTTCAATGTCACCAACATGATAGCCGGAGCAACCTACAGGATTTCCAACTGTGGTTCAGGCTATGACACGCAAATGACCATCAGAGATTCTGGCGGAAATTTTGTGGCATTCAATGACGACAACGGACCAGCCTGCGTAGGAACTGCCGCTTCCATAGATTTTGTGCCAGCAACAACAGGCGATTACAGAATTCACTTAAATAGATACAATTGCGCAACTACCAACAATCTTAATGGCGATATTGTTGTTACTTTACTCTCCAACGGAGCTTCTGCGCCAGCCAATAATGCATGTGCCAATGCTACAGCACTTACCGTAAATGGAGCTGTCTGTACCACGAGTACTACTGGCACTACTTTATACGCAACGCAGAGTATCTCCGCAATCAGTTGTGGAGGTTATACAGGAAATGCAGACGACGATGTATGGTTTAGTTTTGTGGCAACAGCAACAGACCTGGATATTACGGTAACTCCAGGAACACTTACGGACGCTGTGGTAGATTTGCGTTCTGGTTCGTGTAATGGTACCAATATTGACTGTGCCGATGCGACAACGGGAAGCAATAGCGAACGAATAAGTGCTTCAGGACTAACGATTGGAAATACCTATTATGTGCGTGTGTACAGTTACGGAGGTTCTGGTGATGGAACCTTTGATATTTGTGTTACCACGCCTTCACTCATCAACTGTCAGCCAACAACCGATACACCAAGTAGAATGTATATTGACGAAGTATCTTTCTTGGGAACTTTGCAAGATGTAACCAATGCAGGTACAGGATACAGTACAGGATATCAAGATCACACTGGTTTAGCTACACTTTCCAGACAAGTAGAAGGAGAAGGTATCAATGTATATGTAGAAGCCGCTTTTAGATGTACGTGGAAAGCATGGGTTGATTGGAATCAAGATGATATATTTGACGAAGCTACGGAAGAAGTGTACAACTCAAACTTCATTTCAACGACCACGACGACTTTCGGGTTTGTCATTCCACTCGGAACTGCAGCTGGCGATTACAAATTGCGCATACGAAACTACACAGGATACAGTTACTCATCAGGAACGTACAACAACTCGTATGACTTTAATCCTTGTGAAGACTTTGTAAATACAGGTGCAACCCTTGATCAATTCGGGGAAGCGGAAGATTATCTATTCACAGTTGAACCGTATTGTGACGCGCTTATTGATACCATTACTGATGGAGAAACCTGCGGACCTGGAACGGTAGATTTATCAGTATCAGCATCTTTCTCTGGGTTTAAAAGATATCGATGGTACGATGCAGAAACTGGCGGAACCATGTTGGCAGAAACAAATTTAGGAAACTGGACAACGCCTTCTATTTCGGCAACAACCACTTATTACGTAACTGCATACAACGGAACCTGTGAATCGTGGGTGCGCGAGCCAATTGTGGCGAAAGTGAATCCGATTCCAACCATCAATGTAACGCCAGACATCAATAATAGAGTCGTATGTGGTGAAAACGATATGCTCGAAATCTCTGTTTCGGGCGATGTGGAAGATGTATTTTTAATAAATGAAGACTTTGAATCGGGTAGTTTGGGTGATTTTAGCAATGTGGTTATTGTAGATAATGGCGCGACTATCAATGCAAAAACGGCGTGGCAAGTTCAAACAAGTACCTTTGTGCCAGCAGAACAAGTATGGTTTCCAGCAATCTCTTCCGGATTTGGAAGTGATCAATTTGCACTGAGTAATTCAGATGTAGGTCAAGATGGTTCAGGGAATTCCTATGTAACGCACAATGCCTTACAATCCACAAGTTCGTACGATACTACGGATTTTGTCAACCTAACGTTTAGCTTCGATTGTTACTACTCACACTATCTAGCGGATGGAAATGGCGCAACAAACGATTATTTTACGGTGGAAGTTTCTACCGACAACACCAACTGGACAGCAATCACTTCTGATATTGTAGCCGATGTCGGAATTGGAACGAAGTTTGACAATCTTTCGTATGATTTATCTGCGTATATCAACGAACCAACACTCAGCGTTCGTATTCGCTTTTATGGTATTTGGGTAGATGGAATTGCGGTGGACAATATTCAACTTTATGGAGACAAAGATGTAACTGCTGTAGATTGGACAACGACTCCTTCTGGAATTATAGATTTATACATCGATACTGATAGCGACGGTGTTGGTGATACGCCGTACACCACAGGAAGTTACGAAACCGTATACGCAATGCCAACGTTACCGCAATTAGCACAAGCAAACTATTCGTTTACCATTGATGCGAATTTGGCAAATGGTTGTGGTGCAGTAAGTTCTAATTTTGATGTAACCAACAAAACACGAATATTTGAAAGTACCGCAGATGCTTGGGGAAATTCAGCCAACTGGGCGCAAAGTTTAGTGCCAACATCAGACGATTGTGTTATCATCAAAGACAACGGATTAACTATTGACACCAGAGCTTCAGGAGCAGGAGTAGCAAAAAATATTACCATAAAAAATGGCGGATATCTTGAAATGGATCCAGGTTCTTCCATTACGGTGACAGATTGGATTCGTGTAGAAGCTGGAGGAACGTTGCATGTGGCTGACGGTGCAAATCTTATACAGGTAACCGATGTAGCCTCCAATAACAACACAGGAGAAATAAATATGGATCGTGCCGTTACGGTTGGAAACTTAGACTATGTATATTGGTCAACTGCGGTAGAAGGTTTTGATGTGGGCAATATTTCGCCAGGTTCAAGTTATATATACGAATGGAACCCTACTGTAAGCGGAAATGGTATTGGAAATCATGGTTCATGGCAAGCTGCTTCTGGAACTATGGGAATTGGAAGTGGATATATTGTGAGAGGACTTTCTGGAACCAGTGTCGCGGGTACAGCAGAATTTATTGGACGTCCAAACAACGGTATCATTAATACCGCAGTATCAAGAGGTTCGTACACAGGAGTTGACTATCCTGGAGCGTATGGAACAACAACAACCGCAGAAGACGACAACTGGAACTTAATCGGAAATCCATATCCATCAGCAATCTCTGCAGATGTTTTTATTGCAGCTAATGCTGCTACCATTTCAGGAACAGTATATTTATGGAGACATCTCAGTGCGCCAAGCAATGCCTATGGCGATCCTTTCTATGGCGATTACTATTATAACTACAACGAAAACGATTATATCCAATACAACAGTACAGGGTCAAATCCGGCAGGATTTAACGGAAACATTGCGGCAGGACAAGCCTTTTTTGTCTTTGTAGACGATGCCGCACCTGCTTCAACCACGGTTCAGTTTAACAACTCCATGCGTGGTACAGCGTACACTAATGATCAATTTTATAGAGCATCCGACGTAGCAGATGTGCAATTTGAAAACAGTGATACAGAAAGCGATACGTCAACCACAACCATTGAAAAAAATAGAATTTGGTTAGACATTATTGCGCCAAACAACAAAGCGGCTTCTACACTTATTGGGTACATTACAGGTGCATCAAACAGTGCAGATAATCTTTACGACGGATTAAATCTAAGCAATGCGCCAACGCAAATCTATTCGCTCATTGGAGATGAAAAAATGGCGATTCAAGGAAGAGCGGTTCCTTTTGATAGCAATGACCAAGTACCATTAGGTGTAACCATCGCGCAAAGCGGAAATTATACCATTGCTATTAACGCGCTCGACGGACTTTTTAATGCAACAAATCAAGAAATTTATTTAGAAGATACGTACACAAGTACCGAACACAATTTACGTTTGACACCGTATAACTTCTATTCTGAAAATGGAGAATTTGAAGACCGTTTCATCTTAAAATATGTTGCTGCAGCCAGCAGCACCTTAGGTGTGGATGATTTCGACGCAAACACAGGAATTGTAATTACGACAGGTCAACAGCAAATAAAAGTACATGCGTATAACAGTCAAATAGACGAAATTACCATTCACGATATTCTTGGAAAACGTTTAATACACAAAGGTAATATCAGACAAGAAGTATATGACATTACGAATTTAAAACCGACAAATAGTACGCTTATCGTAAAAGTGGTATTAGAAAACGGGAAGCAGAAAATTCAAAAAGTGATATACTAACAACTCTGTATCAATCGTTTTGCAAAAAGCACTCTTTATGTTTATAGAGAGTGCTTTTGTGTTTTTAAAAATAAACTTCTTTTTTATATAAAAAAACATGTCAGAAAATAACCAAAACTAAAAACACAAAGAAATATGGGTTGCGAAATCAAAACGCATCACTTACTTTTATGCAAAATCAAAACAAGCATGCTACGCAATACGATTAAAGACCTCGCTACAAAACTTCTCAATAGTTCGCCTGACTTTGAAACCATAAAAAATACGGTTGACGAAATTCACAAGCACTATCTAGAAACCACTAATATTTCTGACTACAGAGAAGGCATGCAATACAACGCTGCAGTACCCACAGCAAGCGGAAAAGCACTGTCGCTCAATCACGCTGCTGCCTGTTTATTAGATTACCACAGAACTGCCAAATTTTTAAAAGGAATGGTAGCCTTGATTCGTGAAAAGCAACAACAACATCCCAACGAAACGATTCACATATTCTACGCGGGTTGCGGACCGTACGCGCCATTTGTCACCTTAGTAGCGCCGTTATTTGAAGCTTCCGAAGTACAATTTGCCGTATTAGAAATCAATCCGGACTCTATCAAAATGGCAGAAAAACTCGTAAAATCATTAGATTTAGCAGCGTACGTTACCAATTTCTACAATGCAGATGCGGTAACCTTTCAAATTCCAGATGCTAAAAAATACCACATTCTCTTTAGCGAAACGTTAGATGCTTTATTATATCGAGAATCATACGTGCCAATTCTGTGGAACATGCTACCGCAACTTTCGGAAAACTGCGAACTCATTCCAAACAATGTCATAGTAAAAGCAAGCTTAACCTATCCGCAAAAAGAAGGTGAAGACACACGAAAAGAAAAAGAAGTTGCTACCATTTTAGACGTTCGAAAAGCAGTAAACAGCAGTGACGGAAGCAAAGCACTTCCAGAAACATTTGAAGGTGTTACCATCAACTTAGCAGGCGATGAACGTTACCATACCATGATTATCGACACCAAAGTACACGTCTGTAAAGACATTTGGCTAACAAGAAACGAATCCTCACTCAGCATTCCGTTTGAAATGGAAATCGTATATCCACTCGATGCTCCAAACGTCACCTTTTTCTATCAACTCAAACCATCTGTAGAACTTAAACTTCAAAATTAGTTGTCGGTTGTCGGTTGTCAATCAACAAATCGACGAATAGACAAATAACAAACAACGAAAAACAGACAACCAACCCAAAACCCAAACCGAAAACGTTATCGTTTAAAAATCAACTAAAAATATTTGCATCTTCTTGTTCTATACTGTTTCTTTGTAGCAAATAGTTCATACAAATATTGTCGTTATCAAGAAAGGTTGAGGGAATAGACCCGCTGACGCCTTAGCAACCCTTTACATTTAAAGAAGGTGCTACATTCTACTGCAGTGCAGATAGATAACTAAGTGAAATTCACACCATTTCCTACTACTTTTTTGATAATAATTTGGGCGTTACCCTAACGGGTCAGGCTATCCGCAGTCGCTTTTGTACGCTGTCATTCCTGCGTAGGCAGGAATCTCATCATACAAAGAGCTCCAACAATGCTCCTATCCTTAACGCAAGGATATAAAGTTGTTGAGTAAAGCCGAAGTATCCTTAACGACAAGTTCCCACGAAAGTGGAATCTCAAAGAAATATTTTGAAAAAAGACAAAACGTATGAACACTATAAAAAATGAAAATGAAAAACATCTGGAACGAACTAGAAAAAAGAATACTAGTGCTCGATGGCGCTATGGGAACCATGTTGCAAGCTTATAAATTCACGGAAAAAGACTTCCGTGGCGAACGTTTTAAAGACTTCAATGTGTCACTGCAAGGAAACAACGATTTGCTGTCCATTACGCAACCACACGCCATCAAAGAAGTACATGCAAAATACTTTGCCGCAGGTGCAGACATCGTAGAAACCAATACCTTCTCAGGGACAACCATCGCGATGGCAGACTATGAAATGGAAGACTTAGTGTATGAACTCAACTACGAATCTGCCAAAATTGCCAAAGAAGTCGCGGACGAATTCACGGCTAAAGAGCCATACAAACCACGTTTTGTTGCAGGCTCTATCGGTCCCACCAACAAAACAGCAAGCATGTCGCCAGATGTAAACGATCCAGGATATAGAGCCGTCACCTTTGACGAATTGCGCATTGCGTACAAACAACAAGTAGAAGCGCTCATTGATGGAGGCGTGGATATCCTACTCGTAGAAACCGTTTTTGATACGCTAAACGCCAAAGCGGCACTATTCGCAATAGAAGAAGTCAAGGCAGAACGAAATATCAAAATTCCAATCATGCTAAGTGGCACCATTACGGATGCCAGTGGCAGAACTTTGTCCGGACAAACAGCAGAAGCATTTCTCATCTCGGTTTCTCACATTCCGTTGCTCTCTGTCGGATTCAACTGCGCATTGGGTGCAAACCTATTGCAACCACACTTAGAAGCCATTGCTAACAAAACAGACTTTGCCATTTCGGCACATCCAAATGCAGGATTGCCAAATGCTTTCGGAGAATACGACGAATCACCTGAAGAAATGGCGCTTCAAATAGAAGAATATCTCAAAAAAAATCTCATCAACATCATCGGAGGTTGCTGCGGAACCACACCAGCACACATCAAAGCCATCGCCGAAGTAGCTGCTAAATATGAACCTAGAAGATTGGTTGTTAGTGCTTAAAAAATAAAAAGTTTACATCGAAAATTGTCAATCAAAACCATAAAAGACAAATCGACAAATTGACAAAAAACGAATAACAAAGAACAAGCGGAACAACGAAAAGAAAAAGAAAAATGCAATACCCAACATCCAATACCCAACACCCAACACCTAAAAAGCAAACAAAATTCATGCGTCTTTCTGGTTTGGAACCCTTGGTTTTAAACGAGAATAGCAACTTTATCAATGTTGGTGAACGTACCAATGTCGCAGGTTCTCGGAAGTTTTTACGACTCATCAAAGAAGAGAAATACGATGAAGCGTTGGCAATTGCCAGACACCAAGTAGATGGCGGCGCGCAAATTATCGATATCAATATGGACGACGGTTTGATTGATGGGAAAGAAGCGATGGTAAAATTCCTAAATCTCATTGCTGCCGAACCTGATATTTGCCGCGTTCCTATCATGATTGATAGCTCCAAATGGGACATCATTGAAGCCGGATTGCAAGTAGTACAAGGAAAATGTGTGGTCAATTCTATTTCGTTAAAAGAAGGCGAAGAAAATTTTATTTGGGAAGCTACGCAAATCAAACGCTATGGTGCGGCAGTCATTGTGATGGCTTTTGATGAGGTTGGACAAGCTGATAACTACGAACGCCGATTGGAAATTGTAGCGCGTTCTTACGATATATTGGTCAATAAAGTTGGTTTTCCTGAAGAAGATATCATTTTTGACTTAAACATATTTCCGGTCGCCACAGGAATGGAAGAACATCGCAAAAACGCCATAGATTTTATAGAAGCAACACGCTGGACGCGCGAAACCTATCCGAATGTAAGTGTGAGTGGTGGCGTGAGCAATGTGTCGTTTTCGTTCAGAGGAAACAATGTAGTGCGAGAAGCAATGCACTCAGTGTTTCTCTATCATGCCATTCAAGCTGGAATGAACATGGGAATCGTAAATCCGACCATGTTAGAAGTCTATGACGACATTCCAAAAGACTTGTTAGAACACGTAGAAGATGTCATTCTCGATCGTCGCGATGATGCTACAGAACGTTTACTAGACTTAGCAGAAAGCTACAAAGGAACCAAAAAAGCAGACACAGAAACAATCCAAGAATGGCGCAATTACGAATTGCAGGAACGCATCACGCATTCGCTTGTCAAAGGAATTGATAAATACATTATCGAAGATGTCGAAGCAGCACGTTTGCAAGCTGAAAAACCAATTGAAGTCATTGAAGGACAACTCATGACGGGAATGAATGTGGTGGGCGATTTGTTCGGTTCTGGAAAAATGTTTTTACCACAAGTCGTAAAATCGGCACGTGTCATGAAAAAGGCGGTGGCGTATTTGCAACCGTTTATCGAAGCTGAAAAAGGCGAGCAACAACAAGCGGTTGGAAAAGTATTAATGGCAACCGTAAAAGGAGATGTACACGATATCGGAAAAAATATTGTAAGTGTTGTGCTAGGTTGTAATAACTATGAAATTGTTGACTTAGGCGTGATGGTGCCGCCAGAAAAAATCATTGAAACGGCCAAAGCAGAAAACGTAGATATCATCGGGTTGTCAGGTTTAATCACGCCTTCGCTCGATGAAATGGTGTATTTGGCAAAAGAAATGGAACGTCAAAACTTGGAGATTCCGCTGTTGATTGGTGGTGCCACGACTTCCAAAGCGCATACAGCTGTAAAGATTGATCCAGAGTATAAAAACGCGGTGGTACATGTCAATGATGCTTCACGAGCAGTTACGGTGGTTGGCGATTTATTAAACAAGAAAAAATCTAAAACATATCGCGATCAGTTAAAAAAGGATTATGACGAATTCCGTGAAAAGTTTTTAAAGCGTAAACAGAAAAAATCATACATCTCTTTAGCAGAAGCACGCCAGAAAAAATATAAAATCGATTGGGAAACTAGCAATATTGTAAAACCGAAAGAACTTGGCATTCAGAAGCTGACGCAGTTAAGTTTAAAAGAATTGGTTCCGTATATTGACTGGAGTCCGTTTTTCCGTTCGTGGGATTTGCACGGTCGTTTTCCTACTATTTTAGAAGACAACGTCGTTGGCGAACAAGCAACACAATTGTACAATGACGCTACGAACATGATTGAGGAAATCATCGCAAAACAATCACTAAAAGCAAAAGCTATTTTTGGACTGTTTGAAGCAAATACGATTCACGACGATGATATTTCCATTCAGAAAAACGGAAAAGAAATTGCGGTGTTTAGAACCTTGCGCCAACAATTAGAAAAGCGACAAGAAGTGCCCAATATTGCGTTAGCAGATTTTATCGCGCCTAAAGAAAGCGGTAAGCAAGATTATATGGGTGCGTTCTGTACTGCTATTTTTGGTGCGGACGAATTGGCAAAAAGCTACAAAGAACAAAACGACGATTACAACGCGATTATGGCACAAGCCATTGCCGATCGTTTTGCGGAAGCCTTGGCAGAATATTTACACAAGCAAGTGCGAACGAAACATTGGGGTTACGCTGCTGCAGAAGATTTATCAAATGAAGAGCTCATCAAAGAAACGTATAAAGGAATTCGTCCTGCGCCAGGCTATCCTGCATGTCCAGATCACTTGGAAAAAGAAACGATTTGGGAATTGCTAGATGTGGAAAACGTTATTGGCGTTTCGCTCACTGAAAGTTTAGCAATGTGGCCAGCCGCCGCTGTTTCAGGATACTATTTTGCCAATGAAGAAGCGAAATACTTCGGACTTGGAAAAATAACCAGCGACCAAGTAGCAGATTTCGCCAAACGAAAAGGAATCACGGTTGAAAAAGCGCAAAAATGGTTGCATCCTGTGTTGGCAGATTAGTCTATGAATTTTAAATGTTGAATGTTGGATTTTGAATTTTTCTTGAATCAAGAAACAAGAATCGAGATTCAGTAAATTAATAGGCATTTCGGCAAACTCAATGTAAACACGAATCAACAGAAAGAAGAAAAAGAGAAAAAGAAAGAATATTTAACAAAGATTCCCGCTTTCTCGGGAATGAAACCTAAAGGATTAAATGAAAGTAACAGAACATATTGCACAATCAGAAGGAAAAACCTTGTTTACCTTTGAAATATTACCACCGTTAAAAGGACAAGACATCAAATCTATTTTTGATAATATTGATCCGTTAATGGAATACAAACCACCATTTATTGACGTTACCTATCACCGAGAAGAATATACGTTTAAAGAGTTGGAGAATGGATTATTGAAAAAGCAAGTTGTGAAAAAACGTCCTGGAACGGTTGGAATTTGTGCGGCGATTCAAAATAAATACTCAGTAGACGCGATTCCGCATATTTTGTGTGGTGGATTTACCAAAGAAGACACGGAAAATTTCTTGATTGACTTAGATTTCTTGGGAATTGATAATGTAGTGGCGTTACGTGGTGATGCCGTAAAAAGTGAAATCTATTTTAAAGCTGAAAAAGAAGGACATCGCTATGCGTCTGAATTGGTTAGTCAGATACAAGACTTGAACAATGGAAAGTATTTGGATGAAGAATTGCAAAACTCTTCCGCAACCGATTTTTGTATTGGTGTGGCAGGTTATCCTGAAAAGCACATGGAAGCACCGAGTTTGGATTCGGACATTCACTTTTTAAAGAAAAAAATAAAAGCAGGCGCAGAATATATTGTAACGCAAATGTTTTTTGACAATCAAAAATACTTCGATTTTGTAGAAAAATGCCGAAAAGAAGGCATTACTGTTCCTATCATTCCAGGATTAAAACCGATTGCAACGCGCAAACAATTAAACTTGATTCCACATCGTTTCAAAGTAGATTTACCAGACGATTTGATTATGGAAGTGGTTCGTTGTAAAGATAACAAAGCAGTGCGCCAAGTAGGAATTGAGTGGTGTATTCAGCAAAGTAAAGAATTGGTGGCGGCTGGCGTTCCTATTTTGCATTACTATTCTATGGGAAGATCGAGCAATATTGAAGCCATTGCGAAAGAGATATTTTAGTCGAAATTGTAAGCGATTATACTTAAAAATGTAAAGAGAGGAACAAACATGTTCCTCTCTTTTTGTATACACGAATGCGTGTGTTTGTAGCCTAAAGGTCTCTTGTGCCTCTGTCAAAGATTCCGCAGTTGTAACCACCGTCACAAGCTGTGTAATCAATTGTTTGACACCAGTTTTCTGATTCACAGATATACACAGATTGCCAAGGATCATTTCCTCCTTTTAAGTCGTTAGGATTAAAATTTGCAACGGCTGCCTTTTTTAAAGATAACTTTTTAATAGATTTTTTCTTCATGATTTATGTATTTATTATTAATGATAAGATATTGAAAATCAATAATAAAATGCAGATTTTTACAGTACAAAAAGTATGTTTTTTCTATAATTTATAGGTTATTTTAAAAAGAAAAGAGAGGAACTTTAGCTCCTCTCTTTTAATGCATAATTGAAAAGTTGTATCAACAATACCCAACTCTCGGATCAAACAAGTTGAGCAGTTGCCTTTCAACAATTAGTAATTATTACTAACTCATTTATGCAGTGTGAGTTGTCCTTGTTGCTTTCAACGCAGCAAAAGAACAATCTTAAAACTTAACTATTTACTTTTTTTCATGGTTTGTAATAAATAAGTTTCTCGATTTAACACACATCTATTCTCGTATTAAAATAACCACATTCTACATTTCCATAACATTTTGTCACATTAATAGTGTCACAAAAATTATTCACAGAATTGCAGATGTGAAATGAATCTCCCAATCCACCTTTCACGGTAAGAATATTTATATTTAAAGTAGAAACTGAAGATTTCTTTAACTTTAAAGATGTAACTGATTTTTTCTTCATGATTTTGTTTTTTAATTGAATTTTATAACCCAATTTTCAACTGTTTATTTACCAAGGTTGGTCAGTAGGAACTGCATAAATTTGACACTGCAATTCGCCTCTACATCTTGTGTAATCTATAGTTGCACAAATATCTTCTGACTGGCAAAAGAATTCAGAATCACCGGTTCCTCCTTTAATCGCTTTGGTATTCAAATCAGAAATTGATTTCTTGTTCAACGATAACTTTTGAATTGATTTTTTCTTCATGATAATAAATTTTTTGAATGCTAAATTTAGAAAAAACGTCACAAAAACGTCTTAGGTTTTACATTACTAGAAGTAGGTGTTCGCTGTATTTAACATTTAAAACAAAAAAAGAGGAATGCCTTAAATTCCTCTTTTTTAACTAAACATAAAATCGATTATTTTAGAAATCAGTTTGTCGATTGCACCTAGTAGCAATCTATCATAGCATCGCAAATAGTCTATTATAGCCTCAAGAGATTCTAGCCTTAAAAATACGAATCCCTTAAATGACAAAATAGGAAGCACACGAAAAAGCTTCTAAATTTGCGTGTATGTATATTTATTACATAATGTAATTTTGTTGTGTAAAACTATTAAAAAACAGAAAGTTACTGTGCGGGTTTTACAATACTTTACATACGTGATTGCTGTAAGTGTAAAAATAGGATGTATAAAAAAGAGAGATTCGTTAAAAATCTCTCCTTGATGATGGTTTATAAACTAAAAACTAACGTTGTGGTTCTTGATAAATTTGACATATATACTCTCCATTGCATGCTGTATAATCGATAGTTTCGCAAAAATTAAAGGAAAAGCAAGAGAAATTAACGGACACACATGGAAAATCCGAATTTGCATCGTTTCCACCTTTTACAACTGCCATATTCAAGTTGGAAACAGCTGCTTTTTTTAAGTGTAACTTGTGAATTGATTTTTTCTTCATGATATATGGTTTTTAGATTGATTTAAAATTATGAAAATGAAACAGTTAGTTCCGAAGGTTTTTCAATACCAGAAGTATGTGGATGCTGTAGTTAACATTTATCGTTTATAATTCTACTTTTGTCAAGAAAAATCACAGAAATAATCACCTTTGTAAAATAAAAACTACATTTGTCGCTGCTATGAAAAAAATAGTTTTCCTTATTTTTCTCTATTCGTATTGTTGTATAGCACAAGAAACGACAACCACAACCAAAGCGCCCAAAGCGGCAACGGTTGATGTCAATTATTTTAGTGGAAGCATTGCGCGTCACAACGACGATATTTTACATTTGATTACAGGACATCCCGAAGGTTTTATTATAAGTTACAATCAAAAAACATTTGGTTATGACGATTGGTCACAGTTTTACAACTATCCCGATTATGGGGTTTCGTTTAGCTATCAAAACTTACAAAATGAATTTTTAGGAGAGAATTTGGCACTGTATGCACACTATAATTTTTACTTTCTCAATAGAAATTTAATGTTGCGTGTCGGACAAGGAATTGCGTACACTAGTAATCCATATGACAAAGTTGAAAATTTCAGAAATATCGCTTTCGGTTCACGCTTGATGAGTAGTACGTACGTGATGCTCAATTACAAAAAAGAAAACCTATTCAAGCGAATCGGCGTGCAAGCAGGTTTATCGCTCATACACTATTCCAATGCCAACGTAAAAGCGCCAAATACAAGCATCAATACGCTAGCGTTTAATGTAGGTGTCAATTACAATCTTGACGATACATCGCTCATAGAATATCAACAAACAGAAGTCACACAAAACTTTGCCGAACCAATAAAGTTCAACTTTGTATTGCGCGCAGGCGTCAACGAAAGTGATGCGATTGGAAGCGGACAATACGGTTTTACAATACTATCTGCGTATGCAGACAAACGTTTGGGTAGAAAAAGCGCAATTCAACTCGGAACGGAAGTATTTTTCTCTAACTTTTTAAAAGAATGGATTCGTTATCGTTCCATCGCATTTCCAAACGGAGAAATAGCAGGCGATGAAGATTACAAACGTGTGGGAGTATTTGTGGGACACGAATTATTCATCAATAAATTATCGGTCGTTACGCAATTGGGCTATTATGTGTACTATCCAGTAGATTTTGAAGGACAAACCTATATTCGTGTGGGAATGAAGCGTTATTTTGGTAAAAAATGGTTTGGAGCGTTAACGCTCAAATCGCACGCAGCCAAGGCAGAAGCGGTAGAATTTGGAGTTGGAATTAGATTGTAACAGTTAATAAATAAAAGACTCTTTTATACAATCATGAAAAAAACAAAAGATGAAAAAAAGAGTTTTATGTAGCATGATAGTGTTATTTCTATATCATATAGGAATAGCACAAATGGCACCAGAAGAGCCAATTAAAAAAAATAAACTTGGTTTTGAAAACGAAAGTGAAGAGTATCCTCCATTAGATGGAATTGTGTTAGGAGTTCATGGCGCTAGGGAAACTATGTTTGAAATAGGATATTTCCATTACCAATGGGGATCTGCTGGTTATGGTGATGTAGGAAAAGGCTATGCAATATCGACTGAACATTACATTAATGATAAATATATAATTGCTCCGAAAATAGCAGGGTTTTCTAATTTATGGGGAATCAATCTAGGAGCTGGAGCAGTTTGGTATTTTGATATGGAAAATAATAACAGTTTCCGTGTAAGACCAGAAATAGGTTATGGTGACAGAAAAATAAAACTAACCTACGCTTTCAACATGGCAATTACCAATAAAGACATGCCTAATGTGAGTAAACACATGTTGTCGGCGGTTTATTTTTTAAATTTTAATAAAAAATCACGAAAGTCAAAGTGAAAACAATACTAAGAATAAAATACTTAATAATATTACTCTTGCTCTGTATTTCTTGTAACTCAGAAGATGCAAACGATTGCTTTCAAACTTCAGGAACGATTGTTACAGAGGTGATTACGGTTGCCAATTTCTCAAAAATAGAAGTGGGAGAACATATTACGTTAATCATAAAAGAAGGCGTCACACAAGAAATAACCATTGAAACAGGGCAAAATCTTCTCAACGATATTGAAGCCAAAGTTACGGGAGAAACACTAAAATTGTCAGATAACAACGATTGCAATTACGTTCGCGATTACGGAATCACAACTGTGTATATAACAAGTCCAAACATTACAGAAATTGTGAGTAAAACGCAGTTTGAAGTACGTTCGGACGGAATTTTAACGTTTCCAAACTTGACATTGATTTCAGAAAACTTCACGAACGATAATGCAGCTTCTGGGAACTTTAATTTGCAAGTACAAAATGAAGAACTGCGAATAGTGTTCAATAACTTATCCAATCTATTCATAACGGGAAGTACGAACAATTTTAGTATCAACTTTCCTGGAGGAAATTCAAGAGTCGAAGCGGCTGATTTTATTGCAGAATCCGTAGCTATCTTTTCGCGCGGAAGCAACGATATCATCATCCATCCGCAACGAGAACTTTCTGGAGATATTTACGGAACAGGCGATGTTATTGCCGTACATCGTCCGCCAATCATTGACTTTACAGCACATTACACAGGAAATCTCATCTTTCAAGATTAATTTCATAAAGAATCATAAATATCTACGGTAATGTATTTTTAATACCTTCAATTCATAAACGAACGGTAACGACTGTTGTCAAAGCGACACAGGTATAGTACTTTCATGTCATTATTAATTCTAAAATGAAACAGCATGAAAGAAAAAAAATCAAAAGATTTATTGCTAAAAAAGAAAACCATCTGCAAAATGAATAGCATTGCAATTAATGGAGGAAAATTACCAACTACCAAACAAACTTCGTTGGAAAAAACGTTTTGTCTCTGCGTGGGATAAAATGTGTGTTACATCATGAAAGAAAAAGCGTCACTTCGAGTGTTTTTTCGCAGAAAAAATGTATCGAGAAGTACTTGTTTGCACAGGATTTTTTATCAAAGCACATTTCGATACTATTCGCTTAGGCGAATCATTCGATATGACGTTTTTTCAATGAATCAATATGATAATTTGAAAATGTGCCAATGTGAAAATATTATCCAAACAAAACTCACAAACTCAACTACTAACTTACTAAAACACCAAGAGGCGAGCCCATACTAAAACTCTAAAGCGAAAGCGCATCTAAAAAGATTCCTGTAAAGGAACAAATCTAAAAGCAACAGCAATCTAAAAGCGCTAGCATATCAAAGAGCGAAGCAATTAAAAAAAACATAAAAAACCTTGAATCTTTGAATTGAGCGCAGCGAACCTAAGCCGTCAACTCCCGAAACAAACTCTCCAAATTTTTATTCTTCTGATTAATTTGCAAAGTTTTTAAGCTGTGGTCGTGTGCAAAATCAAACACCGTCGGACGCATATCTTTGGAGGTGTTAAACGTAATTTCATACACCAAACCATGTGTGTTGACCACTTTTGTTACATGCGGAAGTTGCTCAATCAATACATCTTCTATGCGATAATCAAACTCTACTTCTATGATTTGATCTTGGTCTTTTTGCAGTTTTGCCAAGGTGGTATCAGCAACAATTTCACCTTTATTTATAATAATCACGCGGTCACACATGGCTTCCACTTCTTGCATAATATGTGTGGAAAGAAAAATAGTTTTCTCTTTACCAATGGACGTAATTAAATTGCGGATTTCAGTAATCTGATTCGGATCGAGTCCTGTCGTTGGTTCATCCAAAATCAACACTTCTGGGTCGTGCAACAACGCATTTGCCAATCCCACACGCTGACGATATCCTTTGGACAATTCGCCAATCTTTTTCTGTGCTTCTGGCGTCAATCCTGTCATGGCAATTACTTCGTCTATGCGCGATTTTAAAACTTTATACACATTCGCGTTAAACGCCAAATACTCACGCACGTGCATGTCTAAATACAACGGGTTGTGCTCCGGAAGATAACCTACGCTTTTTTGTACGTTTCGAGCTTCTGTAGTCGTGTCAAATTCGTTCACAGCAGCTGTTCCCGACGAAGCTTTCAAATACGTGGTTAAAATCTTCATCATGGTCGATTTTCCCGCGCCGTTTGGCCCTAAAAAGCCAACAATTTCACCTTTCTTTACCTCAAAAGAAACTGCGTTTAGCGCTTTTTGTTCGCCATAAATTTTTGTGACATTTTCAACGACAATAGACATAGTATAGGGATTTGAACATCAAAATTACATAAATTTTTATCAGCAATTCGCGATATTAAATTAAATAAAAACAAAAAACACTGCGGTTTATTGCTAAAAACGTTTTTCTTTAAAAAATATTGGAAAACGATTTTGAATCTAAAAATTAATCTATACTTTAGCTATAACGAAATGAAAAACAACATGTTCAATACAAATTATTTTTGGCAAGGATATTTTTACTTCTTTTTTGGAAAGAAGTCGGAACGCTTTGTCATGTAATTTAGTAGAAAACAAATAACGATATAAAGTAAGTTCCGAAATACATTCGGAACTTTTTTTTTGGAATAAAAATTTAATAACGTGAATTTGAAATAAAGAATAATTTAACAGCATAAAGTTCACTAAAACCTAATATTTGTCAGTTCGAGCGCAGTCGAGAACACTACAAAAATTAAGGTTTTGATTGAATCTCGACTGTGCTCAATTTGACATTTATTTTAAATTATTAATTAGTGGCTTTAACAGGAAACTTAGTTTTTGTTTTTCAAGTTTAAAACACGATAAATAATATTGATGAAATCAACCATCGCAATACAAGGAATATTAGGATCAAACCATCACAAAGTGGCACAACTTTATTTTGGAAATGAAATACAGTTGGACGAATGCCTGTCTTTTGATGCGCTCGTACACAGTTTGATTCATGGAAAAAGTGATTACGCTATTATGGCGATAGAAAACACCATTGCAGGTTCCATCATTCCAAATTACGCGTTGATTGATGCCAACAATATTCACATTAACGGCGAATACTATTTAAACATTCATCATCATTTGATGGCATTGCCAAATCAAACCATAGAAGATATTACAGAAGTCTGTTCGCATCCGATGGCGCTGTTGCAATGCAAAGAATTTTTTAAACAATATCCACATATCAAACTGGTTGAAGATAATGATACTGCGGAAGTCGCGCGAAGAATTCAAGAACAAAAACTCAAAGGCACAGCCGCCATTGCAACCAAAACGGCTGCAGAGTTGTTTCAATTACACGTGTTATCAGCAGAAATTCAAACCATCAAAACCAACGCGACACGTTTTGTCATTCTGCAAAAAGAAAAGCCAAGCAACGGAATTGATCAAATAGACAAAGCATCGCTCCGTTTTGAACTCGACCACAAAAGAGGAAGTTTAGCAACCGTACTCAACGTTATGAGCGATTGCAAACTGAATCTGACCAAAATACAATCCTTACCCATTATTGAAACACCTTGGAAATACGCCTTCTTTGTCGATGTTACCTTTGAAGCGTATGAAGATTACACCAAAGCCATTTCAATATTGGAAATAATGTCTACAAGTCTTAAAGTTTTAGGAACCTACAAAAACCAACGAAACACATGATTCCTGCAAAACGCATACATACAGTTGAAGAATACTACTTTTCGCGAAAGTTGCGAGAAGTACGCGGCTTGGTAAACGCTGGAAAAAACATTATCAATCTCGGAATAGGAAGTCCCGATTTGCAACCGCCAAGTATTGTTGTTGATGCTTTAGAAGAAAGTCTGAACGACGAAATGGCGCACAAATACCAAAGCTATCAAGGAATTCCAGAATTGCGAAATGCAATTGCCGATTTCTATCAAAAAAACTATCAAGTCACGCTCAATGCGGAAACGGAAGTACTACCGTTAATGGGAAGTAAAGAAGGCATTATGCACATTTCTATGGCGTATTTGGACGAGGGCGATGAGGTGTTGATTGCGAATCCAAGTTATCCAACCTATACTTCGGTAACCAAATTATTAGGCGCGATTCCACGATATTACGACTTGCATGCTGCAAACGATTGGTTGCCAAATTTAGACGAATTGGAAAAGCAAGATTTGAGCAAGGTAAAATTCATGTGGGTAAACTATCCACACATGCCAACGGGCGCAAAAGCAACGAAAACTTTCTTTGAAAAACTGATTGTATTTGCGAAAAAGCATCAAATATTAATCATAAATGACAATCCGTATAGTTTCATTCTGAACGAACATCCACTCAGTATTTTGGCAATTGACGGCGCTAAAGAAGTGGCGTTGGAATTGAATTCGTTGAGTAAATCGTTCAATATGGCAGGCTGGCGAACAGGAATGGTGATGGGAAAAGCGGAACACATTCAACATGTATTAAAAGTAAAAAGCAATATGGATTCGGGCATGTTTTACGGAATCCAAAAAGGCGCTATCAAAGCATTGTCGAGTTCTAAAGAATGGTTTTCGCAACTCAACACTATATATGAAAAACGTCGCAAACTCGTGTGGGAAGTCGCAACGAAATTACAATGCACGTTCGACAAAGAAACGGCAGGAATGTTTGTATGGGCAAAATTACCTTCGGACAATACACTTACATCAGAGCAATTTGTAGACAAACTATTGTATGAAAAAAGTGTGTTTATTACGCCAGGAAGCATTTTTGGAACACAAGGCGAAGGCTATGTGCGCTTTTCACTTTGTGTATCGGAAGAAAAAATAAAAGAAGTCATCAACAGAATCGCATAACAATGAACGTATATATCATCGGAATTGGACTTATTGGCGGAAGCATGTCGTTGGATATTCAAGTGACATATCCTGAGGCAATCATTCACGGTATTGATGTCAGTGACGCACATTTGGAAGAAGCACTGCAAAGACAGTTAATTCATCAAAAAGCAACACTACAAAATGTTGAAAATGCAGATATTGTCATTGTGACGATTCCTGTGCATGCGTCTATCAAAATTATCGACGAAGTATTACACACGGTCAAAGATGATGCGTTGGTCATTGATGCGGGTTCCACCAAAGAACAAATTTGTAAAAGCATAGCAGCGCATCCAAAACGGCGCAATTTTTTAGCAGCGCATCCAATTGCAGGAACCGAATTTTCGGGACCTTCTGCGGCAATTCAACGGTTGTTTGAAGGCAAAACAAATATTATTTGCGAAGTCGAAAAAACAGCGTTCAGTCTGCAAGAAAAAGCATTAGAACTGTTTAAAAACTTAGGAATGCGCATTCGATATATGGATCCGAAATCGCACGACAAACATATTGCGTATGTATCGCATCTATCGCATATCAGTTCGTTTATGCTGGGAAAAACGGTCATAGAAAAAGAAAAAAACGAACGCGATATTTTCGATTTGGCAGGCAGTGGATTTGCATCCACCGTGCGTTTAGCAAAAAGCTCACCAGCTATGTGGACACCCATTTTTGAACAAAACAAAACCAACGTCATTGAAACGCTCGACGAATACATCAGCAACTTACAAGAATTTAAAAACCTGATGTTGCAAGACAATTTTGAAGGAATTTACAAAGAAATGGAAAACACAAACTATATAAAGAAAATATTAAAAGGATTGGAATGATTGGTAGTTGCCAGTTTTCAGTTGTCGGTTTTCAGTATGAAATCAATAACCTATTGAAATTCTAATCAGAGAATCAACAAATAATTTAGAGCCAAGAACCAAGAGTCAAGAGCCAAGACAAATACACGAATCAACAAATAACAAATAACGAATAACAAAGAACAAAAAACATAAAAAACAAACCATGGAAAATAAAAAAGAACTCAGAAACTGGCTCAATGCCTTTGAGCTGCCGCATCCGCTAGTAATTGCGGGACCGTGCAGTGCTGAAACAGAATCACAAGTATTAAACATAGCGCATCAACTGAAAGATACCGATGCTACTGTATTACGCGCAGGAATTTGGAAACCACGTACACGACCAGGAAATTTTGAAGGTGTCGGTGCTTTAGGTCTCAAATGGTTGCAAAAAGCCAAAGAAGAAACAGGCATGTTAACGGCTACCGAAGTTGCCAATGCAACACACGTGCGTTTGGCGTTGGAACACGATATTGATGTGTTGTGGATTGGAGCACGTTCTACGGTAAGTCCGTTTATTGTACAAGAAATTGCAGATGCATTGCAAGGTACGGATAAAATTGTGTTGGTGAAAAATCCTGTAAATCCAGATTTGCCATTGTGGTTGGGTGCCATTGAGCGTTTGCATTCGTCTGATATCAAAAAATTAGGTGTCATTCACAGAGGATTTTCAACCTACGAGAAAACGCGCTACCGAAACAATCCTGAGTGGCAAATTCCAATTGAATTGCAAAACCGTTTCCCAGATTTGCCACTTATTTTAGATCCATCACACATTGCAGGGCGTAGAGATATCATTTTCGATTTATGTCAAACTGCACTCGACTTAAATTACGACGGATTGATGGTAGAAACACATTTTGATCCAGACAATGCGTGGAGTGATGCCAAACAGCAAATTACACCAACGCGTTTAGTAGAAATCATGGACGATTTAAAAATCAGAAAGGAAACTGACACAGAAGCCGATTACCGTAACGCACTCAATACATTGCGTACGCAAATTGATGTCATTGACCATCAATTGATTGAAACGCTAGGAAAACGTATGAAAGTTGCCGATAAAATTGGAGAATTGAAAAAGGCGAAAAACGTTGCCATTTTACAAGCCAGACGTTGGAATGAAATTTTAGGCAAAATGATTCTCGAAGGTGAGCAAAATCAACTAAGTGAAGAATTTGTATTGCGCATCTTTAAAGCGATTCACCAAGAATCTATCAACCATCAGGAGAAAATTATGAGTAAATAGGTTGCATACAATTACTTGTTAGTTCGCAGTCGAGAAATCTTAGAGATTCACTTTCTAAGGAATCTCGACTGCGCTCGATTTTGCACTTAGTGTACGTTTTGATGTTTAATTGACATGAAATATCGCAGCAAAAAACAAGACTCAATTTTTTTAAATTTTTAATAAGAAGCTAAGTTGTTGAAAAAGAATAATGTATCTTTTTGTATTTGCGTTCAAGAGTCATAAAATTCAACTAAGGACTTCGAATCTCTTCTAAATTCTATATGTTTGTAGCAATTTTAACAATACATAACTGCCTTAGAAGCCAAAAAATATCCCCAAAAATTAATTCAAAATTCAATCACTTAAAACTGTAAGTAAACACATGAAACACGTTATCAGCGCCTGTATGCTATTATTTGTAGTATGCACTATGAGCGCACAAGGAAAACTTGGTCCTATCACAATTTCGTACGGAGAAGAAATTAAAGAAGACAAAGAAAAAATTGTCCGAATTGCGGGAGAAGTCAATGGTAAAATTTACACCTTAGCTCGAAAAGGAAAGAATAAATACTTTCTAAAAATGTTTAGCTCTGATACGATGGCTGAAATTGGAAAACAAGAAGTCGAATTTGCCGAATATAACGGAAAAGACCTTACGTTTGAAGAAATCATCGTTATCGGGAATAATTTATACGCTTTTGGAAGTTTGTACGACCGCAAAGCCAAAGAAAATCACTTATTAGGATTTCCTATTTCTGCGGATGGAAAAATTTCTAACAAAGGAAAAATCTTGTTCAAAACAAAAGTGACCAAAAAGAGAGAAAGAGGCGCTTTTTACTTTAAAAGTTCGCCAGATGGAGCGCGATTGCTCATCATGCATGCAGCGTATTTTGACAAAGAAGACGAAGTACAATACGAAATAAAACTATTCAACGAAAGTCTTGATACTCAAATGTCAGACTTGGAAAAGGTGCCGTTCAAAGACAGAAGCGATTTAGAGTTCAATATTGCAGACTTTGATGTAAATGTGTACGATGATATTTTTGTAGTAATTAACGAAAGTTACCGAGACAGAAAGCAGAAAAAAAACATCGAAAAGTTTGAAGTACACGCATTCAAAAAAGACAAAGACTACGCGAAAGAAATCATTAATATTGATTTTACCAATAGAGAAGTGATTAACTGTGAAATTTTAGCGACCAACAAAGATGTATTGCATTTGGTAGGATTTTATTCAGGTGTTCGTAAAAATGGAAAAGCCAATAAAAAACTCAGAGGAATTTACGCCGCAACAGTTGATGTACAAACCAATGACGTAAAAAATTTAAAATTCAACAAATTCGATTACGAAACCAAAGTAAAGCTCATTGGAGAACGTCGTGCTAAAAAAGACAAAGACATCAAACCTTTGTACAGAACGCATAGTATCATTGAAAAAAATGACGGCGGATTATTTTTATTATCTGAATATCAGGAAGTTTTTGTGGGAAGAAGTCAAGGAATTGGACCATTGTCGGTTCAGCCAATTACATACATCAACAACGAAATCATTGTAACATCGTTAAATGCAGATGGTTCGGTAGCATGGACAAACGTAATTCCGAAAGAACAAAAAGCGAGTTTTACGGTATTCTCTTTAGGAATTTTTGGTTTTGCTGGCGGAAATAATTTTTCTGTCGGAGTGAGCGTTTCAATTCCAATTGCAGTAGCAGGAAAAGGTCCAGAATATTTAAGCGCAATTCCAATTTATGAAAACGGACAACTGACGGTTGTGTTTAACGACAACAAAAAGAACGTTGGCGTTACTGATATTGAAGAAATAAAAAAGCTAGGAAACTACAACAAAGCCATTCCAACAGCATTTGTATTTGATAATGAAGGAAACATCACGCGTCTCGATCCAGAAGATTTGCAAGAAGAACGCTTGATACTCAGACCAGGTGTATATTTCCAAAAAGCTGCAGGTGATTATATCATTTATGCTTCTAGAAGATCAAAAGATAAATTGGGGAGACTTCAAATTCAAAACTAAGTAACGTGAGTTCGACTTAAGAAATCACTATGTAATTCACAATTCACTGAGAAATAGCTAATTGTCAGTTCGAGCGCAGTCAAGAACAACTAAGAATTGATAATTTCAAAGGAATCTCATGAGCTATGCTCGGTATCTACGATAATGCTCGATTTGATATTGAGTATAATCTATTAGTAATCAGTTGTATAATAAAATAGTTATATCGAATTCACGTTAAGTAAATAATCCAATTACAATGAAATAAGCCATCTCAGTCATACGCTTGAGATGGCTTTGTTTTTTAGCACGGTGGTGCAAAAGGACATGTCGTTTTTGGAGAATCTACCCAGCCGTTGCAAGTTCCATCTGGACACCATTCACAACAAAAACTACCTAACTGCCCAACGATTTCAAGTTGTGTCTTTTTTGTAAGTTCACGAACTCCTTTTACCTTTAAAATGTTTTGTAACATAATGTATATTTTAATTGTTATTTTATAATATACAATGCCTTCTATAAAACGCAGTACGGAAACACCTTACTTAACATTTTTATAAGATTCTGAAAAGCCTGTACGACAATCGTTTGTTTTTTTAAGAATAATCATAATCTTTGCACTAATGATAGGAACTGTTTATAAATCTACGGGAAGTTGGTACTTGGTAAAAACCGAGAACGGTGACGAATACGAGTGTAGAATCAAAGGGAAATTTAGACTCAAAGACATCAAAAGCACCAATCCGATTGCGGTTGGCGACAACGTGAATTTTACGCTTGAAACGGATAACAACACCGAAACAGGCATCATTGACAAAATCTTTGACCGAAAAAACTACATCATTCGAAAATCGGTCAATCTCTCCAAGCAAACACATATTATTGCTGCCAATATTGATCAGGTTTTTTTGTTAATTACAATTGACAATCCGCCGACGTTTCCAAGTTTTATCGATCGTTTCTTGGTTACGGCAGAAGCCTATTCCATTCCGTGCGTACTGGTGTTCAACAAAATTGACTCCTACAAAGAAATTGAACGTCGTGCTGAGGTCATGTATCTCAAAGACATTTATGAAAACATAGGCTACGAGTGCATAGAAATATCTGCCAAAAAGCAACAAAATATAGACGTCATTAAAAAACGCATGAAAGGAACGGTGAGCATGTTTGCAGGACATTCAGGCGTTGGGAAGTCTACTTTAGTCAACGCAATTTCTCCAGAATTAAACTTAAAAACCAAAGAAATATCTGAACAACACAAGCAAGGACAACATACCACAACCTTTGCCGAAATGTTCGATTTGGAATTTGGTGCAAAAATCATTGATACGCCAGGCATCAAAGGTTTCGGAATTGTAGATATGGAAAAAGAAGAAATTGGCGATTACTTTCCAGAATTCTTCGCGCTAAAAAGTCAGTGCAAATTCAACAACTGTATCCACATTGAAGAACCAAAATGCGCGGTAAAAGATGCGGTTGATGATGGTGAAATAGCTTGGTCGCGTTACAAAAGCTATCTACAAATGATAGAAGGCGACGAAAGCAACTATCGTATGGACGAATTTAAAGAAGTCTAATCATGAGAGCTGTCATACAAAGAGTCACGGAGGCAAGTGTTGCTGTCGACGGAAAAAAAGTAGCCAACATCGGGCACGGATTGCTAATTTTGTTGGGAATTGAGCATGAAGACACGCAGGAAGACATTGCTTGGTTGTCTGCAAAAATAGCCAAATTGCGCATCTTCAACGACGAAAATGGCGTCATGAATACTTCCCTTATCGATGTGGACGGAGAAGCGATTGTCGTAAGTCAATTTACCTTGCATGCCAGTACTAAAAAAGGAAATCGTCCAAGCTATATCAAAGCAGCAAAACCTGACGTTTCTATTCCGTTGTATGAAGCGTTTGTAAAACAATTTGAAACCGACATTCAGAAAAAAGTACAAACAGGCATTTTCGGCGCCGATATGAAAGTAGGCTTATTAAACGACGGTCCTGTAACCATCATTATTGATACAAAAAACAAGGAATAATTGAACGTTTATCAATTTTAAGGAACAGTCGTTTTAATCTTTTCCGCAGTGTAGCAGGAATTTTTCGTTAAAAATTTTTGAATCCTTGGAGAAAATTTAGAAAAAATCATGCGGTTTTTGTTTTTCCTTAAAAGAAAAACTAAAAACACCTCTGGAAAAGCGCCTTTTCTTTTGTTTCTTTTCTTTGGGCGAGCAAAGAAAAGAAAGTATAAAACTAAATTTTTAGATGATTCTATAAGTTTCCATGAGAACTTAAATTTAAGTTTGAATGAAATCTATATCTAACTTACGTTAAATTAATAACTTTTCTTATATTCGTGACTTGTTCTCCCTTAATATCAAAATAAATACAAACGTATGCGCTTAAAATTTTTGGCAACAGTTGCCATCATATTCGCTATACATGTAGCGAACGCTCAAGATAATCTTACCAGTTATCTCACACTTCCACAAGAACTTACAAAAAATGCAAATGCCGTTATTCGCTTAGATGAAACTACAGTGACCGTAAATGCAACTGACGATATGGAAGTGTCTAAAAAACGAATTGTAACGGTCTTAAACGAAAATGGTTTGAGCAAAATTCAGGCTGGAGCTGGATATGATAACTCTACAAGTATCAAAGACTTAGAAGCTAGAATCTATGATAAGTTTGGAAAGCAAATCAAAAAAATCCGCGAACGCGATTTTCAAGATGTCAGTGCCGTTGATGGCGTAACCATGTATTCTGACTCTCGAATAAAATACATGGATTACACGCCTATTTCCTATCCTTTCACAGTAGTTTTTACCAGTACTGTCAACTACAAAACAACCGCAAACCTACCCCGATTTTCGCCTCTTAGCTATTACACAGGCATTCAAAAAAGCAAATATCAAATTACCTATCCGGAATCACTTTCCTTGTATAAAAAAGAGTTGAATTTGGAGGAATTTGGGGTGGTCAAAATAGAAAATCCAGGCAAATTAATTTATGTCTTGGATGATGTTTCAGGAATGAAACCTGAAGCGTACAGTCCGTCAGAAGCAAAAATAAAACCGCAAGTATACCTTGCACTTAGTAAGTTTACTTACGAAGGTATCAGCGCGGAAGTGAAAGATTGGGATGAAACCGGGAAATGGATTTACGATAATCTCTTACTAGGACGTGCTACGGTTGATGCAGAAACAAAAGCAGCCATCGAAAACTTAGTTGCTGATGCAACTTCCGATATTGAAAAAGCAAGACGAATTTACGAATACATGCAAGGAAAAACACGCTACATCAGTGTGCAGGTCGGAATTGGCGGTTACCAACCGATTGAAGCTGCTGAAGTAGATAAAGTAGGTTATGGTGACTGTAAAGGTTTGACAAACTATATGATGGCATTGCTGAAAATTGCGGGAATTGAATCGTATTATACGGTTGTGCAATCAGGAAGTGAAATTGTGAATTTTTATGAAGATTTTGCAACGCTCGGACAAGGAAATCACGTGATTTTAAATCTTCCGAACAATGGTGATGATATTTGGTTGGAATGTACCAGTCAAAAAATGCCTTTTGGTCATATTGGCGATTTTACCGATGATAGAAATGTGTTGGTAGTAACTCCAGAAGGCGGACAACTAAAACACACCAAAAAATACGCAACGGAAGAAAATCTGCAAGAAACCACAGGAAATTATACCTTAGATGCCAATGGAAACATAGATGCTGAGGTTACTATCAAAACTTACGGAATACAATATGACAGTCGTTTTTATATAGAAGATTTTTCAGATGTTGAAAAGGATAAACGCTATAAAAAATATTTCTACGCAGTCAACAATGTAAACATAGACAACATAGAACTACAAAACGACAAAAAAGAAGTCGTATTCACAGAAAAAGTAGCGTTCAATGCTGATGCGTATGGCGTGGTTACGGGCGACAGATTGTTATTTGCGCCAAACGCTTTCAATAGAATTTCTAGCATTCCTGATCGCTACCGAAATCGTAAATTTCCATTGGAAATTCAACGAGGATATCAAGACGTTGACTCGTATGAAATCAAATTGCCTAGCGATTTTAAAATAGAAGCCATGCCAGACGATGTTTCGTATGAAACCAAATTTGGAAGCTATTCGTTTTCTATCGAACAAAAAGACAATCAAACGCTACAATTCACACGAAAAATTACCATAAAAGATGGTTTGTATCCCAAAGAAGAATACAGCAACTATCGAAAATTTATCAAGAAAATTGTCAAATACGATAGTTCTAAAATTGTATTAGTAAAAAAATAATTCAATCTCCTAAATTCTATAAAAATAAACTCTACAATGAAAAAATACACAATATGTGTGCTTGCAATGTTTGCTTTTATCACATTACACGCACAAGATTTCGATTTTGGTGAAGTGTCCAAAGCTGAATTAGAAGAAACAAAACATCCTAATGACCCAGAAGCCAATGCGGCAATTCTATTTGAAAAAAACTACATCACCTTACGTTACATACAAGGCGAAGGATTTCAAGTAGAAACCAATATTCACAAACGCATCAAAATTTATAACAAAGACGGTTTGGATTGGGCAAATCACTCCATTCCGCTCTACAAAGGAGATGGCGGGAATCGTGAAAAAGTTTCCAACCTAAAAGGATATACCTACAACTTGGAAGGTGGAAAAATTGAAGACACCAAATTGCGTAAAGACGGAATCTTTACAGAAAAACGGAACGAATACGTAGACATCGAAAAAATTACGATGCCAAACGTAAAAGAAGGTTCGGTTGTGGAATATCGTTACAAAGTAGTGTCGCCATATTATTGGAACATCAATGAAGTCTATTTCCAATACGAGATTCCTGTTAATAAAATTGAAGTCGTTTTTGAAGCGCACGAATATTTTACCTATAAAAAACACTACAAAGGTTATTTTAGAATAAGTCCAGTAGAAACTACACGTCCAGGAACAATTACCTTAACAGGGAGTTCTCGAAACGGAGGAACTAGTAGAACAACTTCTGTGAGAACAACTTTTTCTAAAGATGACATCGATTTCACATTCAACATTACCAAATACAATCTCAGCAATGTGCCAGCTCTGAAAGATGAAAATTTTGTGAGTAATATTCAAAATTACCGAAGTGCGGTAAAATTTGAATTGGCGCAAGTGCAAATGCCAAACGACATTCCACAATACCTTGCAAAATCATGGGACGATGTGGTAAAAACGATTTACAGAAGTGAAAGCTTCGGTGGCGAATTGGAAAAATCGTCCTACTTTAAAAGTGATATAGACAACTTGGTAGCAGGCGTATCGGGCGATATGAAAAAAGCCGCGATGATTTACTTCTATGTGCGCGATAGAATCAAGTGGAACGGAAACTACGGAAAATATCCTGAATTGGGCGTTCGCAAATCGTATAAAGATAAAACAGGAAACGTGGCAGACATGAATTTGATGCTCACTGCCATGTTGCGTCACGCAGGTATCAACGCCAATCCCGTGATTTTAAGCACACGTTCACACGGAATTACGTTGTTCCCAACGTTGGAAGGTTTCAACTATGTAATTACCGCAATTGAAGTGGAAAATGCAGTGATTTTGTTGGATGCGACTAACTATTACGGTGAACCAAATGTATTGCCATTGCGAGCGTTAAATTGGTCAGGGCGACTCATTCGTAAGGACGGAAGTTGGAATCAAATCAGTTTGATGCCACAAGAAAAAGCATCACGTGCAACGATGATTAATGTAACGTTGGATGAAAACGGTGACCTTACGGGAAAACAACGTACACAATACACTTCGCACAACGCACTGAACTTCCGCGAAATGTATGCGCAAGTTGAAGAAGAAGACTATTTGGAGCGATTGGAAAACAGTATTGAAGACATTGAAATTTCAGAACATTCAGTAAAAAATCTTAACAAAGTAGGCGAACCCGTGATGGAATCGTATGCGTTTGAAAAAGAAGCACAAGCGGAAGTGATTGGTGACAAAATGTACTTTTCACCATTATTCTTTTTAGCAACCTCTGAAAACATTTTCAAAGCTGAAGAACGTGTATATCCTGTTGATTTTGGCTATCCGTGGAAACGAAAAATCATGATGAATATTACACTGCCAGAAGGATACGAGGTAGAATCATTACCCGAAGCGGGAATGGTTAAAATGCCAGAAAACTTAGGTGTATATTCGTTTAACATTTCTAAAACGGCAGTTGGAATAAGCGTGGTGATGTCAAAAGAAATCAACGCTTCTGTAATTACACCAGACAAATACGGAGCGTTGCGTGAATTCTACAAAATGTTGGTGGAAAAAGAAAAAGAAAAAGTAGTATTGAAGAAGATTTAAAGTTCTAAAAAAAAATCAAAAAATTACAAAAACTCAATTTTAAGTTGCTTTTTAAAACTGCTTAAAATTGGGTTTTTTAGGTTATTGCGACGAAGATTCCATAACTTTGCACAAAAACAAAAAATGAACTTACAAGCGGCACAATTACAAGTAGACACTTGGATAAAAGAACACGGCGTACGCTATTTCAACGAACTTACCAACATGGCGCAACTCACGGAAGAAGTGGGCGAAGTAGCACGCATCATTGCTAGACGTTACGGTGAACAAAGTGAAAAAGAAAGTGATAAAAACAAGGACTTAGGTGAAGAATTGGCAGATGTGGTTTTTGTAGTACTATGTTTGGCAAATCAAACAGGAATTGACCTGCAAGCTGCATTTGACAAAAAGATGGACAAAAAAACCAAGCGTGACCACGATCGTCATCACAACAACGAAAAATTGAAATAAACAACAGACGTCATTTTATAAACCATGAATATAAAGCTTCAAAAATCTACACTTCATCTACAATCCAATATTGCCATTACAGGCTCTAAAAGTGAAACCAATCGCTTACTTTTATTGCAAGCTTTATATCCGAATATCACGATTGACAACATTTCCAATTCAGACGATGCGCAATTAATGCAAAAAGCCTTGTCGTCTACAGAAACGGTCAAAGACATTCATCACGCAGGAACGGCAATGCGGTTTTTAACTGCTTATTATGCAACACGTGACGGACAAGAAATAACGCTCACAGGCTCTTCGCGCATGCAAGAACGACCAATTAAAATATTGGTGGAAGCTTTGCAACAATTGGGTGCAGACATTCAATACACCAACAACGAAGGGTATCCGCCATTGCGCATCAACGGAAAAAAACTTACTAAAAATTCGGTAACATTAGCAGCAAATGTAAGTAGTCAATATATTTCTGCCTTACTACTCATTGCACCAACTTTGAAAAATGGCATATCGCTTACGCTGGATGGAAACATTACGTCGGTTCCGTACATCAACATGACACTTTCGTTGCTCAACGAACTTGGTGTGCAGACGAATTTTGAAGGAAATATCATTACGGTAGCAGCGTTTAAGGCTTTGTCAGCAACTAAAAAATTCACGGTAGAATCCGATTGGAGTTCGGCGTCGTACTTCTATAGTTTGATTGCTTTAAGTAAGATTGGCACAGAAATTACGCTTTCGTCATACAAAAAAAACAGTCTACAAGGCGATTCTTGCTTGGCGGAAATCTATACAAAATTTGGCGTAGAAACGAGTTTTCAAAACAATTCCATCACACTTTGCAAAACGCGTGAAGCAACACAGGAAACTATCAAGCTTGACTTAAAAAATGCACCAGACATCGCACAAACTATTGCAGTTACTGCTTTCGGATTGCAACTATCTTGTGAAATGATTGGCTTGCATACACTAAAAATCAAAGAAACCGACAGACTTGTCGCACTCAAAACCGAATTGGAAAAACTAGGCGCTTCTGTAGACATAACAGACGAATCATTGCATTTACACAAAGCAACCAATATTAACGAAAACATCTCCATAGCAACTTATAAAGATCATCGAATGGCAATGGCTTTTGCGCCGTTGTCATTGCGTGTTCCTATTCAAATCGAAAAAGCGGATGTTGTTTCTAAATCCTTTCCAGATTTTTGGGCAGATATACAAAAGATTGGAATTAAAGTGACCGAAACCTAAAAAAACAAGCCAAATACTTGACAACCCCTATGTTGAGATTGTATATTTGCAATTCTTAAAAAAACTCAAAAAACTTATGGCAAAAAAGCTATCGCATTTTAATTTTAATCTTCCTTCAGAATTATTAGCAGAATATCCCTCCGAGCACAGAGATGAAGCACGTTTAATGGTGTTGAATCGCGAAAAGCAAACTATTGAACACCGAAAATTCAAAGATTTGGTGGACTATTTTGATGAAGGAGATGTAATGGTGTTGAACAATACAAAAGTATTTCCTGCGCGACTTTTTGGAAACAAAGAAAAAACAGGCGCACGCATTGAGGTCTTTTTATTAAGAGAACTAAACGAAGAACAACGTTTATGGGATGTGTTGGTAGATCCTGCACGTAAAATTAGAATTGGAAATAAATTATATTTCGGGGATGACGAAAGCTTAGTAGCAGAAGTGATTGATAATACGACTTCTAGAGGTCGTACCTTACGTTTTTTATATGACGGTTCGTATCAAGAATTTAGAGCAAAACTAAGTGAACTTGGGCAAACACCGCTCCCAAAATACATCAAAAGAGAAGTAGAGCCAGAAGACGAAGAGCGTTACCAAACTATTTATGCAAAAGAAGAAGGCGCTGTAGCTGCACCAACGGCAGGTTTACACTTTTCAAAACACTTATTAAAGCGTTTGGAAATCAAAGGAATTGATTTTTCTGAAATCACTCTACATGTTGGTTTGGGAACCTTCAACCCAGTTGAGGTAGAAGATTTATCCAAGCATAAAATGGACTCGGAAGAATTAAAAATAGGGCCAAAAGCAGTAGAAATAGTAAACAATGCGAAGCAAAACAAACGTAAAGTGTGTGCTGTAGGAACTACGGTAATGCGTGCATTGGAAAGTTCAGTATCCTCAGAGCGTACCTTGAACGAATACGAAGGTTGGACGAACAAATTCATCTTTCCTCCGTACGATTTCAGTATTGCGAATTGCATGATTACCAATTTCCATACACCAAAATCTACCTTATTAATGATGGTTTCAGCCTTTGCTGGTCACGATTTCATCCTAAAAGCGTACAATGAAGCTATCAAAGAAGGATATCAATTCTATTCCTACGGAGATGCAATGTTGATTTTATAATCAATCATGTCATATCGAGCGCTGTCGAGATATCTTTAAATAGAAATATGCAAATCCTGTCGAATGGCAGGATTTTTTTTGTGCAAATTTTCAAAAAGTATAAAATCGGTAGTTTGTACAAAATTGACAACCGAAAATACAAATCAATCTTCTGCAAGTAGCTTTTTTGTGTACTTTGAAAGTAACAACTAAAGCATTCCATCATGAAAACAGGTATTTTATTCGTAATTTTTTGTGTGTTGATAAGTCACAGCACTTTTGCACAAAAACAAGTGTATTCATTAAAAGTCAGTCCCAACAGTACGACTTCGTACGAGGGAAATTTATCCAGCGGTGAAAAAATACCCGATTTGTCATGGGCAGCCAATAGCAGTGTGGCGTGCTTTCCTGCGACGCAAAATCAAAAATTTACAGGAAATCATGTGTTGTATTCGACCATGATTCCGAAGTATTCTGAAATGTTTATTACGGTCATTCCGAAAAATAAAAAGCACAATTTTAGTTTGTACGCGTACATAGTTGGTGAAACTAACGAAGCCGTTCCGCCAAATTTGAACAGCTGCATCACGTGTGAAGCCGACTATAAATGGGATCGAAAATGGCGTGGAAAAACGCAAGATCATTCCCGAAAGGTTCGCATAAATGCTATCAATAGGTCGTACAAAGTCGTGATTGGTGTTGTGGGCGCAGAAGGCTTAACCGAAGGCGATTACGAATTAAAAATTGAAGTGAAAAGTAGATAATTGTTACATTTTTCAATTAGTTCATTGCTACATTAACTAACTCATAAATTCTCCCTATTTTTGCAGCATGAAACAAGCAGGGAAGAAGGACATACGTGCATTAAGCAAAGAACAGCTTCGAGAATTTTTTGTGTCGCAAGGAGACAAAGCGTTTCGCGGAAATCAAGTCTATGAATGGTTGTGGCAAAAAGGCGCACACAATTTTGATGACATGACGAATATTTCCAAAGATACGCGTCAAATGTTAGAAGAAAACTTTGTCATCAATCATATTCGTGTGGACAAAATGCAACGAAGTTCGGACGGTACTATCAAAAATGCAGTGCGTTTGCATGATGGTTTGATTGTGGAATCCGTGCTCATTCCAACGAGTACACGAACTACTGCCTGTGTTTCAAGTCAAGTAGGTTGTAGTTTGGATTGTAAATTTTGCGCTACAGCGCGATTAAAACGCATGCGAAATCTGAATCCTGACGAAATTTATGATCAAGTAATAGCAATTGACCGTGAAAGCCGTTTGTATCATGGCAGACCGTTATCAAACATTGTTTTCATGGGAATGGGCGAACCGTTGATGAACTACAATAATGTATTAAAAGCGATCGATAAAATTACGTCGGATGAAGGTTTAGGAATGTCGCCTAAGCGAATCACCGTTTCTACTTCGGGCGTTCCAAAAATGATTAAAAAAATGGCAGACGATGAGGTGAAATTCAAACTTGCTGTTTCGTTACATTCTGCTATTGATGAAGTTCGTACATCTATCATGCCGTTCAATGAACACTTTCCACTCAAAGATTTAAAAGAAGCCCTGGCGTATTGGTACGATAAAACCAAAAACAAAATTACTTACGAATATGTAGTGTGGGATGGCATTAACGACCAACAAAAAGATATCAATGCATTAGTGAAATTTTGTAAAGATGTGCCAAGCAAAGTTAATTTGATTGAATACAATCCAATTGACGATGGACAATTTCAACAAGCCAGCAACAAAGCAATTGATAGGTATGTAGATTCTTTAGAACAAAACGGAATTACCGTAACGGTAAGACGCTCCAGAGGAAAAGACATTGACGCAGCATGCGGACAGTTGGCGAATAAAGAATAATATTTTTAGTGTAACAATTTGATAATTTGAAAATGTATCAATGTTGTTCTTGCTTCCATCATTCAATCTTTAAATCTTTTAATCTTTCAATTAAAAACACAAAAAACCTCCAAAGTAAAACTCTGAAGGCTTTTGTTTATTTATGAAATATGTTTTGAAAACTATTGCTTCACAACTTTATAAGAACTGGTGTTATCGCCAATAGTGACAATCATAATATACGTTCCAGCGCGTAAAGTTGAAAGATCTATTTGCTTATTGGTAAGTACTTCTTCATCAACACGCAATACTTCTTGTCCAAAGAAATTAATCACCTTTAACTTGTTAATAGGTTGCGTACTTTGAAACTGTACAATGCCAGTTGTCGGATTAGGATATAGTATAAAATTCGAGGTATCGACTTCCTCCACCGATAACGGGTCGGCTTCGGTAGTAAAACTCCAAATAGGAGAATTCATAGCGTCTCCACCAACATTTTTTGCTACAATTTGCCAATAATACTGCGTAGAATATTGCATTCCTGTAATATCAACTGAAGTAGCGCCAAGTGTTCCTAATAAATTCAGTGTCGTTGGCGAATCGCCCAAATACACATCATACGCTGTGGCAGGATCGCCAGTAGTGGCAGCTTGCCAAGCAAACGAAACCGAATTGTCTGGCATTCCGTCCATATTATCATCCGCAGGATCAATCACAACGCCTGTTGCCATATCTGCAGGTGTTGGTGTTGTCGCAGGGTCAGGTGCAGTAGCGTTGGCAATCATTTCTACGTTGTCAATAATCCAACGATCGCCATCATTTTGTTCTAATACAAACGCTACATAAATAGGTTGACCAATGTAGGCGCTTAAATCCACCGTGTGTTGTGCCAACGGTCCGCCAGACCAAACATCGGCTTCTGTTTGCGTGTCTACAATCACAAAATCGGCATGTGTGGTTTGCGTATTCGTTGAAACGCGAATTGTGTATGTAGAACCATAATCCGTAGCAAAACTATCCGATTGGTCAAACGATAAAATAAAATTTGTAGCATCTACCGTAAACTGTGGTGTCACAAGCCAATCTTCCGAATTTCCGCCCGTAACCGCTTCCCAAGTAACAAAGGCAACATTATTAGTAGCTCCGTCATTCACTTGCCAATTTTGTACCGTTCCTAAACCGTTGGTACCAATAAAACTCGTCCATCCTGCGGGAATGGTAGCGCTAGATTCAAAATCTTCGGATAACTGCGCAAATCCAAATTGGAAGAAAATGCATGTAAAAAGTAAAAGTGTAATTTTTTTCATAAGCTCGGCTTTAAAGTGTTAATATCCTTCAAGTTATGAAAAAATACAATACACAAAGTAATCTGCGTTGTTTTTAACGTTCACAAGTCTATTTTTAGGAATTTGCTAAAAGTTTACAACAAAAATTTTCAATTCATCAAAAAAGAATCGCAAGTCAAGAATCATAAAAAGCGTAAAAAGGTGGCTGATAAAACGATGAATTGTGTTTGATTCTTGTTAAAAAGGACACAAATCATGGAATTAGTTAATATCTTTGCAGCCACATGAAAGTAGTCGCGCAGATAAAACAACCGATTGTCAAAGAAATGGAACTTTTCGAGAAAAAGTTTTACAATTCAATGTCTTCCAAAGTCGCGCTACTCAACCGAATCACACACTATATCGTTAACAGAAAGGGAAAGCAAATGCGCCCGATGTTTGTTTTTTTAGTGTCGAAAATGGTGTCTGACGGAATTGTGAATGAACGTACCTATCGTGGTGCTTCGGTAATTGAATTGATTCACACCGCAACTTTAGTTCACGATGATGTGGTAGACGATTCCAATCGACGAAGAGGTTTTTTCTCTATCAATGCACTTTGGAAAAATAAAATTGCGGTCTTGGTGGGCGATTATTTACTGTCGAAAGGATTATTACTATCGATTGATAATGGCGATTTTGATTTGTTGCGAATCATCTCAGTGGCAGTTCGTGAAATGAGTGAAGGCGAATTGTTGCAAATTGAAAAAGCACGTAGATTGGATATTACTGAAGAAATCTACTATGAAATCATCCGACAAAAAACTGCAACCTTAATTGCAGCCTGTTGTGCCATGGGTGCGCAATCCGTAAATGCTTCTGAAGAAGAAGTAGAGCGCATGCGTTTGTTTGGCGAATACATCGGAATGGCGTTTCAAATAAAAGATGATTTATTCGATTACGGACAAACGCAAATCGGGAAACCTACAGGCATCGATATCAAAGAGCAAAAAATGACACTTCCGCTCATTTACGCGTTGAATCATTGTACGAAGGAAGAAAAAAAGTGGGCAATCAACTCGGTCAAAAATCATAACAAAGACAAAAAAAGAGTCAAAGAAGTGATTGCTTTTGTAAAAAAAGTTGGCGGATTGGACTATGCCGTGAATCAAATGAAGGTATACCAAGAAAAAGCGCTCAACCTGCTGGAAACCTACCCAAAATCTACCTATAAGGACTCTTTAGAGTTGATGGTAAACTACGTAATTGATAGAAAAAAATAATTTTTTTCATCGTCAGACAACCATTTGCACAAAAATTGCGTCTATGTCAATAGAAAGCAGCCTGTAAAGTGAAAGTTATACAATTACATCTACAAGAAGCACAATTAATCAAACGAGCAAAACGCAACGACCGAAAAGCGCAGCAAGTTTTGTATGCACAACACGCGCCAAAAATGTTGAGCGTTTGTAGGTATTATATTTCCAACATTCACGATGCAGAAGAAATCATGCTTTCGGGATTTTTCAAAGTATTTACACAATTGAAAACCTTTCAACACAACGGAAGTTTTGAAGGTTGGATTCGCAGAATTATGATTCGGGAATCGATTTCGTTTTTGCGAAAAAAGAATCCGCTGGTTGCGGTAGAAGAAATTGAAAGTTATACCGAAATCACTGAGTGTGAAATGGACGTAAATGCTGGTGTAGAAGAAATTCAGAAAGCGATTGATGCGTTGCCGCAAGGCTATAAAATTGTATTCAATTTGTATGAAATAGAAGGATACAAACATCAAGAAATTGCAGAAATGTTGCAAATTTCGGTAAGTACTTCCAAAACGCAACTATTCAAAGCAAAAAAGACGCTTCAAACGCAATTACAATCAAAAAAAAACAGAGCTAATGAAATCGCCTGAAATCAAACAACTACTAGAAGAACGCAGAATGGAAGTGTCGGAGCAATCGTGGGAAACACTCGCTGCTCGCCTTGATGCGAACGACAGACAAAAGCGTAGCAAAAAAATGTATATTCCGTACGCAGCGTGTTTGGCATTGCTCATTGGTTGGATTGTATTTAGCATCTTACGTTCAGAAACGGCAAAAGTGGAGGATGTCATTGCGAATGAAGAATTGCCTGTTCAGAAAAAATCCAAGCCAATCATCACACCACAAAAAGAAATCAATCCTACAAAAGAAACGGATGTTGTTGTGACAGAACAAATCGTAAATACTGAAAAACAAGTTACAAAACAGGTAAAAGAATTGCAAACCGATTTGCAAAAAGAAGTGCAGCAAACTGTCGTTGTTCAAGAAAAAGCAGTGCCGCAAAAGTTAGAAACGGTTATACAAGAAAAAGAAATCATAGTAGCTTCCAATGACGAATTAAAGGCATCTATCGCATCATTATTTGAAAAAGAAGAACGAACGGTCACCGATGCGGAAATTGATTATTTACTGAAAGAAGCACAAGCATCGCTCAAACATTTAAAAGTCAAAGAAGAAAAAGTAAATGATACACATATTGCCACTGCAGAAGAATTGCTGAACGAAGTAGAACACGAGCTCGATAAGTCATTCAAACAACGCGTATTTGAACTCGTAAAACGCAATTTACAACGAACGCGAACAGCAGATATCGAGCAATAATCGCTCAAAAAAATTACAAAAATCATCAATTAACATAAAAAAAACGAACATGAAAACAAGTACTTTGTATGCATGCCTGATTATCTTATGCATAAATTTTAGTGCAAAAGCACAACAAAAAGACAGCATTCCGAATCAAACAAAAGATTCCATTACACTTAAAAAGGAGCGTGAAAAACAATACCTTGAAGGTCTTTTAAAAGCCATCACGGAAGATGAAAAGGAGTTGCTCAAACGAAAAGTAAATCTGATTAATGAAGATTTAGAAAAAGGAAAAATCACTCCCGAAGAAGCTGAAAAACAAAAAAAGAAAGCAGCAAAATTGTCCGTAGCAAACATCGAATATCGTATGGCGAAAAACAAACGCGAAATGATAACGGGCTATTACATTCGTGAAAAAGGAAGTTTTATTCGATTTGGAGAAGTATTTGATACCCGAAAAATCAAAAAACGACCTATTCGCTATGACCGTCGCACGAAATCTGACATCATGTTTGCATTTGGTTTTAATAATGCTATACAAGATGGTGTTTCTCTCAGCGATTCCGATTACAGAATGGGCGGTTCGCGATTCTTCGAATTTGGAATTCTGTGGAGCACACGTGTTGCTAAAAATCACAACTTTGTACGTTTTCGCTATGGTTTAACGCTGCAATACAACAACTTAAAACCTACGGGAAATCGCTATTTTGTTGATAATGGCGACTTGACAACGCTAGAGCAATTTCCCAACGATTTGAATCGTTCCAAAATACGAATGACCAATTTAACAATCCCGTTATACTTTGAATTTGGTCCTTCACGCAAAGTGGAAAATGAACGTTATGTGCGCTATTACACCAACTCAAAATTCAAAATTGGATTGGGTGGTTATTTCGGTGTCAACTTAGCTGTAAAGCAAAAACTACGCTATGCTGAAAACGGCGATAATGTAGACCAAGAAATCCGCAGAAATTTCAATACCAATAACTTTGTCTATGGTTTGGGCGCGTATATTGGTTGGGACGATATGAGTTTGTACTGCAAATACGACCTGTCGCCAATCTTCAAAAGTCCAAATACTAAACAACGCAATATTTCGTTAGGTGTGCGATTGGATGTTTTTTAGAAATGATGAATTTTAAATGTTGAATTAGGCTAGATTCCATAGTACTTCTCGATACAAAATCTTTTCAAGATTTTACTCGAAGTGACGTTTAGTATCTTTGTTGTAAATTCAGTTTCAAGATTGCAACTGTTAAAATCATTGGTACATTTTCAAATTATCAAATTTACACATTAAAAGTTGCCATCACTTCGAGTGGATTTGCCGCTCATTGATCTTGTCGAAATAAGGCAAATTTGTATCGAAAAGTACTATGAAATTCCATTTTTAGATAGAAGTTTAAGGATTTCCTTTGAAAGAGAATTCAAAATTCAGCATCCAACGTTCAAAATTCCCTCGAAACTTAGTATTTTTGAAGTTCATTCCTAAAAATCACAAAACCTTTGATTGCTAAATCGACCATAGATGCTGTATTTGACATTTCTCGCGTAGAAGAAGTGATTGGCGATTTTGTGCAACTCAAAAAATCGGGAAGCAACTTCAAAGGGTTAAGTCCATTCTCGGACGAACGCACACCGTCGTTTATGGTGTCGCCCGTAAAGCAAATTTGGAAAGATTTTAGTTCTGGAAAAGGCGGAAATGTAGTAGCATTTCTCATGGAACACGAGCATTTTACCTATCCGGAAGCCATTCGCTATTTGGCAAAAAAATATGGAATTGAAATTGAAGAAACCGAGCGCACCGACGAAGAAAAAGCACTAGCCAACGAAAAGGAAAGTATGTATTTGGTGTCGGAATATGCCAAAAAATATCATGAAGAAATCCTTTGGGAATCGCCGCAAGGAAAAGCGATTGGACTTACTTATTTTAAAGAACGAGGTTTTACGACGGAAACCATCAAAAAATTTGGTTTGGGATATGCGTTGGATGAGTGGAGCGCATTTACGGATACAGCTTTGAAAGAAGGTTACAATCTTACCTATTTAGAAAAAACGGGACTTACTATTGTAAAAGGTGAAAAGCGTTTTGACCGTTTCAAAGGACGTGTCATGTTTCCAATTCACAGTATGAGCGGACGCGTATTGGGTTTCGGTGGACGAATTTTGACGAATGATAAAAAAGCTGCCAAATACCTCAATTCACCCGAAAGTGATATTTACCATAAAAGTAAAGTGCTTTACGGATTGTATTACGCAAAGCAAGCTATTGCCAAAGAAGATAATTGCTATTTGGTAGAAGGATATACGGATGTAATTCAAATGCATCAAGCGGGCATTCACAATGTCGTTTCTTCGTCGGGAACTGCCTTAACGGCGGAGCAAATTCGCTTAATCAATCGTTTGACAAAAAATATTACGATTCTCTATGATGGAGATGCTGCGGGAATTCGCGCGTCGCTTCGTGGTGTGGATTTGATTTTGGAGCAAGACATGAATGTTCGTGTATGTACGTTTCCAGAGGGAGAAGATCCGGATAGTTTTGCCAAAAACAACGCGTTGGAAGATGTGTTGGCATATTTTGAAAATAACGTCAAAGACTTTATCAGCTACAAAGCTTCGTTGCTGATGGAAGTCGCAAAAAACGATCCGATTAAAAAGGCGGAAGTCATCAACGACATGATGTCGAGTATTTCGAGAGTTTCTGATCGTATCAAACAGGAGTTGTATTTGCGTGAAACATCGCGTATCATGGACATTTCGGAAGATGTGTTGTTTGCAACCTTAGCGCAATTGCAAAACAAAAACATCAAGGATGCCAACAAAAAAATCAAGCAAGAGCAAAAAACGTTTGAGGTAATCAAACCTGAAAAAAAGGCAGAAGCTGTTGATCAGCAATATGTGTTGGAGCGAAAAATCATTGAAATCTTATTGCTCTACGGAAACATGGAAGCGACGTTTGAAGACTTGATTTTAAAAGAAGATGAAGATGGCGAACTCAAAATGGAGCGTGAACTCTTTGATGCAAAAGTCTTTCAAAAACTCTATCTCGATTTACAACAAGATGAAATTGATTTGGCAAATGAAAAATTCAAAACGATTTACTATCGCGCTATCGAAAAACTCAACGAAACAGGCAAACTAGAACTCGATGCGTTTGTCAACGAAATAGAGCCAGAAGTTGCAAGTGAAATTACAGATATTCTCATGCGCGAAGAGCAATACGAACTACACAATTGGGAAGCGCAAAACATCTTCGTAAAACCCAAAGAAGAAACCATTGCGCAATTGACCAACGAAACCATACTTTCACTACGCTGCTTTCTTATCAATCTAAAAATAGAAGAACTCAAACTCAGTCTGACAGAAGATACTAAAGTTGAAGAGTTGCAACAGGTTTTAGAGGAAATCAAAGATTATATCTTCTTAAAAAAATCACTTTCGGAACAGTTGAAGAGGGTGATTTGAGGTAGTATTTCGATATTAGTATTGAGATTTCAAAAATCAACAATCGTCAATCAACAATCGTCAATCAGTACTCATATCTCACAACTAACATCTGAAAGTAAAAAAAATGATGATATACATACTTTTCAGTACACATATCATCATCAAAATTTTTACTGTAGTAAAGGGAAATCTTTACAATAATGCAATTTAGTTACAGTAATTCTAATGCTTTTGCTTGTTGTAGTAAATCAACCAAGTTGTCTACGTTCAACTTACGCATTAGGCGAGCTTTGTATGTGCTCACAGTTTTTTCGTTCAGATTTAACTCTTCAGCAACATGTTTGTTACGTTTACCAGAAGCTAAAAGTTTTAACACTTCAACTTCTCTCGTAGACAAACGTCTGAAGAATCTGCGGGGTTTGTTTGTGCTTTCGTCAAATGCTAAGCGTTGCGCTAACTCGTTACTGATATAGATGCCTCCATTCATAACTTTGGTAATCGCTTCTTTAATAACATTTGTAGCTACAGATTTTGATAAGTAACCAGAAGCTCCAGCTCTAAGTGTGCTTACAGCGTAAACATCTTCAGAATGCGAGCTAAACATAATTACTTTCACGTCAGGGAAGTCTTTTTTAAGTCTTCTCAAAGCAGTAATTCCATTGACTTCAGGAATATCCATTTCCAATAATACTACATCAACTGATTCTTGACTGATAAAATCAAATAATTCAGAAGTTGTCGCAGCTTTTCCTACGACATCAATCTCAGTAGAGTTCTTGAATAAGGATTTAATTCCTTTACGAACAATAGGATGATTGTCTGCAATTAATACTTTAACCATAATTTAGTTTTTAAAGTTATTATTAAATCAGACCATCACATAAAGATAGTTTCGTTTATGGACATAAAGATGTGCACATAAAAGCGAATCAATTTTTATTTCAGGTTTAGGGGGTCTGTATCGACAAATTTAAACAAATTTTTATAAAAACTATTAAAAAAGGCGATTTTTTATGTAAGATTTTGCGGTATTATACAGACTGGAATTGGAATCATTTTATGTTGGTTCGCAGTATTGTATCGTTTGTAAATTTTGAACACTTCTTGTTGTCTTCCAGTAAAATCGTCAGCAGTTTTTCCTTCATCATCCATACGCATTGCCCACTCTAGTTCGTCATAGTTCGCTCCGATTTGATCTTCGTCACTTCGAGCATCGCCAAATAAACCATCAGAAGGCGCAGCTTTCATAATAGATTCTGGCACTTCTAGTGCTGCACCTAACTGATATACTTCACTTTTCATCAAATCTGCTATGGGACTCAAATCCACGCCGCCATCGCCGTATTTTGTGTAAAAACCAACACCAAAATCCTCAACTTTGTTTCCTGTTCCCGCAACCAATCGTCCTAGCAATCCTGCGTGATAATATAAAGTGGTCATACGCAAACGCGCTCTGGTATTTGCCAACGCCATGTCAACCGTTGCCTGTTTGCCTTCTAAAGAAACTTCTGTTTTAAATTCTTCAAAAACAGGTGTCAAATCTACACGTGTATCTGCCACATTTTCAAAGCGTTCTTTTAATTGTTTGATATGTTCTTGGGCACGTGTTACGTGACTTTTTGCTTGGTGAATGGGCATTTCAATACATAAGGTTGGTAAGCCTGTTTTGGCACACAATGTAGAGGTTACGGCAGAGTCAATTCCGCCCGATACACCCACTACAAATCCGTTTACTTTTGCCTTAGTAGCATAATCTTTTAACCATTCGACAATATGGTCAATCACCTGTTGAGTTTTCATCTATTTTATGTTTGCTTATTAATTTCTGTCAGATAAAATTTACCAGCACCAATTTTAGTTATTTGTAATGCAATTGTGTCAGCGCATTTCATCGGTTTCAATTTTTTTACAAGATAAAAAAAGTAACTTTGCAGTCCAAAGATAGTCACGCAATAAAAAATAAAAATAGAAGTTAAATGTATCGAATTGCTTTATGAAAAAAATGATGAAAAAGTTAGTGTTTTTAATAGTATTGTTCGTGATTGGTTGTGCTGAAGAAAATCCGCTCGAAAAAGAAATTTCGGCAATTCCCTTAGATGTAAATGTAGTTCGGTTTGATCAGGTCTTTTTAGGAGCTAAACCTTCTGATTTGCCAAAATTGAAAGAAACCTATCCGTTATTCTTTCCGGCTTCGATTCCAGATTCTACGTGGATTTACACCATGAACGATCCGCTACAAAAAGAATTAAAAACTGAAATTAATACTGTCTTTTCAGATTTTGCGCCTGTGCAGCGCGATATAAAATCGGTGTTGCAACATTTGGAATACTATTTTCCTGAATACGATACGCCAAAAGTATTTACGGTAACAACCGAAGATTATCGCAAAAAAGTCATTCTATACCAAGACATGATTTTAATTGCGTTGAATACCTATTTGGGTAAAAATCACAAATTTTACGACGGCATTCAAAAGTACATTTCACAAAGCTTTGAAAAAGAAATGATTCCTGTTGATATTGCCAATGAGTTTGCGTATACACAAGTAAAACCACCACGTGAACGTACGTTTTTAAGTAAAATGATTTATCACGGAAAAGTGCAATATCTTAAATCATTATTAGTGCCGAAAGCGAGTTTGGCAATGCAGTTTGGTTATACAGATGAAAAAATTGCATGGGCAGAAGCCAACGAAAAACAAATCTGGACCTATTTTATTGAAAAAGAATTGTTGTACAGTACTGATAATAAATTAGATAATCGGTTCTTAAACGTAGCGCCATTTTCAAAATTCAATCTCGAATTGGACAGTGAATCGCCTGGTGGAATTGGGCGTTTTATTGGATATCAAATTGTGAAATCGTACATGGAAAATAATGATGTATCTTTGCAAAATCTTTTAGGGAAATCCTCCAAAGAAATTTTTACAAATTCAAAGTACAAACCCAAGAAATAATGGCGAAAAAAGTAACGTCCGAAATAAAAATAGCAGTAACGGTTGATGAAAATAATGTGCCAGAAGCTATCAATTGGACCGCGAAAGATGGCGGAATTGAAAATGAGCCTTCCAAAGCAGTGATGTTGTCTGTGTGGGATCATAAAGCGCAAGAAAGTCTGCGTATCGATTTGTGGACAAAAGACATGCCTGTTGACGAAATGAAAGTGTTTTATCATCAAACATTAGTATCTATGGCACGTACATTTCAACGCGCAACGAACGATGAAAAAATGAGCGCAACCATGCTCGATTTTTGTGATTATTTTGCTGAAAAGCTTGAAATTATTAAGAAGTAGATAGCTTGTAAAAACATGTAGTTTGGGCGAAGCCGAAAACTAGTCTTTTTGCAAAATCTCAATGCGTGTTTTAATAGTTCCAGTTTCTTCTAATCGGATGATTTTTAAAATCAATCGTGCAATAAATCCTGGATTGATGACCAAATTGGCTTTTTTAACAACTTTGACATCTCGTTCCTGAATGAGTTTTTGCCATTCTGTTTCAGGTGAATTCGCCAAAAGTGTCGCGTATTTCCATGCGCCGTCTCTGGCAAGTTTCATGCTAAAATCGGTCAAAATGATGCTGAATTTCTCTGTTTTCTTTAAAATTTTGGCTAAAAACGTCCAAATCAGTGATAATTCCTTTTGAACATCATGGACGAGTTCGCCTAAAATTGTGTTGATTTTATTAAAGTCGTTTTGTAAATCGTCAATATTTTTTCCTTTCATGACTTCTGCGGCAGCAATTCCCAAATCGAGATTGATATGTGCGTTCATTCCCAATAACAAATGCTGCAACACAATCAACCAATAACTATCTGCTTCTTCAAAAGCAATTTGCCAAGAATCGGTAGGTTTTGTACCGTTTTGAAACTCAGAATACGCTTGCAAATAACGATTTGCAAAAATAACATCTAGTTGTTCCATGCGCGGATTGTCATCAAAAAAATCGTTCTCAATACCTTCTTTCACTTTGCAAGTCACTTTGTGATACAAGGCAGCGAAATAGCCCATCGTGCTTGGAATCTCCTTATTTTTTTGAATGATTTCTTCTAAAAATGAAATCACTTCATCAATCGTAGTAGCTTGCATGGTTGGTGTTTTTGGTCTCTTAAAAGTATGAAAATTATAAAGATTTAAAAAGCATTAAGTATTGAGATGTTTCTATAGAATCGACGAAAAACAAACAACAAAAAACAAACAACAAAGAACAATCAAAAAAACTACGAATTCTTCAAATCTTGATTAATTTGCTCAATAAACTCCAACACTTCATCGCGACCAATCGCTTTTGAAGCGGACGTCACAAAATACTGCGGCATTTCTTCCCAAACATCTTCTAATAATTTGGCTTTATAGTTTTCAATATGTTTTTCAATCTGTGATGGACGTAATTTATCAGCTTTCGTAAAAATGATGCAAAACGGAATTTGGTTTTCGCCCAACCATTGCATAAATTCCAAATCAATTTTCTGTGGTTCGTGACGAATATCTACTAACACAAATCCGCAAACTAGTTGTTTGCGTTTTCTAAAATACTCTGTAATAAACTTTTGGAAAACCTTTTTTGTGCTTTTGGAAACACGTGCGTAGCCATAACCAGGCAAATCGACCAAAAACCATTCGTCGTTAATCTTAAAATGATTGATAAGCTGTGTCTTTCCTGGTCGTCCAGAAGTTTTTGCCAAACTCTTTCGTTGCGTCAACATGTTGATCAAAGAAGATTTTCCAACATTAGAGCGACCAATAAACGCGTATTCAGGAATTGGATTTTTTGGACATTTCGCAACGTCCGAGTTGCTCATTACGAATTCGGCAGATTTAATTTTCACAGCGGTAAAATTTGATGTTATTTCGTTTCGTGACGACCTAAAAATTGCGTTTGGTCAGCCAATCTTGTAAACATTCGTTAAACTCTTCAGGGCGTTCCATCATAGGTGCATGTCCGCATTTGTCAATCCAATACAAGTCAGAATCAGGTAATAATTCATGAAACTCTTCAGCAACATTTGGTGGTGTAACCGTATCGTTTTTTCCCCAAATAATTCCTGTAGGTGTGTGCATATTTGGCAAGTCTTTGCCCATATTGTGACGAATAGCACTTTTCGCAATTGCCAAGGTTTTAATCAACTTACTGCGATTATTAACCGTAGCAAACACTTCGTCTACAATCTCTTTGGTAGCCACTGCTGGGTCATAAAAAACATCCTCACTTTTCTTCTTGATAAACTCGTAATCGCCACGTTTTGGATAGCCGTCGCCCATCGCACTTTCGTACAATCCAGAACTTCCTGTGATGACTAATCCTTTGACAAGTTCAGGGTACAATTTTGTAGTCAACAATCCGATGTGTCCGCCAAGTGAATTTCCAAGCAAAATAACCTTGTCAAGCTCTTTATGTTCAATAAATTCCTTAACATATTTTGCAAAATTCTTTACGTTGGTCTTTAAAAGTGGCTTTGTGTAAATAGGTAACTCAGGAATTAAAATTTTATATCCTTTCGTTGAAAAATTTTCGGTAACAGCTTCAAAATTACTCAAACCGCCCATTAAGCCATGTAAAATAACGATAGGTGTTCCTTCTCCTAATTCTAGATAATTGAATTTCCCGTCCTTTTTAAAGCTTTCTTTCATTAATGGCTATCAGTTTTTTAACAAGAGACAAATATAGGCATTTCGAAATTTATTAATAGGCTTTTTTTGAAATGTCTTGAAAAATAGTAAAACAATGTGTTTTTATGATGAAAATAAGAGATGCATTTTGTTTTTTTCGCAGTATTCTAGTGATTTTTCTTCAGTTTTTCTTGTGAAGTTACACGAAATAAAATTTCGACATCATGACATAAAAATGCTTAATAAAAGTATGTTTCACTTTTCTAAAATCCCACTTTCAACAAGTTGATTTTTAGCTCAATTACAGGCTTTTTGGCTGAAAAAAGCAAAAACTTATCAACAAAGTGGTAAAATGTGGTAAAATGTGGTAAAATTTTCAATATATTTGAATCTTATATAGGTAAACCTGATTCTCACGTGATAAATTTAATCGGAACATACGAATGCAAAGTAGACGCTAAAGGGCGTATGCTGGTTCCTGCGGATTTAAAAAAGCAGTTGTCTCCGGTGTTGCAAGAAGGTTTTGTCATCAAAGAAGGTTTATTTGGTTCGTGTTTAGAATTGCATCCGATGAGCGAATGGAATCTCATGACGCAAAAACTAAACAAATTGAACCGTTTTAAAAAGAAAAATGTCGATTTCATTCGAAGATTTAACAAAGGTGTTCGAATGGTGGAAATTGACGCTGCTGGAAGATTGTTGATTCCGAAAGACTTAGTGGTTTTTGCAGGAATTAAGAAAGAAATTGTATTGTCGTCCGCTATTAACATTGTGGAGATTTGGGACAAAGAACAATACAATGCAGCAACAGATGATGCGGATGTTGATATCGGCGATTTGGCAGAAGAAGTAATGGGAAATGACGATGGCGATGGAATATCATAATCCTGTATTGCTGAAAGAAACCGTTGATGGACTCAACATCAAAGAAGATGGAGTGTATGTAGATGTAACCTTTGGCGGTGGCGGACATTCCAAAGAAATTTTGAGTCGACTCGGAGAAAACGGAAAACTATATGCGTTCGATCAAGATCAAGATGCGCTTGACAATGCAATTGATGATGCGCGATTTACGCTCATCAATCAAAATTTTAGACATCTTAAAAAGTTCTTACGGTTTTATGGAGTGCGAAAAGTAGATGGAATTCTGGGTGATTTCGGAGTGTCATCGCATCAATTTGACAAAGCTGAACGCGGATTTTCACTGCGCTTTGAAGCGGATTTAGACATGCGAATGAATCAAGAAGATGAAGTGTCTGCTTACAACGTAGTCAATGAATATGAAGAAGAAGATTTGCAATCAATTTTATCATTATATGGTGAATTGCGAAATGCAAAAGCCATTGCAGCGCAAATCGTTACAGCAAGGTCTGAACAACCCATTCGAACTACGGAAGACTTGCGAGTAGTATTGCAGCGATTTTTGCCAAAACACAGAGAGCATAAGGTGTTAGCACAAATCTACCAAGCAATTCGTATCGAAGTAAACCAAGAAATAGAAGTGTTGAAAGAATTTCTAATGCAAACACAAGAAGTGCTTGAAATTGGCGGAAGACTCAGTTTGATAAGTTATCATTCGCTAGAAGATCGCTTGGTAAAACGCTTCATTCGTAACGGACTTTTTGAAGGTGAGCCAGAAAAAGATTTTTACGGTAGAGTAGAAGTGCCGTTTAAAAAAGTGGGGAAATTAATTATTCCATCACACAAAGAAATAAAAACAAATAACAGAGCGCGTAGCGCAAAACTAAGAATAGCAGAACGTCTGTAGTCATGAAAAAGGAAAACATTTACGACATTCTAAAAGGGAAGTTTCTCATCAAAGATGACGCCATCAAAAACTGGCGTTTCATTGTATTTGCTTCGTTTTTAGCCTTGATTATGATTGCAAGTTCGCATTGGGCAGATGAAAAAGTACACGAAATCGCAAGACTAAACGATGAAGTGAAGCGACTCAAAAGTGAATTTGTAGAAACTCGAACAACGCTGCAACAACTAAAACTAGAATCCTACATCACTGAAAAAGTTGCCAACACGGGATTAGCACCATCGAAAAACCCACCACAAAAAATTAGAGTAACATCACAACAATAATAATCAATGCCAGTAACCGAAAAAAACATATTAAATCGTTTATATTTTGTCGCAGGAGGTATGTTTCTCTTCGCGATTGCGGTTGTGGTGCAATTGGTAAACGTGCAATTTGTAGAAGGTGACAAATATCGCGCACTTGCTGATGAGGAAGTGATACGAAAAGCAGTCATAGAGCCAAGTCGCGGAAATGTCTATGCCGACGATGGAAGTTTACTCGCAACTTCGGTATCTAAATATGATATCTTTTTTGATGCCAAAACGGTCTACAAACGTGAATTTACAGACAACATCAAAGCACTTTCAGATTCTTTAGCAAAGTTATTAGGAAAATCGTCTGCGTATTACGAAAGCAAATTGACAAGAGCGCGTGCTAACAAAGATCAATATCATCCAATCGCAAAAAATCTAAGTTACGCAGAATACATGCGCATCAAAAAGTTTCCAATATTCAAACGAGGAACGTTTAGAGGCGGATTTATCAGCAAACAAAAAACAGTACGCGAATATCCAATCGGAAGCATTGCGCGTCGTACCATTGGATACGAAGTAAAAGACAAAGTGGGTGTTGGATTGGAAGGTGCTTTTGGTGATGATTTGCGCGGAAAAGAAGGAAGTCGCATCGAACAAAAAATAGCCAACGGACGTTGGAAACCCATTTCTATTGACAACGATTTAGAACCGCAAGATGGTTACGATATCATTTCATCTATCAACGTGAATATTCAAGACATTGCGCATCATGCATTGTTGGAACAATTGGAAAAATACAAAGCCGATCACGGTTGTGTAGTAGTAATGGAAGTGGAGACGGGCGAAATAAAAGCCATTTCAAACTTAGGAAGAAACAGTAAAGGAAATTATGTAGAACGTTATAATTACGCGGTTGGTGAGCGACATGAGCCAGGCTCAACCTTTAAGTTGATGGCGATGGTTGCGGCGTTGGAAGACCGTGTGATTGACAGTGATTATTTGGTCGATACAGGAAACGGAAGAATTACGTTTTATGGCGAAACGGTAGAAGATTCTAACAGACGTGGATACGGAACCATCACAGCATCCAAAGCATTTGAAGTATCGTCAAATGTTGGAATTGTAAAGATTATTGACAATTTCTACGGAAAAAATCCAAAGAAATTTGTGAACAGACTCTATAATATGAATCTGCACAAACCACTTGAGTTGCCTATTCAGGGCGAGCCGAAACCTATTGTGCCACATCCAAATGACAAAAGCTGGAGTGGAATTTCATTGCAATGGATGGCATACGGATATGGTGTAGAATTGACGCCATTACAAATTTTAGCATTCTACAATGCCATCGCAAATGGAGGTGAAATGGTGCGACCGCGATTTGTAAAAGCCGTACGTGAAAACTGGTACACTAGCGAAAAACAATTCGAAAAAGAAGTTATCAATCCGTCCATTTGCTCAAAAGAAACCGTAGCAAAAGTAACGAAGATGATGTTGAATGTAGTAGAAAAAGAACACGGAACAGGAAATGGATTGTATTCCCCAAACTTTTCTATGGCGGGAAAAACTGGGACTTGCCAAAAAAATTACGCCATCAAAGAAAATCGCGAATACATTTCGACGTTTTCAGGCTTTTTCCCAGTAGAGAATCCGAAATATTCATGCATTGTAGTCATTCATGAACCTGATCAAAAAATTGGGTATTACGGTGCGGATGTGTCGGGACCAGTTTTTAAAAAAATCGCACATAAAATCTACAGAGACACACCAATATTTGACCAAGTAGAAAACATCGAAAGCGTAGCGCCAGTTGTAGAAAAAGAATATAAAGAATATTTAGATAAGAGTAAAAAATACAAAACCATCATGCCAAATGTGGTTGGAATGCCAGCAATGGACGCCATTCCACTACTTGAAAATTTAGGATTGCGTGTAGAAATTAAAGGAAGTGGAAAAGTGACAAAGCAATCTTTAGAGGCAGGAGAAAAAATTAGCAAGGAAAAACGAATTGTACTAGAATTATCGTGAAGATCCTAAAAGACATATTATACAAAGTTCATATCGAAGCAGTGACGGGCGATACCAATCTAGCTATCCGCAAACTGGTCTTTGATTCGCGAGAAGTGCAAGCTAATGATGTTTTTATCGCTATCAAAGGATATGAATTTGACGGTCATAGTTATATAGGTGCAGCCATCAAAGCAGGCGCTGTTGCAATCATTTGCGATATGATTCCAGACAAAATTGTCAATGGAGTTACCTACATTCAAGTAGATAACGGAAGCAGCGCATTAGCAATTATGGCATCTAATTTTTACGGAAATCCTTCGGAAAACCTCAAGCTAATTGGCGTTACAGGAACCAATGGAAAAACAACCGTGGCTACGCTGTTATATCAACTCTTTAAAAAAGCAGGTTACAAAGTCGGATTGTTGTCTACAGTGCGAATTTTAGTGGACGATGTCGAATACAAAGCAACGCATACCACGCCAGATTCACTCACCATTAATAGTTATCTAGAAAAGATGAACCACGAAGGTGTGGAATACTGTTTTATGGAAGTGTCTTCGCACGGAATTCATCAAAAAAGAACGGCTGGATTAAGGTTTCGAGGTGGAATTTTCACGAATCTATCGCATGATCATTTAGACTATCACGATACGTTTGCTGAATACAGAGATGTCAAAAAGAAATTCTTTGACGAATTGCCGAAAGATGCGTTCTGTTTGGTGAACATAGACGATAAAAACGGCTTGATAATGATGCAAAATACGCAAGCCAAAAAATACACCTACGCTTTAAAAACGTATGCAGACTATCGCGCGCAAATCTTGGAGAACAGTCTTTCAGGATTGCTTTTAAAAATAAACGACAACGAAGTTTGGACACGACTCATCGGAAGTTTCAACGCGTACAATCTCTTATCTATTTACGCTACGGCGGAATTATTAGGTTTAGAGCAGATGGAAATTTTACAATTGATGAGTGAACTCGAAAACGTCAGCGGTCGCTTTGAATATTTCATCACAAAAAATAACATCACAACCATTGTGGACTATGCGCATACGCCAGATGCTTTAAAAAATGTGTTAGAAACTATCAATGACATTCGCACAGGAAATGAACAACTCATTACGGTGGTAGGTTGTGGCGGTAATCGAGATGCTACAAAACGTCCAAAAATGGGGAACATTGCGTCAACGTTGAGTACAAAAGTCATTTTCACGTCCGACAATCCTCGTAGAGAAGATCCAATAGCAATCATTGAAGCCATTGAAAAAGGTGTAGAACCGCAAAACTATAAAAAGACACTCTCAATTACAGATAGAAAACAAGCTATCAAAACGGCGTGTCAAATGGCAGGGGAAAACGACATCATTCTCATTGCAGGAAAAGGACATGAAACCTATCAAGAAATCAACGGCAAACGAACCGATTTTGACGATTACAAAATCGCCAAAGAAATATTAGACAATTTACACGAATAAAAAACCAGTTTTAAAAGAGCAACAACACCAAAAATAACATGTTATACTACGTATTTGAATATCTCGAAAAACAATATCAGTTTCCAGGCGCTTCTTTGTTTGGATTCCTGAGTTTTAGAGCGGCAATGGCGGTAATTTTTTCGTTGTTGATCTCTATGATTTTTGGAAAACGAATTATCAACTATTTGCGCTCAAAACAAATTGGAGAAACCGTGCGCGATTTGGGATTAGCTGGGCAAAAAGAAAAAGCAGGAACGCCAACCATGGGAGGAATCATCATCATTTTGGCAACCTTAGTTCCTGTATTGCTTTTTGCAAAGCTGGAAAACATATACATCATTTTGCTAATTGTGACCACCATTTGGATGGGAATTATTGGTTTTATTGATGATTACATCAAGAAGTTTAAAAACGACAAAAAAGGACTCAAAGGAAAATTCAAAATCTTAGGGCAATTAGGATTGGGAATCATCGTAGGAGCAACCTTATTCTTTCATCAAGATGTAACCATTCGTGAAGAATTACCTGCAGCGCAACAGCAAGAATTAATGGTAGGTAATACCACGCCAACGAAAAAATTTGGAGAAGAAAAACGCTCCATGAAAACCACGATTCCGTTTGTAAAAAACAACGAAATCGATTATGCAAAACTAGTGACTTGGATGAATCCAGACTATGCAAAATACGCGTGGTTGGTGTTTATTCCAATCGTGATTTTCATCATTATGGCGGTTTCAAACGGAGCCAATCTCACCGACGGAATTGACGGACTCGCCGCTGGAACTTCGGTCATCATCGTACTAACATTAGGAATATTTGCATGGATATCTGGAAACTTAATTTTCTCAGAATATCTCAATGTCATGTACATTCCGCGCGCGGGAGAAATCACCATTTACATAGCCGCTTTTGTCGGAGCCTTGATTGGATTTTTATGGTACAACACCTATCCAGCACAAGTATTTATGGGCGATACAGGAAGTTTAACCATTGGTGGAATCATTGCAGTAATCGCGATAGCAATTCGTAAGGAATGGCTCATTCCAATTTTGTGTGGAATCTTCTTGGCGGAAAATCTATCGGTAGTCATGCAAGTGAGTTATTTCAAATACACCAAAAAGAAATTTGGAGAAGGAAGAAGAATTTTCAAAATGTCACCATTGCATCATCACTATCAAAAATTAGGATATCACGAAAGTAAAATTGTCACCAGATTCTGGATTATCGGAATCTTACTAGCAATTCTAACGATTGTAACATTGAAGGTGAGATAGGTTTTGGGCGTTGGGTTTTAGGAAGCAACAAATCGATAAAAAGAGAGTCAGGAGCCAAGAATCAGGAGTCATGACAAAACACAAATAACAAACAAAAAGTGCAACAACAACGATTGGTCATATTAGGAGCGGGAGAAAGTGGCGTAGGAACGGCAATCTTAGGGAAACAGCAAGGATATGACGTATTTGTTTCGGACAAATCAGCCATCAAAACGCACTATAAAAACGTTCTGAATCAGTTTGAAATTGAATGGGAAGAGCAGCAACATACGGAAGCAAAGCTTTTCAATGCAGATGTAGTGATGAAAAGTCCAGGAATTCCAGATACGGTTTCGTTGGTAAAATCGCTTCGTGAGAAAGGAATTCCAGTGATTTCGGAAATTGAATTTGCAGGGCAGTTCACCAAAGCAACCATTGTGGGAATCACGGGAAGCAACGGAAAAACGACCACAACGATGTTAACACATCACGTGTTAAAAGAAGGCGGATTGAATGTGGGAGTAGCAGGAAACATGGGGAAAAGTTTTGCGCGACAAGTCGCAGAAGAATCCTTTGATGAATATGTGTTAGAGCTAAGTAGTTTCCAGCTAGACGGCATCGTGAATTTTCGTCCGCACATTGCCATCATTACCAACATTACGCCTGACCATTTAGACAGATACGATTACAAATTTGAAAATTACATCGCAGCAAAATTTAGAATTGCGATGAATCAAACGGAAAACGATTACTTAATCTACGACGCCGACGATGAAGTTGTTGTCAACGGATTAAAAACATACAAAGTAAAATCAACATTAATTCCATTCTCACTCAAAAACAAACAAGAGAATGGCGCTTATATAGAAGGCAATAACATAATACTAACGATACAAAATAAGACAATTACTATGCCGACGGACTCGCTAGCACTAGAAGGACAACACAATACAAAGAATGCCATGGCGGCATCTGCTGTAGCACAATTATTGAACATTAGAAAACAAACCATACGCGAAAGTATGTCAGGATTTCAAGGTGTAGAACATCGTTTGGAAAAAGTATTAAAAATCCAAAACGTACAATACATCAACGATTCCAAAGCGACAAACATCAACGCCACATACTATGCGCTAGAAAGCATGACCACACAAACGGTTTGGATAGTTGGTGGAGTGGACAAAGGAAACGATTACGCAGAATTATTGCCATTAGTGCACGAAAAAGTAAAAGCAATCATTTGTTTAGGAGTAGACAACTCTAAAATCATTGAAGCTTTTGGCGGCGTAACGGATTTAATGGTGGAAACGACTTCCATGAGTGAAGCTGTCAAAATCGCCCACAAAATCGCGGAAAAAGGAGATAATGTACTGCTGTCGCCAGCCTGTGCAAGTTTTGATTTATTCGAAAACTACGAAGAACGCGGAAGGCAATTCAAAGCAGCCGTAAGAGCACTTTGAAGCTAAGATTATGATATAAGATTCTAGATTCTAGAGTCAGGAGTCAGGAGTCAAGAAAAATAGACAAATCAACAAAAAACGAAGAACAAAGAACAGAAAACAAAAAAATGAACACCATCTTTAAAAACATAAAAGGAGACCGAGCGTTGTGGGCAGTAGTTGCCTTGCTAGCGCTATTCTCGTTTTTGCCTGTATACAGTGCCAGTAGTAACTTGGCATACTTGTACGGAGATGGTGGAACGTTAAAATTTTTGGTGCGTCACGGATCGCACTTGTTTTTAGGGTTTGTCATCATTTACGCAGTACATCGCATGCCGTATCGTTATTTCAGAGGCTTATCGCTAATTATGTTACCTATTGTGTTGTTATTTTTGGCGTATACGCTAGCACAAGGAACCACTATTGGAGGTGCCAATGCAAGTCGTTGGATGCGCATTCCGTTTGTAGGAATAAAATTCCAGACCTCTACCTTGGCGAGTGTTGTATTAATGATATATGTAGCGCGCTATCTCTCCAAAATAAAAGAAAAAACCATCACGTTCAAAGAAACATTGGTGCCGCTTTGGTTGCCTGTATTTTTAGTCGTAGGACTGATATTGCCAGCCAATTTTTCCACCACAGCAATCATCTTTTCCATGGTGTTAATGTTGTGTTTTTTGGGAGGATATCCTATAAAATACCTAGCAATGGTTGTCGGTTCAGGAATTGTCGGATTGGCATTATTTATCATGGTGGGAAGAGCCATTCCAGGACCAATTCAAGTCAAAATACAAACCTGGGAAAGTCGTGTATCAAACTATTGGAACGAAGATGAAAAAGAAAATAAAAAGGAAAATTACCAAATTGACCGCTCTAAAATTGCCATTGCAAGTGGTGGAATTGTAGGTGTTGGTGCAGGAAAAAGTAAAATGAAAACGTTGTTACCGCAAAGTTCGTCAGACTTTATCTATGCTATCATTGTAGAAGAATACGGTTTGGTGGGTGGATTGTTTCTGCTATTTCTGTACCTACTATTGCTATTTCGAATTGTGATTGTAGCGCACAAGGCAGATACCATTTTTGGAAAATTACTAGCCATCGGTGTCGGATTGCCCATTGTGTTTCAAGCATTAATCAACATGGCGGTTGCGGTAGAATTATTTCCTGTCACGGGACAAACCTTACCATTAATCAGTAGTGGAGGAACGTCCATTTGGATGACCTGTTTGGCAATCGGAGTCGTATTAAGCGTCAGCAAAAAACGAGAAGAACTCTTGGAAAAACAAGAAAAAGAAGAAATACAAAAAGAAAATGAAGAAAATCCGTTAAATGTGCTGAGTGAAGCGCTTTAGGATTTACGATTTTTGATTGACGATATACGATTTATGATTTAAACATATATGTATGAGATGCTGAATCAAGTTCAGCATGACGAAAGAAATCAAATCAACAAATCAATAAATTGACAAAAAAGAGCCAAGAGCCAAGAGTCAAGTCGAATTGACGAATAGAAAAAAAACAAACAACAAAAAACAAACAACGAAGAACAAAGAACAAAAAAATGAGCAAACAAACGCAATCATATAAAATCATCCTATCAGGTGGCGGAACAGGTGGACACATCTATCCAGCGATTGCGATTGCGAACGAATTAAAAAAACGATATCCAACGGCAGAATTTCTCTTTGTAGGCGCGCAAGACCGAATGGAAATGGAAAAAGTACCGCAAGCGGGTTACAACATCGAAGGATTGTGGATTTCAGGATTGCAACGAAAACTCACGCTCAAAAACATGATGTTTCCGTTCAAAGTATTGAGTAGTTTGTTGAAATCTCGAAAAATTATCAAAAAATTCAAACCAGATGTAGTCATTGGAACAGGCGGATTTGCCAGTGGACCGTTACTCAAAGTCGCTTCTGGACAAAAAATACCTGCGTTGATACAGGAGCAAAACTCCTATGCAGGCAAAACAAACAAATGGTTGGCGAAGCAAGTGCAAAAAATATGTGTCGCGTATGATCACATGGAACGCTATTTTCCCAAAGAAAAAATCATCAAAACAGGCAATCCTGTACGACAAGATTTGTTGGAAATAGATGGAAAAAGAGTCGAAGCACAAGCTTTTTTTAAGCTAAAAAGCGATGTAAAAACAGTCCTAATTATAGGTGGAAGTTTAGGCGCAAGAAGAATCAATCAACTCATTGAAGCGGAATTGGATTTCTTTAAAAAGCAAAACGTACAACTGATATGGCAATGCGGAAAATTCTATTACGAACAGTACAAAGTTCACAACGAATTACCGCAAGTACAAGTGCATAAATTCATCAATAAAATGGATTTGGCGTATGCTGCTGCAGATGTTATCATTTCAAGAGCGGGCGCGAGTTCAGTGTCGGAATTATGCATCGTTGGAAAACCTGTGATTTTCATTCCGTCACCCAATGTTGCGGAAGATCATCAAACCAAAAATGCACTGGCAATCACAGAGCAAAAAGCCGGAATGCTCATTCGAGAAAAAGACTTGGATGCGCAATTTGAAATCTGTTTTAAAGAATTGATACACTCTGAAAAAATGCAGCAAGATTACGGAACAGCCATCAAAAAACTAGCATTACCAGATGCGACCGCAAGAATTGTTAATGAAATAGAAAAATTATTGAATAAGTAAAAGAGTGAATTTAAAAAACATACATAACGTTTATTTTGTAGGTATTGGCGGCATCGGCATGTCTGCTTTGGCGCGCTATTTTAAATTCAGTGACAAAAATGTTGCAGGTTACGACAAAACAAAAACAGACATCACAAATGCCTTAGAAGCACTCGGAATTCCTGTTTCAACGAAAGATGCTGTAGCTGAAATTCCAGCGGCATTTCTCAATAAAGAAAACACAATAATCGTATATACGCCTGCTATTCCAAGTTCGCATACAGAATTGAATCATTTCCGGAACAACGGATTCAACATATACAAACGCGCAGAAATTTTAGGCTTAATCACAAAAAACACCTTCTGCTTGGGCGTTGCGGGAACACATGGAAAAACCACAACATCTAGCATTTTAGGACATTTATTAGCAGATTCTGAAGTAAATGTCACGGCTTTTTTAGGTGGAATTGCGGAAAATTACAACTCAAACCTCATTCTAAAAGGAAACAAAATCACTGTGGTAGAAGCGGACGAGTTTGACCGTTCGTTTTTACAGCTTTCGCCAGATGTTGCCTGTATCACATCGATGGACGCTGATCATTTGGATATTTACGGTGAAAAAGAAGCCTTGCAGGAATCGTTTATAGCGTTTACGGAATGCATAAAACCAAACGGGAAACTCTTTGTGCAAGAAGATTTGAATTTAGAAGGAATTACGTATGGATTTAAAGAAACATCCAACTATCACATAAAAAACATACGCATACAAAATGGTGCGTATATGTTTGATATTGTAACGCCGACAAAAATCATTGAAGACGTACAATTTTATTTACCGGGACGACACAACTTGTTAAACGGTCTAGTAGCTTTTGCGATGGCGGAAACAATAGGATCCCCAACCGACCGCCTCGCCAAAGCTTTGGGAACTTTTAAAGGTGTAAAACGTCGTTTTTCCTACCAAATAAAAACAGACGATTTTGTGTTTATAGACGATTATGCGCATCATCCAACGGAAATCAATGCCTTGCATCAAGCAGTACGCGAAATGTATCCTGAAAAAAAAGTGACAGCGATATTTCAGCCACATTTATTCAGCAGAACTAGAGATTTTGCAGATGAATTTGCGGAAAGTCTGTCACAATTTGATGAAATCATTTTGTTGGAAATCTATCCCGCAAGGGAAGAACCTATTGCGGGAATCAACGCAAGTTGGTTACTCAATAAAATAAACAACGACCAAAAACAGTTACTTACAAAAGAAGCTGTAATCAACTATATCTCTAGCAAAACAACTGATGTATTGCTCACTGTAGGCGCTGGAGATATTGGAGAAGAAGTGATAAAAATTAAAAACAAATTAACCGTTGAAAATTAATTGGAATCTCATAAAAGGAATTGCTATTGCGGCAGTATTAATCTTTCTATATGCCTTTTCGGCGAATAGAAATTCGGCGCGTATCATTGAAAATCCTGAGATAAAATTTTTGGACAGAGAACAAGCTTTTATCACACGTGCGATGGTTAATAAATTGTTAATACAAAATAACGATACGGTTACGAGCGTACGAAAAGAACAACTAGATTTGGATATTCTGGAGAAGCGTTTGCGCGCAAATGAAATGATTCAGGATGCAGAAGTGTATCTGTCTGTAAATGGTACTCTTGGTGCAAAAATAAAACAGCGAACACCAATAGCACGTATCGCAACAAAAAACTCTTATTACATCGATTCTGAAGGGAAAGCTATGCCTTTGTCTACAGTTTCTGCTGCTCGTGTTCCATTTGTGGAAGGGAAAGTAGACAAAAAAGAGCTGAATGATGTGTACGCATTGGCAACCTATATTGCACAAGATGATTTTCTCAAAAAGAATGTCATTGCCATTGTTCAAAACGAAAACAAAACATTCAATCTGAAGCTAAGAACGAATGATTTCGTAGTGCTGTTTGGCAACATAAAAAATATGGAGAAGAAGGTGAATAATTTGAAAGCGTTTTACAAAAAAGCAATGAAAGACCAAACGCTGGACAATTATGCAAAAGTTGATTTAAAATTTACCAATCAAGTAGTGTGCACCAAAAAATAAGTCATGGAAAATAACAACATCGCAGTAGGATTAGACATAGGAACCACAAAAATTGTGGCAATGATTGGGCGCAAAAATGAATACGGAAAGCTCGAAATTCTTGGAGTAGGAAAATCTAAGAGTCTTGGTGTGCATCGTGGTGTCGTAAATAACATTACACAAACCATTCAATCCATACAACAAGCTGTGCAAGGTGCAGAAAGCGATTCTGATTTTAAAATTACGGAAGTGGTGGTGGGAATTGCAGGGCAACACATTCGCAGTCTGCAACACAGCGATTACATCACGCGTGCCAACGCAGATGAAGTCATCAACGATGCTGATATTGACTTGTTAATCAATCAAGTATATAAACTAGTGATGCTTCCTGGGGAAGAAATCATTCATGTGCTTCCGCAAGAATACAAAGTAGACGGACAAGCCGAAATAAAAGAACCGATTGGAATGTACGGCGGACGCTTAGAAGCGAATTTTCATGTAGTGGTCGGACAAGTATCTTCTATCCGAAACATCGGTCGTTGTGTCAAAAGTTCCGGATTGGACTTGGCAGGAATCACGCTTGAGCCTTTAGCTTCAGCCAATGCGGTATTAAGTCAAGAAGAAAAAGAAGCAGGAGTCGCGTTGATTGATATTGGAGGTGGAACTACCGATTTAGCCATTTTCAAAGACGGAATCATTCGCCATACAGCAGTCATTCCATTTGGTGGAAACGTCATTACGGAAGATATTAAAGAAGGGTGTTCTATCATTGAAAAACAAGCGGAATTACTCAAAATAAAATTTGGTTCAGCGTGGCCTGGGGAAAATAAAGACAACGAAATTGTCTCTATTCCAGGATTGCGAGGAAGAGAACCAAAAGAGATTACCTTAAAAAATCTCTCAAAAATCATTCATGCACGTGTAGTTGAAATCATAGAACAGGCGTACTTAGAAATCAAGAATTACGGACATGAAGAACAAAAAAAGAAACTCATTGCAGGAATTGTGTTGACAGGTGGCGGAAGTCAGTTGAATCACTTAAAGCAATTAGTAGAATACATTACAGGCATGGACACACGAATTGGTTACCCGAATGAACATTTGGCGGGCGATTCTGATCCTGACATGGCGAGTCCGTTGTACGCAACGGCTGTCGGACTTGTAATGAATGCCATTGAAAACCAATCAAAAGTAGTCGTTGAAGAAGACGTTGTGGAACCACCTACAGAAACAACCTCAGAAGCAGAACATGCTATCGACAATGACTCAGCACAAACCGAACATAGCGCCCCAAAACCATCGGAACCCAAAAAAGAACGCAAGTCGATTTTTGAAAAATGGGCCGATAAGTTAAAAGATTTTTTAGATAACGCAGAATAATAAAAAACCAGTTTTAAGAATTATGAGTAGCAACACAGAATTCGGAAACATTTCATTTGATTTACCAAAAAATCAATCAAATGTCATCAAAGTGATCGGTGTAGGTGGTGGCGGAAGCAATGCCATCAACCACATGTTCCATCAAGGAATAAAAGGCGTAGATTTTGTCATTTGTAACACAGATGCGCAGGCTTTACAAAACAGTCCAGTGCCTAACAAAATTCAGTTAGGGGTTTCGCTTACGGAAGGACTTGGCGCAGGAGCCAATCCGGAAGTTGGGGAAAAAGCGGCTTTGGAAAGTATTGAAGATATCGGTTTAATGCTCGATACCAATACCAAAATGGTATTTATCACTGCCGGAATGGGCGGTGGAACAGGAACAGGAGCAGCGCCAGTCATTGCAAAATTAGCCAAGGACAAAGATATATTGACGGTAGGTATCGTAACCATTCCTTTTAAATTTGAAGGAAGAATGCGTAATGCGCAAGCGCGTATTGGTGTAGAAAAGTTACGTGCGCATGTAGATTCGTTAATTGTGATTAACAATGACAAACTACGTGAAGTATATGGAAACTTAGGTTTCAAAGCAGGATTCTCAAAAGCAGACGAAGTATTATCAACAGCTTCAAGAGGAATTGCAGAAGTAATAACGCATCACTACACGCAAAATATTGACTTGCGCGATGCGAAAACTGTGTTATCAAATAGTGGAACTGCCATCATGGGATCGGCAAATGCTTCTGGGGCGAATAGAGCCAATGAAGCTATTATGAAAGCTTTGGATTCACCATTATTAAATGACAATAAAATTTCAGGAGCTAAAAACGTACTGTTGCTTATCGTTTCTGGTTCAGAAGAAATCACCATTGACGAAATTGGAGATATCAACGACCACATTCAGAATGAAGCAGGTGGCGGCGCCAATATCATCATGGGAGTTGGAGAAGATGAAACGTTGGAAGATGCAATTTCGGTAACGATTATTGCGACAGGTTTTGATGTAGATCAGCAGGATGAAATCGTGAATACGGAATCTAAAAAAGTTATTCACACCTTAGAAGATGAACAACCAGCGGTGCAAGATTTAACACCAAAATCAACTTCAGTAGTTACACCAAAAACTCCTCAAAAACCAAAAGAGGAAACGCCAAAAGCGGAAAAAGTGATTCGTCATACCTTGGTTGATGATGTTGCGGAATTGAATCTAATTCCGACCACGGAACTGATCAAAAATATTGCTGTGGTGTACGAAGAAGTAAAAGCAACTTCGATGGAAGAGGAGTTTATTATTACCAATTTGACAGATGAAATTAGAAACATGGAGGTAACTGACCCTGAATTTGTGGTAGCACAACCAAAAATTGAGGATGAAAACCAAATTTCTTTTACTTTTGACATGCCGTTGGCAAACGCAACATCGGAAGAAGCAACACAGGAAGAAAACACGGTGAAATTCGATTTGACGGACGACGTGAAATCTATGGAAGTGAACAATCCTGTAGAGGTAATTCCGGTAACGGAAGTCAATGATAAAGGCGTAAAGCGTTATAGTTTGGACGATTATATGGATGAAGATGCTGCTACTGAAAAAAAGGCGCCTCAAGCAGCTGAAGAAGGTATCGTTTTTGAGAAGAAAATAGTAGAAAGTCCAATGGAAGAAACTCCAGCTAAAGATGCAATTGATCCATTCAATAGTACGATAGAAGAGAGTTTGAAAAGCAGAACGGACGAACGAAAGCGAAAGTTAAAAGAGTTTAATTATAAATTCAACAACAATACTGCCAATCGTATTGACGACATTGAAAAACAACCAGCATATAAGCGTGCAGGTATTGAACTTGATGAAAACAAACCGACTGGCAACAATGCTTCCCGAACCAGTTTAGGAACGGATAGCAATGATGATATGCAATTGAGAAGTAATAATTCTTTTTTGCACGACAACGTTGACTAATTAGATTTAGTACTATTATATATGTTTTTTAGACCCGGAAATTGCTGTTCTATTTTCGGGTTTAATTTTTTATCTTCGCTTCTCAAAAAATAAAAGAAATCATGGGATTACAACAAGAGATAATGACGGCAATGAAAACGGCGATGAAGGCAAAAGATCAAACGGCTTTAGCAGCGTTGCGAGCGGTGAAATCGGAATTATTATTAGCCAAAACAAGTGGAGCAGGAGACGATTTATCGGAAGCAGATGAAATTAAGTTATTACAAAAGTTAGTCAAGCAACGCAAAGACAGCGCAGCGATATTCAACGAACAAGGACGTGAAGATTTAGCGGAACCTGAATTAGCACAAGCTGCCATCATTGAGCAATTCTTACCTGAACAATTATCTGAGGAAGAAATAGAAAAAGTAGTTGTGATGACCATTGACAATATTGGTGCTTCGGGAATGCAAGACATGGGAAAAGTGATGGGCATCGTTTCCAAAGAATTGGCAGGACAAGCGGATGGAAAAACTATTTCCGCCATTGTGAAGGCTAAGTTGATGAATTAGGAAAAGACAAGTTCTGAGAAATCAGAACTTTTAATAAAAGGATTCCCGATTTCTCGGGAATAAAATGGCCTCGTGGCGCAACTGAATAGCGCACTGGATTTCGGCTCCAGCGGTTGCAGGTTTGAATCCTGCCGGGGTCACTACACAAGCAAAAAAATCTACATATCTATGTAGATTTTTTTATTTATCATGTCTCTCCCGTCTTTGAATATCATCACACATCATTCAAAAGCAACAATTCATTCCAGCTGTTGTCGCCTGTTAGCAACGTGATTAAAGACAGTCCAATTCCTGCAGCACCTTCTAAAAAGCCGTTGTCGACTTCGTACTTTTTTTCAATAGGGTTGAATTTTTTATACGCTCCTTCGTTTACAAAAGAACTACATTGTTCAAACGTTTCTTGAAGCCAATGCTGAGAAGCATCAAGGAAATCTGTTGTTTGTGTGTAGTTGTATGCTATTTGATACATGTGCTGTAAACCCACAGTTCCATGGCAAAGTCCAGCGTCTCTAATTTTAGTACTGCTTTGTAATTTGCGTTTGCATGTTTTTTGTAGAATTTCATTGGCAAATTGTATCATAGCATCATCTTCAATAATTTTTCCAGCTTGGTAGAGAATCAATGCATTACTCAAATCACCATAACACCAACCCAATCGTGTGTCGACAGTGGAACTATCTTGTTCTACATCGGGAATGTAAAAATAGGAATATGCAATTTCATGTTGTTTAAACACTACATTTTTCAAAAAGGAAACGACGCCTTGAATGATTTTTTTAATACCATCTTTTTGTTGTGCATGTTCTGCGTATGCGTAAATAGACAATAAGACCTTTAAAATTCCTGGAACACCATGTGCAAGTCCTAAATTGATACCAATCTTATCTTCTCGATGTCTAAAATAATAGTCTTCCCAAGCAATGCCGCCTTTTAAATGGAGTTTTGTTTTTTGTAAATGTGTAAGGTATAGTGAAATGGCTTTGTTTACTATATTTTTGTCTTTTGTATATCGAAGCATGTAATGCAGAATTCCCGTAGCTCCGTATAAAAAATCCAAATTGCCAATGTCTAGCTGAAATTCCAAAGCTGCAAAAGCAATGTCATCCAAGTTTTCTTCAAAATAAGGCGATGCTTCCATTTTTGCATATTTCTTGAGAAAATGATACACCAATCCGAAGGACAAATAACCACTGACCAAAGTTTGCTTTGCAGGATTGTCAACTGCATAGTTATTGAGTGCTTCTTCAAAAGTTTCAACTTGATCTTCGAGAGCAATTTTGCTTTGTTCATTTCCAAAATGATGATGATACATCGCCGTAAACACAATAATTCCCAAATCAAATAATATGGTATCACCTGACGGTTTCGCAGTTGAAGTGATGTGAAATAATTGTTCTAAAAGTTGCTTGGATGGTTGGTAAAGAGGATTTTTTGAATGAATTTTGTACGACATGATAATTGAGAGTAACAATAAATATGGCGATTCTTTTACGAATCGCCATTGTTTACATTAAAAATATATTTTCTGAATATTAAATTCCATGACACCAGCACCATCCCCAATCGGTAGCACTTAAACAATACGGTCCATCATCATGACCGATGGTTGGAATATCACAATCTCCTTCCGTAATTTTACCCACAGGGCATACTTGGCAGGTAGTTGGTCCGTCAGAAGCTCCACCTTTAACTTGATTGTACATGTCGTCACTAAATTTAGAAATTTTCTCTTTGTGCAACTTCAGTTTGGATTCGTTAATTTTTAATTTTTTCATGATTTTGTGAAAGTTAATAATACCTACTCTATATGCTTTTCGGTGACCGCACTAAGTTTTCGTTATTAAATATATGACAAAATTTTTTAGCAAAAAAAATAGCATGGTCGTTTGTAAAAACGTCCATGCTGTTATATAGAATGCTTTTGGAATTATATATTAAATTCCATGACACCAGCACCATCCCCAATCAGTAGCACTTAAACAATTTGGTCCGTCATCGTGACCGATAGTTGGAATGTCACAATCTCCTTGTGTAATACGAATTGGCTCGCAGTATTTTGCAGTATCTGGCCAATCTGTCGCACCACCTTTAATTTGTAGATTTTCTTTCGCGTTAAGCTTCGTAATTTTTTCTTTGTGAAGCTTTAGTTTTGATTCGTTTAGTTTTAATTTTTTCATAATGATAAAGTGAATTGGTGTTGCCTACTCTATATGCTTTTCGGCTTCCGCAACTAAGTTTCAAATAAATGTATAATAAATATCAGTTATTTCAAAATCAGTTGCTTGATGGCGTTGTAATCGAAATTAAACAATATTAGCTTCTTCTGAATCTTTGAATTGTTCGTATAATGCTGGATAGTGATTTTTAAACGTTTCTTTGATAAAATCGAGTGGAACATCGGCAAAACTTCCGTAATCTTCTAAATATTCCATAAATTTTACTTGGTCTCTGTTGTATTCTTGGAGAATGGCATTGGTTTTTCCGTCAAAATCTAGAGTGGCAATATTATACATCTCACACAATTCTTTATTGAAAACAGGCGAGCATTTTACCCAATTTCCACCCGAATACACGTCAACCAAACCATGTGGCGCTAGTTCGTTAGAACCTAATTTTTGTTCCAAACGTTCTACGGCAATATGATTGGAAACTTTTGCCAAACGCAAGCGCGCAGGAATTCCCAAACCACGCAATCCTGCAATGTAAAGAATAGATTTGTCAATACAATGCGCTTGTTTTTTGTTGTAAATGGAACTTGCTTTAAAATGATTTGCAGTGAGTCCAATGGTGTACGGATTGTATCGCCAATGGTCACGAACGTGAATGTATAGCTGTGTAATTTTTTCTAATTTTGAAAGATGCTGAAAGTTTGAAATTAGTTGTTGAATTTCGGGACTTTCATAGTCAAAATAGAAGGTTGATTGTAGGTATTCTTGCATAATTTACAAGATAGTTATTCTAGTTTAAATTTTCTACAATTTCTCTAAAGCGAATGATGAATGCTAAATTGTAATTGACCTTTCTGCCAGTTTGTAGTAGTTTGCTCCATCCAACCGAGTTGACATCTCAGGTTGTTTGTAATGGCATATCCCAATCCTAAATACGTACGATTTCTATCAAAAAACTGTACACTTCTTCCATTTCCGATAGCGCGTTGCCCGTTGAGAAAAATCTCGTTGTAAAACGCAAAATAGTAGGTGTTTTTAATCAGTTTTGTATTATTGAAAGGAACATTTACGAATAAATTATAGCGATACCGTGTTCTAAAATCTTGGTTTTCAACCCAGCGTTGCTCATAGCGAATACGATGTGTCAATAAAACTCTCTGTAAAAGCGTATTGGAAAATAACGCTTCTTGATAGATACGATTTTCAGACACAGGATTGTCAATGTCATTACCAAATTGTCCAGTAGTTATATTAGCGAATCCAAAGGTAAATTTTACGCCAGCATCTTTCGGTGTGTAGGTAACTCCTGAACGTAGCAACAACTGCTCTCTATCACCCAATCCACGCCAATCACGATATTGAAAATCACCTTGAATTCCCCAATTTGAATCTTTAAAATCGGCACTGTAAAAGTACATAAACCAAGCACCGAGTTGATCTTCATCGGGAGATTGTGCAGTACTAATATTTGTGTAAGCCAGAAAAAGTGTGAGAAAAAGGAGTGTTTTTTTCATAAGTGTGTGATTGTGCTTTTGGTTAACAAAAATACTCAAATCAAATACATTTTAGTGAGATAGCACAGAACTAATTGTGTCACTATCTTTTTAAATAGTTTCAATCACTTCATAGAAAACACAGCTTAAAAATGAATTGTAAAATTATTTCTTCTTATAAACTTTCTTAGCTTCTTCTCTAGATTTTTTGAAGATATCTTTGCCAAATTTTTCTTTTACAAGTTTAGTCATGATGTCAGAATAACACATGTCATAATCTGTCACAACACAGCCCATATTTCTATTGACAATTTTATATTTTTTGTGTAAATACGCAGAATAAAATCGTTCAAAATCGAAGTCTTCCTTTCTCATCAATCCATATGAAAAGCAATTGTACTCTCCATTCTTAAAATCTAATGCTGCTTGTTTTTTGCCGCTTTCGCAAGAATATTTCAAATATTCCTCGTCAGATGGAGCTATAGTATCTCTATCAAAAACATTTTTTTCTTGAGCTGTTACATTTCCAATACCCAACGCAAACACTAAAACAAAAATTATTCTCATATATCAAATTTTAAGTCGTTTAAAAATATGTTTTTGATGAATTATCTCAAAAATCAAGCCAATAAGTAGATTATATATACTATAGTTTTAAAAATAATTATTGCTAAATTACTATATTTATGCTAAATTAGTATATATGAAGATTCAATCGTGTCCCAACTGCAGTTCAGAGCAATACATTAAGAGTGGAATTGTCAACAATCGCCAACGATATAAATGTAAAAAATGCAACTACTTTTTCTCTGTAAACAAAATAGGGAAGAAGATTGATGATTATTATGTAAACAAGTCGCTGCAATTGTATTTAGAAGGATTGACCTATCGTGAAATTGAACGCATTTTAGGAATCTCGCATGTTAGTATCATGAATTGGGTGAAAAAATACAACATCAAACGACCGTACAATTCTGATTACCATCCTACTTACAAAATCTTAAACGCTACGGAGCTAGGAAACTATTTTAAAAATTCAGAAAACATCAAAGGAGCAGGAGTTATTGTAACAGAACTAGGAGATAAGTTTATGCTGATAAAATGGGAGCGTTTCAAAGATTAATATAGTAAATTAACAAAAAAATATACTAATTTTTATTTATCTCGCTGTTTTTTAGAGTTTAGCATTGCACACAAAACCAGTATCATAGCAAAACTAACCTTAATCACAATGAGAAAATTAACCCTTTTATTAGTCGGATTGTTTATACTATCGTTCCAAAACTCAAACGCCCAAGGCGCGCCAGATTATCAAGGCGGAATGAAAGTAAAACTCAACGAAGATGGTTCAAAATACTTTCGAATCATCTCATGGGCACAAATTTGGGCACAACACAATTCCGACAGGCCATTAGACGCGAACGGAAACGAACAAAGCGATCTCAATTTTAGTCTGCGTAGAGCGCGTGTCCTCATGTACGCACAGCTTAACAAACGTTTTTTAATCCTCACACATTTTGGACTCAACAGTTTAAATGGCGATAACCTTTCTCCAACAGGAAAAGGCGACAGTTCGCAACTCTTCTTTCACGATGTTTGGGGACAATTTACCATTACAGACAATCATGCCATCGGTGGCGGATTGCACTATTGGAATGGAATCTCCAGAGCAAACAACCAAAGTACGCTCAACATGATGACGCTCGATAATCAGCGACAAGCGTGGGCAACCATTGGATTGTCCGATCAATTTGCACGCCACATGGGAGTGTATCTCAAAGGGAAATTCGGAAAATTACAATACCGTGTTTCCATCAATGATGCAGTCACTAATAATCTGCAAGAAGCAGCAACGCCAACACCTGACGGAGCGGCGGTGTATGCTGGAAGACGCTTATTAGGCTCAAAAGACGCAGGCAGAACCTATTCAGGATATTTTGATTACAACTTTTTAGATCAAGAATCGAACTTCTTGCCATACAAAGTAGGAACATACTTAGGCGGAAAAAAAGTCTTTAATGTAGGAGCGGGATTCTTCTTTCACCCAAAAGGATCAGTCATTGCAAATTCTGCAGGAGAACTGGCAGGAGAAGATGTATCTATCTTTGCCGTAGATGCTTTTTACGATGCGCCAATGGGCGGAAAAGGCGGTGCCATTACAGCGTATGCACTAGCACAATTCAGCGATTACGGAAGAAACTACACATTGGGTAGAACCTATGAAACGGGCTCCTTACTTCACGGACACGTTGGCTACGTACTTCCAACAGAAAAATCGACAAAATTTCAACCGTATATTCAATTTGACAGCAGACAAATAGACGCGATTGACGACAATGCCACTTCCTTCGGAATAGGAGTTAACACCTATCTCAGTGGACATCATTCAAAACTAACACTAGAATATTTCAATACAAAATACGGAAATGCAGATGCGGTGGGAACACTCACGCTTCAAGCAATGATTTACCTATAAAAAACCAACCAATATGAGCGATCAAAAAAAACGCGCAAAAGCGTACTGGAAAGAAAATCTAAGATATCTTCTCATCCTACTATCAATATGGTTTGTAGTTTCCTACGGCTGTGGGATTCTATTCCGAGAAGAACTCAATCAATTTAGACTTGGCGGATTCAAACTAGGTTTCTGGTTTGCACAGCAAGGCTCTATTTACGTATTCGTAATTCTCATCTTCGTGTACGTGCGATTAATGAACAAATTAGACAAAAAATACGGTTTCGACGAGTAACCCTAACTAACCTTTTTAAAACAAAAAAACATGAGTGTACAAACGTGGACTTGGATCTTAGTAGGGGTAACTTTTGCCCTCTATTTTGGAATAGCAATTTGGGCAAGAGCAGGCTCAACAAAAGAATTTTACGTAGCTGGCGGAGGCGTTTCTCCACTAGCCAACGGAATGGCAACCGCAGCCGACTGGATGAGTGCCGCTTCGTTTATCGGAATGGCAGGAATCATCTCTTTTATGGGATATGACGGTTCTGTATTTTTAATGGGATGGACAGGCGGATATGTATTACTAGCTTTACTATTAGCGCCGTATTTGCGGAAATTCGGAAAATTTACCGTACCCGATTTTATTGGTGACAGATACTACTCAAATATCGCTAGAACAGTAGCGGTTATCTGTGCATTAATTGTGTCATTTACCTATGTAGCAGGACAAATGCGTGGTGTGGGAATTGTATTTTCACAATTTTTACAAGTAGATATCAATCTCGGAGTTGTCATCGGAATGGCAGTCGTATTAACCTTTGCCTTTTTAGGAGGAATGAAAGGAATCACCTATACGCAAGTAGCACAATACTGTGTCTTAATCTTTGCCTTTATGGTACCAGCGTTCTTCATTTCAATGCAAATGACAGGAAACATCATTCCACAAATCGGAATGGGAGGCGAAGTGGCAGAAGGGATTCCATTACTCGATCATTTGGATCAATTACACACAAAACTCGGATTTAACGAGTACACAAGCGGAACCAAATCAACGTGGGATGTATTTGCAATTACCTTAGCCTTAATGGTAGGAACCGCAGGATTACCACACGTAATCGTACGTTTCTTTACCGTTCCAAAAGTAAAAGATGCACGTAAATCTGCCGGTTTAGCTTTATTATTCATCGCAATTTTATACACCACAGCACCAGCAATTGCTGTATTCTCTAGAACAAACTTAATTGAAACGGTAAGCGAAAAAGAATACCAAGAAATTCCAGCATGGTTTAAAAACTGGGAAAACACGGGATTAATCGCATGGGCAGATAAAAATGGTGATGGAAAAATTCAGTATGTTGCAGGAGATGCATTGAATGGAAAACCGAACTTCCTAAAAGATGCGAATGGAGAAAATCTAAGAGGAGCGCATGGAGAACGTTTAGTATCAAATATGAAAGCAGCGGAAGCAAACGAATTATATGTAGACAGGGATATCATGGTATTGGCAAATCCTGAAATTGCAAATCTGCCAAACTGGGTAATCGCTCTAGTTGCCGCAGGTGGATTGGCAGCTGCATTATCAACAGCTGCAGGATTATTATTGGTAATCTCAACATCCATCTCTCACGATTTAATCAAAAAACAAATCAATCCAAATATCTCTGACAAAGGTGAATTAAAATGGGCAAGAATCTCTATCGTAATTGCGGTAGTAGTGGCAGGACTCTTCGGAATTTATCCTCCAGGATTTGTTGCCGCCGTCGTCGCCCTAGCATTCGGACTCGCCGCAGCGTCCTTCTTCCCAGCAATTATTTTGGGAATATTTGACAAGCGAATGAACAAAGAAGGTGCCGTTGCTGGAATGGTAGTTGGAATCTTACTGATGCTTTATTACATGATTCGCTACAAAACGGGACTCATCGGCGTAATGGATCCGTTGCCAAAAAGCGAATGGTGGTTTGGAACATCGCCAGAAGGTTTCGGAACTATTGCCATGATTGTAAACGTAGTCGTTTCAGTAGTCGTTTCCCGATTAACACCAGCACCACCAAAAGAGGTGCAAGAATTGGTAGAAAATATCAGAATTCCATCTGGAGCCGGAGAAGCTTCAGCGCATTAAAATTCTTTTATAACTATATTGCGTTAGTTCAAAATCAGCACTGCATTTTTGTAGTGTTGATTTTTTCTTATTTTTAAAAATACAAACCAGCCAAATGAAAAAACGACACGAACAAAAATTAATTGTCCTCGCTATTGCGTTGTTTTTGGTATTCAATGTACCTTTTGTGTTGATATTTAATTTAGAAGGTGCTTTTTGGGGAATTCCCACATTTTACTTTTCCATCTTTTCGGTTTGGTTGTTGTCTGTCATTATTTCCTATATCGTCTTAAAACGTCACTATGAATAATTACACACTTGTTTTTATCATCATAAGTTACTTAGCGGTACTTTTTTACATGGCGTTTTTGGCGGAAAAAAGACGGCAAAGCAAATGGGTAAACAATCCGTACGTATACACACTTTCATTGGCAGTATATTGTTCGGCGTGGACGTATTACGGAAGTATCGGAATTGCAGCCAACTCAGGAATCAATTTCTTGCCAATATATCTCGGACCAGTCATTGCAGCGCCGTTGTGGATTGTTGTACTGCGGAAAATCATTCGTATCTCCAAACAACATAAAATATCGTCCATTGCTGATTTCATTTCACTTCGCTATGGAAACAACCGGTTTTTAGGTGCGTTGGTGACTATTGTCTGTTTAATGGGAACGCTGCCATACATTTCGTTGCAGCTCAAAGCGGTTTCAGAAACTTTTGAAATTATGGCGGATGAAACCAGTTACGTATCGACTTCTGTTTTTGACGATTCTACGTTTTATGTGGCATTGCTATTGGCAATTTTCGCTACTTTTTTTGGTACACAAAATACCGATGCGTCGGAAAAACACAAAGGAATTGTCATGTCGGTAGCGTTTGAATCTGTCATCAAATTGGTGTTCTTCTTGATAGTTGGTGTCTACATCACTTTCTATTTGTTTGATGGAACGACGGACATTTACAATCAGATGTCGGCAAGTATGGAAAACTTTAAAGACCTCGTCACTTTAGGAAGTGTAGAAAATGGTTTTGATTGGTTTTTCATGATTGCACTCGCGTTCATCGCAATTTTTTTACTACCAAGACAATTTCAAGTGTCCGTCATAGAAAACACACGCGAAAAACACTTAAAAAAAGCAATCTGGTTATTTCCTTTGTACTTATTGCTATTTAATTTCTTTGTGATTTTTATCGCTTGGGCGGGAAAACTAACGTTTGGCGACACCCAAAATGCAGAATACTACACCTTATTACTTCCGCTAGAAAATGGCAATTCGTTCCTAGCAACTTTGGTGTTTTTAGGAGGATTCTCAGCCGTCATTTCTATGGTGATTGTGTCTACATTGGCACTATCAACGATGGTGAGTAACAACTTGGTGATTCCGTATGGTTTCTTAGACAAATTCATCAAAAATCAAACAGAGCGAAATTCCAAATACATTAAAAACATTCGTAGAATTTCTATCTTTTTCATCATCATTGGTGCGTATTTCTTTTACATTTCCTTCTCAAAAGAATTATCGCTGTATTCTATCGGATTGATTTCATTTGTCATCATTTCGCAACTCGCTCCGTCATTTTTTATTGGCTTATTTTGGAATCGTGGTGCCTCAAAAGCAGCAATCATTGGAATTATTGCAGGAACACTAATCGCTGTTTATACCTTAATTCTACCATTCATACTACAAGCCTACACAGGAACAGACGATTTTATTCAACACGGAATCAACGGCATGGAATGGACAAAACCCTACGCACTTTTCGGAATCGATTTTTTAAGTCCGCCAGCACATGCCTTCTTTTGGAGTATGAGTTGTAATATATTGTGTTATTTGACTTTTTCGTTAACCTCAAAAGGAAACTATCGCGAACGGAACTATGCGGAAATGTTTGTAGACAGTCGTAACTTTTCAACGCTGCAAGACAGTGCGTTGGTTTGGAAAGGGGAAGCCTATGTGGCAGATATTAAAAATGTGTTGGTTCGTTTCTTGGGAGAAAAACGGGCAACACGCGCTTTAAAAATCTTTTTTACTAAATACAATCTATCGCCCAATACGCAACTCGCGGACGCACGATTGATCAATTTTTCAGAAAAACTCCTAACCGGAAGTATTGGTGGTGCTTCTGCTAAAATACTCATTGCAAGTGTGGTTAAGGAAGAGCAAATCAGTTTGGTGGAAGTGTTGAAAATTTTAGAAGAATCCAAAGAAAATATCGTTAACAACAAAATATTACGCGAAAAATCAGAAGAACTATCACAGCTTTCCTCTCAATTAAAAGATGCGAATGAAGAACTCATCACAAAAGACAAACAAAAAGATGAATTTTTAGACACAGTAGCGCACGAATTAAAAACACCAATTACGGGAATCAGAGCAGCAACCGAATTGTTGATGGACGATGACGATGATATGCCAAAAGATATGAAAAATCAATTTCTAAAAAACATTCTGCAAGATTCTGACCGTTTGGCGCGATTGATTAATAATATTTTAGATTTTGAAAAACTAGAAACAGGTCGTTTACACCTAGAAATACAAGCAAACGACTTGCAAAAAACCATTGAAAAAGCTGTGAGCAGTATTGAACACATTGCTTCCAAAAAAAATATCAAAATCAATAACAAAACCGTACATGCCATCACGCTCAAATATGATGAAGATCGCATATTGCAAGTATTGACAAATTTGTTGTCAAACGCGCTTAAATTTTGTCCAGAAAAAGAAGGAAAAGTAGTGATTGATGCAACGCTCGGGAATGGTGAAGTTGAGGTTATGGTAAAAGACAATGGCAAAGGAATTCCTGCGGAAGATCACGACTATATTTTTGATAAATTTTACCAATCAAAACATCAAAATACCATCAAACCGCAAGGGAGTGGATTGGGATTAGCCATTACGAAACAAATTGTAGAAAAACACGGTGGAAAAATTTGGGCAAAAAAAGGAATAAAAAACGGCGCAACACTTGTTTTTACGCTACCTTTTGACTAAATTGGTTTCAGTAAAAATATGAAGAAGAAAATTTTAATTGTTGACGATGAACCTAACATCGTAATGTCGTTGGAATATGCTTTTAAAAAGCAACATTTTGAAGTATTTATCGCCAGAGATGGAAGTGAAGCTTTGGAAATTTTACAACATCAAATTCCAGATGTGGTATTGCTAGACATTATGATGCCAAATGTAGATGGATATCAAACGTTGACAAAAATTAGAGATAACGACAGTTTGCAACACACGAAAGTAGTGTTTCTAACTGCAAAAAATAAAGCTTCAGACATTGAAAAAGGGTTGCAACTTGGAGCGGATAAATATGTAACAAAACCTTTTTCAGTAAAAAAAATAATTTCAGAAATTCTGGAATTGGTAACTTAGAAGTCTTCTAAGTCTTAGTAAATGTTGGTTTTGTGTGCAAACAAACAATATTTAATTAAAATTTTGAAGACATGAAATTACGTATCAATCCTTTAGCGTCAGATATTATCATCAGTTTGTATGTTGTCGTGACGCTTTTTCTTCGATTTAAGTTTGAAAGCGAAGCTGCTATTAGTACCGTGAATTCTTTAGTCATGGGTGCTTGCTTTGTGCTGATTATTTGGGCTTTGATAAAGCTTAAAGTATTAAATCCGAATTGGTTCGGACTCTTCAATCCCAAAAAATCAAAGTCATGAACTATCAAGAATTCTATCAAAAAAGCATAGAAAAACCAGCAGTTTTTTGGCAAGAACAAGCACAAAATTTAGATTGGCATACGCCGCCAAAAACCATTCTTTCCAAAGATAAAAACGACTATTATCAATGGTTTGAAGATGGCAAACTCAACTTGAGTTATCTATGCATTGACAAACACATCAACGATGGTTTTGGAACGCAAAATGCCATCATTTACGACTCTCCAGTCACCGAAAAAAAACAACACATCACTTTTCATGAATTGCATGTCGAAGTTGCCAAATTAGCAGGCGCGTTGCAACAATTAGGACTGCAAAAAGGCGATACCTGTATCATCTACATGCCGATGATTCCGCAAGCCATCTATGCGATGTTAGCATGTGTACGCATTGGCGTCATTCATTCGGTAGTTTTTGGTGGATTTGCACCGCACGAACTGGCAATTCGCATTGACGACTGCAAGCCAAAAGCAATCATCACAGCATCAAACGGAATAGAAATCAATCGTATCATTCCGTACAAACCTTTTGTAGATGAAGCGATTGAAAAAGCGATTCACAAACCAAAAAATGTCATTGTTTTTGATAGAAAATTGGGCGTAGAAATTCCACAAAAAACATACGATATCGACTATACTTCTTTTGTCGAAAGTGCGTTGCCAGTAGAAGCCATTCCGCTAGAAGCGACACATCCATCTTACATTTTATATACATCAGGAACCACAGGAACTCCGAAAGGAATCATTCGCGATACAGGCGGTTATGCAACGGCGCTCAAATTTTCTATGAAATATGTATATGGCGTAGAAGAAGGCGATACCTATTGGGCTGCCAGTGATGTCGGTTGGGTAGTGGGACACAGCTATATTGTGTACGCTCCGTTGCTACATCGCAATACGACGATTCTCTTTGAAGGAAAACCTATCAAAACACCTGATGCTTCTACTTTTTGGCGTGTCATTAGTGAACACAAGGTAAAAGTGATGTTTACCGCGCCAACAGCCATTCGAGCAATTAAAAAAGAAGATCCAGACGGGAAATTATTGAAGCAGTTTGACATGTCGTGTCTAAAATATCAGTTCTTAGCAGGCGAACGTTGTGATGTTGCGACATTAAATTGGACAAAGGAAAAATTAAACGTTCCCGTTATTGATCATTGGTGGCAAACCGAAAGCGGCTGGCCAATGTTAGCCAATATGGTCGGTGTAGGATTGCAACACGTAAAAGCAGGTTCGGCAAGTTTTCCCGTGTGCGGATATGACATTCAAATTGTAAATGAAGCGGGCGAACAGGTTCCAGCCAATACAGAAGGCTATGTTGTTGCCAAATTGCCATTGCCACCAGGAACTTTGCAAAATCTGTGGGGAAATCCAGAACGCTTCCAAAAAGGATACTTAGAACGCTTTCCAGGTTATTATTTTTCTGGTGATGGCGGATATAAAGATGAAGATGGTTATGTATTTATCACAGGTCGCGTAGATGATATTATTAACGTGGCGGGACATCGTTTGTCTACCGCAGAAATGGAAGAAATCGTAGCTTCGCATAAAGCTGTGGCTGAATGTGCTGTTTTCGGCGTGCACTGCGACATCAAAGGGCAAAAACCGTTGGGATTGATTGTATTAAAATCTGGAGAACAGTTAGCAGAAAATTTCATTCAAAACGAAATCGTTCAAAATGTACGTCATGAAATCGGAGCTGTGGCATCATTTAAAGATGTGTTGGTAGTGCAACGTTTGCCAAAAACGCGAAGTGGAAAAATTCTCCGTAAATTACTACGGAATATTGCAGATGAAAACGAATACAAAATTCCATCAACCATTGACGATACCAATATTATTAACGAAATTCAAGCCATTTACAAAAATCATCGTATTGGCATTCACAAATAAAAAATTAAACAACCATGAGTAATTATCATATCAAACATTTAGAAGAATACTATCAAGTATATCGAAAATCTGTTCGAAATCCTGAAATTTTTTGGGAAGAAATCGCCGAAGAGCATTTTATGTGGCGTAAAAAGTGGGACAATGTACTGAGTTGGGATTTTACCAAACCGGAAGTGAAATGGTTTGAAGGAGCGCAACTCAATATCACCGAAAACTGTATTGATCGTCATTTGCACATTCGTGGCGATAAAACCGCCATTATTTTTGAACCGAATAATCCAGAAGAAGAAGCGCAACATATTAGTTATCGCGATTTGCACGACAAAGTATGCCGTTTTGCGAATGTATTGAAAGAGCAAGGCATCCAAAAAGGCGATCGTGTGTGTATCTATTTACCGATGATTCCTGAATTGGCAATTTCTGTATTAGCCTGTGCGCGCATTGGAGCGATACATTCTGTAGTTTTTGCAGGATTTTCATCTTCCGCATTAGCGACTAGAATCAATGATGCCACATGTAAAATGGTCATTACGAGTGACGGCTCGTATCGCGGTGCTAAAACCATCGATTTAAAAGGCATTGTAGACGAAGCCTTGAAAGAATGTGAATGTGTAGAAACGGTATTAGTCGCAAAAAGAATCAACACAGACATTCACATGGAAACAGGACGCGACCATTGGTTGCAACCCTTGCTTGACGAAGCGTATCACGATTGTGTTCCAGAAGTCATGGACGCAGAAGATCCGTTGTTTATTTTGTATACTTCAGGTTCTACAGGAAAACCCAAAGGAATGGTACATTCTACCGCAGGATATATGGTGTACAGCGCGTATACCTTTAAAAATGTATTCCAATATCGTGAACAAGATGTGTATTGGTGTACTGCTGATATCGGTTGGATTACAGGACATAGTTACATTGTATACGGTCCGTTGTGTAATGGTGCGACCACTGTAATGTTTGAAGGCGTGCCAAGTTATCCAGATTTTGGACGTTTTTGGGAAATTGTAGAAAAACATAAGGTTAATCAATTTTATACGGCACCAACGGCCATTCGCGCCTTGGCAAAAGAAGGTGTAGAACATTTAGAAAAGCACGATTTGTCGTCATTAAAAGTATTGGGAACCGTTGGAGAACCAATCAACGAAGAAGCGTGGCATTGGTATGATGATAATGTTGGAAAGCGAAAAGCTCCGATTGTAGATACGTGGTGGCAAACCGAAACGGGCGGCATCATGATTACGCCAATTCCATACGCAACACCAACCAAACCAACCTACGCAACCTTGCCTTTTATTGGAATTCAACCTGCGTTGATGGACGAAAACGGCAACGAAATAAAAGGAAATCAAGTAGACGGACGACTGTGTATCAAATTTCCTTGGCCAAGTATGGCACGAACCATTTGGGGAAATCACCAGCGATACAAAGACACGTATTTTTCAGCCTACGAGAACAAATATTTTACAGGTGATGGTGCGTTGCGTGATGAAGTTGGGTATTACCGAATTACGGGTAGAGTAGACGATGTCATCATTGTTTCGGGACATAATTTAGGAACGGCTCCGATTGAAGATGCCATCAACGAACATCCTGCGGTGGCGGAATCGGCGATTGTCGGTTTTCCTCACGATATCAAAGGAAATGCGTTGTATGGCTATGTGACATTAAAAGAAACGGGCGAAAGCAGAAACCAAAACAATCTTCGTAAGGAAATCAACCAAATCATTACGGAGCAAATTGGACCGATAGCGAAGTTGGACAAAATACAATTCACCAACGGCTTACCTAAAACACGTTCAGGAAAAATCATGCGTCGTATTTTACGAAAAATTGCAGGAAAAGATACTAGTAATTTAGGAGATACGAGTACGTTGTTAAATCCTGAGGTTGTGCAGGATATTATGGATAATGCGTTGTAGTGACAGCAATTTTATAGATGAGAAATCCCGCTAAATGGCGGGATTTTTTATAGAAGTTTCTTCTTTTGATAATTGTAATAATTCAATGCTTCCTGTCGCACATGCTCAGAGTAATTTTTGTTTTCAGCAATCGCTTTCAGAATATCTAAAGATTCAGTTTGTTTAGTTTTATCTAACGAATTTATATGTCTGTTTAATAATAAAACAGATGTGATGGTTCCATGTGCTTTAGTAAACTTTAGCAATTCAGCTTCGTAAATCTTAAAATCTGGTGCATCAATATTTTCAATCAAGTGAATAAAAGAAAAATTTGCTTCCATTTCAGGATGCTGATTGGCAATGCACTGAAAAAGTGTTGTAATAAGTTGTTCTTTTTGGGTATTATTCAACGTTCCTAATTCGTGAATTTCTTCACCAACCTTATCGAAAAAGAGGTTTATTTCAAAGTCTTCCGTAGTAGCTTCAACTTTAAATTGAAGGAGTTGTTGACAAATGGAGTTTAAATTCATTTATATGTTTTTTTAATTTTAAGATTTTATAGGAAAACTCAAAAAGAAAATTTACTCAAAAAGTGCTAATGACGTATTATTTTTTAATCTTGGGTTCAATAGTGACTACCTTTGTTAGCGATAAGTTTAATATTTATTCCGTTTCTGTAGTTAATTTAGCTAATTCTTTAACTTGATTATCAAAATCTTTTTTAGAAATTAGACGAAACCCATCATAATCCCAATCAATATAGAATAGCTGTATATTATTATCCCTAGTGTATTTAATAAACCATTTATTAGCAAACTCAGAAAGCTCTTTTCGAGAGACTACTATTGCCTTTAAACTATTTCCTATATTCAAATAATTATCTTCATTTGAAAAAGAGAGGAAACGGAATTCGTTTTCTCCAGAATAATCTTTATGTTTTAAAAAACTAAAATTTATTATTCTTTTTAAATACTGATTACAGTATTCATCTACTCCTATAGCGTAAAGCTGATTAAGGTCAATATTTGTAATCTTCCTGAAGAACTCTTCATAGTTAATATATTTAACATCTTTAGAAAATATATGTTGATTATTTGATTTAAGTTCGCTTTTATCAAAAACTAAACAAACACCTTTATATTTATCTCCATATTGATCCCACATGCGAGGTTTAAGAAATCCATAATATTCAGAAGGTAAAATTAAGTGCTTTTTTAACTCAGGATTATCATTGTTTTTGCAAAAACATAATTGTCGAGAATTTTTTATTTTATTTAAAATAAATTTTTTAACATAATCAGCATCTTCAGCGTTTGCTACTGGAGTATCTTCATAACCATAAGAACTTAATGCAATTACTCTATTTTGAATATTTTCTATTGGGTCATTCGATGTTTTTCGTTCAGATAATTTCAGCTTTTTTGTGTGAAGGATATATTCATAAGCAGTTTGGGTTTTCGTGTAATGATATATGATTTCATCTGAATTAAATATGTCGTCAATTCTATTCATTATTGCTTTGTTATTAATGTATTCATAACACGGAACTTCCTCAAAATCTCCTATTATTCAATAATCATATATAAATATAAGATTTTTCTTCTAATTCAAATTTTTAGTTGAATTAAATAGTTAATATCAATCAACCATATTAGCAAAAACTCTAAAATAAATAGTATAAAAACTTAAACGCGCAAACGATATTTTTTTTGATATAATAAAACACTTTAATAATTAACCATTAAGCAAAGACTTCGATTGTGCCAAAATATCTTGCTGACTATCTTTTGTAAAACCATTTTGTTCCGCTTTTTCCAGTTTTGATTGAATCAAGTCAATTTGTTTCTGCTGCTCTCGTATTCGTTTTGTCAAATCATCCATAAATAAAAAATCAAAAACATCACCCAAAAACCAACCCACGCCGAACATTCGCATCCAACAACACTTTCCGTAAAATTCGTTGCACATCCACATTATCTTTTTGCTTGATAAGATGATGTTCCAATTCGTCAGTATGCGTGATTTGTATTTCGTTATCAATAAAACCATATCCAAGATACAAACCATTTTTGACCAAGACAAAAGCTTCTTCATGGGTGTTTCTGCCTTTTTGCTTGATGACCAAATTTTGCGACGATTCTTTGCTGTAATCAATGGCTTGTTGTACGCGCTCGTTGTAGTGTTCAATCGCTTCTTCATTTTTGCAAATGCCTTTACAGGATTGAATCATAAAATGTGAACATTCTTGGACGTTTTCCTGCAAATGACAGTATTTTGGACACAACTCAAATTGCACGCAAAGTCGTTCCAAATAGGTTCTGCAATCGCGAATATTGTAGAAAACCAACAATGGATTTTGAATGATTTTCGCATCATTTATCGCCAAATGTCGCACGCCGCGACGATCGGCATATTCAAAAATGGCAAAACGTTTCGGCATGCGCTTGGAAGCCACATTATAACGCGGATAATAGTGCTTAATAGCTGCATCTTCCATCAATAAAGCAATCAATTCGCTTCCCGATAATTCGTAGTCGATATCGGCAGTTTCTCTGCACAAATCAAGTTCTTTTTTGGATTTGTTATAGAAATGTCCCAACACGCGTTTTTGAATGTTTTTTGCCTTTCCCACATAAATAACTTTTCCACGCTTGTTTTTAAAATAGTAAATGCCAGGTTTGTTGGGCAATTCATCAAAAATTTCGCTGGGCAAATGCGGCGGCAAGGTTGCTTCTTTGGATTCCTTCTTTAAAAACTGTTGAAAGGTTTCTTCGGCAGTTTCTTTTGACAATAAAAGTTGAAATAACACAACCGTCGCAGCAGCATCGCCGCGCGCTCTGTGTCGGTCAGAAATATGAATGTTGAGCGATTTACACAATTTTCCCAAACTGTACGACGGCAATCCTGGGATGAGTTTTCGCGACAAGCGCACCGAACAGAGTTTCTTCCGACGAAAGTCTATCTCCAATTCTTTAAATTCATTGCGAATAACGTTGTAGTCAAAATTAACATTGTGCGCCACAAAAATACTGTCTTTCGTAATTCGCAACACATTTTGAGCGATTTCTGAAAATGTCGGCGCATCGGCGACCATTTCGTTGTCAATGCCTGTCAATGCGGTAATATGCGCAGGAATAAACGCATTCGGATTGACCAACGAAGTAAATTCATCCACAATTTCATTTCCGTCCAAACGAAAAATAGAAATCTCTGTGATTTTGTTGGTGCGTCCCGTCGTTTCAACGTCGATAATGGTATAGATTTGATTTGTTGGCATACTTACGACATTCGTTTTACCGCTTCCAATTCGACTTGCAATTCGCGAAACATCGCCATAATACTGCTGAGTTTCAACTCCTTTTTATCATATTCTTGCGTATTGATACAGCAGGTAAATTCCCAAAGTTCCAACACATCTTCATTCGCCACAATAAACGGTTCGTACGCTTTGTTATCACTGCTCAACAGCAAACCTTGTCCCGTAAAATGTTGTGAAACACGCTTGTACACCAAACCGTCATTTTTCGTCAAAACGACATAGGTGCGACCGTCTTTGATATCATTAATATCCTCCACAAACTTTGCTACAATGTACGAACCATCTTTCACAGGCAACATAGAATCGCCCTTAATCGGGAACGCTCTGTGTGTTCCTGTAGGCAGAAAAGGCAGCTTAATTTTTTCCAATTGCTCAATATATTCCGGATCGGCATAACCAGCCAAATATCCTGCTGAAGCTTGTGTGGGAATGATTTCAATCAATTCTTCATCGTCTTCGTTGACCGTAATCGGGAAGAGCAATCGCTGATTTCCTAGCTGCATAAACGAAGTGTCTTTGGCTTGTGTCAAATCGTTTTTGACTAAAATGTCAATCGGTAATTTGAAATAGTTTGATAAATCGATTAAGCGATCAATAGGCGGTTCCGAACGACCTTCTTCATACGAGCCAACCATGGAGCGTGACCAGCCTAAATCTTCGGCAAAACGTTCTTGTGAAAAGCCTTTCAGTGTGCGCAAATGCTTGATGTTCTTTTGAATATTCCGCATAACGTTTGGGTTTATAATCTACGTTACTACAAACATAGGTAATAAATGCTACAAATAAAAGCAAGTGATGGAAACTACGGAATTTTTAATGTACCAATGTGTGAATGTGCCAATGTGTAAATTTGAAAATGTGTCAATTTGAAAATTTTTGTTGTCGTGCTTTGCACTTACTTGGATTGTTAGACTTTTTAGACGGCTTTGCCTTTAGATGATTAGATTTTTTTGAATTGCTTGCTCAATTTTTCTTTTTTTAATCGCTACTTGAACGGAAGTTATAGAAAATTGAATTTAAAGATTAAAAGCGTAAATCATAATAACAAAAAAACATTGATACATTTTCAAATCATCAAATTAACACATTACAAAGAAGCGTCACATCGAGTGATTTCCGATAGAAAATTGTATCGAGATGTGCTTTGAAATTAACGTGATTATTCTTCATTCAATACTTCCAAAAACTCTAGTAAATACAAGGTGCGTTTGCGGAATTGTTGTTTTTCATGCGTTGCTACTGCTGCCATGGTCATGGTGCCGCCTTCGTATTGTTTGTGGTAAAACGCTGCATAAAATGCTAAGTCTGCCTTTTGAAATTTCAACCAATGTGTTTGCGAATCGAACAGTAAATTTACGGATGCTGTTTTAGGATGTTTTTTTAGTTGTTGTAAGGTTTCATCCATGAGTTTTTGCCAAGAAGCTGTGGCTTCTTTTTCACATTTTACGCTGCCTAATGTTGTTGGCATGGCATTTTCGAGACATTTTCGGTTTTCTTTATCAATAGCTTCTGCAGTTTCTTGACTAAAACCAAACTGTATTGTAATGAGCGCGAGAAGAAGAACAAGTTTTTTCATAAAGAAAAGATACGGTTTTTTTTGGTGTTCGTTGTTTGTCTTTTGTTTTTTGAAGTTTTTAAATGGATTCCTGCCTTACTTCGGCAGGCTCAGTACAAGTCGCAGGAATGACAGTTTTGCCGTTTTGATAAGTAACAACCAAAGAATAAAAACAATTTTTGCGTAAGCAAAAAAAGCCGCAAGGCATAAAAAAGAAAATTGCCAAATTTTCAAAGCATCACATTTTCAAATCATCATATTAGCACAGTAAACGAAGCGTCACATTGAGTGATTTTCGATAGAAAATTGTATCCAGAGATGCTTTGAAAAAATGTATTATTATTGTTCATTCAATATTTCCAAAAACTCCAATAAGTACATCGTGCGTTTGCGGAATTGTTGTTTTTCATGATTTGCAATCACGGTTTGAGTCATGGTGTCGCCTTCGTATTGTTGGTGGTAGAACGCTGTATAAAATTCTAAATCTGCTTCTTGATATCTTACCCAATGCGTTTGTGAATCAAATAATGCATCTTCTGCTATAATCTCTGGATGATCTCTGAGCTGAACTAGCGTTTGTTCTAGTAATTCTTTCCAAGAAGCCGACGCAGCTCTATCGCACTCAACGCTTTCCAATGTTCCGGGTGTAGACTCTTGAAGACATCTTCGATTTTCTTGGTCAATCGTATCTGCGGTTGTTTGACTAAAACAAAAATTGGTCATTAGGACTACTAGAAGGGAAAAGATTTTTTTCATGATTTTAAGATGTTGATTGTTAATGAATCTATTAATTTGAAAACCTGTCAATTTGAAAATTAACACAGTAATCATAAGCTTAGTACATTTTTTAATAGATATATTAACAAGTTAACTGATTAAAAACCATTGTTATATTAAAAAATTGCTACATCGGTACATTATTTACGTTTCTTATTCCGACGGTTGTAATTTTTATCACCTCTTGTTTTCGGTTTTTTGTATTTTTTCGCGATTTCTCTTCGATACGAACCACCTTGGTTAGTTTTCTTGTTTTTTTCTTTCTTTTCGTGAAAACCCGCTTCCAAGCCTTCCGTTTTGGATGGATTGTTGTGTTCGCTAATGTGCGTTTGTTCTTCTGGAGCCAATTCGGTTGAAATCACGACTTCTGCTGGAATTTCTAGTTGCGGAATCTCATAATTCATCAAAGTTTCAATGGCTTCTTTGTATTCTTTTTCTTTTTCGGTGAAGAATAAAATGGCGTTTCCTTTGGCTTTCGCTCTTCCGGCACGACCGATACGATGCATGTAATTTTCAGGATAGTTGGGCGTGTTAAAGTTGAATACATGCGTAATCATATCCAAATCCAATCCACGCGCCATGACATCGGTTGCAACTAAAATGCGGTTTTCGCCTGCATTGAAATTTTCAATAGAACGAATACGGTAGTTTTGAGTTTTGTTGGAATGAATGACGGCAACATCTTCTCCAAAATCACGTTGTAATGATTCAAACAATCGGTCAGCCAAGCGTTTGTTGGTGATAAAAACTAGGACTTTACTGTAGGTTTCAGCATCTTTCAACAAATGAGTCAACAAGTTAGCTTTCGTGTAAAAATTTGGAACGGCGTAACAAGTTTGTGAAATATTGTCCAACGGCGTTCCGCTCACAGCAATCGAAATGGTATGTGGTGCAACGAAAAAATCTTCAATCAATACGTTTACATCGTCAGTCATGGTGGCCGAAAACATGATGTTTTGACGTTGTTCAGGAAGCAATTCAAAAATATTCGTGATTTGATAGCGAAATCCTAAATCCAACATGACATCTACTTCGTCAATGACCAACTTTTTAATGGCCTTCAATTGTAGAGCTCGACTCAATACCAAATCGTACAAACGTCCTGGCGTAGCCACCACAATATCAGCGCCTTGTTGCAAGCTTTGTGCCTGCGTATTCATATTCACGCCACCGTACACACCGACAATTCGAACGTTGATATATTTGGCAAATAGTTCAATTTGTTCCACCACTTGAATCACCAATTCGCGTGTAGGAACTAGCACTAAAATTCGTGGAGTGTCTTGCTTTGAAAACTTTAAATCGCGCAGTAGTGGCAACATGTAGGCAAAGGTTTTTCCCGTTCCTGTTTGCGCAATTCCCACCACATCTTTCCCAGAACGAATGACCGAAAACGATTGTTCTTGAATAGGCGTTGGTGTTGTAAAACCCAAGTCTTCAATGGCGTAGTGTAATTGTTTGGTTAAGTCAAAATCCTGAAAAGTTGCCATAAGCGTTTATTTTGCGCAAATGTAGTGTATTTCATGTGTTTAGCCTGCGGAAAGCTACTTTTTTACAGTTTTTGATGTTTTCTCTTGACCGTTTTTAGCATTGTTGTCATTTTCGTCGTCGTCCGTTGTATACAATGCAGGCGATAACTTTTTAAGTCCGTCTGCAGTCAGATATTTGGTTAAAATTCCGCCCTTAATTCGATTGACGTCAAATTCAATAATAAACGCATTCGGATCAATTTTTTCGATTAAATTGTACGTTCGGCGAATATCAATTCGGTTGATGACGGTGTGAATGATGTCTTTTTCGGTTTGTGTTCCGCGTTTTCCATAACCACGCGCCGATTTGTACAAGGTCATTCCTGTACCGACGACTTTGATGAGTTCTTCTTCAATTTCGATGTAATTTTCGGAGACAATCATTAATCCGACAAAATCTTCAAACCCTTCAATGACTAGGTCAATAATTTTTGCGGTGACTAGAAAGGTTAAAATAGAATACATGGCAATTTCTACCGAAAGGAGTATCGCGGTTAAACTGAATAGAATGGCATTAAACCCCAAAATCACACTACCAATACTGATGCCTAAACGGTCGTTGATGAAAATTCCTAAAATTTCAGAACCATCTAACACAGCGCCGTTTTTTATTGTGATGCCAATTCCTGCGCCAAGCGATAATCCACCAAAAATAGCGATGAGTAGTTTATCTTCGGTAACGACAGAAAAATTTTCAACCTGAATAAAAATAGCCAATCCGATAATGGAAATGAGCGATTTTATAAAGATGCGTTTCGTCAATGTAAACCACGCTAAGATTAAAAACGGAATACTGACAATCAGTAGTAAAACGGAAACATTCAATCCAAAAAGCTCTCCTAACAAAATGGCAATTCCCGTAACGCCGCCATCTAAAAAACCGTTGGGCAACAGAAACATTTTGAGTCCAATACTCGCCAATAAAATTCCAATACTGATTTGAAAAATTTCTGAAAGGAGTCGTTTCATGGCTTTTAGGTTGAGAGATGTTTCTTTCTCGAAAGATACTTATAATATTCTTCACTCTATAATCGAGATGTATAATGCTCCGAAGCTTTCGTCGAAATATTTTAATTGTTTCTGCTGTGTGCTTCATGAGCTTGCCCCTAAGTAGTTGACTATTTCATTTTAATTATTATTAATTTCGTATTTTAATAAATAATTCAAATCTCTTTTGTTAGTTGGTATTGGCGTACCATTACTATCCCAAAACTTCCATTTTTTAGGATTCATAGTATTTGTATATACATTGAACGAGCAACCACCGTGATTGTTAATTTCGGATAATTCTGCATCAAAAACACCTTCGGCAATTTTTATATTTTGTGGAGAATAGAAAGTCCAAGTTCCTACTTTATAATATTGTGTCAACTTTTCAGCTACAGGACCACAAAATATATACGTATGTACGTTTGTTTTTCCATAGCCTTTTATTTTTTCATAATTCCATTGGGAACTAAATTGCTGTTTCTGTTCACAACTAAAAAGAAATATTATAGCTACACTATACAAAAAGAAACTTTTTTTCGACATTTAGAACTCGTGTTTTTACAAAAGTAACAATATCTTATCTGTTCAACGCAATAGGTCCGTCTGTAACCGCTTTGCGTCGTAAGAGTCGTTCTTCGGCTTCGTGTAATTTTTTAGCCAATTCGTCTCTGATGTCTTTGTATTCAGGATTGTACGCTAAATTTTCCATTTCGTTATCCTCATTATCTGTCAAGCGATATAATTCGTATACCGTAGGATAACTTCCTAAGGCGTGAAAATAGTATGCAAATTTCCACTCTTTGGTACGAATACAACGAATACGATTGGTAGCCAAAACGGCAGACGGGTAATCTGCTGAACTTGCTTTGGTATCATCAAACGTAAATAAAATTTCATCTTGAACGCCCTTTCCATCCGTGATGATTGGCAATAAGTTGTTGCCTTGCAATGCTTTTGACGGATTTGCCACATTAGCAATCGCAGCCATAGTGGGCATGATATCAATTAAAGAAGCCAATTCATTCGAACTGCGTTGTGCAATTGGATTTCCGTTTTCGTCTTCACTTGGAAAAAGAATCGGATTTGAAAATACCATCGGAACATTGAGTGTTTCTTCGTACACATTGAATGCTTTTTGTCGCATGCCGCCGTGTGCTAAGCCCATTTCACCATGATCTGAAATACGAATCACTAAGGCTTCGTCTGCCATACTATTTCCTGCATCACTTACGCGATACAACTCATCTATAAACTCACCAATTTGATGATCTATTTTGGTGAGTGTATGCGCATAAAAGTTGATATAGTTTAGTTTTTCTTCATCTGTTGGTAATGCGCCAAGTAATATGTTTGCCGATTTTACAATTTGAAATTGTGCCATCGGTTTTTTGTTTTTTAATAAATCTTCATTGACTGAATATGGCAAGCCGACACTTCTGCCAGACCAGTCACTTTCGGTATATCCAAAGTCAGTACCATTTGGATATGCCAATACATCATGCGGATTTACTAATGATAACACCAACAAAAATGGCACACGTTTGTGACCGTTTTCGCGTTCGGTTCTCACTTTTCGTAAAAAATCAATGCCTTGTTGTATGTACATTTCGTCATGATTGGCAAAGCCGCCGCCAAAGTTTTGCGGTTTTACGTCTTCACCAGCATCAGGAGCAATCCAACCTCTAAAACCTGTAAGTGCAATTTCGGAAGCGGTCAAACCTTCTTCGGTTTCGCCTTTGCTCAAATGCCATTTTCCTCTGTATTGCACATCATAACCTTCACCCGAAAGCATACGTGCCATGTTGTATATTTTTGGGTCTAATTGTGTTTCTGCATCCGAATAACGACCGCCAAAAGTGAGCGTTTGTGTGACTCCGTGTTGTGCAGGATATACACCTGTAAACAGAGTGGTTCTACTTGGCGAACACATGCACGAGTTGCAAAATGCTTTGTTAAACGTAAAACCATGATCTTTTAAAAATGTCATGGTTTTTAAGTTTTCACTTTCCCAATTTGGAGGGAAATTTTGAGTAGCACGTTCTTGATCAGTGATGATTAAGATCATGTCTGGCTTTTCTGGTAAATTTGAAATATTCATGGAGTAAAGTTTTCCATGAAAATAGGAGTATTTATTCAAAAAAAATAGCGTGAAACTACGTAATTCCTTTTTTGAAGAGATTATTTCAAAGTAGTTGACTTACTGTTTTGGCTCTCTTTCGCGATTTGCATACGCTTCCAATGCTTTTCGTAGAATTTCCCCATCTTCTTTTGTTGGTTCCCACGAAACTGGAATATTTCTCACTTTGCAGTATCGTTCAAAATTTCCGTATATAACATTATTAGCTTTTACATCTATTTTTTCATTTGGTGGATAGCCAAAACTTTGTCTTACAATTTTACCGTCTTTTAAGTAATATTTTGTTTTAAATTTTCGCGGTTTTAATTCCAATGCCGTATTGATATAATTACTATTGGTTTCAATAACAACCACAGCAGCATCATTTTTTGAAATTACTTTTTCAATGGTGGTTTTAGAATCCATGACTTTTGCCCAACCGATTTGTGCTAAAAAATCATCTTGACTTTTTACTTCTACAACTTTATTATCAAATGATTCTTGATAATTTTTCGGTGTCATTGCGGCTAATTTTTCCTTGTTGTAACTATTACGAGCGTCCACAAACGATTGTACCAAGACAACACTCTCAGCAGTATTTTCCGTATTTTTAGATTGTTCTGTAGTTGTTGCGTTATTTTCTTTTTTGTTGTTATCTGCACAAGAAATCACACAAATTGCAGCCATAAGAGAAAGGAAAATATATCTAAAATTCATAACATAAAGTTTCATAAAATTGAGGTTTCTAAAGTAGCAAAACTTTGTAAATTAAGTAGTGCAATGCGCTGTAAATTTCAGCTAGCAAGAATGCTTTTTCTTTTGAAATTTACATTTTCCACCATAAACTCTGCCATGTCTTTTGCCCAAACTTGATATGCCAATTCCGATGGATGCACGCCGTCGCTGAAAAAATCTTCAGGTGCAGCGTCTAAATTCATGCGGTTTATCAAATCGTCGTATTCTAAATTTCGTGCATTGAAATAGACATTTTCATGGTGTTTCACAATTTTTTCGAGCTCTTTACCCAAATGCAACACCAAATTACCAATCACAAATTTGAACGTTCCCGTAAAAGCGGTAAATTCTTTAATCGGTGGCATATTGGTAAAAACAATAGGTGTTTTTGGGTATTTTGAGCGAATATTAATAATCAAATCGTTGATGTCTTTTTTCCAGCGTTTGGGCGTACGCAGTGCAAAACTGTCATTTCCACCCAAACCAATCACGATGATATCTACGTTTTGATCTTCAATTGTTGGAATGATTTTTTGCGTGACACATTTGGCAGTATACCCACTTTTTGCATAGACTTTCCATGAAATCGTTGCCGGAATTTGTGCAGACAATTCGTTTGCCAAGGTTCCTATAAATCCTGTGGCGTGTGAATTGGCGCCAACACCAGCAATGGTGCTTTCGCCAATAGCTACTATTTGAAATGATTGCGTATTTTCTACAGCAGACATTCCTTCAACATCGGTAGCTTCAGGTAATTTCGGAATGGTACGCTCGATTTTCTTTCCCTGGAAATAAAGTATCGGCAACAGCGGAATGGAAATCATCGCGCCAAGCATGTATTTAATATTCATAATCATTTCAAATTAGCGCTTAAAGATACAATTTTGAGTCAGAAAACTATTTTTGTTTCATCATTTTGTATATTTGTTAAACAAAGCACTCAAATGAAGAAAACACACCTTCCTACAAAAATCTGCAAAGTTTGCGAACGACCGTTTACATGGCGCAAAAAATGGGAGCGTGTGTGGGATGAAGTACAATATTGTAGTGAGCGCTGTCGCAGAAATAAAAACACAAAAAATGACTAAAATAGGATTGGTTTGGCTTCGAAATGATTTGCGTGTGCATGATCAAATTTCGTTGGTAAAAGCGGCAAAAGAAAATAATTTTGTCATGGCGGTGTATTGTTTTGATCCGCGACAGTTTGAAAAAGACCGTTTCGGATTTGTGAAAACAGGAAAGTACCGCGCCCAATTTTTGATAGAAACCGTTGCAGATTTGCAAAATCAACTCAACGAATTGAATATTCCGTTGTTTGTACATGTGGATTATCCTGAAAAAATAATTGCAGAATATATTTCGATTCACAATGTGACTTCGGTTTATTCGCAAAAAGAATGGACTGCCAAAGAAGTTTCTGTCGCTAAAAAAGTACAAAATACACTTCCTGAGCATGTGAATTGGATAGAAAGTTACGACCAATTTTTGTTTCACCCAGAAGACATTCCGATGTCAATTGACCAGATTCCGAAAGTATTTACGGTCTTTCGAAAAAAATGTGAAAAATACGCAAGTGTTCGTCCGATGGAAACCGTTTCCAAAATGCCAGAGAAAAATCGCGTGGCGCATCTGACGAAAGCCCCAACATTACACGACTTAGGATTGGAGCATTTTGAACGTGATTCGCGCACAGCATTTCCTTTTAAAGGTGGCGAAACAGCTGGATTACAACGCTTAGAAGAATATGCGTGGAATACCAAAAAGTTGTCCTATTACAAAAAAACACGCAACGGATTGGTAGGGAAAGATTACAGTTCTAAATTTTCTGCGTGGTTGGCAAATGGTAGTTTGTCGCCACGAAAAATATATCATGAAGTTAAAAAATACGAATCTGAAATTGAGAAGAATCAATCAACGTATTGGATGATTTTTGAATTGATTTGGCGCGACTTTTTTAAGTATGTTTCCCTAAAACACGGAAATCATTTGTTTCAACTGGAAGGAATTCTACAAAAATCGTACGAGTGGAATGATGACCAAAAACAAATTCAACAATGGATTGACGGCGAAACTTCCGAACCTTTTGTCAATGCAAATATGCTCGAACTCAAACATACAGGCTGGATGAGCAATCGCGGGCGACAAAATGTGGGTTCGTATTTTGCCAAAACCTTGCAATTGGATTGGCGAATTGGCGCGGCGTATTTTGAATCTATGTTACTCGATTACGATGTGCATAGCAATTACGGAAATTGGCAATATGTTTCGGGCGTTGGAAACGATCCTCGCAACCGAACGTTTAATGTGCGATTGCAAGCCGAACGCTACGATGCCAACAACAAATTTCAAAATCTTTGGCTACAACCAAGATTATTTTAAAAATATATGAAAACACTACGACTTATTTTGGGCGATCAGCTCAATCAGCAGCATTCTTGGTATGAAGACACAAATGACGAAGTTGTCTATTTTATGGCGGAAATGCGTCAGGAAACGGATTATGTAAAACATCACATACAAAAAGTAGTAGCGTTTTTTAAAAGCATGCGCTCGTTTGCGGATTGGCTTGAAAATGAAGGTCATGAAGTTGTTTATTATACGTTAGATGACGAGAAGAATCTACAGGATTTGGTGGAGAATTTGAAACAATTGATTGACGAACACGACATTGAAAAGTTTGAATATCAATTGCCCGACGAATATCGTTTGGACGAGCAGTTAACGAATTTTTGTGATGAAATTGATATTGAAACAGAAGCATACGACACCGAACATTTTTTAACCTCGCGAACTGATTTTACAGACTTTTACGAAGGGAAAAAGCAGATGGTCATGGAATATTTTTACCGCGATATGCGCAAAAAGTATGACATTATGATGCTGAATGAGAAAGATCCTGAAGGTGGCAAATGGAATTTTGACCAAAGCAATCGTAAAAAGTGGAAAGGCGAACCTGAAATTCCCACTGAAAAACAGCTAGAAAACTCTGTAGAAGAAATCTATGAAATGATTCAAAAGGCAGACGTGGAAACCATAGGAAACATAGATGTTGACAACTTTCATTGGCCAACGAATCGCGATGCATGTTTGGATGTGTTGAATTATTTCTGCAAGAATTTATTACAGTATTTTGGCGATTATCAAGATGCGATGCACACGGATGAACATTTCTTATTTCACAGTCGCTTGTCATTTGCAATGAATTCTAAAATGCTGCATCCAAAAGAAGTGATTGAAACCGTCATTTCGTATTGGCGCCATCATAAAGACGACATTGATATTTCGCAAGTAGAAGGTTTTGTGCGACAAATTTTGGGTTGGCGTGAATATATGCGCGGAATGTATTGGAAAGAAATGCCAAATTATAGAACTTTGAACAAATTAGACAATTCGAACAAGCTTCCTGATTTTTTCTGGACAGGAAACACAAAAATGAATTGTTTGAAACATGCCATTTCTCAAAGCTTGAATCACGCGTATGCGCATCACATTCAACGCTTGATGATTACAGGAAACTTTGCGCTGCTCACGCAAATGCATCCTGATGAGGTTGATAAATGGTATTTAGGTATTTATATTGACGCGATTGAGTGGGTTGAAATTACGAACACGCGTGGGATGAGTCAATTTGCTGATGGCGGATTGGTAGCCACAAAACCGTACGTTTCTAGCGGAAGCTATATCAATAAAATGAGTAATTATTGTAAAGATTGCACGTATAAAATTTCTAAAAAAGAAACCGAAGATGCCTGTCCATTTAATTCGTTGTATTGGAATTTTTTAGACGAAAAACGTGCGCATTTTGAAGATAACCAACGTATGAATATGATGATGAGTTTGCTAAATAAAATGGATAAAGATAAATTAGAAGCGTTGAAAAAAAGAGCGCAAGACGTGATTGCAAATCCAGATAAGTATTAAAAAAGAAGAAGTAAAGTTATGCAAGAGAAGGAAGATAAAAGACCTGATAATGTAGTTTTTGATGAAGAAAGCAATAGCTATAATGCGGCGCTAAAACCGTATGCTACTAACGTAGGCGCACCACGAATTGAAACGCCAGATACCATTACCTGGAAAAATGTAAACATTGATAAAGTCAACAAACAAGTCAAAGCGCGGTATGACGAACTCAAAGCAGAATACGACGCGTTGATGGAAAAGTTTGAATATAACAACCTGATTTACAATGCAAAATTCAACTTTGAACCAATTGTCGGTGAAATTTACCATTTGTATCGCGACAAGCATCAGCAACCATTTTTATCCATTATTGCGCCGAGTCAATGTAATTTTGATTATGTGGAAACGTTTCGTTTGAATGCTGACAAGATGTGGGAAGTAGTTGAGGATTAAATTTTTAATGTTGAATGTTGAATTTTTTTGAAAAGTAAATGTTGGTTTTCAAAGCACTTCTCGATACTAAATTTCACTAGAAGTAACGATTTGTTTCGATTTCAATTTCGAGTTCAGCTTCAATTTCAAAAACCGTCACTTCGAGTAAATTTGCAGCTCATTGAGCTTGTCGAAATGAAGCGAATTTGTATCGAGAAGTACTTTGATGAAATATCTAATCTTGTAAAGAATTTTCAATAAACGATTTCAGCTTTGCTGGCGTATCCACAAACAACGCAATTTTTGTAAATGCTTTTTTCTTGCCGAATAAACCGCGCAACTGATGTTCGTTATTGGTTTCAATAAGTACGTTATGACCTTCCAATTCTCCTACGATGGAAAGTCGTGCACTATTTTCTTCTTTGTCAAATTCTTTACTTGTAAGTGTGATTTGTTTGATATCTGATAATGGAATTTCTGCTTCTTGCATGATGCCGTATCGCAATAGTAAACGATTATTTTCAATCGCAATTGGGCGTTTCATGAGTGATTTTGCATAGCCGAATATTTGTATTCCAGAATATATACTGAGTCCTGTGAGAATCCACGCGGCAAGTTCACTCCATTTTGCTAATAAAATATGAATTGGAACAATTTCAATCGCCACAATTAATATCAACCCAAAAAATAAGGCTAAATAGCTACTTTCTTTGTGATAGCTGAATTCGTTTTCGGCTAATTTTCTTCGTTTCCAATAGATAAATCCATAGTAAAAGACCGCAATTTCGGTGGCAAACGGAATCACTACTGGTTTTGGTAGTATTGCTGCGCAGGTTTTTTTCAATGCAGTAAAAAAGTCTACCGAAGTTTTTTGCTGTTTGTGAAAGAGAATTGCTTTTCGGACTTTGTAAATGATGAATGATGCGACACCGATTTCAATCACAGGTAAACACCATGTTTTAAACAATTGTAAATATTCTTGATTTGTTGCTGGAAGCGTTGAAAACCCAATCGCTAAACCAATCAGCATGACAGGAACTACGGTGGTTTTTGGAATACTTGTTTTTCGAATCAATAAAAAATAGATGATAGGAATCGTTAGTAATAAATCCGCAGAAACAGCAAAGGAAAGTGTATTGGAATTTTCTAAAAAATATGGGGATTTTATTAAAAAATAGGTTGCTGTAAAAAGCGCAATTGGAATTAGGAATTTAGCAAAACGTTGGTGAAAGTTGTACAGTATTTGCATGGCGAATTGTTTTTGAGTTGGCTTCGCCAAATAAGTATCAAAAGCAGTTGATTTGTTACAAAAACACCTGTGTTTTTTGAAAAAAAAGCAAAAAAAGAAGCTGAATAATATATTATTCAGCTTCTCTTAAATTATTATAAATATTGACTTTTACAATCCGAAACTTGCCAATACAGGATCGTCCACTTCGTAATCGTATGCTCTCCAAAAGAACGAGCCTTCGCCGCCATTGTATTTCCAAACCAATTCCTTTTCTGGTGTGACTTCCCAAAAGCCAAAATCACCTTCACAGATTAAGGTGTTTCCGTTGTCTAAGCGTTCTGCTCCAGAAACTTTACTGGAAAATATGGCATCATTTTTATAAAACCATACCACATTTGGTTCGTTGTCTGTATCAGGAAGTAACGAAAATGTTGTTGGCATTTCTAGTTCGTACACGGTAGAAACACCTTCTGCAAATCCGTTTACATACAATAACATATTTCCTTCTCCTTGTACACCATCTTCTAATAAGTTTGGATAGTGATTTCTGTCGCCACGAACTTCTCCCATCATATTGTCATAGGCACGCGGATTTCCAAAACGATAAATCAAATCGCCGCCTTTTCCATAATTTCCGCCAGAACCTGTAGCAGCTTCGGCAGTTGTTGTACTGTGGTCAATTACCCAAACTTCGCTAAAAAAATTTACACTCAAATAGATTACATCTTTGGCTGTATCATAATCAAAACCGTTGGCGTGCATAATGTCGCCATTGGCAATTGGGTTGTAATTGATGTTGATTTTGTGTGGATTTTGACTTACAATGCCATAATTTGGTAACGATGAATCGTCATCTTGAACGATGTGATCAAAACTTCTCCATTGCCATACAATAGAATTAGTGTCAGGATTTATTTCCATTAATGTTTCTGGATAAATATCGCCAGGATTTGCAGAACCTTGTAAAGCAGCGTCTGCTTCTGGAATACGTTCCCAAACCAATAATAAAACATTTCCATTGGGTAGCATTTCCACATCATGATGCAACACAAAATTTTGGTTACTTAACGTGTATTCCCATTCCACGTTTCCATTGATACTCATAATTTTAACGGTTCCGCCGTAGCCTCCAAAGGTAATTTGAGCGTTTGGATCTTTAAAAATGCCTAATAGTTTTCCATTTGGTAGTATTTCTAAGTCATTTCCCAAAGGTGCGTCAAAAGTGAATTCATGTACTTTTTGTCCTGTTTTGTTTAGTAAAAAAGCAGTTTCACTAGCAACATTTGCTACTAATGTGATGTTATTGTGTACTTTATCAGCGTCATATACTTCCACTTCGGGAGCCAACACTACAGGATCGGGATTTGGGTTTGGATTTTCTCCACCTTCAGGCGTAATAATTACAGAATCATCTTCAGCGCAACTTGCAAAGGCAAACAACAATGCACATACAGCATACCTTACTTTATATAATTGTTTCATCATAGCTTAAATTAGTAGGCTAAAAATATATAATTCTCTCATAAGTTCAGTATCAAAACGGATAAGTTTCGTCATTTTCTTTCAATTTTATACGTTTTTGAATTATTTTTTTACAAATAACGATTCAAATCATCTTAAATTTAGTTCTAAGTTATTTTTTATCAATCTAGAATTTCTATTTTAGCATGCAAATTGAAGTATAACTTATACCAACGTAATTTTCTACGCGTATTCTTTAAATTATCTGCATTGCCATTAGATTATCTGAAAGCTTTTTTATACAAAAATACCAATTTGCATCACTTTGTGTTGTTTTCAGATGCGTTTACAAAGCGACAGCGAAGTATTGTTGCAAATGAAGTACCTTTTTACAACAAATTAACGGTGAAAGAAAAGCGTGTTTTTGAGCATAGAGTATTGCGTTTTATACGTTCTCACACCTTTGTAGGACGCGAAGATTTACGAGTTACAGAACGCATGCAATTATTAATTTCGGCTACAGCAGTGATGATTACGTTTGGATTTCGTCGGTATTTGCTTTCGCGATTTGAAACGATTTTAGTCTATCCACAGCATTATTTCTCCAATATTACACAGCAATTACACAAAGGAGAAGCCAATCCGAAATACAAAACCTTGGTATTTTCATGGGAAGATTTTGAAGAAGGTATCAAAATTGAAGATGACAATCTAAATCTCGGGATTCACGAATTGACACACGCGTTGCATTTTAGTTTTTTGACAGAACGTACCTATACGGCGCGACAATTTTTGCGAAATTACAAACGATTGCTGGCAGCACTTACAGATAAAGATGCTCAAAAGCGCTTGATAAAAGTAAATTATTTACGCGAGTATGCTTTTGAGAATCAGTATGAATTTTTATCTGTGTTGATTGAGCATTTCTTTGAAACTCCTGAAGAATTTCGTGCCAAACTACCTCACATGTACAATAATGTAAAGCGCATGTTGAATATGAATGTAGCTGATTTTTAAATTTGAATTAATGGAACTCGCAAGCAGCTTTGTGTACCTGAAATAATTCCAGCATCGCAGCGTAAGGTTCGTACGTCGAGAAGCTTTTTCTCGCTCGTAGTGCCATTGATGATTTTTAAACGCTCGTTGATATTTTCTAAGGAAATACCTGAGCTTTCGTTTAGTTCTTTTTTTGTTTTGGTAATGCCATTACCGTTGTCTGTGATACACACGTATAACATTTCTTTTTCTAGCTTGATGGAAATTTTCAAAGTTCCTTTTCCGTTTCGTTTCATGTCTTTCAAGCCGTGTAAAATAGCATTTTCAATGAGTGGTTGAAAAATTAATGGTGGCACTTTGGTATATTCTAAATCTTCTTTTAAGGCTTCGTCAATTAGAATACTATATGAAAAACCTTTGTCAAAAAGATCGCGTTGCAATTCAATATATAATTTTGAAATTTCAATCTCGTCCTGCAAATCAATGAGTTTCGATTTTGTAGATTTTTGAACGAGTCGGTACAAATGTGAGAGTCTATTGAGCCAGTTGATTGACTGATTCACATTTCCTTTGGTCATAGCATTACAGATACTTTGGATTGCATTATTAATAAAATGCGGGTTCATTTGGGAGTTTAAAAGATCGTAGCGTAACGATAGTTCATTTGATGACATTCAATACAATTTTTTAGAGTTAACATTTTCGTGTCGGCTTTTAGGGATTTTTATCAAATAGGTGTAGGTAAAAGTACAATTGTTATAAACAAAAGACAACAGCATTTTGCCCGTTTTCCCGAATTCAGAGTCTATATTCACGGAAAACAGTACAATAAAAATCAATATAAAATGCTGATTATTAGTAGCTTATTTTGTTTTTGTGAAAAAATCGAAAAAAGGGTGGTCAATTCACGGAATTGACACTAAAAAAGCTGTTTCTTGTCCGTAAAAAGTCTTTTAGAAAAGTGTATTTTTCTGAAAAAAACGTAGAAATTTTAAATTAAAAAGGATTTTTTTGACGCGATTTGCACTCGATAGGTCACAAAAAAAAGCCATCCTAAGGATGACTTTTTTGTTAAAATATGGTTCTTAAATCTATCTCAAGAAACGATTGTCTTTAAATTTTGAATTGTTTTTATCGGATTTTCAGAACGAAATACAAAACTTCCTGCAACCAACACATCTGCGCCAGCATCAACCAACGCTTTGGCATTTTTATCATTCACGCCACCGTCAATTTCGATTTCTGTAGCAGCTCCTTTTTCGGTAATTAATGCTTTCAATTTTTTGACCTTATCGTATGTGTTTTCGATAAACGATTGTCCACCAAAGCCAGGATTTACACTCATCAAACACACCAAATCAATATCTTGAATTACATCTTCTAACAGACTCACATTGGTATGTGGATTCAACGCAACGCCAGCTTTCATTCCAGCTGCTTTTATGGCTTGTAACGTTCTGTGTAAATGTGTACAAGCCTCATAGTGAACTGTTAACACATTGGCGCCCAAATCGGCAAACGTTTGAATATACCGATCAGGATCCACAATCATTAAGTGGACATCAATCGTTTTGGTAGCGTGTTGGCTAATCGCTTTTAAAACGGGCATTCCAAAAGAAATATTCGGCACAAAAACGCCGTCCATAATATCAATATGAAACCAATCGGCTTCACTTTGGTTTACCATTTCAATATCGCGTTGTAAATTGGCAAAATCAGCCGCCAGAATAGATGGCGCAATTCGTTTTGTAGACATAATTGTAGTGTGTTGTTATTTGTTGACAAAAGTAGTATAAAATAAACGCTCTCGCAATGCGAGAGCGTCATTCATCAATCAAAAAACGAACAGTTATGTTATAAAAACTAAACTGCTGTACGGTTTATAGGAACTTTTATCCTAAATATGTCTTTAATATTTTACTACGTGAAGTGTGCTTCAAGCGACGGATCGCTTTTTCCTTAATTTGACGTACACGCTCGCGCGTTAAATCGAAGGTTTCACCAATCTCTTCCAAGGTCATTGGATGTTGGTTTCCTAATCCGAAATACAAACGAATTACGTCTGCTTCTCTTGGTGTCAACGTTTCTAGCGCACGCTCAATCTCTGTTTTTAAAGACTCATGTAAGAGTTCTTTATCAGGATTTGGCGATTCACCAGAATTCAATACGTCATATAAGTTTGAATCTTCTCCTTCAACCAACGGCGCATCCATAGATACGTGGCGTCCAGAGTTTTTCATAGACTCTTTCACATCATTCACGGTCATGTCCAATTCCTTTGCAATTTCTTCTGCAGAAGGTACTCTTTCATGACTTTGCTCAAGATACGCAAAAGTTTTATTAATCTTGTTAATTGAACCAATTTTGTTCAAAGGTAAACGAACAATACGCGATTGTTCAGCTAATGCTTGTAAGATAGATTGACGAATCCACCATACGGCATACGAAATAAATTTAAAACCACGCGTTTCGTCAAAACGCTGCGCGGCTTTGATAAGTCCCAAATTCCCTTCATTAATCAAATCAGGAAGTGTCAATCCTTGATTTTGATATTGTTTTGCAACCGATACTACGAAACGAAGGTTAGCCTTTGTCAATTTTTCTAGCGCTATTTGATCGCCAGCCTTAATCCTCTGTGCTAATTCTACTTCTTCGTCTGCTGTAATAAGGTCAACTTTACCGATTTCTTGAAGATATTTGTCTAATGACGCGGTTTCCCTGTTGGTAACCTGCTTGGTAATTTTAAGTTGTCTCATGTAATATGCTTGGGATTTTAATCTTGTGCTTACGCAATTAGTTATACGTATGAAATGACAAAAATGTTACAGAAACATAAGAATTATTTAAAATAAAGTTTAAGTTTTCCTGTAATTGCTTAAAAAACAAATAATTAAACACCTCTTTTGTCGCCGTAAATATGTACGTGCAAGCGATCGGTGTAGTGAAATTGGTATTTTTTGCAAACTTCTATTAGCCATTGTTGCTTCTGTTTTAATGCTTCTGGATTCGTTCCTTCGGGCATTAAATACACTTTTTCGTTCGGAATTTGATAGTTCTTGCAAATCGTTAACACTTCCGTGAGATCGTTCTCTGACGCAATCACAAACTTAAAAACAGCCTTTTCATTCGTCGCAAAATATTGATAGACTTCAGGTTTTTCGCGTAATTTCTTCGGATTATTGGAATTTTCTAATTTGGGCGACACATTATATTGATCAATTAACGCTTCAAAGGTAGCATCGGGTAATAAGGTTCCGTTGGTTTCAATCTCAAAAAAATAATCGTCTGCTTTTGTATTGAAATATTCCATCAAGGCAGAAATTCCTTGGAGTTGCATCATCGGTTCGCCGCCAGTCAATACAATATTTTTACAACCTGTTTTCGCAACTTCCGCATAGATTTCTTCCAGCGTAAGCGAAATAATCATGTCGTCCATTTTATACTTTGTGTATGTAGGATCGGCATCTTTTACATGTGTAAATCGCGTCTTTTCCCAATTCCACGTATAATCGGTATCGCACCAAATACAATGCAAATTGCAAAGCGATGTTCTAATAAACACACTTGGTTGGCCCATGTTTTTTCCTTCTCCTTGAATGGAGTGGAAAATTTCAGGCTTTCCGTCCAAATTCGCAATTTTCAATTTGACCATGATACAATGTATAAAATAGGCTGCAAAATTACGAGTTTCCCTTCGGAGTGACAAACGTATATGCTTGTGAATGATTTTACAATCATATTTTGCGAAAATCACAAAAAATAAATTAAGTGTTTGAGTTTTACGTAAGTGTAAATGTGATTATAACAATAATTTTGGAGCTAAGAAAAACTCAGAAACTATGGAAATACCGATTATTCCAGGAAGAGGATTGGTTACAAACACAGCGACCAACTTGCGTTTGGACTTTTTAACACAGCAAAACATCAAAATTAATGAGATATCACAATCGAAATTGGAGTTTCATGATATTCGCGGAAATATAGAATCCTATATTGGAAGCACTGAAATTCCACTCGGAATTGTTGGTCCACTACTTTTTAACGATAACGGAACACAGGAATTGGTGTACGCACCCGCAGGAACGTTGGAAGGTGCGTTGGTTGCCAGCATGAATCGTGGAGCAAAAGTTATCAGCAAGAGCAATGGTTTTTCTGCGGAAGTAAAATGGCAAAAAATGACGCGTGCGCCGATGTTTATTTTTACGAATGAAGAAGAAGCGAGTATTTTCAAGCAATTTGTTATAAACACATTTCAAGCTATCAAAAAAGTTGCGGAATCGCATTCCAATCATGCTACATTAATTCAGATAGAAAATATCCAACAAGAACACATCATTCACACAAAATTCACTTATGAAACTGGCGATGCATCGGGACAAAATATGACGACGACCTGTACGTGGCATGCTATGTTGCACTTAGTAGAAGCGTTTTTTAAAGAAACAAATATCAAGCCTGTAGATTTTGTGATTGAAGGCAACGGCGCGTGCGATAAAAAAGTGTCTCGCTATAATATGGAGTCGGGAAGAGGAATTCATGTGGTGGCTGAATGTACTCTTTCAGAAGAAATCATTCAAAAAGTATTGCGAACGACTTCTGAAAAGTTATTACAGTTTTTTTATCCGTCAAAAAAATTAGCAGAAAAAGATGGCATGATTGGCTATAACATCAACGTAGCGAATGCGATTGCCGCTATTTTTGTAGCAACTGGACAAGATTTGGCTTCGATTCATGAATCGAGTGTTGGACAATTGCATTTGTCAAAAAAAGAGAACGGTTTACATGTTCAGTTGACGCTTCCAAATGTAGTCATTGGTACGGTTGGTGGTGGAACTTCCTTGCCGCGACAAGCGCAAGCACTGGAAATTATGAAGTGTCGCGGAAGTGGAAAAGTGATGCGTTTTGCCAAATTGATTGCTGGTTTTGCCTTAGGTTTGGAAATTTCAACCTATGCGGCAATTGTTAGTGGTGAATTCGCGAAAGCACATGAAAAATTAGGAAGAAATAAACCTGTTTCGTGGTTGTTGCTGTCTGAATTGACGCCAAATTTTGTGCAATCGAGTTTGAATGGTTTTTTTGAAGACAAGCAGATTCAAGATATTCAGCCGAAAACACATGCGTTGCTGGAGAATGGAATTTTGACGAATATCGCTTCTAAAGTCAATAAAAAAATTATTGGGTTTTTGCCGTTTCAAATTGCATACACGACTAAAAATGGACAGCAAAAAATCAAAGATGTACTCATAAAATCCAAACCGTTGGACGATGAAGTGATGAAAGGCTTGCACACAATCGCAGCTTCCATTGATCCGAAATTGTCGGATTTGCTGAAACGTTTCAAGCCACAGTTGGAATATCACAATTGTCATCTGAAAGAAATTGAAATTTACACGTATTTGCACAAAAACGGTTTTGAATGCATGCCGAAATATTTTGGAAAACACGTCAATTTGAAACGCGAGATTTTTATGCTGATTCAAGAGTTTTTGCCTGCCGAAAAGATGCAATTGATGAATGCGGAAAATCATCCAACGCATTGGAAAAAACCACATATTTCTTCAGTGATTAAAGCGATGACGCAGTTTCACCAAGAAGTTTCTGTGAAAGATTTTACACATATTGAAGCTTTTCAACCTTGGAACGCTGCCGAATTGTATACAAAAATGATGCAATTGTTGATTGCGGAATGTGCTACAGCAGAAAATCGGTTTGCGTTGAAAAATTTACTGAATGAAATAGACAATTTGGAAACACAAGCCAATGAAATTTCGATAGCAAAAACGATTATTCACAACGATTGCAACCCGAGAAACATTGCGATTCGGAAGAATGGAACACCTGCCATTTACGATTGGGAATTGGCGGTTGTCGATTTTCCACAGCGCGATATTGTGGAGTTTTTGAGTTTTGTATTGCCTGAAAATTTTAACAAAGCAACTTTTTACGAATATCTAAAAGAACATTTTGAATTGTATAACGGAGCAACGTGGCACGAATGGTTGCAAGCGAGCCAATATTCGTTGAAAGTGTACATCATCACGCGACTTTCCTTTTACGAAGTTTCTAGCATTTTGATTGCGTATGATTTTTCAAAACGTGTGTTGCAAACGGCATTACAAATGCTCAAATTTTTGGAGGAAGATGTATAGTTTTTCACAGCATATTGCCATCGTTTTGTTGCCGTTGCTCATATCAAATGTGTTGCACATGATCATTATTAAGACAGCTATTTTTTCAAATGTAAAGCGTCCGATTTCAACAAAATTATTTGGCAACAACAAAACCTGGCGCGGATTTCTGGTAGTTTCTGTCGTAAATGGATTGTTGTTGTTTTTAATGAATTTACTTTTTTCATTTCACTTAACACATGCATTTTGGCTCGGTTTTGTGTTGGGTGTTTCCTATATGTTGTTTGAGTTGCCGAATTCGTATATGAAACGCAAACTAGGAATTGAAGCTGGTGAAAAATCTGAAACACACGCATTGTTTTTTATGCTTCTTGATAAAACAGATTCTGCTTTCGGCGTGAATTTGGTGTATTTCCTTTTGGGATTTATCACGTTTCCCAACGCACTTTTGTTGTTTGCGATTTCAAGCAGTTTACATATCAGTATGAGTTATTTCTTAGTTCAATTACACCTTAAAAAATCATTTTAACATGCAAAAAGAAAACATTTACAACGTTCCTAACTTTTTAAGTTTTTACAGATTGCTCACGTTTCCGTTGATTCTTTGGTTTATTTACACTGAAGAAGCGAATTTGTTTGCCATATTTTTATGTGTAAATCTCGTCACAGATATTTTAGATGGTTTGATTGCGCGAAGTTTCAATCTGCAAACCAACTTTGGCGCAAAACTCGATTCACTCGCCGACAACGGAACCTTTATCGCGGCTTTTTTGGGAATTTTTATGTTTAAACTTCAAGAAATGTCACAGTCCATTTGGATGCTTTGGGTATTTATCGGTTTCTTCTTTTTAGGATTGTTGGTGTCGTTTCTCAAGTTCAAGCAATATCCGACCTTACATTTATACACTACAAAAATTGGCGGTTACGTACAAGGTTTCTTCATTTTTGTGCTGTTTGCGTGGAGTTACAACGAAACTTTATTTTACATCGCTATGATTTTAGGATACATTTCACATGTAGAAGAATTGATCATTTTGCTGATTTCAAACGAAATGAAAACAGACGCGAAAGGTTTGTATTGGGTTCTTTGGAAGTAGTGAGTATTGAGTTTTTGAGTTGGTGAGTCTTTTAGTTCTTTAATCTTTCAATTTTTCAATCTTTTAATTCATGAACAACCAACAATCTGAAACATTTCGAATGTTAATTATTGCAGGAATCGGTGTGATTTTAGGATTTTTGACTTATGAAGTTATGTACTATGTCAATCCGTTTTCGCCGAAAGCTACGCTGAGTTGGATTGCAGCTTTTGTGATTGGTATTGTGCGCCAACATGCATTGCACAGAAAATTCACGTTTTCACATAAAGGTTCGTATGTTAAAAGTTTGTACAAAGCCTTTGTGGTGGATGTTGGCGCATTGATTTTTAGTACTGTATTGCATTTGTTTTTGGTGGAAGTATTGCAGTTTCATCACCGATGGGTTTGGGGAATTTGTTTGCTATCGACTGCGTTGATAAGTTTGATTTTTTTGAAAACATACGTTTTTAAAAGAAGCGTTTCTTCAACATAATTGTGTGTAAAAGTAGGTAACAAAATCGCTATTGCGTCACTACAGAATAGAGTTTGTCAAAAAATAACCTATAATTCACTTCAAATAACATACGAAAAAATTTTAAGTTTGATTTGAGTTTCCTACTTTCACACAAAGAAAAATGAATGGACGCCAACTTTTTTAACTTTTTACTAATTGCTGGAGCTGTACAAGGATTTATCTTTAATGGTTTTACGTTGTTTTCTAAAAAGAAGGTTGATAGTGTCATTATCTTTTTAAATCTGACCGTTTTCTTTCTCTCGCTCAACAATCTGCAAGCATGGTTGATTGCCAAAGATTTCCGGTTCGATTTTTTCTTTTTACGGCAATTTTTAGTGCCTTGGTATATGTTGATTATGCCCATGTTTTACATGTTTTTGATTCATTATTTAAAAATTCAGGAACAAGTCCGTAGCTTTTTAAATGTCGCCATTATTTTATTTGTGTTGGAATTGATAGTGCGAAGTATTTTTATTGTAACGGCTTCTGAAAATGATGTTTCCGCTATCAACCTGTACACTTCTGTAGAAGAAATGGTCAATGCTGCGTTTTCGATTTTTCTTTTTTATAAATGTGTCCGAATTGTCTTTGAAAAGAGCAAATTGCTAGATTTTATCGCGAATTATGACGACATCAAATGGCTGAAAATCTTTTTGATTTTGGGCGGATTTGTCCTTTTGTTCTGGGTATTGGCAATTGTGTTGAATACGTATTTTAGCGATGCACGTGCGTATTATCCGTTACGATTGGCAACTTCTGTGTTGTTGTATTGGATTGGATACCAAGGAACTTCACGTTATACCTTATTACACGACCGAATCCTATTGCGTGGAAAATTAGCAGAATTAAAACCGGAAACGACTAAAAAAATAATTTCAGAAACTAAAACGGATTTATCTGAAAAACACCAACGAGAGTTTGAAACCATTGCCAATTATATTCTCACAGAACAACGATTTTTAGATGCTAAATTGAGTTTGGAGCAATTGTCTGATGAACTCAATATTAGTGGCGGACATTTGTCAAAATTGATCAATAGTTGTAGCGAATATAACTTCTCAGATTATATCAATTCGTTGCGCGTGCATCAAGCAAAAGTGTTATTAAAAGATAATGATTTTGACAATTATACCATTGTCGCTATCGGACTAGAATGTGGATTTAATTCACGTTCAACTTTTTACACAGCCTTCAAAAAATTCACAAATCTCACACCTTCCGAATATCGAAAAACACATTGATATTCTATAATTTATCTCAAATTTTCATTCAAATGAAGATTTCGGACACCAGTAAAAGTGCTTCTTAAGGAAATTATTTCTGCCACACTTTCTCTAAAAAGATTCCAAAGTTATTTTCTTTTAAAGTAACGCTAAGCTATTGTGTTTTCTAGTGTTTTTATCAATTTAGATTTGATGAAATCGCTATGTCTTTGGTGATTTGTTCTTAAAAACAAACTGGAAAAAATATCCGAATACTACTGCAAATCAACAATTCGGATGCTAAAGCCACACTTCAATAGTAGATTCGTTTCATATTAATCTTAAAATTAGATCATTATGAAAAAATGTATTGTCATCTTATTAGTATTGCCATTATTATGTAGTGGACAAGAAAAAAAGGATTTTGGATTCAATTTTATTTCTTTAAATCCTCTTTCTGTTTATCGAAGTGCAAAAACGGGCGGTCTTGTTATAAGCGGAGATATAAGCTTTAGATTTAAAGAAAATGTATTTCTACTTTCTGGGCAATTTGGGTCAGAGATAGTCATATTGTCAGATCTTAATGATTCTTTTTCAGAAGTGAGTTTGTCTTGGGGAAAAGAATTTGAACTCGCCGACTGGTTGCAAACAGATATTTTTATTGGGTTGTCATATTTCTATTTTAAAACTCCAAATTTTACTATTCGTGGTCATGATAGAAATGCTACAGTGGGCGTTCCGATAACGTCAAAACTTAAAGTTATGGTGAGTAATAATTTTTCAATTGGTCCGCAAATACGTTTAAGTATAAATAGTTTGCATACGATTATGAGTTTGGGCTTAGCGTTTCAATTGGACTTTTAAATATAAAATAATCTAAAAAAACAGAAATTATGAAATGTATTCAAATCACAAATAAACTAATAATAATGATGATGGCATTTTTCTTTTGCATACAAAGTTGTACTATCTACAGAAATGCGTCAGCAACTTTAGACGAAGCTGTAGCGAGTGAACGAAAAGTCAAAGTACACTTGCAATCCGGAGTTAAAAAAAAGTATAAAAAAGTAATAAAATCGGGAGAAACGTATTATGGGATTGTTTGGAAAGACACTTTGCAGATTGATCAATCTGAAATTGTACGCATACAATTAAAAAACCCTACACTTTCAACAATTGGAACTGTATTTGGGGCAGGAATTGGAGCCTTAGGATTGTTGGTAGGAATCGTTGCTTTAGCATTAGTATCCATTTAACCCTGATAGCAATCATAATCAAAAAACGCCTCAATAAAAGTTGAGGCGTTTATACATATATTTCAAAAAAGATTACTTTCTATCTTCTCTTGGTTTACGGTCTTCGCGTGGTTTATGCTCTTCTCTTGGAGGTCTTGGTAATAAGGCTTTACGCGATACTTTTTCTTTGCGTGTTTTTGGATCTACTCCAAAATATTTCACATCGATGATATCACCCATTTTTACCACGTCACTTACATTGTTAGTGCGTTCCCAAGCCAATTCAGAAATGTGTAGCAATACTTCGTTTCCTGGTGCTTCTAGGTATTCTACCACCGCTCCGAAATCGAGCATTTTTACTACTTTTACTTCGTAAACACTTCCTTTTTCAGGTTTGAATGTAATGGCACTAATTTTTGCCAATACCGCATCAATTCCTTCTTGGTCGGTTCCTAGAATTTCTACAATTCCTTCTTCCGTTTCAGGATCTTCGTTAATTACGATAGTTGTATTGGTTTCTTTTTGTAACTCTTGAATTACTTTTCCACCAGGACCAATCAATGCTCCAATATATTCTCCAGGAATCGTTCTGGTAATCATTTTTGGTGCATGCGGTTTTACATTCTCGTTTGGAGTTGCAATCGTATCCGTCAGTTTTCCTAAAATGTGTAGACGTCCGTCACGTGCTTGTTTTAAAGCTTTTACAAGAATTTCATACGACAATCCTTTTACTTTAATATCCATTTGACATGCTGTAATTCCGTCAGCCGTTCCTGTTACTTTAAAGTCCATATCTCCTAAGTGATCTTCATCACCTAAAATATCAGACAATACAGCGTATTTTCCAGTTTCTGCATCCGAAATTAATCCCATCGCAATTCCTGAAACAGGCTTAATCATTTGCACACCAGCATCCATCAATGCCATTGTTCCTGAACAAACTGTTGCCATAGAAGACGAACCGTTTGATTCTAATACTTCAGAAACCACACGTACTGTGTATGGACAATCTTCAGGAATCATTCCTTTTAATGCGCGTTGCGCTAAGTTTCCGTGTCCAACTTCACGACGCGATGTTCCACGAATTGGGCGTGCTTCTCCTGTTGAAAAAGGAGGGAAGTTGTAGTGTAAGTAGAAACGCTCTTCACCTTCAAATGATGGCATGTCTACCACATTGGCTTCTCTAGAAGTTCCTAGTGTTACAGTAGCCAACGCTTGTGTTTCTCCACGTGTAAAAATTGCAGAACCGTGTGTAGATGGTAAATAATCTACTTCGCACCAAATTGGTCGGATGTCTGTTGTTTTACGACCATCCAAACGCAATCCTTCATCTAAAGTTAAGTTGCGAATAGCTGCTTTTTGAGCTTTTGCAACGTATTTGTGGATGAGTTTTCCTAATGCTTCTTGCTCTTCTTCGGTAAACGATTCAAATACTTCTTCTTTTAAATCGCTCAACGCTTGTCCGCGCTCGTGCTTTGAAGAACCTGCTTTTGCAATAGCGTATGTTTTGTCATACACCATATCATGAATCTTCGCAGCTAACTCTTCATCTTCAACTTCTGGTTCGTATTCACGGGTTTCTTTTTTACCGAAAGCTTCTGCCAATCGCAACTGCGCTTCACATTGTTTTTTGATAGCTTCATGAGCGGCCTTGATAGCCTCGGTCATTTCTTCTTCTGAAATCTCTTTCATTTCACCTTCTACCATCATTACAGAATCTGCAGAAGCACCAATCACCATATCAATATCTGATTCTTTCAATTGTGATAAGGTTGGGTTGATGATAAATTCACCATTAATTCGCCCTACACGTACTTCTGAAATTGCTGTTTCAAACGGAATGTCAGACAACTGAATTGCCGCTGACGCTGCCAAACCTGCCATGGCATCTGGCATTACATCTGGATCGTGCGACATTAATTGAATCATTACTTGTGTTTCTGCGTGATAATCTTTTGGAAATAACGGACGCAATACACGATCCACCAAACGCATGGTTAACACTTCTCCGTCGCTTGGTCTAGCTTCTCTTTTGAAGAATCCACCAGGATAACGACCTGCTGCAGCAAATTTTTCACGGTAATCTACCGTTAAAGGTAAAAAGTCAACATCAGACTGGTGATAGTTAGAAACAACCGTGCATAATAGCATACATTTTCCTGATTGTACCACAACGCTACCATGTGCTTGCTTCGCTAATTTTCCGGTTTCGAGAGAGATTTCTCTTCCGTCACCAAGGTCAATGACCTCTTTAAAAACTTTTGGAATCATAAATTTTCTTTAATTCTAATTAAACAAAGGTCGTTGTGTTGTTGTGTGTAGTTGTTGTGTTGACCCAATGAAAAACCAGTAATTATAGCTTTTTATAACTTCTTTCTACAGAAAGAAATATGTGTTTATATAATTAAAAAAAGAGGCACGAAGCCTCTTTTTGTTTTTATTTTCTTAATCCTAATTCTTTTACGATTGCACGATATCTGTTGATATCTTTCTTTTTTAGGTAATCTAGTAAGCTTCTTCTTTTACCTACCAATTTTACTAGAGAACGCTCTGTGTTATAATCTTTACGATTTCTTTTTAAGTGCTCCGTTAAGTGATTAATTCTGTGCGTAAATAACGCGATTTGACCTTCTGACGAACCTGTGTCTTGTGCAGACGATCCGTGCTTTGCGAAGATTTCTTCTTTAACTTCTTTAGTTAAGTACATGCCAATATTATTTTAATAATTTTTATGTATAGATACGTGTATCGTATCAAGCCGCAAATATACTATTATTTTTTAGAATCTAAAGTAGAAAAATAGAAAGATTGTTGTGCTGCGAATTTTTGAATGCCATACATCTTTTTTAACGCTAATTAAACCTTTGTATTTCAGTTTAGTCTTACAGACATGAAATGTTAAAAAATGTTAATCACAAAATACATTTATGATAGGTTGGCGCCGAACTATTTGAATACAAACATTTTCCATCACAAAACATTAAAAACTTAAAAAAACAGAAAGATGAAAACTACATTCAAAAAGCAACGAGGAATTTTATTGGTATTGATGAGTCTTTTTTTACTAACAGCTTGTCAAAACGAGAACGAAACAGTTACTGCCGAAGATGAAGTCGCTATAAACGACGAATTGGCACAACGCAGTGCAGAAATTGACCTAATTTCAGATGATATCGGATTGATTGTCGATGATGCTTCACAAGAATTCGAATCAGCTCCTTCTTTTTTACCGTCGTGTGTAACAATTTCTACAGAAGTTAGCGGCGGATTTAGTCAGCTTACACTCGATTTTGGTGATGGTTGCCAATTGCCAAATGGAAATATCGTTAGCGGAATCATCATGATGAGTCAAGATGTAAACGCAGAATTGGCAAGTAGAGTCATTCAAGTTACATTTAACAATTTTACACGCAATGGCGTATTGGTTGATGGCACCCGAAGTGTAACACGTGTATTGTCGAATGAAAATGGAAATCCACAATCGACCGCAGCAATTGACATGCAAATTACCTGGCCAAATGGCGCAACCTATACTCGCCAAGCAACACGTGCTCGCGAATGGATTGAAGGTGTAAATACAGGCACTTGGACAGACAATGTATTTTCGATTACAGGAAATGGTACTACTACAGGACCTTTAGGAAATACACATTCAGCAACTATAACAACACCATTACGTAGAGAAGCGGTTTGTGCTTTTATTGTAAGTGGTGTGGTGGAATTGTCTCGAAATGAAAACACAGGAATCTTAGCGTACGGCGACGGAGATTGTGATGGCGAAGCTACGTGGACAGGTCCAAATGGAAACACCGTAACCATTTTTTTAGATTAGCAAATATTTGGTTTTAGGTATATGAAAAAGGCTTCCACGTCGGGAAGCCTTTTTTTATACTATTTTTAAAACAAAACTACGCTCGTATTGGCTGATTTTGAATCAAGTCAATATATAAGTTGATTTTGTTTTTCAATTCTTTTCGGTGAGAGATAAAATCTAAGAATCCGTGTTCTAAGAGGAATTCAGAGGTTTGGAAACCTTCTGGCAAATCTTTTCCTGTCGTATCACGAACTACACGTGGTCCTGCAAAACCGATTAAAGCACCAGGTTCTGCAATATTGATATCTCCTAACATTGCAAATGAAGCAGTAGTTCCACCCGTTGTTGGATCGGTACATAATGAAATATACGGAATTCCAGCATCTGCCAACTGTGCTAATTTTGCCGAAGTTTTTGCCAATTGCATCAATGATAAGGCTGCTTCCATCATACGAGCGCCACCAGATTTGGAGATAATCATGAATGGAATGTTGTTTTTAAGGGAGTAATCTGCCGCACGTGCAATTTTTTCTCCTACAACACTTCCCATAGAACCGCCAATAAATTTGAAGTCCATACACGCAATAACCAACTCTTTTCCTTTCGATTTTCCAACGGCAGAACGAACAGCGTCTTTTAAGCCTGTTTTTTCTTTAGCGTCTTTCAATCGATCCGTGTATTTTTTACTGTCTTCGAATTTTAGTGGATCTTTAGAGGATAAGTTTTTATCGAGTTCTTTGAATTTTCCTTCGTCGAATAATATTTCAAAATATTCTTTACTTCCAATGCGAACGTGGTATCCATCTTCAGGACTTACATAAAAGTTTTTTGCCAATTCTTCCGAATCTACAATTTTTCCTGTGGGCGATTTGTACCAAAGTCCTTTCGGTGTATCTCTTTTTTCCTCTGTGGAGGTTTGGATACCTTTTTCTTTTCTTTTAAACCAAGCCATAATGATTTGTGAATTACGATTTACAATGTTAGACTGTTTACAGCAATCTGTATCGTACAATCAATAGTTAGTTTTCATTTTTAGTTAGTGGACAAAATTACTGTTTTTATTGTTGAAACTCAAAATTTGATTTGACTAACTAAAGATTGTATTTGATTTATATGTAAAAAACCTCGTTAACAGTTTGTTTTACAATGTTAACGAGGTTTCTGTTTTGAAGTTTTTCACTTTCGTGGGAAGTTTCGCGTTAGGGATTGAGTAAATTGTTTGAGCTCTTTCGCAAAATGGATTCCTGCCTACGCAGGAATGACAGTTTGTGAAAAGCGAGTTACGAAAGCCCGACCTCCAACTCGATTGGAGGGAAACGCCCAAATTATATTACAACGTATTTACGTTATTTAAATCTTCAAATGCTTGCTTTAAACGTGTTTTAAAGGTCAATTCACCTTCGCGCAACCATTTTCTTGGATCGTAATCTTTTTTGTTTGGAATGTCGTCACCATCAGGATTTCCAATTTGTGTCATTAAATAATCCTTTTTATTTAACATATAATCGCGAATTCCAGACATGAAGGCAAATTGCAAGTCGGTATCAATGTTCATTTTAATCACACCATAGCCAATAGCTTCTCTGATTTCTTCTAAGGTAGAACCTGATCCGCCGTGAAATACAAAGTCAATATGATTGTGACCTACATTGTATTTTTGAGAAATATATTCTTGTGAATTTTTCAAGATTTTTGGTGTCAACTTTACATTTCCAGGCTTGTATACACCGTGAACGTTTCCAAAAGCTGCTGCAATGGTAAATCTAGGACTTACTTTCATCAACTCTTCGTATGCATAGGCTACTTCTTCTGGTTGCGTGTATAATTTAGAATCGTCCACATCGCTGTTGTCTACACCATCTTCTTCACCACCTGTAATTCCCAACTCAATTTCCAACGTCATGCCCATTTTGCTCATGCGCGCCAAGTATTCTTTACAGATTTCGATGTTTTCTTCCAACGGTTCTTCTGAAAGGTCAATCATGTGTGAACTGTATAATGGTTTTCCAGTTTCTGCAAAATGCTTTTCGCTGGCATCCAACAATCCATCAATCCAAGGCAATAATTTCTTAGCACAATGGTCTGTGTGTAAAATGACTGGAACGCCGTACGCTTCTGCCATTTCATGCACGTGTTTTGCGCCAGCAATGGAGCCTGCAATGGCTGCTTTTTGATTTTCGTTGCTCAATCCTTTTCCAGCGTTGAATTGTGCACCTCCGTTTGAAAATTGTATGATAACAGGAGAGTTCAGCTCTGCAGCAGTTTCTAGCACTCCGTTGATAGAATTTGAACCTACTACGTTTACGGCTGGTAACGCAAAGCCTTTTTCTTTGGCTAGTTTAAATATTTCTTGTACTTCGTCTCCAGTAGCAACTCCTGGTTTGATATTATGACTCATCGTCTTTGGTTTTTTTGTTTGGATTACAAATGTAATAAAATTGTAGTGAGTTTTTATGCAGTTCTGCGTTCATTTTTAGTTGTTTGTGGGCGCAAACGTTTTAGTGTTGTTGGAATTTGAACTTGAAGTTGAATTTGAAATTGATATGGAACTTGAAAGTACATCTCGATACAAATTTTCTATCGAGAATCACTTGCCTTTTAACGAAATTTAAAATGTAAAACTCAAAATGTAAAATTAAAAAGTATTTTCACCAGCAACCAGCAACCAGCAACCAGCAACCAGTAATCAGTAATCAGTAATCAAGTTAAAAGTTATGAGTGAATAGTTAAGAGTGAAAAATTAGCGAATAACGAATAACGAATAACGAATAACGAATAACGAAATTTAAAATGTAAAACTCAAAATATAAAATTAAAAAGTATTTTCATCAGCAACCAGCAACCAGCAACCAGCAACCAGCAACCAGCAACCCAACACCAAAAACCTAACACCCAAAACCCAACACCCAAAACCCAATTAGAAAGGATAATTAATCCCAATATTATAGACCGCGTTTCCAAAATTGTAATCATTAAACCAACGATTGCCAATCGGATAGGCAGGATCGTAGGTTTTGAAACCAATATCAAAACGCAACACGAAGAAGCTAAAGTCGTAGCGCAAACCGAAACCTGTTCCTAAGGCAATGTCGCGAAGCGAATCAAATCCGTTGAATTTTTGGTCTTCGTCTTCTATATCATCAAATACATTCCAAATATTTCCAGCATCCGCGAAAAGCGCGCCTTTAAAGCTTCCGAACAAATCAAAACGATATTCCAAATTGGTGGTAAGTTTTAAATTGGCTTCGTTGAAATCGAGTAGACTCGCCGAACGTCCAGGACCTAACTGATACGCTGCCCACGCGCGATTGTCATTAGAACCACCGCCAAAATAACTTCGAGCAAACGGAATGTTTTCAGAGTTTCCATACGGAATTGCAATTCCGAAAAAGGTGCGAAATGCCAACACATCTTCTTTTCGTGAGAGTTCCCAGTGTTTGATATAGTCAAATTCCGTTTTGATGTATTGCGTAAACGGAACTCCAAAAAGCTCGTATTTTCCTCTGCTATCTTTTTCCAAATTCGCCACGCCTGCAATCGCAGATAAAAAGTTACCCGCCAATTCCAATTCGGTTCTAAACTGAAAGAACGTATTGTCGGCAATGTTTTCTTTGCTGTTATGGAGAAAGTTGATTTTTGAAGCTGCAATCAAGTTGTCTTGCGTCAATCGAAATTTTCGCTGATTCACACTCAAAACGGTAGAAAGCTCGCTTGGCGTGACTTCAAAGTTGTTAGAAATTACGTCTTCGATAAACTGGTCGGTTTGTCCAGAAGCGATATTGAGCGATTCGTCATTATCAATATAATTGGAGCTTTGCGCCACGGAGTTTAATCGGTCGTACGAACTGGTGTATACGTTAAAATAATTGCTCGTATTCAGGTTTCGGATGAATTGCAGATTGAACAATTCCAAGTTAAACGTGTTCTTTTTGGTAGGTTGCCAGTTGTAGCGAATAAATCCTGTAAAGGTTTGTCTGTCGAGTCCAATATTCTGCTGATTGCTCGTTCCGAGCGATAAAACAGTGGTTGGCAACATGTATTTCGGAATAATTTTGTCAGTATTGAACGGAAAGAAAAATCGCGGGAAATTCAATCTAAAATCGACGCCAATCTCCGCAATATTAAAGAATTGGTCTTCCGAATCGGCCACATCTCTCGATGCTCCTAAAGTTCCTCTAGCAGCAATTTCGAGCGTTTCTGCACCGCGAAAAACATTTCTGCTAATCAACGACGTACTAAACGAAAAACCGTAATCCTGAATGTTGGAATGCGTAATGTCAATATCAAAACCTAAAGAGAACTTCTTTCGTGGTTGCAAATAAATATTCGCAATCAAATCCGTCAGACTGTCATTGGCATATTCGTACTGAATGTTCGGATATTTAAACGTTCGCAAGTTGTTGATGTGCTTGTACGTAAGTGTTCGGTCGTTGTCGCGATAAATATCGCCAGCATGCATAAATACAGCATCTGTAATCGCTTTTGGACGAAAACGCAATTTATCATTTGAATAAATTGTAAAATCGTCATACTGAACCGAATCAATAAATTTTGAACGCGAATTGGCAAACGTATAATCGGTATAAATATTTACTTCTTTAATGCGATGCACTTTGTATTCTGTTTCCACAATGCTATCGCCTTTGCGCTCGTTCAAATTATTAATCTTTAATAAAACAGGTAGTTTATAATCGTTTCCTGTAGAATCAATTCCGACTGTAGGTTTGATAGAGTTTAACTGAAAATTATAAATTCCCGAATTTCTAAAAAGTACTGTCAAGCGTTCGCGTTCGTCGTAAAAATCGCCCGTATTGTACTGTTTTCCTTGCTTTAAGAATGATGCATCTTTGTATAAATTGTAAATAGAATCTAAATCAGGTGATTTGATAGCAACTTGAATACTGTCTAAAAAATACGGATTTCCGGTATCGACACGATATTGAATGCTTGCGCGACGTTCTTTTTCGGAAGGAATCACTTCAAAATCGGCATTCGCATTAAAATAGCCTTTATTTTGATAATATACTTTGAGTCGATTGGTCGTTTTTTTGGTTTTCTTTTGATCGATAATGACAGGCGCTTCTCCTGTTTTTTGCAACCATTTATTAAAGCCCGTTTTGTAATTTCCAAGCTCGCGAACTTGCTTTTTTGAAAGCGCGTTATTCAAACGTTGACGGCGTTTCGGGTTTCTATCGAGCCAAGCTTGATAGGTAGAATCAGAATTTTTTTCAGCTAAATTATAAATGTGCAGTCGCAGCGGAAAATTTAAAAGTCGACTGTTCGGTTTTTGGTACATTTGACTCAACGCATCAGGGTCGCTAGACACTTCTCCGTTGACCGTTAATTCGTTCTTCGTCAACAGTAATTCATCCTCTTTTACATATTTGATAGAATTACAAGAAGTAACGTACACGCCAATTATAATAAATAATGATATTTTTGCTAAAAAGGATTTCAATAAGAGGTGTTTTACAAATTCAAAATTAAACTATTTGGATGATTAGCAAAAGACAAATAAAGATAATAACGAGTCTACATCAAAAAAAGTACCGAAAATCAACCGGACTTTTCGTAGCAGAAGGAAAAAAGGTGATTCAGGAGTTTCTAGATTCTAGTTTTGAATTGGACACTTTGTTTACAACCGATGAATTTTTGTTTGAAGAAAATGTAGACGCAACGTTGGTTTCCGAAGCCGAACTGAAAAAAGTCAGCTTTTTAAAAACACCGAACAAAGCCTTGGCGCTGTTTAAAATTCATGAAGCAACTTTTTCACAACAAAAAGGATTAATCGTTGTGCTTGATGCAATTCGCGATCCTGGAAACTTAGGAACCATCATTCGTTTGTGCGATTGGTTTGGCGTGAAACAACTCGTATGTTCAGAAACTACCGTCGATTGCTACAATCCGAAAGTGATTCAAGCAACCATGGGCTCTTTGACACGTGTAGAAGTTGTCTATACAGATTTATCAACATACTTATCAGAAACCAACTTGCCAATTTTCGGTGCTTTTATGGACGGTACTAATGTGTACAAAACTAACTTGCCGAAAGATGGAATTCTCGTTATGGGCAACGAAGCCAATGGTGTTTCTGAAGAAATTTCAACATTCATCACCGAAAAAATAGCGATTCCACGTTTCGGAGACTTCCAACAAACCGAAAGTTTAAATGTTGCGATGGCAACCGGAATTTTGTTGAATGAGTTTAAACGTATGGAGTTTACTTAAATCAATATTCAAATTCTTTACAAATTTTGCGAAAAGGAATTTCTTTTATTTTTTCGATAATAGTTTCTTCAATAGGAAAGGCATAATCTTCCTGAAGCCAAATAATTATTAAATGAGAGCCATGCATTTCTTTATTCCTGAAAACTTCAGAACTAGCAACGCTACAGACACAAGTAATTGAAGGAAGTTGCATCGGTTTCCCAAAAACATATCTACCTTCATATTCAATAGGAGTTTGTGTAGGCTCAATAAGATAGACGGCATCTGAATGAAAGCGTTCTTTAGCTTCCTCTTTCGTTCGTTCCAGTATCATTGTGTTAAGCCTGTTTGTTGGTAATCCTTCTAGCAATCCACTATAGGTAAACCATTGGTCAATATGATCTATCCTGACTTCTAAATCATTATCAATTAAAAGTTGGTACTTTTTCATGCGAAGTAATATGTCACATCGAGCGCAGTCGAGATGCTATTGAAACGTAAAATTAATAAAAATTCCGCGCGTTTGCATTTTTTGAATATTGCTCGTCCACGGACTGTTTGGATCGCGGTCACGCACCAATTCATCATTCAACGCAAAAACACCGCGGATTGAAGGTGTAAATTTAAAGTAGTACAAATAAAAATCAACCCCAAAACCTAATTCGTAATAAAACGTTCGCTGTTTCATTCGAAACTGATTGTTACTATTGTCATCAGGATTTTTTTCGTTGCTCGATAAGTTAATCGAGGTAGAAAATCCGCCCACAATAAACGGCTTAAAGTTGTTGATACGTTTTGTGCCAATTTTTAATAACAACGGAATATGCACATAACTCGATTTTATTTCGCGCAATCTATCCACAGGATCTGTCAAACCGTAACTTTCTGGATATTCAATATTACGTGTGGTAAAGTAAATTCCTGGCTCCAAGCGCAAATTCATATAATTATTCAACTTTACATCACCCACCAATCCTACATTAAAGCCAAGTTGCGGTTTTAGTTGTATAGCATCTGGATTTTGATTGTAGGTAAATTTAAAATCGTAACTATTAAATCCTAAAAAATAACCCCAAGTAAGCGTATTATTGTCTATTTGACCGTTTCCGCCACTGGCATCGTTTTGTACTTTTTTCTTGCTAAATAATTGAGAATGCGCAGACTGAAACGCAAACATACAACAGATGATGAACAAAATCTTCCTCATAAAATCTACTTTGTTGCGGTGTAAATACTCGCTACACCAAACGTTTGTGGTTTATCTTTCACATCTATAAACCCAATTTTTCGTAAAATATTGTTGAAGTTTTCTCCAAAAGGAAAAGCGGCTGCCGATTCTGACAAATATCCGTACGCTGCATTGTCTTTAGAAAACAACTTTCCAATCACAGGTAAGATTCTCCCTGAATAGAGACGATAAAACTGTTTGTAAGGCGTTTTTGTTGGAACAGCAGTTTCCAACACGACAAAAATTCCTTTCGGTTTTAAAACTCTGTAAATTTCCTGCAAGCCTTGTTCTAAATTTTCAAAGTTTCGCACGCCAAATGCTACGGTTATGGCATCAAACGAATTGTCTTCAAAAGGTAACTTTTCGCCATCGCCCAACACCATTTCAATTTTATCGTGCAACTCTTTTTTCTTGATTTTTTGCTTGCCGACTTCCAACATTCCTGGCGAAATATCTAGGCCAACAATGCGTTCAGCGCCAGTTTTAACAAGATTAATTGCTAAATCGGCTGTTCCCGTGGCAATGTCTAACACGCTTTTTGGATTGGTGTCGCCAACTAATTTTACCACTTTTTTTCTCCATTTTACATCAATACCAAAAGAAATCACACGATTTAGGCCGTCGTAATTCTCTGAAATGGTATCAAACATCTCTGTAACTTGCTCTTTCTTGCCACGATTGGACTCTTTGTATGGTGTTACATTTTTTGACATATTGGAAATTTTGGCAAATATACTCAATCCTATTGTCAATGTAGTATTGCAACGGCTATAATTTATGGTAGATATACAAAACTGATATTCAACATGAAAAGTATTAGTGAATAATCGCTTTTTTGCCTTATATTTGTGTACTTTTTCAATAAGTTAACTCGATGAAAATTATAATTGCGGGAGCTGGTGAAGTAGGATATCATTTAGCGAAACTACTTTCTTACGAATCACAAGATATAACGCTAATAGATTGCAACAAAGAGAATTTGGATTATGCGGATACACATTTAGATATTCGTGTGATTAAAGGTGATGCAACTTCTATTCGTATTTTGAAAGAAGCGAGAGTTTCTTCAGCTGATTTAGTAATCACAGTAACGTCTTCCGAAACTACAAATATTACCATTTGCGTACTTGCGAAACAATTGGGTTGTAAGCGAACCATCGCAAGAATTTCTAATACAGAGTTTATCAGTTATCAGGAAGAACTCCAATTTTCAGATTTGGGAATTGATGAGTTGATTTCTCCTGAAAAATTAGCGGCTGCCGAGATAAAATTATTGTTAGATCAATCGGCTTTTAACGATAGTTACGAGTTTGAAGAAGGTGCGCTTACTATGGTAGGAACCATTTTGCAACGTACCGCACCTTTTGTGGGGAAAAGCGTGAAAGAAGCCGCGCGGATTTTTCCAGAATTACACTTTGTGCCGATTGCGATTCAACGATTTGGAACGCAATATACACTCATTCCACGTGGAGATACGCTTTTTAAAGAAGGCGATCAGGTGTATTTTATCACCTCAAAAGAAGGTGTGGAAGAGTTGTATAAATTGATTGGAAAACAACGAGAAGATATTAAAAATGTCATGATTCTCGGCGGAAGTAATATCGGTTATAAAACGGCAAGAGATTTATGCAAAAACCGTTTCAAAGTAAAATTAATCGAAAAAGACAAAAACAAAGCTTTTGAACTAGCTGATGAATTGCCAAATGCCATGATTATTCAAGGTGACGGACGCAATGTGGAATTGCTAGAAGAAGAAGGAATATACGATATGGATGCATTTATTGCGGTGACAGGAAACTCCGAAACCAATATCATGTCGTGTTTGGTTGCTAAAACTAAAAACATCCGAAAAACCATTGCATTGGTGGAAAATATGGATTATTTCCAACTCTCTCAATCTATCGGAATAGATACACTTATCAATAAAAAACTGTTAGCAGCAAACAATATATTTCGCCACATTCGTAAAGGTGATGTGGTCGATATGACGCGTGTAAACAACTTGAATGCAGAATTGTTAGAATTTGTTGTAAAACCAACCTCTCGCGTATGCGATAAAAAAATAAAAGACCTTGATTTTCCTCGCTCAGCTATTATTGGCGGCGTAATTCGTGAAGGTGAAGGATTGATTGCTTTGGGCGATTTCCATATCAAATCGGGTGACCGAATTGTGGTTTGTAGTTTGCCGCAATCCATCAATAAAGTAGAACGCATGTTTCTTTAAGCATTGAAAATGAAAGTCAATTATAAAATCATATTTCATTTGATGGGACTGCTGTTGATTTGCAATGGCGGATTTATGCTACTAGCTACTTTGGTCAGTTTTCTGTATGAAGATGGTGTGACTTTTAAACTCTTTCTTGCAGGATTGGTTACCATTATTGCAGGTGCGCTTTTTATGTTGACGACCAAAGACCACAAAAAAGAAATCAAAAAGCGTGAAGGATATATTGTCGTGACGTTCGGTTGGATTTTTATGTCCCTTTCGGGAACATTTCCGTACATATTTACCAAAACCATCCCGAAATTTACCAATGCCTTTTTTGAAACCATGTCGGGTTATACTACTACTGGCGCCACAATTTTAGAAAAAATTGAAGGTTTGCCAGAAGGTATTCTCTTTTGGCGAAGCATGACACACTGGATTGGCGGTATGGGAATTATTGTGTTAGCCATTGCTATTTTACCATTACTGGGAATAGGAGGAATGCAGTTATTTGCTGCAGAAGCGCCAGGACCAAGTGCAGATAAATTGCATCCGCGAATTACCGATACAGCCAAGCGTTTATGGCTGATTTACGTAGGATATACCATAGCGGAAACCATTTTATTGCAAGTCGCAGGAATGTCCTTTTTTGATGCGATAAATCACGCGTTGTGTACCTTGTCAACAGGAGGATTTTCTACGAAAGATGCGAGTATTGCGTATTGGAACGACAATCCGATGATTCAGTATATCATCATTTTCTTTATGTTTTTGGCAGGAACCAACTTTGTGTTGAGTTACTTCGCGTTTAAAGGAAAAATACAAAAAGTATTTCGCGATGAAGAATTCCGGTTCTACGCAATTTTTGTCATCGTATTTACCTTGATAGCAACCGTAATCGTATATACACAGGCTAATGTGCAACCGTCTGACTATCATCCGATGGTGTATGGCGAATTGGAAAGTGGCTTTCGACATTCGTTGTTTTCTGTCGTCGCCGTCATTACGACCACAGGATTTGTCACCGCTGATTTTACAAGTTGGACTACCTTTTTAACTATTTTCTTCTTCGGATTGATGTTTCTTGGTGGTTCTGCAGGTTCTACTTCGGGTGGTGTAAAAGTTGTGCGGCATTTATTAATGATTAAAAACGGCTTGTTAGAATTTAAACGAACATTACATCCACGCGCGATTATTCCTGTACGATACAACAACAAATCGGTTTCAGAACATATTGTGTACAATATCTTAGGATTCTTCATTCTTTACATGTTGTTGTTTATTATTGGTGCGTTGGTTTTAGGATTTGTAGGATTGGATTTTGAATCTGCCATTGGTGGCGCAGCTTCTTCTTTGGGAAATGTCGGTCCCGCATTGGGCGATTTGAATCCGCTTGAAAATTACAATTCCATACCTTCTTTTGGAAAATGGTGGTGTGCGTTTTTAATGCTTCTTGGACGCTTGGAATTGTTTACTGTTTTAATCCTGTTGACGCCAATTTTCTGGCGAAACCGTTAGTTTCTAGAGTTTTAAAAGAATAATTTTTCAAATTTTTTTACAGCTACGTGTAACAAAATAGTTGTTGCTTCGTCATACTTGTATCAATCAAAAAAAAACAATCATCATGACAACAACAAATTTAACACACACAATGTTGGTTCGCACAGAACCCATCGAAAGAACAGAGGATTTAGGATATGTAGGTATTTTAACTTCTAACTACAAAGAAAAAGCAAAAGAGAACTTTCGCAATGTAGAATCTAGCTCTTTATTTGGATTAAAGCAACGCATACGTACCAATCAACATCGATTTACGCCAGCTGCAGGAGCTATTTTAAAAGTATCAGTTTTCATCTTAGCATATGCAATTGCTTTTCTGTAAACGATACTTCATATCAAATAATATATAACCGTTTCAAATTGTATTGAAACGGTTTTTTTATGCTCGTTAAAAATTTTAGTACTTAAAAGTATAGTTTTAGTCGCAATTTCGTTAGTTCACTCAGAGTTTTCCAACAAAAAAGGGGAAAAAACCCCTTTTGAATTTTAGATGTTTTTTGGAAATTTACTTCGTGAAACAAAAGTTAGAGAACGAATGCTAAAGAAGTTTAATTTTTTGGAATTCTGTTGGTTGGCTACTGTCATATTGCTAACAAGTACGGTAATTATGATTTTTACCAACATGGATATTACTGTTGATACTGCAACACCAGCAAAGACGCTCTTTGGAATTGATCTCACGTATTGTATTGTTATTTTTTATGCCTTCAATACTTTTTTATTCTTTGGGATTAAAGAGTTTTTTTGGCGTTACGAACGAAAGTTTCCCAACACCATTATCATGTTTAGTGGTGCTATTTTGACAATTTCACTTTTAATACTTAATATTATTTAGTTAATCTCAACCGAGCCAAAAAATGTACTTATCACACATTTTTTGGCTCATTTGATTTTTGTCGCTTCGCTCCATTCAAGGATTCAAAAATTTAATGATTTAAGGTTTTTGTTTTTAGAATTGTTAAAAACGCTTCGCTTTGGAATTTTAGACTTTTTAGATGTTCTGCTTTCGCTTCGCTCAATTTAATGATTTAAGGTTTTTGTTTTTAGAATTGTTAGAAACGCTTCGCTTTAGACTTTTTAGATGCTTTTTGCTTATTTGTTGGCAAAAAAAAGCTGTTTCTCAAAGAAAAACAGCTTTTAGATTCTACTTACAGAAATATACTTTTATTGCAATGCTTCTTTTATTTGTTGTATTGCTTGACGCAGTTCTGCTTCGGAAGCGGCATACGAAATTCGAATGCAATTTGGGTTTCCAAACGCTTCTCCCGTTACAGTTGCTACCAAAGCTTCTTCTAGCAGATACGTAGAGAAGTCTGTAGCATTGTTGATTGTTTTTCCACGCAAGGTTTTTCCAAAGAATGAGGAAATATCTGGAAATACATAAAAAGCACCTTCAGGAACATTGACATTGAACCCTTCAATTTCTTGAAGCAATTCTAAAACGATATCTCTACGTTTTAAGAATTCGTCTATCATGTATTGTATTTTATCTGTTGAAGCTTCTAAAGCTGCAATGGTAGCGCGTTGCGCAATACAATTGGCTCCACTTGTAATTTGTCCTTGAATTTTATTACAAGCTCTTGCTATTTTTTCAGGACCACCGATATAACCAATTCGCCAACCTGTCATAGCAAAGGCTTTGGAAACACCATTTACCGTAATAGTACGATCATACATAGATGGAATTCGCGCAATGCTAAAATGCTCGCTTGTAAAGTTGATGTGTTCGTAAATTTCATCAGAAACCACATATATATTTGGATGTTTTTCTAAAACAGCCGCTAAAGCTCTTAATTCTGCTTCACTATATACCGAACCACTTGGATTACACGGCGAGCTAAACCAAATCATTTTTGTTTTTGGTGTAATGGCAGCTTCCAATTGTTCAGGCGTCATTTTGAAATCGGTTTCAATTGAAGTTGATACTTCTACTGGAACTCCTTCTGCCAATTTTACAATGTCGCTATAACTTACCCAAAAAGGCGCAGGAAGAATGACTTCGTCACCATCATTCAGTAATACCATTGCCACGTTTGCAAGCGATTGTTTAGCTCCTGTAGAAACTACAATCTGATTTGGCGTGTATGTTAAGTTATTATCTCGCTTAAATTTTTGAATAATAGCATCTTTCAATTCTGCATATCCATCTACAGGCGTGTAACTATTGTAGTTGTCATTGATGGCTTGTATGGCAGCTTCTTTGATAAAATCGGGTGTGTTAAAGTCGGGTTCACCCAAACTTAACCCAATAATATTTTTTCCTTCATTTTTTAGTTCTCGTGCTTTCGCTGCCATTGCTAACGTAGCAGAAGTAGACATATTTAAAACTCTTTCAGATAATAATGCCATGGTTGTGTGTTGTTTCTTTTTTTAATTACTGAACGTTGCGAAATTAGTTATTTTTGTTTTAGGATGAAAGATAGTTTTCAATAATCACAAAAGTATTTTATTATGGAAAATAATAACAATCAAGAAGTTTCTAAAGAGTTTTTTCTAGAGAATTTAATTAGTCGCATCATAAGTGTTAAAAAACGACTTGACTATTTGGTCTTTATTCTAGTTGTTGTTACTTTTTTCGGGTTGTATTTTATGAATGTAGTGCCTAAAAAGTTTATCTTTTTTGAGTTGGATGGATTGAATCCTTCCGTGTATCATGGTGTAATCGCAGTAAGCTTGTTAGTCGTTTTTGGAATACTAGGTTCACATTTTATCGAATATGTTTTAAAAAGAAATATGATCGATAAAGAATTGAAATTCAATCCTTTTTTTAAAGGAAAAAGATGGCGCGAAGAACGAAAAGATATGAATGTTGAGAAAGGAAATGAAAAATTGTTAATTGTTTCTTCTACTGTTGCACCGAGTTCTTTTTATGAGTTTTTTTATACGCTCGATTTAACTTTGAGAAACCTTAGGTCTACAGCATCTATAGTATTACTATTTGTTTTTTTCTTATCACACGCTGTAGCATATTTTCACATACTAAAATTGCAATTTCATTTTGGAATCACAGAAGGATTGGGCGTGTTGTTATTTGTGTGCTATGCATTACTTTATGTGGAATTTATCAAATCGATCAAACGCATTAAAAAACGGCTTTACGAAGTCATCGCAAAGCCGTTGCTCTATATTTCAATTGCTTATGTGGTACTTATTATTGCAATTAGAATGTATTTTATATTCTTTAATTAGAAAAGCGAACTTTTTCGAGTCTATAGTATTCTCTAAACGTAATCATACGCTGTTGTTCTTCATCCCATAATTTTAAAAACATCATTTTCAATCCGTCTTTAAAGGACAAAGTAGTTACGTATTTTGATAAAATTTTATTTTCTGTAATACACTTTTTTAGATTGTAATTTGGAATTCTACTATTTAAATGGTGAATGTGGTGAATGCCGATGTGACCTGTAAACCATTCCATTACTCGTGGTAATTTTAAATACGTACTTCCTTTGATTGCAGATAGCAAGAAATCCCAATCTTTTTTCCACTTTTTATACGAAAACTCATGTTGATGCTGAATGTAAAAAAACCAAAACGCAATGATTCCGAAGAAGAATAAGATGATAAATTGCACCGCAAAAAAGTTTGCCCAACCTACAAAATACCCAATAATTAAATATGGAATGATGATGATGAGGTTGTCTTTTAAAAGTGTCAACGTGATTTTTTTCCATTTGTTAAATTGCAAAAACGGATACTTGGTTGTCACAATTAAATAGTACGCAGGCGCAATTACGAAAATTACGATGGGACTTCTGAAAACTTTGTATTTGAAGCGTCCCCACCAGCTTTTTGCGCGGAATTCTTCTACGGTCAACGTAGGCATGTCGCCAACTTGTCGCGTTTCTAACTGTCCGTTATGTCCGTGATGAAATGTGTGCGTTACTGCCCAATATTTGAATGGTAAAAAGCTAAATACACTACACACATATCCAATAATATCACTTGCTTTTTGCGATTTTATAAAAGAACCGTGTCCGCAATCGTGTTGAATGATAAAAATTCGCACCAAAAAGAAGGCGTTTAAGATTCCCAATAAAATGGTCAGCGTTAGTGAAAATTCAAGGGTAAAATACATCAATACCCAAACGGCAATAAATGGTAAAAAAGAAGATGCCATTTGCCCAATGGCTTTTTTTGTACTTTTTTTTCTGTATTTAGAGACGATAGATCTCCAATTTTTCAATGCTTCTTTAATTTCTTGATCTACATTTTTTTTCGACATATAAAAAGCTATTTAATCTATGTTTGAGGTAAAACTAGTACAATATATTGTAAAATTTGCAATTTGAAAATAATAAATTTATTAAATCGTAAATAAAGAGTAGTTTTGCGCTAATTATGGAAATTATACAAAAGTATTTTACAGATTTAACAGACACTCAAATCGAACAATTTGAGCAGCTGGAAGATTTATATAAGGAATGGAACGCGCAAATTAACGTGATTTCTCGCAAAGATATTGACGAATTGTATCTGCGTCATGTACTGCATGCGTTGGCTATTGCAAAAGTTCAATCGTTTGCAGCAGGCTCAAAAATATTGGATGTGGGAACAGGCGGCGGATTTCCAGGAATTCCACTAGCAATTTTGTTTCCAGAGGTAAAATTTGTATTGGTAGATGCGATTGGAAAGAAGATAAAAGTCGTACAAGCCGTTGCAGAACGTATAGGTTTGACCAATGTTTCTGCGTATCATTTACGTGCGGAGAAAGTGAAAGGCGAATTCGATTTTATTGTGAGCAGAGCCGTAACCAATATGCCTGATTTTGTAAAATGGGTTCGTAAAAAAGTTGCCAAAAAACAACAACACGAATTGAAAAACGGAATTTTATATTTAAAAGGCGGCGACTTAACTGAAGAGTTGCAAGATTTTCCCAAAGCTACATTGTATGCGATTTCCGATTATTTTGAAGAAGATTTTTTTGAAACGAAAAAAGTAGTACATCTTCCGTTAAAATATAAGCCATAAAAATGAACGAGGCTGTTTTTAAAAGTATTTCTAACGTCATTCTGAGCTTGACTCAGAATCCCATCACACTGATTTCTCACTGTTATGAGAAACCGAATCAAGTTCGGTTTGACGAAGATTGGACTTTTAAAAACAGCCTCGTATTTAAGTAGTTAGTTGGTTGGGATGTGTATGAATTTTTAAAATGCTGTGGTAATGTTTACTGTCAATCCAGTACTTTGTGGTACAAAACGACAAACTCCTCCCACGCAAATCAATCCGCCACGCTGTCTTCCGTAATTGATGGCAAATCGAGTAGCGCCTCTAGCATAACTTCCTCCTGCATTGTAAAAGTGAATTTGCTCGTCTTCTACGTCGTTTCCGTAATTGTAAATATCGTTTACATAAAATGATAATCTTGGTGTTACATTAAATTCCAACGTTGCTCCAGCCCAACTTCCGTTATCGTCTTGCGTCCATAAATGTTGTAATTCTGCACGAACCGATTGTTTGGAGTTGATTCTGTAGGTAGATTCTACCACACCAATATTTGAGTTTACCACACCGCGCTGATCCGTGATAAAACGTTGGTTGTAGTATTGATTTACATAGTAAAAAATACTTTGCCACTTGCGACTCCATTTTTTACGGACTTCCAAACTAAATTCTGAAAAGTATTTTTGTCCAAATCCGAAATAGTCAATGTTGGCATCTCTGTCTGTAAAGTTGAAATCTCCTTTCAATCCAGCCCAATACGCAGCGTTTACCGCAACTTTAGTTCCGTATTTTCCACCAATTGGTGTTCCTTTTTCAAAATTGTAAAACACATCAATTTGACCACCAATTTCACCGTATTTTAACAATGACGGATCAGGAACCGTGATAGCAGCTTGTGCTTGATACACGTAAATATTGGTCAGTAAATAATCGTGTTGTTTGGTCAATCCTGGTAAGTAATTGACAATATTTTCGTTGAATACATTTCCGGCAGCTTCTCTTTCGGAGAAGAAGTTCATATTTTCGAGTCTACGGAACGTTGCATCAATTCCTAAACCTTGTTTAAAATATCCGAAGTTGAGCAATAAGGCACTTCCATTTTCTACAAAATTTTCTATGAAACGTTGTGAGTTTACAATAATGTCTTTGTCTTTAACGATATATTCTATTCCCGAGTAAAAGCTTTCGCCAGAATAATCCAATCGTGCAGAAAAGGAATTGGTCAATTCGTCAAATTCTCCGTTTTGAAATTCTTCAGGAATGTCTTCTTTACGTCCTACATAGCTAAATCCGGCAGAAACTGTTGAACTTTCCAATTTGAGTAGTTTGGATAAATCAAATTCGGAATTAAATCCATAAATATCACCATTCGACACATCAAAACCGTCACGCTGTCTTCCGTACATAGCAGAAAGTGATACCGAATTGGAAGGATCAAATTTCACACGTGCACCTCTAAAAGCATTGTTGATTCCGAGTGGTCTGTTTTCCCAAGCACGTAAAATCAGTCCGCTTCCGTATTGCTCGTAAAAATGCCCGACAGTCACTTCTAATTTTTTGGAGCGATACATTGCATAATATAATGCTACGCCAGAATCGTCTAGTTTTGGAGAATAATTCAATAATGGCATTGGCGCGTACGATTCTATCTGCATTCCCGCAAACCAATTTCCGTAATTGTAATCTAATTTTAAATAGTTATTGGAACGAACATGTTCTTCTTCGGCGAATTTTCCTAAGCTTGTGTCATCGTTATACCATTGAACAATAGATTCAAATCCGCCAGTGAGTCTTCCCCAATCTTTTTTATCTTCTTCGTCGGGATTTTGTGCAAATCCGACAGTGCATACCAATGCTAAAGAAAGGTAAATTAGTTTCTTCATGAAAATATGTAGTTAGTTTAGTGTTAGGTTAGCTGTTTGTAGATGGTTTATTTTGAATTTTTCTTTACGACATCATACAACTGATTTTCTGCGCCAGGAAAATATCCTGTATGGCGAAAAACAATTTCTCCATCTTTAATAACAATTACGTGAGGAATTGTGGTAATATTTAAAGCGCGTTGTAAATCTTGATTGTCATCTAAAAGAATTTTGTATTCCCATCCTTTACCATTTATCAACGGCTTGATTCTTTTTTTAGTTCTTGAATCGTCTGTAGCAATGGCAATCAATTCTACATTCGTTTCATCTTGCCAATCTTCATATACTTCATTAATAGCATCCAATTCATTAATGCAAGGCACGCACCATGTTGCCCAAAAACTGAGAATTTTCACGCCTTTTTCTTGCGTAATTTGATTCATGTTTAGCGAAGTTCCGTCTAAATTTTTGACTTCAACATTCGGAATTTCCTTCTGAGCAGTAGCTTGTATTGTAAACAGTAGAAATACCGCAACAAAACTCATAATTGACTTCATATTTTTTTAGTTTAATAGTGAGAATTTTGTAAATATATAAAAGCTAACGTTAAAAAAACAAGAAAAATAAAATAAATCATTTTTGGTGGTTTCTCCATATTCTCTATATAAATGATAGGTTATTTTATTGATTTACTGTTTGTTAGATTTTTCTTTTTTTTAACAAAAATTTAATATAAATTAGACGCCAATTATACCAATTAACTAAACTTTATAAACCAAAAAAAACTTATGAAAGCAAAAAATCTTTTTAAATGTATGCTTGTCGTTGCTGCGTTATTTATGTATTCCTGCAGTAGTGATTCTGATAACGAGCCAGGCGAACCTACAAATCCAGGTGGCGGATCAGGAATTACTTCTATTACAGTGACTGCAAGTCAAAATTCCATCGAATTGGGCGGGTCTATTACTTTTACGGTAACAGCAAATGATGGGTCTAATGTATCATCAAGTTCAACAATTCGAGTAAATAATAGTGCTATTTCAGGACTAGATTTTACGCCAACTGCTACAGGAACGTATCAAATTACAGCGCAATATCAACAAATCAACAGTGGTGCTATTAGTGTTGAGGTAACGCCTCCAGTAATTACAGCATTACGAGTAGAAAGTAACGATACAAGTGTAAAAGTAGGAGATACTGCAAGTTTTACCGTGATTGGTTCAGATGCTTCTGGAAACGATTACACAATTACAGATTCTGCAACGTTAACAGTAAATGGAAACCAAATCAGTGGTCATGCAATGATGGTGACTGCTATGGGAGATTTAGAAGTAACAGCGTCAAAAGACGGTTTGACTTCTGGAGTATTTAACTTACCTGTAACTGGAGAAACAGCTCCAGCAACATTTGCTAAAATGGCAGTTATTGAAGACTTTACAGGAACTTGGTGCGGATGGTGTCCAAGAGTATCATACGCTATTGAACAAGTAGAAGCGCAATCAGACAGAGTTTTTGCAGTAGGAGCACACAGTGGTGATAACATGCAAAACTCATACAGCCAAACATTGGTAAGTCAATTCAATCCAGGAGGAAGTTATCCAACAGCAGTTATCAACAGAGATCAAGAGTGGACATTCCCAGAGCCAAGTAACGTAGCGCAAGCAACAAACTTAGCAACTGGAACTACATCTTCAGGATTGTCTTTAAATTCTATGGTAGTTGGAAACAACTTGCAAGTATATGTGAGTGCAGCGTTTGCACAAAACACATCAGGAGCAAAATTAGTAGTAATGGTATTAGAAGATGGCATTGTAGCTTCACAAGCAAACTACACAACTTACTACGGAGGTGTAGATCCAATCACAAACTTCGTTCACAATCATACATTAAGACACTCTATTACAAATGTGTTGGGAGATGCTATTCCAGCAGGAAGCACAGCAGCAGGACAAAAACATACAGAGTTTTTTGATATTGCAATGCCAGGAAATGTATCTGACAGTTCAAAAGTTTCTGTAATCGCTATGATTGTTGGTGCTGACAACAAAGTAATCAACGCAGCATTCTCTAAAACAGGGACAGCAGAAGCAGATTCTGACTTCTTAGCAAACTAAAGAAAACATATAATTAGCTAGAATTATCGTATTTAATTCTTTATAAAAAAGACAGCTCTCGTAGCTGTCTTTTTGTTTTTATAAGGTAAAACCTTACTGCAACATAGTTTTTTCTTAGTAGCTTTAAGTGTTAATCATAAAAATTATAATACTATGAAAAAAAGAAAGTTGTCAAATTTGCAGTTAAATAGAAAAGTCATCTCCAATTTTGATGTAGAAAAAGTTAAAGGACAAAGAGGACCAACAGATTTAACGAAAGAATGGTACATTGATGATGATGGAAATTATGTATGCATTTCTTATTTCTGCCGCTAAGTAAGAATATTTTAAAAGAGCTATTTGTATAGCTTTTTAAGTATAGCTAAACAATTAGCTAATAATACCAATAACTAAAGAAGTGAAAAGCCAGCAATTTGCTGGCTTTTTGTTATATGAGTTTGAAAATATTACCCTAAAAACGGATATCTATAGTCTGTTGGAGTTACAAAAGTTTCTTTGATTAATCGTGGAGAAACCCAACGCAATAAGTTTTGTGCAGAACCTGCTTTGTCATTGGTTCCAGAAGCTCTTGCGCCACCAAAAGGTTGTTGTCCTACAACCGCACCTGTTGGCTTGTCATTGATATAGAAGTTTCCAGCACAGTTTTCCAAGGCTTTGGTAGCCTCGTCAATTGCGTAACGATCTCCAGAAAATACAGCGCCTGTTAAAGCGTATTCAGAAGTTCCGTCAACCAATTGTAAAGTTTCTGACCAATCGGCATCTTCGTACACATATACCGTAACTACTGGACCGAATAATTCTGTTTCCATCGTAGTGTACTTTGGATTTGTGGTCAAAATCACTGTTGGTTCCACAAAATACCCTTTCGATTTATCGTAATTTCCACCAGCAATCACTTCCGCATCAGCGTCCGCTTTTGCTTGGTCAATATATTTTGCCAATTTATCAAAAGAACCTTCGTGAATTACCGCAGTAATAAAATTACTCAAATCAGCAGGAGAACCCATTTTGAAAGAAGCAATATCTTCTTTTACATACTCTAACACCTCATTTGCGATAGATTTTGGCAAGTACACGCGTGAAGCTGCACTACATTTTTGTCCTTGAAATTCAAATGCACCACGTGAAATTCCGGTAGCGACTTGTTTAGCATTTGCACTTGGATGCGCAATAATAAAATCTTTTCCGCCAGTTTCACCTACAATTTTAGGATAGGTTTTATATGTGTGAATATTATTTCCAATCTTTTTCCACAATTCTTTAAAAACATAGGTTGAACCTGTAAAGTGCACTCCAGCAAAATCTGGACTTGCTAAAATAGTATCGGTAATCATCACAGGATCACCATATACTACATTGATGACACCATCAGGTACGCCAGCTTCTTTAAAAACATCAACAATCACTTTTGCTGAGAAAATTTGACTATCACTAGGTTTCCAAACTACGGTATTTCCCATCATTGCAGCACTTGCAGGTAAATTTCCAGCAATCGCAGTAAAATTGAATGGTGTAATTGCATATACAAATCCTTCTAATGGTCGGTATTCAACACGATTCCAAATGCCTTCTGCAGAATCTGGTTGCTCTTCGTAAATTTGTGACATAAATTCTACGTTAAAACGTAAAAAGTCAATCAACTCACATGCGGCATCAATTTCTGCTTGGTGTACTGTTTTTGATTGCGCAATCATCGTAGCTGCGTTGATTTTTGCTCTGTAAGGTCCTGCGATTAATTCAGCAGCCTTTAAAAAGATAGCTGCACGTTGTTCCCATGTTAACTGTGCCCATTTTTTTCTAGCTTCCAAAGCCGCTTCAATAGCTTGTGTTACGTGCTTTTTTTCTGCTAAATGATACGTTCCCACAACGTGTTGATGGTCGTGTGGAGGTGTCATATTGTTTGTATTTCCAGTTGTTACAGTTTCACTTCCAATGTACATTGGCACATCAACATTTCCATTAAAATATGCTTCGTATTGTGCGATAACAGCAGCTCTTTCAGGACTGCCAGGTGCATACGATTTTACAGGTTCGTTAATGGCTGTTGGAACTTGAAAAAATCCTTTTCCCATAGTGATATTTTTATTTGTATTTTGATTAGAATTTAAAGCTGCAAAGATACAAAAAAAAAGCACCTTTACAGGAATATGCGTTTTTAGTCATTTTTAGGGTTTTTACAATAATCAGGATGTTATTTTTTGATGAATTACAGAATTCACAGTTTTTGCCTGTTTCTGATGAAAATTTTGTAAGTTGTTCGCCCAAAGAAAGACCAAAACGACTATGTGTACTGTTAGTTTTGTTTACCAAGGAAATGATGCGTTTGTACTCACGTCAAATCGTGACGAATCGCCTGCTCGAGAAACTATAAAGCCAGCAATATATTCAACAGCTAATGCTAAAATAGTATATCCCAAAGATAAAGTTGGAGGTGGCACTTGGATTGGCATGAGCAATCAAAAACGTGCGGTTTGTTTGTTGAATGCTGGATTTACTGCGCATAAACGCTTGCCTGCATATCGGCACAGTCGTGGAATTGTGGTAAAAGATTTTTTGACGAGTACACATATTGAAAAATCCGTTACAGATTACAATCTCCATAAAATTGAACCATTTACAATAATCATCGTCGATTGGAACACCTCGTTGCAACTTTTCGAATTGGTTTGGGATGGCGCGCAAAAACACTTTCAAAAGCTACCGTTAGAAACACCTCATATTTGGTCGTCTTCAATGTTGTATTCTGAAGATATGAAACAGTTGCGCCGCGATTGGTTTTCAGATTTCCAACAGAAAAATATTTTAAATGCTGCATCGGTAATGCGCTTTCACAAAACGGCAGGCATTGGCAATCCTGAGGTAGATGTGATTATGGACCGATTTTTCGTGAAAACCGTTAGTATCACACAAATAGAAAAAACAACCGAAATACTTTCCATGAAATATCACCATTTGATGACAGATGCAACAAGCGAACTTAGTTTCAATTCGATACAAACCTTGCATGAATAATACGGGGATTATATTGGTGTTGGCATATCCTGAAACTGTTGTAAGAACGTCTACAGAATGGTATTCTCCTTATTTGCGTTTTATGGGAATGGGCACTAAAAACTACGTGCGTGCAGGACATGCCGCGTTGGTATTGATTGAAAAAGTCAGCGGTGAACTTGCGTATTATGACTTCGGTCGTTATGTGACGAAATTGTCGTACGGTCGTGTGCGTTCCAAAGAACGCGATAGAGAATTGGATTTTCCGCTAAAAGCCACGATTCGGAATGGCGAAATTGTCAATTTAGAGGAAATTTTACACTTTTTAGCCAATAATCCACAATTAACACATGGTGAAGGAAAAATGATGGCTTCTATTTGCAATCAAGTGGATTACGATGCTGCGGCTACTTTTATTCAGTATTATATGCGAAAAGGTGCGACAAAATATGCAGCGTTTGACAAAAATGCTTCCAATTGCGCGCGATTTGTTACGGATACGATTATTTCCGCTACCACAAATTCCACCATAAAAAAACGTCTCAAACAGTCGAAATGGTTTACGCCGAGTACGATTGGAAATGTTGTTTTAGCAAGTACAGAAGTGCATTGTTATGAGGTTTCGGGAGATGAAATTCGTTTTTTTAATTCGACGGCGAGAAAAGTAACAAGACGTTGTTTTTTAGATCGTTTAAAAGATTTTGAGCCTACTATAGAAGGAAACCTACAGCCGAAAAAATTGACGATACTTTCAGAAAATGCACAATGGCTTCCGGGAATTGGCGCAGGAGTTTGGTTTGAACTATTTCCTTTGCCTGCAAAAACATATTGTTATCGCATTCGCCGAATTTCTCCTAACGGAAATGTAGATGTTGACGGAATTTTCAAGGTAAACAATCCAGATTTTGATTGGGAACAACCATACAAATTTATCTACGATTCTAACTGTGCGTTTTGTTCTGTGTTGCAAGATGATACGGTGTTTTTCTTTACTTTTCAAGAAGATTATCAATTGCTTGTGACCTAGATTTATTGTTGTTAGTGCAATTTAAGAGTAATTTTAAATGACTAAATGTTTATTTTTGTGAAAATCACAAATAGCATGCAAGCATTTTTTCTGTCAAAACTTAAAGAAGCTTTACCTGAAAATTCTTCATTAATTGAAGTCGTAGCTGAAGTATTGGATATTAGCTATGATGCCGCGCACCGACGTACCAGTTTGAAAAGTAAATTATCGTTGGAAGAAGCAGTTGCGTTAGCGCATCATTTTAATATATCCTTAGATCAACTATTTGCCGTTGGAAAACAACAGGTAATTGCAGTAGAAAAAACGCAAACTATTTCTTCACAAGAAGATTTGGAAGCCTACTTTAAAGCGTCGCATCAAAATTTACAACAGATTTTGGCGATGAAAGATTCTGAAATCATTTACTCGGCGAAAGATTTGCCTATTTTTTATACATCGTCAAACAATGTATTGTCACGCTTTAAAATGTATGTGTGGTTGCAATTGCTGAGCGACAATCAAAAAGTCGTTCCATTTGAAAATTTTGCGCCATCAGTTTCGTTGGTTACAGCGGCTTCTCAATTGGGAGAATTGTATGCAAATTTAAAAGTCACGGAAATTTGGGATATCACCACCATTAATAGTACGTTAAAACAGATTCACTTTTATTACAAATCGACCTTACTTTCTGAAAAAATGGCGTTGCAGTTGTGTGACGATGTACGGCAATTAGTTGAAATGATTGAACTGAAAGTCACGAATGACACTAACTATCGTTTATTTTACAACGAATTATTACTGATGAACAATACGGTGTTGGTAAAGACGCCAAGCATCAAAACGCTTTTTGTGCCGTATACTGTTCTTTCGTACTACAAAACCAGCGACACCGAAACACTCTCACAAGTAGATGAACATTTACAGCGACAAATGCGGAATTCCAAATTATTATCTGCCGCAGGCAAAAAAGAACAGCGAATTTTTTTCAACAAAATGTATAAAAAGATTGAAGCACTACAGTATTTGATTGAAGCAGAAAACGTATTGGATTTTGAATGATTGTTTAGACTTGACTTTGCTGCGCTTAGATTTTTAGATGGTTAGATACGCTGACGCTTTGGTATTTTAGTATTGATGTTGAAAAAGAACAACAACTCAACATCCAACATTTAAAATTCAACATAAAAATACAAAAAATCGACAAGAGAAATCTAGCGATTAAATAAAGAGAGAAAATAAAGTATAATACGGAATCAAAACCTAAAAGCGAAGCGACCTAACACCTATCATCCAACACCTAATTCAACGCAAAAGGCGCACACAACTTAAATGTCGGAATGAAAACTCGGAATTTTTTGGTCGTTGTAAAGTTCACCATATTGTAATGTCCACGCATGGCACCGATTGGAGAGGCGAGCAAACAACCTGATTGATAGGTGTGTGATTCTCCTGGTTTTAAGACAGGTTTTTTGCCAATCACACCTTCGCCATCTACAAGTTCGATGTTGTTAAGAGCATCAAAAATTTGCCAATGTCTAGAAGTTAATTGCACAGAATCTTTGCTTTGGTTTTCAATCGTAATTTGATAACCAAACGCAAAATGCATTTTATAGTTTTTGAAAAAAGTACCTTCAAAACTAGTTTCTACGGAAATTTTTATGCCTCTCGTTACCTGTTGAATCATTTGCTATGTTTGCTGTTTACTAATAAAAGTATTTATCGAGGTGTACTCAAAAATACAAATTTTATAGTTATATTTTTAAAGCTTGTTAAAATTTTAACGAATTTTAGGTAAAAGCCTGATTTTCTAATTTTTAATTACGCTAGAATTCGTAGTTCCAATTCCAATAACACGATCGTAAATTTCGCCAAACTTTCTAAAATATACAATGATTAAATAATCGTTTTCAGTTTCAAAATTAGAACCGCTGATTTTGGTTTCGTCCACGTCACCTTTTTCATTGACGACAACGTATTTATAATTATAAAACCCTTGCTTCATCAATAGTTGCGCTTCGTACAAGTCCGTTTCTGGGTTATAAAACAGTTGATTTTCCTCGCTGATGGCATAATTGTTAAATCGTCCCACAACATATACTTTGCTGCCTGTCAAATCCATATAATTTTGTAACGAAAAGTGAATCACCGCATAATCAGCTTCAATCGAAGGATCTTCACCAACAATGGTATTCACTACAAAATCGCCATTAATATCGGGGTTAAACGTATATGGTTGCCCAGCACGAGTAATATCGGTATGTAAATAATTGTGATACAAATCGCGGAGTTCAATACTTGCTACGCTCACATTTCCACCGCGAATTTCTTTATTTTCAAAATTCAAATATTCGTTTCCGCCTTTAAAAGCGGTTTCTGTATTGTAGCGATATACAAATCGAGTTCCTAGTGTATATTGTGGTTTAATATCGGTAATAGCTGTTTTCCAGCGGTAATTCTTTAAAATAGCAACCTTGAGTTCGCGTTCTGGATTTCGCAATTGCATATTTGGAACGTTGATTTCAAACTGAATCAGTTGATCTTCTTGAATCGTACTTAAATCTCGAGTTCGGTGAACAGCAGCGCCAACGCCAACTATATTGTCATAGATGATAAATTTTCGTGAAAACATCAATTCGTCATCGTCGTTGTAGATGGAAAGCATGTAATTTCCTGTCAATAACAAGGTTGTAAACTGATTCGGAATCGTCAAGCGATAGTTGGAATACAATTGCAGTGTATTGAATGAATTTTCATAATTAATAATTCGCTGATTGTCCATGCCACGCATATATTGCGCTTTCGCCAGATTGGAAGGTGTCCAATCGTAGTTGCAATGCACTATTTTATAATAATAGTCAGCTTCATCGCCATTGACATCGTCAAACGTTACTCGCAATGGTTCTCCTAATTGTAGCACAGGAAACTGGTCGCCCTGATTTGTGCCAATCAAATCAATACTTTTAATAAAATAAGGTGGTTCTACTTCTTCAAGTGGTGCTACTTGTGCATACATACACAGTACAAAAAACAATGAAAAAACAGTGAAAATACGAGTAATCATGAATTGAAAATTTTTACAAAGATACGCAAAATGCATGCCTAATAATATCTGAGCTATTTCTAGTAGTAAAACGCAGCTTTAAATTAATAATTTAGAATCAGTATAAATAAATTTTATAGTTATCTATTGGCTTTTAGATGAGTGTATAAATGTTTAAATTTGCACGATTTTTAGATAAAATTCATAAACTATGTCAAAAGACATTCGCATAAAAAAAGGCTTAGATATTAAGCTTGTTGGCGAAGCAGAAAAAACTACGGTAGCAGCAAAAGCGAGTAGTTATTATGCGATAAAGCCCGAGGATTTTCACAGTATCATTCCTAAAATGTTGGTGAAAGTTGGTCACAAAGTAAAAGCCGGTGAGGCATTATTCCATTCTAAATTAGACGAAACATTACTTTTTCCTTCTCCAGTAAGTGGAGAGGTTTCAGAAATTGTTCGTGGCGCAAAGCGAAAAATTTTAGAGATTAGAATTTTGGCAGATGCAACACAAACACATCACGATTTCGGAAAAAAAGATGTTGCAAACATGTCTGGTGATGAGGTAAAAGAGCATTTGCTAGCGGCAGGATGTTGGCCATTCATCAAACAACGTCCGTATGCTGTGATTGCTAATCCTACAAAATCTCCTAAAGCAATTTTTGTTTCTGGATATGATAGCGCGCCTTTGGCTGCTGATTTGGATTACACATTAGCAGGAAAGGAAGAAGAGTTGTTAGCAGCATTGACAGCGTTGACGAAACTTACAGAAGGAAGCGTTCATGTTGTTACGAAAAAAGGTGGAAATTCTCCATTGGCAAACGTAGCAGGAACAACTTCGCATACGGTTTCTGGACCGCATCCAGCAGGAAATGTTGGAACGCACATCAATAAAATTGATCCTGTAAACAAAGGAGAAGTGGTGTGGACAGTCGCAGCGAAAGATTTAGTAATTATCGGTGAACTATTGCTTACAGGTAAGTTTAATGCAACAAGAACGATTGCAGTAACAGGTTCGCAAATTACAAAACCACAATACGTAACCGCCATTGCAGGAGCGAGCATTAAAGATATCGTTGCAGATAATATCAACCTTGACAATACAAGAGTTATCAGTGGAAATGTATTATCAGGACGTAATGAAGGAGCTGATGGCGCATTAGGATTTTATGACAACCAAATTACGGCAATTCCAGAAGGTGACGATTACGAATTCTTCGGATGGAACAAGCCCGTTTTTGACAAAGTAAGTGTGTCGAGAGCATTTACATTCTCTTGGTTGAATCCGAAGAAAAAATACGACCTTACTACCAATACAAACGGAGAACACAGAGCGTTCGTAACTACAGGAACGTACGAAGAAGTATTTCCATTAGATATTTATCCAATGCAAACCTTAAAAGCATGTATGTATGCTGACTTAGACGAAATGGAAGCATTAGGAATGTATGAAGTAGCTCCAGAAGATTTTGCATTGACAGAATTTGTATGTGTGTCTAAACAACCGCATCAAAAAATAATTAGAGAAGGTTTAGATTTAATGCTTAAAGAAATAGGATAAAGCTATGGGCTTAAAAGAAAAATTACACAATTTAAAAGAAAAGTATAAAGGCAAAAAAATGGCGCCTGCATTCAATGCATTGCATACATTTTTATACTTACCTAACGAAACTACGCACGGTGGAACGCACATCAAAGCGGCAGACGACTTAAAGCGTACGATGAATACGGTGATTCTTGCATTAGTTCCATGTTTAATTTTCGGGATTTTCAACGCAGGATATCAACATTTTTTAGCTACAGGTGAAATTGAAGCTTCTAATGGATTTTTAGGAAGTACATTTTGGACGTTCGATAACTTAATTCACGGAGCTTGGAAAGTATTGCCATTGGTTATTGTATCGTACGGTGTTGGACTAGCGGTAGAGTTTTTATTCGCCGTTATCAAAGGTCATGAAGTTGAAGAAGGATACTTAGTAACAGGAATGTTAGTGCCATTAATTGTTCCAGTGGATATTCCATTATGGATGTTGGCAGTAGCAGTTGTTTTTGGTGTTGTGATTGGAAAAGAAGTTTTTGGTGGAACAGGAATGAACATTCTAAATCCTGCATTAACCATCAGAGCCTTTTTATTCTTTGCCTATCCAACGTGGATGTCAGGAGACAAAGTTTGGGTAAGTGAAGCCGTAGAAAGAGCAGGAACAGCAGATGCCATTTCTGGAGAAACACTTTTAGGAGCGTATGCGCAAAACTCAACATTGCCAAATATAGATCAATGGGATATGTTTTGGGGATTGATTCCTGGTTCTGTGGGAGAAACGTCTAAATTCTTAATCATCATAGGAGCGTTATTCTTAATCTTTACCAAAATTGGAAGTTGGAGAATTATGTTGAGTACCGTAATTGGTGCTTTGGTGATGGGATTAATTTTCAACGGAGTTGTAGATGCAGGATGGATTTCTGATACAAGTAAATTTTACGGATTGATGAGTGTGCCTTTCTGGCAGCATTTAATTATCGGAAGTATCTTGTTCGGTGCTGTATATATGGCAACTGATCCAGTAACCGCAGCTCAAACGAATAAAGGAAAATGGATTTACGGTTTCTTAATAGGATTCATCTCTATTATGATTCGCGTATTCAATCCAGCCTATCCAGAAGGTGTATTCTTAGCCATTCTCTTAATGAATGTATTTGCACCAACCATTGATCACTATGTGATTCAAGGAAACGTGAAGAAAAGAATGAAACGTCTAAAAGTTAAAACAGCGTAACGATGGAAAAAAGAACAGATAAAAACACATATACCGTCTTATTCGCCGTTGGAATGGTATTGGTTGTGGGAGCAATACTTGCATATTTGGCTTCTACATTTAGACCAATTATTCAAGAAAATGAGCGTTTGGAAAAACAGCAAAACATCCTATATACTATGGGTGTTAACAATAATACTGATGGTGCTGCCAATTTTGTTTCTACAGAACAAGCGCCTAAGTTGTTTGAAAAATACATTACCAAACAATTGGTTATTGAAAACGGACAAGTAAAAGAAGATAAAGAAGCATATCTAATTGATGTGAAGAAAGAGCAAACGAGAGCGAAAGAAGGAAAAACGCGTAGATTGCCTTTGTTTGTCGGAGAAAAAGATGGAAAAACATTCTATATCGCGCCAATTCGTGGAAAAGGACTATGGGATGCTATTTGGGGATATGTAGCTATGGATAAAGATATGGTAGTGCAAGGTGTGTACTTCGATCACAAAGGTGAAACGCCAGGATTAGGTGCCAACATCAAGCAGCGTTACTTTATGGACGATTTCTATGGAGAGCGTCTATTAACGGAAGCAGGAGTTTTTAAAGGAATCACAGTTTCTAAAACAAATGCCGATCCTACTAACGAAGATAAAAATGATTACGAAGTTGATGCTATTGCAGGAGCAACCATTACGGGCGACGGAGTATCAGCGATGATTAAAAAAGATTTAAGGCTGTATGTGCCATATTTCAAACAATTAAAAAACAAAGGGTAAGTCATGGCAAAAGATAGTAAGTTAATTTTAGATCCGTTAACAGACAACAACCCTATTACCATTCAAGTATTAGGAATTTGCTCTGCATTAGCGATTACAGCAGAATTAGAAGCTTCGATAGTAATGTCTATCTCCGTACTTTTCGTAATGGGAGTAGGAAACGTGGTTATCTCATTAATGAGAAACATTATTCCTTCAAAAATTCGAATCATTGTACAGTTAATCGTAGTAGCAACCTTAGTAATTATTGTAGATCAAGTACTAAAAGCATACGCCTACGAATTGAGTAAAACACTAGGAGCCTTTGTAGGACTGATTATTACCAACTGTATCATTATGGGACGCTTTGAAGCCTTTGCTTTAGGAAATGGACCGTGGAGATCATTCTTGGATGGAATTGGAAATGCTTTAGGATACGCTATCATCTTAATCATTGTAGGTTTCTTTAGAGAGTTGCTAGGTTCTGGAACTTTATTAGGAATACAAATATTAGGTGATCCAGTAGCAAAAACAGGATTATATGCATACGGTTATGAAAACAACGGATTCATGTTGTTATCGCCTATGGCATTAATCGTGGTAGGAATCATTATTTGGGTGCAACGTTCAAGAAATAGAGCATTAATCGAAGACTAAACTTAGTTGACAGTTGCTAGTTGTTGGTTGTTGGAAACATCAAACAACAAATAACAAACAACTAAAAACAAAAAAATATGGAACACGTAGAATTATTTTTCAAATCAATATTCATAGACAACATGGTATTTGCAACCTTCTTAGGAATGTGTTCGTACCTTGCTGTATCTAAAAAAGTATCTACTGCTGTCGGATTGGGAGCTGCAGTAATCTTTGTACTTGCCATTACAGTACCTTTAAACTGGTTGCTAGATCAATACATCTTACAACCTGGTGCCTTATCATGGTTAGGAGCAGAATATGCGGATTACGACCTTAGTTTCTTATCCTTTATCATGTTTATTGCTACCATTGCAACCATGGTACAATTAGTAGAAATCATTGTAGAGAAGTTTTCACCATCACTATACAACTCGTTGGGTATCTTTTTACCATTAATCGCGGTAAACTGTGCTATCTTAGGAGGTTCGTTATTCATGCAATCTCGCGAAATCGCAACCTTAGGATTGGCAACAACGTACGGAGTTGGTTCAGGAATCGGATGGTTTTTAGCTATCTTGGCAATTGCAGCAATTCGTGAAAAAATCAGATACTCTAGCGTTCCTGCACCCTTAAGAGGATTGGGAATTACCTTCATCATCACAGGTTTAATGGCTATCGGATTTATGAGTTTTGGTGGAATGTTAACTGGCGGAGACGAAGCGGAAGAAGCAAAAGACAACACCGCTCAAACAGAAACTATTCAAGACAATAGTACAGCAAAAGAAATCGCTAACAATACAAAAGTAATTAATTAATCATGATGATATTACAAGCAAGTACAACAGGAACAGTCATTGCTACAGTTGCAGCCTTCTTACTAATCATATTAGTATTGGTTTCATTATTGTTGTACGTAAAACAAAAATTATCACCATCGGGTCCCGTAAAAATTACCATCAATGGTGAACGAGAAATAGAAGTTGCATCAGGAGGAACGTTACTATCTACACTTGGTAGCGAAAAAATATTTTTACCATCTGCTTGTGGTGGTGGTGGAACATGTATTCAGTGCGAATGTCATGTACTAGAAGGTGGAGGAGAAGCCTTGCCAACAGAAACACCACACTTTACACGTAAAGAATTACAACACGGAGCGCGTTTGGCTTGTCAGGTAAAAGTAAAACAAGACATGAACATCACCATTCCAGAAGAAGTATTTGGAATTAAAAAGTGGGAAGCTGTGGTTGTTCGTAACTATAACGTAGCTTCTTTCATTAAAGAATTTGTTGTTGAAATTCCAGAAGATATGGGATACAAAGCTGGAGGATATATTCAAATTGAAATTCCTCCATGCGAAATCAAATACGAAGATATTGACATTACTGCGCATCCAGAAGAGCATGAAACACCAGATAAATTCCAAGCAGAGTGGGATAAATTTGGATTATGGCCTTTAGTGATGAAAAATAATGAAACGGTTGAGCGTGCGTACTCTATGGCTTCATACCCAGCAGAAGGACGTGAAATTATGTTGAACGTTCGTATTGCTACGCCGCCATGGGACAGAGCTAAAAACCAATGGATGAATGTAAATCCAGGTGTAGCGTCATCGTACATTTTCGCGCAAAAGCCAGGTGATAAAGTAACGATTTCTGGACCTTACGGAGAATTCTTTATCAACGAGTCGGATGCAGAAATGTTATATGTTGGAGGTGGAGCAGGAATGGCGCCAATGCGTTCTCATTTATATCACTTATTCAAAACCATAAAAACAGGAAGAAAAGTTACGTATTGGTACGGAGGACGTTCTAAGCGTGAGTTATTCTATATTGAACACTTCAGAGAATTGGAAAGAGATTTCCCTAATTTCAAGTTCTATATGGCACTTTCTGAGCCGTTAGAAGAAGATAACTGGAAAGTTAAAAAAGATATCAATGACGAAGCAGGAGACGGTTTTGTCGGATTCATTCACAACTGTGTAATTGATAACTATCTAAACCATCACGAAGCACCAGAAGATATTGAATTATACTTCTGTGGACCACCTTTAATGAACCAAGCCGTTCAAAAAATGGGAGAAGACTTCGGTATTCCAGATGAGAACATCCGATTTGATGACTTCGGAGGATAAAAAATCATATTTTTTAATATATAGAAGGATCGCAATTACTGCGGTCCTTTTTTTATGGGAACTATATTAACATTTGATGCTTTATCAATAAGAAATATTCTACTTATATTTAGACATTATTATTACAGCGCAAAATGACTAAAAAAATATTCTCCCTACTATTCCTATTATTTTTCTCTTTTGGAATAACTACTGCACAAAAAAAAGCAATTACACATAACGATTATGATCTTTGGAAAATAGTGGATAAAACCAAAATTTCTAACAAAGGAAAGCTGATTGTCTCTGAAATCATAACACGTACAGAACGCGGCGATGGATATTTGCAAGTGTACAATACAGAAACCAAAAAAACAGCGCGTTTTTTCAATGGAAGCAAAAGTGTCATTTCGTACGATGAAAAATTTATCATCTTTCAGAAAAAAGTCAAGTATCAAACTCAACGGCTCGAAAAGAAAAGCAAGGTAAAAGAAGAGGATAGAAAAAAAGAAGTACTCTACATATACGATGCGGAAAATAATAGTATCTATGATTCCATTACACGCGTAAAATCGTTCAAACTTCCTAAAAAGAACAGTGATTATCTGGTTGTAGAAAAATTTAAAAACCACAAAGATTCTATCAAAGGAGACAGTCTGCCAGCTTGGAAAAACAACTATGCGCTTGTATATCATTTAAGCAGCAAACAACAAGATACGTTATTCAACATCAAAGATGTTGTAATTCCCGAAGAAGGAAACACATTCTACTATACTAAAAAACATGACAAACGTAAAAAGAAGGCAAAAGGTGTATATGCGTATAATACTGCGACAAAAACTAAGATAATTATTGATACATCTCGCTACGATTACAAAAAACTAGCTGTCAACAAACAAGGAAATCGATTGGCTTTTATTGCAGATAGAGATTCTACAAAAACGGATTCCGTACCGCATAAATTATACTTGTATAAAGACAATAGATTAAAAATACTTGCTGATAACGAAGAAGCAGTTTTCGGAAAAGGTCAAACATTAAGTGGGTCAAAACAATTGTTTTTCTCTGAAAATTTGGAGCATTTATATTTCTTCACAAAAGTAAAAAGCATTCACAAAAAAGACACCACCTTACTCGATGATGAAATTCCACAGGTAGATGTTTGGAATTGGAAAGATGAAATCACACAGCCAAGGCAAAAAGTAAACAAAAAAAACTTAGAAGAAGACAATCGCTTGTATGTGTATCATATCAACGAAAATCGTATTGTGAAATTGCAAGACGATGTTATTGATGCAGTTGAACTATTCGATAAATACATGAACACTTTTGCGATTGGAGTTGACTATTCGCCGTATGCTATTGAAACGTGGAAAATGCCTTGGGAACGTGATATATATGCCATCAATTTGGAAACAGGTGAAAAGAAACTGGTTTTAAAAAAGGTGCAAGTACGAATGGACATTTCTGTGGATGGAAATTATGGAGTCTACTTTGATATAGATACCAACGACTGGATTTCAATAAACCTACATACATTGAAAAAGCACAACATGACACAAAACATTGCTGCAGATTTTCAAGATGTAGAAAATGATGTTCCTGCCCCAGCTTCGGCGTATGGCTCTGGTGGTTTTGATAAAAATGGAAACCTCTTACTCAACAGTCAGTACGATATTTGGCAAGTTTCATTAGATGGAAAAACCCAGCCAAAAAACATCACCAAAAACGGTACAGAAAATAAAATAGTCTATAGAACGAGAAGATTAGGAGAAAATCCTTTGTTAGTCACGTATGTTGATGACAAACTTTTAATTAAGGGTTTTAACGAAAAAAACAAAGCAATAGGTGTTTATTTATTGAATGATAATGGCAAGCTGAAAGAGAAGATTAAGCCAGATACATATCTCATCATGGACTTTAAAAAAGCATTAGAAGCTGATGTCGTAACTTTTACCAAACAAAATTTTAAAGACTTTGAAGATGTATACGTAACGACGAATAGTTTTAAATCGCATACTAAAATCACAAACGTTAATCCTCATGAAAAAGATTTTAAATGGGGAACTGCCGAATTGGTATCGTGGAACGCGTACGACGGTACAAAACTTGAAGGCACTGTGTACAAACCCGAAGATTTTGACGCATCAAAAAAATATCCACTAGTTACCTATTTCTACGAAAAAAGCTCAGATGGATTTCACAATCATTATTCGCCAAGACCAAGTGCTTCAACTATTGATAGAACCTATTTAGTGAGCAACGATTATATTGTATTCGTTCCAGACATCGTTTACAACACAGGACAACCTGGTGATGACGCGTATAACTGCGTGGTTTCTGGAGTAGAAATGATGGAAAAAACAGGCTATATCGACAGTAGTCGTATGGCAATTCAAGGGCAGAGTTGGGGCGGTTATCAAGTAGCGTATCTCATCACAAAAACAAACAAATTTAGAGCTGCTATGGCTGGAGCTCCCGTGAGTAACATGACTTCTGCGTATGGCGGAATTCGCTGGGGAAGTGGACTGAGTCGAATGTTTCAATATGAAAAAACCCAAAGTCGTATCGGGACGGATTTGTGGGACGGATTTGATTTATACGTAAAAAACTCACCGTTATTTCACTTGCCAAATGTAGAAACGCCGTTACTTATCATGCATAACGACAATGATGGTGCTGTACCGTATTATCAAGGAATTGAACTTTTCATGGGCATGCGCCGATTGAAAAAGCCCGTTTGGATGTTGGTGTATAATAACGAAGAGCACAATCTACGAAAAATGAAAAACAAGCAAGATTTATCCATCAGAATGATGCAATTTTTTGATCATTACCTAAAAGATGCGCCAGCGCCGATTTGGATGACCAAAGGTGTTCCGCGCTCTGAAAAAGGAGTCAATCTCGGATATGATCTTGATAAAGAATAAAATATCGCAAAAGGATTGTTCTAAAAAGACACTCCTTTTTTTTATGTGCTTACCATTGAGAATACTATCAAATCCGCTGAAATTAAAGTATCTTTGTGTTGATTTTCAGTTAAAAGGAAAAATTGAACACTTTATCGAATTTCAATACAAAACATAAAATAAAAATCAAGACGACCAATAAACGAGTACATTCGTAGTGTGTTGGTTAGTGAATTCTACTAATGGAAAAACTCACAAAACAGGAATTGCATAACCTTGCAATGAATATTGTAGGAAAGGAATTGGAGGAAAAAGGATTTGAATTCTTGGCTGTTAACAGCAAACTCAACAAACATCCACAATTTGTCTGTATTGATAAACACAACAAAAAAAAGTTTGTGTTGGTCAAAGCAGTTATGTACCCTGAAGATCCAAAAGAGTACGACGCTATATGGATGGAAACCTTTAAACAGCATGTAGAAAAGTTTGAAGCGGAACTCTATTATGCTGGTGTCGGACTCGGAAATGCAGAAAATCCACTAGAAGAAGTCATGAAAGACCAACCATACATACTCGATTATGATGGTTTAATACAAATACTATAACAACAAATGAAAGCAATTACATTTCCCCTATACATATGTATAGCTTTTCTACTAACGTCGTGCATTGAAAAACCCAAAGAGGTACTGATGCATAAAAACCAAGGATTTGCACTTGGTACAACATACAATATTCAATACGAAATTCAAAAAGAAGGCGAAGACTACCAAGATGCTATTGAAAACATATTTCACGTAGTCAATAAATCGATGTCTGCCTACATTCCAACCTCTGATATTTCACGGATTAACAGAAACGAAAAAGATGTAGTGATTGACGAATATTTTCGTGAAGTATATAATTTTTCAAGAGAAGTTTATGAAAAAACAGACGGCTTCTTTGACCCAACTGTGGGCGCGTTGGTAAATGCGTGGGGATTTGGTCCAGAAAAACCAATAAACAATCTTGCAAAACAGCAAGTAGACAGCATTATGGCGTTTACTGGGTTTGATAAAGTGCGTATTTCGGAAGAAGGAAAAGTGTACAAAGAACATCCTTCATTAACTTTTGATTTTAACTCACTGGGAAAAGGATATGCTATTGATTTAATTGGTAAAATGTTTGATGAGAAAGGAATAAAAAACTATATCATTGAAGTTGGCGGCGAGATTCTAACCAAAGGAAAAAACACCAAAAAAGTAAAAAAATGGACAGTTGCTATTGACAGTCCCGTGCAAGAGTCTAGCGAGCGACAATACATTGAATACATTACGCTAGAAAACAAAGCCATGGCAACTTCTGGAAACTACCGAAAATACAGAGTAGATCCTGAAACTGGTGACCATTACGTACATATCTTAAATGCCAAAACAGGCTATCCTATGAAAAACAATGTATTGAGCGTTTCGGTGATTGCGGATAACTGTATGAAAGCAGATGCGTATGCGACTGCATTTATGGTAATGCCGTATGACAAAACAAAAAAACTACTCAGCGAGTTGAACGATGTGGACGCATATATTGTCAGTAGAGACGAATATGGAAACATTCAAAAATATACAACCAACGGTTTTCAAAACTTAATCATTACCGACTTTTAATTCAACGCGAAAAAGAATCTTAAAACATACACAGTATGTTAATTAGGGTTTTAGAATACTAATGGTGAGGTTTTTAAATAAAAAAATCCTTAAAGTAGAAACTATCTTTAAGGTATTAATTTAAAAATCACATATCATGAAAAAAAAGAACCTAAAACACCACGGACTTAGTTTAAACAAAAGCGTTATTTCAAACTTTTCTACAGCAAAATTAAAAGGAGGAACGCTGGTACGTACATTTTCGTGTTTTGCAGATGCTGACACCAATTGCGGCGCGTTGACAGGAACCTGCCAAACAGCTTTAGGATGTCCATACACAGAAGATTGTGCGCCTACAGAATTATGTATTCCATCCATATCTTGCGAGCCAAACGGTATTTGCTAAATGTTAAATACGGTTTTCGTGTACTATTAGTGTGGCGTATACAAGGATAAGTCGCTGTATTTTAAGTATATTCTTAGCGTAACTTTAAAATAAAAGTCATGAAAAAAAAGAATTTTAAACAAAGTAGCTTATCATTAAACAAGAACTTAATCTCAAACTTTAAAACACAAGGAATCTCTGGTGGAGGAACAGAATCATGCATACAAGATGCAAATACGTTGTGTTATTCTGCAGCGTGTACAGTTGGCTGTGGAACCAACCAAAACTGCGGCACTATAGGATGTCCTACACAAGGATTTGAATGCGAACGTACTTTTTCTTGTGATCCAGGGATTTGCTAAAACAATTATGCCCACAATAATCAAAAGGTCATTAGTTTTTCTAATGACCTTTTTTAAGTTTCTTCTTCTGAGAATGCTTAGCTTAAAATAGTTGAAGCGCTACAACCGATGATTTGCGGAAGTCTACATTTCAAAAATTCAAATCTGCATTTGAGCAACTGATTGTGCACTCAAAACATATTCAAATGTATATTTACATCAAAACAAAAAATAAGAGCTTATCACAAGTGAAACGAAGTAGGGCAGTAATCAACTTCAACAACTAGTTTTTAAAAAGAAAGCATGAGTAACTTTCTAAGAGAAAAAGATTTCATCGTATGATGGAGTCTTTTTTGTTTGTGTAGTGAAATAACTGAGAGTTTGAATTGAAAACAAAATACAAATTAAAAAAGTACTTTTAACCAGCAACCAGCAACCAGCAACCAGCAACCAGCAACCAGCAACGAATAACAAATAACGAATAACAAAATTTAAAATGTAAAACTCAAAATCTAAAATGAAAAAGTATCTTTAACAGCCAACAGCCAACAGCCAACAGCCAACAGCCAACAGCCAACAGCCAACAGCCAAAAAGCGCCAGCGACCTAACACCCAAAACCCAAAACCTAAAAATACCTACTTAAAACAAACAGGAATAATTTCACCTTCCATCAAACAATAGCGTTCAATTTCTTCGGGAGTGAAATTTGCAGTGTAATCCTCTTCTTTTACGGTAAATCCGACGTTGCGAAGTTTGTCAAAAAAGTCCAATCCATACACACGTACATGATCGTATTGACCGAAAATTTTCGTGCGTTCTTTTTTATCGGTGACCGAATCGTCTTCAAACGTAGTTTCGCGCTCCAAATCTTGTGGAATTTGCAAAATCGCCATACCACCTGGTTTTAGGACGCGATACAATTCTTGCATAGCTTTAGTATCATCAGGAATATGTTCCAACACGTGATTGCATAAAATCGTATCAAAAGCATCATCTTCAAAAGGCAAATTGCAAATATCAGCTTTCACATCTGCAAGCGGCGAATACAAATCGGTCGTCGTATAATCTAAGTTCTCCTGATTGCGAAAACGCTTATAAAAGGCTTGTTCAGGTGCAAAGTGCAGTACTTTTTGTGGTTTGGTAAAAAAGTCCGTTTCGTTTTGTAAATACAACCATAACAATCGATGGCGTTCTAACGAGAACGTACTGGGCGACAAGGCATTTTCGCGATTAATAGCATATCCATACGATAAAAACGTTCGAAAACTTTTGCCATCAATTGGATCAGTATAACTGTTTCCTTTTAATACAAATGTGATGATAGGACGAATCCAATAACTCATTTTAATTAAAAATGGTCGCGGAATCGTATTTAATATGTATTTAAAAAGTGTTCTCACCAATGTATTTGCTAGCTACGCTTGTCTGAATTCGTCTTCTTCATTACTTTCAATGCCCAACGCTTCATAAATATATTTGAAGGTAGACAACAATTCAGGTTTTCCGTTGACTAAGGCTACATCGTGTTCAAAATGTGCACTTGGTTTTCCGTCTTTCGTCAACACAGTCCAGCCATCACGTAAAAACTTAATTTCTTTTACGCCCATATTAATCATCGGTTCAATGGCAACAACCATACCTTCAATAAATTTCTTTCCACGTCCACGACGTCCGTAGTTTGGCATGTTAGGGTCTTCGTGCATTTTACGTCCCAATCCGTGACCTACCAAATCACGAACCACACCATATCCGTGTGCTTCACAGTGCTTTTGAATGGCAAAACCAACATCGCCTACGCGATTTCCAGCTTTGAACTCGCGGATACCTACATACAAAGATTCTTTTGTAACTGTTAATAGCTTTTCCATTTCGGGAGCAATTTCGCCGACAGGAAACGTGTAGGCATGATCGCCGTAGAATTCATTCTTAATTGCGCCACAATCGATGGAAATAATATCACCTTCTTGCAACGGTTCGTTGTTTGGAATTCCGTGAACGACTTGTGCATTTGGGCTCATACACAGCGTATTTGGAAAATCGTATAAGCCTAAAAATCCAGGAATCGCACCATGATCGCGGATAAATTCTTCCGCCAATTTATCTAAATATAACGAAGTTACGCCAGGTTTAATTTCGCTGGCCAACATTCCTAACGTTTTGGAGACAATCAACGCACTTTCGCGCATCAATTCAATTTCTTCTCGTGTTTTTGGTATAATCATCTCTTCAGAAAGGAAAACAATCCTTTTTTCTTTGTTAATTTTTCGTCTGGTGATTCGTTTGTAAGGATTTGATATACTTTTCCCCAACCAATAAATCCACCAATATTTCTATCGTCAATAAAATAGTCAGCGTTGATTTTTCTACTTACTTTTCCATCAAATACTTCTTCAGGATAACTGCTATTTACCGCATAAAATTCAATACCATTATCAGCACAGAATTGAACAGCTTCTTCCAATTTTCTACCGCTTCTGTAGGTCCATAAAATAAGCCGATGTCCATCTTGCTGCAAGCGTTTCATAGTTTCAAATGCAAAAATTTTGGGCGATCCAATTTTAGGATACCCATCATCAACAATAGTACCGTCAAAATCAATAGCAATCAGTAAGCTTTCTTTCACAATCATTCCACTTCCATTTTGTGCCTGCAAAGCTACAAAGAATTACCAACTATTCAGCATAGATGTGGGTATAGTCTTCGCCAGATAAAATACTCAGCATGTCTTTTTCTAAAGAAGTTACAGGCGACTCCACAATACGATTGATTTCTTTTCCGTCTTTGTAAAAGATAAATGTTGGCACGTTGGTGATGTTCAATCCTTCTTCTAAATTTTCAGGAGTCGTTTTGTCTTCATCAACTGTGATTAATGTGATGATGTCATTACTGATGTTCATTTTGTCCAAAATTTTGTAAAACTGCGGCACTTCGCGTTGACTGTCTTCGCACCAAGTTCCCATAAAAATTTTCACGCTTACATCTGTCATCAACGGTTGTACTTTTTCTGCAGTTTCTTTATCTACAGGATAGGTTGCGTACGTAGGCGCAAACCAACTGTCGTACGGTTCGGAAGAAATGGCTTCGCGCGTTTGCGTACCTACAATAATTGGCAATGCTTCTTCTTCTTCGTTAATCACTTCTTTGGTGATTTCAATTTCTTTTTTGTCTTCGGTATTTTCTGTCGAATTTGTCTTTTTTCCGTCTTTACACGCAAAAAATACAAGTGCGATTAGGATATAGCTTAATTTTTTCATGAACATTTATTTAATAAGTTTTTCAATATCAACTGTTAAAAGTGCGTATGCACCTAATAGTTTGGATTTTACGTCTACATCAAAAGCATCTGCAAGGGAATAGTCGAAAATTAATTCTAAACCTAAAATATTTGCAAAATCAGTTCCCATTCCAAAATTTAAACTGAAAAGCCCATTTTTATAAGCTTCTTTTACATCGATACCTCCATCAGAAGTTTCCGCAGTAGTGAGCATCGAATAGCGCAATCCTGATTTTAGATAAAAACCTTGATTATAACTTCCGTTAACATCAAATTTTACTTTTGGACTAATACTTATAAAACTCAGTTTTACTCTTGGGACAATATCAATAGTCCGCTGCTCATAAGCAACGTCAGCAACAACACCAAAATGATTGTTTAATTGATAATTTCCGTATGCTCCTATATATAATCCCGCATATTCAGGAATGGAAAACGAACCATTTGAATTAAAGCTTGTGTTTCTATCAGTGAGCATTGAATATACATTTGTCCCTACAGAAACTCCATAGGAAAGATTTTCTTGAGCTTTAACATGTAAACAACATAAAAAAGCAGTAATAATTAAAAGTTTTTGCGTCATTAAATAAGCGATTTTTGTGTCATTAATTTAGGTTGTGGAATTCCAATCATTTGTAAGATGGTCGGTGCAATGTCGCCCAAAACACCATCGTGTACCTGTTTGATGTCTTCATCGACCAAAATAATTGGCACAGGATTGGTTGTGTGCGCGGTGTTTGGACTTCCGTCAGGATTGATCATCGTATCGCAATTTCCATGGTCGGCAATCACAATGGTGCTATACCCGTGCTTTTGTGCCGTTTCTATGATGGCTTTTGCACAAGTATCAACTACTTCACAGGCTTTTACGGCAGCTTGAAAGTCGCCCGTATGACCCACCATATCTGGATTGGCAAAGTTTAAACAAACAAAATCTGCCACTTCTTTTTTCAACTCAGGAATAATTTTATCGCGAATTTCGTATGCGCTCATTTCGGGTTTTAAATCGTACGTAGCTACTTTTGGTGATGGACATAAAATGCGTTCTTCTCCTTCAAACGGTGTTTCTTGTCCGCCATTAAAGAAAAACGTCACATGCGGATATTTTTCAGTTTCCGCAATACGAATTTGTTTTTTTCCATGTTTTGCCAATACTTCTCCAAGTGTGTCCTTGATGTTTTCTTTGTTGAATACGACATGAATTCCTTCAAAAGAAGCATCGTAATTGGTCATCGTTACGTAATACAACGGCAGTTTTTTCATGCCAAATTCTGGAAAGTCTTTTTGCGATAAGGCTTCTGTCAATTGACGCCCGCGATCGGTTCTAAAATTAAAAAAGATCACCACGTCATCAGCTTGAATCTTTGCAATTGGTTGTCCATTTTCATCTGTCATTACAATCGGTTTGATGAACTCGTCCGTGACACCAACATCGTAACTTTCTTGAATGCTTTGTGTGGCGTTGGAACTCAGTTTTCCTTGTCCGTGAACGAGCGCGTTGTATGCCAATTGTACACGTTCCCAACGTTTGTCACGGTCCATCGCATAATAGCGTCCTGTAACAGTTGCGAGTTTGGCAGTTGCTTTTTGGCAGAATGCTTCTGTTTGCGCAATAAAACCTTTCCCAGATTTCGGATCGACATCTCTACCATCGGTAAAAGCATGTATAAACACATTGTCCAAATCATAACTGTGCGTAATTTGTACCAAACCTTCTAAATGTTTGATGTGCGAATGCACACCACCATCGGAAACAAGTCCTAATAAGTGAACAGCTTTGTTGCGTTCTTTGGCGTGTTGCAAGGCATTTTTTAGAACCACTTCGTCCTTTAAAGTGCTATTTTGAATGGCTAAATTAATTTTAGCTAAATCTTGATATACAATGCGTCCTGCACCCAAATTCATGTGTCCAACTTCACTATTTCCCATTTGACCATCAGGCAAACCTACATTCATGCCGTCGGTCAATAAATTGGCATTTGGATAGTTCGTGTATAAACTATTGATAAACGGAACATTGGCGTTGGCAATGGCAGAAACTTTTGGATCGGGCGATTTTCCCCATCCGTCTAAAATCATTAAAATGACTTTCTTATTCATGCGATATAATTTTTTAAAAAAATAAAAATAAGTGTAATTGTGTACATAACACAATGCAAACCTAAAAAACGCGGTTTTTTTGTATGGGATTATCAAATTCACAGTAAAAGACTGTTTTTTCTGTAAAAGCGTCAAAAAAAAATTATTAAACAATTCTTAAGAATCTCTGTATAAAATCTTAATGTGATTTAAGAAATTAAGAGCGTCTTAACAGATTTGATAGCAAATAGTTAAGGAAGTGTTATAATTGAATTTTTGTTGCAACATTTTTTGAGAAGTGTCGTCTATTTGGTGTGACCAGTTTTGAAAAGGTCATGTAATCATCAATTAAAAAACAACAACATTATGAGAAAAACAATCTTTATGATGGCTCTTATAGTAGGAGCATCATTCACTACGGCTAACGCAACTGAAAAGAACACCGAATCAACTGAAACGTACAAAGTAAAAGTAACAAATGTTACTAAAGTCAATTCGTTTTGTATTGCGATTGCAAAAGGCGATTTTGAAACGGTAAAGAAAATGATTCAATTTGGCGAGAATGTCAACAAAATATCCAATGGAAAAACACCGTTAATGTATGCAGCTCGTTTTAACCGAGTTGAAATTATCAAATTATTATTAGAAAATGGTGCTAAAGTAGATATTAAGGATAATCAAGGACACACTGCTGTCGATTATGCCAAAATTTCAAAAGCATTGGACGCAAAGAAAGTATTGGAGAACGCTTCAAAATAATCACTAAATTAGTTCACATTAAAAAGCCGTTTCTGAGAGGAAACGGCTTTTTTTAGATTATTATTTTATGGTTGTTCTGGCCATTTTTGGCATCGAATGGCTCCATAGCACATAGTGATTTGTACGGTTTCTTCAGGACATGCATTTGTCCATCTAACAGGATATCCTCCTTTTACAGCATCCGCATTTAAAAGGCTTACTTGTTTCTTGTTTAATCGTAATTGATTTACTTTTTTCTTCATGATTATAAAATTAAAAAGGTTAATGGGCAGAATATACTGAGAAAAACACGCAATCAATTACAGTTTCACCACCGTTTTGGTAGTGGTTTTTGGGATTAATTGAGAAACAAGAATCAAGAATCAAGAGTCAAGAGTCAAGACGAATTGACAAATCGACGAAAAACAAAAAACAAAAAAACAAAAAGCGAAGCGACCCAACACCCAACACTTAACACCTAGCATCAAACACCCAAAAAAAATCACTGATACTCTTCAATTACTTCTTTGATTTTCTGAATTCTATTTTCAGGATCGGGATGTGTACTTTGAAACTCAGGAACTCTGTTAGGTCCTACGGCAGCTTTCAAGATTTTCATCACTTCAATCATAGCTTCAGGGTCATAACCTGCATAAATCATCAATGCTACGCCAAGTTTGTCACTTTCCAATTCATCTTCACGTCCATTTTTTAGTAATTTTTGTTGTCCGATGCTTCCGACCATATTTCCCATATCAGCACCAACAGAAGCGCCTGTAGTGACCGTTTGCCAAAAATCAGATTCTGCAATGCGCTCCGCAGAATGTCTTCCCAACACATGACCAATTTCATGACCGAGAACGCCTGCCAATTGTGCATCATCGAGTTTGCTGTAAAGTGCATTTGTGATAAAAATTTGTCCGCCAGGCAATGCAAAGGCGTTTATAGAACGATTGTCCGCCAACAAATGAAATTCAAATTGATAGCCCGATTCTTTTGCCATGCTCATGTTTACCAGTTTTTCACCAATCATATCTACCCGTGCTTGCGCGCCAGCATCAGGATACAAACCGCCATATTGTCGCGCCATGGCTTCTCTATTTTGAAACCCAAGCGCAATTTCTTCTTCGGTGGTCATACTGATGGTTTGTGTGCGACCTGTATATTCGTTCATTTCACGATTGGCACATTTTTTAAAAAAAGCAAAAGCGACAATGGCGAGTCCAATCAACAATCTGATTTTTACATTAGTTCCTCTCATAATTCTGTCAATACGATGCGTTTCTTAAAAGTACAAAACCTACGATAAAAGTTCAGGATTGATGTCCAAAATATTTTCGTTTATATACGAATGGATAAAAGCTTCGCTGAAATGCGTACTGCCCATCAATTTTTCTTTTTGTAGCATGGTTTTGATGTCTAATTCTCGATACGCTTTTAGCATTGGTTTGGAAAGTGGTGCATAACTGTAGTGCCACGGCTCATATTTAAACCCTTTTCGGTCGTGTTTGTCAGTGTAAACAATATAAAAACCGAAGGAGTTTGCGTTTTTTTCTAACCATTCACGCAATTTGCAAAACGGTCCGTCACCGTGAAATTTTTTTGGAACCAACGCATCGCCACTGTACGTTGCATTCGCATCAATAATGTCAATATCAGTTGCCCAATGGTGTCTGGAAGTTCCTGGAATGGTAGAATATGCAATGATTTTTTTAATCGCTTTTTCAGGCGATAATCCTTGTGTTGTGTAACGTTTGTACTTGCGTTCCCAAATACGATTTTGATGCGCATAATTGCGGTAACTTGACACTACATGAATATAAAAACCATCTTTTGCAGCCGCAGCGCGCATGTTTACAAATGCATCATAGGCTTCTTTTCGCAACGAAAAACCATCGCCAAAAACGGTCGGATTTCCTTTGCCAATCAATTCTTCAGTAGGTAATTGTGGTTGCTGAAACGCGAAACTGGGAAGGCTATGTAAAGCCACTGCGCCCAATCCTAAGAGTTTTGTGAAATCTTTTCTATTCAAGTGAAAGCGATTTTAATAAGTTATCAAACGAAAGATAGTAAATTTTTGAAGTTCCGTTGCTTCCATCATTTAGAATTGCTTTCAATTTTTCCATACTCAGGTTTTTATATGCAGGTTGAATCGTACTTTTTTCGCTGGTAAAGAAGAAATATTTTTTATCAAACGTAACAAACGGACAGTAATCAATTTGATTGGAATTAACGAAATTTCCTAAGTGAATTGCGTCTTGCCAAACAGCATTTTTGCGAAAGCTAATGTACAAATCACCACGACCCAAACTTCCTTTTCTACCGTACGAACCAAAAATAATAAAGGATTCATCGGGACTCACATACGCATTGTATTCATACGTTTTTGTATTGACGCCAGTACCTAAACTTACAGGTGTTTGATAGCTTCCGTCTTTAAATTCACTTTTGTAAATATCTTCCTTTCCCTTTGCGTCAGGTCGTTCAGCAGTAAAATAAATAGCGCCGTCATTTGTGATAGAAGGATAATATTCGTTTTGGTCTGAATTGATAGTTTCGGGTAATCGTGTCGGATGTTTCCAAACACCATTTTCTTTGGTAACAAACCAAATGTCATAATCTTTCTTAGGCGTTTTTTCAACATTAATAGGACGTTTAGAAGCAAAAAATAACTTCTTCCCGTCAGGAGAAAAAGCTGGTTCAATATCGTGGTAGTTTCCAGAAAACGAAGCAATCGAAAAAGCGGTCCATTGTCCGTTTACTTTTTTGGAAGTTAAAATGGTTCGAAATGCATTTTTAGGCGCGTCAAGCGTGAAGAAAATTTCATCATACTTGGGCGAAATGGCAATATCACGTAGATTGATATTTTTAAATTCAGGAAGTTCTATAAAAATTTTGGCTGTTGCTGAATTGTTTTCAAAGGCAATGTTTGGTGAATTTTGCGCACACAATTGCAGACTCGTCCACAAGAGGATAAAGACGATTTTTTTCATAAAAAATATTTTTGATTGATGATTGTTGTTGAAAAAGTACGCTTTTTACTGCTGTAGAAGCGTTAAAAAGGCGTTAATATTCATTCCAACGATTTTATCATCACAAAATGCAGTCCTATTTTTGGAATGGTAAAAGGTGTTCCGTGTTTTTCATAGCCTAATTTTTCATAAAATCGTACCGCTATTTCGCGTGCGTTCATCCAAATAAACATTCCGCCACGAGCGAGAATCATTTGTTCTGCTTTTTTTACTAGTGCATCACCAATGCCGCGTTTTTGAAAATTGGTCAACACCGCCATGCCACGCAGTTGATACTGATGTTTACGGTTAATTTCTGCGTGATTGTTTTTCATCAAGGTAACGACGCCTACAAGTTGCTCGTTTGTGTAATATCCTAAATGGAAAGTCGTGGGCAAATCATCGCCAGCAAAATGGCAAGATTCAATCGGTTTTCCTTCTCGCAACACAGGATGGCGCACTTCAAAAGCAGTTGTTGCGGTAATTTCTTTAATGGTGTAATTGGAAGTTTCCATAGTCACAAAATTGATACAAATACTCAAAAGTATCACTAATTTGGGAGTTGTGTTTTGTAGAAATGAATTAATTTTGAACAAAAAAGAATTCGTATGCAAATTACGTTTAAATCACTTTCCAAAGAAGAAGCGTCCATTATTTTGCCGTATTTGGATATTATGAATCAACAAAAGGTTCCAATGGATATATTACAAGCACGTTTTGAAGAAATGTTGTCTCAAAATTATGAAGCCTTTGCTATTTACGACCACGATCAACTCATTGGTTGTTTCGGATTGTGGAGCATGACGCGTCATTATTGTGGAAAAAGTTTAGAGCCAGACCATGTGTATATTGAAGATGCCTACAGAAGTAAAGGAATTGGTGCCACATTGTTTCAATGGATTGAAGCTTACGGAAAAGAAAAAGGTGTGACTACGATTGAACTCAATACGTATATCGAAAACTTTCCATCGCATAAATTCTATTATAATCAGGGATTTGTGGCGCGCGGCTATCATTTTTTAAAAAAAATCTAAAAAAACATTTGGAAATAGAAGTCATATTTTTCTATATTTGCATCCGCTAATGCGAGAGTAGCTCAGTTGGTAGAGCGTCAGCCTTCCAAGCTGAATGTCGCCGGTTCGAACCCGGTCTCTCGCTCCACCAAAGCCGATTCAGTCCGAATCGGCTTTTTTTATGGAAATATAATTTCTGAACCTGTTTCCAGTTCGTACGGTGTTTTATCTTGCTCAAAAATACGTGCGCTGTGTGGGCCTTCCAATCGAATGTTATCACCTTTTACGCGAATCCAGCTACCTTCTCTAATTCCGACTACAGGAAGCGTGTTGAATTTGTGAAACTCTTTAATGCGTGTTTCACGAGTTTCGCCCATGTGCGTACTGCCTTCCATCGGATCTAAATAATGCGGATTGATGTTAAAAGGAATCACGCCCAAGGTTTTAAAACTTGGCGGATAAATAATTGGCATGTCATTGGTCGTTTGCATGGTAAGTCCGCAAATATTACTTCCTGCACTTGTTCCAAAATACGGTGTGCCATTAAAAATAGCTTCTCGTAGCGGTTGCATTACTTCATTCGCATACAATTGTGAAACTAATAAAAAGGTATTTCCGCCACCTGTAAAAAGTCCTTTGGCATTGGCAATGGCTTGTGCGGGATTTTCAAACGTATGTACACCGCGTACATTTTTTCCAATAGAATTAAAAGGTTTACTTACGGCAGCGGTATATTCGTCATGTGTAATTCCGCCTGGACGCGCGTATGGGATAAATAAAATTTCTTCCGTATCTTTATAAAACAAGGAAAGTTTGTCAAGTAAATAGCTTAATGGCGCACTTCCGTGAACGGTAGATGTGCTGGCAATGATGAGGTTTTTCATGAAAAATCAATTCTATGTGTAAAAATAATCATTAAAAGCTTTTAACAAAAGTTTAATGTCTGTTGACATTTTTTTAAGTACAAAAAGTAAGTTCTTTATATAATTAAAAATTGAAACTATTTAACCAATAATACCAATTGCTATGAAACTAAAATTACTTCTGTTTTCACTTTTGATTTCTACCATAATGCTTGCGCAAGATGCAGAACGCAAAATTTTACGCGGTGCTGTGGTATACAGAGATGTAAAAGTGCCCAATGTGAATATTATCAACAATACGACGAGTACAGGAACCACAACCAATCAAAAAGGAGAATTTGAAATTTTAGCTAAAAAAGATGATATTTTGATTTTTTCTTCGGTTCAATATACCATAAAAGAAATTGTAATTACTGACAAAATCATAGAAAACAATCGCTTGGTCGTAGAAGTGAAGGATAAAGTAGAGGAGTTGGACGAAGTAGTGATAAGTCCAGAAAATAAAGATAAGTTTCTTGATTTTCAAGAAGAGCAAATCGTCAAGTACCAAGATTATCAATTTGCGGACGACCGTTATTCGCAAGTTCGAAACGAAGCGATGGGACAGGCAGAATTTCGCGGTGCCAATATTATAGGTTTGGTGGGAATGTTAGTGAATGCCATTTTTAAAGGAAAAGGGAAAAAGAAAGAAAAGGCAAAGCCGATTTACGAGCGTACAAGCTTTAACGAAATTCGCAATCGTTATGAGGATGAATTTTTCACGGAAAACTTAGGCATTCCAAAAGAGAACATTAGCGCTTTTCTATATTATTGTGACGACCAAATGCCTTCGGAAGATATCTTTTTAGAGAAAAACGAATTTTTAATGATTGATTTCATGGTGAAACATAGCAAAGAATATCTCAAATCAATTGCTACAACTAAAAATTAAATCACTTCCTATTCAAAATTTCTACAATTGGAATGCTTTTTGGATATCTTTGTGGCAGACCTAAAATGTCGTTTAACTTTATGAAACTACAGAGATTTCTTCTATTCTTTTTGATAGTTCCGTTCTTCGGATTTACCACCTTGCATAAATTTTATGTAAGCGTTACCAATATTGAATACAGCGAAACAAACAAAGCATTACAAATAACCACGCGAATCTTTATCGATGATTTTCAGCGTGTGTTAAAAGAACGGTATGACTTGCAAGAAGAATTGACTACCGAAAAAAATGTTGCGGAAGTAGAAAATCTTATGCAAAAATATTTGACCAAAAAAATTAAAATTTGGGTGAATGGAGAAGCAAAATCATTCAATTTTATCGGAAAAAAATACGAAGACGATGTTACGGTTTGCTATCTAGAAATTGTAGCGATTGATTCGGTACAATCGCTCACCATTGAAAACGGATTGCTTTACGAAATAGAAGAAGATCAACAGAATTTGGTACACGTAAAAATCAATAATTCGCGCAAAAGCTTACTACTTGTGAGGCAAAACGATAAAGGTTTGTTAAAATTTTAACAAAAACTTTTTAAAATAGTTATTTTTAGGGCTTCAAAACCACAAACCTATTTTAAAAACCTAATGAAACGAATACATTTCTACATCTTAGCGTTCCTATTTATAGGCGCAAATCTTGCTGTAGCGCAGGAAACAGAAGATAAAAAGCCGCAGGGACATACCAACAACAATAAATTTAGACAGCTGTATCAAGAGTTTGCAACGCCAAATATGTACAGAACAGCTTCTGGAGCTCCTGGAAAGGCATACTACCAACAGCAAGCCGATTACGAAATGGAAATTGAGCTTGATGACAAAAATCAAAAATTATACGGAGTCGAAACCATTACATACACCAACAATTCCCCTGACGATTTAGCCTATCTTTGGGTACAATTAGATCAAAACATCCGTGCTAAAAATTCGCAAGCAAAATTAAAAAATGGCGGAAGCTTTCCGCGTTTGCAAAGAGCGTCTACATTTGTAGGAAGTTATGTTGCTGATCCGTTTGATGGTGGTTTTAATATTGATTATGTAAAAAATGACAAAGGAAGACCAATGTCGTTTACCATCAACGAAACTATGATGCGAATTGACTTGCCAACACCATTAAAGTCTGGCGATAAAGTATCATTCTCTATTAAATGGTGGTACAATATCAACAATCACGTTACGAAAAGAGGTCGTTCAGGATATGAGTTCTTTCCAAAAGATGGAAACTATGCGTATGTCATTGCACAATTCTTTCCACGTATGGCAGTATATAATGATGTAGAAGGATGGCAAAACTATCAATTTTGGGGAAATGGTGAATTTGCCTTACCATTTGGGAATTACAATGTAAAAATTACGGTGCCTGCCGATCATGTTTTAGATGCTACAGGAAAACTGCAAAACAGAAAGAAAGTCTACTCAAAAGAAATGATGCAACGTTACGAACGCGCGCTAGAATCCTATGATGAGCCCGTAATTATTGTAACACAAGATGAAGTAGAAAAAGCAGAAAAAAACTTTTCAAATAAAAAGAAAACGTGGGAATTTTATGCGGAAAATGTGCGCGACTTTGCCTTTGCGACTTCGCGTAAATTTATTTGGGACATGCAAGCGGTAGATATCAACGGAAAGCGAGTGATGGCAGTTTCTATGTATCCAAAAGAAGGAAATCCACTTTGGGAAAAATATTCTACAAAAGCAGTAGCAAGTACCTTAAAAACCTATTCAAAACACACGTTTGATTATCCATATCACAAAGCGATTTCTGTACACGCTAAAAATCAAGGAATGGAATATCCGATGATTTGTTGGAATTACGGACGTCCAAGCGAAGATGGAACGTATTCTGAGCGTGTAAAATTTGGGATGATTAGTGTAATTATTCACGAGGTTGGACATAACTTTTTCCCTATGATTGTCAACTCTGACGAGCGTCAATGGGGATGGATGGATGAAGGTTTAGACACCTTTATGCAGTACTTAGCGGAGCAAGAATTCGCGAAAGCGCATCCAGAATCGGTTGCATCTTCTGGTGGAAAATATCCGTCGCGTAGAGGAGAAGCTTCTAAAATTGTACCGTACATGAAAGGGAGTCAAGATCGTTTATCGCCAATCATGTCCAATCCTGAAAACGTATATCAATTAGGACCAAATGCCTATGGAAAACCAGCAACAGGATTGAATATTTTACGTGAAACTATCATGGGACACGAAGCGTTTGACCATGCTTTTAAAACCTACGCACAGCGCTGGATGTTTAAACATCCAACTCCAGAAGACTTCTTTAGAACAATGGAAGATGCTTCAGGATATGACTTGGATTGGTTTTGGCGTGGATGGTTTTACACCACAGATTTCGTAGATATCGGAATTGAAAGCGTAAAGAAATACCAAGTTGGTTCGCGTTCCATTAGAAATCAAAGTGTGGTGTATTTTATTCCTGAAGACAATGAAAATTATAATAAAGAAAACGAAGGAAAGTCGTTAGTCGATATGGAAGAAAACGCTCCGTTAAAGGAATATTTGATGGACAATTTCACAGCAGCAGAGAGAGCCGCTATGGGCAATCCTAAATATTTCTATGAAATTGCGTTCAACAAGCCTGGCGGTTTGGTAATGCCAATTATTTTTGAATGTACGTACGCAGACGGTTCCAAAGAAATGATGCGTTATCCTGTACAAATCTGGAGAAAAAATGACAATCAAGCGACAGTAGTGGTTGCATCAGAAAAAGAATTGGTAGGTATTCAATTAGATCCAAAATTAGAAACTGCGGATATTGATACCACCAACAATTCATGGCCAAAAGAAGAAGGTCAGTCAGACTTTAACAAGTTCAAAGAAAACAAAATGAAACAATAACAACCGTTTCAACAATCATACAAAAGCCAGCGTTATTGCTGGCTTTTTTTGTAGGTGCAAATTGCAAATATCAAAATATGGCAACGTTGCAAAAGAAAAAAGATTAAACAAGTTCCTCATACTATTCTATTAACTTGATTATATTTGTATATTAATTTGAACAACGTATGGTATTATTCATAAGTGGTGGAGAAATTTTTGTAATCATGTTGATTGTGGTGATGGTATTTGGTGCGGATAAAATTCCTGAAATTGCGCGTGGTTTGGGAAAAGGAATGCGTCAACTAAAAGATGCGACCAACGAAATAAAGCATGAAATTCAAAAAAGTGCAGAAGACAACGGAATAGATACTGACATTACTGGCGATGTTCAAAATGAAATCAATAAAGTAAAAGAAGATATAGAAGACATGTCAGGACCGATCAAAAGGCAATTTTAATGCTCGATGAACTATTGATATATGATAAAGAACTTCTCATTTACCTAAATAATTTAGGGAATTCACAATTTAAAACTTTCTGGCTTTTTGTAACCAAATTCATTTATTGGGTTCCGATATTGGTGCTTGTTTTTTATAAAATCTACCAAAAATTCCCCAAAAAACAGGCGCGACTCATCATAGGTTATGGAATTGTTATTCTTCTTTTTTCCTTGCTCATTGTGGAAGTCATTAAAATAGGTGTAGAGCGTATGCGACCATGCAACGATGCTACCGTAGCGCCATTTTTAAACATTATCATTCAGCCAAAAAATTACAGTTTCTTCTCAGGGCATGCTACGGTTTCGGTAGCGTTGACAAGCTTTCTCTTTTTAATGTTGCACAACACACTTCCGTGGATAAAACTCTTGGTTATATGGCCGTTGCTTTTCATGTACAGCCGCTTGTACTTTGGCGTGCATTATCCGTCGGACATCCTTACGGGAATTATAGTAGGTATTTTGATTGGAATTGCATTTCATCGAATTTGCAATGCACGCATAGTAAAATTACGAATTTATTAATATATTCGTTAAAATTTTAACCAATCAACAATTAAGCATGAAAAATCTTAACCTAAGACTAGCCGTACTTGTGGCGGCTTTTAGTGTCATTTCTTGTTCAAACGATCCTGCAATCGAAACCTTAGAAGAAGAAAACAGTGTAGTAACGCTACAAAAAACACCGCTAACACCAACACAAATCAATGCCAAAATCAACGAAACCGTTTCCAGTCGCGAACGATTTGAGTGGACAAACATGGACGCACATACAATATGGAGTGCTACCGTTCATGGCGATCAAATCCTAACGATTGGTTATGGAAATGACGACAATGATTTCAACAAAGAAAACTCAAATGCTGAAAGCATTAAAAATCGACTTCTACAACGCATTGCAACGGTAGAAGCTAACGGACAAAAAACAATCAAAGATTTTCTCATAGAAGAAGATAGTCAACTCAACATCATTGATGTAAAAATTGAAGACTTAGAAACGGTTATCGATTTGCTATCTCAAAAAGGAATTCGTTACATTGAACCAACAGGGTATCGTTACTTAGACCATGAAGTTACGGCAAAATCTGGAGCAGGTTGCGGATACGAGTCTGAAACATTAAACTCCGCAGATTATACAACCGTTGCGCCAGGGGCAAAAGTGCCGTGGACGTTTTACAAGCACAATATTCCAGCCGCTTGGAGTTACAGCACAGGTTCAGGAGTAGGTATTGGTGTGATTGATACTGGATTGACACCAAACAATTCTTTGATGAATGGAAGTTTTAACGACGGATATTCTTCGGGAAGATATGTTCAAAAATATGGCACCTTTGTTGATTCAATTTGGCCATGGTCCACTAGAACAGATGGTCCAAATGACAAATGTGGACACGGAACAAGCATGACGGCAGTAGCTGCCGCGCCTAGAAATAACGACGGAATGCCAGTCGGAGTTGCATATAATTCAAATTTAATTAGCTATCGTGGAACAAAAAATGTACTTTTAGACGGTTATCACGAACAAAAAGGGGTAGCAAACGCTCTTACAGCTTTAGGAAACAGAAGCGATGTAAAGGTAATTTCGATGTCTATTGGACATATCATTTCGGTAGGAAGAATCAAAGATGCAGTACGATATGCAAACAATAGAGGAAAATTAATCTTCGCAGCGGGTGGAACTTCCACAACTTTCACTAACTTTGTAGGAGTGATATTTCCTGCATGGATGGATGAAACGGTTGCTGTAACAGGAGTAACCGATGCAAGTTACTACAAAGAATGCGATATTTGCCACAAAGGAAGCGATATTGATTTTACCGTAGTAATGCAACGTCATGGTAACGGAAGTAGAACAACGCCAGTACTAAGCTATTACAACGGACAAACAGATTATGTTGGAGGTTCGTCAGTAGCAACGGCAACAACAGCAGGAATCGCGGCTTTAGTATGGTCTAGACATCCAGGCTGGTCAAAAACACAGGTATTAAACAGATTGAAACAATCTGCAGATTTCTATCCATACAAAAACTCACAATATGGATATGGAAATATAGACGCATTGCAGGCAGTTCAGTAGAACAGTTGGCATATTTAGTTTAGTAAATAGGGAGAAACTCTCGTCGTAATGGCGAGAGTTTTTTTATGTGTTGAACTAAAATTTTGAGGAATTTAAGAGGTTGATGTAGATGATTTGAAATATAAAAACATCATCATCAACAAATCATGAATCGCATTTGTTATAGCTTTACAATTTTCTTAGTCATGGAATGCTTTTGATGGTATATTTTTAAAAAATAAACACCACTTTGCAATCGTGAAACATCTAATTGTTCCATGTTACTTGTACTGTTGAGTACAGATTGTCCATTAGTATTTATAATTTCAACTTTGGTAATTGGCGTTACACTAGTTAGGTATAAAATATCTTTTACTGGATTTGGATAGATGGTCAATTCAAGAAATTCATTTTGCGTTACAGACAATGTTGAAAAATCAACTGATGAAGAACCAGAAACACCAGTTCCGTTTGGGTCTACTCTATTGGAATACATGGCAGAACCATCATCTTCCATATCGGCAGACATAAAACTTTTTAACGGAGTAACCGTTGCTGCCAATGATGAGTTATTTTCTAAAATATACATTGTTCCTGAAGTTGGCGCACCATTTACTTGAATCGTTACCATGTTGGTAGTGGTTCCGGAAGACGGTGCTGCTATGGAAATTGGACTTCCTAAGGTTTCTGTAATCAAATATCCATCAATAGAACTGTCGCCAACATCACTTCCATTAAAAAATGTAGCACTGGCACCATTTCCCAAAGAAGAAGTGATACTTGCGGTCACTCCATCTGGAATAATGATGGTAAAGCCATAACTCTGAATGGAAGTGGCAAAGGTATTTGTACTAGTGTTTGGAACAGCTCCAATAGTATAGCTGTACCCTCCATTATCAATCAATGTATAGGTATAACCATCTTGCGCGTGTAATTGTACTGTAAAGAATGATACAATTAAAATATAAATAGCTGTTATTTTTTGAATTTTCATTGTTGTAGGTATTTTAGGATTAATCATTGTTTTCTGGTAATTGTTCTTCAATTTGATACGTGCTGAAATTGAGGAAATTTGAAGGATGTGCTAATACATTTTGCAAAATAAACGGCGTATCAGGATCGGTACCGGAGTATTGCACTGTTCCGTCCAAATCAATATCATTCACATTATATCCATTGATGGCGTATGTTGGAAAGTTTAAGAAATTTCCAGAATCGTTCAATACTTCCGAAAGAATGGTTGGCGTATCAGGATCGGTTCCTGAGTATTGCACTACTGAATCTTCGTTGGTATTTCCACTCCACATTGCGAATGTATCTGTGGGCATTCCAAAGGTAGTTTGTGCATTGCTTCCATAGGTGATTTCATTGGTAGCATCTGTAAAATTAATCGTTGTAGCTCCATTTTTTAAAGAAATTGGACTCGATGTCATAATTGCCAAATGATTTCGGTGTTTGACTACGACGTAATAATCATCTGGAGCAACTCCATCAAAGGTTAAAGGTGTAGCCAAATCATCAGTATTAGCAACAACATCTCCGTCGCGTTGCAGCACAGCAGATTGTCCAGCGATAAACAGTGTATCTATACTTTTATGGCGTAATTCTACCCAAACCCAATCTACCATACTATCAGAACCGTTATCGGTAAGTGTTATGGATTGAGGAACAGTAATACTATCCGAATAAGGCGAAGTGGTATTTAGCAAAGAACCTGCTCGTAAATCGTCGCGCATTAAGCTTTCTTCTCCTGTATTTGGATTGAGTAACGCACCTTGCAAGAATACATCAATATCTACAATTACATAATCGCACGAGGTTTCAGTAAAGCTTACATCTGCATCTATATTTGTCCAGTTGGTAGTGCTATAATCTACATCGTCTACTAAAATACAATACAGGTCATTTGAATTTACAGAAAATGTGCTAATATTTGTGTTGTTTCCATTTTGAACATTCAAAGATGTCAAGACATTATTTGAAACTCTCAATTCATTTAACACTGAAAGGTTTGACAAGTCAAGTGAAGTAATGAAGTTGTTTTCTGCACGAAGCCTTGTAATTGCTGGATTGTTTGACACATCAAGTTCTGTAAGTAGATTGTTGTCAATTTGAAGAATACTTAAATTGGGTTGATTGCTAAAATCAAGACTTGTTATATTGTTGTATTCTATTCTCACATCTTCTAATAACGGATTGTTGGTCATGTCTAATGACGTTAAGCTGTTATTCAGTGCCCAGATTTTCTCCAGATTTATCAAATTAGAAATATCAAGACTTGATAAGTTGTTGCCTCTGATAAATAACTCTTGTAACGCTGTAAAGTCTTCCAAACCTGTAGCATCAGCAATGTTTTGATTGTTTACGTTTAATGAGGTAATGCTTTCAATTAAAAGGGTTGGTACTTGTCCATCTCCAGAAATATTATCATAGCCAAGCGCTTCAAGTGCCGCCTCAAAATTAGCATCAGGTATTAAAGTATATTCTGTATAGCAAAAGGCATCATTAAAAGATGTTTGCGCGTCAATATTTGTCCAGTTGGTAGTACTGTAGGTGGCGTCATCTACTAGAACACATTCAAGATTTGGATTGCTTATCGCAGTGAATTGTGTAACATTCGTATTGTTGCCGTTTTTAAAATTTAGCGAACTTAAATCATTATAATTAGCATTAAATTCTATAATATTTGGGTGATTTGATACATCAAGTTCTGTAAATCCATTGTTATTAAAGATGAATGTTTCTAATAATAGATTATTGCTTATGTCAATAGTTGTGAAGTTGTTAAAATCAATTCGTAAATATTCTAATTGCGTGTTTGCAGATATATCTAGAGAAGCGATTTGATTATTATTCAGGTCTAAACTTTTTAAGTTAGTTTGATTAGATACATCCAAATTGGTCAAAAGGTTGTTTCCAATATTCAAACTTTCAAGCGATACAAAGTCTTCAATACCTGTTAAATCTGCAATCGCATTATCATCTACACTTAAAAAGGTAATGGTATCAATCAAATTGGTAGGGACTTGTCCATCTCCAGAAATATCATCGTAACCCAGTGTTTCAAGAGCCGCTTCAAAATTACTGTCTGGAATAGCGGTATAATTGCCGCAATACACTTCTGAAAAAACAACACCACTATCAATAGAAGTCCAATTGGTCGTGCTATATGCGGCATCATCTACCAATATACAAGTTAAATTATTTGCCGTAACGGTAAACGTACTAATGTTGCTATTGTTTCCGTTTTGAACATTCAAATCAGTCATACCATTATCATTGGCTCTAAATTCATTTAATACTGTATTGTTTGTTAAATCTAAACTTGTAACACTATTTGAATTCAATCGAAGTCGCACAAGTAGTGGATTGTTAGATACATCAAGCGCTGTTAAACTGTTAACATTGATTTGTAAAATTTGCAAGTTTGGTTGATTGCTCAAATCGATTGATGTCAATTCGTTGTTTTCAACTCTAATATCGTCAAGCAATACGTTGGTGCTGAAATCCAAACTTGTAAGGTCATTTCCAGTCGCCCAAATTTGGTCAAGATTTACTAAAGTACTTGTGTTAATTGTAGTGAGGGAATTGCTAGAAACAATCAATGATTCCAGTGCTGTAAAATCTTCAATTCCAGTTAAATCAGTAATGCCTGAGCTACTTACATTTAACGAAGTTAGCACTTCAATCAACGCTGTCGGCACTTGTCCGTCACCTGAAATATCATCATAGCCCAACGCATCTAGTGCCGCTTCAAAATTAGCATCTGGAATAGTCGTATATTCTTCATAACAAATAACTTCATTAAAAAATGTTTGCGAGTCAACAATTGTCCAATTCGTAGTACTATACGCAGCATCATCTACCAATACACAGGTTAAATTAGGATTACCATTAATGGCAAAAGTAGTAATGGCTGTATTATTTCCATTTTGAACGTTTAAGCTTGTAAGTGCATTAGGGTTCAATCCAACGATGGTTAAGTTGGGATTATTGCTCAAATCGACGCTGGTGATGGAATTACTTGCTCCGTATAGTTCAGAGAGCTGCGTATTGTTAGAAACATCTAAACTCGTAATTGAATTTCGGGCGATACCTAAAGTGACTAGATTTGTATTATTACTGACATCGATGGCTGTTAAATTATTGTCTTGCGCACTCAAACTCGTTAAAGAAATATTAGTGCTTATATCGATGGCGCTCATTGTATTGTCACTGATGTCTAACGTTTGTAAACTCGTAAAATCTTCAATTCCTGTAATATCTGAGATGTTTTTATTAGATACATCTAAAGAAGTAAGTGTTTCAATCAAATAGGTTGGCACTTGTCCGTCGCCAGAAATATCATCGTAGCCTAACGCATCTAAAGCAGCTTCAAAGTTTGCATCGGGAATGGCAGTATAGCATAAATTTACAATAGTATATTGTCCCATATCTACAGCACATTCATCATTTCCCCATCGTACAAAAACATCGTAGGTTCCTGCTGCCAAACCTGTTACGGTACCTGAGCCTGTATTATCGCTATAATTGTACGGATACGTACTTCCACCATCTATACTAAATTCAATATTGGTTCTGGCATCATTATCAGGAAAAGCAAACGTAATTTCGCCTGAGTCGGTATCGCATACAGCATCTTGTGTGGTTATAGTAGCGTCAGGATATTCCATCACTGTCAGTATAGCGGCATTTGAATAGGTTTCCCCACAATCTGACTGAAACGCTATGCGATATTCGTATCCATTCAGACTAAACGGCGCATTGCTAATATTCATTGTCAATTGATTGGTATCTGAATAGGTGCTGTCATCACTCAAATCTACCCAACCGTTTCCATCATTGACTTGCCATTGCAATCCTGTGTAATCGTTTCCAGCCGCGGTAAAACTTGCAGCAGTGGTTTCACAAATTCGTTCATCACTCGGATTACTAGTTACTGTTGCTGTCAATTTAGAAAACGCATTGCCAACACCAACTGCGTAAAAAGCGTTTGTCACTTGTTGCTCTTGGGCAGAACATTCACCATACAAATCAATAGCTGCTTGAATCGCTGCTGTTCTTGCGTCTGCATAATCAGAAGTTGCGGTGAGATAATTATTTTGCATTTGCCACACAATGGCTGCAGCATCGTCCATTCCAATAGCAGTAACGCTGAATGAATCTCCTAAATCATTGGTGCCTGTTCCACCTTGTGAGAGTAGCCAAAACCAATAATTCAGCACGCCGCTATTGGTATGTACACCACAATAATCATTCGCACTACTTGGCGTACAAGATGAAACATCTGTCCAAAACGTTCCGCCATACGTATCAGGTTGTCCATACGTATTCGGACTAGACATAGAACGAATAGCGCCACCGCCATTTTCTTCGTTGATTAAGGAGAAATCCTTACTCAATCCGTTGTTGGTATTGGCATAATTTTCAATCACCATTGCCCAAATATCGGAGAGACTCTCGTTGAGCGCTCCTGATTCCAATTCGTAATCCAAGCTTGCCGTACTATTGGTAACTCCGTGACCAATTTCGTGTGAAACAACATCCAGCGAAGTAAATGGTGTATAAGCGCCCGAACCATCACCGTAAATCATATAACCCACATTGTCAGAAAGTGCGCCCCAAGCCGCATTGTTATAATTACTTCCATAATGCATAATCGACAGAATGGAAGCATTGGAGCCTTCATAACTATTTCGTCCATGTACATTTTTCCAATAATCATATACAAGTTCTGTTCCCCACTGTGTATCCAACGCATATTGGTCTTCGTTGCTGCTCATTTCTGCGGCTGTCCAATTGTTATCAGCATCTGTAAAATCGTATAAAGTGCTTTGAAGGTCGGTACTATTTCGTAGGTCTACGGTAAAAATTCCTGTTTTATAACCCAAACCCTGTGTGCTTAAATTCCAGTTGGTTCCCGTTGCTCTGCTAAAATCTTCTAAAATGTAGTTTGAGTTATCCAATTCCGTGTCAAATGTTTGCGAACCTGAATATACAGTTGCAGCAGTTCCGCTTGCGAAAGGAATTGATGTATGTGTATGTTCTTCATCGGTGGAAAAAGAGCTGTGATTTTCTTCCTCAAAACACTGAAACAAACGATTTTTATAGCGAAGTACTTTTCCAGAAGTAGCATCTACATACAAGGTTCCCATTTGCAACTCAGGATTGGAAGTACCCACATTTAAAGCATACGCCATGTGTATTGTTCCTGCTTTTCTGTTGGGAATGATGACTTTTTCAGGATTTGGTATGACGTTCGTTGCCAATTCCGTACCCGAAAACCAAAAAATATTTTGTGTTTTTAAAAATTGTTTCGCAGTTGTTTCCAGTTGACTTTTCGGTAAAAATGCTGAAGTTGACAGGCTACGCACAGGAAAATAGGCGCCATTATATGAAATCGTTTGTCCGTTTTGTTGGTGTACTTTAATCACTCCAAGTTCAACCTTAACACCATTATAATACTGCTGATACGTTAAGTGTACATTGTTAGCAGCATCTTTGTTTGAATGTTTTAGTCGAAATTCAGTTCCTGAAACTGGTTGTAAATCGTTGAATAAAATACTTAGTGGTGTCGATTTTTGTTGACTAGCGGAAACTTTGGTTAAGGGAATTTTTCCAAAAGAACCATCTTGCGCAGTTGCATTACTAAAAATAAGGCATACTAAGGTTAGTAAAATTGAATTCTTCATGTGTTAATCTTTCGTAGGTGTATAATTAATTTGATTTGTTTCTAAGCTCGTTTTCTATCTCTTCCAACTGGTGTAATTGGAGTTGCATTTCGTTCTTTCTTTTTTCTAACTCTTCAAGAGGTGTCAGTTGTTTTTTAGGAACTTTAAATATGTTTTTGAATAAACGTCGCATCATACATACGCTTCTTTTAATTAAAGCACGGTAAATGTATGCGACTCATGTATATTCTTAAAAAATGAAGAGGGTACACCGTAGGGGACAACTTTGTAAGAAACTTGCATTTAGGTAGTTAGCAAGATAAAAGTATCGTAAAAAAATACGCTTACAAGGAGAAAAATTCAGAAAAATGCAATGTTTTAAATGGATTTGATATACTCGTCTAGATTTTTTTCTGGAGAAAGATTCATTTTTTTGCGCAAACGACTTCTCGATTTTTTAACAGCTTCTACGGTGGTAAAACGAAGTTTGGCAATTTCTTTTCTGCTTAACGAAAGACGAATGTACGAACAGATTTCGATGTCTGTTTTAGTCAAGTTGGAATGTTTTAAAAGAAGACGTTCGGCAAATTCATGATTCAGCGTTTCAATATCATTTTTAATTCTGTTGAGTTGCGAATCTTCTAGCAATTCTGATTTTAAATTCACAATCAAGTTTTGAATACTAATAGATTCGTCTTTGGAAGCTACTTTTTTCAGGTTTTCTACTAATTTCTCTTTCGATTTTAACTGTTGAAAAGTTTCTGAGCGTAACTGCACAATTTCCTCTTGCTTCTGCTGAATATTTTTAGACATATTTTGAATGTCAAACGCCAATGCTGCTAGTTTTTTTTCGGTTTGTTTCTGAATTCGATTGTTCAATACAATCTGAAAACCAACATAAAACAACAATCCATAAATCACTAAAAATTCTGTTTTCAAAAACAACATCGCAATTAAAAGATCATTCGCTAATAAAAAAGCGGTAATCGACATACTGATGAACATGCCAATCGCATACGGGCGTTTGTCTTTAATTGCCATGAGTATCTGATAGAATCCTAAGAAAACATAGAACAATCCTAACACCTGAAAAATAGGCGCACTTAAAGTAGTGTAGTAAGTTGGTACGACAATTACATATAAAATTCCAATACTTGTAATAATCTTGATGGCTACGATTAAGTATTTATGAAAATAACCAGGAAACAACACCGCATGATACATGAACACCGAAAGCAATCCGCCGTAATAGCCGATATATCGCATTTTTTGTACCCAATCAAACGAAATTTCAGGATAAAAAGAATAAATTAAATTTTCGCCCACAAACAACTGTCGAGAAGCACCAATAAGGCAAAACAGTCCCAGATATAAATAATATTTGTAAGTCGGAAAACTAAAAAAGTGGATGATTTGATACATGCCAAACAGCAAAATCAAGAAAGTAATAATGCCTTCTATCAATGGTTTTGACAGTTTCGTTTCTTGGTAGTATTCTTTGGTTTTAATTTTAGAAGCCAACGCAATGCCGCCACCCAAACGATGTTTATGATTCGATATCAAGAAAACCATATCTAAAAAAGGTTCTTGTGGTAAAATGATTTCTAGCGGTCTTCCGTCAATCTTTTCTTCAGCGGCATTTTTTGAAATTTGACCATGCGACTTCACCAATTTGCCATTAATCCAAACCTCTGCCGCTCCAAGAAGTCTCGGAATTTCAAGGACAAGCTTTTGAGGACGCTTTTGTTGTATGGCAAAGCGTAATGTTCCATAGCCACGTTTTTCGTTGCGTATATGCGACCATAAAAAAGTACTCGCATTAATGGTATCCGCTTTCTTCAACAAAGAAGCATCAAAATTTCCGTTCTCATCTTTTGCCCATTGTTTCCAGTAAAAAAGTGCGGCTCCTTGTAAAGCAATAGCTTCAGTGTTAGTATTCCACGCCGAAATATCCAAAACACCGTTTTCAATAACATATTCTTTTTCTCCACTAGAAACACAACTGCATTGCAAACACAAAAAGACACACGAAATAACCATCCATGCGCTTCTGATTCGCAGCAAATTGTGAAAAGCAATCATCTATCTAATTAGTTTAAAACATAAAACGTATGACTAATTGGCTATAATATAATATTGAAATTTAAAATACAAAATGAAAACGAGTCATGATTTAAGAATCAAGAATCAAGAATCAAGAATCAAGAGTCAGGATTCAAGAGTCAAGAGTCAAGAAAAACAAAAAACAAATTAACAAATCGCCAAAAAAGCACCCAAAACCCAACACCCAAAACCCAACACCCAACACCCAACACCTGTCAAACAACCCTACTAATCGTCAAACCATCGCGAATCGGTAATACAACCGTTTCTACACGTGCATCGTCTTTTAAAAGTTGATTATACTCTAACAACGCTTTTGTGGAAATGTCGTTTTTCTGTACTGATTGAATCACTTTTCCGCTCCATAAAACATTGTCCGACAAAATCACGCCATTCGGTTGCATCTTTTCAATAATCGCATGAAAATAGGCTGGATAATTCGGTTTATCGGCGTCAATAAACACCAAATCAAAACGCATGTCCATTGCAGGAATAATCTCCAAAGCATTTCCTGTATATTGATGAATTTGATTGCCATAGTCAGAAGCATCGAAATACTTGCGTTGAAAATCGTGCAGTTCTTCGTTGATGTCAATGGTGTGCAATGTACCATCAGCTCTCATGCCTTCCGCCAAACACAACGCTGAATAGCCTGTGTACGTTCCAATTTCCAAAATAGTTTTCGGCGCGATTAATTTAGACAGCATACTCAACAAACGTCCTTGGTAATGTCCGCTCAACATGCGTGGTTGCAACACCTTCTGATACGTTTCTCTGGTAAGTGCTTTCAATAATGCTGGTTCGTCTTCCGAATGTGCAACTACATATTCGTCTAAAGCTTCTGGAATAAAATGCATGACTTTTGATTTTTGCAAAAATATTGATTAAAAAAAGAATCGAACCAAAAGTAATTACAAAATGACAGATATCTTTTTTATTACCAAAATGGAATACGTATTTTTGGTAAAAATAGCATTGCACATGTTTCAAAATACATTGGCGTTTGCGCAAGCACAAGACGCAAAAGATCCTTTAAAAAACTACCGAACAAAATTTCACATTCCCAAAGATGCTGACGGAAACGAATGGTTGTATTTCTGTGGAAATTCGCTCGGATTACAACCTAAAATCACGCAAGAATATATTCAACAAGAGTTGAACGATTGGGCAAATTTAGGCGTAGAAGGACATTTTGATGCGAAAAATCCGTGGATGCCGTATCACGAGTTTCTCACGGAAAACATGGCAAAAATAGTAGGCGCAAAACCTATCGAAGTCGTGATTATGAATACGCTCACCACAAATCTTCACTTATTGATGGTGTCGTTTTATCAACCGACAAAAACCAAATACAAAATCGTGATTGAAAGTGATGCCTTTCCATCCGACAGATATGCGGTAGAATCGCAACTTAAATTTCACGGTTTCGATCCGAAAGAAGGAATGCTTGAATGGAAACCGCGCGAAGGTGAAGAACTCTTACGCATGGAAGATTTGGAAGCAATGCTCAATGAACACGGTGACAAAATTGCGTTGCTCATGATTGGCGGCGTCAATTATTACACAGGACAATATCTCAACATTAAAAAAATAGCGGAACTCGGTCACGCAAAAGGCGCGATGGTGGGAATCGATTTAGCGCATGGCGCAGGAAACATTCAACCGAATTTGCACGATTCCAATGTGGACTTTGCTGCGTGGTGTACGTATAAATATCTCAACTCCGGACCAGGAAGTTTGGCAGGATTATTTGTGCATGAAAAGCATGCGCACAACAAAGAACTGCATCGTTTTGCGGGTTGGTGGGGACACGATAAGGAAACGCGTTTCAACATGCGGTACGATTTCAATCCAATTCCGGGCGCAGAAAGTTGGCAATTGAGCAATCCGCCGATATTATCGATGGCAGCTATCAAAGCGTCACTCGATATGTTTAACGAAGTCGGAATGGATGCTTTGCGCGAAAAATCTAAAAATCTCACAGCGTATTTTGAATATTTAATCAATCAGATTGATACCCATCGTATCAAAATCATCACACCGTCAAATCCTGAAGAGAGAGGTTGTCAATTATCAATTCAGGTTGAAAATGCAGACAAATCTTTGCATCAACAGCTGTTAGACAAACATATAATTTCCGATTGGCGCGAACCTGATGTCATTCGCTGTGCGCCAGTGCCGTTGTACAATTCGTATGAAGATGTGTACAACATGGTAGACGAACTCAAAAAATGCTTATAAGATGGAAAAAAAGGAAAACATACTGATTATTGGTGCAGGCTTGTGCGGCTCTTTATTGGCGTTGCGTTTGGGACAACGTGGTTATAAAGTCACTGTGATGGAAAGTCGTCCCGATTTGCGAAAAGTAGACATTTCAGCAGGACGTTCCATTAACTTAGCATTTTCCGACCGTGGTATCAAAGCGATGAATATGGTGGGAATTGCGGATAAAGTCATGCCGCTTTGCATTCCGATGCACGGACGTTTGGTACATGACGTGGAAGGAAACACCTTTATGTCTAACTATTCGGGACGTGAAGGCGAATATATCAATTCCATTTCGCGTGGCGATTTGAACGCGTTGTTATTAACAGAAGCGGAGGAACATGAAGCTGTCAACATACATTTCAACAAAAAATGTACAGGTGTCGATATTGAAAACAACGTAGCTTCTTTCTATTGTTACGAAACTGAAAAAGACATTGAATTCACGGCAGATGTTATTTTTGGAGCAGATGGCGCGGGTTCTGCCTTGCGTAAAAGTTACTATTTGGAGCGTAAGTTTTTATTTAGCTATTCTCAAAATTACTTAACACACGGATACAAAGAATTAAGCATTCCACCCACAGCTACAGGCGGATTCCGAACGGAGAAAAACGCACTGCATATTTGGCCACGCGGCGATTATATGATTATTGCCTTGCCGAATTTGGATGGAAGTTTTACGGTTACACTCTTTTTATCGTATGATGAAGGCGAATACAACTTCAATAATATTACGACACCTGAGCGCGTACAAGAATTCTTTGAAGCACAATTTCCAGATTTGTTACCGTTGATTCCTGATTTGAAAAAAGAATACTTTGAAAATCCGACGGCACCACTAGGAACGGTAAAATGTTCGCCGTGGTCGTATAAAAATAATACCTTGTTAATGGGCGATGCAGCACATGCCATTGTGCCATTTTACGGACAAGGAATGAATGCTTCTTTTGAAGATGTTGTGGTGCTGAATGAAGTTCTTGATACGCATGAAGGCGATTGGGAAGCAGTGTTTAAAGCATACGAAAAAACACGTAAAAAAGATACGGATGCCATTGCCGATTTAGCGATTGACAATTACTACGAAATGCGCGACCATGTGGCGAATCCGATTTTTAAGGAAAAGAGAAAGCTAGAAATGGATTTGGAAAAAAACTTCCCAGAGCAGTATTTCTCTAAATATTCGATGGTGACGTTTAACGAAGATATTCCGTACAGCAAAGCCATGCAAATTGGGCGCGCGCAAGACAAAGCCTTATTAAACATGATTGCGGATGACGAAATCGACACGACGGAAGATTTACACGCAATTCTTAAAAAAGTGCAAGAAGAGACGAATGAAATTTTAGAGGAAGATAGTGTTGCGAAGATGAAGCACTAATTCGTTTTACGGATAAGTTTTTTAGTGCCGCGATGATTTCGAATGGTAAACTCTTCCTTCTCAATTCCGAGTCCTAGTTGTGCAGATAGGTTAAAGAGTTCGCCCGTTCCTAATTGTATATTGTCTATCAAAACGATATTATAGCCAACAAAACTTATTTTAAGTTGATACGTAGCAGCGGGAATGGAAAGATTGTAGGCGCCATCCAAATCAGTGGTTGTTCCTAGAACTTCTTGTGTTTCCGCGTTTATTAATGCAATATTTGCAAATGGCAAAGTGTCTTCTTCTTGAAATTTCTCATCGCTGTATAAAGATTCGCCATATATTTTTCCAGAAATGGTTGCGACTGTCGTATCAGCAAAAATTAAGTTTTTATTGATATCTAGGGTGCTTTTACTTTTTGTTTGGAGATGCGCAGGTGCTTCTGCTAAGGCACAAGCTTTGTTGTTGCTTTTGCAACGAATCATTAACAATATAATACAACAGCAAAAAAATACTTGTTTCACGACTCCTTCAACTCTTTAATAATCTCTTGAATTCCTTTTTCAAAACCTGTAAAGAAATCGTTTTTCTTAAACTCAGGCACAATCACTTGGTTGATGATTTCTAACGCTTCTTCATCGGTAAGTTTATGCATCACTCCAACGTCATTATGAATCCAAATGCGACGGTCTTTCATATAGAGTGCAATTAAAACACCGTTATTTTTATCTTCTTCGCCAATTTGCCAGTGATTTGCTAAATCCAACGAATATTCTACCAATCCAGAATATCCTTGCAACGAGGTTAAGGTTACAACGATAATTTCATCTGTGGTAGTTTCTTTGTGCTTTTGTATCAGTCGGAGTAAATCGGCTTCTTGTTTTTTGGAAAGAATATTGTCATAATCATTCACACTTCCTTTTAACATAGGAAAGTCAACCTTGGCAGCATGTTTGCCAATAAATGATTTGGAGTGCATTTTATGCGTAGCTTCACAGCTAAAACAAAGCGCAATTAGCAGGCAGAGCAGTAGGCGTTTACATATCATGGCGGGCTATTAAAAATCAATTGGGTTCTTGCAAGATAAGAAAATCAACGATATGTCGTTTAAAATTAACAACTTAAATAGCAAATTTTCGATGAAATGAACTGTTTAGTTACTTTTTAAAAAGAAAATTAGAGTAGTTGGTATTAGTCTTCCGTTTTATTCACTTCTCGAATAATGGCTTCAATACCTCTGTAGACACCTTTGTAATAGTTATTTCTTTTAAATTCAGGAATTATCTTAGATTCAATGATATAACTCGTTTCGGCATCCGTCAATTTTTTGACCAAACCATCGCCGTTTTGTATCCAAAGTTTTCTAGCATCTTCATGAATTGCGATGAGTACGCCGTTGTTTTTTTCTTTTTGTCCCACGCCCCAATAATTTGCCAAATCCAACGAATACTTTTCAATATCGGAATAGGTTCCTAAATCATTGACCGTTACTACAGCAATTTGATTGGTAGTAGCAGCTTCGTGTAATTTGATAAGCTTCAACAAATCCGCTCGTTCGGTTTCAGAAAAAATACTGTCAAAATCATTCACAAAGCCTACAGGTTTTGGGAAAATTTCGCTAGTAGCGTCTTTGTCAATATTGGGAAATGTTGCGGGTTTTTGTTTGCAGGAAATGCTTGCGATGAAAAGCGATAGAATCAGTAGATACTTATACTTCATAATATCAATAGTGTGATTTTAATGTGATAGAAAGATATAAAATAAAATAGTAACCTGATGTTAAATTTTATAAAACTCTAACCATTCTAAAGGCTTGGTGAGTTGTTTTGAGCCAAACTCCAAGTGTAACACACGTCGTTGTTTGCCATTTGTGGTTCGCTCAGAAGCGTGAAGTGTTAACGGTTTCATGAGCATGATGCCACCTTTTTCGACTTCACAAACATGTTCGGTTTCTGTATTCCAATCGATGGTTTCAGGTCTGTAAATTCCTTTTAGATGCGATGTTGGAATGACTTTTAATGCGCCGTTTTCTTTGGTGGTTTTGTCGAGATGAATTCTAACAGTGACAATATTTTCTAAAATATCTAATGGCGGTTGTACGCCATATTGACCTTTTTTGAATGTCCAATTCGTATAGTTTGAAACAGCTACTTTTCTATCAACAGAAATACTCAAATCTTGATGATACGCCACAAACCAATTAGATTCGCTAGGTTTGTCAAAATAAATAGCTTTGGTCAAAAAATACGGTTCCGTAAAAAGAGAAGATAATAAGTTCTGTAATTTTGTTGTACTAACTAGCGATTCCAATTCAGGAATCTTCTTCATTGCTTGTCGTATTGCAAACACACTTTTAGAATAGTTGCCAACGTTCAATTTGGCACAAGCTTTTTCAATACAGTTGTATATAGCGTCGACTTCCGCGTCTGCATATATATGATTTAGAACAGCAAATCCCTGTTCGTCTAAGGAACTTATGTAATCAACGTTTTTATTCATTAATCGCTTCCAGCTGTTTATCAATCATTTCATGTAAATTTCTTAACTCTGAATCGTACTTAACAGTACGTTCTTTTAGCGCTTTTTTGAATACTTCAAACGCTTCCAATCGGAGTTCGCTATATCGAAGTAATTTTTTATTGTAATCACTAATTTCTTTAGGTAAATCTGTAATGGTATCAGCACTTTTTACAATTTCAATATTCTCTTTCCATTTGGGAATAGCATTTTTGTTCAATTCTAAAATAAGATCAAAATCGCTTTCGGTTTGCATCAGTCGGTAAAAAGCTAGCGACTGTTTTTCATTCTCATAAAACTTTTCTAAAGAAGATTGATATGCTTCTGTTGCTTCTGTGTCGGCAGACAAATACGCATAACCAAAAATACCTATTCCGATAATCAAAAGTGAAACTATACCTATTCCAATCGCACGCCAAACAGAATAAAAACTGTATTTAAGTTCTTCATGCTTTTTTAAAATCGTTCCAAAAGTTTGTTCTACCCAAATAGTAATAGCTACGGTATACACTACAGGAAGCACAATATTTGGTATTTTTTCTATAATATGTTCAGGAATGGAAAAAATTAATACAAAAAGTGCAATTGTAGCCACTATAGAAATAATGAATACATTTTTTCCTTTTTTAGGTTCGTCTATGGCTAGAAAATTTTCTCGGATAAGATATCCTGCCGCTAACGGTCCACCAATAAATGTAGCGATACTTATTGCTTGTTTCGTGTATAACTCACTATTTCTCGTGTCAATTTCTTTCTGCATGCTAAAATTTTACAATTGAGAGCAGAAATATACAGCTTTATCCTTATGATGATAAAAATTTACACCAATTTCTCCTTAAAAAAAGCAATCGTACGTTCCCATGCTAAGGTTGCCGCTTTTTTATCATAACGCGGTGTCGTATTGTTGTGAAATCCGTGGTTGACGTTTGGATAAAAATGTGCCGTGTGTTCAATATTATTTGCTTTTAACACCTTTTCAAAAGCTTCCCAACCTGCGTTGACGCGTGTGTCCAATTCGGCATACTGCAATAACAAAGGCGCTTTGATTTTCGCGGCATCTTCGTCGCTGGGTTGTCGTCCGTAAAAAGGAACGGCGGCTTTTAAATCGCTCAGTCGCACTGCCATCATGTTGGAAATCCAGCCGCCAAAGCAAAATCCGACGACTCCAACATTGCCATCACATTGCGGGTGATTCTTTACGTATTCAAACGCAGCAATAAAATCTTCCAACATTTCGTTTCTATCGCGTTTACGCTGCATCGTTCTCCCATCATCATCGTTGCCAGGATAACCGCCCAATGGCGATAATGCATCAGGTGCCAGACTGATAAATCCTTCTAACGCAGTTCTTCGTCCAACATCTTCAATATACGGATTCAATCCGCGATTTTCATGTACTACGACAACACCTGGAATTTTCGTTTTGGTATCTTTCGGGATGGAAAGCAAGCCTTTGATATCGCCACCACCTTTCGGAGATTTGTATGTTATATAATCCGATTCAATATTTGGATCATCTTTGGCAACTTCTGCTGTTGTTCGATAGTTGGGCGACATAAAACTGAGCAAGGCACCAACCGTAACACTTCCAGCGGCATACAAAGAAAGTCGCTCCACAAACTGTCTGCGTCCAATCTTATTATGCGCATAATCGTCGTATAAATCAAATACTTCTTGTTTAATGTCTTCCTTTTTAAGCTCGCTCATGATGTTGGATTTTTGGTTGAGCTTAAAGTTAGGGAAATTTTAGGTGAAATTATTTTTAAACATTGAAATATATTTATTTAAAAAAAGAATTCCATTTATGTCGAATTCCACCCAAAGTCCAGTTAATATCAAACTTTTCAGAATCGTTTTTTCGATAGTTAGGTATTTTTACTTTACAATGTAACATTGGCTCTTTATTCTTCACGGTTTCATAATAATCAAGTTCAAGAAGTGATTTAGGATAGTACTGGATTTCTATAATTGTCCGTTTCTTTTCACTATTGTAGATATATAAATTTATATCATAAAGATTTTCATAGATTACTTCTAATTCTGCAATAGTCTCTGGAAGTGACTTTAGTTCTTTTTGATTATTAAACTTTATACTATTATGAATATCATTTCGTGTTTCTGAAATAAAATAAACTACATGACTTGAAATTGTATTCCAGCACATATTTCTAGCCATTTCCAATAAAATATGAGTAGCTTCTTTTAAGTTGGTTTCAAGAGTGTCTTTGGAGATTTCTTTCAAGTTCAATGATTTTATGTAAGTTCATTTTCCTTTAAATATAGGATAAAAACAATTTCTGTAATAAATAAATCTAAAGATTTCAATTCTGCAATACAGCTTCCAATAAAGAAAAACATAACTTCTGAAAAATTCACAAAAAACCTACAAAAAATGAACTTTTTATTAAAGAATTCGCAATAAAAACGCTCCCGAAACCTTCTCGCAGCAATGCAACAGGCTTTCGGGAAAACCCGAAACGGTCTCGCAGCATTGCAGGAAGCTTTCGGGAAGTCCCGAAACAGTCTCGCAGACCTGCAACAAGCTTTCGGGAACAAACAAAACCGTCTCGCAGCGCTGCGAGAAGCTTTCCAACACGTTCGAAACGTTCCTGCAGACGTGCGAGAAGCTTTTCCCCGTGGGGAATTCGTTCCTGTAATCGTGCAACAAGCTTTCCCCAACAAAAAGTATCTTCTCGTAACGCTACACCGAGCTTTTCCTTCGATTTTTAAGGTATCAGTTTAAAGCGAAGCGTAAACAAACACCCAACACCCAACACCCAACACCCAACACCCAACACCCAACACCCAAAAAAAATGTATCTTTGAAAACAAGACAACCAACAAACATGATATACATTGCTATTTTGCGCGGAATTAACGTTTCGGGAAGTAAAAAACTGCCGATGGCGGAACTTCGTTTATTACTGTCAGATATAGGCTTAGAGAAGGTTCAATCGTATATCCAAAGTGGAAATGTAGTATTTGCTTCCAATGAAAAAGATCAAACAAAATTAGGCAATCAAATTTCAGAAGCCATCAAAAAGCAGTATGATTACGACGTGCCTGTGTTGGTAAAAACGATTGCGGAATGGAAAATAGCGATGGCAAATAATCCGTTCACGGACAAAGATATTTCCAAACAAGCTATTACATTTCTAGCAACCACTCCCACAGTAACAGATTTTGAGATTGATAGTAAAGACGATGAATTTAAAATCATCAATTCGGAAGTGTATTTGTATTGTCCCAACGGTTTTGGGCGTAGTAAATTGACCAACAATCTGTTTGAACGAAAACTCAAAACACAAGCGACCACACGAAACTGGAAAACTATCAATAAGTTGTTAGAAATGGCGGAAGCGTTATGAAATGTAAAATGTAAAACCGCAAAATGTTAAATAAAAAAGTGATTTTTGAATAACGAATAACACTTCGACAAGCTCAGTGTAAACACAAATTAACAAAAAGACAAATCGACAATAAAAAACAATGGAAAAAAAAGTAACTCCAAGAGGCGCGTATCCGCATACCAAACGTGTGGGCGATTTTATATTTGTATCAGGAACCAGTTCGCGACGACCAGATAATAGCATTGCAGGTGTGGATATTATTGATGAAATGGGAACGAAACACCTAAACATTCGCACGCAAACACGTGAAGTTTTGAAAAATATTGACAAAAATTTACAAAGTGTAGGCGCAAGTCTGGCTGATGTGGTTGATGTTACTTCGTTTTTGGTGAATATGAACGATTTTGCAGGCTACAACGAAGCGTATGGTGAATTTTTCGACAAAGCTACCGGACCAACACGAACAACGGTTGCCGTGCATCAATTGCCGCATCCAGATTTGGTGGTGGAAATTAAAGTGGTCGCTTACAAAAAACAGTAAATGAAAAAGATTGTATTCATTATATGTTTGTTCTTTAGTTTCAAAGGAAAAGCAGTAGACGCTGGATATGCCTATCGTTTCTATGTAAATATTGCTTTAAACAATGGAGAAACACATCATGGCTATATTTACAAATACAGTTATAATGAATTTAAAATACATCAAACTAACATTATTGACTTTTTAAGTAAACAATCAAATGGAAAAATTAAAATCTACCCATATATCATAGAGGTAAATGCGGGTAGACATATAATTGATTTTATACCAAAAGGAATAAACACACAAGTATCTCTCAATGAAATTGAAAAACTTGACATTATAGAATATGTTTATTTTACGCCAGATGAAAGACTCAAAGAGCTAACAAAAGAACAATTTCAACTTATTAAAACAACAAAAGCAAGGTTTGAAGTAATTGAAGATGTACATCTTTATGAGAATATAAAATTTATATTATTTACATGGGATGAAAATAAAGAGCTTTCAAGACTAAAGAATAAAACTGCGAACGAAATTAAAGAACAAAGGAAACGCTATATTGAGACTGAAATTATTCAATCTGAAAAGTTTACTACATTTATGAAAATATTGAAAGAAAATCTTTTAAAAGAAAATATATTACTCATAGAATTTGCCGAAGCCCTTTAACAATGAAAAAGATTCTCAACTATATCAACGGAAGTTACGTTGCGCCGAAAAGCAATGAATGGATTGACAACTACAATCCGTCTAACGGAGAAATCTACGGTAAAATTCCAAACTCGTCTGCGGAAGATGTAGAAGCTGCCTATCAAGCAGCAAAGGCGGCGTTTCCGAGTTGGTCACAAACAACCATTGAAGAACGCAGTCGTATTCTCGATAAAATTGCTTCGTTAATTGCAGAAAACTTAGCAGATTTAGCACACGCAGAATCGTTGGACAATGGAAAACCGCTCAGTTTGGCTACGCAAATTGACATTCCGAGAGCGACGAGTAATTTCAGATTCTTTGCGCAAGCTATTACACAATTTTCAAGTGAAGCACACGAAAGTGTCGGTCTCAATGCGATAAATTTCACACTGCGTCAACCCATTGGTGTTGTAGGATGTATTTCTCCTTGGAATTTACCACTATATCTTTTTACATGGAAAATTGCACCCGCGCTCGCTACAGGAAATACCGTAGTTGCCAAACCAAGTGAAGTAACGCCAATGACGGCTTATTTATTAGGTGAAATTTGCACCAAAGCAGGGTTGCCAAACGGCGTTTTGAACATTGTGCATGGTTTGGGACACACTACGGGACAAGCCATTACGGAACATCCTAATATTAAAGCGATTTCTTTTACTGGTGGAACTGCAACAGGCGCGCATATCGCTAGAACGGCGGCGCCAATGTTTAAAAAGCTTTCGCTGGAATTGGGTGGAAAAAATCCAAATATCATCTTTGCCGATTGTGATTATGACGAAATGTTAAACGTGACAGTGCGCTCTTCTTTTGCGAATCAGGGGCAAATTTGTTTGTGCGGTTCGCGAATTTTTGTGGAAAGAAGCATCTATGACAAATTCAAAACGGATTTTGTAGCATGCGTGAAACAACTCAAGGTAGGAAATCCGTTTGCGGAAACTACGAAAGTTGGCGCGTTAGTCTCAAAACCGCATCTGGAAAAAGTAAAATCATACATAGAAATTGCAAAAGAAGAAGGTGGAACAATTTTATGTGGAGGAAACGAAGTTACGGTGGAAGGATTTGAAAATGGATACTATCTAGCACCAACTGTTATTGAAGTACAAACCGATCAATGTCGCGTGAATCAAGAAGAAATATTTGGTCCTGTAGTCACGATGATGCCATTTGATACCGAAGCAGCAGTCTTGCAAATGTCAAATGGTGTTCGCTATGGACTATCGGCTACACTTTGGACAAATAATTTAAACCGAACCATGCGCATGAGCAAACAACTAGAAGCGGGAATTGTGTGGGTAAACACGTGGTTATTGCGTGATTTGCGTACACCTTTCGGCGGAATGAAAAATTCAGGCGTAGGACGCGAAGGTGGCTTAGAAGCACTGCGTTTCTTCACCGAACCGAAAAATGTGTGTATAAAGTATTCTTGATCGTTTTATTAATCTAAAATAACAGGCTGAATTTTTCATATAATCATTAGAAACATGTCAGTTCGAGCATTATCGAAGATACCGAGCGAAGCTCACGAGAACACTTTGAAATTGTAAGGCATCTCGACTGCGCTCGATGTGACAACAGAAAATTCAATTGACAATTTAAAATGAAGACATACTATGTATATATCCTTAAATGTAAAGACAATTTATTATATGTTGGAATGACGAATAATTTAGAACGTAGAGTAAATGAACATACATCAGGATTCAATAAAAACTGTTTTACATTTTCGAGAATACCAGTTGAACTAATCTTTTATCAAGACTTTAATGATGTAGCGCAAGCCATTTATTTTGAAAAGAAAATAAAAAAATGGAGTCAAAAAAAGAAATTAGCATTGGTAGAAGGGAACTACGATAGGATACAAATTTTAGCAGAATGTAGAAATGCAACACATTTTAAATACAAAAATGAATAATATATAATAATAACAGAAAGTGTCAGTTCGAGCATTATCGAAGATACCGAGCGAAGCTCACGAGAACACTTTGAAACTTTCAGACTTAATAACTAATCAAAGTAAAGAATGAACTTAAAAATAAATAACAAAAACGCACTCGTTTGTGGAAGTACACAAGGCATTGGAAAAGCGGCGGCTATAGAATTGGCAAACCTTGGAGCAAACGTAGTGTTGACCGCTAGAAACGAAGAAAAACTCAAAAATGTTCTTGCTGAATTAGATACCTCGCAAGGACAACACCACCATTATATTGTAGCAGATTTTCAAAATCCTGACGAACTTCGCGAAAAGATTGAAGCGTTTATTGCTAAAAATCATGCTTTTCATATTTTGGTCAACAACACAGGCGGTCCTGCGGGCGGCCCTGTTTTTAATGCAACAATTGAAGAGTTTGAACGTGCATTTACACAACACTTAAAATGCAATCACATCTTAGTGCAAGCGGTTGTTGGTGGCATGAAGGAAGCTGGTTACGGACGTATCATCAATGTGATTTCTACTTCTGTAAAACAACCGTTGGATGGTTTGGGCGTTTCCAATACCATTCGTGGTGCGGTGGCAAATTGGTCTAAAACACTAGCAAACGAATTAGGGCAATTTGGAATCACTGTCAACAACGTATTGCCTGGTGCAACGGCGACGGAACGCTTATCAGAAATCATCAAAAACAAAGCTGCCAAAACAGGGAAAACTATTGATGAGGTGAGTGAAGCTATGAAAAACAGTGTGCCTGCTAAACGTTTTGCAAAGCCAGAAGAAATTGCGAATGCTATTGCGTTTTTAGCAAGCGAAGCAGCTTCGTATATCAATGGAATTAACGTTCCTGTTGATGGTGGACGTACGAAGTCGTTGTAAAAGATACGCTAAATGTCAAATCGAGCGCAGTCGAGATTCAATTGAAGTTTTAGTTTCTTATTGTTCTAGACTGTGCAGACAAATACCTATTTTCAGAGAGTTGTCAGTATTATAAACGTATTCAGTCTAGCTAACGTGGACAGTCTAAAAACGAGAAGCTGTTCTCTAATATTGTATTTAATTTTCCCACAAACAAAAAAGTAAAACTACCTGACTTTAACATTTTTAATTATTTTTTTGATGAAAGTGTTAAAAAATCCTTAAATTGGAAACAGAAAACCGCATTTGCAATCTTAAAAAAATGTTGTAAACAAATAACTAACCAATATATGGACAGAAGAAACTTTATTGTATCTAGTGTAATCGGAGCGGGTGCGCTCTCTATGTTTCCTAGTTCGACACTAGCAAGTAATCAAAGTGTTTCATTAACAAGTATCGGAAAAGGATTCAACCGTTTGCTACACAATGTAACACGTATTTCCATCGCTAATGTATCTGAAAATGTTGCCAATACGCATGCGCGTTTGGTAAAAGTACTCAACCAAGAAGGATACGAGTACAATGCTTCAGAAATGATACAGCTCAACAGCAATTCGTACGCAATTCCAGTACACAAAAATCCAATCTTAGGTTTTAAAAGTAAAGAATTGGCATTGATTGTACGCCAAAACGGTGGAAGTAAATTCTATATTTTAAATGAAAAATTAGCAACCGAGTTTGCAGGACTTATTGAAAGTTACAGCGAAAATGCGGAAGGTCATGAATTGAACTTAGATGCGGCTTCTTTTGTATTTCCAACGAAAGTAGTAGCCCAAAAACAAGGAAGAGAAACTATATTTACCTATCAGAATAAGTTTAATAATACAATTACACTCAAAAGTGCTCGTAAAATGGCAGCAGTAGTTGTAAGTTAAGCAAATAACCAACCAACCATATTTTTATCAAAGTCTCTATGCTTTTGTACTATCAAAAAGTAGTAGAGACTTTTTTTATTCGATAATTTGAGTTTAACGATTTTAAAATGTTAAATGCATCACATATTCTCTAATAAATAGTATTTTTATAGCAGTAATTTGCACTTGCAAGTGCGCGAATAGTGTATTTGATATATTGAAATTCATTACGAACACGACTAAAAACTACGGAACCTTGAAACGAAAATTGCGTATAAACGGACATTCACATTTGTTGCCTTATCCAGAACAAATTCCTGCTTTTATGAAAGAAAAAAAGGTATTTTGGGTGGATGATGAACGTAAATATATGTTGCAAGACGATTGGAAACGTCCTGTAACCGATTCTAGTTTTTTCTTAAATGAAAAGCTCGAATGGATGGAACGCAATAAAATTGACCATGCTGTAATTTTAAACCTATCACAATTGTATGGAAATGGCTTGCGTTTGGAAGTCATGAAACATGCGCTGCGTTTTCAAAATGATTTCAATGCGGAAGTACAGCGAAATCATCCGTCAAAATTTACCTGCGGATTTGTCGTGCATCCAGGTTTTATTCACGGTGCTTTGTGGGAAATTGAGCGCTGTGTGGAAGAATTGGGATTGCGTGTTTTGTGCTTGCCAACGCACTTTATGGATTCGATAGGGCAGTGGCGTTCGGTTTTTGATGAAGAGAATGATCCTATTTTCGAATTGGCTAATAAATACAAACTTGCCATTGAAATTCATCCGTATGACGGCGATAAAATGATTAAGCTGCAAAATGTAAACTGGCGTTTTCACCTTATTTGGATGTTGGCACAATGTGGCGATGCGTATCATTTTTATACCCTAAACGGAATGCAAGAACGTTTTCCAAATATTCGAACCTGTTTTGCGCATGGTGGACAGTTAGCACAAATGAATCTTGGGCGACGCATACAAGGATTTGATGGACGACCAGATTTATTCAAAGGAAAAGTACATCCGCGAAAAGCCGTAGGACATCCTAATATTTACTTTGATACGCTAGTACATGACACCGATTCGTTTAAGTTGATGGTTGATCGTCAAGGAAGCAACCAAATCATTATGGGATTAGACGATCCGTATCCATTAGGCGAAATGGAAAGCAAACCACAATCTTCCTATCCAGGGAAACTTCTCGATTTAGCAATTGAAAGAAACATCATCAATCAACAACAATACGACGATATTTGGGAAGACAATGTATTACGTTGGTTATTTGGTGACGATGAAGAAACGAAACGACAATTGACTCAAAAAATTCTAGCTGAAAGACCATAAAAAGAACTACTAGCAAACGCACAGTCAAACTGAACTTGATTCAGTTTCACATCACAGTAAAATTCAGAACTCATTTCAAATAAAAAGCCTTGCAAAATACATCGCAAGGCTTTTCTAATTTAGCACTATTACGTTGCTCAGAATTACTTCTTCACAATAAGTTTTGTATAGGCGTTTCCAGTAGCATTTTGTAAGGTTACAAAATAGCTTCCTGCTTTTAAGTTTGAAATATCGATAGACTTTTGATTGGTCTGTAAGTTGAATGCCTTTACTTGTTGCCCAACTAAATTATATACAGTAATAGTCGATATTTTTTGTGTAGTTTCTATCTGTAATTGTCCTGTAGTTGGATTTGGATATAACGCAAAAGAAGCTGCTGTTACTTCAGTAGTACTCAACGTGTTTGTAATGGTCATCATTGTGGTTGCTTGATACAAACTACAATCTCCAACCGTATGTGTTATGGTGTAGACGCCATCAGTAGAAGCTGATAAATCAATTTCTCCTGTAGTAGCATTGATAACCAATCCTGCAGGTGTGGCAGTAAAAACGCCTGTTACGCCTGTAGTACGTGTTGGTGTAGGATCGGCATCATCGGTAGCATAGGTATTTGAACTGTATGCAAAATCAGCAAAATCATTGTAATGAATATTGATATAGTTGGTAATAACGGTAGCATAATCGTCTGCAAAAGGAACAAGCGTTTGCGGACGCGTGTCGTACACATTTCCGTTATACGTTCCCAAATCGCGCACACGTCGGTTGACTTCTGTCATAATTCCGTCAATCGTTCCGCCGCCGCCTTGTCCGTCGCTTGCTGCTGGACCAGAGCCATGTCGTCTGTTATTATAATAATCACCGTCAAAATATGCATTTGAATACGGACGTGTATCATCACAACTTGAATTTCCTGTGTTAATATGACTTGGAACGGTTCTATACCCTTGTGTAGAACTACATCCTGGATAGCCTTGTGCGTTGTAAAATGCACCGCCTGTAGTAGCAAACAATCCACCCAAACTTGTCGTGCCGCGCACCAATTGTTCTTGTGTGAGGTTTCCTAAATTATTGCTCACCAAACTTGTAATAGTAGAGTTTGACACGGAATTTAAGTAGTTAGGAGTGGTATTGTTTAAATCGGAAGCCGAAATATTATAACCTGCTTCAATTCGCGGTATGCTATGACTTTGCCCGTGTAAATCGATATACAGTCCTTTTCCCCACTTGCTCATTACATCGGCACTTGCTTGGTCGATGAAGTTATGAAAAGCATTCCAATAGAATAAAGCATCAGCATCGCCACAAGTTGCTTCGTTTTGCTCTCTGTTTGGATCGAGTTTGCTTCGGTGTAAATTGTTGATAATGATGTACGGATAACAACCTGTTTGGTCGTACACCGATTGTTGAATTTCGCGAATTAAAATATCGGTATTATCATCTCTTTCATTCGTTCCACAGTTTCTGTCTGGTAGTGTACTGTCATTATCTGGATAAAAAGTACCACCAATAGTTTGTCCCGATTGTTTTACACCGCCATGAGGTGCCGAAATGATGACTGGCATATTTCCAGGAATGTATTCGATGTATTCGTTACCGCTAGTATCAAACTGTGACACACCTGGAAACGGAGGTGGAGGCGCAGGAGCTTCTTCCACAGCAAAATAAAACGTTTCCATAATTTCAACAGGATTTCCTGAAGTAACATTCGAGGTAAAATCACCATCAAAGGTAAAAGCAGTTTGTCCGTCGACAGTAACGGTTAAGTTTCCGCCGCTATTCCAGTCATCGCCATACGTATCATATACAATAACATAATATCCAGAATTAGCAGGCACATTGTCATCTACAGGATAACTCACAGCTACAGTGGTTTCATTGTAAGCAGTATTGGCACTACCATCAAAACCATTGTCAATGGTTTGTAAAAGAACGCCTGCGGGACTGTAAAATTCTACTTTATTTTCGGTGGACCAATTTGGCCAATCTACCGAAAGGATCACATCCACATTTTGAGCGTTGCTTGTAAAACTCATCATCAGACAAAACAAGAAAACGTTTCTGACTAATGAAAATGTAGTTTTTTTCATAGAAATAGGTTTAAGTAAGATTATTTTGGGTACGATTTAAATTTTTTTCCCTACAATTGTTGTTGGGGTAAAATCTAAAAACAATAATACGATAAATGGTATAAAATTCCGATAAAATGAACAATAATTATTTTAAGACCAACAAAGAAACTTGGAATAAAAAAGTGGCGATTCATGCAAAAAGTGACATGTATAATATGGACGCGTTTAAGAAAGGAACTTCTTCTTTGATGAAATATGAATTGAATAGTTTGCCAAATGTAGCTGGAAAATCGTTATTGCATTTGCAGTGTCACTTTGGACAAGATACGTTGAGTTTTGCTCGAATGGGCGCGGTATGTACAGGAATTGATTTGTCGGACGAAGCGATTGAACTTGCCAAATCGTTAAATGAAGAATTACATCTTAACGCGACATTTCATTGTTGTAATGTGTACGATGTGAACGCGCATGTAGTCGATACGTTTGATATGGTGTTTACCAGTTATGGCGTTATCGGCTGGTTGCCCGATTTGACACCATGGGCAGAAATCATTGCGTCGCGATTAAAAGAAGGCGGTGTATTTTATATGGTCGAATTTCACCCGATTGTTTGGATGTTTGATTATTTACAAAATCCGCCAAAATTAACCTATGGGTATAACCAAGATGAGGTAATTTACGAAGAATATGAAGGTACGTATGCCGAAGATGGCGAAACCAACATGATTAGCAAAGAATACGCGTGGAATCATGGTTTGGGCGAAGTTGTCAATGCACTCATCAATGCGGGATTGACGATTGAGTTTTTAACCGAACACGATGCTTCTCCGTACAATGTATTGCCCAATTTGATACAAAATAAAGAAGGTTTGTATGAAACAAAGGATAAATTGTATCCGCTCATTTACGAACTAAAAGCCACAAAAAAACCTCGCATTTAGCGAGGTTTGATTTTGTATGTTGAACAGGAATTAAAACTTAGCAAAAAGCTTTTCCATTTTTTCTTGCTCTTCGTCAGCTAAAGCTGGATCTACCAAAATACGACCACTGTGTTCGTCGGTGATGATTTTCTTTCTAGAAGCAATCTCAACCTGAACTTGTGGTGGAATTGTGAAGTACGAACCTCCAGAAGCACCTCTTTCAATCTTAACCACTGCCAAACCGTTATGAACATTGTTGCGAATTCGTTTGTAAGCAGCTAACAATCTAGCTTCGATTAATTTTTCAAATTCTTCAGATTTTTCTAAAAGGAATTCTTCTTCTCTTTTTGTTTCTTCAAGAATATCGTTTAATTCCGCTTTTTTGTGCTTTAAGTGAGATTCTCTTTCTTCCAAACGCTCTTTCGTTTGATCAATCACTGCTTTTTTCTGCTCAATAGCGACTTTAAACTCTTTGATGTGCTTTTCAGCCAATTGCATTTCTAACTCTTGGAATTCTACTTCTTTCGATAATGCATTGTATTCTCTGTTGTTACGAACATTTTTTTGCTGTTCTGTATATTTCTTGATTAAGTTTTTAGCTTCTTCAATAATATTCTTTTTGCTCTTAATGTCATCATCAATCTGATCAAGATCGTTGTGTAACTTTTCGAGTCTTGTATTTAATCCAGCTACTTCGTCTTCTAAATCTTCTACTTCCAAAGGAAGCTCTCCACGAACGTTTCTAATCTCGTCTACGCGAGAGTCAATTAATTGTAAATCAAAAAGTGCGCGTAATTTTTCTTCGACTGTAACTTCTTTCTTCTTTGCCATATTTATGAATACTTGATTGGATTTGTATTTTCCACTGATAAAATGAACGCAAAATTAGGAATTTTTTTCGTAAGATGCTCAAATAAAAGATTTTTTGTGTACTGTTCACTTTCATAGTGTCCAATATCTGCCAAAATAAGCTTTCCTTCAGCCTTGTAAAAATCGTGGTATTTCAAGTCTGCCGTGACATACGCATCTACACCAGCGCGTTTGGCAGCATCAATAGCAAAGCTTCCACTGCCGCCCAAAACAGCTACTTTTTGAATCATTTTTCCCGATAAAGCCGAATGTCGTACTACAGGCACTTTCATTTTCGTCTTCAACAGCGTCATAAAATGCACTTCGTTGATGGGTTTTTCGAGTTCGCCAATCATGCCCATACCAATATGTTGGTTGGTGTTTTCTAGCGTGGTTATCTCGTACGCGACTTCTTCATACGGATGTGTTTCGTGTAACGTTTGAATCACTTTTCCTTCCAAATGTCGCGCAAAAGTGATTCCCAACTGTATTTCTTCTTCAAAATGGGTTTCTCCTTTCGTTCCTATGGTCGGATTGGAAGCTTCATTTCCTTGAAAACTTCCCAAACCTTCTACATTAAAACTGCAATTTTCATAATTTCCAATGCTTCCCGCACCAACAGCAAATAGCGCATTTCGAACCTTATCAGCATCTTTCTTCGGCACAAACGTACTAAGTTTTTTAATGGTTCCTTTTTGCGGAATCAGAATGGATTTATTGCGCAAGCCCAATTCGTCGCACATACGGTCGCTCACGCCGTTCCACGAATTATCTAAAGCGGTATGCATGGCGTAAATGGCAATATCGTGTTTGATAGCTTTTAGTACTACGCGTTCCACGTATGTTTTTCCGGTTATTTTTTTTAGGCCAGAAAAAATAATTGGGTGGAAACTCACAATCATATTGCAATCTTTTTCGATGGCTTCGTCTACTACATTTTCAAGCGTGTCTAACGAAATTAACACGCCAGAAACTTCTTGTTGGCTATTACCGACCAACAAACCTACATTGTCAAAATCTTCCGCATACGCGAGCGGACAGAATTCTTCAATGCACGACATAATATCTTGAACTTTCATTTTAAATCTCCTTTTTCTCAAATATAGAAATTAGCACAAAAAAATGAACAATTAAAATGCAAAAGCACGCCTATTTAGAACGCTTACGAATTTGTAGCTACGCTTATCAAGTAATTTTCAGCTTCAACTATAGAAAAATGTATCTTTCTGTAGAAATTATAATCTGTTGAATATCATGAAAATATATGTGACTTCGATGTTGCTTTTTTTAAATATTTTTTGCGTGTTTTCGCAAGACGGAATTGAACCCATTCAAGACGAACGATTGTTTAAAGTTGTGTTGGAAGTAAACGAAAATAATGTGCTTTCGCGAAGCAACGAGCATTTTCGCATGCAAGCCATTAAAGTTGCTAGTAACGAACGCACGAGTGATGATGAAGACATTCAAGCATTTAAAAGTTTTTATTACATCGTGATTGCCAATTTTGAAGAATCGCCACAAGGAAAATTATACAAAACGGCAAACTTAATTTCACCACAAATCTCTGTTTATCCTGATAGTTATAAGTATTTTAAAATTTTAATCACACACGGCGAACAGCAAGACAAACAGTTGGTATTGTTTGCCAATAATGAAAAGATTTATGTGAAAAAGGAGTGATAATAGTACTACTTGAAACTATAATTATTTAAATTAATTCATTCTGCCAAACTTTCTAAATGCTGCAATAAATTGGTATAAGAGATATCCATTAAAAATCTTAGCCACACTATCAATTAGATAAGTTACATTAGAAATATCTCTCAATTTTTCAGAACCTAATAATATTTTAGGTAAAAAATCACTTTTTCTAATAGGATTTAAAAATTCAAAATAGTAACTACAGTTTTTTAGAAAGACTTCAATGTTTTGATAAGATTTTAATTCAAATTTAAAACCTAAAGAAAAACAATAAATTGAAAAGAAAAAAGCAGTACTAATAAGTAGTAAAACCAAGGGTTGAATCCAGTTTTGTCCATGATTATTCGTCAGTTTGTTCAAATAAAGATTTATTTTTTCCCAAGACCAATTTAGTGTTGATTCATAAGTGTTTAATTCTTCTGCTTTATATTCGCTAGCAGTTAAACTATCTCCAATATTTTGAAAAACTTTTTTGATTTGACTAACAGCTAATTTTTTTTGTTCTTTATTGTTTATTAAGCTGTTTATTTTTTTAGGACTAGGAAATTTTGCTCCAGCTAATGTAATATCATTTATTTTAGAACTTAAAAAAAGCATTTCACGATTTGAAAAATCACAATCGATGAAAGTTAATTTTCCTAAGTCTGAATATTTAATAGTTATATTCTCACTCAAGCTTATCTTAGAAATAGTAATATTTCCAAGATTGGTGAAATTTTCAAAAAATAAATTTTTCAAACTTAATTCGCTAAAATGATAAAATGTATTCTTATTGGAATATCTAGATAAAAGTAAATTGTTAATTCTAGGCTTTGATTCAAATTTGTATTTATATGTGTTTTTTGATATATCGAACAACTTATCATCGTTAGGCATACAATGTATAATGATTGGAGTCACACATTTAATTTCCAAACTTTTTATATCTCCACCAGAAAGCCAAATGTTGTGAAGATATGAACCTCCTTCTATTTCAAAACGATTAATGACTAAGGGTTCTTCAGCTAGGACTCTTTCATTATCGTCATTATTTATCACTCCATCTAAAGTACCCAGCCAACGAAGAAAATTACCTCCTAATAAAATTAAATTATCTATATATCCTCCCCGAATACTTATATACCCTTTAAAAGTACCTCTCCTGAAAAAGATTTTTGTAAATCTTCCTCCACGAAATATTATATTTTTATAATTACCTCCATCAAAAAATAATTCTTTATCAAAAACCTCATTTTCATGAAATACTAAATCGTCAGCAAGTTCAAAGTTACCTGAAATGATAATTTTATCATCTAGATATTTTATTTGAAAATCAGGAACATTTTGTCGATGACCATAAACTTTACTTACAGTATTAGTGCCTTTTATAAATGATTTAAAATTATTAGAAGAAATTAGATCACTCATTAGATAGTTTTAGATAATTAATTATTTTAAAAATGCTAGCAATTATATTATGAGAGTTGTTAATACAAACTAAGATAGTAAGTTTCAAGGTAATGATTTATTTTTGTAAGGTAAAATAATTCTTACTAAAGCCAAAATGAATCTACTATTTTTAATTTTTAATATTTCTTATTAAATTCTTTTAAGTTTTTTCTAGTTAGTTTGAATATTTAATGTCTCATTTTCATTCCTAACCTAAAAAACCATACTTTCGTACTAATGCGAACACTTCGATTGTTATTATTGCCTTTTTCTCTGTTGTACGGCGCTATTGTGTACGTGCGTAATTGGTTGTTTGATAACGATTATTTGAAATCAACTTCGTACGACTTTCCCGTGATTTGTGTTGGAAACCTTAGTGTAGGCGGTACTGGAAAATCGCCCATGATTGAGTATTTGATTCGATTGCTAAAGGATAAATATACTGTTGCCACACTAAGCAGAGGTTACAAACGAAAAACGGAAGGTTTTTTGTTAGCCAATGAGCAAACCACCGCAGCTGATATTGGCGACGAACCGTTGCAGTTTTATCAAAAGTTTAAAGGAGAAATTCAAGTGGCAGTAGAAGCTCAGCGTACTGTGGGAATTGAAAATCTCCGAAAACTAGCGCATCAACCAGAAGTGATTTTGCTTGATGATGCCTTTCAACACCGAAAAGTAACGGCGGGATTTCAAATTTTATTGACGCCTTTTTACGATTTGTATGCGAACGATTTTATGTTGCCCGCAGGAAATTTACGCGAACCTATTTCAGGTGCCAAACGCGCGGATGTAATTGTCGTTACCAAATGTCCCAAAGATGTTTCTGAGGAAAAACGTGCCAAGATTCAGAAAAAATTAGCTCCAAAATCGGATCAAGAAGTGTTTTTTACGGCGATTACCTATTCGGAAACTATTCGAAACACACAGGAAGAATTGTTGGTGTCGTTTTTAAAAGGAACGGATTTTATTCTAATCACAGGAATCGCGAATCCGAAACCGTTGTTGCAGCATTTAAACCTTCAAGAGTTGCAATATTCACACTTAAAATACGCAGATCATTACGATTTCAGCGAAAGCGATATTGAAACCATTCAACAAAAAGCAGGTGACAAAAAAATCATTACTACCGAAAAAGATTTTATGCGTTTGCAAGGAAGATTAAAGAACTTGTATTTTTTACCAATTCAAGTACAGTTTTTAGCGGATGGTTTGAAGTTTCAGCGTAAAGTTGAGGAGTTTATTGGGCGTTTTTAGTTTTTTGTTGTTTGATTTGGTCGATTTGTTTGTTTGTTTGTTTGTTTTTCGTTGTTTGAAGTTTATTGATTTAAAATTTTAAGTTTCAAAGTACTTCTCGATACAAATTTGCTGCGCAAATCCACTCGAAGTGACGATTTTTTTAATGTGTCAATTTGATAATTTGAAAATGTACCAATGATTTACTATTTATTCTTGTTATAAAATTGAAGTGACGGTTTTGATTAACGATTAACGATTACTGATTGTTGATTTTTGAATAAAAAAATCTCAATACTTACTACTCATATCTCAATACTATCTTATGTTCCACAGCACGTCAGTTCGAGTATTTTTTCTAAGGAAAAATGTATCGAGAACAGCTATGATTTTCTAGAGTTGAAAAGTTTATAAGTTTAGGTGTTTAGAATAATTTAAAATTCAACATTCAGCATTCAACATTTTAAGATTCGAAGCACTTCTCGATACAAAATTTCTGCGAAATTTCACTCGAAGTGACGCTTTGTTTTTTGAAGTTTATATGTTTACGAGTTTAGGTTTTGAAAACATCTCACTACTCATATCTCAATACTATCTTATGTTCCACAGCACGTCAGTTCGAGTATTTTTTCGAAGGAAAAATGTATCGAGAACAGCTATGATTTTCTAGAGTTGAAAAGTTTATAAGTTTAGGTGTTTAGAATAATTCAAAATTCAACATCCAACATTCAAAATTTCTAGTCGTTTTTCCTGCGAAATTTTACAAACGCAAATAATGAAATAAAAAGCATAATTGCAATGGCAATATACCAACTGCTGTTGGAAGTTTGAGCAATTGACACTGCACTTTTATCTCCATACAACACAAAGCCTGTCCAGTAATACGGTTGCGCTAATTTGGTGCCTTTGTGTTTGTTGAGATAGTGGATTTTGGCATTTTTCAATGCTTCCGATTTTGTGTTTCCCACTTTTAAATTCGAGTAAAAGTGCTCCATAATTTCACTAGTGGATTGATCAGGAACTTCCCATAAACTTACCACCGTTGCAGGAACGCCCGAAAAGGTAAAGGCACGTTGAAACGATTCTAAGTTTCTGCCAGCACTTTCTTTTCCCAAACCAGTGTTGCAGGCGCTTAAAACGGCTAAATCTGCTTTGAGCTGCAAGGCATATAACTCTTCCAAACACAAATCGTCGTCGGTGTTGCTGTTTTTGTTAAATAACAAACGACTCAATCCAGGTTCTTCGGTGTTGATTTCGGCATGCATTGCCAAATGTAGAATTCCTGCTTTTGGCGCAGTTTCCAAGAAATAATTTTTAGAAATTGCTGTACCAACATAGGTTTTGGAAGGAAACAATTTACTGATGATTTCCGCTTCTTTGGCAGCTCCTTGTAAAAAAGAACTATTATTGCTGTTTCGCGTAGCAAGCGCTGTTTCACTTTTTGGATAAGTTGGTGCGTAAATTGCCAAAACACCTTTTTTTGTCGGTTGCAACTGGTTTTCAAAATGTATAAACCCTAAGTTTGAAGTGTACTGAATTTGATACTTTTCTATAAGATAGTGCTCGTTGTGCTGCAATACTTCAAACGGAATGCGATACAATTCGCCATCAGGATTGATGATGATTTTTCGATAAGTTTTGTCAATGTTTGGCAACAATTTTTGAGACAGTTGTACTGCGATTTCACGATTATACGTACGATTTCGGATGCTGTTGATGAGTTCTTCTTCCAATGCAATTTCAGTTGCTGTCCAAGGACGTAGTTCCCAACGAATTGCATCTGAAGTAATTGAGAAAATAGCGATTTCATCTTCAAAGAGAAGATATTTTATGACTATTTCGTCATCGTGGATATGTTTTTGAAGCGAATCAATATTGAATTCTTTATCGCTCAACAACGCTAAATTCGGAAATTGTTTGCCAGTATATAATTCATGATTTTGAATCAGTTCTTGAATGGAATCTACCGAGCGAATGTTTTGTTCTTTTTTGGCAGCGGTTAATTGTGTTCTGAGGTTGAGGTTTCTATATTTTAACGAATCTAATTTTGGTAAAGAATTCGTAAAACGATTTTGATAAAAACGTTGCCACGTCATCTGATTCATGATGGTTTCTGTGCGACTCAACACATTATCAATAGTAATGGTTTCCGTCTGTGGATATGCTGTTTTCGCAACAAGAAAACCGTGTAAAATCTTCCGCAAAACATCATTTTGATTTGGATTGAATTTGGTACGCGCATAACTATTTTCAAACTGAATAAACGCAATTTCATACAGTTTTGGAATCATTTTTTGAACTGAAATATCATCACTATAAAATTTTTCCAACTTTTCCGCTACACGACGAATCAATCGCGCTTCTCCGTAGACTTTACTCGGTTTGAAATTGCTATAATCTTTAGCTAAAATTGTAGTATCTGCATGAATGTGTGCAATGGCTTCATGAAAAATCCGCAATGCACTGTCCTTTTGTTTTGTTTTGGCTTTTATCAAAGCTTTTTGTGCTAAAAAGAACGGTTTTCTATAATCGTTTGGTGACATTTCATCTAGCAATTGTACAATTAATGCTTCAGCTTCAATTAATTTATTGGCATACGTTAAAGCTTTGCATTTGTTATACTTGAACGTAATTAAGTCACCCGAGTAGTTTTTCTCTTGTACCAAGTTGATGGATTTGTCCAAATAAAAGGTGCTTTTTTCCAAATCGTCAGCGTCAATTAAAGAATCGTGTTTGCGACCTAAGTACCAATCGCCAATATGGTTTAAAGCTGTAGTGTAGTAAATTTGTTCGTGTTTGTTAAATTTCGGAGATGCATGAAGCTCATCTAACTTCTTTACAATCTTTACTATTTGCAAGCTATCTTCTTGGGTTTTAGAGAACTTGTAAAAGATGTATGCTTCTCGATATGCCAATACCACTTCATACCGATCGTTCCGCGCTTTGTCGAGATAGGTTTTATGATTTTTATAGATATTATTAGCGAGCCGAAAATAACGCTTTGCGTCTACAGTATTACCGTGATACGCTGCCTGACTCGCCAAAAAGACATGCGCATCTACCAAATAATCCAAACTGCGTTCGTTGGTTTCAGGTAAATATTCAATCGCGGTTTTCATGCTGAGTTTGGCACGTTTGGCAAAATTCATTTCAGATTCACCATACGCTCTTTTGTAATACAAAGCTCCAGTATTTAGAATACCGCGTTTGCTTTTATTATGTTGACAAAACAGAAGTCCTTTGTTGGCACTTTTGATACTTTCTAAATAGTTTCCCGTGTAAAAATGACCTTGAAATTGATTGAAATACAAATCGGAAACATCCAAACTGTCCTTTTCGTTTTTGGGATGCACATCGTGGATATATTTCTCCAAATACACCAACAATTTATCAAATTGTTTGGTGTTGTTTAGCGCGTTTGAAGTTTTCCAAAGCGTTTCTATACTTGGTTGAATGCTATCCTGAGTTGTGTTTTGAGGAAACCGAATCGAGTTTGTAGCAAGCATGTTGCACATCAAAAATAGACAACAAACCAAACAAAACTGTTTTGTGATATGGAATGGCTTTTTGAGGTACACTTTTTTTATTGGTTTTTATAGTTGCTTAAAAATACAATATTTTCTATTGGTGTATTTGTTAGAAAAGTCCCGTATTTTTCGCGATTTCGACAGCTATTTTTTTATAATCTCGTTTTTTGGCGATTTCTTGTTCGTTAAATGGCGATCCAGGAACAGTTATCGTAATCATATACCCTTCTAATTTTACTGAAAGTTCACGTTTTTTATCTATCCAAATAGCAGCTTGTCCTAAGTCAGAAACAAACGAGGACGATTTGGACATTTTCTTTTTAAGTTCCCACGTTTCTTTCCAGTCTTCGCCTTCTGCAAGTTTTTCTTCAACAGCAATAATAGTTCCGTTCAAGTAATTGTATTCGTCATCGCCCATGTAGACTAAAAAGCGACAACTTTTGGTCATGAATGTTTTTCCATCGTCAAACAATACTTTTGTTGCGTCAGGATATAAATTTTTCACATTGGATTCACTAATAAATTCACACATGTTTTTGGGAAGCGCGGCAAAGTCTTTTTTGTTTCCTGAAAAGTTGGTGTTCACAAAACTACTATCTCCCAACTCTTGTCCGACAACAGTATTTTTATCGCCGAAACAAGAAGTTAGGAAAAAAGGAAACAATGTGATAATTGCAATACGGTTTAAAATTTTCATAAAAATGCTTTTAGTTGATTGTTTACTTGATGATTAATTTTTTGAGCGTGATTGTTTTTGCAGTTTTAATTTGCACCATATACATTCCACTAGAAAGTGCCGAAACGGTTACAGTTTCTAAATTGCTACGCAGGTTTTCATTTTGAAGAAGTAGTTTCCCTGACAAATCATAAATCGAAACTTGTTCTAAGTCCGTTGGTGCCTGAATATGTAGTTGCGCTTGTGCAGGATTTGGAAACATACGAATTTCGTTGGTTGTTGCATCAGTATCATTCACGCTCAACGTGGCGGTGTCTTGTACTTCTAACACAAATCCGCCATTTTGATTTTCTAATATTACATCGTCATAACCTCTGCCTCCCGTATTTGCTTCTAGCCAAACTTGTAAATAGTACGTGGCATTCGGCGTTAAGCCAGTAATTGCCAATTCATCTTCTTGACAGGCTATTGGAGTCGCATCTGCACAAGAAGCATATAAAGCAATTTTCCCAGTTAAAGGCGGCGCATTAATCGTCATAGTCACGCTTCCTGAAGTTGGTGCTTGAAATTGATACCAAATGTCTAAAATCGTAATGCCACCTTCTTCACAACCTGGCGTATTGGTACTATTAGTTGCGTTTTGCGTAGTACTAGCGGCTGGCTGTGCCAACGTAATTGAAACGGCTTGAGCGCAGTCGTCATTTGATGGTGAACACGTGGTGCTAAATCCCGGGAAATTATTGGTGTTGAATCCCCAAAAGGTATTACTCCACGCTACATCATCTACTTCTACGCATGTTAACGAAACATTGTCGCGCACTCTAAAACTTTGTCCAATATTGGTATTGGTTCCATTTTTGATAAAAATGGTTTCCAACAACGGATTGTCTTCCGCACGCACGTCAACGAGTGCTGTATTTGCAGATAAATCAATGTAGGTTAGTTGTAAATTGTCATCAAATTCTATGTTTTCTAACAATGGACATTGTGTCACATCTAATAAATAAAGATCGTTATTGTTATTTGCCAAAAGCGAGCGCAATGCGGGACAGTTGGAGAAATCCAATTCTGGAACATTAACAAAGTTGATAAATACATCGTCCAGCAACGGATTGTTTCCTAATGTAAGCGATTCCAACGTCATGTTTTCCAGCGTTAAATTTGTCAAATTGGGACTGTTGGAAAGGTCTATATTGGTAAACGCAGCATCTGAAATACTTACAAAGGTTAAATTGACCAACGCACTCAAATCGATGGTTGTATCGGTAACATCTCTAATGGTAAGTTGTTCTAACGCAGTTAAGTTTTCCATTGGCGAAATATCGGCTACAGCATCATCTATGCGTAAATCTTTTAGCGCGATAAAATCTTGCAATCCTGTGATATCTGTCACTACAAAACTCCCAAAATCAAAGTCTAAAAGTGTATTGATATTTCCCGTAAGGACTAAATTGTCCAACGGACCAGAATCGAGTCCTAATTGTTGTAATCTTGTTTCAAAACCGTCGTCTGGAACAAAAGTAGTTTGTGTAAACGCGGTTACACTTGCAAAAAAAGTGAGCAATACAAGTATTTTTCTTTTCATAAAGTAAGATTTAAAATTATAGAAAGTCTACACGTGCATTTTTAAGTTTGCTAATGCACATGCAGACAGTTTTTACTGTTGATTAAAACATTTTTTTGTATGCTTTCGGATTGATGGTGATGTTGACATTTTCGTTGATAGCCACCGTTTTGCTAGTCATGTTTCCATCTTTTGATTGTACAGAATATTCCATGATATAACCGTCAACGACACCTGTATTTTGCATAAACCAATTGGATAGTTTGATACTTGGTGCTACCCAAAAATTAACTTTTACATCTTTATCTGCCATGGCATATTCGTGACAAGTAGCGCCCAAAATAGTTTTGGTATTTCCTGTTTTTTGAAGTTTGGTGTAATCATAATTCGCCATTTGCTCGGTTGGATTCTGCATTTTTTGTCCCATCATTCCTTTAGACATGCGCATTTTCATTCCGCCAGTTTCTATAAAAATGTGCACATTGCCTTCGTCCATCACCATAATAGATTTTCCATCCATTTCATCATCAGAATACTCGCTCATATCCGCTTTTATAGCAATGTATTTTGTATTTGGATTGAGTAAGTACGACATTCGGTAACTTCTTTTTTGTTCAGGAACGGAAATCTCTGTTACGGTTTCATACGAAAATTGATAAACGCCAGGTGTTGGTGTATTGGTAGAAGTACTTGGCGTAATGCTATATCCCGTATTGGATGTGTTTTCCGAATTGTTAGTTTTTGTCACTGTTTCTTCAGAAGAGTATTTAGGGCTTTTCCCAGTAACTTCTCCATTTATTGAAGTATTGTAAAAAGTTTCAGAATAATCGTCGCTATTGGCTTTGCGAGTTACCGTTCGTAAAGAGGCGTTTCCAGAAAAACTAAATTGTACTTTTTCATCCGAAAGTAGAGCGACGGTAACTTCACCTTTTAACACATCGTAATTTTGATAATCGTCTGTTACGGCACGTTTAAAATCGTCAACAGGTTCTTTATTGTACGGGAGTTGTGGGTCATACCCGAGTTGTAAGGTAGCTTCTTCCGGAATTTTAAACGTACGTTTTTCTGAATCGGTAGTAGTTTTTAAGTCGGTAGTGGTTTTGATGACTAGATTGAATCCGTCGTAAATATCTGCTTCATGCGACCACCAATTTCCAGCAATGGTATATCCAGTATTGGTTTTAGATACTTTTACTTGACTCAGTTCTGTAATGTTAACACTTCCATATTTTTGTGTGTGATTGATGGTAATGTTTCCAAAATCCCTTTTATCTTTGGTTGTTTTAGGAGCGGGTTTGCCTTTATCAGGATTTCCTCTGCCTTCAATGGTTCGGTCAATAGTTTTATCGACTTCATTTTCAACCTTATTGATTACTTTATTTTCAATGTTTTTCGCTTTTTCTTTTGCTTTCTTTTTCAATCTTTTAAATAATTGAGCATCAGCGCTTTGAAAAGATACTAAACAAATGATTAAGAACAGGATGTTTAATTTTGGTTTCATGAGTAATACGTTTGTTTATCCTTTTGTATCTTTAACAGGCTTAATATTAACAGCTACACAAAAAAAATTTCACAATTGTGTTAATATTTTAATTTTTAAAATCACTAATGAGTAGAAATAGCACAGATGCTGAGTTGCAAGATTTATTACGATCTGACGATAAAAAAGCGCTTGAGACTATTTATGTAACCTATAAAAACGAGTTTTTGAATTATGCAAAACGGTATGGTTTGGATGCACACAACGCAACCGACATTTACCAAGATGCTATCATTGCCATGCGTCATAATTTTGTGAATTCGCAATTGGTGTTGACCTCAAGTTCTATAAAAACGTATCTGTTTGGTATTGGAAAGTTTAAAATTTTAAAAAAGAAAAAAGAAGCAACGATACTTATGCACGTTGAAACAGAAGAAGAAGACTATACCGAAATTTTTATAGAAGAGTCAACACCGTCAGAGCGAGTACAGACGCTAAGTACGTATTTGGATAGCATTTCAGAAAGTTGTAGAAAAGTTTTGGAATTGTTTTACTATCGAAATTTAACCGTAGATGAAATAGTAGAACTTACGGATTATAAAGACGGAAATACGGTGCGTAGTCATAAATCGAGATGTTTGAAACGTTTAAAATCGTTGTTTAAAAAAGCATAATGAATAAAGAAGAACTTATACAACAGTATATTGCCAATCGTCTGTCGGATGTAGAAAAAGCAAACGTAGAAGCATTGCTTACCACCGATGCAGAAATGCAGGAATTGTACGAGACGCATCAAGAAATGGCGACTGCGTTTCAGTTGTCAAACGACCGAACGTTGAAAAAAGACTTACAAGCGTTGGATGCTACCATTTCTTCAACGGATAAACTTAACAAACAAGGGAAACGAAATTTCAATGTTTTGTATCGCGTAGCAATTGCCGCGATTTTTATTGTGGGTGCTTTTTTTATGCTAAATCAATATTTGGGAAAAGACACAATGTTTGAAACTTATTTTGAAGTCTGCCCGAATACCTATTTGCCTGTCACTAGAGGAAATTCAAAGCAAGAAGCTACTTTTGAAGCCTTTAAAGCCTATGAAAGTAACGATTTCGCGCAAGCAGAAACCGCTTTTAAAACTATTTTAGCAGGCGAAGAAAACCGTAACATTCGTTTTTATTATGCGATGTCTATGTTGAATCAAGAGAAAACGGACTTGGCTTTGAACGAATTGAACACACTAACTTCACAAACGTTCGATTATCAAGCAGAAGCACTTTGGTACGCCGCGTTGATTCATCTCAAAAATAACAATACAACAGCTGCTAAACATCTGTTAGAGAAATTACAAAAAGTCAATCCAGCGTATAAATCGGAAGCGATTCAAAGTATCTTATCACAGTTGCCATAAAAAAACGGGATTCCTTTTCAGAAATCCCGTTGTGTATAATGTACAGCGCTCAATTAAAAATCTCTAATGATATGTGCGTCTCCATTAATGGTTCTCAATACACCTGAAGCATCTATGTAGTTTCCTGAAAAACTCACATCCATATACGTTCCAACAGGTCCCATATTGGTAATGGTAAATTGAATAGCACCTGCAGTTCCCGTCGTTGCTACTGGGTCAATTCCGTTTACATCTCCAAAAGCTTCAAATGCCAATGCTGGTATTGACAAGCTATGATCAAAAGGATATGTGCCTAATGCAACTACATTTCCGTACATATATGTTCCTAAAGTTGGATTGGACGCATACATGCCAATTGAATTTGGTGGTTGAATTCCGCCGCCAGGATATAAAATATCATATTGTATAGTTCCGCCATTTATACTGTATCGTATATATTCTGATGGCGTTCCACCACAGGCAATTAAGTTTGCTGTTGCTGTCGGATTTGCTATTACTGTAGTCGTTGATACTGCTTGTCCTGTATTGTTATCAATTCCATCAAGAATGACAGTAAGAGGAAGTGCGCAAGCTGCACCTGAATAGCTATGCGTTCCACCAGTTACTATAAAAGTTCCTAATAATTGTCCTGCCGAATTTTTATATGTAACATATCCGTTGGTTACTGGCACACCACTACAATCTACCATTGTCCCTGAAACACTTACGGGAGCCGTTGCCAGCGTAACAGGAATAGTAATAGAAGTCGCTCCTGAGTACGGTCCAAAAGGATTGATGGTATGAATTACAGTACCACATTCATCAATAATTTCTAAAATCATCGTTTGGTTGCTAGGAATTTTTCCACTTACGACTCCACTACTATTTGTATATGCATAACGTGCAAATCCTCCGTAGGTGATTTTAACTTGCAAACCAGCTAACGGAGCACCAGTACCTGAATCAATTACAGTAGCATCAAAATTGACCACAGGGAACGGCGCATCGCAATTCCAAAAAGAAAAGTGATTTACTTGAGCTACAAAATGACTTCCTGTGTTGTAAGCTACTGTTTCTTCAAACCAAACACCAGTGTCTTCATTAAATGACCACATAGGTACTTGTGAAGGTGCGGTTGCTTGTTGGGCTGGGTGAATTGGAATTTCCAATTCTGCGGGATTTGTAATTTGTAGGTTTTGACCGCCGCTTCCTACTAGTGCTACATTCACCATACCGTAGGAGCCTAATACTACTTCTTGAAAGTTAGCATCAATTCCGTACAATTCTCCAGGCATGGTATTGGCGGTTTCTGCGGCTAGCGGATCCAAATAATTAACGGATACATTTACGGCACCGTAATATGGATTTCCGTTTTCATCCATAAAGCCTCCATTGAATCGAACAGTTACAGGCTCACCAAATTCAGTATCGATTTGTACTTCACCACCAGATGATTCTATTATTTGTGAGTTTTCAATGCTAAACAACTGAATTGTGAATGAATCGTTTCCCGTAGGCACCATCACTCTCGAACCGTTGGTGTATCCAGCTGCTGAGGCTTGTGCGTATGCAAAATTTTCATTGACAATAGCTCCAAAAAAAACAACAATACCATTAGCATCCGTAATTTCTTGTTGGTTTCCTAACGTGACTATGGCTCCAGCTATGGGTTGTTGGTTGTCGTCAATAACACGACCGATAAAATTTCCTTCGGTTTCTCTGCCTTTATAATGTTGTAAGGCATTTTTAATTTCGTCGCTGTCTACACCTTCGTATTTTTGTGTAATTTGATTTGAAGAAGAAGTTTCTTGAACAATTTGTTCTTCTTTTTGGCAGGCTAGTATGCTTATCAATACCAAGCTGCATAAGGTTACATACTTTTTAAGACTTTTTTTCATGATAGGTAATTAAAATGATTCCTACTCTATTTAAGCTTTTCGGAATACGCTTGCGCGATACATTTTATAAGGAAAAGGGAGTTGTATACTTGTAATGAAAAGAAAACTGTAATGATTCTTGATATAAATTAGTAATATATTATGTACTATAAATATATGTATTTTTGTAAGAAAATAATTAAGTAAAAAACTTACAATATTTACTGTTTAAACAGATTTAAGCGTGTAAATTGTTGAAATAGAGTTCTATTTATTGTAAAAATGATGATTTTTAGCAGTCTTGAGAATTCGTTGAAGAACTAAAAAAAAGAAAGACGAGCAATATACTCGTCTTGTCTTTTAACTAACCAATCCAAAATTTATGTGAAATGAAAACAAAGCGTGATTGCTTTTGTTTGCTTTCAAAATAGAATACACAAATCGTATGCCAAACAACTATATCGTTGTTTTTTTGATAGCTAAATATTTGTTAATGTGTTAGGAGAGAATGTTGGATATTTTCTGATAGAAAACCTCAGGATCAAATGGTTTGGAAATAACTTCGTTGAAACCGTTTTTTAGGAAATCGCCTTTGTTTTCATCTAAAGAAATCGCCGTAAGCGCAATAATTGGGGTTGACACATCAAATTTTCGAATTTCCTTCGTGGCTTCTACACCACTAATACCAGGCATGTGAATGTCCATCAAAATAAAGTCGTAACGATTGCTACGTGCGTAGTCAATTGCCTGATAACCATCGTCTGCAATATCACAAGTCATATTTTGCTTGGCGATAATTTTCTTGGTAATAACTTGGTTAATTTTATTGTCCTCTACCAAGAGTACCTTAAACTGTCTGCTTTTTAAATCGGTTTTCTCCGTAATAGCGATGTCTGCTTCCGATGCTTCTGGCGCTAGTTTTTCTAAAGGCAACGCAAAACGGAACGTAGAACCTTCTCCAAGTTTACTTTCGAGTTGAATATCACTTTCTAACAATTCGAGCAAACTCTTCACAATGGTCAATCCTAAACCAGTTCCGCCATATTTACGGTTGATTTGCACAGAACCTTGCGAGAAGCTATCAAAAATATTCTCCTGCATTTCTTTGGAAATCCCGATTCCGTTGTCTGTTATTTCAAACTGAATAAGTTGTTGCTCGTCATCTTCTTCCAACACTCTCGCAGAAATTTCAACAATACCATCTTTCGTAAATTTTAAAGCATTACTAATGAGGTTGATGAATACTTGCGACATTTTTAAATAGTCACCCACAAGCTTTTCAGGAATACTTTTATCAATATTTAAAATAATCTTGTTGTTGTTTTCTTTGGAAGTTTGTGTGAGCGAATTCACGACGTCATTCAGCACTTTTTTAAGATTTAACGGCGCTTTTTCAACGGCTAATTTTCGTGCTTCAATTTTGTTTACTTGTAAAATATCGTTGATAAACGTCAACAAGTAATCTCCAGAAAACTTCAACGATTTTAAGTGCTCTTTTTGACTTTCACTTGGGTTTTCTTCCAGTAACAAGTGTGTCAAACCTGTCACTGCATACAATGGCGTTCGAAGTTCGTGCGTTACGGTTGATAAAAACTGCGCTTTGGCTTTCATCGCTTTTTCCGCATTGTCTTTTGCCAATTGTAATTCTGAGTTTTTCTTTAGTAATAAATTGTTGGTTTTTACCTTAATTTGATTGTTTCGGTAGAGTGAAATCGTTAATAACGAAATAATAATCAGCAGCGCCGAACTCAAAATAGACGTCAATTTATTCCGTTTTCCTTTTTGGTTGGAATCTTCGTACTGACGCTCCAATTCTTTAATATGACGTTTGTGGAATTCATTGTCAAAGTACGCATTCGCTTCTGCCATACTTTGCAAATTGTTAATATTAAAGATGGAATCCTTGATTTGAATATAGCGTCCTTGATAGGCATACGCATTTTCCAAATCGCCCAAACCAGCGTAGGTATCACTGATAATTTGTGTGCTTTGCAGTTTGATAACAGGAAAATCGTACGAATTGGCAATTTTCAATGCAGTTTCAGCATTTAACTTTGCGTTGTCGTATTGCTTGATGTTTTTATAAGCTTTCGCCAGATTCAGATGTACTTTGGAGCGCAAGTAATTTGGCTGGTACGGGTCGTTGATAGGAAGCGAATTTTCAAAACGTTCAATGGCGCGACCGTTGATGCCTTGACTCAAATAAAATAATCCACGGTAGTATTTCAGCTTGTTGATATCATCAATGGATTGAAATTTATCAAAAATAGCTTCTGCTTCTTCAAAATATTTATCAGCATTACTATAAGACGTATTTCGAGTTGCCGTTAACGCGCGTAGGACAAAATTATAACCCAATCCGAGCGAATCGTTGATTTCTTCTTGAAGTTCTTTTGCTCGTACTAAATAATCTTCTATCTCTTCCGGATTGAAATTATTGTAGTTTTCTTCCACACCAATTTCTGCACGTAGCATGTAAGCGCGCGCCTTACTTTTTTGATCTTGAATAGTATCGGATAAATCTAAAATGGTCGTCAGCTTTTCCAGTGCGCTGCTCATTTTAGCTTTCTTTTTGAATTCGTACACTTCAATGAATGAGCGCTCTATACTGTCCTTAATTTGTTCTTTAGATTGTGCTATGGACGATACAGAGAATAAAGCAAACAAGAAATATAAAATGTGTTTTACTTTACACACCATGAAGTATTCAATTTATTCAAAAATACTTATTTATTTGAAATATATAACATTAAATCAATTAATCTGTTGGAATAGCCGATTTCATTATCATACCAACCTACGACTTTGACCATTTTTCCTATTACAGAAGTCATCAGCGAATCAAAGGTGCAGGAATACGGATTGTCAATCACATCCACCGAAACTATTGGATCTTCAGTATACGAAAGTATGCCTTTTAAATACGTTTCTGCGGCTTCTTTGAATGCAGCGTTTATTTCTTCGATAGAGGTTTCTTTTTGTACGTTAAACGTAATATCTGTCAACGAACCATCGGGTACAGGCACACGAATTCCGCAACCGCCAATCACATCTGAAAGGTTCGGAAATATTTTAGTCAACGCTTTGGCAGCACCTGTAGTGGTGGGTACAATGCTTTGGCTAGCTCCGCGCGCACGACGCAAATCACGATGCGGTTGATCGTGCAAACTTTGGTCGGTAGTGTATGAGTGAATCGTTGTGATATACGCTTGGTCAATGCCACACAATTCATTGATGATTTTTACCATTGGCGCAGCATTGTTTGTAGTACAGGAAGCATTGGAAATGATGGTTTCCGAACCGTCTAAAATATGCTCATTTACACCTAAAACCACCATTTTGATTTCGTCATCTTCTGGTGGAACGGATAAAATCACTTTTTTTGCACCCTTTGTAATATGATGTTGTAGCAAGGCTTCGGTTTTAAACTTTCCAGTAGCTTCTACTACAAAATCTACATCGTATGCTTGCCAATTCAATTGTGTAATATCTGAAACATTCGTCACAGGAAAAACGAGTTCATCTACCAAAATTTCGGTGGCGGTATGGCTGACAGTATTCGGCAACACACCGTGAATACTATCATACTTCAACAAATGACTTAAAGTACGTGTGTCAGCAATATCATTAATCACAACAACTTTTATAGTGGGATGATTGAGTAATAAGCGGAATACATTTCGACCAATGCGGCCAAATCCATTAATGGCAATTCGTATCATGCGGATGCTTCAATTTAGAACTGTAAAATTACGTTTTTTGAATGGAATATTTTGTCAAACTTCGTAGTTAAGATGGTTAGAAGTTTTAGGTGCAAAGTCAATTTGAAAAACAACCAACCGTCACTTCGCGTGGTTTTCTTGTTATTGAGCTTGTTGAAATGCAGGAAAATTGTATGGAGAAGTGCTATGAGACGTAAAGGTTAAAAAAAGTCCAGACTCCAAAAGCGTTCATTTTTAGCTTGTCGAAGTAAAGTAATATAGATTTTAGGCTCAAAAATAAACTGTACTTTTTTATTTTCGCCAACGATTATTACGATATCGATTATCAATTAAAATCTTTAGAATTTTTAATAAACACTTTACAGTAGCTACTTATTTTTTCCTACAAATTTGTATCTTGTTTCGTATAACATAAAATACAAGACAAGCATGAGCAAACCACAGGAGATTTTGGAGTTGGAAGCGGCGTATGGGATTACGTTGGAGGAGACGAAGGATGAAAAAGAAATTATGTACTGGAGAAACTCAAACCTATATTTTTTAAACGATGAACAAGAAATTATTGGTTTGAACTTGAATGATAATCAAATTTCAAAAATTGAACACTTAGAAAAACTAACAAACCTTTCCAAATTGGGTATTTCAAATAATGATATTTCAAAAATTGAAAACCTTGAAAAACTAACAAATCTTTCAGAATTTGATATTTCAAATAATAATATTTCAAAAATTGAAAGCCTCGAAAACTTAACCAATCTTTTAAAATTATATATTTCATCTAATCACATTTCAAAAATCGAAAATCTTGAAAAACTAACGAATCTTTCAGAATTATACATTTCATATAATAAAATTTCAAAACTTGAATACCTAGAGACGCTAACGAATCTTTTAGAATTTGATATTTCAAATAATAATATTTCAAAAATTGAAAGCCTCGAAAACTTAACCAATCTTTTAAAATTATATATTTCATCTAATCACATTTCAAAAATCGAAAATCTTGAAAAACTAACGAATCTTTCAGAATTGGATTTTTCATCTAATCAAATTTCAAAAATTGAAAATCTTGAATCGCTCACGAATCTTTCAGTATTAAATATTTCATATAATGAAGTTTCAGATATTAAAATTATAAATCCTTTACTTAGACTAAACAAATTAAAATACTTGAATGTTAGTGGGAATCCATTTATTAAATCTTCAAATTTGAATTTAAACTGGAGAGAGAATCATTTGGACATTGTCAAAAGTGAATTACAAAAGCTAAAAGAAAATCAAATTAACATTGAACTACCCGTAAAAGTAATGTTATTAGGAAATCATGCTTCAGGGAAATCTACACTACTCAAATATTTACAAACACAACAACATTCTGAGGTGCATACTATTAAAAATACTAGCACAAATGTATTGTCGGTTGTACATTCTAAAACTACTATAAACTACAATTTACCAAAGGCTATTTTCTATGACTTTGGCGGACAAGATTATTATCATGGTGTACACAGAGCATTTTTTACTCAAGAAGCTGTAAATATTTTAGTTTGGAATGCTGCTAGTGATGAAAATAAATCCATATATGGGGGAAGTAATAAATTTAGTATGCGGAATTACAACCGAAGCTACTGGTTAGCTCAACTAAAATATGTATTTTTTAAACAGTATAATGATATCAGTCAGTATACTGATCCATTATTACTTATTCAAACTTATGCAGATATACATCAAAAAAATAATTGGAAAGAAGATTACAATGCTCATAATATCGTGGACGAGTTTTATATTTCGCTCAATAAAGATTACAAAACTTTAAAAAATGAAGCATCACTGAAATATGTAGAGGCTTCTTTTTGGCATACCGTAACACAACATTCCGAAGAGAAAAAAGTGCCTGTATGGTTTCCAGAGTTTTTGAGCTATATCATTAACAAAAAAAGTTCAAAAGCAGTTTCATTAAATACCATTATACAATATTATAAACGGGAAGTTACGGCTGATTTTACGGAAAAAGATAGAGAAGATGCTTTACGAGCCGATTTGGAGCAACTGTCACGCAAGGGAATTTTGTTGTATTATAAAAATGACCCTGTATTGAAGGACGTAGCTTGGCTAAACCCTGAGGCAACAGTTACAAAAATTCATGAAACTATACTTAATAAAAATATAATTCTAAAGTACAAAGGAAGACTTACAATTGAAGAATTTGAAAAACTTAATATAGACTCTGAAATGGAACGTTTACTACTTACTGAGAAAATATTATTTTTTGATAAATATAATAAAGAGTATATCATTCCCAATTATTTGCCACTATCATCTGAAGATGATGTAATTTATAATTTATTGTTTTTTGCAGTTGAACCAACTTTTATTTTACAGTTTAAACATTTTATCCCATTTGGACTTATTAATCAGTTAATTTGTCATTTTGGACAAAATTTAGATAACAAATATTACTGGCGTGATCAATTAATTTTTACGTTGGATAGAAAATTTAAAGTATGGATACAGCTAGATTTTTCAAAATTGATGATTTCCGTCTCTATTAAATCAATTAGAACAGGTATTAGCATAAATAAAGTAGTTCAACGAATATTTCAAGAAATTATGTTTTTATATTGGGGTAAGGAAGTACCTCCGATTATTAAGAAAGGAAGTGATGAGCTATTAACAAATAAAACTACAAAAAATGTATATAATGAAATTGGGATATTAGCATTACTTAAAAATACAAATATAGGGGTAATTACACCCTCAGATATGTATATTTCAGTTGATGGTAAAAACTTCAAAAATTACAATCTTTTAATCAATCCAAATATCAAAAAAATGAAAAAAATATTCATTTCCTACTCCCGAAAAGATGTGGAATACAAAGACGAGCTACGCAAGCATTTAAACATACTCAAACTGTTTGATATAGCTGATAATTGGAGTTGCGAAGACATCACCATCGGCAAATGGCACAATCAGATTCAGTATGAACTCCACGAAAGTGATATGGTAATTTTTATGTTGTCGATTAATTTTTTTAATTCAAAATATATTTTAGAACAGGAAGTACATAAAACAATGGATGCAATTGCAGATGGATCTAACAAAAAAGTTTATTGTATTGTGGTTAGTGAATTTCCAGGCTTAGAGAATTTTAATGAAGAAAATATGTTGGAGAGACAAAAAAATATAGCTAAGTTAGGGACATATCAATATGGGATGTATACTAGAATTGAAAATAGAATTACAGGAAATAAAGAAGAAAAATTAATTACTCTAAAAGAAGCGAGCCGATTGGGGATTTTAGACGAACAATTGACTAAGATTGTAAATAAAATTTTGAGAGATATTTAATATGTCAATGTGACAATTTGAAAATGCTCTAATGTATTTTTTTATGTGTCAATATCTTTTTGAGGTTATATAAAGACTTATTTAGGTTATTTAAGGATTTGCAGAGGTTCTTTAACCATTAAAAGCGGTTACGGAAGTGCTTCGAAGTGGTTCGGAACCTGTAAAAAGAGGTTCAGAACCGGATAAAAGGGGTTCGTTTAGGGGGTAAACTCCTCGGAGAACCGGATTTTTTTAATGTACTAATGTATCAATGGTTTTTTAATGTGTTAATTTGATAATTTGATAATTTGAAAATGTGCCAATGTTTTTTTGGTATATGATTTTTTTCCATAAAGATTGTTGCCCACTTTACAAGTTGACCTTCGAATCAATTCAACATTCAACATCCAACATTCAACATTTCATAGCATTTCTCGATACAATTTTCTAGCGAAAATCACTCGAAATGACGATTTTTTTACATAACGATATGTTATCTAACTTTACAAGTTGACCTTCGAATCAATTCAACATTCAACATCCAACATTCAACATTTCATAGCATTTCTCGATACAATTTTCTAGCGAAAATCACTCGAAATGACGTTTCTAATACTATACACCTTATCCGAAAAAGTCCTGACTCCAAAAGCGAAGCAATCTAGTTTCGTGACTCTAAAAATCCAAAGCGAAGCGAGTCTAAAAGCAAAGCAAGTCCAAAAAGCGAAGCGAGTCTAAAAAGCGCAGCGAAGTCTAAAAGCAAAGCAGTCTAAAAATCTAAACCTCCATATATTTTCGTATCAAAGCAAATAACTGCGAGGCTACAAACGGTTTGATAATCATATCGTTCATTCCTGAGTTGATGATTTTTGGCAGACTGTCATCTAAGGAAACTGCGGTAAAGGCAATAATCGGCACTTTTTTGTTGAATTTTCGAATGGCAGAAGTCGCTTCGTAACCGTCCATTTCGGGCATGTGAATGTCCATCAAAATTAAATCGTAATGCTTGTTCTTCACAATTTCAATAGCTTCTGCGCCACTGGTTACTACATCGACATCAATTTTTTTCGTAGAAAGAATTTTTTGCGTCAGCATTTGGTTGATTTTATTATCGTCTACCACCAACATTTTTAAATGACTAAAATCAACATCTTCAATATCAATTTCTGCTTTTGTGTCTGTATGTTCAGTAGCTTTTGGAAAACGAATATCAAAAGTAAACGTAGTCCCAACATTTACTTTACTTTCCAAATGAATTTCACTATCGTACAACTGCAATAATTTTTTTACAATCGACAATCCCAATCCAGAACCTTGGTATTCTTCGTTCACAACATTGTGGTTTTGCGAAAACATTTCGAATACTTTTTCTTGCTTTTCTTTCGGAATTCCAATGCCGGTATCTTGCACGCAAAAATGCAATTGCACATCTTCTTCAGTTTCTGCTACTTTTTCAACACTTAACCGAATGGTTCCTTTTTTGGTGAATTTGATAGCATTACTGATTAAGTTGATTAAAATTTGAGATATTTTTAAACTGTCACCTACTAGCAATTCTGGAATTTCCGTATCATACGCAATATGCAGTTCGTTTTCGCGATCTTTTATCAACAAATCAAACGACTTGATGATGTTGTCAATATTCGCTTTTAAGTTGAACGTAGACGCACCAATGGTAATGGTGTTGTCTTCTAGTTTGTTGACTTGCAATATATTATTCACCAAAGACAGCAAATGGTCGCTTGAAAATTTTAACGATTTTAAGTATTGTTGTTGCGACGGTCTTGGGTTTTCTTCTAATAATAAATGCGTAATTCCTGTCACCGCATACAAAGGTGTGCGCAATTCGTGACTCATCATGGAGAAGAAGTTGGATTTTGTTTTGGAAGTCATTTCTGCTTTTAATTTGGCTTCTTCCAACTTATTGTACTTAATGCGTAAAAGTCGGTTGCTTTTTATCTTTTTATAAATGGCTTTTATGATAAGCGTTCCTAAAATGATACAACCAATCAAAAGCAAGGCAATAATCACCAATACCACTTTAAATCGGTTGACAATGATGCTTTTTTGATAGTTTTTTTCTTCTAAAATATCCAACTTGAGTTGCTCCTCACTCAAACTATAATCTGCCAACAATTCCTCTTCCAAGCGCTGCTGATCGTTTTCGAGTTGCTTTTTGAGATTTTGCTGATATTTGAGTTCTGCTTCTCGCTGTTTTCCAATATTTCCTTGCGATTCGTAGATGATTCCCAATTGATGATAGGAAGTCGCCAAATCATTTACATGAACGTATTCATTTTTGATGTGTTTCTCTAAATATCTTTGCGCATTTTCATAATCGCCCAAGTTAAAAAAGGCATCACCTTGCGTAAATTCTAAATAGTTCATTCGGGCAGTGTAAAACAGTTCGCTATCGGTAGAAGCCTTTACTCTTTGTTTTACGTTTTCTACAAAAGCAAGTACATCATCATAGCGTTTTTCCGCTTGCAGTAGTGCTATTTTTGCCCAATCGAGCAACATGATATCTTCTACTACGGAGGAAGTTGCTGCCAACTCGTAACCCGTTTGTAAATATTGATGCGCGGCTGCATATTTAACTTGATCCATACACGTACGCGCCAAATCTTGATATACCAATAAAATTTGGCGTTTGTCTTGCAGTTCTTGATAAATTGCCAATGATTTTTTGAAATACTTTTCAGCTTTGCCAAAATATTGCATTCGCCTGTACGTATTTGCCAAGGTATGATATGAAGACGCAAGCGAGTTGTCATCTTCGTTTTTTAAAGCGTGTTGTATAGCGAGATAGTTATAGGAAAGTGCCTGCCCAAACTTGTAATCGCGCGACAAATCAAAAGCCTCATCATTGAGCTTTTTTATACTGTCTGCAGCAACCTGTTGTGCATGCAATGATACACACGCAAAAAAACAAAGGACGATATGTACTAGCGCATTATTCTTCACTTGACTGATTCATTACGTCATCTATTTTATCATAAAGCATTTCCGGTTCAAACGGTTTGCTTATAACACCGCTAATATTGGTGTTTACAGCTTTGGCATACGCATCCGAAACTTCCATCGCCGTGAGTAAAATGATAGGAATATTGTTATTGTTTTCACGAATTTTATCAATGGTTTCCAAACCGTTTAGTTTGGGCATAAACATGTCCATAAGAATCAAATCGAATTGTTGTTGTTCTATAATATCTAAGGCAGAAAAACCACTGTGCACAACTTTGGTTTGTATGTGTTGGCGTTCCAGAATTTTTTGTGTCAACAAACCATTTACGGCATTATCATCTACAATTAGGACGCTCAATCCTTCAAAATTGTAGGTTTTATTATCAAATTCGATATCGTCTTCCATTGGCGTGATTTCTACTTTTTTAAGCGCTAACTCAAAGTAAAATTCAGAGCCTTTATTCAACACACTGCGCAAATGTAGTTTGGATTTCAACACTTTGAGAAGATTGTTCACTGTGGTCAATCCCAAGCCTAAATCCAAATAACCGTTGTCTTCCGTCAGTATAATTCCTTTGGCAAGATTTTCAAAAACCACATGCTTTTTTTGCTGTGGAATTCCCAAACCGTTGTCTTTTACAGAAAATTTTAAATGCACTGTTTCGGCAGTTTCGGTGACAAGTTTGATACGCAAGCGAATATCTGCTTCCCTATTGTAACGAACCGCATTGTCTAGCAAATTGAATAGGATTTGAGAAATTTTTAAACTATCACCCAGTAAGATATTTGGAATGTGTTCATCGATTTTAATATCAATGTGGTTGCGGTTTTCTTTCACTAAAAAATCTACGGAAGTGATGACATTTTTAACGTTTTTGCGCAAGTCAATGTGTTCTTCAACAGCTTTCATTTTACTGGCTTCCACTTTGTTCATTTGCAGAATATTGTTGATGATTGCCAATAAATGTTCTCCTGAAAATTTTAAAGATTTTAAATAGCGTTCTTGAAATTTTTCTGGTTTTTCTAACAACAGTAAATTGGTCATTCCGATAATTGCATACAAAGGTGTGCGCAATTCGTGACTGATTAATGAAAAGAAGTTTGTGCGAATTTTTGAAACATTCTCTATTTGCTTTTTCGCTTCAATCAATTCCTTATTTTGTCCACTCAGCAAAGCGTTTGTGCGTACTCTGGCACGTTGATTCAAATAAAAAATTCCTGTTAGTAGTACTAAAATTACCAAAATCACCACTAAAATGGTCGTCAATCGTTGGTAATTATTGATGTAAATTTCTTTGGTTTCTTGCTCCTTTTCAATGCTTTCCAATCGACTTTCATACTCGTCAATTCCATATTTTGATATAATTTTGGAAAGCAGCTCGTCTTTCTTTTTTACATTGTCTGTTTCAAACGCTTCAATATGCTGTTTTAAAGCGGCTAATTCAGCTTCGCTATCACCATTTTTAGCATAAATTTCTGAAAGTTTTTTATTTGCAGAAGCTAGTAATTTGAGATGTTTTTTATGAGAGGTATCACAAATAGCAATTGCGTTTTTGTAGTAATCCAACGCTGCATCCGTATCACCTTGCAAAAAAGAGGCATTTCCATTAAAATAATACGCTCCTTGCAACATATCTTCACTCGAAGAATATTCTGGATTATCTTCGCAATAAGAAATCACTTTGGAAAAACAATCTTTGGCTTTTTCGTATTCGCCTTTCTTCAAAAATAACTGTCCGATGTAGTATTTCGGCTTAATGGAACTTACATCAGCTTGAAACTTTTCGGAAAGCATCAATCCTTTTTTCAGTTTTTTTTCAGCCGCTTCTAATTGATTGTTTTGAAATAGATAAAACCCAAGTTTGCTAAGAACTTGCATCAAGCGTTTTTCATTATTTTTCTTGGTAAAATATTCAATGGCTTTGTTGTAGCTTTCAATAGCACGTTCTTTAAAACGCATTTGAATATACACAGCGCCAAGTGTACAGTAACTTTCGGCAATTAAACTGTCGTTTTGTGCCAAAGCTGACTGATGTAAGGCACGTTGACTATACCGAATGGCTTCATTAAATTGTTGCTTTGAAGTCATCTTTTTAGCGGCTGCTTGAAGTTGAATGATGCTATCTTTCGTCAGCACACGATTCGTTTGTCCATGCATGGCAGTAGCAACAACAAAAAGCAATAAAAAGACGCGTATGGCAGTCATGGTAAGTTAGCAAGCTATAATCTGCCGAAAAGATACAAAAATTCGTGTAGGTTTTTACAATTTCAAATGATTGCCTACGATTATTTTTGTAAATCCGCCATTACATAATAGCGTGGGTCATCAACAGCGTCTTCAATGACGTTTGCTAATTTTGGAGATGCTTTGATCATCAGCGCTTTACAGTCGTCACTCAAGTGTTTGATACGCAATTGTTTTCCTGCGGCTTCGTATTTTTGTGTGAGATTGAAAATAGCTTCCAATGCCGAATGGTCAGAAACTCTCGATTCCATAAAATCAATCACTACGATATCGGGATCATTTTTTACATCAAACTTGCTGTTAAACGCTTGAATGCTTCCAAAAAACAATGGACCGTATATTTCGTAGACTTTCGTTCCATCATCCAATACTTTCTTACGAGCACGAATGCGTTTGGCATTTTCCCAAGAAAATACCAATGCTGAAATAATCACTCCCGCAATGACGGCAACTGCTAAATCTTTCCAAACGGTAATTAAAGATACCGCAATCAATACAATGGCATCACTAATTGGAATTTTATTCAAGATTCTAAAACTACTCCATGCAAACGTTCCAATTACGACCATAAACATCACGCCTACCAATGCGGCAATCGGTACTTGCTCAATCAATCCAGAAGCAAATAAAATAAAACACAATAACGCAACTGCTGCAACAACTCCCGACAATCGTCCACGTCCACCTCCTTTTATATTGATGATAGATTGCCCAATCATGGCACAACCGCCCATTCCACCAAACAATCCGTTGACGATGTTAGCGCCACCTTGCGCCAAACATTCACGGTTGCTATTTCCACGTGTTTCAGTCAATTCATCTACCAAATTTAAAGTCATGAGTGATTCTATCAATCCAATAGCGGCTAAGATAAACGCATACGGCGCCATGATTAATAAATTGTTCATATTCCAGAGTTCTGACGAAAAAATAGCGGTTTGAAACGTTGGTAATCCGCCTTTTAAGCCAGTTGCATCGCCTCCACTTCCTTCTACAATAAATGATTTTACCGTAGCTACATCGTCCACATTTCCAAGAATTACAATCGCAGAAACAACAATAATCGCGATTAACGCTTCGGGTAGTTTTTTGGTCAATTTTGGCAATCCCCACATAATCAACATCGTTAAACCTACCAAGCCGAGCATTATCCACAAAGCAGCGCCTTCTAACCAAGTTTTGGCATCACCACTTCCTGTTTTAAACATTTCTAATTGCGATAAAAAGATGACAATTGCCAAACCGTTTACAAATCCCATCATGACAGGATGCGGAATCAATCGCACAAACTTTCCAAGTTTAAAAACGCCTGCTAGCATTTGTATGACACCAACCATCAATAGCGTTATGAATAAAAACATCAACCCTTGGTCTTCCATGCCTGTTTCCAATCCGAGTTCATTTCCTTTTTGCACCAAAGCGACCATTACAACTGCCATGGCACCTGTTGCTCCGGAAATCATGCCTGGTCGTCCACCAAAAACCGCTGTGATTAATCCCATCATAAACGCACCATACAAACCAACCATTGGAGGAACATCTGCCACAAAGGCAAACGCTACCGCTTCTGGCACCAATGCCAATGCTACGGTTAATCCACTTAATATGTCATTTTTGGCATTTGCTGCACGTTTTCTAATAAACTCTGTCATAACTATTTTCCTTGTAATTCTGCTAAAAATAAGAAGCGGCAAAAATACAGCTATTATTTTGTCTTGCAAGTTTTTAAAGATTATCAAAAGGTCAACTCAATACAGCGCGCTTATTTTTCTATTTTTTTTTGACTAAGTTTGACATGCTAAAAACCATTTTCATGAAAAAACTGCTATTTGTTTTCTGCATTTCGCTATTGTTTGCTTGTTCTTCGGAAAAGAAAAAAACACCAACCGATTACGATTTTACCACCATTTTTGAGAAATCTGGCGGAACGCAAACGCCAACTTATCCAGAAGTGATTGCTTTTTATGAAAATTTAGCAGAACGCTATGCTGAAATCCATTTGGAAACTATGGGAATGACAGATTCAGGCGAACCATTACATTTGGTTACCTATAATCCTGACGGAGAATTTGATTTTGATGAAATTCGCAAAGAAAAGACGATTTTATTGGTAAATAATGGAATTCATCCTGGCGAAAGTGACGGCATTGACGCCACGATGCTATTGCTGCGCGATTTGGCAAACGGTACTAAAAAAGCACCTAAAAATGTTGTGATTGTTGCCATTCCTGTATATAATATTGGTGGAAGTTTGAATCGGAATTCAGGTACAAGAGCCAATCAAAATGGTCCAGAAGCCTATGGTTTTCGTGGAAACGCACGTAATTATGATTTGAATCGTGATTTTATCAAATCGGACACCCAAAATGCAAAAGCTTTTGCCGAAATTTTTCACAAAGTACAACCCGATGTTTTTGTAGACAATCATGTGAGTAATGGAGCCGATTATCAATACACATTAACGCACTTGTTTACGCAACACAACAAATTAGGTCATGAAGCAGGTGAATTTCTCCACAACAAAATGATGCCCGATTTGGAAGCAACACTGCTACAAAACAATTGGGACATTACGCCGTATGTAAATGTTTTTGGGCGTACGCCTGATAGTGGATTTACACAATTTATGGACTCGCCACGCTATTCTACTGGATATACAACCTTGTTCAATACGTTGGGATTAATGGTGGAAACACACATGTTAAAACCGTACAAACCACGCGTGGAAGGCACCTACGCACTTATGGATGCGTTGATTGAAAACATAGAAACCAAGCATCATGCAGAAATTAAAGAAATTCGCAGTAAGACACATCAATCGTTTGTCAATGCAAAAACCTATCCTGTACAATGGACGTTGGACAGAACGCAAAAATCTATCTTGAATTTTAAAGGCTACGAAGGTGCGTTTGTAGAAAGTGAATTGACTGGACAAAAACGATTGAAATATGATGTCAGCAAGCCTTTTACCAAAGAAGTGGAGTATTACAATTATTTCAAACCAACAAAGGAAGTTGCCATTCCGAAAGCGTACATTATTCCGCAAGGTTGGCATGAAGTGATGGAATTATTAGAAATAAATCAGGTTGATTTTTCTATGATTGAAAACGACACTATTATGGAAGTAGAAGTATATCATATTAAAGATTACAAAACCTACACCAATCCGTATGAAGGACATTATCCGCATTACAATACGGAAGTTAGCAAAAGCATCGAGAAAATTGGTTTTAGAAAAGGTGATATTATTGTAAATACGAATCAACCAGCATTTCGTTATTTATTGGAAACACTAGAACCAGAAGCGGTAGATTCATTTTTTAACTGGAACTTTTTTGATACTATTTTGCAACAAAAAGAAGGGTTTTCCGCCTACGTTTTCGAAGATGAAGCTAAAGAATTATTGGCGAAGAATCCCGAATGGAAAGCAGAATTTGACCAATTAAAAGCTACAAACAAAGAGTTTTCAGAAAGTGCACAACAGCAATTGCGCTGGATTTACATGAAGTCCAATCATTACGAAAAAGCACATTTGCGTTATCCTGTTTTTAGGAAGCTTAGGTAGTTGGGTTTTGGGTGTTAGGTTTTGGGTCTAAAAATCTAATATGTCTAATACATCTAAAAAGTCTAAAAAAACGACAAAAAACAAAGGACGAAAAACAAAAAAACCTTGAATCTTTGAATTTTTAATCATTCAATTGAGCGAAGCGAAGCTAAAACAACATCTTTATATTTTCATAGGAATTTTGCAAAGCAGTTTTTACTGCGGCATCGTCTTTCCAAACTACTTCCATGATGTCTTCTTCAATTTCTGGATGTAATTCTCCGTCGTAGTTTGTTTTCATGCTGTACCAATGCGTCAATTTTAGACGATATTCGCCATTTCGCTTAAAAACATGATAGGTTTGCATTAAAAAGTCAGTGATGGTCAATCCGGTAACGCCCGTTTCTTCTTCTACTTCGCGAATAGCAGTTTCTTCTATATCTTCTCCTTTTTCTGTTTTCCCTTTGGGCAAATCCCACTTTCCGTTTCTAAAGATAAACAGGGTTTCATTCTTGTTATTTTTCACCAAACCGCCTGCCGCTTCTACCAAAGGAAGTCGAGAACAGAGCAAACGCAGTAAGTCCTCACTTTTATCGTGATAAAGTATCGCTTTATCTATTTTTCCTGAGTTCATTTTTCCTATAAGCCACTCTAAATCAACATCTTTCAATACGTAAGTGTCGGAAATTTCATTCTTTTGCACCTCATTTGATAGAATAATGAGCTTATCATTGATAAAAACTTTATACATTTGCACTATGATTTTTGATAAAAATACAGCCAAAAAGACTGCCGAATTGCTGTTGCAAATTAACGCAATTAAATTACAACCACAAGAGCCTTTTACTTGGGCTTCTGGCTGGAAGTCGCCAATTTATTGTGATAATAGAGTCACGTTGTCTTTTCCACCAATTCGAAATTATCTCAGAGAGCAATTTGCCAAGCATATTGAGAAGGAATACGGAAAGCCAGATGTAATTGCAGGTGTCGCTACGGGCGCTATCGGAATTGGTATTCTGGTAGCCGAATATTTGAGTGTGCCTTTTGTATATGTGCGTCCAGAAGCCAAAAAACACGGACGACAAAATCAGATTGAAGGTTTTATTCAAAAAGGACAAAACGTCGTGGTCGTTGAAGATTTAATTAGCACAGGAAAAAGTAGCTTGAATGCTGTAAAAGCGCTAGAAGCTGCGGAAGTCAATGTAAAAGGAATGGTTGCGATTTTTTCGTATAATTTTGACATTGCTAAAGAAAATTTTGAAAAATCCAACGTCAATTTACACACCTTAAGCAATTATGAAAACTTGCTAGAACAAGCATTGGACACCAATTATATTACGTCTAGTGAACTAGAAACGCTGGAAAATTGGCGAAAAGATCCTGCAAATTGGAACGCTAATTGATTACCTATCAAAAAATAACAAAATACTATACATGAACATAGAAAGCCCTAAAGTACAGGTTGACAAATCTCCTCAAGAACTGTATGATTTTTTGACTAATGTTGAAAATTTTGAAAAATTAATGCCTGAAAACATCAGTAAGTTTGAGGTGTTGGAAGAAGGAAAATTTGTATTCGCCTTAAAAGGAATGCCAGAAATTATCTTGAAATTAAAAGAAAGCACACCGCCAAATAAAGTAGTTTTAGGCGCTGCTTCTGACAAGTTACCTTTTACCTTAACTGGAAATATTCAGGAAATTAGCGAAGGAAAAAGCGAAGCACAATTACTTTTTGAAGGTAAGTTTAATCCAATGATGTCCATGATGATTAAAGGACCGATTGGAAAATTTGTGAATACACTTGCCGAGAATATGAGCAAATTATAAAAAAATAAAGCTGATGCGAGTTTCTTACTGACTCGTATCAGTTTCAAACACAAAGCTAACAATCGAAAGCAACGCGTGTCTAAAAGCACATGCTAGTCTGTCAGCAAAGCAAGTCTAAAAGCGTTTACGCTGAGTCTACACTCAATATTTCAGCTTAATCTCTTTCAAATCAAACGCTTTAACAATTTCATCTTCGAGTAATACATGCAACTTTCCGTCGTCAGCGACACCTTGAATAAATCCCATAAACAAATTTCCATCAGTATCTTCAAACGTTGACGGTTTGTCTTTTCGGAACAACAACAATTCATACTCCATTTTTAGTTGTTCTAGGGAACGCTCGGTAATCAAACGTGCATATTTTTCTAACTGTGCAGCAACTTGAAACAATACTTCATCCAAATCGTAATGAATTCCTGTAATTTTTTTCAGCGAAGAAGCATTCAATAAAGTATCAAAATCCGTTTGATTCACATTTAAACCAATTCCGATAATCGCGGCTGTCATTTTGCTATTTTGTATGACATTTTCAATCAAAATGCCACATATTTTTTTATTTTCTGCCAAAATGTCGTTTGGCCATTTAATAGCTAGTTTCGGAATTTGAAAGTGCTTTAAAGCGTTGTAAATCGCTAAAGAAGTCGCCATGCTAATGTAAAATTGCTCCTCATTTTCCAAACAAGAAACCTTCTTAAACACACTAAATGTAAGGTTTTTGCCTTTTTCAGTATTCCACGTAGTTCCCATTTGACCTCGCCCTGAGGTTTGAGCAGCAGCAGTTACAATAGTAAAATCTACTAGCTTTTCATGCAAACTAAGCTGTCGCACGTACGAATTGGTGGAATCAATGGCATCAAGTTTGATTATTTTCATTGCAGGTTTTAAAATCTTTAGAGATTCTTATGATAAAGAAGTTACAAATAACATTTAAAAGTAATACTTTTGTATAAAATATAAATAATTGAATGACGAAAACTAAGGTAAGTACTGATCAATTGATCACAGGCATCATAAAAGGGATAGAAGAAGTAAAGGGAAATGATATCACCATCTTAGACTTACGTGAAATAGACAATACAGTTTGTGACTACTTTATTATTTGCAATGGTACCTCTAACACTCAGGTCAATGCCATTGTGGGCTCCATTCAGAAAATAGTGAGCAAAGAATTAAAAGATAAACCTTGGCACGTAGAAGGCTCTGAAAATGCAGAATGGGTTTTGATGGATTATGTCAACGTAGTTGTCCACGTATTCCAAAAACACATCCGAGAGTTTTACGATATAGAAGGACTTTGGGGCGATGCAAAAGTAACTTCTATTCAAGCAAATTATTAAAAATTACATTTTGATTTAATGGCAAAAGACAACAATAACATGGCAAAGAAACCTAAATTCAATGCATATTGGATTTATGGTTTAATTGGAATTTTTCTCCTTTTCTTAATCTTTTCAAATGATTCTGGAGCAGGTGACGATGTTACATTTACACAATTTAAAGAACTTGTTCCTTATAACGATATTGAAAAAATCGAAGTCGTTACAAACTCAAAAATTGCTCGAGTTTATCTAAAGCAAGGTGCTGCTGATAAAGACATATATAAAAAGTTTATCAACAACCGACCTAGCATTTTTTCAATGGGCAACAATCCTGATTTTTCTATCAAATACCTTAGTCTTGATAATTTTGAAGATTATTTAGATGAGGTAAAAAAAGAGAAAAATCTCGATTTTCAAATTGCTTCCGACCAGCAAGACACTACTTTTTCGAGTATAATTTTTAGCATACTTCCATTTATTTTAATTATTGGCGTTTGGATTTTACTCATGCGAAGAATGTCTGGCGGTGGCGCTGGCGGTGCGGGTGGACAAATTTTCAATATTGGAAAATCGAAAGCGAAATTATTCGACGAAAAAACCGATATGAAAACATCATTTAAAGATGTTGCTGGTTTGGAAGGTGCGAAAGAAGAAGTTCAAGAAATTGTTGATTTCTTGAAAAATCCTGAAAAATATACCTCGCTTGGAGGAAAAATTCCGAAAGGAGCTTTGTTAGTTGGACCTCCAGGAACAGGAAAAACATTGTTAGCAAAAGCAGTAGCTGGTGAAGCACAAGTTCCGTTTTTCTCACTTTCTGGTTCTGACTTTGTGGAAATGTTTGTGGGAGTAGGAGCATCGAGAGTGCGCGACTTGTTTAAGCAAGCCAAAGAAAAATCGCCAGCAATTATTTTTATTGATGAAATTGACGCGATTGGACGTGCGCGTGGAAAAAACAACTTTACAGGCTCTAACGACGAGCGTGAAAACACGCTAAACCAATTATTGACAGAAATGGACGGTTTTGGTACCAATACCAATGTCATCGTAATGGCAGCAACAAACCGTGCAGACATTTTAGATAAAGCCTTAATGCGTGCTGGACGTTTTGATAGACAGATTTATGTAGACTTACCAGACATCCGCGAACGTAAAGAAATTTTTGAAGTACACTTAAAACCGTTGAAAAAAGCGGAAGATTTAGATACCGACTTCTTATCAAAACAAACGCCTGGATTCTCTGGTGCAGACATTGCAAACGTTTGTAACGAAGCTGCTTTAATCGCGGCGAGAAAAGGAAAGAAAGCCGTTGAAAAGCAAGATTTCTTAGACGCTGTAGATAGAATTGTAGGTGGATTAGAGAAGAAAAATAAAATCATCACACCAGAAGAAAAGAAAACAGTAGCATTTCACGAGGCTGGTCACGCAACGGTAAGTTGGTTGGTTGAGCATGCTGCGCCATTGGTAAAAGTTACCATTGTACCAAGAGGACAATCGCTAGGAGCAGCTTGGTACTTACCAGAAGAACGTATGCTAGTTCGTACGGAGCAAATGTTGGACGAAATGTGTGCAACACTTGGTGGACGTGCCGCAGAAAAAGTAATTTTCAATAAAATTTCTACTGGAGCCTTGAGCGATTTGGAAAAAGTAACCAAACAAGCACGTGCCATGGTTGCCGTGTATGGTTTGAATGACAAAATTGGAAACCTTACTTATTACGATTCTAGCGGAAATGATAGTGGTTTCAATAAACCATACAGTGAAGAAACGGCAAAAATCATTGACGAAGAAATCTCGAAGATTATCGAAAATCAATACCAAAGAGCTATTCAAATTTTGGAGCAAAACAAAGACAAGCTGACAAAGCTTGCTGAGTTGTTACTCGAAAAGGAAGTGATCTTTAAAGACGATTTACAAGTAATTTTCGGAAAAAGACCGTTTGAAAAATCAGAAGAAAAAGACGATTCTGAAGAATAATACACATTCACAAAATATTAACTCTTAAAAAATCTCGAATTATCTTTCGAATAATTCGAGATTTTTTATCTTTACATAAATTTTTCCAAATCCTAAACTACAATTGACTCCATGAGTCTTTTCAAAAAAATTTTCGGCTCCAAATCCAAACCTCAACAGGAAGATAATCCTGCGGAAGAGCGCGGAAAATATATGCCTCAAATACAATTGCCTATTGACGAGCGTTTTACCATCAATTTTCGCAAAAATGGCGGTAAATTTTTGTACTGCGATTCGTTTACAGACGTGTATGATAGTTTGGAAAATATTCTACTAGAAAACAATTGGGAAGAGAAAGAAGTATTGTGCTTTGATGAAGAATTACAAGAGCATTTTGACAATTTTGATATGAAATTTTCGCGTGTCAATATGAATGCTAGTTTTTTCTTATCGTCTTGCGAATATTTAATTGCAGATAACGGTGCTATCTTAGTCTGTTCCAATCAAGTCAAAGAAAAAAAACTCAACGATTTGCCAGACAATTTTGTCATTCTTGCCAAAACAAGTCAACTCGTTACTACAATTGGTGAAGGTTTGCGCGGTATCAAAAACAAATACCGATCAAATATTCCAACCAACATTACTACAATAAAGCATTTTCAAGTACAGGAAGAAAAGGACTTTTTATCTTATGGAAGTAGCTCAAAAAACTTATATTTGCTGCTATTGGAAGACCTCTAGAATGAAAGAATTTTTAACCCGATCTTTAACCGGACTTATTTTTGTAACACTGCTGATTGCGTCAGTATACTACTCACAACCAGCTATTTTTACTGTGTTTACCGTTTTTGGATTGTTGTGTATGTACGAATTTAGCAAACTTATTTATCTAAAAGGTGTTATCCAATATTTCATACTGTTAGTCGTATTGAGCGTTTTTGTGTTTTGGAAACAATTGCAACCCGAAGTTAAACTTGAAGAAGCGACGCTAATTTTACTGGTATTTTCCATGTTTGTTTCGCTATTTTTAATCCGCGATTTGTTCAGTAAAAAAATCATTCCGCAAACCGAATTCAAAAAATACTTGCTCGTTACGTTTTATATGAGTAGTAGTTTTGCTTTTTTATTGTTGATTCCAAACGCTACCGACAACTATGAACCGTACATCATTTTAGGGAGTTTTATTCTAGTTTGGGTAAATGATTCTTTTGCCTATCTCACGGGGAAAAACTTTGGAAAACAAAAACTATTTTCACGAATTTCTCCTAAAAAAACGGTGGAAGGTTTTTTGGGCGGCGTGTTTTTTTCTTGTATTGCTAGTTATTTTATCTTTAAATTTACAGAAACTTTAAGTTTTACAAGTTGGTTAATTTTAGCAATCATCATCAGTTCTATCGGAACGATTGGCGATTTGATACAATCAAAATTTAAACGACAAGCAAATGTAAAAGATAGTGGCTCTATCATGCCAGGACACGGCGGAATTTTTGACCGATTGGATAGCATGCTATTTTCAGCACCATTTATTTATTTGTTTTTAAAGATATTACATTATGTTTCATAGAGAAGGCTATAAAATCATCATTGTCACCTTTATTATTGTTGCTGCTATTGTGCTAACGGCAGATAAAATTGATATTGCATGGATAAAATACGGACTACAAGCAGTTGCAGTCGTTTTTTTAATCTTGATTTTGCAATTTTTTAGAAACCCAAAACGCGTCACTCCTAAAAATGACGCACATGTCATTGCTCCGGTTGATGGAAAAGTGGTAGTAATTGAAGAAGTATTTGAAAAAGAATATTTTAACGACAAGCGTTTGCAAGTGTCTATTTTCATGTCGCCAATCAATGTGCATGTAACGCGATATGCAATTGGAGGAACGGTAAAATACAGCAAATACCATCCGGGAAAATACTTGGTTGCTTGGCATCCAAAATCGTCAGAAGAAAACGAACGTACAACTATTGTCGTTGAAAATGATACTTACGGTCCAATTTTATACCGTCAAATTGCTGGTGCGTTGGCGCGAAGAATCATTAACTACGCAGAAGAAGGTGAAACCGCAGTACAAGGTGAAGACGCTGGATTCATCAAATTTGGCTCGCGTGTCGATTTATTTTTACCCTTAAACACAAAATTGAATGTGCAACTCAACCAAACGGTAAAAGGTGGCGTTGATGTTGTGGCAATGAAATCATGAGTACTTCTGACTTAGACATAGCATTTTTTGAAGCTGTTGAACGCGTAAACAATTCCACAGAACCATTTCCTGCGGATTTTTTGCTGCGCTTGTATGCCTATTATAAACGCGCCACTAATAATGACGGCAAACCTAGTAGCAGTCGCCCGATTATCAACGCTTTTAAAATGAACGCGCTCTTGCAAATGCAAGACATTTCTCCCGAACAAGCCAAACAAGAATATATTGCATTGGTGAATTCGTATTTTGAGTAGATACGCTTGCGCTTTTAGATTGTTAGACACGCTTTGCTTTAGAATCGACTTCGTCTGTTAGAGTGCTTCGCTCTTAGAATTTTAAATGTTGGATTCTAAATTTCGAATACAACAAGCATAATTTCCTATACAAGCACATAAACTCATCAACTTATAAACTAAGAACACAGGTTTTCCACTATAAAAAAACGAAGTCATCATTGTTTTATGAGAATTTTAAGAGCTTACATTTTATAAAGTATATATATGATGTTATCTTTAGTACTTAATAACAAAAAAAGAATATTATGAAAACATTATATGAAGCTACTACGGAAGCTATAGGAGGTAGAGAAGGAAAAGTACATTCTGAAAACAGTCCAATAGATTTTAACTTATCAGTTCCAAAATCGATGGGCGGAAATGGTGGTGACGGAGCAAATCCTGAACAACTTTTTGGAGCAGCCTACGGAGCCTGTTTTGGTGGCGCTTTGCAAGCTGTAGCTAAAAACGAAGGCATAGCTATTAATGAAGAAGAATTAAGTGTCACAGCGACTATTGGTTTTTGTAAAGATGAAGATGGTTTCTTTTTAGAAGCAACGTTGGATTGTTACATTCCTGGTGTCGATGTAAAAACCGGTGAGGATTTGGTCGAAAAAGCACATGAAGTATGTCCATTTAGTAAAGCGACACGTGACAATATTACGGTAACCTTGAATTTATTGTTGGACGAATAGTATTCTTTGTCTCAAGAAAATTTAAAACATACAAAAATCGTTCAAGGGAAACTTTGAGCGATTTTTTTATTAGACTCGCTTCGCTTTTGGACACGCTTTGCTTTGGAATTTTAGTGTTGCTTTATTTTTATGATTTTGATTCCTCTCAGCTTTATAAGATGATGAATCATTTTCAAACTGCAATGGATTCCTGCCTACGCAGGAATGAATAGAAGAAAATTAAAATTAAGCGAGCAAGAACATCAAAGGATAATTTTTCAATCATTCAATTCAAAAAAAATGAGCGCTAGCGAATTTCACATCACCAGCGCCCATTTTCAAATCTTCAAATTAGCAAATCAACCAATTGGTACATTACTTAATTAAAAAATTGATACATTATTTAAGCGAAGCCAAACTAGCCTTCAGCGTTTCAATCTTCGCAATGGCATCTGCTTCTTTCTTCTTTTCGTTGGCTACAACCTGTTCAGGAGCATTATTTACAAAACGTTCGTTAGATAGTTTCTTTTGCACAATTTTTAAGGAACCTTCTACATATTCTAGCTCTTTGGTCAACTTTTCAATTTCCGCTTCAATGTCAATGGCACCTTCCATTGGAATAAAGTATTCATTCGATTTTACACGGAACGATAACGCGCCTTCTAACTTTTCGTCGCTATACGAAATATTGTCTACGTTTCCGAGTTTTGCAATTACAGCATCTAGTGTATCGGTAGCTTTTTCATTGTTGACAATTGTTAACGAAATCGCATCTTTATTGGCGATGTTTTTCTCCTTGCGAATCGTACGAATTCCCGAAACTACCTCTTGAATCATTTCAAAATCAGTCAAGATTTTTTCATCAATTGTAGTTGATTCCGGCCAACTCGCAACAATCAACGCTTCTTCTGGAGAACGTACTGCCATACGCTGCCAAATATCTTCCGTAAGGAATGGCATAAACGGATGTAAAATCTTCAAATTCGCTTCAAAAAGAGCAATTACTTTATCGTAGGTTTTTCTATCAATTGGCGAGCCGTAGGTTGGTTTTACCATTTCCAAAAACCACGAACAGAAATCATCCCACACCAATTTATAACTAATCATCAACGCATCTGAAATTCGGTATTTGCTGTATTGGTCTTCCAATTCTGCCAAGGCTTTTTGCAGTTTTGCTTCGTACCAATCAATCGCGATTTTTGCTACTTCTGGTTGTGCAACTTCATCGCTTACTTCCCAAATTTGCGTTAAGTTATACGCTTGGAAAATTTTATTGGCAAACTTCTTTCCTTGATCACACAAAGCTTCGTCAAACAATAAATCGTTTCCAGCGGCAGAACTTAACAACAATCCTACACGAACGCCATCGGCACCATAATCGGCAATTAGTTTTAACGCATCTGGCGAGTTTCCGAGCGATTTTGACATTTTTCTTCCTTGCTTATCGCGAACCAATCCTGTCAAATATACATTCGTAAACGGTTTCATATCGCGGTATTCGTATCCAGCAATAATCATTCGGGCAACCCAGAAAAACAAAATATCTGGTCCCGTTACCAAGTCGTTGGTTGGATAGTAATACTGAATTTCTTCATTTTCAGGATTGCGAATTCCGTCAAAAACACTGATTGGCCACAACCATGACGAAAACCATGTATCAAGCGCATCTTCATCTTGACGTAAATCATCAAGTGTTAAGTTTTCGTTTCCAGTCGCGGCTTTCGCTAAGGCTAAGGCTGCTTCTTTCGTTTCCGCCACAGCGAAATCCTCTTTTCCATCGCCAAAATAATACGCAGGAATTTGTTGTCCCCACCAAAGTTGACGCGAAATATTCCAATCGCGAATGTTTTCCATCCAATGACGATAGGTATTTTCAAACTTTTTCGGGAATAATTTAATATCACCATCTTCCAACACCGCACGCAACGCAGGTTTTACCAAATCGTCCATTTTTAAGAACCATTGGTCAGACAAACGCGGCTCAATCACCGCTTTGGTACGCTCAGACGTTCCAACTTTGTTGATATGTTGCTCCGTTTTAATCAAGAAACCTTTCTCTTCTAGTTCTTTGGAGATTTCTTTACGAACTACAAAACGGTCTTTTCCTTCGTAATGCAAACCGAAACTGTTGAGCGTAGCATCTTCATTGAAAATATCGATTACTTCCAAGTTGTGTTTATCACCCAACATTTTATCATTTTCATCGTGCGCAGGCGTTACTTTTAAGCAACCTGTACCAAATTCGATGTCTACATAGTCATCTTCAATAATAGGAATGACTCTATTTGCCAATGGCACAATCGCTTTTTTACCTTTTAAATGTGCATAACGCTCGTCATTTGGATTGATACAAATGGCAGTATCTCCCAAAATCGTTTCTGGACGTGTTGTGGCAATCGTAACTTTTTCGTCACTTCCTTCAATGGCATATGACAGATAGTATAAGTTTCCTTGTTTTTCTTCGTAAATTACCTCTTCATCAGACAATGTTGTTTTTGCTTCGGGATCCCAATTTACCATACGATATCCGCGATAAATTAAGCCTTTATTGTATAAATCGACAAATGTCTTGATGACAGATGCTGACATATCGTCATCCATCGTAAATTTTGTACGTTCCCAATCGCACGAAGCACCTAATTTTTTGAGTTGCTCTAAAATAATACCGCCGTGTTTATGTGTCCATTCCCACGCATGTGTTAAAAATTCTTCGCGTGTAATGTCGGACTTATTGATGCCTTCTTCTTTCAATTTGTTCACGACTTTTGCTTCCGTTGCAATAGAAGCGTGATCGGTTCCAGGAACCCAACAAGCGTTGTATCCTTGCAGTCTGGCGCGGCGTATCAATACATCTTGAATGGTATTATTGAGCATGTGTCCCATGTGCAAGACTCCTGTGACGTTTGGTGGCGGAATTACGATGGTGTACGCTTCACGTTCGTCTGGTTCTGAATGAAAATAGTTGTTTTCCATCCAATACTGATACCATTTGTCTTCGATCTTACTTGGATCATACTTTTTCTGAATACTCATTTTGGTATTGTTTTTGTATTATTTAAGTTGACAAAAGTACTTATATCTACACTATTTAAAAAGTGTTTTATCACTTTTGCAGTTAATTGCGAAATATGTGTATTTGATACGAGTTACTTTGTTTTTTGTGAAATAATTTTTGTAAAATTATAAATAAGCACCTAATTTTACACTAATACTAAATTCAAAGAAGATGAAAAAAATAGTTACGATATTGTTTGTAGGTTTATTTACTATTGCTTTACAAGCGCAGGAAAAAACCGCAAAGATTGAGTTTAAAACAGAAACGATTGATTACGGAACGATTGAAAAAGGAGCCGACGGCGTACGTGTATTCGAATTTACGAACACAGGAACAGCGCCTTTGGTAATTACAAGAGTATATTCAAGTTGCGGATGTACTATTCCTAAAAAACCAGATGCTCCAATTTTACCAGGAAAGACTGGAATTATTGAAGTGAAGTACGATACAAAGCGTGTAGGACCAATTAGAAAGACCATTACGGTATATTCTAATGCAGATGAGCCAACGAAAGCTATCAAGATTAAAGGAAAAATTGTGGATCCTAGCAAGCAGAAAAGTATTATGATGAAAGATAAATCAGAAATTGAGTCTTAATCTCTGACAACCCTATAATTTTAGAAAATGCCCTTTCAGTTTTGATTGGGCGTTTTTTTTATGTTTTTTGTGGATTCGTTGATTTGTCTTAGAGTTATTTGTAAAAGCAAAGTGTTTCTAAAAAGTCTAAAAGTCTAAAAATCTAACAAATCTTAAAATCTAAGAAGTCTATTGCCTATCAAAGTACGTCTTTTAAACGAAACTCAAATTTTAATTCCATCGGACCGCGTAAGACTTTGATACGCATTTTTTTATCTTCCTTTCCTTGCAGTAGTTCTGTGACTTCACTTAGAGACATTTTATCAACTGTTTTTGCGTTGATAGAAACAATCACATCACCTTTTTTTAATCCTGCTAATTCTGCTGGGGAATTTTTTCGGATTTCAGCAATTTCATAAGCTTTTACAAGATTGAACGTGTTGTAATGTTCAAAAACAACGCTGATTTCACCATTGCCTGTTTGGCGACCATAATTGGTAACACCATTACTACGTTTTTTTATTTCTTGCACCACGCGCATGCCATTGTGTTGCAGTTCAATACCGCTCATATTGTAACGAAATGGGTCGGAGAAGTATTTACTTTTTCGAAGTCGGATACGTTCATTGCCATAATCGAAAATGACTCTGAAGCGCTTTAAAATTTCGCCACCAATACTTCCATTGCGCTCTTTAAAGTTTTTTACGTAGGTGATTGCAGTAGAATCTGGAAAAGCGACTTTTGCGTTTTCAAATGTAAATTGTCCCACGTTAAATTTCTTTACCCGCGAACGCATTCCGTAGATACTTCCACTCAATCCGCGACCTAGAAAATCATCAAATTTTTTCTCAGGAATGGTAATTTGTTTTTCTTTATCTTCAAACAACCACAAGGCATCGCTTCCGCCAGAATCAATTAATAATTTTACAGGAATATTAGGTTCTGTATCTTCTTCAATGGCAACTGTGACATCAATATACGGTTTGTTATTTCGAAATGTCAGTGGTAAATCGGTACATTTTTTACAATTACGATACTTATATGTTTTTGGGTTGTAAAACTTGATTTTTTCCGTGGCATAATTAATTTCCACAATAAAATCTTTAAACACATCATAACCAATAATACCATGTATTGGAACACCTAAACGAGTAGACATGTTGATATCTTGGTCGAGAATGATGTATAATTCTAAATTATTTTTGAGAAGATTGTTGATTCTAAACGTATCCGAACGCGCTTTTACGGCATCAATTGATTCTCCAGAACCCAAACCGCGAAGTTGAATGCGCTCTTTTTGCTCAATAGATAATGAATCGCCAGGATTCAAGCTAAACATAATGGGTTTATTAACGCCAGAATCTAACAGAAAAGACATGCTTACACCATTAATTTCAACAGGAAGGACAATCAAGTTGTTAATCAATTTAAAACTTACAGATGCCTTTTCTTTTCCATCGATGATGTGAAACTTACTTTGCGCCTGTGCAATTCCAGATATACAAAATAACAGCAGAAATATATGTATTTTTAACTTTCGCAAAATTATTGAGGGGTTTTGGTAACAAACTAATATACAAAAAAACCTTCTTTTTTCCGAAAAATACTTCTTTTTTAACGTTGTTGAAAATATGTCATATTCGTTATATTTCTGAAATATATTTTGCATTTTTGTAGCTCTAAAAATCGTATATCATGCCAACTATTTCCAACAAAGGAATTGCAATGCCTCAATCGCCTATTCGTAAACTTGTTCCGTATGCTGAAAAGGCTTATAAACAAGGAAAAACAGTATATCACTTAAACATTGGGCAACCTGATATTAAAACGCCGCAAATTGCAATGGACGCTGTAAAAGTGCACATGTTAGATGTATTGGCGTACACAAAATCAGACGGTTCGGAAGAATATAGAAAAAAAATTGCCAATTATTATGCAAAGCATGACATTGAAGTAGATGCAGATGATATTATAGTGACAACAGGTGGAAGTGAAGCCTTAGCATTTGCTTTTGGAAGTACAATGGACGTAGATGATGAAGTGATAATCCCTGAGCCTTTTTATGCCAATTACAACGGTTTTTCAGTCGCTGCTGGCGTAAAAGTGGTTCCTGTAATTTCTAAGATAGAGAACAATTTTGCGTTGCCTCCAATTGAAGAATTTGAAAAATTAATCACGCCAAAAACAAAAGCAATTCTTATTTGCAATCCTGGAAATCCAACAGGCTATTTATATACCAAAGAAGAAATTCAAAAACTGGCTAAAATTGTACAAAAACACGATTTATTTTTAATTGCGGATGAAGTATATCGCGAATTCGCTTATGATGGTGTGCAGCACTATTCCATTATGCAAGAACCTAATTTGGAACAACATGCGATTATGGTCGATTCTGTTTCCAAACGCTATAGCATGTGTGGAGCGCGTATTGGTTGTATTATATCAAAAAACAAAGAGGTAATGGAAACTGCGATGAAATTTGCGCAAGCGCGCTTGTCGCCTCCAACATTTGCCCAAATTGCCAGTGAAGCTGCTTTACAAACACCGCAAAGTTATTTTGATGATGTTATTGAAGAATATGTAAGCAGACGTAATACGCTTATCACGGGATTGAAAGAAATTGAAGGTGTGCGTGTGGCAAATCCGAAAGGTGCTTTTTATTGCGTGGCAGAATTGCCTGTTGAAAATGCAGAAGATTTTGCAAAGTGGTTGTTGGAAAGCTTTGATTACAACGGCGAAACCATTATGGTTGCACCAGCAGCAGGATTTTACTCTACACCAAACACAGGACTCAATCAAATTAGAATTGCGTATGTGTTGAATGAAAATAGTTTGAAAAAATCTATCAAAATACTTAAAGAAGCTTTGAAAGCTTACAACGCTTAATTTTGCAAATCACCATACAACATAAAGTTTCGCTAAAAGATTTCAACACGTTTGGCATCGATGTCAACGCGAAGTATTTTATTTCAGTTTCTACCAAAAAGGAATTGATTGAAGTTTTGAAATTACCCGAATTTCAAGATTATTTTGTACTTGGTGGCGGTAGTAACATGCTCCTCACTCGCGATGTTGAAACTCCTGTATTGCATGTCAATTTAAAAGGGAAAGAAGTGGTGGCTGCCTCTTCAGAAACTGTGATTGTGGAAGTTCAAGCTGGCGAAAATTGGCATGAATTTGTATTGTGGTGTTTGGAAAATAATTACGGCGGCGTTGAAAACTTATCGCTCATTCCAGGAAATGTAGGAACGTCTCCTATTCAGAATATTGGTGCGTATGGCGTAGAATTGAAAGATGTTTTTTCGCATTGCATCGCCATTGATATAAAAACGCAAGAAGAAAAAGTATTTACATTAGAAGATTGCCAATTTGGATATCGAAATTCTATTTTTAAAAACGAAGCGAAAGGCAACTATATTATCACTTCTGTTTTTTTCGAATTGACTTCGCGTAAGCATTCATTGAATATCTCTTACGGAGCCATTCAACAAGAATTGGAAAGCAATAACATAACCAATCCGACCATCAAAGATGTGAGTAATGCCGTGATTGCGATTCGTCAACGAAAACTTCCCAATCCGAAAGAAATTGGCAATAGTGGAAGTTTCTTTAAAAATCCGATAATTCTAAAAACCGCCTTTGAAGCTTTACAAAAAAACTATCCCAATGCACCGCATTATGTCGTTTCAGATACGGAAATTAAAGTGCCTGCAGGTTGGCTCATTGAGCAATGTGGATTTAAAGGAAAACGCTTTGGAGATGCAGGTGTACATAAGCATCAAGCCTTAGTATTGGTGAATTACGGAAATGCCAAAGGATCGGAAATTTTAGCCTTAGCGAAAAAAATACAAGAAACCGTTTTAGAAAAATTCAATATTGCGATTGAAGCGGAAGTGAATGTGATTTCTTAGATGCACTGTTGCTTTTAGACTTGTTTCTGCGAATGCGAAATCTCTTAGACCGCTGCGCTTTTAGATACTTCTTTTTTATAATTTCAAAATCCAACATCCAACATCCAACATTCAACATCAAACTCGAACCGAATCTGGAACTAGCAAGGTATAATCGCCATTATGGCGAATGACTTCGCGAACGATGGAAGAGGAGATATAGGAAGTTTTTGCGGCAGTTAACAGAAAAACAGTTTCTACAGGTGCCAAATCACGATTGGTATGTGCAATGGCTTTTTCAAACTCAAAATCAGCGGGATTTCGAAGTCCGCGCAGAATAAAATCTACCTTGTGTTTCATGCAAAAATCAACAGTTAAACCTTCATACGTAACTACTTTTACACGCGGTTCGTCTTTAAATGCAGCTTCAATAAATTGCTTGCGTTGTTCCAAACTGAACATGTATTTTTTTGCAGAATTCACGCCAATAGCGACAATAACTTCATCAAACAATCGGATGCCACGCTTGATAATATCATAATGTCCTAAAGTAATTGGATCGAAAGATCCTGGGAAAATAGCTCGTTTCATGTGCTTAATTTGAGATGAAAATCGTTGACAAGGTACTATTTTTTAGCCAAAGCTAAGGCAACAGCATTTCCAAAGAGTGCTTCTAACGAAATTCCTGCGGCTTTTGCTTGTTGTGGTAAAATACTTTCTTCGGTCATTCCTGGTACGGTATTTACTTCCAACAAATACGGTTCGTCATCTTTAAAAATAAATTCACTTCGCGAAAAGCCTTCCATTTTTAATACTTCATAAATATGTTTGGCTACTTTGGAAACTTTCTCGGTCAATTCTGCCGAAATTCGTGCAGGTGTAATTTCTTGTGATTTCCCTAAATACTTCGCTTCGTAATCAAAAAAGTCATTTTCAGACACAATTTCTGTAATTGGCAACACGGTTACTTTTCCTTTATAATTAATCACACCGACAGAAACTTCAACACCATCTAAAAACGATTCAATAATGACTTCATCATCTTCTTTTAAAGCGACCGCAATTGCTTCTTGCAATTCGGAAACTTCATGAACTTTGGAGACTCCAAAACTGCTTCCTGCTTTGTTCGCTTTTACAAAACAAGGCAAGCCAACCGTTTCAATAATAGCAGTTTCGTCAATAGCATCGCCCACGTTCAAATAGTAAGAAGTAGCACTTTTAATACCATAGGGTTTCAAAGTCGCTAGCAAATCACGTTTATTAAAAGTCAATGCCGCTTGGTACATACCACAACTCGTATGCGGAATTCCCAACAAATCTAAATAGCCTTGCATGTAACCATCTTCGCCTGGCGTTCCGTGAATGGCGTTAAACACACAGTCGAACGTAATTTTAACCGCATTGATAGTCACGGAAAAGTCATTCTTATCAATAGGAAACTCTTCGCCAAAATCGGTCATACAAACCCACTTTTCGAGAAAAATATGCACTTTAAAGACATTGTATAATTCTTTGTTTAAATGTTTGTAAACAACATTTCCCGTTTTTAATGAAATGGCGTATTCACTAGAATAACCGCCCATAATGATGGCAATATTTTTCTTCATTCCAATAAGAAATAACTCAAATAAACGTTATTAAACGAAAGTAACTGTATTTGTGGACAAATCAAAGCAGAAAAGTAGCAGAATCTCGGTATTTTTTTGAGATGGAAAAGTCGAGACGAGTTCAATAATAGTATGTATATTTGTCTTTTAAAACGGATTGTAAATGGATTTTTTAAAGTTTCTTACGTCAAAAGTATTTTTAAAACAATTAGGAATAGCTGTCGGAATCATCATTGTATTGGTTTTTTTAATGACACAATGGCTTGATTATTCAACCAATAAAGGCGAATTTAAAACGGTTCCTGATTTGGCAAAACTTTCATTTGAAGAAGCCAAAGCAAAACTTGAAGAAAACGACTTGAATTATTTATTGCAAGATACCGTAAATTACAATCCCGATTTTCCCGCGTATTCTATCATTGAGCAATATCCGTATGCGGGAGATAAAGTAAAAGAAGGACGAAAAATCTACTTAAAAATCAATCCGTCAAAATACCGTGAAGTGACCATTCCGTACGTGATTCAAATTACGAGAAGAACAGCAGAATCTACCCTAAATGCTGTCGGGTTTGAGGTGGAAAAAGTAACGTACAAAGACAATATTGGAAAGGATATGGTGTTAGGTTTAAAACACAATGGAAAACCAATTCAGCCAAATGACCGACTTCCAAAAATGTCCAAACTCGAATTGATTTTAGGAAATGGAAAACGTCCAGGTTCTAGCAATACAGACGAAAACGATAACAATGCAGGAGAATAATTTTCCACTACCACAAGACGAATCAGACGATTTATACGAACACTATTCATTTACTGCCGAAAAAGGGCAGCAACCGTTGCGCGTTGATAAATATTTGATGAATTTTATAGAAGGTGCTACCCGAAATAAAATTCAACAAGCGGCAAAAGATGGTAATATTTATGTGAATGACAAACCTGTAAAGTCCAATTACAAAGTAAAAGGAAACGACGTCATTAAAGTATTGTTTGAATATCCGCCGTACGAGCATTTGTTGGTGGGAGAAGACATTCCGATTGATGTAGTGTATGAAGATGATGATGTACTTGTTGTGAATAAACCTGCGGGAATGGTGGTGCATCCAGGACATGGAAACTACTCAGGAACCTTGATTAACGCGCTGATTTATCATTTTGATAATTTGCCAAAAAACTCCAACGAACGTCCAGGATTGGTACACAGAATTGACAAAGATACGAGCGGATTGTTGGTTGTTGCCAAAACAGAAGAAGCCATGACGCACTTGGCAAAACAATTTTTTGATAAAACGTCAGAGCGTTTGTATTACGCGCTAGTTTGGGGAAATGTGGAAGAAGATGAAGGTACGGTAGAAGGAAATATTGGACGTCATCCTAAAAACAGACTTCAAAACACGGTGTACACGGGCGATGATGCTGACAAAGGAAAACCTGCGGTAACACATTACAAAGTCCTTGAGCGATTTGGCTATGTCACGCTAGTTTCGTGTCAATTAGAAACAGGACGTACGCATCAAATTCGTGTGCACATGAAGCATATCGGTCATACTTTATTCAACGACGAACGTTATGGCGGCGAGCGCATTTTAAAAGGAACCACTTTTTCAAAATACAAGCAATTTGTAGAAAACTGTTTCAAAATTTTACCGCGTCAAGCTTTACATGCAAAAACCTTAGGTTTTGTGCATCCAACAACGGGAGAAAAGATGCGTTTCGATTCAGAAGTTCCACAAGACATGACCGAATGTATTGAAAAATGGCGCAACTATGCCAAGCATGTGGATATGTAGGTTTTCATCTCGACTGCGCTCGATGTGGTGATAGGTTTTAGGTGTTTGGTTTTGGGTTTTAGGTATTAGTAGTTTTGAGATGTTTTTCGGTTGTGTGTAACTTTACTTTCGAAACCACAAAAAACAAAGAACAAAACACAAACAACTACTTCACTTCATACAAAAGCGTTTTCTTCTTAAAACCGAGTTGAATTTGATGGTATTTTTTCTTCTTGATGAAGTTTAACTTTTTCTTTGAAATTTCTACGCTAATTTGCGTTAACCAACGATTAAAGATATCTGAAAATTCAGAATTGACTTCTTTCGTATCCGATTCGAGCTTCAATTCATTTTCGCCTGAAAAAGTGACTGTAACGCCTTTAAACGTCTTGATTTTGGTTGTATCTAAAATAATCAATTCCATAAATACATATCCATTCAATTCTTGAATTCCAGCCCAAATACCACCAGCTTCGGAAACGCCTAGTTGCTCTCCTGGAATTTGTTGTATCATTTCTGCGGTTAAAGGTTCGTTATATGCACGTTCAGTAGCTTTGGAACTTCCCATACGTGCCAATACTTTATCTACGGATTTCAATAATTTCATACGTTCAAATTTTTAGGGCTGCAAGATAGTGTTTTTTTGTTAGGTGTTAGGTGTTAGGTGTTAGGTGTTAGGTGTTGGGTGTTGGGTGTTGGGTGTTGGAGTTGAGATTTTTTCGTCGGTTTACAAATTTATTCATGAAACCACGAACAACAAACAACAAAAACTAAAGTTCAAGAAGCTTATCCAAAATCTTAAAATAATGGACTTCACATCGCAATTCAATGATGATTTTATTGTTTTTAATTTGAAGTCGGTAAATTTCCTCAGAAACGAAAAGCGATCTCAAAATATCAAAAACCTGACAAAGTAATTCCGTTTCTTTTGTATTCGATTTAATGACGTAACGTTTGTAATGCTTAAATTGCTTAAATCGTGGATTGAAACGGTCTGCGGCTCTTTTTTTTCGGATAAAAATTTTAGAATTGCTCGTATTGATGGCTTCGCAAGTCCAAGTAACAGACGTAAATATGCTTTGCGATTTTGTAGAACGCCATAAAATTGTAGGAGCACCTGAAAATGTCGCTTTTTTGTATTTAATTGTCCATGGCTTTTTGCCTTCAATTTTTCCAGAAACGAGAAAAGACCACGCATTATAACTGCCTTTTACGTTGCCGTTTTTAGTAGCAACATATCGCTCAAAATCTTCACAAAACTGTCGATTGACCTCATAATGAGGCGAATCGTGTTCTTGTGGCAAAGCGTTGGACTTTATTTTCATAAAATAACTTTTTTATAAGTTCCGAAAATTTGTCCGTAAAGTTGTTATTGAAACGTTAAAGTTGTGGAATTACTTCGTTTTCAAATGATAAGCAATGTCTATTTTTCTATAAATGATAACTGTTTGAATCGTTATTGTAGCTCATGAAATTATAGTATTTTTAAACTATGAAAATTGGCGAACTCACTCTTTTTACTACAAATTTAGAAGCACAGCAGCATTTTTACACTCAGGTGTTAGAATTGCCTTTGGTAGCTGCAAACGCGGAAAAATTTACGGTAAAATTGGGTGTTTCTTCGCTCACGTTTGTAAAATCGAATCGTAGTCGGCAAGCACATTTTGCCATTAATATTTCTTCATATAAAATTCAACAAGCGTTGCAATGGATTCAAAAGCGTACCGATATTTTATGGTGTGATGGCGAACCAATTGCTGATTTTTCTGGATGGAACGCAGAAGCCTTGTATTTTTATGATAAAGACCGAAATATTGTCGAATTCATCGCGCGAAAAGACTTAGACGTGGTGAATACGCATCCGTTTTCGACGGCAGATTTGTTAAGCATTAGCGAAATTGGCATCGTTTCTACAGATAATAAAGCCATCTATCATCAAATTAATGACATGCGTCCGATTGAAGTATATGATGGTGATTTTGATAAATTTTGCGCTTTGGGAACTCCAGAAGGGTTGTTCATTTTGGTAAATCACACCAAGAAAAAATGGTATCCGACTTTAGAAGAAGCATTTCCTGCTGATTTTCATATTACAGGTGATTATAATTTTGCGTTTGTAAACGGAAATATAGTCGCCAAAAAACCGTAATTTTAACACTCAAAAAAAGAAATTGAAACATGAAAATAGTCATATCTCCTGCAAAGTCTTTAGATTTAGAAAGTAGTCTTCCAACCCAAAAACATACGGAAGCTTGTTTTTTAAAAGAAGCGGAACAATTGAGTAAAATTTTAAAGAAAAAATCGCGCAAGCAATTATCAACCTTGATGAATATTTCTGATTCTTTGGCAGATTTAAACTATCAGCGAAACCAAGAATGGGAATTGCCATTTACCACTGAAAACGCGCGTCCGAGTATTTACACGTTTAGCGGACAAGTATTTCAAGGATTGGATGCGTTTACACTTCCTGAAGATAAAATTGATACGCTTCAACATACCTTGCGCATTCTTTCAGGGCAATACGGATTGTTAAAACCGTTGGATTTAATGCAACCCTATCGTTTGGAAATGGGCACAAAATTACCTGTCGGGAAAAATAAAAACCTGTACGAATTCTGGCAAAAGAAAATCACAACACAACTCAATGACGAATTGGAAGATGATGAATTGTTTGTGAATTTAGCCAGCAATGAATATTACAAAGCAGTCGATGCAAAAGCATTGAAAGTTCCTGTAATTACGCCCGTTTTTAAAGATTTTAAGAACGGAAAGTACAAAACCATCATGACCTACGCGAAATTGGCAAGAGGCTACATGACACGTTATATTATTGAAAAAGATGCTAAAACGCTCGACGATTTAAAAGGATTTGATTACGAAGGATATGGCTACAGCGAAGAACTTTCAAGCGGAAATGAATTGGTATTTACACGATAACTAAATGATTCGATTTTTTACTCCTGTATTGATATTACAACTATTCTGTTTGTATCACGCATACAAAAACAGGAAAGACTACTTTTGGTATTTATTAATATTAATGCTTCCGTTAGTTGGCGCGATAATTTATCTCATCACGCAAGTATTTAACAAAGCTGATATTGAAAAAGTTACAGATGAAATTGCTACAGCGATTATTCCTTCAAAAAAAGTAAAAGATGCTGAAAAACGATTGGCTTTTGCAGATACATTTCAAAACAGAGTAGCACTTGCCGATGCGCATTTTGAAAATGGAAACTTTGAAGAGGCGAGCACACACTACAGTGCCGTTTTGAAGGGAAATTTTCAAAATGATTTTTATGTGATATCGCAACTGATTAGTTCGAATTATTATTTAGAACAGTATGAAGAAGTCATTCAACTTGCAGCGAAAGTTAAAAACAAACAGGAATTTAAAAACTCAAAAGCACAATATGTTTATGGATTGGCGCTAGATGCAGTCGGACGCACAGAAGAAGCAGAAGAAAATCTGAAAACGATAGATCAGCGGTATTCTAATTATGCAGAACGATTGGTCTTAGCGAAGTTTTACGAACGTAATGGAAAAAGTGCCGCTGCTATTGAAATATTAGACGAAATTATTGCAGAATCAGAACACATGTCCAACCATAACAAAAGAATGTATCGTCCTGTGGTTCAAGAAGTGAAAAAATTTAGAGCGGAACTACAGTAACTCATTTTATGTTTTTTCACAAGCATCCATACGCACCTTTTATTCACGATGATACTGAGAAACTTATTGTAGGAACTTTGCCGCCGCCGCGATTTTCTACAGGTGATTTACTCGAAAAAGATGTGGATTTCTGCTATGGAAGTTATTACAATTCCTTATGGTTGTTTTTGGATGAAATTTATGATTTAAAACTTCGTTACGACAATTCACAAGAAGCAATTGACCAGCGAAAAGACTTTTTAATACAGCATAAAATCGGCGTTTGTGACATTGTAGACAGCTGTAAACGCGAAAAAATTGATGCATCCGATTTGGGCATGCAAAACATACAATTACGCGATGTTATTGGATATTTACAAAAGTTTCCAAATATTCATACGTTATTATTTACAGGTGGAAACTCTAAAAACGGACCTGAATATTTCTTCCGAAAACACATCAAGCAATACAAATTACAACTAGAAGTCGTTTCCAACGAAGTTCCAAGAATTCATAAATTTGATTTGAGTCTAGCTCAAAAAAGACGTCATGCTGAACAAGAATCTTCTTCAAAACATTCATTGTCACATCGAGTGCAGTCGAGATGGATAAAAACCGTTTCCTTAACGTCATCTTCAGGCGCGGCAAATCGTGCTATTGGAAGCATTTCACTCTATAAAAAGCTAAAAAAACAAAACCCGAAATTCACAACTTTTGACTTTCGGGTGATGCAGTATAAGGAGTTTTTTTAAGACTTAAGTTTTGATTTTAAATGCGCTTCTAGCTTTCCTTTTTTCTTTAATTTTTTATAGCGTTCAATAGGTTTTATTTTGCCTGTAATTTTTTTATTAGCATCATAAAAAGCAATGACACTTTCAATTCCTTGAACATTTCCCTGTAAACTATTTTTATAATCTTTATTTTCTATGCAATACGATGCCCATCCTGATAAATAAATCATAAATGATTCAGGCGATTCTTCCATGAAAGTAACGATTTCAGCATTGATGTCAAAAGTAATACTAGGTGTACCTTCAAACCATTTTAACAAAAAAGCATGTACCATCGTACGCTTGTTTTTTTGTGAATTTACAGGTGTCTGAATAAGCCATTTTGTGGCAGCAACGACATCTTTTTCGTATTTAGCGTAATCTTCCGCTTTTTTTAATGTGTAATCAGGAATTTCGAATTCTTGTGCTTGAACTGTTACGAAAGCGCACAAAAGCAAAGTAATAGTGCATAATTTTTGTATCATAATAAAAGTTTTAATATAATCAAATATAAAGAAAGCTTTAGTTATTTACACTAAAGCTTTCTTTTTTCCAATTTTTAATTTTTACTTCTTCTTCATCTCAATCCAAGCATTTATCTTATCTTCCAACAATTGCAATGGAACACAACCAGTCTCCAACACTTGATTGTGAAACTGTTTGATGTCAAAGTTTTCGCCCAATTCTTTTTCTGCTTTGGTACGCAATTCGCGAATTTTTAATTGTCCAATTTTGTACGACAACGCTTGTCCAGGCATTGCCATGTAACGTTCAATTTCAGCAATAATACTCGCTTCGCTTTCGGCTTCGTTGTCTAATGAATACTGAATGGCTTGTTCACGGGTCCAGCCTTTGGCGTGCAATCCTGTGTCAACCACCAAACGAATCGCGCGGTGCATTTCGGCACTCAACATTCCAAAATATTGATACGGATCCGTATACAAACCTAATTCTTTTCCTAACGATTCCGTGTACAATGCCCAACCTTCGCCATACGCGCTGTACCACAATGTTTTTCTAAAATCTGGTAAGGCTTCATTTTCTTGCGTTAACGAAATTTGATAATGGTGTCCCGGAATCGCTTCGTGCAAAAACAACGCTTCATCCGAAAACACATTATAGCTTGCCGCATCAGGAATGGGAACGTAAAAAATGCCCGGTCGTGTACCATCTAACGAACCCGGATTGTATTCTGCACTCGCAGAAGCTTCTCGAAAAGCTTCCGTACGTCTCACTTCAAAAGGCGTTTTTGGTTTTACATCAAACAATTGATTGATTTGCGGTTGCATTTTGTCATGAATCGCGTTGAAATTGTCAATAATTTGTTGTGGTTCTGAATACGGCATCAAGTTTTTATTTTTTCGCACATCATTAAAAAACGACTTTATATCGCCTTTGAAACCAACTTGCTGTTTCACTTTTTCCATTTCGCTTAAAATTCGCGCTACTTCTTGCAAACCTAATTCGTGAATTTCATCGGCAGTCATGTCGGTAGTTGTATATTTTTTGATGGAATATTCGTAATACGCATCTCCGTAAGGTGTATCTGCAATTCCGCTACTTTCTCTACCTGCGTTGAGGTAATCCGTCTTTAAAAATTGATACATTTCATTAAAAGATGGCACTAAGGTTTCTGTTAAAAAAGTAGTATACGCTTTGGTGAGTTTGTCTTTAGCTTCGCTTGTAAAATCAGCAGGAAAATTGTTGATGGGCGCATAAAATAAATGTGTATTCAATGGAGTTGTCGCCAACACTTCAAATTGCGGAATCACCTTTTTAATTAATGATTTAGGCAATACAAAACCTTCTTCAATCCCTTCTTGCATATTGGTTTTTGCGGTTTGCAACCAAGTATTAAAACCTTCCAAACGTTTGAGCCAATTTTCGTAATCTTCCTCAGTATTAAAAGGTTGTGCAGAAGTGCCACTTGCAAATTGTCCCACTACTAAATTAATTGACCACATTTGATCAATCGGCAACAAGCGACTGTTTTGAAAACTCAATCCTCTCAAATTCATATCGCATTCCCAATACAAAATATCTTTGCTCATTTGCTCACTTTCGGTGAGATTGGTATCGTCAAAATTCTGTAGCGTATCTCTAAATTTGTGGTAATGTGCTTTTAATTTGTCTTGATATTCATCCGATAAAAAATTCGGAAACTGGTCGTTATAGCGTGTATCGCCAGCTGCCGTCGCATTGATAGGATTTAGTGCTAAACTTTGGTCGTGATACGCTTCTAAAACGCCCGCAAACGAAAATTCACTTTTAGGAATTTCCTTTTTTTCGTCGCTTCCGCAAGAAATCAAGGTTAGAAACGCAAGTAGTAATACGATTTTTTTCATGTGTTTGATTTGGATTAGTGAGGTTTAAAAATAGTGTTTTTTAAAAGATTAGAAACGTCATTTGGAAGGATTTAACAAAAGCAAAATCAATGGACTTATCCTAAAAGAGAGATACTTCAGCTAATACGTGAAAAATGATAGCATTTTAAAGATTGTCACTTCGCACTTGTTGCGAAATCCATTATGAAGCCACAAGGATTCTTGCCTTACCTCGACAAGCTCAGTACAAGTCGCAGAAATGACAAACAATATGTGAGTATAAAACTTAAACCTATACACTACATTACTTATCCAGCACCATATCCACAAATTCTTTGATACTTTCCGTACCATTTTTAGTAAGATGTTTGATAAATGCACTTCCAATAATCGCACCTTTAGCCTTCTTCGTAGCTTGCATAAACGTTTCATGATTGGAAATTCCAAAACCGACAATTTGAGGATTTTTCAAATTCATATTCCCAATGCGGTCAAAATAGGTTTCTTGTGCATTTCCAAAGCTATTTTTTGCACCTGTCGTTCCTGCCGAACTTACCATATAGATAAATCCGTTAGAAATACTGTCGATAAATCGGATGCGTTCTTCCGAAGTTTGCGGCGTGATTAAAAACACATTAAGCAAACCGTATTTTTCAAAAATCGCTTGGTATTGCTCGTGATACACATCCACAGGCATGTCTGGAATAATCAATCCGTCAATACCGACTTCCTTGCATTTGGAGCAAAACGCTTCAATTCCGTATTGCATCATCGGATTCAAATAGCCCATAATAATCAGCGGAATGGAAACTGTTTCACGAATATTGGCAATTTGCTCAAACAACAATTCGCTCGTCATTCCGTTTTCCAATGCTTTCGTAGAACTCTCTTGAATGGTTGGTCCATCCGCCAACGGATCGCTAAATGGCAAGCCAATTTCAATCATATCCACACCACTTTTTTCCAAATCTTCAATCACGCCAGCCGTATCATTCAAACTCGGATAGCCCGCCGTAAAGTAAATGGAGAGTAGTTTTTTATCTTCTTGTAATTTTTGGTTTATTCTGTTCATTCAAAAATTTATTTTTGAATTCCTGCCTGCGCAGGAATCTTTATAGTCTGAGTTTTCAATAGTATTGAGAATTGAGTTGTTAGTATTGATATTGCTCTAGTTTTGTCTAAAACCTCAATGCTCATAACTCATTACTAAAGTTTAAAATAATCAATATACGTATTCAAATCTTTATCACCACGACCAGAGAGATTCAACACTACAATATCGTCTTCCTTGAATTTTCTCGTATCAAAAACCGCCAGTGCGTGCGAAGTTTCTATGGCTGGAATGATTCCTTCGAGTTGCGATAATTCCAATCCTGCGGTCATGGCTTCGTCGTCGGTAATGGAAATGAATTCCGCGCGTTTGCTTTCGTATAAATGTGCGTGCATGGGACCAACGCCAGGATAATCCAATCCCGCAGAAATAGAATACGGCTCTGTAATTTGTCCGTCTTTGGTTTGCATTAACAAGGTTCTACTTCCGTGAATGATTCCGTCTTCGCCCAACGCAGAAGTTGCCGCACTTTCTCCGGAGTGAATTCCTTTTCCAGCTGCTTCCACCGCGATTAAATTTACACGTTCATCATCTAAATATTGATAAAAAGCACCTGCGGCATTACTTCCACCGCCAACACACGCAATTACATGATCAGGGTAGGAGCGACCTTCTTTTTCTTGCAATTGCCATTCAATTTCTTCCGAAATTACCGCTTGAAAACGCGCTACCATGTCTGGATACGGATGCGGCCCTACCACCGAACCGATGATGTAATGGGTATCTACAGGATTGCTAATCCAATCGCGAATGGCTTCATTAGTAGCATCTTTTAACGTTCTACTGCCTGATTTTGCGGCACGCACCTCAGCGCCCAACATTTTCATACGGGCTACATTCGGAGCTTGTCGTGCAATGTCAATTTCGCCCATATATACAATACATTCCATGCCCATGAGCGCGCAGACTGTGGCAGTTGCGACGCCATGTTGTCCTGCGCCTGTTTCGGCAATAATTCGTGTTTTTCCAAGTCGTTTTGCCATCAAAATTTGTCCGATGGTATTGTTGACTTTGTGTGCGCCTGTATGGTTTAAATCTTCTCTTTTGAGATAAATTTTTGTATTGTATTTGGCAGATAAGCGTTCGGCGTAAAACAGCGGAGACGGACGACCAACGTAATCCTTCAACAACTGTTTGAATTCTTTTTGAAAAGAATCTTCATACATAATCTCCAAATATTGTTGACGCAACTCTTCCACATTTGGATACAGCATTTCAGGAATATACGCGCCACCAAATGTGCCGTAGTATCCTTTTTCATTTACGTGATAGGTTTTTTTCATAAAAATTTTCAATTTTTATTCCCGAGCAATCGGGAAACTTTTATGTGTTTTTCTTGTGTGATGCTGAGTCGATACCCAATCAAGTTGAGTACAAGGTTCAGCGTGATGATATTTTGTTTTCTTATGTCAGCCTGAACTTGATTCAGGCTCTCATAAAGCAGCTAACAATTAATTTCTTCTTTAAAAACTTTCAAATCTTCAATATGCTTCAATCCTGGAACGATTTCAAATTTACTATTTACATCCAACGCATAACAATATGTTGACGCATTACTTTTCATAAAATCGTTCAATTTTGTGATAGTTTCCAGTCCAATGCCGCCACTCAAGAAAAATGGTTTGGTAGACGGATAGTTTTCCAAAACCGTCCAATCAAACGCAACACCATTTCCGCCAGGTAATTTTCCTTTCGTATCAAACAAAAAATAGTCTACAAAAGGCTCGTATGGTTGCAAAGTAGCAAAGTCAAATTCGTCTTTTATTGAAAATACGTTGATGATTTCAATTGGCGCAACGTGCAAATTGAAATCATCATGCTGAACTTGATTCCGCATCTTATCATGTGCATCTCGACTGCGCTCGATGTGACATGCTTTTTTCAATTCTTCACAAAATTCAGGACTTTCACTTCCATGTAATTGTATCGCTTGTAAATCGTATAAGGTGACTTTTTTGATGATTTCTTCGACAGAAGCATTTACAAAAACCCCAGTTTTCTTTATTTCTTTTGGAATCTCAGGAATGACGGTCTCGAAAAAGCGTGACGATTTTCTGTAAAATATAAAACCCAAATAGTCAGGCAGTAAGTGACTTACAGCTGTTATATTGTCTTCGTATTTCATTCCGCATATTTTGAGTTTCAAGTTTTTCATTACATGATTAAAAATTAAAAGATTAAAAGATTGAACGATTAATTACTAACACCTAACATCTAACACCCAAGACCTAATTCCCCAATAAACTCCAACGCACTGTTACCTGGATTGTCCGTTTTCATAAAATTTTCACCAATTAGGAAACCTTGATAACCATACGGGCGTAAGTCTTTAATAGCTTCCACAGAACTGATGCCACTTTCCGATACTTTTACAAAATCATCAGGAATATGTACCGAAAGTTCTTTGCTGATATCGGTACTGACTTCAAAGGTTTTTAAGTTTCTGTTGTTTACACCTAACATGTCCAACGACGGCATGATGGATTTTTGCAATTCTTCCAAATTGTGGACTTCGAGCAAGACATCCAACCCGAGACTTTTTGCTGTTTCAGAAAACGTTTTGATTTCTTCACGTGTCAATACAGCTGCGATAAGCAAAATTACATCTGCACCATACGATTTGGCTTCTATAATTTGATATTCATCTATGATAAATTCTTTACGTAAAATGGGCATTTGGACACTTGCTCTAGCTAACAAAACATCATCAAGCGAGCCGCCAAAATATGTTCCGTCGGTCAATACCGACATGCCACAAACACCTGCCTTTTCATAGCCTGAAGCCACATCGTACATACTGGCACTTTGGTTGATAACTGCCTTGGATGGCGAACGACGTTTGAATTCGGCAATAATTCCTGTGTCACTCGCTCTCAACGCCGCAGATAAAGAAGAAGTTTCACGACCGAATAATGCCGAACGCTCCAAAAACGACATGGGTACGATGCTTTTTTTAAGTGAAACTTCTTTGTATTTATCTGCTATAATTTTGTCTAAAATGGTCATCTCAATATTTCTTTTTGTCATTCCTGCGCAGGCAGGAATCTACTTTTCTCTTTTTGTGTGATGCTGAATCAATACCCAATCAAGTTGAGCATAGGGTTCCGCATGACGATAACTATCTACTTAATTCCTGCAATGTTTTTAACACGTTTAATGCTTTCCCAGATTGCAAGGATTCTTTGGCAATTTCAAAACCTTCTTTTGCATCCAAACCTTTTACGGTGGCAATTGCCATTCCTGCATTGGCACACACGACATTGTTCTGCGGATTGGTTCCGTTGCCTTCTAATATATCTGTAAATATTTTTGCGGCAGACGCTACCGAATCGCCGCCGTAAATGTCTGCTTGTGTATGTTGTGGAACGCCGAAATCGGCCGCAGTTAGCATTTCTTCCGAATGGTTTCTGATCGCTTTGGTAGCTCCTGTTAGTGAAATTTCATCGTAACCGTCTAATGCGTGCAAAATGGTATAGTTTTTATCAGTATTTTGATATAAATAGCCATACATACGCGCCAATTCTAAGTTGAAAACACCCACCATTTGGTTTTTAGGAAACGCTGGATTTACCATTGGACCTAACATATTAAAGAACGTTTTCACTCCTAATTCACGTCGAATGGGTGCTACATTTTTCATAGCTGGATGAAATAATGGTGCGTGTAAGACACAAATGCCTGCATGCTCTATACATTTCTCTAAGAAATCAACATCACTAGTAAATTTGATACCTAAATGTTCCATTACGTTTGATGAACCGCTGACCGAAGAAACACCGTAGTTTCCGTGTTTGGCAACATGTACGCCAGCTCCAGCCGTGATGAATGATGCCAAGGTTGAAATATTAAACGTGTCTTTTCCGTCGCCGCCAGTTCCGCATAAATCAATGGCATTATACGCTGATAAATCTACAGGAATGCATAATTCCAATAACGCGTCTCGGAAACCTTTGAGCTCTTCCAGTGTAACGCTTCGCATCATAAAAACGGTTAGAAAAGAAGCAATCTGACTGGGATTGTACATGTCTTTCGAAATATTGACTAAGACTTGTTTGGCTTCTTCTTCTGAGATGCTTTCGTGGTTGATGAGTCTGTTTAATAGTTTTTTCATGTATTTTGATTAAAAGATTGAAACATTTAATGATTGAATGCTTCAAGTTTTATGGTTGTTTTTTCTTAGTATTGAGTATTGAGATGGTTTCTCAGAGACTTTGACTTTTTATGATTATTTTTTTGTTTCATAGTACTTCTCGATACATTTTTCTTTCAGAAAAACACTCGAAGTGACGTTTTTTAATGTAACAATTTGATAATTTGAAAATGTACCAATGTTTTCTTTTGAGTTTATAATTTTTATTCAACATTCAACATTCAACATTCAACATTCAACATTCAACATTCAACATTCAACATTCAACATTCAACATTCAACATTCAACATTCAACATTCAACATTCAACATTCAACATTCAACATTCAACATTCCTAACTACGCACCCAATTTTCAAGTATCTGTTTTCCATGTGGCGTGAGTACCGATTCTGGATGGTATTGCACAGCACGCACATCGTATTCTTTATGGCGCAACGACATGATTTGTCCGTTTTCATCATACGAAGTTGCTTCTAGGGTTTCTGGAAGCGGACTTGCGACAATCCACGAATGGTAACGTCCCACGTCAAAAGTTTCTGGTAAATCTTTAAATAAAGATTCATCATCCACAGTAACGTTCACTTTTGTCGCAACGCCGTGATATACTTGTTCTAAATTGGTAAGCGAACCTCCAAAAACTTCTCCAATCGCTTGCTGTCCCAAACACACACCCAAAATACTTTTGGTTGCCGCGTATTTTTCAATGATTGGCTTTAGCAAACCTGCTTCATCTGGAATTCCTGGTCCTGGCGAAAGAATGATTTTTTCATACGCTGCAACTTCTTCTAGCGATAATTGGTCGTTTCTTTTGACCGTGACATCACACTCCAAATCTTCCAAATAATGGACAAGATTGTAGGTGAAGCTGTCGTAATTGTCTATGACTAATACTTTTTTCATTTGTTTTTGCTTTTAGCCTTTGGCTGTTGCTTTTTTTTAGTTTCATAGTCCTTCTCGATACATTTTTCTTTCAGAAAAATACTCGAAGTGACGTTTTTTAATGTAACAATTTGATAATTTGAAAATGTACCAATGTTTTCTTTTGAGTTCATAATTTTTATTCAACATTCAACATTCAACATTCAACATTCAACATTCAACATTCAACATTCAACATTCAACATTCAACATTCAACATTCAACATTCAACATTCCTAGATTGTTTCTGCAATTTCCAGTGCTGTGTTTAAGGCTCTGAGTTTGTTATATACTTCTTGGTTTTCATTTTCTTCGTTTGATTTTGCTACAATTCCTGCGCCTGCTTGATAGTGCAATTTGTGGTTTTTGCTTAGAAATGTTCGAATCATGATCGCGTGATTGAAGTTTCCTTGAAAGTCCATAAAGCCAATCGCGCCACCGTAAAAATCGCGGTTAGAGGTTTCGTATTTTTCTATCAATTGCATAGCTTTGTGTTTTGGTGCGCCACTCAGCGTTCCTGCGGGAAATGTGTCTGCCACAACTTGCATGGTTGGTACGTTTTCGTGCTTTTTGGCTGTGACTTTTGATACCAAATGAATCACATGCGAAAAGAATTGCAATTCTTTATAGGTTTCCACTTTGACTTGATTTCCATTTCGGCTTAAATCATTTCGCGCTAAATCTACCAGCATCACGTGTTCGGCATTTTCTTTTGGATCGTTGAACAATTTTTTCGCGGAAGCGGCATCTTCTTCATCATTTCCAGTACGTTTAAAAGTTCCTGCAATTGGGTGAATTTCGGTGTGACCTTCATTCACGACCAATTGTGCTTCGGGCGAGGAACCAAAGATTTTAAAATCGCCATAGTCAAAATAGAACAAATATGGCGACGGATTGATACTTCGCAATGCGCGATATACATTGAATTCGTCTCCTTTAAATTTTTGAATGAATCGTCGCGACAACACCAACTGAAACACATCACCACGATAACAATGCTTTTTTGCCAGCGCCACATTTTGCTTGAATTGCGCATCGTCCATGTTGGATTCGCGTTCGCCGTCGATTGAAAATTTATAGGTAGCAAAGTTTTTGGTACTTAATAAATGTTCAATTTCGGCAATATTGTTTTCTTTTTCATAGCAATGTGAAAAGAGATACGCTTCATTTTTGAAATGATTGAACGCAATGATATTTTGGTAAATCGCGTAGTACATGTCGGGAATGTGAAGCGATTGTTCTTTTTTGGAAATTTCGACTGATTCAAAGTAACGAACCGCATCGTAAGCAATGTAGCCAAACAAACCATTGTTGATAAATTTAAAGTCGTTTTCATCCGTTTCAAACTGTTGCGAAAACTCGTGAATCAGCTCAGGAACATTGGTGGTTGCGGTAATTGGCGTTGCATTTGAGGAACCATTTGGAAATTCTCGCGTAAGCGTTTCATTTTCCACCTTAATACTCGCAATCGGATTGCAACATACATACGAAAAACTGTTATCGCTGGCGTGATAGTCACTACTTTCCAACAGCAGACTGTTTGGAAATTTATCTCTGATTTTCAAGTAGACACTCACAGGCGTGATGGTATCTGCTAAGATTTTTTTATGGGTTGTTTTCAGTTTGTACATAGCTCAATTTATTTCAAAAAAAAAAAGACTTGTCGTGATTGACAAGTCTTCTTTGATATCTATTATTTGTAAATAGGGACTTTCCTCACGATTCCGAAGTTCGTAAGTTCCACCACCAAGTATTTACAAAATTTATTTTCATTATCTCTTTGTGTTGCACAAATATAAAAACGAATATTTGAATTAAAAAAAGATTTTTTATAAAAAATTAATACTTTAACGAAACTGCTAAGTCAAATTCGTCGTTGATAGCTTTGTCTTTCAATCCGTCAAAGAACGAAGCCGAACCGTATTTGATACCGAATTTCGTACGGTCAACTTTGAAGGTTGTTTGGGCAGAATCATCTTCCAATTCAATGTCAAAAGCTACGCGCGACGTACTTTCTTTGATTTTTAAATCTGCTGCAACTCTGTATACATTGTCGTCAGTTTCTACTACTTTTTTAAATATTAAGGTTGCTGTTGGGTACGTTGCTACACCAAAAAAGTCATCAGATTTTAAGTGTCCGTCCAAACTTTGTTTGCTTTTACCACTCAAATCTGTAGTGTTGATAGATGCCATATCAATTACAAACGTTCCACCAACTAACTTTCCATCTTCAAATTCTAACGTTCCCGATTTGAAATTGATAGTTCCTTCGTGCTGTCCGGTTACTTTATAACCTGTCCAGTTTACGTTACTTTCTTTTGTGTCAATTTGTTTGCTTTGTGCAAATGTTGTTGCTGATGCTGCAAAAAATAATGCAACCAATGTTAAGATACGTGTTTTCATTTTCTTGTTTTTAATAAATGTCGATTTGTTTTTTGGGCAATTTTAGTCGGATTGCGAACCTCTTAATTTTTCTAATAATATATTGAGCGTTTCTGCTTCGTTAATTGTTAATAATCGCATCATGTTTTCTTCTAGCGCATTCAATTTGGGATTGATAGTTTCCAACAATTCCAAACCGTTTTTGGTAATGACTATTTCCACTTTTCTACGATTTTCTGGACAAATAGAACGTTCTACCAAGTCTTTTGTAATCAATTTGTCAATCAATCGTGTAGTGTTGCTATTTTTATGCACCATGCGTTCCTGAATCGTAGCCAAATTGGCAGGTTTTCCTTTTTGACCTTTTAAAATGCGCAACACATTAAACTGTTGTAATGAAATATCGTACTGCTTGAAGAAGCTTGTGTAGTTCTCCATAAAAATATGATTTGTCACAAAAAAGTTGATGGCGGTTCTTTTGGATAAAGGCAATACGGCATCACTTTTTAAAACTTCTTCTAATTTCATAGTTGTCTGTACAATATTTGTATATACAAATGTAGTGATATTTTGAATATGGAAATGTAGGGTAGTGTTAAAAGTTTATTAATTTTTCAGATGGTTAGAATTGCTTTCGCTGTTAGAAGTTAGATTGCTTTGGATTCTTAAATTTTTTCAGTTCTGTATCTTGTGTAGAACTTTATTTAGAATAGTAAGGATTCTCAGTGGTTTTCATTCTCCTTGTCTATTATTTCAACTTTTCCGCTTTTGTAAATTTTATATATATTTTCAAAACCTCCAGCATATCCTATATGCCATTTATCTAACCAATAATAAAAAGAAAGATGCGAACCGATAAGTTTCGTTTTGTTGCGTCTATTTTTCGGATATCTCTTTTTAGGTTGTACGCGTTTAATTTCTAAAGTGTCATCATTTATTGGTTGATAATCAAAGTCAAATAAGTTTTTTGAGTTAAGTTCTTTTACAATCTTCTCGGCTGATAATTCATCTAGTTGAGTAGGCTCTTCCATTAAGAGTCCGTCCATTGCTAATTCACTTAATCCAGTTACGCGTTCCAACGTCCAAACGTAATACATACTTTTAGCATGTTTGTGTGCCTCTGAAAGATTATCCTTGCAGCTACAGAATTTAATTGTTTTAGAAACTTCACACATTCTATTTTTATTTAGTGTATTAAAATACCAAATTAAACTTTTTCTGCGTTTTAGAGTCATACCTACACAAATTACTTCGTATGACCATTTCAGAAATTGTACATGTATATAATAGAGTCGGATTTGGAATTTCTGCCAAAGAAGCCAAATCTTTGCAAGGCTTGTCGCGTACACAACTAGTTTCGCAATTGTTTAATGCTTCTCAAAAAGTTGAACCGTTGACCATCAATCTAACGGAATTGCGAAATGGCTTGAAAGGACTCAATTTAAAAGATCGCGAAAAGATTCGTTCGCTGATTAAAGATAGCGTCAAAAAAATACACGAATTGAATAGTGCATGGTTGTATAAACTAGGAACAACTGAGCAGTTACTTCGCGAAAAAATGACGCTTTTTTGGGCAAATCATTTCGTGTGTCATGATAAAAATATCTTGCATTTTGAACAGTACAACAATACGCTTCGTACACATGCTTTGGGGAATTTTAAAGAATTTGTCATTGCAATTTCGAAAGAAGCATCCATGATTAAATATTTAAACAACAAACAAAATAAAAAGCAAAAACCGAACGAGAATTTTGCGCGTGAGTTGTTAGAATTGTTTACGCTTGGGCGCGATAATGTGTATGATGAAAAAGATATTAAAGAAGCTGCCCGCGCGTTTACAGGATGGAATCATGATTTGCGTGGAAATTTCCGTTTGCGCCGTTTTCAACACGATTACGGAGAAAAAACCTTTCTTGGAAAAACAGGAGATTTTGGCGGCGAAGATATCATCGACATCATTTTACAGCAAAAACAATGTGCGCGATTTATCTGCGAGAAAATCTACCGTTATTTTGTGAATGATGAAGTAGATGCATCCCGCGTAAGCGAAATGACCGACATTTTTTATAAAGACTATAATATTGAAAACTTACTGCGTTTTGTGTTGACTTCTGATTGGTTTTATGACCCAAAAAATATCGGAATTAAAATAAAATCGCCCGTAGAATTTTTAATCGGAATGCACAGAGTCGTGCCTATGAAATTTGAAAAAGAACGCGAACTTGTGTATTTACAGAAACTTTTAGGACAACATTTATTGTTTCCGCCGAATGTAGCAGGATGGAAAGGCGGCAGAAATTGGATCAACCCGAATACGATGATGTTACGACTGCGATTGCCTTCCATTTTATTGGCAAATGGCGAAATTGCGTTAGACGAAAAAGGCGAATTTGAAGACGATTTTCAGCGATTTAATGACAAACGAAATCGTCAACGAAGATTGAAAGTCACGCCCGATTGGAATACATTTTACACAAATCATACAACTATAACCGCAGCGCAATTGCAACAAAGTTTGCTAACGAGTCCGATAAATACAGGAACAGAAACGTATTTGGAGAAGCTAGCAGATCAAGATTTGAAAGAAACCTGTATACAGTTGATGTCGTTGCCAGAGTATCAATTGTGTTAATTCGTTGTAATTATGAACAAAAAGAAAATTATAGAAATGTCAGTTTGAGCGTAGTCGTAAATAGCTGAGAAACGAAGATTTTGATAGTTTGCTGATGTCTGATTTCGTAACAAAATAAAAGTAATTCAATGCGATTTCCACTTTCGTGGGAATATAAAATGTAGTGTTAGTATGAGGTTCCCGTTTTTACGGGAATACAAAAAATAAATTTTTTGTATGAACAGAAGAGATTTTATAAAACAAGCTTCCTTAGCAAGTACCGCGATGTTCTTGCCGAAATTCGTTTCGGGTTTCAACTTGATTGATTCCGCTGTAGCGACAGGAAAAAAATTGGTCATTATTCAATTATCAGGTGGAAATGACGGATTGAACACGGTTGTGCCCTTTCGAAATGATATTTACTTTCAAAAACGTCCGTCGCTGGCGCAGCAAAAATCAAGCTTGATTGGCATTACGGATGACATCGGTTTTCATGAAAGTCTTGTTGCACATAGCGATTTGTATCATAATGGTGAATTGTGTGTGGTGAATAATGTAGGATATCCCAATCCGAATCGCTCACATTTCCGCGCTACGGATATTTGGCATACAGCGAGTAGTGCTAATGAATATCTGCAATCGGGTTGGGTTGGACGCTATTTGGACGCTACCAAAAGCAATTCGACAGCAGCAATTGAAGTAGACGATACCTTGTCATTATTGTTGAAAGGAGAACAAACAGATGGCATCGCGACGAAAAATCCACAACTGTTTTTTAGAACGACACAAGAACCGTATTTTAAGAAAGTGGTACAGCATCACGATGATTCGCATTTGAGCGAACACAATTTGGGCTATTTGTACAAAACGATGGTCACAGCTTCCAATTCTGCAAAATATTTATACGAAACTTCCAAAACATATACTTCTAAAATTGAGTATCCGAAAAACGAATTTGCCAAACAACTGAAGCAAGTTGCGCAGTTTATCAATTCTGGTTTGCAAACGAAAGTCTATTACACGTCGTTGGGCGGATTTGACACGCATGCCAATCAAATCAACAAACAAAAACGGTTGTTAAGCGTGTATGATGAAGCGATGGCGGCATTTATCAAGGATTTAAAACAGCAAGATTCGTTTAAAGACACGTTGATTATGACTTTTTCAGAATTTGGGCGTCGCGTGCAACAAAATGCTGCTAACGGAACTGATCATGGAACGGCGAATCAGGTATTTTTAATTGGAAAACAATTGAAGAAACAAGGATTTTACAATCCGATGCCCAATTTGTCAAACTTAGACGAGAATGGTGATATACAATTTGACGTAGATTTTAGAAAGATTTACGCATCCATTTTGAACAACTGGTTAGATGTAGATGCTACAAAAGTGATGCGTAGTTCTTTTACCGATATAAAAATCGTTTAAATTGCTTTATGCACAGCAAACTCGGTTGGTTCCAGCGTTGCATTTGCTCACTTCAGATTTTTCTTCTGCTGGCGAACGAAATCCTCCAAATACAATAGCAGTATCCAATGTTGAAATAGTTTGCTTGTTCAGTTTGATGGTTTGTAAATTTCTTTTCTTCATGATTGTAACATTTTAAGTTTTTTGAAAGATATCAAACTAGCGTGAAATTTGAGTAAGGTAAAACCGTAGATGTCACTTTATAAATCTTAAAATGTGTTAAATAGAAAAGCTTTCCGAGAGACTTTTAGTATTTTTAATGTTTATTAAAAACCGTTATGAAAAAAGTCAGTTATATTCTTTTATTAATTGTTCTCATCTCTTGTAAAAGCGAAACCAAATCCACAAAAGTTGTCGCAGAAAATACGAAAGAAACAGTAAAAACGACGGCTAGCGAAGCAACGCCACAAACAGATATTCCTGTATTGAATTTTGAGCAATTTGAAAAATACCTCAACATTGAAGACGATAATATTCATGTTGTCAATTTTTGGGCAACTTGGTGCGCGCCGTGTGTAAAGGAATTGCCGTATTTTGAAGCTGTCAATCAAGAGTATAAAGACAAAAATGTCAAAGTATTGTTGGTAAGTTTGGATTTTAATCTGAAAAAGCTCAATTCTTTTTTAGCAAAAAACAAGCTGCAATCCGAACAAGTATTATTGGACGATCCTGACCAAAACGCCTGGATTCCGAAAGTATCCAAAGAATGGTCTGGTGCTATTCCGGCGACGGTGATTTACAAAAAAGGAAAACGAAAATTTTACGAGCATTCGTTTACCAAAGCAGAACTTGAAAGTGAATTACGAAATTTTATCAATTAACCCATAAAAAACACCAAAATGAAAACTATAAAAGTAGCACTATTAGCATTGCTTTTCGTCGCAGTTTCTTGTGAAGAAAAGAAAAAAGAAGACAACAACACCGATTCAAAAGTCGTTGCTGAAAACACGGAAAAACCAGCAAAAGAAGTCGTGAATGGTTACCAAGTAGGCGATATCGTTGCAGATTTTTCACTGAAAAACGTAGACGGAAACATGGTTTCTATGAGCGATTTTAAAGAAGCAAAAGGATTTATTTTAACATTTACCTGCAACACCTGTCCGTATTCTGTAGCCTACGAAGACAGATTGATAGAGTTGGACAAAAAATACGCTAGCAAAGGCTATCCTGTCATTGCTATCAATCCAAACAATCCTGAAACCAAGCCTGGAGATAGTTTTGAAGCGATGAAAGTCCGCGCAAAAGAAAAAGGATTTACCTTTCCGTACATGCTAGATGAAGGACAAAAAGTATATCCAAAATTTGGCGCAACGCGCACGCCACACATGTACGTAATTGCAAAAACACCAAAAGGACACCAAGTAAAATATATTGGCGCTATTGACGACAATTACAAAGATGCTTCTTCCGTGTCAAAACGTTATGTGGAAGATGCTGTTGATGCCTTATTGGCTGGAAAAGAAGTTGAGGTAAAGACAACGAAAGCCATTGGTTGTTCTATTAAAGTTTGATGTTAGACTTTTTAGATTATTAGAATTTTAGACGAGTTAGACGTTTAGACTTTTTTAGAAGTCACTTTAATTATACATAGAAACCGAAGTTTTTGCTTCGGTTTTTTTGTTTTTTATTGTGAAAATCAATAGTTGCAGTTTTTTGAATATTTTTATAGAACGAAATGATTATCTTTGAAAAATCATTCAAAACAACACTATTTACAAAAATACTATGGCAGATTTAACGCAACAAGAATGGCAAGAGCAATTGGCAAATGACGACAATGCAGTCATTATTGATGTTCGTACGCAAGACGAAGTGGATGAAGGTCACATTCCCAATGCAAAGCATATCGATATCTTTTTAGGACAAGGTTTTATTGATGAAGTAAAAAAACTCGATCCTGCAAAAAACTACTATGTGTATTGTCGCTCTGGCGGACGAAGCGCGCAGGCATGTGCTGTAATGAACAGTGTTGGTTTTGAAAACACCTACAATTTGATGGGCGGATTTATGGAATGGCAAGGCGATAAAACAAGTTAAAATGGCATCAATGAGCGCACGAAAAGTCATTTTTACGGTTGGATTTTTAGTACTGTTTTTTTCTTTTGTGGGATGTGAAGATACTTCCCAGCAAAAAGATGTAACAGTTACAGAACTCCATGAATTATTACAAAATGAAGATATCATTGTGTTGGATGTGCGTACACCACAAGAAATTGCAGACGGGAAAATAACAAGTACTGCTTTAGAAGCCGATTTCTTTGAAGAAAACTTTATTGAACAAGCCACAGCGAAAATTCCAAAAGATACAGATGTATATGTGTATTGTCGTGGAGGCAATCGAAGTGCCAAAGCGGTTATCAAACTTCGAGAATTGGGCTATGACAAAACGCACAATGTTGAAGGTGGAATCAAAGCGTGGATGGCTGAAGGTTACAAACTGGAAAAACCTTGATTTTCAATACTTCGTTAACATCCCCAAAAAACATATTTTTGTAGAAAGCAACTCGTAGAATCATACACCACAACTTCTCATTGAAATTATTAGCAACCTAATAATTATCAATATGACGGTACGAGAAGACTTTTTATATTATTTGTGGAAATTTGGCAAACTACATCTGCAAAACCTTGAAACTTCACAGGGAGAAACAGTAGAAATCATGCATTTAGGAACACGCAATCAATATGCGGGACCTGACTTTTTTAATGCCCAATTGCGAATCGGTGGCCAATTGTGGGCAGGAAACGTGGAAATGCATGTGCAATCGTCGGATTGGTTTGTACATCATCATGAAAACGATACCAATTATGATAACGTAATTTTGCATGTCGTTTGGAATCACGATATGGACGTTCACCGAAAAGACAATTCTGTAATTCCGACCATAGTTCTCAAAAATTATTGCGATGAAGCGATGTTGGCACGCTATCAAAAACTACTGCATCAATCGCCCAAATGGATGCATTGCGAAGCAGATTTTCCTGTGTTGAATGATTTTTTACTTGAAAATTGGCTAGAGCGTGTGTATTTGGAGCGATTGGAAACGAAAGCTGCTGAAATTGAAAAACTCGTCAAGGAAAGCAATTACGATTGGGAAGCTGTATTATTCCGTTTAATGGCAAAAGGTTTCGGACTCAAACTCAACAGTCAAGCATTCTATGAAGCGGCTTGTTCGGTGGATTTTGGCTTGCTACGAAAATTTAGCGATTCACAACAAACTTTAGAAGCCTTTTTATTCGGGATGGTTGGTTTGCTTTCGCAAGAAGCCTCTCAAGAACAGTATTATGTGACATTGCAAAAAGAATTTACCTATCTCTGTCACAAATTTCAACACAAAAAAACACCGACAATTCCGTTGCAATTCTTTAGAACGCGTCCTGCTAATTTTCCTACCATTCGCATCTCACAATTAGCGACGTTGTATCACCAGCAACAACATTTGTTCTCCAAAGTCATCCACACAACTTCGCTAGAGCAATTGTACACAATATTGCAAGTCACCACGAGTTCATTTTGGGAAACACATTATACGTTTGAGAAGCAATCGCCCAAGCGCATCAAAAAAGTATCCAAAAAGTTCATAGATGTATTGCTTATCAATAGCATCATTCCGTTACAATATTGTTATCAAAAGTATCAAGGCAAACTAGCGGTTGATGGAATTTTACAATTACTTTGTACCATTTCTCCCGAAAAAAATGCCATCATTCAAAAATTTACGACTAAAAATATCAATATTGAAAACGCGCTACAAACTCAAGCTTTGCTTGAACTCAAAAAAAATTATTGCAATCGCGATAAGTGTTTGGAATGTGCTATTGGGAGTACCTTACTGCATCAACTACAAAACTAAAAAATCGGTCAATTCTGTCAACGTTACTGATAAAACAGACAAAACGAATTATAAAAAACACAGTATTTCATCGAAAAATCTAAATATAGTGTAGTAAAAATCATAATAAATTGATATGTTTATGGCAAATTAACCAAAAACAAACCCAAAACTTTTTATGTATGAAAACTAAAAAATTCACATTACTAATTGCTGTTTTCGCAATCGTATTTGCAACATTCACAGCGTGTCAAACAGACCAAACAGACGAACTTTTACAAGAAGAAGGAAAAGTAAGTCCTGAAATTTTAGCAAAACTTGATGCTGCGTATTTTGACACGTCTAGGGCTTTTATCACCAATTTTATGGGAGAAGAAGGTGTTGCAGTAGAAGATATGTTTTTTACCTACGAGCAAATTGATGAGTTACAATCTATTGACCCAGCAGCAAAGCATTATCGTACGACAAACTTAGTATCTGGCTTGCCTAGAGTCATTACTATTAGTGTTGATCCAGATTTAGGAACTTTAGGTTCTAATGCGCTTGATGCTACTATTAATATGTATAACAATTTGAATCTTCGAATTTCGTTTACGAGAGTTAATTTCGGACAGCGAGGACCAAATAAAGCAGATATTGAAGTAACGGAATTTTACGAATTGGAGTCTGGCGGATTCATCACGTTAGGAAGAGCTGCAGGTTTCCCAACACGCAAAGGAGATCCAGCAAAAGGCTTCGGAATCAACAGTCGTTGGTTTGAAATATCATCTATTGCGCCAAACGTAAGTGAGTTGGCTGGAACAATGGCACACGAAATAGGACACTGTATCGGATTGCGTCATACCGATTACCAAACACGTCAGAGTTGTGGACAAAACATTAATGAAGGAAGTGCTGGTGTTGGAGCTATCTACATTCCAGGAACGCCAACAGGTTCAGATTCTACATCCATCATGCAATCGTGTGGACCGGCAATTAATTTTAATAACAATGACAAAACTGCATTAGAGGTGCTTTACTAAAAAAAAAGATATCTTTAAAGTTGAAAAGTCACTACGCGTTAGTGACTTTTTTTATGCGAAAAAGCGTTATCTTGCGAATTGTAAAAAAGCAAGCAATTACAGATGAAATTTGTGTATAAACTTCGTTATTTTTTTGAAAAACACGGCTTCGGCGTGCTGTCGCGATTGGCAGAACGTTTAGGAATGCGCGCTAAAAATGTGCGTTTATTCTTTGTATATGTTACGTTTGCAACCTTAGGTTTTAGTTTTGCATTATATCTTACCTTAGCTTTTATATTAAGATTAAAAGACTTAATTTACACCAAAAGAACTTCTGTGTTTGACCTATAACCATGTATAGATTTTTTAAGTCGAAATTTTACATTGCGCTGGCACTCTTATTCCTAGTTTTGATAATTGGAATCGTAGGGTTTATGGCTATTACGGGTTGCACGGTGATTGACGGCGTGTACATGACGGTCATTACGGTAACTACAGTGGGTTTTCAAGAAGTCGTACCGTTGGATGACAATGGAAAATTATTCACGGTCTTTCTAATCATTATTAGTGTATTTGTATTTGCGTATGCCATTTCTGTGATTACCGAATTTATTTTAAGTAGAAGTACACTAAAAAATATTATACAACGCAAAACGCTAAAAAAAATCAGACGTATGGACAATCATATCATTATATGTGGATTTGGACGTAATGGAAAAGAAGCCGCGGAAAAGCTGCAAACGCACAATCAGGAATTTGTCATTATTGAAAAAGATAGAAACGTTATTGAACGGTTTGAAAATTCGGATTTGTTTTTTGTGGAAGGAAATGCAAGTGAAGACGAAGTGTTGGAAACTGCGGGAATCCACAATGCCAAATGTTTAATTACGGCGCTTCCGAGTGATGCAGACAATTTGTTTGTGGTATTGTCAGCGCGTCAAATCAACAACAAGTTATTGATTATCAGTAGAGCTTCGCATGAATCTTCGTATAAAAAATTAAAACTTGCAGGAGCTGACAACGTGATTATGCCTGATAAAATTGGTGGTGAGCACATGGCGTCTCTAGTTGTAGTACCCGATTTGGTAGAATTTATTGACAATCTCTCCATCGGTGGAAAAAATACCAACAATGTTGAAGAACTACGTACGGAAGACATTACGAGTTCCGACAAAGAAATTACCCTCAAAGAATTGGACTTGCGCCATCAAACAGGTTGTACTGTTATTGGTTACAAAACTCCTGAAGGCGAGTATATTATCAACCCTGGCGCGGAATTAAAACTCGTAAAAAATTCAAAAATCATTGTGTTGGGGCGTCCAGAGCAAATCAAATCGCTCAAAGAAAAATACAATCTATAAAAGGGACGAAAAATCTTATTTAAGACACAAAACTTGATTAAGCAATTTTTTTTTAGCATCTTGCTGTCCATTACACCCAAAAACAAATATTAACTAATCAGATACAATATCATGAAGAAATATCTTCTTTCAGTATTTTCAATCTTATTACCATTACTAACTTTTGCTCAAGATGCCGCCGAAAAAGGACTTGACAAACAAATCGATGAAGCTTTTGGAAATGCTACAGGATGGTTTGTACAAGCAATCTTTTATCAAATTCCATTTACAGAAAACATCAAAGTGTACTGGGTATTATTTCCGTTAATATTAGGAGCATTGTACTTCACGGTATATTTTAAATTTATCAACTTTAGAGGCTTCTTTACCTCAGTAAATATTGTAAGAGGAAAATATGACGAAGTTGATCATCATGAATCTATGATAGCCGCAGGAGATTCCACTCCTGGAGGCGATGCTATAGAAACCATAGCAGTAGAAGGTCATGAAGGAGAAGTTTCGCATTTTCAAGCCTTAACAGCCGCTTTATCTGCTACTGTTGGTTTAGGAAATATTGCAGGAGTTGCCATTGCAGTTTCCATTGGTGGCGCAGGTGCAACATTTTGGATGATTATTGCGGGGTTTTTAGGAATGGCATCCAAGTTTGTAGAATGTACACTTGGTGTAAAATATAGAGACATTGGAGAAGACGGAACGGTATATGGTGGACCAATGTATTACTTAACAAAAGGACTCAAAACAAAAGGACTTGCAGGACTTGGTAAAGTATTAGCTGTATTATTTGCCATCTTCGTAATTGGAGGTTCGTTTGGAGGCGGAAACATGTTCCAAGTAAACCAAGCATTTCAATTAGTTGAAAATATTACAGGAGGAGAACAATCGTTTCTTCATGGTTATGGCTGGGTATTTGGTCTAGTAATGTCTGTATTAGTAGGTATTGTGATTATTGGAGGAATCAAGAAAATTGCGAAAGTAACCGACAAGATTGTACCATTTATGGTAGTTATTTATGTGGCAGCTTCTCTATTCGTAATTTTTGCAAATATTGGCATGGTAGGCGATGCATTTGGTCAAATTTTTTCAGGAGCATTTAGCCCAGAAGGAATTGCTGGTGGTGCCATCGGAGTTTTAATTCAAGGATTTAGACGTGCAGCATTCTCTAACGAAGCCGGTATTGGTTCGTCATCCATTGCGCATTCAGCAGTAAAAACAAAATACGCAGCCAGCGAAGGAATGGTAGCATTGTTAGAGCCATTTATTGATACAGTTGTAGTGTGTACCATGACAGCTTTGGTATTAATCATTACAGGTTCACTTGCAACTGGAGGACCATCAAACGATGCAGAAGCAATCTTAATGACTTCAGGAGCTTTTGGTAGTGTAATTAGTTGGTTCCCGTATGTATTAACAGTAGCAGTTGTACTATTTGCATTTAGTACGATGATTTCTTGGTCTTACTATGGTTTCCAAGGTTGGGCATACCTTTTTGGAAGAACTAAAAAAGCAGAATATACGTATAAAGTGTTTTTCTGTTTATTCGTTATCGTTGGTGCAGCAGCAAGCTTAGATTCAGTCATTGGATTCTCCGATGCCATGATCTTTGCCATGATGGTTCCTAATATGATTGGATTGGTATTATTAGCGCCAAGAGTAAAAGAAGAACTTTCACGATATATGAAAGCTATTAAAAAATAAAAACTAAATAATCTATAAATAGTATTAGTAGAATTATAAACCAACCCAAAATATTCATGTGACGATTCATAAAAAACATCGAAAACATGAAAAACATCAAATCTCACTTCACGTTTCTCAAAGCAGAACGAAGTGGGATTTTGTGTATTATAGTCCTTATCTTTTTGGTGCAAGGCATCTATTTTTACACAAATCCCACAACAACTTCTGAGCGTTTATTTTCAGCTACAGAAGTAGTGCAGTATCAACAACAAATTGATTCGCTCAAACTATTAGCTCTCAACACAAAACCAAAACACTATCCGTTCAATCCAAACTTTATATCCGATTATAAAGGATTTACTTTGGGAATGTCCACAGCAGAAATTGATAGACTACACGCGTTTAGAGCTACAAACAAATATGTCAACTCAGCAGCGGAGTTTCAAACGGTAACGAAGGTTTCTGATTCATTACTCAACGACATCAAACCGTATTTTAAATTCCCCGAATGGGTAACCCAAAAGAAGAAGAAAAAAGTCAAGTACACATCAAGCTATAAAACCATAAAAGAATCTATTGTCGTTAAAAAGATTGACATCAACAAAGCCACTATTGAAGAACTGCGAAAAGTCTATGGAATTGGCGAAAAACTCTCGGCGCGAATTGTAAAATATAGAACAAAACTCAACGGATTTGTGACAGAAGCGCAACTCAATGATGTGTATGGACTCAAACCCGAAGTCATTGAAAATGTATGGAAACGGTTTTATTTGGAAAAACCAATCATTACGCCTATAAATCTAAACACCTGTACCTTAGCGGAATTGCTAAAAGTGCCGTATATAAACTACGAACTTGCAGACGAAATCATCAACCAACGAATACTCCGTGAAGGTTTTAAAAAAATTGAAGAATTGGCAAAAATTCAAAACTTTCCATCAGATAAATTAGAGATAATTAAATTATATTTGCAAATACAATAAAAAAAACTAAAAATTGCTATATATGGAAAGCATATACTTCAATGAAGAACACCATCTTTTTAGAGAAAGTTTACGAGATTTTTTAAAGAAAGAAGTCGTTCCGCATATTGAAAAGTGGGAAGAAACTGGAACCATTGAACGTTTTATTTGGGAAAAATTTGGTGAAATGGGCTATTTCGGATTAGCCTATCCTGAAGAATATGGAGGTATGGATTTGGACCTTTTCTATACAGTAATCCTTTTAGAAGAACTACAACGCATCAACTCTGGCGGATTTGCAGCAGCTATTTGGGCGCATGTATATCTTGCGATGACACATATCAACAAAGAAGGAAGTCACGATATTAAAGAGCGCTATTTAGCACCAAGTATCACAGGTGAAAAAATTGGTTGTTTATGTATTACGGAGCCTTTCGGCGGTTCGGACGTTGCAGGAATGCGCACGACTGCCGTGAAGCAAGGTGATAAATATATCATTAACGGTTCAAAAACGTTCATTACGAACGGCGTGTATAGCGACTACTTAGTAGTAGCGGCAAAAACAAATCCTGAGTTGGGCAACAAAGGAATCAGCATTTTTGTATTAGACAGAGAGATGCCTGGAATTTCGGCAACCAAATTAGACAAACTAGGTTGGAGAGCTTCCGATACGGGCGAAATTGCCTTTGACAATGTAGAAGTTCCTGTAGAAAACTTAATGGGAGAAGAAAACATGGGATTCCCATACATTATGCAGCATTTTGCCTTAGAGCGACTCATTATGGGAATCAATGCGCATGCGCGTTCAGAATTTGCTATTGAATATGCATTGCAATACATGTCAGAACGTGAAGCCTTTGGAAGAACCATTGACAAATTTCAAGCATTGCGTCATACGATGGCAGATTTAGCTACAGAAGTAGAAATCTGTAAAACGTTTAACTATGCCATTGCTTACAGACTCGACAAAAAAGAATATGTCGTAAAAGAAGCAACCATGTCCAAATTACAATCGACCAAAGTGGCTGATAAAGTTATCTACCAATGTTTACAAATGTTGGGCGGTTACGGATACATAGAAGAATATCCAATGGCACGTTTGCTTCGCGACAGCCGTTTAGGACCGATAGGCGGCGGAACTTCAGAGATATTGCGAGAAATCATCGCCAAAATGATTATCGACGGGAAGGATTATAAACCTGCAACGTAGTTTGGAGTAGTGAGATGTTCGTATTGAGTATTGAGATTTTTTTCAAAAGCTAAACTCTTAAACTTAAAACATCAAACCGTCGCTTCGAGTGAAATTCTGAAAGAATTTTGTATCGAGAAGTATTTTAAAACTAAAAATTTTGAATGTTAGATGTTGAATTTTAAATTACTGACGAATTGAGCGCATTTAAGATTCTAAAAAAGCAATCGTTTCATATGAGGCTATCTCAGTCTTAATTTCTAAATAAAAACCATTGGTACATTTTCAAATTTTCAAATTGACACATTAAAAAAACCGTCACTTCGAGTGAAATTCTGAAAGAATTTTGTATCGAGAAGTACTTTGATCCTTAAAATTTTGAATCCTTATAAACTTTAGCAATTCTTAGCTGTTCTCGATACAACGAACTACGTTCGCCACTCGAACTGACGTGCTGTGAAACTTAGATGATTTTGAGATGTTAGTACTGAGATTTTTTCATGTGACTTCCTAAGCTTGTATAAAAAATGTCATTCAAATTTTATGACAAAAGTGAATAACAAATCATTGGTACATTTTCAAATTATCAAATTGACACATTAAAAAAGCCGTCACATCAAGCGCAGTCGAGATGCCTGCGAAACTAATAATTCTGTAAAAAGCTATCTCAATATTCCATACGAACATCTCAATACTCCCAAAAAATAAAAAAAGGTTGTCACCCTGTGCATGTACGGTAAAACCCTATAAATGTTAAACTTATCAACACGAAAACGTTTTCGCTGATTGTGTCATTACGTTAAGCAGGAATAAATAGTTAATTTAAAAGAGAACAATAACCTTTTTTTAACCAAAAACACAATCATGAAAAAACAACAACTATTTTATTTTCTGTTGGTCAGCCTTTTCATCATAAGCTGTTCAAAAGATGAGATTACTCATGAAAATGAACAAAGTAAGGAACCAACAAAACAAACAGTTACTGCAAAAAACCTAAAACCCATCGGTTCAGGAGTGATGATGCAAGCATTTTATTGGGACGTTCCTGCGGGTGGAACGTGGTGGAATGTAGTAAAAGGAAAAGTTGCCGATTGGAGCAATGCAGGAATCGATGCTATTTGGCTTCCGCCAGCATCTAAAGCGCAAAACGGACCTTTCTCTATGGGATACGATCCGTTTGACTATTTCGATTTTGGTGAATACAACCAAATGGGAAGTATAGAAACACGTTTTGGCTCAACAACCGAGTTACAAAGCTTAATCAATACCGCACATACCAACAATTTAAGTGTCATTGCAGATATTGTATTAAATCATAACAGTGGTGGTGATAGTGAGTACAATCCGTTTAAAGGAACAAACACGTATACCAATTATCAACCAATGTCAGGAATGTTTAACAGAACTTATTATGACTTCCATCCAAATGATTATCACTCAAATGACGAAGGCGTTTTTGGTGGTTTTGCTGATTTATGCCATCACAAAAGTTACGTGCAAAATTGGTTGTGGAACAATTCTAATTCTGTTGCAAAATACTATAAAAACGTAGTAGGATTTGATGGCTGGCGTTTTGATTATGTGAAAGGATTTGCGCCTTGGGTTGTAAAAGATTGGAAAAATGCTGTTGGCGGATTCTCTGTGGGAGAATATTGGGATGGAAATGCAGCTACGTTAGAATGGTGGGCAAATCAAGCCGAAGTAAGTGCGTTCGATTTTGCGTGTTACTACCGAATGCGTGATGCTTTTCAAGGAAACAACTTAAATCGATTAAATGATGACATGTTATGGAAGCGAAATGCTTCTAAGGCGGTGACGTTTGTGACAAATCATGATACGGATGAAATTGTCAATAATAAAATTCTCGCGTATGCGTATATTTTAACACATGAAGGATATCCAACTATTTTCTATCGCGATTATGAAGATTGGCTCAACAAAGAGCGTATGAACAACCTCATTTGGATTCATAACAATTTGGCGAGTGGGAACACATCAATTCTCTATACAGACACCGATGAATATGTAGCAAGAAGAAACGGTTACAACGGTCCAGGATTGGTGGTATACATCAACAACTCTAACAATTGGCAAGAGCGTTGGGTAGAAACCAATTGGTCTAATACGCGTATTAAAGACTACACAGGACATTCCAATTGGGAACCTGTAACGCAGGGCGGACGTTGGGTTAAAATTCAAGCACCACCAAAAAGTTACTCAGTTTGGTCTGTCAAATAAAAGATAAAGTCCTAAGTTAAAAATCATAAAAATGCATCAGTAGTTACTATTGGTGTATTTTTTTTGAATCAGGAATCAGGAATCAGGAATCAGGAATCAGGAGTCTGGAGTTAAGAGTTAAGAGTGACAAATAACGAATAGACGAACAACAAATAAACAAACAGACAAACCAAACAAAAATCAAAAAACAATTTGTAATTTAAAAATAGTATGTATATTTGCACCCACAAAATCTAAAAGAGAGGAGGTTAAGGACTATGTTAATAATACCAGTTAAAGAAGGAGAAAATATAGACAGAGCGCTGAAACGTTTCAAAAGAAAATTTGATCGTACAGGAGGAATGCGTCAATTAAGAGCTAGAAAGCATTTCACAAAGCCATCAGTAGCTCGCCGTGCACAAATTCAAAAAGCACAATATATCCAGCGCCTTAGAGATCAAGAAGAAATCTAAGATGCTCGACAAAAAAATAAAAAAGGTTTCCATTTCGGAAACCTTTTTTTTATACCATAATTTTGGGTTCAGCCACAAGTTTAGTAGTTTTAATTAGGAATTAGGAATTAGGAATTAGGAATTAGTGAATTCCTGAAAATAAACGGATTAATAAAAAACGAATAACGAAGTTACAATAGTTGAATGCTAAATTTTGAATTTTAAATTGAAATAGTACATTACAAACAACAAACAACAAACAACAAACAATGACCTTCACCTCTTTCATAGAATATCTACAACTCGAAAAGAACTATTCGCAGCATACGGTCACAGCGTATGAAAATGATTTGCGTTCTTTTTCGGAATTTTGTGAAAAAGAATATGAAGATGACAATATTGTTGACATACACTATGTGCAAATCCGAAACTGGATAGTTTCTCTAGTAGAAAGCGGTTTGCAAAACGCGACTATCAATCGAAAAATATCATCGCTCAAAACCTATTACAAGTTTCTACTTAAAACAAAACAAATAGAAGTCAATCCCTTAGCAAAGCACAAAGCACTAAAAACCTCTAAAAAAGTGCAAGTACCTTTCTCAGAGAACGAAATGGAAACAGTATTGGCGACTATGACATTTTCCAATGACTTTGAAGGTGTTCGTGACAAAACTATCATAGAAATGCTGTATGCTACGGGAATGCGAAGAGCTGAACTTATTAATCTTAAGCAAACGGATATTGATTACGCTGCAAAAACCATTAGAATTTTAGGAAAAAGAAACAAAGAACGAATCGTTCCACTATTAAAAAAATTAGAAGACCAACTGCAAGAATATGAATCCTTCCGAAGTCAAGTAGATTCTCATCAAAAAGACGAGTTATTCTTAACGGCAAAAGGAAATAAAATCTACCCGAACCTTGTTTATCGTATAATAAATGACTATTTTAGTATAGCATCTACAAAAGTAAAAAAGAGTCCGCATATATTACGACATACCTTTGCGACTCACTTACTCAATCAAGGTGCCGACTTAAATGCTGTCAAAGAATTACTTGGTCATGCTAGTTTGGCTTCAACACAAGTATATACACATAATAGTTTAGCAGAACTTAAAAATGTATATGCCAAAGCGCACCCTAGAAATAAAAAGTAATCTTTTTAAAAAAGCAGCTGTAACCTAAACAAAAACCTTAAAAGTACCGCGTATGAAAGTAAACATGCAGTCCGTAAACTTTACGGTAGATCGTAAGTTAGTAGATTTCATTCAAAGAAAGATGGATAAACTAGAAACGTATTATGATAAAATCATAGATGCTGATATTTATTTAAAGGTAGCCAACACCAGTGCAAAAGAAAATAAAATTGTAGAAGTGAGAGTAAATATTCCTGGGGATGATATAATAGTAAAAAAACAATGCAGAACCTTTGAAGAAGCAACGGATGAGGCAACAAGTTCACTGCAAAGAGCCTTACTAAAACGAAAAGAAAAAGTACGAGCACATTGATGATAAAAAAAAATAAAAAATAGTTTTGTTTAAAAAAAATAATCTATACATTTGCAGTCCGTTAGAAATAGCGGACTTTTTTTATGAATAAAAGCCGATGTAGCTCAGCTGGCTAGAGCAGCTGATTTGTAATCAGCAGGTCGTGGGTTCGAGTCCCTCCATCGGCTCAAAAACAACATAATAAGCGATGTGAAAAAAGCTTGTAAAGTTGTTGAAACTTTGAAATATTGAACATTTATTGGGGAGATACTCAAGCGGCCAACGAGGACAGACTGTAAATCTGTTGGTTTTTACCTTCGCAGGTTCGAATCCTGCTCTCCCCACTAAATAAAAGCGAGAGTAGCTCAGTTGGTAGAGCGTCAGCCTTCCAAGCTGAATGTCGCCGGTTCGAACCCGGTCTCTCGCTCTATATATTTTTTGCCGATGTAGCTCAGGGGTAGAGTGTTTCCTTGGTAAGGAAGAGGTCACGGGTTCAAATCCCGTCATTGGCTCATAGAATGTATAAATTGAACACTAATATATAACTAAGATTAAAAAATTATTAAATCATGGCAAAGGAAACTTTTGATCGTTCCAAACCGCACTTAAATATTGGTACTATTGGACACGTAGATCACGGTAAAACTACTTTAACAGCTGCTATTACTAAAGTATTAGCTGACGCTGGTCTTTCTGAAGCAAGAGATTTCGATACTATCGATAACGCTCCTGAAGAAAAAGAAAGAGGTATTACAATTAATACATCTCACGTAGAATACCAAACTGCAAATCGTCACTACGCACACGTTGACTGTCCAGGTCACGCCGATTACGTAAAGAACATGGTAACTGGAGCTGCTCAAATGGACGGTGCTATCTTAGTAGTAGCTGCTACAGATGGACCAATGCCACAAACTCGTGAGCATATCTTATTAGGACGTCAGGTTGGAGTTCCAAGAATTGTAGTATTCTTGAACAAATGTGACATGGTAGATGATGAAGAATTATTAGAGTTGGTTGATATGGAGGTAAGAGATTTACTTTCTTTCTACGACTATGATGGTGATAACGGACCTGTTATTCAAGGTTCTGCTTTAGGAGCTTTAAATGGTGAGCAGCAGTGGGTTGATACAGTTTTAGAATTAATGGAAGCTGTTGATAACTGGATTGAATTACCTCAAAGAGATGTAGATAAAGATTTCTTAATGCCAATCGAAGATGTATTCTCTATTACAGGTCGTGGTACAGTAGCAACTGGACGTATCGAAACTGGTGTTGCTAACACTGGAGATCCTGTAGAAATCATCGGTATGGGAGCTGAGAAATTAACTTCTACAATTACAGGAGTTGAAATGTTCCGTAAAATCCTAGATAGAGGAGAAGCTGGAGATAACGTAGGTATCTTATTAAGAGGTATTGAAAAAACTGAAATTAAAAGAGGTATGGTAATCTGTAAGCCAGGTTCTGTAACTCCACACAGTAAATTCAAAGCTGAGGTATATGTATTGAAGAAAGAAGAAGGTGGTCGTCACACTCCTTTCCACAATAACTACCGTCCACAATTCTACGTACGTACAACTGACGTAACAGGTACTATTTCTTTACCAGAAGGAGTTGAGATGGTAATGCCTGGAGATAACTTAACAATTACTGTTGACTTAATCAACGCTATCGCAATGAACGTAGGATTACGTTTCGCAATCCGTGAAGGTGGTAGAACTGTTGGTGCAGGTCAGGTAACTGAAATTTTAGACTAATCTCTATAAATTTAAAATAACAAGAGGTGTCCCGTTATTCGGGACGCCTTTTTATGAAATACGGGTTTAGCTCAGTTGGTAGAGCACTGGTCTCCAAAACCAGGTGTCGGGAGTTCGAGTCTCTCAACCCGTGCTAATAACATCGCAATATGGCTGGTATAGTAAGTTACGTAAAAGAATCTTTCGAAGAATTAAGAACAAATGTCACATGGACACCTTGGGCTGAAGCACAACGTTTAACCATTGTTGTGGCAGTGTTCTCTATAATTTTCTCATTGGCTATTTGGGGAGTAGATGAAGCATTTGCATGGCTGCTAAGTTCTATATATAAATTAGTATTAGGAATTTAATAATCACTCTCAAAACTATTGAATAAAATTATGGCGGATTCTAATGTAAAGAAATGGTATGTTGTGAGAGCTGTCAGTGGGCAGGAAAATAAAGTTAAGAACTATATCGAAACTGAAATAGCTAGATTAGGTCTTGAAGACTATGTGGAAGAAGTATTAGTTCCTACTGAGAAAGTAATTCAAATTCGCAATGGCAAAAAAGTAAACAAGGAAAGAGTATATTTCCCAGGTTACATTATGATTAAAGCGAATTTAGCTGGTGAAGTGACACACGTTATCAAATCGGTAACGAATGTAATTGGTTTCTTGGGAGAAGTAAAAGGCGGAGATCCAGTTCCATTGCGACAGTCAGAAGTAAATAGAATGTTAGGTAAAGTGGATGAATTGACTGTGAAGACTGATAATGTTGCGATTCCATTTACATTAGGAGAAACAGTAAAAGTAATTGATGGACCTTTCAATGGATTCAATGGAACTGTTGAAAAAATCAATGAAGAAAAACGTAAGTTAGAAGTAATGGTGAAAATTTTTGGAAGAAAAACTCCATTAGAACTAAGTTACATGCAAGTAGAAAAAATATAATTGTTACACATTATATAAGTAGTGCTTTTTTAGCTTCCAATCAAAGAAGTGCTGCGAAATCAAAAACAAGAAAATGGCAAAAGAATTAAGTAAAGTAGTTAAGCTACAAGTTAGGGGAGGTGCAGCGAATCCGTCGCCACCGGTTGGACCCGCTTTAGGTGCTGCCGGAGTGAATATCATGGAGTTCTGTAAGCAGTTTAATGCGAGAACTCAAGATAAGCAAGGGAAGGTAGTTCCAGTTGTTATTTCTGTATACAAAGACAAGTCGTTTGACTTTGTAGTGAAAACAGCGCCAGCGGCAGTTCAGCTTATGGAAGCGGCAAAGATTAAAAAAGGATCAGGAGAACCAAACCGTAAAAAGGTAGCAAGCGTAACTTGGGAACAAGTAAAAGCGATTGCTGAAGACAAAATGCAAGATTTAAACGCATTTACAGTTGAATCAGCAATGAGTATGGTTGCAGGAACTGCAAGATCTATGGGATTAACAGTATCTGGTGATAAACCTTTTTAAATCGTAAGAACAAATGGCACGAGTAACAAAAAAGCAAAAAGAAGCTTTGGCTAAAATTGATAGAAACAAATTGTATTCTATCAGTGAAGCATCAAGCTTAGTGAAAGAAATAACAAATGTAAAATTTGATGCATCTGTAGATCTTGCGGTACGATTAGGAGTTGATCCACGTAAAGCAAATCAAATGGTTCGTGGTGTTGTAACATTACCACACGGAACAGGGAAAGATGTAAAAGTTTTAGCATTGGTAACTCCAGACAAAGAAGCGGAAGCGCAAGAAGCAGGAGCTGACTTTGTTGGATTAGACGATTACCTTCAAAAAATCAAAGGAGGTTGGACAGATGTTGATGTTATCATCACTATGCCAAGCGTAATGGGTAAATTAGGACCTTTAGGTAGAATTTTAGGGCCAAGAGGATTAATGCCAAACCCAAAAACTGGTACAGTAACAATGGATGTAGCAAAAGCTGTAAGTGAAGTAAAAGCTGGTAAAATTGACTTTAAAGTTGATAAAACTGGAATCGTTCATGCAGCCATTGGAAAAGCATCATTCTCACCAGATAAGTTAGAAGGAAACGCAGCTGAATTATTACAAACATTAATCAAATTAAAGCCAACTGCGGCAAAAGGTACATACATTAAGAGTGTTTATATGTCTAGTACAATGAGCCCAAGTATAGCTGTTGATCCTAAAACAGTTTAATTGGTAGTTAAAAAGATTTTATCATGACTAAAGAAGAAAAATCAGTAGTAATAGAAGAATTAACTGCACAGTTAGCTGAAAATACAAATATTTACTTAACAGATATCTCTGGTTTAAATGCTGAAGCAACTTCAGACTTACGTAGAGCATGTTTCAAAAGTAATATCAAACTTGCAGTAATCAAGAACACATTGCTTGCGAAGGCAATGGAAGCTTCTGATAAAGATTTCGGAGAACTTCCTGAAGTATTAAAAGGAAACACTTCATTAATGTTGTCAGAAACTGGAAACGCTCCTGCGAAATTAATCAAGGAATTCAGAAAGAAAAAGAAAGCGCAAAAACCTCTTTTAAAAGGTGCTTTCATCGAATCTGCGGTTTACGTTGGAGATGATCAATTAGATGCGTTAGTTGACATCAAATCTAGAGAAGAGCTTATTGGAGAAATTGTTGGATTATTACAATCTCCTGCGAAGAACGTTGTTTCTGCACTTCAATCTGGTGGTGGAAAATTAGCAGGTATCTTAAAAACATTATCTGAAAGATAATTCAATAAAGTACGCACTTAACAAAACAAATATTTAACAAAAACATTATTTTAAAACGATAGAAAATGGCAGATTTAAAAGAATTCGCAGAACAATTAGTTAACTTAACAGTAAAAGAAGTTAACGAATTAGCAGATATATTAAAAACTGAGTACGGTATTGAGCCTGCTGCTGCAGCTGCAGTTGCTGTTGCTGCTCCAACTGACGGAGACGGTGGTGGAGATGAGCAAACTGAGTTTGACGTAATCTTAAAAGCTGCAGGTGGTTCTAAATTAGCAGTAGTTAAATTAGTAAAAGAATTAACAGGTTTAGGTCTTAAAGAGGCTAAAGGAATCGTTGATTCTGCACCAGCTCCAATCAAAGAAGGAGTATCTAAAGACGAGGCTGAAGGTCTTAAAGCATCTTTAGAAGAAGCAGGAGCTGAGGTTGAGCTTAAGTAAGCTTACCAAGCTAAGAAAACTTGGTTTAGGTCTTTGGGAGCGTCCCTAAGACCTAAACCCTTTTGTGTATATAAGCGTGAACACGTTTTATTTTATTTTATTTTAATCATAATATTGTCCATTGATGTCCATAAATCAGACTGAAAGATTAAATTTCGCCTCGGCACAACACACACCAGAATATCCAGATTTCTTAGATATTCAAATCAAATCATTCCAAGATTTCTTTCAATTAGAAACGAAATCAGAAGAGCGTGGCGAAGAAGGATTATACAACACCTTCCAAGAAAACTTTCCAATTACAGACACTCGTAATCAATTCGTATTAGAATTCCTTGATTACTTCGTCGACCCACCACGATACAACATTCAAGAATGTATCGAAAGAGGATTAACATATAGTGTGCCGTTAAAAGCACGTTTAAAGCTATACTGTACCGATCCTGAACATGAAGACTTCGAAACTATTGTACAAGATGTTTATTTAGGAACCATTCCGTATATGACGCCTAGTGGAACATTCTGTATCAATGGAGCTGAGCGTGTCGTAGTTTCTCAATTGCACCGTTCGCCAGGAGTGTTCTTTGGACAATCATTCCATGCCAATGGAACTAAGCTATATTCTGCCAGAGTAATTCCTTTTAAGGGTTCTTGGATAGAATTTGCTACAGATATCAATAGCGTGATGTACGCCTATATTGATAGAAAGAAAAAATTACCAGTTACCACATTATTTAGAGCCATCGGTTTCGAAAGTGATAAAGATATTCTTGAAATCTTTGACCTTGCAGAAGAAGTGAAAGTATCTAAAAGTGGACTGAAAAAAGTATTGGGTCGTAAATTGGCTGCTCGTGTATTAAATACATGGCACGAAGATTTCGTTGATGAAGATACTGGAGAAGTAGTATCTATTGAACGTAACGAAATTGTATTAGACCGTGATACAATCTTAGAAAAGGAACATATAGAAGAAATCGTAGATGCTGGCGTAAAAACAATTCTTTTACACAAAGAAGAAAATCAAGCTGGTGACTATGCAATCATACATAATACATTACAAAAAGACCCTACGAACTCTGAAAAAGAAGCCGTAGAACATATCTATAGACAATTACGTAATGCTGAACCGCCAGATGAGGAAACGGCACGTGGTATTATAGATAAATTATTTTTCTCTGACCAACGTTACAATCTTGGTGGTGTAGGTCGTTACCGTATGAACAAAAAGTTAGGCTTGAATATCGATATGGATAAGCAAGTACTAACAAAAGAAGATATCATCACTATCATCAAATACTTAATTGAGTTGATTAACTCTAAAGCGGAAATTGATGATATTGATCACTTATCTAACAGACGTGTTCGTACCGTAGGAGAACAATTAGCACAACAATTCGGTGTTGGTTTAGCGCGTATGGCAAGAACCATTCGCGAGCGTATGAACGTAAGAGATAACGAAGTATTTACGCCAATCGATTTGATTAATGCGAAAACGTTATCCTCTGTAATTAATTCATTCTTCGGAACGAATCAGTTATCACAGTTCATGGACCAAACAAATCCATTAGCTGAAATTACACACAAACGTCGTTTATCGGCTTTAGGACCTGGAGGACTTTCACGTGAAAGAGCAGGTTTTGAGGTGCGTGACGTTCACTATACACATTACGGTCGTTTATGTCCAATTGAAACACCTGAAGGACCAAACATTGGTTTGATTTCTTCTTTGGGAGTATTTGCGAAAGTAAACTCCATGGGATTCTTAGAAACACCATACCGTAAAGTAGAAAATGGAAAAGTAGACATCAACGAGTTCTCATATTTAAGTGCCGAAGAAGAAGAAGGAATGAAAATTGCGCAAGCAAACATTCCATTGAAGGAAGATGGTACAATCAACGTAGACAAAGTAATTGCGCGTGAAGAAGGTGATTTCCCTGTAGTGTCTCCGTCTGAAATTCAATATACAGACGTGGCACCAAACCAAATCGCTTCTATCTCTGCATCGTTAATTCCATTCTTGGAGCACGATGATGCAAACCGTGCATTGATGGGATCAAACATGATGCGTCAAGCAGTACCATTATTACGTCCGCAAGCACCAATCGTAGGAACAGGATTAGAGCGCCAAGTAGCATCTGATTCAAGAGTATTGGTAAATGCAGAAGGCGACGGAGTAGTAGAATACGTGGATGCAGATAAAATCACTATCAAGTACGATCGTACCGATGAAGAACGATTGGTGAGCTTTGACGGTGATTCTAAAACATATAACTTAATCAAATTCCGTAAAACCAACCAAAGTACGTCTATCAACTTAAAGCCTATCGTAAGACGTGGTGACCGAGTGAAAAAAGGACAAGTACTTTGTGAAGGATATGCAACTCAAAAAGGAGAACTAGCACTTGGGCGTAACATGAAAGTTGCCTTCATGCCATGGAAAGGATACAACTTTGAGGATGCAATTGTAATCTCTGAAAAAGTAGTTCGTGAAGATATCTTCACGTCTATTCACATTGACGAATACTCAATGGATGTGAGAGATACAAAACTAGGAGCGGAAGAATTGACTAACGACATTCCAAACGTTTCGGAAGAAGCTACAAAAGACTTAGACGAGCACGGAATGATTCGTATTGGAGCAGAAGTAAAACCTGGTGATATCTTAATTGGTAAAATTACACCAAAAGGAGAATCAGATCCAACTCCAGAAGAAAAATTACTACGTGCAATCTTTGGTGATAAAGCCGGTGATGTAAAAGATGCATCACTAAAAGCATCTCCATCATTACACGGAGTTGTAATCAATAAAAAATTATTCTCTAGAGCAATCAAAGACAAGCGTAAACGTGCAAAAGACAAAGAAGAAATTGCAACGCTTGAGCTTGAATATGCAACGAAGTTTGAAGAATTGAGAGGTGTTTTAATTGAAAAATTATTCACGATTGTCAACGGAAAAACGTCGCAAGGAGTTCAAAACGATTTAGGAGAAGAAGTATTGCCAAAAGGGAAAAAGTTCACGTTAAAAATGTTAAATGCTGTAGAAGACTACGCACACTTAACAGGAGGAACTTGGACTACTGATGACGATACAAACAGTGCAATTGCAGATTTAGTACACAACTACAAAATCAAATTGAACGACCTTCAAGGAGCCTTACGTAGAGATAAATTTACCATCTCTGTGGGTGACGAATTACCAGCAGGAATCTTAAAACTTGCAAAAGTGTATATCGCGAAAAAGCGTAAACTAAAAGTAGGTGATAAGATGGCAGGACGTCACGGTAACAAAGGTATCGTAGCGCGTATCGTTCGTCAAGAAGATATGCCTTTCTTGGAAGACGGAACGCCAGTTGACATTGTATTAAATCCATTAGGTGTACCTTCTCGTATGAATATCGGTCAGATATATGAAACGGTATTAGGATGGGCAGGAGAAAAACTAGGTCGCAACTATGCAACGCCAATCTTTGATGGAGCATCTCTTGACCAAATCAACGAAATCACTGACGAAGCAGGAATTCCAAGATTTGGACACACGTATCTTTACGATGGTGGAACAGGAGAGCGTTTTGACCAACCAGCAACGGTAGGTATCATTTACATGCTGAAATTAGGTCACATGGTTGATGATAAAATGCACGCACGTTCTATCGGTCCTTACTCATTAATTACGCAGCAACCATTAGGTGGTAAAGCACAATTTGGAGGTCAGCGTTTTGGAGAAATGGAAGTTTGGGCACTAGAAGCATACGGTGCATCTAGTACACTAAGAGAAATACTGACTGTAAAATCTGATGATGTCATTGGTAGAGCCAAAACATACGAATCAATCGTAAAAGGAGAGCCAATGCCAGAGCCAGGATTACCTGAATCATTCAATGTATTAATGCATGAATTGAAAGGTCTTGGATTAGACATCAGATTAGAGGAATAAAATAAAATCGCCGTGTAACGCAAGTTGCACGGCTACAATTACACATAATTCATATCACCATTAGTATGGCAAGAAATAAAGATAAGAATACTGTAAAGAGATTTAACAAAATCTCAATAGGGTTAGCCTCTCCGGAGTCTATTTTAGCGGCTTCGAAAGGAGAAGTATTAAAACCTGAAACAATTAACTATCGTACGCACAAACCAGAGCGCGACGGATTATTCTGTGAGCGTATCTTTGGTCCTGTGAAGGATTACGAATGTGCCTGTGGAAAATACAAGCGAATTCGTTACAAAGGAATCGTTTGTGATAGATGTGGTGTGGAAGTAACTGAAAAGAAAGTACGTAGAGACCGAGTTGGTCATATCAACTTAGTAGTGCCAGTTGCACACATTTGGTATTTCCGTTCGTTACCAAACAAAATAGGATACCTTTTAGGATTACCATCTAAGAAATTAGATATGATTATTTACTACGAGCGTTATGTAGTAATTCAGCCAGGTAATGCTAAAAACGAAGCTGGAGAAGATGTTCAGAAAATGGATTTCTTAACAGAAGAAGAATACTTGAATATCTTAGAATCGCTTCCGCAAGAAAATCAATACTTAGACGATACAGACCCTAACAAGTTTATCGCTAAAATGGGAGCTGAATGTTTGATTGAATTGTTGTCTAGAATCAACTTGAATGAATTATCATTCGAATTAAGACACAAAGCAAACAACGAAACGTCTAAGCAACGTAAAACAGAAGCATTAAAGCGTTTACAAGTTGTTGAATCATTACGTGATGCAAACAAAAACCGCGAAAATCGTCCTGAGTGGATGATTATGAAAGTGGTGCCTGTAATTCCGCCAGAATTACGTCCGTTAGTACCATTAGATGGTGGTCGTTTTGCAACCTCTGATTTGAACGATTTATACCGTCGTGTCATCATCAGAAACAACCGTTTAAAGCGATTAATGGAGATCAAAGCTCCTGAAGTAATCTTGCGTAACGAGAAGCGTATGCTTCAAGAATCGGTAGATTCCTTATTTGATAACACGCGTAAATCATCTGCAGTAAAAACAGATTCTAACAGACCATTAAAATCATTATCCGATTCCTTAAAAGGTAAGCAAGGACGTTTCCGTCAAAACTTATTGGGTAAACGTGTGGATTATTCAGCACGTTCGGTAATTGTGGTTGGTCCAGAATTAAAATTATACGAATGTGGATTGCCAAAAAACATGGCAGCAGAATTATACAAGCCTTTCGTAATTCGTAAATTAATTGAAAGAGGGATTGTAAAAACTGTAAAATCTGCAAAGAAAATTATAGACAAAAAAGAGCCAGTAGTTTGGGATATTTTGGATAACGTAATTAAAGGACATCCAGTATTACTAAACCGTGCTCCTACGCTTCACCGTTTAGGAATTCAGGCTTTCCAGCCAAAATTAATTGAAGGAAAAGCAATTCAGTTACACCCATTAGCGTGTACAGCCTTCAACGCCGATTTTGATGGTGACCAGATGGCGGTGCATTTACCATTAGGACCAGAAGCAATTTTAGAAGCACAATTATTAATGTTGGCTTCTCAAAACATTCTGAATCCAGCAAATGGTTCGCCAATTACGGTACCTTCTCAAGACATGGTATTAGGTTTATACTATATGACCAAGTTGCGTAAATCGACTCCTGAAAAGAAAATTGTAGGTGAAGGATTGACATTCTACTCTTCGGAAGAAGTAGTAATGGCATACAACGAGAAAAAAGTAGAACTCAACGCGTCTATCAAAATTAGAGCAATTGACTTTAATGAGGCAGGCGAATTGGTTCCGCAAATTATAGATACAACTGTTGGACGTGTACTTTTCAACGAAAAAGTACCACCACAAGCAGGGTTTATCAATGAAGTATTGACGAAAAAATCATTACGTAACATCATTGGACGAATTCTGAAAGTGACAGATATTCCAACAACATCTGCGTTCTTAGATGATATTAAGAGTCTTGGATACGGATTTGCTTTCCGTGGTGGATTATCATTCAGTTTAGGTGATATCATCATTCCAGAAGAAAAGCAAACGTTGATTGACAAAGCGAATAAAGAAGTAGATGCCATTACCATGAACTATAACATGGGATTAATTACCAACAACGAACGTTACAATCAGGTAATTGACAAATGGACTACAACCAACGCGAATTTGACAGAATTGTCAATGAAACACATTAGTGAAGACCAACAAGGATTTAACTCTGTGTATATGATGCTTGATTCTGGAGCGCGTGGTTCTAAAGAGCAAATTCGTCAGTTAACTGGTATGCGTGGATTGATGGCGAAACCGAAAAAATCGACTGCAGGTGGTGGAGAAATTATTGAAAACCCAATTCTTTCTAACTTTAAAGAAGGACTTTCAATCTTAGAATACTTTATTTCTACGCACGGTGCGCGTAAAGGTCTCGCCGATACCGCATTAAAAACTGCCGATGCAGGATACTTAACACGTCGTTTAGTAGATGTTTCTCAAGATGTTATTGTAAATATTCACGATTGTGAAACCTTACGTGGTGTTGAAGTAGAAGCATTGAAGAAGAGTGAAGAAGTAGTAGAGCCATTAAAAGAACGTATCTTAGGTAGAGTTTCTCTTCACGATGTTTATGATCCAATATCAGAAAAATTATTGGTAGAAGCTGGGAAAGAAATTTCAGAAGACATTGCAGATGCTATTGAAGATTCTTCAGTAGAAACTGTAGAAGTGCGTTCGCCATTAACGTGTGAAGCACCAAAAGGAATCTGTGCTAAATGTTACGGACGTAACCTTTCTACAAACAAAATGGTTCAAATTGGAGAAGCTGTTGGAGTAGTTGCTGCACAGTCTATTGGTGAGCCAGGTACGCAGTTAACGCTTCGTACATTCCACATGGGAGGAACAGCAAGTAACATTTCTGAGGAAAATCAATTGAAAGCGAAATTTGCAGGTATTGTAGAAATCGAAGAATTGAAAACTGTACAAGGAGAAAATGCAGATGGAAAAATGTCTGACATTGTAATTTCTCGTACGTCTGAAGTTAAAGTTATTGATAAGAAAACTGGAATTACATTAAGTACAAACAATATTCCTTACGGTTCTTCAATCTTTATTAAAGATGGTGACGAAATCGAAAAAGGACAAGCAATTTGTCAATGGGATCCATATAACGGTGTAATTATCTCTGAATTTGCAGGAAAAATTCAATATGAAAACGTAGAACAAGGTGTTACGTATCAAGTTGAAATTGACGAGCAAACAGGATTCCAAGAGAAAGTAATTTCAGAATCAAGAAATAAAAAATTAATTCCAACACTTCACATTTTAAATACCAAAGGTGAAGTACAACGTTCATACAACTTACCAGTAGGTTCGCACTTAATGGTAGATGATAATGAAAAGATTAAAGTTGGTAAAATTTTAGTAAAAATACCTCGTAAATCAGCAAAGTCTGGAGATATTACAGGAGGTTTACCACGTGTAACAGAATTGTTTGAAGCGCGTAACCCTTCTAACCCAGCAGTAGTGTCTGAAATTGATGGTGTAGTATCTTTCGGTAAAATCAAAAGAGGTAACCGTGAGATTATTGTAGAATCTAAATTTGGCGATGTTAGAAAATACTTAGTAAAACTTTCCAACCAAATCTTAGTTCAAGAGAACGATTATGTACGTGCAGGTATGCCACTTTCTGATGGTTCCATTACACCAAACGATATCTTAAATATCAAAGGACCTTCTGCAGTACAGCAGTACTTAGTAAATGAAGTACAAGAAGTATATCGTTTACAAGGGGTGAAAATTAATGACAAGCACTTTGAGGTAATTGTTCGTCAAATGATGCGTAAAGTACGAATTGATGATCCAGGAGATACGATTTTCTTAGAAAATCAACTAATCCACAAAGATGATTTCATTACAGAGAACGATAACCTTTACGGTCAAAAAGTAATTGAAGATGCAGGTGAATCAGAAAACTTCAAACCAGGACAAATTGTTTCGCCAAGAGAATTGAGAGACGAAAACTCCTTGTTGAGAAGAGCTGACAAGCAATTAGTAACCGCAAGAGACGTAGTGCCAGCAACGGCAACACCAATCTTACAAGGGATTACTAGAGCTTCATTACAAACGAAATCATTTATCTCTGCGGCATCGTTCCAAGAAACGACTAAAGTATTGAACGAAGCAGCAGTAAGTGGTAAAGTAGACGAATTAGAAGGATTAAAAGAAAATGTAATTGTTGGACACAAAATTCCAGCAGGAACAGGAATGCGTAAGTACGATGATATCATTGTAGGTTCAAAAGAAGAATACAACGAAATCATGGCAGCGAAGCATGAAATAAACTTTTAATAATGAGCGATACACCAAACGATAAGCAAATCAACATTGAGTTGGATGAAGCGATTGCAGAAGGAACCTATTCCAATTTAGCAATCATCAATCACTCAGCGACTGAATTTGTGGTAGATTTTGTAAATATTATGCCAGGGAGACCAAAGGCAAAAGTGAAATCTAGAATTGTGTTGACACCACAACATGCAAAACGATTAATGAAAGCATTGGGTGAAAACATACATCGCTTTGAACAAGCTCATGGACAAATCAAAGAATTTGAACAAGCGCCCATTCCGATGAATTTCGGTCCAACGGGAGAAGCATAACATAAAAAACCTCAATTTTCGAATTGAGGTTTTTTGTTTTTTGTATAATTCAATGTCAGTTCGCAGTCGAGAACATTTTGAAAATAAGTTTTTAGAACAAAACAAAACAATTTTTAGGTATTATTAAAATCGATTAAAAAAAATAAAGAATAGATTTTAATAATTACCTTATAAAATTAGACCTTCATATTTTAATTTTAAAGCATAAAAAAAAGACACTAATATAATTTAGCGTCTTGTGTATGGAAAATAGCTGAAAAAGCTTTAAAATGATTTTTTGAGAAAATAATCTTTTAATCTTTCAATTATTTAATCTTTAAGTTTCATACTAAAACTCACTCGTAAAATGGAATTTGATGTTTGGATATTTTTGCTGTGTCATTTGTAATGAAAAAGCAGAATCGGCTAAAAAGACCAATTTATTTTCCTTATCGCGCGCTAAAAATTTTTGTTTTACACGTTTAAAATCTAAAAACTCAGGATCTTTTTTATCCTTAACTTCTACCCAACACGCTTTGTGAACGTTCAAATTTTCATACGAACATTTCGCACCATATTCATGCTCTAAACGATATTGAATCACTTCATATTGAAGCGCTCCAACGGTTCCAATTACTTTTCTACCGTTCAAATCCAATGTGAATAATTGTGCTACACCTTCATCCATCAACTGATTGATTCCTTTGTATAACTGCTTGGATTTCATCGGATCTGCATTATTAATATATCTAAAATGCTCTGGCGAAAAGCTTGGAACACCTTTATAATTCAACTGTTCACCAGCAGTTAGTGTATCACCAATTTTAAAATTTCCAGTGTCGTGCAAACCAACAATATCACCTGGAAACGACTCGTCTACAATCTGTTTTTTCTCAGCAAAAAAAGCGTTTGGACTTGAAAATTTTAAATTCTTATCCAATCGTACATGCAAATACGGTGTATTTCGTTTAAAAACACCTGAAACAATTTTCACAAACGCCAATCGATCACGATGCTTCGGATCCATATTCGCATGAATCTTAAACACAAAACCAGAAAAATCGTTTTCTTGCGGTGCTACCAAGCGCTCGTCAGACATTTTTGGTTGCGGACTTGGTGCAATTTCCACAAAACAATCTAGTAATTCGCGTACGCCAAAATTATTCAACGCAGAGCCAAAAAATACAGGTTGTAACTCGCCTTTCAAATACGCTTCTCTATCAAAATCAGGATACACTTCATATACCAATTCCAACTCTTCACGCAATGTTTCTGCGGCAGTTTCACCAATATATGTTTCCAATTCCGGATTGTTAACATCTTCAAAATGAATGGCTTCTGAAATGGTTTGTTTGTTTTCGCCGGAAAACAAATTAATATTCTTCTCCCAAATATTGTAAATTCCTCTAAAATCATAGCCCATACCAATAGGGAAACTCAATGGCGTTACGCGCAGTCCTAATTTTTGCTCTACTTCATCTAGCAAATCAAACGCATCTTTTCCTTCTCTATCCAATTTATTAATAAAAACGATGATCGGAATCTTACGCATGCGACAAACTTCTACTAGTTTTTCGGTTTGTTCCTCCACACCTTTGGCAACATCAATCACCACAATAACGCTATCTACAGCACTCAACGTACGGAACGTATCTTCGGCAAAATCCTTGTGACCAGGCGTATCTAAAATATTGATTTTCTTGTCTTTATAAATAAATGCTAATACAGAAGTCGCTACCGAAATTCCACGTTGACGCTCAATTTCCATAAAGTCACTCGTAGCTCCTTTTTTAATTTTATTATTCTTTACGGCACCTGCTTCCTGTATAGCTCCACCAAACAAAAGTAACTTTTCCGTAAGCGTTGTTTTCCCCGCATCTGGATGCGAAATAATCCCAAAAGTTCTTCGTTTGTGTATTTCTTTTTGTATGTTCATTTGAAGTATTTAATCGAGGGCAAAAATATCATTTTTATATCAAAAAAAAGCAGAAAATTAAGTACATATTTTATATGAAAAAGTGCTATTTATTGCTAAAAATGAAGTATTTGTGTTAAAAAAACAGACAGTGCATTTTAACGAAATTATTATATGTTTCAACGAAAAAAGAAAACCTTTCATAGCATGCACTGCGTATATGTTGTTAGCAACAAATATATTTGTTAAAAAGTGTTAAGGAAATCTAATTCAATTTTTTTCCTTAACGGCCTTAAATGTACTAGAATGACCAAAACTACTCGTAGACAATCTGTAGAGGGGATTACGCTCTGTGGATTGCATTTTGCTTCTTTTGAAAAAATGAAAATGAGCTTATTGCTTTTTGCAATGCTATTTTCAGTACTATTCAATCAATCGTTTTCGCAAAATATTTCACCTACCAACGGACAAGCAACTCCATGTGGGAATTGTGCACCTCCAGGATGGGCAGATACAGGCGGAACACCCGATGTGTCAAATTCTACTACGGTAGCCGGACCAGGAGCTGGTTTGGGAGAAGGAGAAACATGGACAAATGCGCCAGTGCCACTACCTCCAAATGGGCACACTACATGGATCACGGTACGAGACGTTGGTACATTGGCTGTAGAAGAATCTATCACAACAACAATTACGGGGTTAACCATAGGAAGAACGTATGAACTGGTCATTTATTCGAATTCTACCTTAGCGCCGACATACAGTCCGCAATACATAGATTTCTATCAAGTACAAATTCAAGGCTTTGGTCAAATAAATATTACACAAACAGGTCAGGAAACATGGCAAACTTCCCGTTTTCGTTTTACAGCTGCCGCTACAAGTAGAACGTTTACTTTTAGCCCAGGAGCCAATATGGGGAATAATACGGCGAACTTAGAATCGGTAAACCTATCGGTTTCGCTCAATGCTATCAATACCGTTCCTGTAGCGGATGATAATAGTACTACCACAGCTTTTGAAACTCCAGTATCTTTCAACGTAGTTTCTACAGATGTTGATTTTGATGGAAGTATTGTCAATTCAACCGTAGATTTAGATCCAGGAACTGCAGGTATCCAAAATACCAACACAACCGCAGAAGGAAGCTGGAGTGTAGATGCTAACGGTGTGGTAACATTTACACCAAATGCAGGTTTTTTTGGTGATGCCACGTTAAATTATACCGTTCAAGATGATTATACACAAGACGGTCAAAGCTTACGAGCAACTTCAAACGAAGCTACACTAACAGTAACAACGTCTCCACCAGATTCTGATGGTGATGGTGTAAATGACTTAGTAGACGAAGATGATGATAATGACGGAATTTTAGATACACAAGAATTGTGTGGAACAAATCCTGTACCATTAAACCCAGATTCAGTAATACGAATTGAAATCGATTTAGACCAATTTTCAACAGAAGTAGGTTGGTCGTTATCACTAGGAGGCACTCCAATAGCTAGTCAACCCACAGGAACATACGGAACAGGAAATGTAACGGTTTCTCAAGACATAACTGTTACCGAAAACGGCAACTATTTCTTCTCAATTACGGATACCTTCGGAGACGGAATTCAAGGAAACTCATATAGAATATTAGTTGACGGCGTTATCGTTGTAAACAGAACGTTTGGTTCGCCAACGGATACAACTACCTTCTCGCAGTCAGATAACTTTTTGGTAAACACTATTGTTACAAATCCTTTTAGCTGTTTGTCAGATGATCCAAGTGGCGATGCCGATGGCGACGGAACAATAAACTATCAAGATGCTGACTACTGTGCGTTAAATTTTAACGGTGTTTGTGCAAGTTTAGATACAGATAATGACGGAATTATAGATTCACTCGATACTGACAGTGATGGCGACGGCTGTGCAGATGCATTAGAAGCAGGACACACCGATGACGATGATGATGGTGTGCTCGGAACTTCGCCTGTAACCGTAAATCCAGCAGATGGACGAGTTACAGGACAAGGTGGATATACAGGTACCAACGTAGCTGTCACCAATGCAGGAAACTCAGTAGCCTGCGATGTATGTGGTTTAGACACGGCTTCGGTAACCTCCGTATTCTGTAATGACAACGGAACACCTTTTGACGATTCTGACGATACATTTAGCTTCTATATTAGTCCGTCAGGAGATTTCTTAGGACCTTCATACACCGTTTCTGGAGACATTTCTCAAGCAAATATTTCATACAATACGCCTGTTCAATTCGGACCATTTCCAATTTCTGGCGGAAACATTGTATTTACAGTAACAGACGACGCAGATGCTACCTGTCAATTGGTAGATGTAACAGTAACGCCTCCTGCAACATGTTCGGCTTCTTCATCAGTTGATACAGATGGCGATGGTGTTACAGATAATATTGATATTGATAACGACAACGACGGAATCATTGATGATAATGAAAACGTATGTGTTTCTCGTGATTTAACTTCAGGTTCTTGGACAGGAAGCAATCCATACATAAATACAGCGGGAACAAATACCGTTACTTTTGGAAGCACCATACCAGCTGGTGGAGCTATAAACTATGCGCCAAATGGTACCATGACAACTGGTGCGTTCTTCTCAGATCCAGCAGTTCAAGGAGCCAATTCGTTGCAACTCTCAGTAACTTGGGATACTTCAGCAGAACCGCTAGATGCAGCAGGTAACGACAGAGTTGTAGGAACAGTAACCATTACCTTTGCCAGTCCTACATACAACCCAATAATTCACATTGACAGATTGGGAGGAAATACGCAAGTACCTTCTGGTGATTACATTTCCAACTCATCACTTTGGACACTGCAAAACGCCAATCTCTCCATGGCAAAAATCTCTGGGAACAATCAGTTGATTGTAAACTCGAAACAATTCTACAGAGAAACGAGTCAAGATTTAGGACCTGGAATACCAATAGTACTCTCAGGAGATGCTGATACTTCTGGCGGATTAGGAACTGCCGCAGGAAGTATTCAAGTATACGGAATTGTAAGTACCCTAACATTTGAAGTTACAGGTGAAGGACCTGACGGAAATGGTACAGATGTATTAGAATTTGTGTTTGATTCTTGTGCAGTTGTTGATACCGATAACGATACCATTCCTGATTTCTTAGATACAGATAGCGATGGCGACGGCTGTCCTGATGCCATAGAAGGAGGTGACAATTTAACAGCAGCAGACGTTGATGGGAGCGACATGTTAAATGGTCCTGTAAATACGTCAACAGGAGTGCCAAATAATGTAAACACAACAACAGGTCAAGCAGTTGGAACTTCCCAAGATAATACCGCTTTTGATGCTTTTGGACAATGTGATCAAGATAATGACGGAGTCGTTGATGCAAATGATATATGTAATGGCTACGATGACACTGCCGATAATGACGGAGATTTAGTGCCTGATGGTTGTGATCTTGATGATGATAATGATGGAATCTTAGACGTAGATGAATTTGATTGTTCGCCAGGTTTTGTAGATTTAGGACAAACCTTTAACAATAACACGGACGATCCAGTTGTTGTTAATAATATATATCCATATAATGGTGTAGATGTAAACGCAACTTTTGATCTTCAAGGAAGCGCAACATGGAATAGTGGTGTTCAAAATGCTACCGCTGTTGGTGTTACGGGAGAATTAATTGATATTCAACCAAACAATACTGATTTTGCTAATGGTGATACAGCTATATACACCTTTACATTTTCACAACCTGTATACAATGTTAATTATAAGCTTGGAGGATTAGACAATCAAGATAGAGCAGACTTTAGTGCGGAAAATTCAGGAGTAATTGCTCCAGTAACTTTAACAGATATAAACCTTGGAGCTAATGGAACATTTACAGGACAAAGTGTTGTAAGTGCTGCTTCAGCAGGGAATGCACCCAATAATAGTATTGCTTTAAGTATAGATGGACCTATAACAAGTTTTACTATTGAAGTTGGAAAAAACAATGTAAGCTCTAATAATATTACCTTACAAGTATACGAGCTATCATATTGTATTGATCAAAATTCTGATGCAGATGGAATTCCAGATCATTTAGATACGGATAGTGATGGTGATGGCTGTGCTGATGCTATTGAAGGAGCAGGAACATTCATAGTTACAGACCTTGTAAATCCAGGAACAGACGATAGTCTAGGAGACAATGTTGATGGTAATGGAATTCCGCAAGTAAGCGGATCTTCTGCTCAACAAGGAACAACTGTAGCAGTAACAGATAGTGGAGATACCTCTGCATGTATCCTACCAGCCTTTAGCATAGGCGATGTCACCGTTGCAGAAGACGCCGGCACGGCATCAGTACCAGTAAGTATCGACAATCCAAGCAGTGTGGATACGGTAGTGAGCATCACTACAGTGGATAACAGTGCAACCGATCCAGCGGATTATACCACTACGACAGTAACAGCGACGATTCCAGCGGGTCAGACTACAGTTAACGTATCTGTTCCAATCACCGATGATTTGGTAGGCGAACCAACCGAGGACTTTACCGTGAGTGGAACTGTTACAAGTGGCAACACAAGTAATGCAAGTGATAGTGGCATAGTGACCATCACCGATAATGATACCCCAGGCTTTAGCATAGGCGATGTCACCGTGGCAGAAGACGCAGGCACGGCATCAGTACCAGTAAGTATTGACAATCCAAGCAGTGTAGATACGGTAGTGAGCATCACTACGGTGGATAACTCAGCGACCGATCCAAACGATTATACCACCACGACAGTAACGGCAACCATTCCAGCGGGTCAGACTACAGTGAATGTATCTGTTCCAATTACCGATGATTTGGTAGGCGAGCCAACCGAGGACTTTACCGTGAGTGGAACTGTTACAAGTGGCAACACAAGCAATGCAAGTGATAGTGGCATAGTAACTATCACCGATAATGATACCCCAGGCTTTAGCATAGGCGATGTCACCGTTGCAGAAGATGCCGGCACGGCATCAGTACCAGTAAGTATTGACAATCCAAGCAGTGTAGATACGGTAGTGAGCATCACTACAGTGGACAACTCAGCGACCGATCCAAATGATTATACCACTACGACAGTAACGGCGACGATTCCAGCGGGTCAGACTACAGTTAATGTATCTGTTCCAATCACCGATGATTTGGTAGGCGAGCCAACCGAGGACTTTACAGTAAGTGGAACTGTGGTAAGTGGCAACACAAGTAATGCAAGTGATAGTGGCATAGTGACCATCACCGATAATGATACCCCAGGCTTTAGCATAGGCGATGTCACCGTGGCAGAAGACGCAGGCACGGCATCAGTACCAGTAAGTATTGACAATCCAAGCAGTGTAGATACGGTAGTGAGCATCACTACGGTGGATAACTCAGCGACCGATCCAAACGATTATACCACCACGACAGTAACGGCTACGATTCCAGCGGGTCAGACTACAGTAAATGTATCTGTTCCAATCACCGATGATTTGGTAGGCGAACCAACCGAGGACTTTACCGTGAGTGGAACTGTTACAAGTGGCAACACAAGCAATGCAAGTGATACAGGCATAGTGACCATCACCGATAATGATACCCCAGCTTTCAGCATAGGCGATGTCACCGTTGCAGAAGATGCCGGCACGGTATCAGTACCAGTAAGTATTGACAATCCAAGCAGTGTAGATACGGTAGTGAGCATCACTACGGTGGACAACAGTGCGACCGATCCAGCGGATTATACCACCACGACAGTAACGGCAACCATTCCAGCGGGTCAGACTACAGTTAATGTATCTGTTCCAATCACCGATGATTTGGTAGGCGAACCAACCGAGGACTTTACCGTGAGTGGAACTGTTACAAGTGGCAACACAAGCAATGCAAGTGATACAGGCATAGTGACCATCACCGATAATGATACCCCAGGCTTTAGCATAGGCGATGTCACCGTTGCAGAAGACGCTGGCACGGCATCAGTACCAGTAAGTATCGACAATCCAAGCAGTGTGGATACGGTAGTGAGCATCACTACGGTGGATAACTCAGCGACCGATCCAGCGGATTATACCACTACGACAGTAACCGCGACAATTCCAGCGGGTCAGACTACAGTAAACGTATCTGTTCCAATCACCGATGATTTGGTAGGAGAGCCAACCGAGGACTTTACCGTGAGTGGAACTGTGGTAAGTGGCAACACAAGCAATGCAAGTGATAGTGGTATAGTAACTATCACCGATAATGATACCCCAGGCTTTAGCATAGGCGATGTCACCATTGCAGAAGACGCAGGCACGGCATCAGTACCAGTAAGTATTGACAATCCAAGCAGTGTGGATACGGTAGTGAGCATCACTACGGTGGACAACTCAGCAACCGATCCAGCGGATTATACCACTACGACAGTAACGGCGACGATTCCAGCGGGTCAGACTACAGTAAATGTATCTGTTCCAATCACCGATGATTTGGTAGGCGAACCAACCGAGGACTTTACCGTGAGTGGAACTGTTACAAGTGGCAACACAAGTAATGCAAGTGATAGTGGCACGGTGACTATCACCGATAATGATACCCCAGCTTTCAGCATAGGCGATGTCACCGTTGCAGAAGACGCCGGCACGGCATCAGTACCAGTAAGTATCGACAATCCAAGCAGTGTGGATACGGTAGTGAGCATCACTACGGTGGATAACTCAGCAACCGATCCAGCGGATTATACCACTACGACAGTAACGGCGACGATTCCAGCGGGTCAGACTACAGTAAATGTATCTGTTCCAATCACCGATGATTTGGTAGGCGAACCAACCGAGGACTTTACCGTGAGTGGAACTGTTACAAGTGGCAACACAAGCAATGCAAGTGATACAGGCATAGTGACCATCACCGATAATGATACCCCAGCTTTCAGCATAGGCGATGTCACCGTTGCAGAAGATGCCGGCACGGCATCAGTACCAGTAAGTATTGACAATCCAAGCAGTGTAGATACGGTAGTGAGCATCACTACGGTGGACAACTCAGCGACCGATCCAGCGGATTATACCACTACGACAGTAACGGCTACGATTCCAGCGGGTCAGACTACAGTAAACGTATCTGTTCCAATCACCGATGATTTGGTAGGCGAACCAACCGAGGACTTTACCGTAAGTGGAAC